>OY970206.1:0-1585000 GCA_963708425.1 uncultured Alphaproteobacteria bacterium
TTTCTCAGAGTAGCGATCACTTCGAAGCACCTTTGAGGCAAGGTCTTCCATCTCTGCGCCTGTTTGGCGGTTGGTGCGGGACTGAGACAAAGCCGACCCGGCCAGCCTCCGGGCGATCTGTGAGGAGCCCGATTTGAACACGGTGTCGGCGGCCAGAGAGGCCACCTTGCCCGAAGTGCCTTTACGATTGATCGCCACAAGAGCCTCCATTCGGTATGCGATTTGCTGTAGAGCGCCGAATATGGTGTCGGGGCGAACCCACCGCAAGCTCGGCGTGGAAGAATTTGGAAGGCCTTCTGACGGACCAGCATCGCGTGCATTCCGGTACCCACAACATGCTGCTTCGGCGTCGCCCAAACGGCGGCTGTGGGGAACCCCACCAGGCAGCATGAAATGGGCTCGGCTATCCGCATAGGGTCGAACCGTTCGCTGGCGCTCAACCCCGCGAGACGGACGGACTGACGGGATCCGTGGACATCTTCCTGCTGTCCCTGCCAGATAGCGTTTAAGGAACTGAGTGGGGACAACGATGCCAAATGAACAGAACCAGACCTTGGCGCTGCTGATCGACGGCGATAATGCGTCGCCGAAGATTGTCAGCGGGTTGCTCGCTGAGATCGCGAACTACGGCACAGCAAGTGTAAAGCGAATTTATGGGGATTGGACCAAGCCGAACCTCAATGGCTGGAAGGACTGCCTGCTCGAACACTCGATCCAGCCGGTTCAGCAGTTTGCCTACACCACCGGTAAGAATGCCACCGATGGTGCGATGATCATTGACGCAATGGATCTACTCTATACTGGGCGGTTTTCTGGGTTTTGCATCGTCTCCAGTGACAGCGACTTTGCCCGTCTCGCGGCTCGCGTCCGGGAACAAGGCGTAACCGTCTATGGCTTTGGCGAACGCAAAACACCTCGTCCGTTCATTACGGCTTGCGACAAGTTCGTCTATTTCGATGTCCTGATTGCACCTGGAACAGATCAAAAGGTCGCCTTGGACACCGGGAATAAGGGGTTAGTGGCACCTCTCGAGGCACCTCGTCAAAGGCAGGGTTCCACGAAAACCACGCTCGACGCCGCCGCGACCGAAATGCTGGCGATGGCGATAAGTGCGACAGCCGAGGAAGATGGCCAAGCGAATCTCGCGAAAGTTGGAGCGCATCTGGCGAAGCAAGCTCCAGACTTCGATGCTCGCAACTATGGGTTTCCACGGCTAACAAACCTGGTGGAAGCTTCGGGCATCGCTGAGGTCGAACGCGTCGGAGAAAACCCGACCATTGTCCGGGTGCGTCTTAAAGCTGGCAACACTTCAGTTCGCAAAACTTAGCTCGGCGAGCTTCACTGCAGTTTTCCTCAATGACCGGTCTGGGGAACGCTGCGCGGCGGCACCGCCGGTTGGCCGAGTGTCCGGTCAGGGCCGAACGAGAAGGATCTGAGGTGCATTCTTACTTCCAACTTTTAAGCAATGAGGCGAGCACGCCATCGCCCGGTTCCTGTGTTCGGCACGAATGTATGAAACCTACCCGGACATCACTTGGGAGTGCCCCTAACCAGTGAGTTCGCCCCAAGTTCAAGCCCGCCATGGCGACAACTGCGACTGCAGCAATATCCTGCAGAATGTATGCGATAACGAGAGGGCGAACATCACCGACCACGGCGGGCATGATCGGCAGCATGACGATTCCGGTGTTGATCGCCGCATGGAACAATAGTGCTATAAGGAGACTGCCGCCGGTGTGATTGAAGACCCACGAGAACAGGATTGCGTAGGCGAGTATGTTGAGGCTGAAAAACCAGAATGGCAGATCATGGGGATCGCCAACCGTCAAATACTTCGGCACATGCCACAGCGCCCAGACCAGCCCGATGATAACGCTAGCCACCAACGGCGAGTAGCGCTGCTGCAGTTTCGGCAGAGCATAGCCCCTCCAGCCGAACTCCTCGCCGTTGGCCACAACCTGGAACAGAAAGAAGGCAAGCCCGGCAGCCGCCAGACCAAAGCTTGGTGGCACGAGCTGCCGGACGAACGGCTGAAGGAAATCGGGGCTCGATCCGCCGAGCAGGACATGGATGCCAATCCCCAGAAGATAGGACACTGGAGGCCCCAGCAGAACGATGGCATACCATATCCAACCAACCCGCCAGATAAGAAGCCGCCGCAGAAAGACGACGAGTCCCGCAGCTCCATTCACCAACGCTGACATGATGAACGCCGCCGCCATGAAGCCCAAGCCGACAAAAAGTGCAAGCAGCGGCAGGAACTCGAGTTCCAACAGACCGCGCGAGTGCGCGACGAGTCCAAGTTCGATTGGCCAGGTCAAAGCGAACATCAGAAGGAAGCCGACCGCAACAGGGTGGCGCGCAAGCACGCTACCGGCTCCGGCAGGATCGGTCCTCTTCGAGTGCAAACCATTGAATGTCATGGGAAATCTCCATCTTTGACTTTGATTTTCTCGGCACCATTTCCAACCTCATTTCCCAGTTCGTGCCGACGCCTTATCCGGGAAGCTCATCCACTCGTCTGACGCTGTCTCGACCTAGGGTCGACCCGTTGGCGGCCACGACGATGATCGTGGCGATCAGCCAGAGACCGGTCCATATCCACCAGAGCTGCAGTTGGTCGCCGCCATCGAACATCCTCCACACGACGGCAACTGTGTTGTTGGATGCATGCAGAAGCATCGGCATCAGGATGCTGCCGCCGGTGTGACGATAGACCCAGCAAATCACAATCGAGTAGCAGAAGACGCTGATCCCCCAAGGCACCACATTCGCTGCATCGTACTCGTGCCCGTAGAGCGGCAAGTGCCAGACCATATGGATCAGTCCCAGCATGAGTGCGGCGACGAGCGCCGTTTGCCGAGCAAGAAGCCGCGGCAGTACGAAGCCGCGCCAGCCCGGTTCCTCGCCGAGGCCGATCCAGAAGAAGATGAAGACGAAACGGATCGCCATATTGACGGGATCCGGCAGCGCAAACTCGGGCTGAATTTGCGCTCCGAAGAGGATGTTCAGGCCGACCGCCGAGAAGGTCAGGAGCACGGGCAGGCCCAGCACGAGTGCATACCACCTGCAGCCGACGCGCCAAAGCAGGATGCGGCCGACGAGTTCTTTCACCCCTGCCCAACCGGCAATCAGGGGAAGCAGCAGCGCCGTGGCGATGAGCGGCCCGATCGGCAGGATTGGCGCCCCGACATTCTCGGGATCGGCGCGGTACCAGAACCACGCCCACCACGAAAGCGCGTAGGCAAGGAAGACGAAGGCGGTGATCGGGTGGCGTCTCAGAACTGTGATGAACCCGGACGAGCGCATGATTTCCATTTCAGAATTGCTCCACAACGAGGCGGCTGTGGCTTGATCTCGCCATCAACCGGATCAAGAACAAATCGGCGATCAGCAGCCCAGTGATCATCACGAGGCCGCTTTCTCCGCCGATGTATTCGAGCACAGCGGGCGACTGCGTGGCCGATACTTCGCGCGACAGACCCCAGGAAATGTTGACCGCCGAATGCGCAATGGCCACCGGCCATATGCTACCGGTCCACACCCTGAGGAACCCGTAGAACACCCCAGCAAGGGTCAGCGTGACCAGGAACAGCGGCGTAACGATCCAAGGGTTGCCGGTGGAATGATAGTAGTCGGTGGTCAGGAGCAACGGCAGATGCCAGACGCCGTGGAGAAATCCGACGGCGAGCATCGCCGGCACGAGCCCAATACCCCGCATGCGGGGCAGCATGTATCCGCGCCATCCCACTTCCTCGGTCAGGGCGAACACCGTCCCGGCGATAAGGTTTGCGATGAGCATGGCGACGATGAATGCGATCGGACCCAACATTTCGGGCCTTACCAGCGTTGTGAGCCCGAGTGACACCAGTATGACCAATGCGCAGACTTGGATCAGGACAGGTCCACCGATAGCAAGCGGCCAGCCCTTGAGACCTGCTGATGTGAGCCCCAGGTCCGAAACCGCCTTTCGCCAATCGCCCTCTGGAGAGACCAGGGTCAGCATGATTACGGCCGCAGCGGCGGGTGTGAGCATGGTCACGACATTGCTGGCTAAACCAAGCACAGGAACCGCCAGCCGAACCAAGACGGCCAGACCGAGAGCTATCATATAGAATATGAGAGCAATGCGCGTCCCGCCTGGCACAAAGATAGATCTGTTCACGTCAATTCCTCCTGCTGTTGATCGTCGGTTCAGAAAGGTGTCGCGGATCGTCGGGAAATTCGGGAAAGGTTGAGGGCCAACCGGTTGCGGAAGATCGGAATACTGGTTGCGACGCCAAGACCCAGGTTGCGAAGCTGCCGCTTCCAGGCTGAGCGGAGCGTTGCTGCCTCGGTGAGCCGTCCCGCGAGGTAAGAACCTCTGATGCAGCGGGGCGGCGCAACGCCTCGCATCTGTCGAGTGCTGCTTCGTCCGCGCGCCCAAGGATGGTTTCAGAGAGGAGTTTGCCGAGGGTGCAGGCATCAACGACACCCGTATTCATCCCCTGGGTGTTTTCAGAAGAAACTGATCTGCCAACTTGTGAACGAGGAATTTCAGGGGCGGTCGCGTCAGACTGCTTGGCAATAGTCCAGCAAACCTGGAGCTTTGCCTAACTGCCGAGTGAGGCGGTCAGTGGACGGCGCCACCCGAACTTACTTCTGACAACGCCGACCGATGCAATGAGCGGGGCGCGGCGCGTCATCAATTCGCCCCTTGGGCCGAGAGCGTCCCGCGCGAAAGGTCGACCTCCCGCGTCTCGCGGAAGGCGTCGTTCAGATCGGCGCGGGTTATTCCGATATCGGCCAGCATTCGGTCGTCGAGCGCTTCCAAGGCACGGCGGTGGCGGTTGAGGGCCTCAGCGCGGACAATCAGGGTCAGCGCCCTGAGGGGGAGAGATAGAATCGTGAGCATTTTTGCCTCCTGGCGTCACGGTACGGGACTGGATGCAGTTCTATCCGCCAGTGCGCGCCAGGTGCATTGAACTGCAGGACGGCGGGATCGGCGCTTGGTCTGAGCGTCTCATACCTCGGTATGGCGCGCGAGAAGCGGCGTATCGGGACCAGTAGGTCTCAGGCGGCGGGTGGCGGGAAGACGATGGCGAGGCATTCGGCCAGCCGCGCCTCGCTGTAGGGCTTCGAGAGGAAGCCGACCGCGCCAGCCGCTATGGCCCGGGCCTGGTTCTGCGGCGAAGCGAAGCCTGTGACAAAGATCACCGGCAGTCCGTAACCGAGCCGGATGAGGTCCGACTGGAGGTCGAGGCCGCTGCGGCCGGGCATCGACAGGTCGGTGATAAGGCAGCCGGTCCCGTCTGCGGCATCCGACGACAGGAACTCCTCGGCCGAGCCAAAGGTGCGCACCGAATAGCCAAGAGAGCGCAGAAGGCCGCTGGTGGCTTCGCAGACGGCGCTATCGTCATCGACGACGGAAACGAATGGGCTTTCGGGCACGTCGGGGTCCTAAATACGCAAGGTTCGGAGCGGTTGCCCCTGAGCGAAGACCCCCAAACTCGCCAATGTTGGAGCGGAAGTCATGCTGTACGATGGTTTATCTTGCGGATTGTCGATGGCGCACGTCTTTCACCGCCTGAGCCGCACCACCGTCCCCGTCGACCACCGCTGGCAGGGCGACTCGGAAAGTGGTGCCCTCCGGCCCGGTCCTTTCGATCGCGAGACTTCCGTCATGCGCGGCAATCACCGAGCGGCATATGGCCAGCCCCATGCCCATTCCGCCGGGCTTTCCGGAAACGAAAGGCTGGAACACCTGTGCGACCCGGTCCGCGGGAATGCCTGGACCGGTGTCAGCGACCAGAAGGACCAGGGTTCCGGCTTCTTGGCTCAGCGAGAGGGCAAGGCGGCGGCGGACGACCGGCATCGACTGCATTGCTTCGATCGCGTTCATCACGAGGTTCAGCACCACCTGCTGGAGTTGCACCCGGTCGGCCATCACCCGCGGCAGGTCGGTGGGCAGGTCGGCGCGCAGTACGACCTCGTGTGCTGTCGCTTCACCTTCGGTGAGCGTCAGCACGTCGCGAACCAGCCGGGCGAAGTTTAGCGCCCGGTGCTGCTCGTCGCGAGAGCTGAACATGCCGCGGACGGTCGAGATTACGTCACCCGCCCGTTGCCCATCGCGCGAGATCCGCTCCAGCGCTTGCACCGCCTCACCCATATCGGGCTCAGGACGGCTCAGCCAGCGCAGCCCAGCGTTGGCATTGGCTACGATAGCAGCGAGTGGCTGGTTTACCTCGTGCGCAATCGAGGCCGTCATCTCGCCCATCGTGGTGCGCCGGGTGACCCGAGCGAGATCCGCCAACGAGGCTCGGGCGGCGGTCTCGGCCCGTCGCCGCCTCGCGGTCTGGACGAACAGCGCGAGGATCAGCAGGCTCTGCAGCAGGATCAGGGCCAGCGTCAGGAACAGCGCCAGCCGGTATTGCTCCCAGAGAGTTGGGGTATGGAACAGCAGCGAGGTTCCCGCCGGCAGCCGCCCCTCGGGAATGCCCCAGCGCTCCAACGTTCGGACATCGACCCAATAGCCCAGCGCCTCCGTCGGATGTGGCGGCAGTTCCGTCGGCGGGGTCCCCGCGAGCACTTTCAGAAGGATCGCTGCCGTCTCCATCCCGGCGGTATCAAAGGTCCCCATGTAACCCCCGACTGTGCCTTGGCCCAGATAGGGTTCAGTCGGGGCGTAGATCGGCGCGTTGGCGACGGCTGCAAGCGACGTGCCGATCTCGCTGGGAATCATTGCCCTGCCGGTGCGGTCCGCAAAGAGAGTGCCGCCCAAAATCACGGAACCGGGCGGCAGCGTCGCGAGCCGTGCCGCCATTTCTTCGTAGGTCAACCCGACAAGGTACTGAATGTCGAGACCTTCGGCGTGCCGCGCCAGTTGCTCTCGGTAGACAGTCAGCCAACCGAGGTCGATCTCCGAGGTGCCGGATATCAGGAAGGCGTGCTTGGTCTCTGGCTGAAGCGCCAGTGCAAGGTCAAGCGTCCGCCCAATATCGTACACCATACTGACCCCGGTGACTTGCGGCGGCAGCGGCGCCATCGAGTCGAGGATCGCCTGGTTGACGCAGCAATAAACCACCGGCGCCTTCGGCGCGAACACTTCGCGATACTCGATCGCAAAGCGGAGAGCATCGGTGTTTAGTGCCACCACGGCGTCGAATGGGGTCTCGTCATTGCGCTTACGCAGCGCCTCGGCACTGCGGGCAAGGTCCCCGGCCGTCGGCATCGGCGGTGAGAGATAGAATGGGTGCAGCACGATCGGCATCGCGGAATCCCCAATCAGCGCCCTTCGCATTGATTCGGCGGCGACGTTGGTCAGGGTCAGCGAGCCGCCGTAAGGGTAAAGTACTAGTACGTGCCGCAGCGCTTCGGCGCGGAGCGGCGCCGGCAGTGCCAAAGCGAGCGCGAGGAGAAGCATGATTGCTCTGCCTGGTCGGCAAGCGCGCCAGAAGGTGGATAGGAGAAGAACGAGGCGCAGTGAGTGACTCATTGGTTTCACGAGCGGAATGTCGCGGGATGTATAGCAGATTGAGTTGTGGAGCGAATATGGGAAAGCAGGTGCGGGCGGGACTGGGAGTAGGGCGCGCTCGCACCCGTCGTCAGCAAGCGACCGATCAGTCGTCGCTCTGCCTCGAGGTCAAGGCTGCGAGCTCCGCGAGCGTGTAGTCGTCGGGATTGACGCCAGCGATCCTCGCCAGCATGTCCTTGCCTTGATGGCTGCTCGGCGCGTGGTCGAAGGCGCCCTTGGCACGGCTCTTCACAAAGGCAATCCTGCTGGAGTCGTTATCGCGGATCGCGTTGCCGAGCTCGATCAGTTCGGCCACCGTGTAGAGTTCCGGATTGACGCCAGCGATTCTCGCCAACATGTCCTTGCCTTGATGGCTGTTCGGCGCGTAGTCGACTGCGCCCCTCGAGGCGCTGACGCCCTCGGCTCGGCTCTTCACAAAGGCAATCCCGCTGGAATCGTTCTCGCGGATCGCGACGCCGAGCTCGATCAGTTCGGCCTCGGTGTAGAGTGCGGGATCGACCCCCAGCAAGGCTGCATGCTGATCGTGACCTGGATTGGCCATGGCCATGCTGGCCGAAAGGACTAGGCCGGTGAGGGGCAAGGTGAAGATTTTCATGGAAGTCAGTCTCCGTAGCTGAGGTTGCGTGCCGGACCATCCGGCCGTGGCAGCACACTGCTTGAAATGCCTAGCCGAAGTGATCGTGCGTGGGGCTAGATCGCTCGGCGCATCGTCTGTCGCGTTCATGCCTCGGCATGTGCCAGATCATCCGGTGGTTTGGGTTTGCGGCCGGATCCCGGCCGGTTGGCCCCGGGTCCGGGCGTTGACCACTTCGCGCCGAGGATGATCGCTGGATATACTTTAATATGATAGAATCATATCCGAACACGTGGGCATCTGGCGCCATGATGCAGCAAGCCACAGTCTACATCGTTGACGACGACCGCTCGCTTCGTGCCGCGCTCGAGTCATTGTTCGCGTCGGTCGGCCAGCCCTGCCGCTGCTTCGCCTCGGTGCAGGACTTTCTAGCCGGCTGGCGGGACGGCAGCGCGGGCTGCCTCCTGCTAGACGTGCGGATGCCGGGCATCGGCGGTCTGGAGTTCCAGTCGCAAGTCGACCGGCACGGGATTTCGTTGCCGATCGTGATGATGACCGGCTTCGGCGATGTCCCGATGACGGTCCGCGCCATGAAAGCCGGTGCAGTGGACTTCCTGACCAAGCCGTTCCGCGACCAGGAGCTGCTCGACGCTGTCTCGGCTGCGATGGCGCGGGATGCGGAGGCGCGGCGCAGCCGGGACGAGAGCGAGGGAGTGCGCCGGGCCTACGAGTGCCTCACCCGGCGCGAGCGTGAGGTGATGGTGCTGGTGACGGCGGGCAAGCTGAATAAGCAGGTGGCAGGCGATCTGGGGCTCAGCGAGATCACGGTAAAGATCCACCGCGGCTCGGTAATGCGCAAGATGGGTGCCCGGACCCTCCCCGACCTCGTGCGGATGGCTGATATGCTCGGCCTGGTTGCCGGCGTGATCCCGGGCTGAGGCCTGCCGAATTTGACCCTAGCCGGCTGCCCCACATACTTCAGTATGAACCGGACAGACCGATGGTAAGGGTGCTGATCCTTGCGTCTGGTGCACGGGCGAAGGGCTGTTCCTATAGCTTGATGGCAGAAACTTCCCTGCCACAAGGAACCCAAAGATGTTGCCCAAATCCACTGAAGTTCTGATCGTCGGTGCCGGTCCGACCGGCCTTGCGCTTGCAATCACGTTGGCGCAGTCGGGCGTCCGCCCGCTAGTCGTCGAGCGGGAGCAGACCTTGCAGACCACCTCGCGCGCCGCTGTGATCCATGCCCACACCCTTGAAGTACTTGACCGGATCGGCGTCACCCGTTCGATGGTTGCCGAGGGCCGGCGAATTGAGAACTTCGCCTTCCGGGACCGCGACCGCCTGCTTGGCAACATTCGCTTCGACGACCTGCCATCGACGCACCGCTACCTCCTGATGCTGCCGCAACAGCGCACCGAGGCGCTCCTCCTGGACCGCCTGGCCGAACTCGGCGGCGAGGTGCGGCGCGGGGTAACCTTTCTGGGCTACCGGGAAGAGCGTGGCATCGTTCACGCCCAGCTTCAGTCAGCCGAGGGCAAGTTCGAGGTGACCACCCGGTTCCTCGTAGCCGCCGACGGAATACACAGCTCTGTTCGCGAGGCGGCCGGCATCCCGTTCGATGGGGCGGTCTACGACGGGTCCTTCGTACTAGCCGACGTCCGGCTTGCGGGCGTGGCTCGGCGCGATGAGGTGACACTGTTCTTTTCGCCCGAGGGCCTCGTGGTCGTAGCCCCGCTGCCGGACGGCACTTGCCGGATCGTCGCTACGGCGGACGAGGCGCCCGAAAAGCCTGACGCGGCATTCATCCAGAGATTGCTGAACCGCCGCGGGCCGAAGACGCGCTCGGTCGGGCGCGTCATCGATATCGGGTGGAGCTCGCGTTTTCGACTGCACCATCGTCTGGCGCGAAGCTATCGCAACGGGCCAGTGTTCCTGATCGGCGACGCGGCCCATGCCCACAGCCCAGCTGGAGGCCAGGGGATGAACACAGGTCTGGTCGATGCCTGCACGCTGGGGCGGCTCATGTCGGACGTTGTGCGAGGAACAGCTTCCGAGCGGAGACTCGACGAGTACGAGAGGCTGCGTCGTCCGGCGGCGGCGAGCGTGCTAAAGCTGGCCGGACGGCTAACAGCCGCTGCGACCCTCCGCAGCCCATGGAAGCGCCGACTGCGCAATCTTGCGTTCGCTCTGGCGAGCAGCATTCCAGCTTTCCGTCGCCGCATCGCGCTCAATCTCTCTGGGCTGGCGCGGCGTGCCGCCACCTTGCCGTGACGTACCGAAAAGAGAGGCTGAAAAAGGGAGTCAGCGCCAGTGATAGGGCACCGGGGTAATGTCAGAGGAAACCGGTCTGCCAGGATTATGGTCGCTCAGTTGTTGGGTTGCGCGGCTCTGCTTCACGGCGAATGCCTTGGAATACAGCGACTGATGCCCCCAGATCTAGTTGAGGGAGCTTCAATCAGTCAGTACGGCAATTCCTCTGACAATGCCGCGCACGGGCACCCACATGACTGACTCTGGAGAAAATCAAATGCCTGTACGTTCCGAACGCACGGCCCTCATGGCACAGTGGATTCTGGCGGGGCCGTTCCTCATCCTCGGCGCATGGTGTGTCTTGGCACCAGGCAATGTCGAGGCTCTTGGCCTTAGGCCTGAGCATCGGATTGATACTCAGGCTTCACGCGTGCTCATAGGCTGCTTCGGCGCCCAAGCAATGATCTCGGGTCTCTTTGCGGCCTTCAGCCGGTTCACGCGCATAACCTTTTTGGCCTATGGCATCGGCCTGCTTCCATTCTTCTGGTTCAACTACCATTTCGCGATAGCCAATCCAATTTTCACCGTTTTCATGCTTATCGACTTCGTATCGAATGCGATCATGCTGGTGCTTTGCTTCATAGGCTGGCGCGCGCTCGCGCCGGATTGTTGAGTCATGGAGCTTTGTCAGAAAGAATGCTCCGATGGGGTGTTGTCAGGGGAACCTCGTTTGCGGCGGGACAAGGCAGTGATGCATCAGAACCATCGCGTCATGGGACGGCAAGTCATGGCACTGCGATCCCATATAAAGCTTCTGTTTCGGCCCGGGCTTAACCAACCGGAAAACGGCACGCAGACGAACTTGCTGTGCCCTGTTGAGGCAGCCCGACCGCCGCATCTGCCCCCGCACAGCAGACCGCGTGGCGGTAGCAATGCTGCGACGTCAACAAACGGCTGCTTCGAGGGAGATGCATCGCGGCGACGGACACGCCGTGAATGACGGCTATGGGCCGGGTGCGTTTCTGCAGGTGCGAAGCGATCCCTGCCGCCGCATCTCGTCCAAATGTCGCCGAAAGGCTCTTTCGAGGCATTCGCCGCGCGCGCCTCGAACAACCGCACACTGATTGGCCGGTCTTTTGACCAGCCCCCTGCCCGGCCTCCTGAACCGCCCTGCCGTTTACCTGTCTTTCTACGCCAACTCCCTACTACGCCCTTGAAGTTGTTGCGCAGCGACGGTTTCCGGTTCTCTTAATCGACCCCGATCCGGGGCCGTCATTTGACGCCCCACCTGAGGGGACGCGCATGACAACTTCATTCCAGCACTCGGAGGCACTTTCTCGCGGCAGCCGCATGTTGCGGACCGCCCTCGGCCCGGACATCGCCCGGTTTCTGGAGGACGACGAGGTCGTCGAGATCATGCTCAACCCCGACGGTCGGCTCTGGATCGACCGCCTGTCGACTGGCCTTGCCGCAACCGATCAGCGCCTATTGGCCGCCGATGGCGAACGCATCATCCGGCTGGTCGCACACCATGTCGGGGCCGAGGTGCATGCAAGCGCCCCGCGCGTCTCCGCCGAACTGCCCGAAACCGGCGAGCGTTTCGAGGGTCTGCTGCCACCGGTCGTGACTGCCCCGACGTTCGCGATCCGCAAACCCGCCGTCGCGGTCTTCACACTCGCCGATTATGTCGGGGCAGGTATCATGACGGAGGGCGAAGCCGACTGCCTTCACACTGCGGTTGCCACCCGCCAGAACATCCTCGTCGCGGGCGGCACGTCGACCGGCAAGACCACCCTGACCAACGCGCTTCTGGCCGAGGTCGCCAAGACCGACGACCGGGTGGTGCTGATCGAGGATACCCGTGAGTTGCAATGTGCGGCGCCGAACCTTGTGGCGCTTCGCACCAAGGACGGCGTCGCATCGCTCTCCGACCTGGTCCGCTCTAGCCTGCGGCTGCGCCCGGACCGTATTCCCATCGGCGAGGTGCGCGGCCCCGAGGCGCTGGATCTCCTGAAGGCCTGGGGCACCGGCCATCCCGGCGGCATCGGCACGATCCATGCCGGCAGCGCCATCGGCGCGCTGCGCCGTCTGGAGCAACTGATCCAGGAAGCCGTCATCACCGTGCCCCGCGCGCTGATCGCCGAGACGATCAATCTCATCGCCGTGCTGGCCGGGCGCGGAACCTCCCGCCGCCTCGTTGAGCTGGCCTGCGTCGAGGGTCTTGGCCCGACCGGCGACTATCGCCTCACCCCTGCAAACTCCGTTCCAGAAGGAGCCGCCTGATGCTCAGGTCCGTGATCCATCTCCCAACAGTACTCCCCGTCCTCGGCATCGCCGCAGCACTTGCGTTGACCCTGGCCACAGGCGCGCAAGCGGCAGGCTCGTCGATGCCCTGGGAAGCGCCGCTGCAATCCATCCTCGAATCCATCGAAGGCCCGGTGGCAAAGATCATCGCGGTGATGATCATCATCATCACCGGGCTGACGCTGGCCTTCGGCGACACCTCGGGCGGCGCGCGGCGCCTCATCCAGATCGTCTTTGGCCTCTCGATCGCCTTTGCCGCCTCGTCCTTCTTCCTGTCGTTTTTCTCCTTCGGTGGCGGGGTGGTGGTGTGATGCACGCAGAGGACGACATCCCAGGCTTCTCGGTCCCCGTTCACCGCTCGCTGACAGAGCCGATCCTGCTTGGCGGCGCGCCCCGCGCCCTTGCCATCGCCAATGGCACGCTGGCCGCGGCCGTCGGCCTCGGCCTGCGCCTCTGGCTTGTCGGTATAATCATCTGGGCCATCGGCCATGGTCTCGCCGTCTGGGCCGCCCGCCGCGATCCCTTGTTCGTCGATGTCGTGCGCCGCCATCTGCGCATTCCCGCGCATCTGTCGGTCTGAGGGTGCCACCATGATGAACCTGCGCGAATACCGCCGCACCGCCCGCCAGCTCGCGGACTTCCTGCCCTGGGCGGCACTGGTGGGGAAGGGGGTGATCCTCAACAAGGACGGCTCCTTCCAGCGAACCGCCCGGTTCCGGGGGCCGGACCTGGAAAGCGCCGTGCCCGCTGAACTGATCGCCGTGGCGGGCCGGATCAACAACGCCCTGCGGCGGCTGGGATCGGGCTGGGTGGTCTTCGTCGAGGCACAGCGCAAGCCGACAACCGCATACCCTACGAGCGGGTTTCCCGATGCGGCCTCGGCGCTGGTCGAAGCCGAACGCAAGGCGGCGTTCGAGGGGGAGCGGGATGGCGATGCGCCGGGCGACGCTGCGCCAGCGCGGAACGCGGAACACTTCGAGTCCCGCTACTTCCTAACCTTCCTTTATCTGCCGCCCGCCGAGGAAACCGCGCGGGCCGAGCGCTATCTTTACGAAGGGCGCGACCAAAGCACCGGGGCAAATGCGCATGAGCTGCTGGCGGGATTCATCGACCGCACCGACCGTGTGCTGCAACTGATCGAAGGCTTCATGCCGGAATGCGCCTGGCTCGACGACCCGCAAACCCTCACTTACCTCCACAGCACGATCTCGACCAAGGTCCAATCGGTGCGTGTCCCCGAGGTGCCGATGCATCTCGACGCGCTGCTCGCCGATCAGCCGCTGACCGGCGGTCTTGCCCCGATGCTGGGCCCGGCGCATCTGCGCGTTCTCACCATCACCGGTTTCCCCTCGGCCACCACGCCCGGCATTCTCGATGAATTGAACCGCCTCGCCTTTCCCTATCGCTGGTCCACCCGCGCGATCCTCCTCGACAAGACCGATGCCACGCGGCTCCTCGGCAAGATCCGCCGCCAGTGGTTCGCCAAGCGCAAATCCGTTGCGGCGATTCTGAAGGAGATCATGACCAATGAGGCCTCCACGCTCCTCGACAGTGATGCCAGCAACAAGGCGGTGGATGCCGACGAGGCGCTGCAGGAGCTTGGCACCGATCTGATCGGCGAGGCCTATGTCACGGCAACCGTCACGGTCTGGGACGAGGGTCCACGGAGCGCCGACGAGAAGCTGCGCCTCGTCGAGAAGGTCATTCAGGGTCGGGATTTCACCTGCATTGCCGAGACGGTGAATGCCGTCGAGGCCTGGCTCGGCTCTCTGCCGGGCCACGCTTACGCCAATGTCCGACGACCGCCGGTCTCGACCCTCAACCTTGCGCATATGATCCCGCTCTCCGCCGTCTGGGCCGGACCGGAACGCGACAACCATCTGGGCGCACCGCCCCTGTTCTTCGCGCGCACCGAGGGGGCCACCCCGTTTCGCTTCTCGCTGCATGTCGGCGATGTCGGCCACACGCTGGTGATCGGCCCGACCGGGGCGGGCAAGTCCGTGCTTCTGGCGCTGATGGCGCTGCAGTTTCGCCGCTATGCGGGCGCCCAGGTTTTTGCCTTCGATTTCGGCGGCTCGATCCGCGCAGCAGCCCTCGCCATGGGCGGCGACTGGCACGATCTGGGTGGAGCCTTGTCCGACAATGCCGCCGAGCCGATCGCCCTGCAGCCGCTCGCGCCAATCGAAGACGCCGCCGAGCGCAGCTGGGCCGCAGGCTGGATCGCCAGCATGCTCGCGCGGGAAGGCGTCCCGGTCACGCCGGAGGTGAAGGATCACCTCTGGTCGGCGTTGTCCTCGCTCGCCTCCGCCCCGATCGGCGAGCGCACCCTGACCGGCCTTGTCGTCCTCCTGCAATCGCTGGACATCAAGCGCGCGTTGCAGCCCTATTGCCTGGGCGGCCCCTTCGGACGCCTCTTGGATGCCGAGATCGAGGACCTGGGAGCCGCCCGGGTGCAGGTCTTCGAGACCGAGGGCCTGATCAGCACTGGCGCCGCCCCCGCCGTCCTTGCCTATCTCTTCCACCGGATCGAGGCGCGGCTGGACGGGTCGCCCACGCTGCTGATCATCGATGAAGGCTGGCTGGCACTCGACGATGACGGGTTCGCAGGGCAGCTCCGCGAATGGCTGAAGACCCTGCGCAAGAAGAACGCGAGTGTCGTCTTCGCCACCCAGTCGCTCTCCGACATCGACGGCAGCGCCATCGCCCCCGCCCTCATCGAAAGCTGCCCGACCCGACTCTTTCTGCCCAACGAACGCGCCATCGAGCCGCAGATCAGGAGCATCTACCGCCGCTTTGGCCTCAACGACCGCCAGATCGAGATTCTGGCCCAAGCCACCCCGAAGCGCGACTATTACTGCCAGTCGCGGCGCGGCAACCGCCTCTTCGACCTCGGTCTCGGCGAGATTGCCCTCACCTTCACAGCCACCTCGTCCAAATCCGACCAACTGGCCATCGCGCGGGTTCTAGCCGCGAGCGGGCGGGACGGCTTTGCCGCCGCCTGGCTCCGCGAACGCGGCCTCGACTGGGCCGCTGACCTGATCCCGGACTTGGTCCTGTCGTCCTCCATCACGGAGCCCGTCCTTCCAACAGAACAGGAGATAACTCTATGACCTACATACACCGTCACATCTCCTGCCTCGCCGCCCTGTTGCTCGGCTCGCCCGCAGTCCTCATCGCGATTCCGCCCGAACCTGCCTACGCCTGGCGGATTGTCTATGATCCGAGCAACTACGCCCAGAACGTGTTGCAGGCCGCCCGCGCGCTGGAGCAGATCAACCAGCAGATCGCGCAACTGCAGAACGAAGCGCAGATGCTGATCAACGACGCGCGCAATCTCGCGAGCCTGCCGACGTCTTCCCTCGAAGCGCTGCAGCAATCGGTCGCGGAGACTCAAGCGCTTCTCGGCGAAGCTCAAAAGATTGCCTATGATGTGCAGGCCATCGACGAAGCCTTTGCCACCGACTATGGCGCGGCCTCGACCACCGCCACGGATCAGGCTCTGATCGACGGCGCACGCGACCGCTGGCTGACGACTGTCGGCAGCCTGCAAGACGCGATGCGGGTACAGGCGGGCGTCGTCGGCAATCTCGAGACCGGTCGCGCCGAGATGGAAAGCCTGATCGGGGCGAGCCAGAACGCGACCGGAGCCCTGCAGGCGACCCAGGCCGGCAACCAGATCCTCGCCCTGCAATCCCAGCAGATCATGGATCTGACGGCCCTTCTGGCGGCGCAGGCCCGCGCGGCGAGCCTTGAAGCCGCCGCAGAAGCTGCCGCCCAGGAACAGGCCGCCGAGCAGCGCCGGAGGTTTCTGGAGCCGGGTGACGGCTACCAGCCCGGCAATGCCACGATGTTCCGGCCATGAGCCGGTCGTTGCTCGGCAAAGGCCTGATCCTGCTCGGGACCGCGATGATCCTGACGATGATCGTGATCGGCATGATTGGTGAAGTCACCCAGGACGGGCAGAAAGCTGCTACACGTCGGTCCCCCACCAATTCCACGCCCAACCCGCAGCAGTCCGAACTGCTGCGCTGCCAGAGCATCGGCGAAGCCGCAACGCAGGATGCCGCCTGTCTCGCCCTTTGGGCAGAGACCCGGCGGCGGTTCCTGACCCCTGCTTTGGCAACCAGCGAGGGTAACTGAGATCATGGGCGGCACCGGCGTCATCGACCGCTTTCTCGAGGTCTTCACCCGCTATATCGACTCTGGGTTCGGACTGTTGGGTGGCGAGGTCGCGTTTCTCGCCACCACCCTCATTGCCATCGACGTGACCCTCGCCTCCCTCTTCTGGGCCTGGGGGGCGGACAGCGACATCCTCGCGCGGCTCGTCAAGAAGACGATCTTCGTTGGCGCCTTCGCCTATATCATCGGCAACTGGAACAACCTGGCCCGCATCGTCTTCGAAAGCTTCGCTGGGCTCGGGTTGCAGGCCAGCGGCACCGGATTCAGCACCGCCGACCTCATGCGCCCGGGTCGCGTGGCGCAGGTCGGCCTCGACGCCGGCCGACCGATCCTCGAGTCCATCTCTGGCCTGATGGGCTATGTCAGCTTCTTCGAGAACTTCATCCAGATCGCCGTCCTCTTCTTCGCCTGGATCATGGTGCTCCTCGCGTTCTTCCTGCTCGCCGTCCAGCTCTTCATCACCCTGATCGAGTTCAAGCTGACCACGCTGGCGGGCTTCGTGCTTATCCCCTTTGGGCTTTTCGGCAAGACCGCGTTTCTCGCCGAACGCGTGCTCGGCAATGTCGTGGCCTCCGGCGTCAAGATCCTCGTCCTCGCCGTCATCATCGGCATCGGTTCAACGCTCTTCGCCGAGTTCACCGCAGGGTTCGGCGGTGCGCAGCCGAATGTCGAGGATGCCATGGCCATCGTCCTCGCCGCCCTGGCCCTCCTCGGCCTCGGCATCTTCGGCCCGGGCATCGCGAATGGGTTGATCTCCGGTGGACCGCAGCTCGGCGCAGGCGCGGCCGTTGGGACAGCCTTCGCGGCGGGTGGCGCAACTGCGGTCGGGATCGGTGGTGCGGGCATGGCGGCGGGGGCAGCCGGTCGCGGCATTGCCAGTGCCGCTCGCGGCGGCGCAGCGCTTGTGGACAGAACCGGGGCGCCCGCTGGTCCTGACGCAGCAGGCGGACCTGGAGCAAACGGGTCAGTGCAAGCCGCGCGGAGCGGTCCTCCGGCCTGGGCAGGCCGGATCACCCGCGCCGCGTCGCTGCGCCACGGTGCGACGGCCGCCGCACACGCGGTCCGGTCCGGCGACGGCTCCGGGTCCGGCACCACGATCTCCCTTTCGGAAAAGGACAGCTGATGTTCAAGCGCTCCAGCACCCATTACGGCAAGACCCCGGAACCGGAAACGCCCTACCAGAAGGCGGCGCAGGTCTGGGATGAGCGGATCGGTTCGGCCCGTGTGCAGGCGAAGAACTGGCGGCTGATGGCCTTCGGCGCGCTGTTCCTTGCGGCCGGGCTTGGGTTCGGTCTCGTCTGGCAATCGGCGCGCGGCACCGTGGTGCCCTGGGTCGTGCAGGTCGATGAACTTGGCCAGGCGCAGGCCGTGGCACCCGCCACCGCCGGTTACGAGCCCTCCGATCCGCAGATCGCCTATCACCTGGCGCATTTCATCGAATGGGTGCGGGCGATCACCGCCGATCCGGTCGTGGTGCGGCAGAACTGGCTGCGCGCCTACGAGTTCACCACCGATCGCGGCGCCCTCGCCCTCAACGAATACGCTCGTGCCGAGGACCCGTTCACCAAAGTCGGCGAGATGCAGATCGCCGTCGATGTCTCGAGCGTCATTCGCGCCTCGCCCGACAGTTTCCGCGTCGCCTGGACCGAACGGCGCTATCAGGACGGCAGCCTGACCAGCACCGAACACTGGACCGCGATCCTGACCATTCGCGTGCAGCCCCCGCGCACCGCCGAGCGCCTGCGCGCCAATCCCCTCGGCATCTATGTCCACGCCTTCAACTGGTCGAAGGAGCTGGAAGAATGATCCATCCATTCCGATCAAGCCTTGTCGCACTCTTTCTGGGCACGTCGATCCTCGCAGGGTGCGCGACCTGGAAACCGCCCGAGATCGACTATGACACCACGGTGCCGCCACTGGATGCGCCCCCGCCGCCAGTGATCGAGGCTGCAGCACCGCCGCTGCACAGTCCACCGCCCTGGACCCCGTCGCGCGGCGGGTCCACCGATGCCGCTGCCCCGGAGGCACGTGTTGAGCTCGCCAATGCCGCCGCCCGGGTCGAACCCCGTCGTGCGGGCTATTACAACGCGATCCAGATCTTTCCCTACAGCGAGGGTGCGCTCTATCAGCTCTATGCCGCCCCCGGCCAGATCACCAGCCTGTCGCTGGAACCGGGCGAGCGCCTCACCGGCTCCGGCCCGATCGCGGCAGGCGATACCGCGCGCTGGATCATCGGCGATACAACCAGCGGCTCCGGGCGTGACCGCCGGGTGCAGATCCTTGTCAAGCCGACGAGCCCCGACATCACCACCAACCTCGTGATCAACACCGACCGCCGCACCTATCTCATCGAACTCCGCGCCCGCGCCGACGATTACATGCCGCTCGTCGCCTGGGCATACCCAGAGACCCCAACTCGCCTCCAGCCGCCACTGCCCAACACGCCCGCAATCCCGCCGGAGGCCGAGCGCCACTACCGTTACATGCTGCACGGCGACGATCCGCCCTGGCGACCGGTCTCGGTCTTCGATGACGCAAGACGCGTCTATGTCGTCTTTCCTCAGGGCATCGTGCAGGGCGAGATGCCGCCGCTCTTCGTCATCGGTGCGGATGGCACGGCGCAGCTGGTGAATGCGCGGGTCTATCGGAATGTCCTGATCGTCGACCGCCTCTTCGCCGCCGCCGAACTGCGGCTTGGCGGGCGCAACCAGCAGGTCGTGCGCATCGTCCGCAGCGACGCAAGGCCCGCGCCATGAGCGACGGCAGCACCAATCCCGCCCGTCCGTCCGATCCGCGCCAAACCACGGCGGATGCGTTCCGCCTGCGTGTGGAACCGCCCCGGGTCATGCGCCTCTCCCGCAAGGTTCTCACCGTCCTGATGATGACCACCTGTGTCGGCATCGGCGGTGTTTTGATCTTTGCCCTGCAAGGTCGCGATCTGAGTGAGGGTCAGAACGAACTCTTCACCACCGAGAACCGCCCGACGGCGGATGAGCTCCAGCGCCTGCCGTCTGACTACACAGGCATTCCGCAGCTTGGACCCGCGCTGCCCGGCGATCTCGGCGGTCCGATTCTGCGGGCGATGGAAGCGGGCAAGCCGATACCGGCATCGCCCTTGCCGGGACCGGACCCCGCCGAACAACGCCGCCTCGCCGAGATTGAAGCCGCCCGCACCAGCGCCTTGTTCTTCGACACGCAGTCCACAGAGGCGGCCCCGATGGGCGGTCTTGCCACGGGCGTGCCGGGAGAAGGTCCGGTTGTCCGGTCCGAGGCTATGTCCGAAGACAGCCGGACCGTGTTCCTCGACGCGCCGACCGACCGCGAGACTGTGACGCAGGATCGCCTCACGGCCCCGGCCTCGCCGTTCATTCTGCAGGCCGGGACCATTATCCCGGCTGCGCTCATCACCGGCATCCGCTCCGACCTCCCCGGCCAGATCACCGCGCAGGTGACGGAGAATGTCTATGACAGCCCGACCGGCCGGTACCTGCTGATCCCCCAAGGCGCGCGTCTCGTCGGCGAATATGACAGCGGCATCAGCGCAGGCCAGCGCCGGGTTCTCCTTGTCTGGACCCGCCTGATCCTGCCGGACGGCACCTCGCTGGTCCTGGAGCGGCTGCAGGGCGCGGATGTATCCGGCTATGCCGGTCTCGAAGACCGGGTCGACCGCCATTGGTGGGGACTTGCCCAGGCCGCAGCCCTCTCGACCCTCCTGAACATCGGCGCGGAACTCGCGACCGACGAAAGCGACAGTATCGCCACTGCACTGCGCGACGGCGCGCAGGATACCATAGGCTCTGCTGGAGAGGAGATCGTCCGCCAGCAACTCGCGATCCCCCCGACCCTGACGATCCGCCCCGGCTTTCAACTGCGGATCGTCGTGACGCGGGATCTCATCCTCGAGCCGTACCGGAGATAGCCATGCAGAAACTCAAGCTTGGCCCACTAAGTGATGACAAACCGGTGAAGCTGACCGTGGAACTGCCCGCCTCCGTGCACCGCGACCTTGTCGCCTATGCAGAGGCGCTGGCGCGGGAAACCGATAAGCCCGTCGGTGCGCCTGCGAAACTGATCGTGCCGATGATCGAACGCTTCATGGCGACGGATCGCGGGTTCGCGAAGGCGAGGCGGAGTTCGGAGACGGGGCGGCCGGCACCGACTTCTTAAAGTGCTCGTTAGCAGTGGCGGAGAGTGAGCAGCGACTTTTGTCCTTCGCCATGGATCTTGCAAGGCTCAGCAGGCGGCGGAGTGCCGGGTTGTCGTTATCAGGGGACCACACTGCGCAGAAGGGCAGTGCCTCACCGTCCAGCTGTCGATACACCACGCCCGGAAACCGGGCGGCAACTGTAGCTTCGCTTGTCAGCGTCAGCCCGCGCCCGAGGGAGACGATGTGCATAAGATTGTCGCGCCCTACGCGGTAACGCTCGATCGCGGGATGGACCCCGAGATTGGCCAGTCGCTCAATGAGGAAATCCTGAATTTCCGGGCCGGGATCACCCTCGCTGACGATGAAGGCCTGGTCGCGCAAGTCGTCCCAGTGAATGCATTCCCGTTCCGCCAGGGCATGATCGCTCGGGAGCACGACGAAGACCCGTTCGGTCCAGAGCTGCGCTGCATCGCAATCCGCTTGGGACGGGGCTCCCGTGACGAAGGCCACGTCGAGCTTGTGCATCCGCACGGCCGCGATGTGATCGGACGGGCCCCCTTCGATGATGTCGATGTGCACTCCGGCGTAACGATCACTGTAGGCGCGCAGCATCTGCGCGAGAAAGCCGGACGCCAGCGACGAGAAGATACCAACTCGAACCAAGCCTTCGTCTCCGCGACCGATCGGCCCGACATTGGCGGCGGCATGGGCGACTTCGTTCAACGCTTGCCTGGCATGCCGCAAGAATTTCTTTCCAGCTTGCGTCGGGATGACTCCGCCCGAATGTCGGATAAACAGAGCGGCCCCAATGTCATCCTCCAGATCGCGGATACGCCGACTGATGGCCGATTGTTCGATACCCAAAGACGCTGCCGCACGCCGAAAGCTGCCCCACCGGGAGGCAGCAACAACGTAGTGCAGATGTCTCATTTCAATAGGCACCTTTCGCTTGCCCTCCTGATTAGGTCTGTCGCACTCCGCCCGCTCTTGAGTTGCTGCGGACCAGTCTGTGCCGCGCGCCGGAAACTTAGGCCGCATCAGATGAAGCGGAGTTCCGCACGCTTAGGTTGCGTCGCGATAGAAAACCAAGTCACGACGTGATACGAAGCGTTGCGAAGCAGGACGAAAAAGGATCCTTCAAGACATTGATCAAGAACGGAAAATATTTCATCCTGCCTGAGACGAACGGCGGGGACTTCAAGGCACTGTTCCAGCGCCTTGCGTCTGCCGGTGCCGGTCGCCCCGTGGACAAGAGTGGGTTCCCGCAAGGGCCCTGGACGCCCGATCTTCTTGCCACGGCCATCTCACAGATCGACGCGAACCAGTCTGGGGTCGAGTTGCGGACCGTTCAGCTCTGGTTCCAGGACAACGACACCGGCATCAGCTCGGACAACATTCGGTGGTTGGCGAGGATATTCGGGTGTGACGACCCGGAAGCAACAAGCGCATGGCAGGCGGAGCTCAGTGCGTCGCAGTCTCGTCTCGCTGCCAGCAGGCGGCGGAAACGACAAGCCGCCGAGGAACCCGCTAAAGACCCACCGGACGCCGATCTCCTGACGCCGAACGATGACACTTCGCCACCCCTCAAGTCTCCGAATCTGCAAAATTCAAAGCAACCGCAGCGGCGATTCAGTCTCCCAAGGAAATCCGAAGCGTTCTTTGGCCGCCAATCTCCCCTGGACCTTCCCGCCTCCGTCTTTGCCGGCGCCGTCGCACTTGGGTTCTTTTCATACTTCCTCGGAATTCACAGCGTCACATTTGACCGGGAAGATGGCGTCACCAAGCAGGTGGGCTTCCTCTGGTCTCCGAACTGGACCGTCCTCTTCATGGTCTTCATGCCGCTTTTCTTCGCATTCGCGGGAGATCTGGTGGTTTTCTGGAAGAAGGAAGGGCGCGCAAAGGTCTTGGCCGCCAGTGGCGGCGAGGGAAGCGACGCCGGTTGGGTGCCGAAGGTTGAGGGCTCGGCCACCACGTACTGGGCAGTATTCCTCATCTGCCTGGGCTTCGCTGGTCTGTTTCAGTGGATCAGCGTCCGCTTGATTCCGCTGCTGCAAGGCGGTGGTGATTTTGCCATCGATTGGGGGTCTGTGGCGATTGGACTCCCCGAAACCTATTCAGTGCATCATGCCATCGCCTTCACCGGTTTCGCGTATCTCTACATGTGCCTGTGCTTCTACCTTTTCTTCGTCGGTCTTATTTTGCTCTACACCTTGGTGCATGATCTCTGGGAAATCGAGCATCGATCAGCCTTCGAGTATCGCAGACCTCAACAGGAAATCGTCGATATCCGCCAGCGGATCATGCGAGGCATTTTTCGTTGCACGATTTGCGGTGTGCTGATTGCGGCCTGCATGAAGCTGCAGAGCGTGTATCTGACAACGAATGCCGAGAGTATTCTGGACTGGCTCTTCCGCGACATGTTGTCCGTCCTTTCTGGAAAGGACGCTGCGAACGATCGAATGCGGTTCAGCACGCCGACCCAATATACCAGCCTTCTGATTGCATTGTCGGCCAATGTGGTCTTTCTTTATGGCCTCATTCGAATTGGTCTCGGGAGCCAATTCAATGCACCACTTGGAAAGATGGTGGCCGCCGTGATCCTGTCGGGCATTGCCTATTTTCTGATCGGGGCGTTCGAGGGCTTCTCGATATTGCTGTGCACCTCAATGCTGCTGGCGATCTACGGACTCTTCGATCCAGCGTTTGGGACGCGGCAAACGAACAACCTGAAAGGCCGCCGGAATGTATCATAGATGGCTTGATCGGTGGGATGAACGACGGGCGCAGCGCGGAGACACGCTAAAGGAGCAGACCGCTTTCGCCCTCGATGCGGCGCTCGCATTTCCGGGCTCGCATGGGGTGACCAGTCTCGCTGAATTCTGCGCGCTCGCGGACCAGGCCGCGGCGGACCAGGCCTTCTTCGAAGACCCGAGCCCGCAGGATCCGGTTGTTGATCGGGAAGACGGATGGATCAGGTTCAGCTCGAGCGTATCGACTGGACTGGGCGAGAACGATCTTGTCTGCGCGAAGGTGACTGAGGCGCAATCGTCCGACCGTGCCCTCATGGTCTTTCACCATTGGAACGCAAGCTCTCGGTCACCCAAACTCGCCAACTTCTTCTCGCGGCGCGGCATAACCGTGGTCGAGATGGCCCTGCCCTATCACTTTGAGCGTCGCCGTCCGTCCTCGAGTTACGCCGACCATATGCTTAGTTCGAACCTTGGCCGCACCATCCAGTCCGTGCGACAGGCCGTGCTCGACGGACGAAAACTCATACGCGTGCTGAAGACCGAAGGGTATCAAAACATCTCGGTACTCGGCATGAGCTTGGGCTCCTGGGTCGCCGGACTGATTGCCGCGCATGATCCCGCCGTCAGAAGGGCTGCCCTACTCCTCTCGGCCGGAAGCCTTGCGGATATGGTCTGGACCGGCCGCGCCACACGTCACATCCGTGCCAGCTTTGATGCCGAGGTCGGATTGGTCGACCTTCGGCGTGCCTGGGCCCCGCTCAATCTGGAAAACCATGCCGACAAACTGGCGCGAACCGATCTTGATCTTCAGTTTGTCTTCGCCTTGAGGGACACGGTGGTGTTGCCCGCGCTGTCGCGGCAACTGGTCGGTAGGCTACAGACCGCCGGTGCGGCTCCGGGCATTCTGGAGCTGAATTGCGGTCACTACTCGCTTTCGCTGCCCCCATATGTCATCCGGGCCGGATTGAGCGTTTCGCGGTTGTTGTCCCGCAGTCAGTAATCAGTGTTTTGACGAGGCTGGTGATTTTTCTGCCGCACTTTCAGGCGCATCCCGAGCCATGAGACCATCGGCCGATCGAGGCTGCAAAATTTGACGGAAGCCAATCTTGTTATCAAAATTGGCAATCACCTCACCTGCGACGCAATGGCAAGACAGCGTGCACGGTCGGATCCTGCAGCCACAGCCCGCCCCACATCACCGACCCCAAAAAGACGGAGAAAAGCACGACCAAGTTGGTCGACGACGCCGTTTCAGTATGCTGCGACGATCCTATTGCTTACGCGAAATTGCCGCGTAAGCGCCGAGACCTCGCAGACGCTCCGGACTAAACCATTGGAAAGGTGAGGAAAATGGTGCACCCAGCACGATTCGAACGTGCGGCCTTTGCCTTCGGAGGGCAACGCTCTATCCAGCTGAGCTATGGGTGCATTGGGTCTTGATTTTGTCGTCAACTGCTTACGCAGTGCTTACGCGAAAAACCGGCGCAAAGTCCAGCGATCTATGTTGCGCGCAAGGTCATGTTTACGCGTGTCTTTTCTATCCCCTTCTTCGACACCGCCCCTTGACATCAACCTTCGGAGGGCAGCGCTCTATCCAGCTGAGCTATGGGTGCTTACGCGGGTGCTTAGCGCATGCGCAGCGTGCTTTCAATGGCAATCAGGCGTCGTGATTGCTGAGCATGAAGCGTGATTTTGGGGCAACAAACTGCAAAGATGCCGCAGAGTTGGACGGAGTTGGGCACAATTGTGCCTATAACCGTGCTTAGGGCAATCATAGTACCGTCATATAGGAGTGATGATCATCATGTCCGATGCTGCCCGCCGCCGTGTGTCACCGAGCAAGGTTTCGTTGTGGATGTCGCTGTCTTGCCTCGCACTTGTTGCGGGCTGCAAGCCGGGTGACGGCGGCGCTGACCTGAGTTCGTATCTTTCGCGATTTGGCGCCCCTGCCCCGGTGGATGGTTCCGTTCTGGCGGTTTTTTTTGCTGATGCCATGTTGCCGGGCGTTGTGACGCAGACGGCGGCCCTTTTTGTCAACGACGCGCGCTACTATGGCCAGTCGACGAACGGGTGGACGATTGAGCTTAATTCGGGGCAGGTTCTGACGGGTCTGGTTAGCAACCCGCTTAGAAGCTCTGGCGCGGCATTTGCGCATATGGCGGGCGTGACCGGGACTGGTTCGACTATTGCGGTTTCAGATGGGGAGTACATTCCCGGCTATGCTGAATTTGCAGGCTCGAATGTTCTGGTTGTGAACAATTGGGAAGGTCTGAACCCCAGTGCGGATGATTCAGGGGGACACGGGACGATAGTGTCTGCCGTTGCTTTGGGCGATTCTGCGGATTTTATTGGGACGGCGCCGGATGCGCGTCTGGTTTTTGGTAGCTATGAAACCGATCAGAAGCTTGCCGACCTAGGCAACACGGCTTTGTCTTTGGGAGCCGTGGCGTGGAACAATTCGTGGGGCTATCCGACCCTGTTTCTTGACCAGACTGGTTTTGACATTGCGTTCAACCAATCTTCGTCAAGCCAAGCCTACCTGACTTCGCTTGATAATTTCGCGGCGTCCGGTGTGGTCGTTTTCGCCGTTTCAAACGATAACACGTTGCAACATTCAACACTTATGGACGGGCTGCCCTACGTGCGGCCTTCGCTGGAAGCGGGATGGATTGCCGCGGCGAACGGCGTTCCGACCTTCAGTGGCAGCGATGTAAGCTCCGTCCAGATGCTTTCTTCCGACTGCAATGAAGCTGCGCGTTGGTGCTTGGTTGCCGAAGGCGCGTGGCAGATCCCCGATATCAGCCTTCAGTTGCCCGGGAGTTTCACAATGGCCACCGGGTCATCGTTCGCGGCCCCGCAAATCTCGGGTGCGCTGGCTTTGCTGCAAGACGCTTTCCCGACGCTTTCACCGCACGAACTGCGGGTTCGCTTGCTGGCGTCGGCTGATGATGGGTTCTTTGCGGCGGATGATACAGTGGAACTCGCGACTGGGTTCAACAAGGGCTATTCCATCAAATATGGCCACGGTTTCCTTGATATCGAAGCCGCGCTGAAGCCTATCGGCGGAACGGCAATGTCGTTGTCGAGCGGCGGGGTTATTGCGACGAATGCGCCAGTCCTTATGACTGGCAGCGCATTTGGCGATGCTTTGGAACTGTCATTAGCTAGCACGGACGTTGTTGTAAAAGACGCGTTGAGTGCGGGCTTTGTGATGCCAGCGGGGGCACTTACGACGGGCGCTCGGCCCGGATCGCGGGCCGCCGCCCTGCTGTCGCGCAATTTGGCAGGTGATCTGACAACCGAACGCAGGGCAGACGAAACTGCCCTGGCGGACCCATTCGCCGCGTTTGGGGGCGATACGATGAGCATTTCCTCGCCGGATGGTCTGGTTTCGGCTTCTGTGCTGATGCCGCGGACAGGGGCGGACAGTATGGGGATCAACCTGACACGGGTGCTGAACGATGGCCCTACACGGATGGAGGTTGGCCTGAAACTGGCGCGCGATGATGGTCAAATGATGAGCCTTGATGGATCGGACGAAGCCATGATGGCATCGGTTTCGTTGGGTGTTGCACAAGACCTTGGCGCGAACGCATTTCTGGCGCTGACCGGCGAAGTCGGGCTGTCAGATCTTGGCGGATCGACGGCCCTTAGCGGGTCTGGTACGGCGCAGTTCAATAGTGCGGCGCTGCGGGTCGGGCAAAGCAATGTGTTTGCCGATGGCGATCGACTGACGCTGGGTGTCGCGATGCCGGTGGCGGTGGCCTCGGGTCAGACGGTCGTCAATCTGCCGGTTTACCGCCAGGGTGCCGCCGCGTCGTTTGCAGCGGTGCCGGTGAACCTGGCACCCGAGAGCCGCCAAGTGGACTTTGAGATTGGCTATCAGACGGCGCTGGCCGACGGGTTGGAGATGAAACTGTCGCTTGCCCATTCCGACAATTTCGGCAATCGCGCGGGCGAGGTGGATACAGGTGGGGCGATTGCCTTCACCTTCCGGTTCTGAGCATCAGCTGAACAGATCGTGGCACAATTCGAGGGCTGAAATCAGGGCATCAACCTCGCCTTCCGTGTTGTACAGGCCGAAGGAGGCGCGGCAGGTGGCCCCTACCCCAAGATGCGTCATCAAAGGCATGGCGCAGTGGGTGCCGGCGCGCACGGCAATGCCGCGTTTATCCAGCACAGTCGAGATGTCATGCGCGTGTGCGGCACCGTCGAGCGTGAAAGAGAATATCGCCCCTTTGGTGGCGGAATTGCCCTGGACTTGCAGCCAGTTCAGCCCGGCAAGGCGCGTGCGGGCATAGTCGCGCAAGGCGCGTTCATGGGCGGCGATATTATGCAACCCGAGGCCCATCATATAATCGAGTGCGACACCGAGGCCGATTTGCTGGACGATGCCGGGGGTGCCCGCCTCGAATTTCATCGGGGGGTCGTTATAGGTGACGGCATCGCGCGATACATCGCGGATCATGTCGCCGCCGCCAAGGAAGGGGCGCATTTCGGCCATGCGATCTGGACGGATGAAGATCGCGCCGGAACCACTTGGTCCGTATAGCTTATGTCCGGTTATGGCGTAGAAATCACAACCCAAAGCGGCGACATCTACGGGCATGTGAACGGCGGCTTGGCTGCCATCGACCAGCACCGGCACGCCTTTGGCGCGGGCACCGTGGCAGATGGCTGCGACATCGACCACTGTGCCAAGGACGTTTGACATGTGGGTAACGGCGATGAGGCGGGTTTGGGGCGTGATGGCATCGAGCACCGCCTGCGGATCAAGATTGCCGTTGGCGTCAATATCGACCCATTTCAGCACAACACCCATCCGTTCGCGCAGGAAATGCCAAGGCACGATATTGGCGTGATGTTCCATGATCGACAGGATGATTTCATCGCCCGCTTGCAGGCGGGGGGCAGCCCAGGCGTAGGAGACCAAGTTTATCGCCTCGGTCGTGCCGGTGGTGAAGACGATGTTGTGTTCGGACGGCGCGTTCAGAAAACGGGCTATGGTGGTGCGAGCGGCTTCGTACTTGTCGGTTGCAAGGTTAGATAAGTAGTGTAAGCCACGGTGCACATTTGCATATTCGTGACTGTAGGCAGTATTGACGGCGTCGATGACCACCTGCGGTTTTTGCGCGGAAGCGCCATTATCAAGGTAAACCAGCGGCTTGCCATTGACCTGCCGCAACAGGATGGGGAATTGGCTGCGAATTTCGTTGACGTCATACATCGGTCTAACTCCCCGTCCCCACCATCGCCACAATCAGGATTGATGCCATCATCGCCGCGGCAAAAAGCACACCTATCATCACCAGAAATACCCGCAATGCGGACGAGAAGCCGTGCAGTTCGACGACAAATTGGGTCAGCAGCCAGAGTGACAGCCCAAGGCCGACAACGCCCAAAATCTCTGCCACTGGCGGCAGGATGATCAGCGCCAAGATCTGCACCGCTTGCAGGCACAGCAGGACGAATTGCAACCAGCTGACCAGTAGCAGCGTATCGGTAAAACTGCCGGTGCCGCCGCGCCAACGGCCTATGCTGTAGATGCCGACAACGGTTAGCAACAGAAATGCGGCTTGCATTGCGGCACTGCGCAGCGGGCTGGACATCGCATTTAATAGATAGATTTGCTCTGCCCTGGGCAGCAGGCTAAAGCCGATGTGCATTAGAAGCGCCGATGCCGTGGCAACCAGCAGAAACATCAGCCAGCGGGCATTTTCGGGCAATTGCAACGCCAGCAGATAGCGGGCAGCGGCGCGCGGATTTTGCACGGTGTAGCGCGCCAGTTCCAGCAGTGCGGCGAGTGACGTATGCATAGGCTAGCTTTCCGCCGCGATCAGCATATTGAGCCACAGATACAGGAAAGCGCCCAGCACCAGCGCGCCCGCCGCAGCGGCAAAGGGCCCCTGCCCTACAAAGCCGCTGATGACGCCGTGCAGAAGCATCAGCGGTGCCGCCGAAAGCAATGCAGTGAACAGAGCCAGACGCGCGCCAAGATAGCTGCCCTTGCCGCCAAAACGGTGTGATACCAGATGGCTAAGGGCTGCGAGCCCGTACCAGACCGGGATGGATGCCAGCAGTGCCAAGCCCGCCGCAAGCATGCGCTGGATCAGCGGAGCCTCGGGGTGAAGATAGGCGCTGCGCGACATGTTGGGCCATTGCGCGACGAAGGCCAGCAGCAAGAACGCCACCAGAAGGCCGAAGGCGAAGGCTTCGGTCTTGCGGTTTTGCAAGTGACCTTGAATCACCACCCTTGGGCTACGCCAGCTTTTGACGATGTCGGATACCACTGCCATCAGCGACCGTGCCGTGCCAGCCAGCCTTCCAGCCGCGAGCGTATGTCTTCGGCAATGGCGTCATCTTCTATTTCGCCAATTGCCTCGGCAAGGAATGCCAGCACCAGCAAGGACTGGGCCTCTTTATATGGCACACCGCGCGAGCGAAGGTAGAAAAGTGCCGTTTCGTCGATGGCACCAGAGGTGGAGCCGTGGCTGCATTTGACGTCATCGGCGTAGATCTCAAGCTCTGGCTTGGCCAGAAACTGGCTATCCTCATCCAGCAGCAAGGATTGGCTGATCTGGTAGCCATCGGTTTTCTGCGCGCCCTGTTTGACAAGGATTTTGCCTTGGAACACGCCGACAGCGCCGTTTTTCAGCACCTTCTTGAACACTTGGCGGCTTTCGCAGCGCAGACCGGCATGGGTGACGAAAACAGTATCGTCGTGCAGGAATTTGCCATCGCCAACGGCGGCACCGGCAACATGGGCGACGGCATCATCGCCGATCAGCTCGATCACCGCGTCGTTGCGGGTTAGAGCGCCATTGGCCGTTACAGTAAAGCTTTTGAACAGCGATGCAGGCCCGAGGCGGGCGAAAATGTGGGTCGTTGCGTGACGTTCGTGATCGCGACCTTGGGCGCGGATGTGGTGGAAGCGGGCGTTGGCGGCAAGATCAACCTCCATCACCGCATTGAGCCGGGCGGCGGCGGGGCCATTTTCAAGAATGGTCAGGTCTGCACCCTGTTCCAGCTTGACAACGTGACGCAGGATCACGTCGGAACTATCTGAATTGTGGAGATAAACCAAAGAAATGGGGCGGCTGGCTTTGGCAGTGACGCGGATCAGCACGCCTTCGGTGGCGAAGGCAGTGTTCAGGGCGGCGAGCGGGCGCTGAACGGGTGATTGGCCGCGGGCTTCGAGCGTGCCATAGCTGTCACGCGCCCAGTGAATATCAAGGTTTGCGGATTGCGATAGCAAGTCAACCTCGACGCCTGAAAGGGTCAGATCATCGGATTGCGAGGGGTCGAAAACGCCGTCAACGAAGACCAGTTTCAGGCGGTCTATTGCGTTGAAAAGCGGGGCCTCATCCTGGGCATCGAAGACTGCGGCGGAAGGCGCTGCGGGCGTGGTTAGGGCCGATGGATCGGTATAACGCCAATATTCATCGCGTTTGTCGGGCAGGCCCATGGCGGACAGCCGGGTTAGGGCATCGGCGCGGGCATGGGCGGACCAGCCGGAATTGGAAAGGTTCAATCCGGCGATAAAGGCGGCCAGCCGGTCTTGTTTTGCTTGCGGAAGCGCCATTAAACGCTCTCCGCCACGATGTCGGCATAGCCGTTCTTTTCGACCTCGAGCGCGAGTTCAGGGCCGCCGGATTTGATGATGCGACCCGCTGCCATGATATGCACGACGTCGGGGCGGATGTGATCCAGCAGGCGTTGATAATGGGTGATGACCAAGAAGGCGCGGCCCGCATCGCGCAGGGCGTTCACACCGTCTGCGACCAGTTTCATCGCATCGACATCAAGGCCGCTGTCGGTTTCATCAAGGATGCACATGCGCGGTTCCAGCATGGCCATCTGTAGAATTTCATTGCGCTTTTTCTCGCCGCCCGAAAAGCCGACGTTGACTGGGCGTTTCATCATTTCGGCGTCGATGCTGAGGCGTTTGGCCTTTTCCCGGACGGATTTCAGAAAGTCACCGGCGGACATTTCAGGCTCGCCACGTGATTTGCGTTGGGCGTTTACGGCCGTGCGCAGGAAGGTCATATTGCCGACGCCGGGGATTTCGACGGGGTATTGGAAGGCGAGGAACAGACCGGCGGCGGCGCGATCTTCGGGGTCCATTTCCAGCAAATCGAGGTCGTCGAGCGTGGCAGTGCCGTCGGTGACGGTGTAGCCGTCTTTGCCAGCCAAGACATAGGACAGCGTGGATTTGCCCGATCCGTTCGGGCCCATGATCGCATGGACTTCGCCCGCGTTGACAACTAGATCAACGCCGCGCAAGATTTGTTTATCTTCCGCCTCAAGTTTGACGTGCAGGTTACTGATATTAAGCATTTTATCCTCTGGGCCCGGTCATGCCGGGCGGCTGAATGCATCGACGAACATGGCCAGATCGGTTGGTGCCAAGTTGCGTGGAACAAAGTCGAACCGCGCCATGCGACCAATGAACGAACTGGGTTGGACCAAGGTTTCGGCCCGGTGATAGACCGTGCGGTTGCGGTAATCATCAAACAAGACGACGACCGGGCGGGTGATGCGGTGCAAGACCGTTAACAGGCAGGCAAGCCGAAAGCGACCATCGATCAGCACCACATCGGGGTGAGCAAAATCAGTGCGGTCCCAAACAGAGAGCGGGTATTGGTGATAACGCCGCCAACGGCGGTGATTGATCGGTGTGCCCCAATCGCCGGTCGGGCCAATGTCGACGGTGTGAAGGTGAACGGTGGATACGGGCGGGTTTTCATCGAACCACGCCTGCAGGCCAGCCGACCAGTTTGCATCACTTTCCACCGAGAAGATGATTTTTCCGGGCAGTTCGGCCGCCAGAACGGTGGACCCGCCCGAGCCGTACTCCAAAATTGATGTTGCGGCGGAATAGGCTTCGGCAACCGCTGCAGCCTCTGCCGGGGGCAGTGTCAGTGTCGGGCGCATTTGAGTTGTTGGCGACGGGGCAAGTGCAGTCATACTGCACCGTGCCGATTGTTCATTTTAGCACAAGTACTTAGAGAACGAAGCTTTTGCCGCGCCAGTTGATCGACTTCGCATCGGTTGCCGTGGTCACTTGTTCCACGAACGCTGGCGAGAACATGTCGGCGAACTGATCGGGGTAGAAATGCACCAGATTGTGAAAACTGACCACGCCGGCCAAGACGCCCATCGCGGTGAGCGGGGCGTATTTCAGCATCGGCATTTTCAGCATGTAGCCGCCGAACAACGCCATCACCAGACCCAAGCCGCCGTTGATTGCCATCGTCACATCGGAATTGTCGAGCGGGTTGGCATCGCCCGTCATGGCAAATTTCAGGTAGACAGCGATGCCCAACGACAGCACCCCAACGGTCAGCGACAGGAAAATGCCGAACAGGCCAAGCGGTTTTGGCGGTTCTGCCAAGGCCTGCTTTTGCAGTTTGGCGTTGGTTTTGTTGCTGACGAGATAGGTTTCGTCCAAGCCCACAAACAGGGTTGATTTCGAGCTGGCGGCCCCGCTTTCGATGCGCGCCAGCCGGGCTTGGAATTCCGCCTTCTGCGAAGCTGTCGAAAGATTGATCGTGGCCATCGTTACGCACCTTTGGGTCGTCGTCTGCGTAGACGTTGACAGCCAAACCATGGCGCAAATAAGAAAGACTTGGGTCGTTTTTACGCATTCTGCATTCAGACCTTAGCCAACCGAGCCTTCAAGGCTGATCGCGACAAGGGCCTGCGCCTCCATCGCGAACTCCATCGGCAGGGTTTGCAGCACGTCTTTGACGAAGCCGTTGACCACCAGTGCCACCGCCTCTTCTTCGTTCATGCCGCGGGAACGGCAGTAGAACAGTTGATCGTCATCGACCTTCGAGGTGGTCGCTTCGTGCTCGACACGGCTCGAGTTATTCTTCACCTCGATGTAGGGCACGGTATGCGCACCGCATTTGTCGCCGATCAGCAGGCTGTCGCACTGGGTATAGTTGCGCGAATTGGTGGCGCGGGGGTGCATGGACACAAGACCGCGATAGGTGTTTTGCGCCTTGCCCGCCGAAATGCCTTTCGAGACGATCCGGGATTTGGTGTTTTTGCCCAAATGGATCATCTTGGTGCCTGTATCGGCCTGCTGATAATTGTTGGCGATGGCGATCGAGTAGAATTCGCCTTGGCTGTCATCGCCGCGCAGGATGCAGGACGGATATTTCCAGGTGATGGCTGAGCCGGTTTCAACTTGTGTCCACATCACTTTGGCGCGGTTGCCCCGGCAATCGGCGCGTTTGGTGACGAAGTTATAGATGCCGCCCTTGCCGTTTTCATCACCGGGATACCAGTTTTGCACGGTGGAATATTTCACCTCGGCGTCTTCCAGAATGACGATTTCGACCACGGCGGCGTGCAGTTGGTGTGTATCGCGTTTTGGGGCAGTACAGCCTTCCAAGTAGCTGACGTAGCTACCTTTTTCGGCGATGATCAAGGTGCGTTCAAACTGGCCGGTGTTTTCGGCGTTGATGCGGAAATAGGTCGACAATTCCATCGGGCAGCGGGTGCCTTCCGGGATGTAGACGAACGAGCCATCAGAGAAGACGGCGGAGTTTAGCGTGGCAAAGAAGTTGTCAGATTGCGGGACGACGGAGCCGAGGTATTTTTGCACCAATTCGGGGTGTTCGCGGACGGCTTCGGAGATGGAGCAGAAGATGACGCCAGCCTTGGCGAGTTCGGCCTTGAAGGTGGTGCCGAGGGACACAGAGTCGAACACTGCGTCAACGGCGACTTTGCGGGGTTCATCGGAACCTTCAACACCGGCCAGAAGCATTTGTTCTTTCAGAGGAATACCCAGTTTGGCATAAGTTGCCAGCAGCTTGGGATCGACGTCGTCCAGGCTTTTCGGTTTCACATCCATGCTTTTGGGTTTGGCGTAATAGAACTGATCCTGATAGTCGATGTCGGGGTAATTCAGCATCGCCCAACGCGGTTCAACCATCTTGACCCAGCGCCGATAGGCCGCAAGACGCCAATCCAGCATCCATTGCGGCTCTTCGTTCTTGCCGGAAATCAGGCGCACGATGTCTTCGGACAGGCCCTTGGGGGCATAATCCATTTCGATATCGGTTTCCCAGCCATGCTTGTACTTGCCCGACATCGCCTGCACAGTTTCGATGGTTTCACGGTCGACGCCATCACGGACGTCCAACTCGGGGTCGGGCATCGGCAGAACGGGGGTATCCAAGGCGGTCATAATGGTCTTCTTTCCGTTTGTCGTTCGGGGCTTGGCCCCGTTAGCCGGCTTTTCGGGCCAGTACTTTGGCATAGTGCGCAAGCCACACATCGGCGAATTGCAACACTGTGTCTTTCGTCACGCCGGGGCCGATTGATATGCGGATCGCTTGCCCCGCTAACCCGTCGTCAAACCCCATCTCCTGCAATACCCGGCTGGATCGCACTTTGCCAGAAGAGCAGGCCGATCCGGCAGAAACGGCATAACCAGCCAGATCCATTGCCATCACTTGCGTTTCGCCCTTCCAGCCGGGCGCGATCAGGCACAGGGTGTTGGGCAAGCGAGGGCCGCTATTCCCTACAGAAATAGTCCTGTTTGCACCACTGGACAATGCTGTTTCTAGAATATTTCTAAGTTGGGCGACTTCTTCCCATACGCCATTGGCAAGGTCGCGCTGTGCGGCCTCGGCCGCGGCACCCAATCCAGCGATGCCGATTATGTTTTCTGTGCCAGCCCTGCGCCCCATTTCCTGACCGCCGCCCGTGGCCAGGGGCGATATGTCCAAGCCATCACGCACGATCAGCGCGCCTACGCCTTTGGGGCCGCCGAATTTATGGGCTGAGATGATGGCCATGTCGGCCCCGCTCCACGCGAACGAAAACGGGATGCGACCGACGGCTTGCACGATGTCGAGCAGCAGCCACGAGGCTTTTCGGGCACCGTAGGGCCAGTAGCCGTCTGTTTTTGCTGGGGGTTCGGTGATGATGCCGGTTTCGCTGTTTGCCAAACCCATGGCCAAGGTATGGCCGTCAGTCGATGTGGCCGTTTGGCCCATTTTGACATGGGACCAAAGGCAATCATGGGCAGTTGGGTCTACTAGAACGTCATGGCCCTTCGGTAGGCGTGACAAGACTGATGCCGCTTCGGTGGCGCCGCTGGCGAAGATGACTTCGGCGGGTTTGCAACCGATTGCAACCGCCAGTTGTACGCGGGCGCGTTCGACCAAGGCTTTGGCGGCGCGGCCTTCGTTGTGGACCGAGGATGGATTGCCGGTAACGTCCATCGCCTGCATCATCGCAAGCCGCGCCTCGGGGCGCAGCGGTGTGGTGGCGTTCCAATCAAGATAGTGGCGCGACGTTGCCATGGATTAAACCTCGTCCACGACACGAAACAGAAATGGCACGGCGGGGCATGGGGTCAGGTCGTTCTTGATGACGTCTGACAGACGGACCTGATGCAAGAAGACGTAGACGTTGGCCGACAGGCTTTCCCACAGGCGATTGGTCAGGGATTGTTCGCGGGTGCCAGAGACGCCGCCGGATGCCCCTGCCCCGGTGTGCATGGCGTCAACGGTTTCTTCGACCGCCTGCAACACTTCGGATATGCGGATAGTATCGGGGCTGCGGGCAAGGCGGTAGCCACCACCGGGGCCGCGGACAGCCTCGACCAGTCCTGCGCGGCGAAGTTTCACGAAAAGCTGTTCCAGATACGGCAGTGAAATGTCTTGCCTCTTGGAAATGGCGGCGAGCGACACCATGTCATCAGTCTTGGCATTGGCCAAATCAGCCAGTGCCACCATCGCATACCGACCTTTGGTCGAGAGTTTCATGCAGCCTACCCCGCCAAATCCATTGACGCGACCCGATGGGCCGCTTAACTCAGACCGACACCGAGGCTGCGTTTGCGGCCTTTAGAATGGTTCTAGATTGACTGAGCGAAACTGTCAACAATCGCTCCAAAGAAAGAGACAGGCGACGCCCTATGCCCGAAGTTATTTTCGCAGGCCCCGAAGGCCGGTTGGAAGGCCGCTATCATCCGCAAAAAGACCGGGACGCGCCGATTGCCATCGTGCTGCATCCGCATCCGCAATTTGGCGGCACGATGAACAACAAGGTGGTCTACAACCTGCACTACGCCTTTTATAAGTTGGGCTTCACTGTGTTGCGGTTTAACTTTCGCGGTGTCGGGCGTAGCCAGGGCGAATATGATCTGGGGATTGGCGAGTTGTCGGATGCGGCCTCGGCGCTGGATTATCTGCAATCGATGAACCCGAATGCGAAACATTGCTGGGTGGCCGGGTTTAGCTTTGGTGCCTGGATCGGGATGCAGTTGCTGATGCGGCGGCCAGAGATTACCGGGTTTATTTCGGTCTCGCCGCCCGCCAACATGTATGATTTCAGCTTTCTTGCCCCCTGCCCGTCTTCTGGGTTAATCATCAATGGGACGGCAGACAAAGTTGCCCCGCCGAAAGACACCGTGAATTTGGTGAACAAACTGCATGAACAAAAGGGTATCACTATCACCCACACGCAGGTTGAAGGGGCGGATCACTTTTTCAAAGACGAAGAGGTGCACATGAATCCGATGATTGCGACGGTTTCAGATTATGTGAAACGGCGGCTGGGCGAGGCATCGCGCTAAGATGAGCGTTCTGGAAGACATGGGCGACAAGCTTGCTGTCGATGTGATTGCCGCAATGGAAGAGTTGGGCGATGATCGGTTTTTTGACAAGGTGTCGAAAGTGCTGATGGACGCGTCGCCCACCATGCAAGAGGCGTTTCTGACAGCATATAGGGTGCGCCGGGCTGAACAGCGCGGGCGGGCATTTATCGAGGCGGCACTGAAAGCCAAGCGCGAAGGCAAGGCCGCACCGAAAATTCACATGGAAAGCAGCGGCGGGCATTGACTAAACGGCTTGACCAGCAATTCGCGTTTCTGAACGAGGCGGATAAGCTGAAGCAGGTTCTGCGCGCGACCACGTTATGTGACGGGTCGCGGCGCGAAAATTCGGGCGAGCATTCCTGGCATCTGGCGCTATATGCGCTGGTTCTGGCCGATCAGGCCAGGCCGGATGTTTCTATCGACCGGGTCATCAAGATGCTGATCCTGCATGATCTGGTGGAAATTGATGTAGGCGATGTGCCGATACATTCGGCAAACGGTGCAGCACACGGGTCTGCGGAGACTACCGAGGCCGAGGCGCGGGCGGCGGACCGTATTTTTGGCCTTTTGCCGACCGATTTGGGCAATGACCTGCGCGCGCTGTGGGAAGAGTTTGAAGCGGCTGCCAGCCCCGATGCGCTGTTTGCTAAAGCTTTGGACCGGGTGCAGCCGGTGATGCACAATGTGCAATCGGGTGGCGGCACTTGGGTTGAGTATGATGTGACGGCCGATCAGCTGCATGCGCGGGTGGGTGTGAAGGTCGCTGGAGGTGCCCCCATGTTGTGGGATTGGGTCCGGATGCAGACGCGTTCGTTTTTCGGGGAATGAGCGTCATCGCTTAATCTGTATACCACCGCATACCGTCTTCCCCTGCCCTGCATTTTCCGCTACACGCATCGCAATCGAATCCACAGCAAAAGGGCCGGACATGACCAAGATCAAAGTCGCCAATCCCGTTGTCGAGCTTGACGGCGATGAGATGACCCGGATCATCTGGGATTTCATCAAGCAAAAGCTGATCCTGCCCTACTTGGACCTTGATCTGAAATATTTCGATCTGGGCATCGAGGAACGGGATCGCACCAACGATCAGGTGACGATTGACAGCGCCAATGCCATCAAGAAATACGGCGTCGGGGTGAAATGTGCCACGATCACGCCAGACGAGGCGCGGGTTGAAGAATTTGGCCTGAAACAGATGTGGAAAAGCCCGAATGGCACCATTCGGAACATCCTTGGCGGGGTGATTTTCCGCCAGCCGATTATCTGCAAAAACGTGCCACGCCTAGTGCCGGGGTGGACGCAGCCGATAGTGGTAGGGCGTCATGCCTTTGGCGACCAGTACCGCGCGACGGATTTCCGCTTTCCGGGGGCTGGCAAGCTGACGATGAAGTTTGTCGGCAATGATGGCACGGTGATTGAACGCGACGTCTATGATGCGCCGTCTTCGGGCGTCTACATGGGCATGTACAACCTTGATGACAGCATCATCGACTTTGCCCGGGCGTCGCTGAACTATGGCTTGAACCTTGGCTGGCCGGTGTATCTGTCGACCAAGAATACCATCCTCAAAGCCTATGATGGCCGGTTCAAAGACCTGTTCCAGAAGGTCTATGAGGAAGAGTTTGAAGCGGAGTTCAAGAAAAAGGGCATCGCTTACGAGCATCGGTTGATCGACGATATGGTAGCGTCTTCGATGAAATGGTCGGGCGGCTATGTCTGGGCCTGCAAGAACTATGATGGCGATGTGCAATCCGATCTGGTGGCGCAGGGCTTTGGATCGCTGGGCATGATGACATCGGTGCTGATGACGCCTGATGGCAAAATTGTCGAAGCCGAGGCGGCGCACGGCACCGTTACGCGGCATTTCCGGCAGCACCAGAAGGGCAAGGAAACCTCGACCAATTCGGTCGCGTCGATCTATGCTTGGACGGGCGGCTTGAAGCACCGGGCCAAGCTGGACAACAACGCAGCGTTGATGCGCTTTGCCGAGACGCTGGAAAAAGTGACGGTCGATACAGTTGAAGATGGCCACATGACCAAGGACTTGGCGCTTCTGGTTGGTCCCGATCAGAAATGGCTGACCACGATTGGCTATCTTGAAAAAGTTGACGAATATCTGAACGCGGCGCTGAAGGGCTAAATCGGCTTCCTTTTCGCTTAAATACTCATCTTTTGGCCGGGGGTGCTGCGCCCCCGGCCTTTCCAATTCATGCCGCATCATGGGCTATGGCCTTTCACTGCCATCTCCTGTATCGCCGCGCCAAAGCTGACAAATGAAAGAGACCCTCCCGATGGAGCTTCGCAATATCGCGATCATCGCGCACGTTGACCATGGCAAGACGACCCTTGTGGACGAATTGCTGAAACAGTCGGGTGCGTTCCGCGACAATCAGGCCGTGGCCGAACGGGCGATGGACAGCAACGATATCGAACGCGAGCGCGGGATTACCATTCTGGCGAAATGCACGTCATTGGAATGGGATGGGCGGCGGATCAACATCGTCGACACCCCCGGCCACGCCGATTTTGGCGGCGAGGTGGAGCGTATTCTGAGCATGGTGGACGGTGTGGTTCTGTTGGTGGATGCCGCTGAAGGGCCAATGCCGCAGACCAAATTCGTGACATCGAAGGCGTTAGCGCTGGGGCTGCGGCCGATCGTGGTTCTGAACAAGGTTGATAAGCCTGACGCAGAGCCTGATCGTGCGCTGAACGAGGTGTTCGATCTGTTCGCCAACCTTGGTGCCGATGATGACCAGCTGGATTTCCCAGTGCTTTACGCATCGGGCCGTGCTGGTTGGGCCGATGAGGCATTGGACGGCCCGCGCAAGGACTTGTCGGCGCTGTATGATCTGGTGCTGAAACATGTGCCGCAGCCGGCGCAATTGTCGCGCCGGGATGAGCCGTTTCAGATGCTGGCGACGACATTGTCCGCCGATCCATTCATTGGCCGCATTCTGACTGGCCGGGTAGAAGCGGGCACGGTGAAAGCGGGCGATACGATCAAGGCGCTGTCGCGTGACGGCGAAAAGCTGGAGCAATTCCGTGTGTCGAAAGTGCTGGCGTTTCGCGGTCTGTCGCAGTCGCCCATTGAAGTGGGCGAATCTGGCGACATCATCACGCTTGCAGGCATGTCGAAAGCGACAGTGGCGGATACCCTGTGTGCCATGGAAAATGAAGTTGCCCTGCCCGCGCAACCGATTGATCCGCCGACAATTTCGGTGACATTTGGCATCAACGACAGCCCGCTGGCGGGCAAGGACGGCACCAAGGTGCAATCCCGCGTCATTCGCGAGCGTCTGATGAAAGAAGCCGAGATCAACGTTGCTATCAAAGTCACCGACACCCCCGGCGGTGATGCGTTCGAAGTGGCGGGTCGCGGTGAATTGCAGATGGGTGTGTTGATTGAAAACATGCGTCGCGAAGGGTTCGAGCTTTCGATCTCGCGTCCTCGCGTTCTGTTTCAGACGATTGACGGTGTGCGCTGCGAGCCGATTGAAGAAGTCACGATTGACGTTGATGATGAATATACCGGCGCTGTGATTGAAAAGGTCACTGGGCCGCGCAAGGGCGATCTGGTGGAAATGAAGCCAGCCGGCGTGGGCAAAACCCGCATCATAGCGCACGTGCCGTCACGCGGATTGATCGGCTATCATGGCCAGTTCATGACTGATACGCGCGGCACTGGTGTGTTGAACCGGGTGTTCCACGAATGGGCGCCGCATAAGGGGCCAATCGAGGGGCGTCGTGCCGGGGTGCTGATTTCCATGGAAAGTGGTGTGTCAGTGGCCTATGCGATGTGGAAGCTGGAAGATCGCGGGCACTTCTTCATCGGGGTGCAGGAGCCGGTTTATACGGGTATGATCATCGGCGAGCATAACCGTGACAACGATCTTGAAGTGAACCCGCTGAAGGGCAAGCAGCTGACCAACGTGCGGGCGTCTGGTACCGATGAAGCGGTGCGTTTGACGACGCCGGTGAAGCTGTCTTTGGAGCAGGCGATTGCGTATATCGACGATGATGAACTGGTCGAAGTGACGCCGAAGGCAGTGCGGATGCGCAAGCGACATCTGGACCCGCATGAGCGTAAGCGGGCAGCAAAATCGGCGTGAAGCTATTGATCTGATTGTAAAAGCCGCCCTTCGGGGCGGCTTTTTCTATTCGGCGGCGAGGGCCGTCTGCATGGGCATGAATGCGTCGATTTTCACACCGTCGCCCGCGAAGGTGCAGAAACTGCCTGATGGCACCGGAACCCAATCCGCCTCTTCTGTATCCAAGGGTTCGGATACCACGGCACGGCCGCCGCGCGTTTCAGACCAGCGGTGATACAGCGTTGGCGCTTGATCATCGGTGGCATAGCGCAAAGCGTACAGCGTCTTGCCATCGGAAAACGCCGCTGTCAGGCGCATATGCGGGCCCTGCCCTTTCGCGCGGCTAAGGCTTTCCAGCCGGGCGGTCGCGCGTTGCATGGCACCAATCGGATCATCGTTCAGCCCTTCGGCGATGGCGATCAGAAACAGCGCCTCGCTATCGGTGGCGCCCTTGCGGTGCGAGTACAGCGCATCGGGAATCATCATGTCGGCGTCGCGCCGAAAGTTGTCATAGCCGCCAATCTGGCCGTTGTGCATGAACGTCCAGCGGCCAACCGCGAACGGGTGGCAGTTGTTGCGGCTGGTTGCCGTGCCAGTGCTGGCCCGGACATGAGCCAAGAACAGCCCCGATTGCACCTGCGCTGTCAGGCTTTTTAGGTTAGGATCAGACCATGCCGGATAGACATCGCGGTACAGACCCGGTTCATCTTTGGCACCATACCACGCCATGCCAAAACCATCGGCGTTGGTGGCGGTTTTGCATTCGGTGGCGCAATGGCTTTGGTGGATCAGCGAATGACGCGGGCGGCTGACGATTTCTTCGAGGAAAATCGGCGCGCCGATATACGCGGCCCAACGGCACATCAGCAGTGCCCCTTGGAATAATTTTGGAAAACTGACACCTGCACGGCCTCACAATCGTCTTTTGTGAAAGGGTAGCACGAAACTATCCACAGGTTGTAGGAAAATTGTGGATAATTTTAGGCGGGGTCGACCTCTTCCACCACCATCAGATCGCGGACACTTGCACCTTTGGCATGAGCGAGCGCGGCTTGATAGTCGGGCGCGTTGTAGCAGGCTACTGCAGCCTCCAGACTGGGGAAACGGGCGACGACATTGCGCGGGCGATCATTGCCCTCCAGTTGCACATAACGGCCACCGCGAGCAAGGAAAACGCCACCATGCGCCGCAATAGCTGCGGTCGCACCTTTGGCGTAACGAGTGTAAGCCTCGGCGTCGGTTACGTGCACATGGGCGATCCATAGGGCGGTTGGCATGGCTTATCCCTTGATCACGGCTTCGGCGGCGGCAATTGCTGCGGCGGCACAGGTGATATCGACACCGCCGGCCTGCGCCATGTCGGGGCGACCACCGCCACCTTTGCCACCCAAAGCTTCGGCGGCGGCGCGGGCAAGATCGACGGCAGACAGCTTGTCGATCAGGTCTTTGGTGACGCCTGCGGCAATTGCTGGTTTCGCCCCAGTATCGGCGATCAGCAGCACGGCACCAGAGCCGACGCGGGCTTTCATTTCATCAATCAGGCCGGGAAGATCTTTGCCCGAAACTCCGGTCATCACCTGAGCTATGAAGCGTATACCGTTGATTTCTTTTACATTAGTGTCAGCTTGGCCACCGCTACCCATTGCAAGTTCGCGGCGCAACTGTGCCACTTCATTGGCCAGTTGGCGGCGTTCGTCCAGCAGGGCCTTGGCACGATCCGCCAGTTCGGTGGGCACCGTCTTCAGCACGGCGGCGACATCGGCCAAGCGTTTCATCTGGTCATTGACGTAAGCCAAAGCGCCAGTTCCCGTCAGCGCCTCGATGCGTCTGATGCCCGAGGCGGAGGCGGAATCGCTGAGCAGGATGAACAGCCCGATTTCGCCAAGTTGCGCCACATGGGTACCGCCGCACAATTCCAGACTATAGGTCTGCCCGTCGTTGCCTTTGCCGGACCCGGGTTGGATGCCCATTGAGACGACGCGCACCTCGTCGCCGTACTTTTCGCCAAACAGCGCCTGCGCCCCTAGCGCGCGGGCATCGTCAGGCGTCATGATGCGGGTTTCGACGGCCGAGTTTTGCCGGATGAAGCCGTTAACCTCTGCCTCGACTTGCGCCATTTCCTGCGCTGTCATGCCCTTGGAATGGCTGAAATCAAAGCGCAGACGATCCGCCGCATTCAGGCTACCGCGTTGGGCGACGTGGTTCCCAAGCGTGCGGCGCAGGGCTTCGTTCAGAAGGTGGGTGGCGGAATGGTTGGCCTGAATCGCGGCGCGCCGGTTTGAATCAACCTCCAGTGCGGCCCCCTGCCCGGTGGCAATTTCGCCTTCCGTCACCTCGGCCACGTGCAGGATCAGGCCTTGGCTCTTGCGAGTATCCGTTATGCGGGCAGCACCGGTTTCCGTGCGCAAAACACCCGCATCGCCAACCTGGCCACCACTCTCAGCGTAAAATGGCGTTTGGTTCAGAACGATCTGTACCGACTGGCCAAGGGTTGATTTGGCAACGGCAGCGCCTGCCGACACAAGCGCCACAACTTGGCCTTCGGCACTTTGGGTGTCGTAACCCAGAAATTCGGAAGTGCCGTGTTTTTCCGCCAGATCGAACCAGATCGCAGCATCGGAAGTTTCGCCAGAGCCGGCCCAGCTGGCGCGGGCTTTGGCCTTTTGATCGGCCATTGCGGCATCAAAACCGGCAGTGTCAACGATGCGGCCTTGTTCGCGGAGGGCGTCTTGTGTCAGATCCAGTGGGAAGCCGTAGGTATCATACAGCTTGAACGCGGCGGCACCGGGCAGTGCTGCCCCTTCGGGAAGGTGCGCCAATTCATCGTCCAGCAGGTGCAGACCGCGTTCCAAGGTTTGGCGAAAACGGGTTTCTTCCAGCCGCAGCGTCTCTTCGATCATCGCTTGGCCGCGCGTTAGTTCCGGGTAAGCGCCGCCCATTTGGGCGACCAAAGCTGGCACCAAACGGTGCATGACCGGGTCTTTTGCGCCTAGTTGGTGGGCGTGACGCATGGCGCGGCGCATGATCCGGCGCAGAACGTAGCCACGGCCTTCATTCGACGGCATCACGCCATCTGCGATCAGGAAGCTGGTTGATCGCAGATGGTCTGCAATAACCCGGTGGTGGGTTTTGCCCGGGCCATCCGGATCGGAATTGGTGGCATGGGCCGAGGCTTCGATCAGGCTGCGCATCAAGTCGGTATCGTAGTTGTCATGCTTGCCTTGCAAAAGGGCACCGATGCGTTCCAGCCCCATGCCGGTATCAATGCTTTGTTTTGGCAATGGCACCATTGAGCCATCGGCGAGCTGTTCGTTCTGCATGAACACGAGGTTCCAGATTTCGATGAAGCGATCGCCATCCTGGTCGGCAGACCCGGGCGGACCACCCCAGATTTTATCACCGTGGTCGAAGAATATTTCTGTGCACGGGCCACACGGTCCAGTTGGTCCCATGCGCCAGAAGTTATCATCATTGTCGATGCGTATGATGCGGCTGTCGGGCAGGCCAGCGACCTTTTTCCAGATATTCGCGGCCTCGTCGTCGGTATGGTAAACAGTGACCAACAGCTTGTCTTTCGGGATGTCGAAATCCTTGGTCAGCAGGTCCCATGCAAAGGGAATGGCGTCGGATTTGAAATAATCGCCGAAGCTGAAGTTGCCCAGCATTTCGAAAAATGTGTGATGGCGCGCGGTGTAGCCGACATTGTCCAGATCATTGTGTTTGCCGCCCGCGCGGACGCATTTCTGTGCAGTGGTGGCGCGCACATAATCGCGGGTTTCGGCGCCGGTGAAGCAGTTCTTGAACTGCACCATACCCGAGTTGGCAAACATCAACGTCGGATCATTGCGCGGCACGAGGGATGAACTTTCCACTTCGCGATGCCCGTTTCGCACGAAGAAATCAAGAAACGTGGATCGGATATCATTCAATGAAGGCATTATCTTGTGGCTCTCTGACGGGCAAAACGACTGGGTTCGGCCCTTCGTTTAGCGGTGCAGGCTTTGCCTGTCTATCTTAACAAGCGGCAACGTAAAAAAAACGGGCCGGGGAAAACGCCCCCGGCCCGAAAATTCGACCACATAAGGTTTACATATCGACGACATCGTCACCAACAGCGGCCTCGACCATATGAAAATCCAAGCCGTTGGCGGCCCGGATTTTGTCTTCGATTGCTGTTGCTACTGCCGGATTTGCCTTCAGGAACTGCTTGGCATTATCGCGGCCCTGGCCGATGCGTTCATCGCCATAAGAATACCACGAGCCGGATTTTTCGACGACGCCAACCTTGACGCCCAGATCGACCAGTTCGCCAACTTTCGAAATACCCTCGCCATACATGATATCAAATTCGACCTGCTTGAAGGGCGGCGCTACCTTGTTCTTCACCACCTTGACGCGGGTGGTGTTGCCGACCACTTCGTCACGGTCCTTGATGGCACCAATGCGGCGAATATCAAGGCGAACCGAGGCGTAGAATTTCAGCGCATTGCCACCGGTTGTGGTTTCTGGCGAGCCAAACATGACGCCGATTTTCATGCGGATCTGGTTGATGAAAATCACCATGCAGTTGCTGCGACCGATGCTGGCGGTCAGTTTTCGCATGGCCTGACTCATCAGCCGAGCTTGAGCGCCCATCTGCATATCACCCATATCGCCTTCGATTTCCGACTTTGGCGTCAGGGCGGCAACCGAATCCACCACCACAAGGCTGACGGCACCGGAGCGGACCAACGTATCGACAATTTCCAGCGCTTGCTCGCCAGTGTCAGGTTGGCTGATCAGCAATTCATCAAGATCAACGCCCAGCTTTTTGGCATATTGCGGGTCGAGCGCGTGTTCGGCGTCGACAAAGGCGCAGACGCCGCCTTTTTTCTGTTCTTCGGCGACCACGTGCAGGGTCAGCGTGGTTTTGCCGGATGATTCCGGACCGTAGATTTCGATGATCCGCCCCTTCGGCAAACCACCAATCCCTAGGGCAATATCAAGGCCGATGCTGCCAGTAGATGTCGCCTCGATATCCATCGCCGGGCTGTCCACCCCCAGTCGCATGATCGAGCCTTTGCCGAACTGCCGTTCGATCTGTGCAAGCGCGCTTTCCAACGCCTTAGACTTATCCATATCGCGCTTTCCGTTCAGATCAAGGAGTGTCGCCGATGCCATATGCCTATCCTTATTTCACAGCCGCAGATCAGCGGCAATCATTGCGTTTGTTCCCCAAGTGTTCTTTTGTGTATGGGACCAAAAGAAGAACATTTCAATCTCTTTCTCTTACAATCAGCTTTTTCTGAAAACCATTAAAGGTTAGTTAAGGCACGAGCTAAACTTGGATGTTTTCTGCAAAGGAGTGGTAATGCTGGTTTTCTGGAAGCCAAAACTGGTATTCTTGGCCACGCCAAAGACAGGAACAACGGCTATCGAAACGGCGCTCGAATCGCTTGCGGCAGTTTCAATTTTGAGGCCACCGCCGCTGAAGCATACGTCGGTTGCACGCTATAATCGCTACTTGCGCCCGTATTTTGATGACGCTGCCGGCGGGTCACTTTCCGTGGTCGCCTTGATCCGCGAGCCACGCGATTGGCTGGGCAGTTGGTACCGTTACAGACAGCGTGACGGTCTTTCCAACGCACAGAAGAGTACGAAGGGTGTGAGCTTCGACGAGTTTGTCCAGGCCTATTGCCGCGACGATCGACCAGAATTCGCAAGTGTCGGATCGCAGGCGAAGTTTCTGCAGCCACACGGCGGCAAGCCGGTCGATCATTTGTTTCGCTACGAAGATATCGACGCATTTGTTCATTATCTGGAAGAAAAGCTGGATTGCGAGATATTGCTGCCACGCCTTAACGTGTCGCCGCCCGGCAGTCTGGAGTTGAGTGCGCAAACGGAGGCGCTGTTGCACCGCTTTGCCGCCAAGGATTTTGCCATGTATCGGTCGTTGCAGCCCGCGGCTGCTTGACGCGGCTAATGTAGTTGGCCCTGCACTGTATCGGTCAAGTCAATCAATGAGAATGGCTTGGGCAGAAACACCGAATTTGGAATGCGTGCCTGGTCCTCGGACAGGCAGTCTTCGGCATAGCCCGACACAAAGATCACCCGGACATCGGGGCGCGATAGCAGGGCTTCGCGCACCCAGCTGGGCCCATCCATGCCCGGCATAACCACGTCAGTTACAAAGACATCCACCTCTAGGGTCGGGTCTTCTAAGGTCTTCAGCGCTTCTTCGGCATTTTCCGCCTCAAGCACAGTATAGCCGCGCATCCGCAAGGCGCGGCTGGCAAAGGCGCGCACTGGCGCTTCGTCTTCGACCAGCAGAACGACGCCTTCGCCTTGTCTCATCAGCTGGCGGCGCGGATCTTTGACGATAATGGGGGCATCAACTACTTCTGGCTCGTGAACGGGGAAGAAGATCTGGAACGTCGATCCTTCGCCCAAGATACTGTCGACAAAGATGAAGCCGCCCGATTGCTTTACGATGCCGTAGACGGTGGATAGGCCAAGGCCAGTGCCTTCGCCGACACGCTTGGTGGTGAAGAACGGCTCGAATATCTTTTGCAGCCGGTCTTCGGGGATGCCGCATCCAGTATCTATCACATGGATGATGGCATAGTCGCCAGCTGGTACGGTGGCGCGATCACGATGTAGGTCTTCGGTCAGGGTCGTCTGTTCGGTTTCGATGCGGATGGTACCGCCCTGATCCATTGCATCGCGGGCGTTGACGACAAGGTTCATCAAAACCTGTTCCAGCTTTCGTTTATCGGCCCGGATGAAGCCCAGGCCCTGCGCGTGAGCAACGCGGAGCTTTACCTTTTCCCCAAGCAGGCGGTTCAACAGATGGGTCAAGTCTGACAACACATCTTGCAGATCAATCTGTTCGGGCTTCAGCGTTTGCTTGCGCGAAAAGGCCAGCAGTTGCGCGACAAGGCTGGCGGCACGATTGGCGTTCTGGTGGATTTGCACCAAATCGGCATAGTCATGATCTTCACGGTCATGGCGCAGCAGCAGCAAATCGCAGTGGCCCGAGATTGCAGTTAGCAAATTATTGAAATCGTGTGCGATACCACCTGTAAGTTGGCCGATTGCCTGCATTTTCTGGCTTTGTACGAACTGCGCTTCCAACGTTTTCAGTGCGGTTGCGTCGGTTAGAACTGCAAGGATGCCGGGTCTGCCAAGATCGACCGACCGACGCAGACTGACGTGCAAGAACTGTTCAGCATCATCGCCTCGGGCGCGCAGAACTTCGGCGGCAACCTGCACGCGCTCGCTGACTACATCGCCCAGCCAATCCGCAACCGGGCGACCCAGCCCCTCGAACAAGTCGTGGAACATCTGGCCAGCGACCACATCCAGCGACAGAAGATCGCGCGCTGTGCGGTTGGCGACGATCAAGGTGCCATCAGCGGTGAATTTCATCAGCGCCACTGGGACATGCTCGAAATCGGCCAGCATGGTGTTGCCCAGTGTTAGCGTTGGCACTGGCATCAGGTAAATCTCGCGCCGCTCACCGGCCCCTTCGACCTCGGCAAGAATGGCGCGTACCGGGCCGGTGCTTGCGTTAACCTCCACCTCTTCGCCGGAGCGGCTGCCGGGGGTGTTGAAAACCTGATCGAGCCGTTTGGGCCGCGCGCCCAGCAAGCGACGCATCGCCTCGTTTGAAAACAGAACAACGCCGGTTTTGTTGGCGACGAGCATTGGCAGGCTAAGGGATTCGGCCCCACGCCCGGCAGTGGAACGATCCAGAAATTCTTCCAATCGCCACAGAAACCGCTGCGTCGCAATTTTGTGAACCGTCAGGCGGGTATGACCTCGCCGCGTTACCACATCTTCGCGTGCGGTGCCCAGATTGGCCGCACGGCTTTGCAGCCGAAACAGCACAGCACTTGGATTGGCAAAGTGGTCTTGCAGGGTGGCAACCAGCGTGATGCCATCTTTCGCGCCAAAACGGTCGACGGCGGCGGTATTTTGATATTCGACCTGCCCGACATCATCGGTGGTAAAGCAGGGTGCTGCATCAAGGCCGATCAGCGCTGCAAGCCGTTTATCAACACCCAGACTGCGCGTTGTGCCTATGAATGCCAGCGTTCTAACCATGACGGCCAAGACGGCAAAGGTGGCACCCGCCACCATGGCGATCATCCGTATCGCGGCGTCGGGTACCAACAGCCCCACCGCGATGCAGCCGACTGCCACGACGAAAAGCACCCAGATACGTCCAGACAGCGTGCGGGCCGTATTGATCACACCGCCTTTTTTGGATCGTGTTCGTGCCACATGCCCACCCCGCCCGGAACTCTGATGGCTCCATAGGCAGGGCTATTCGTTAATTGGGGCTTAATACTGTCGAAGAAACAGTCAGAAGTTGTCTAATATTCTAAGGTATTCGCGTTAAGATAGAGATGAAGAAGCCGTCGCCGCCATCAAGCGGGGTAAATGTCCGCTGCGACGTCTGTAGCCAGCCTGGGTGGCGGTGCAGGAAGCGGACGATTTGGTGCTGGTTCTCGTCGGATAGCAGCGAACAGGTTACGTAAGCGAGCAGGCCAGTCGGCGCGACCAAAAGGGCACTCTTGTCCAGAATTTCCGATTGAATTTCGATGACCTCGGCGAGCCTGGCTTCGGTTAGTGCCCATTTGCCTTGCGGATCGCGCCGCCAACTGCCGGAGCCTGAACAGGGCGCATCGACCAGCACCAAATCATAGGGCGCGTTTTGGCCCGGATCGGTCGAAATGGTGACGGCGACCCCTGCCCGCCTGGCGCGTTCAGCCAGACCACGCATCCGGGCTGGATTGGCGTCGTGCGCCCATATTTTGACATTGGCGCGCGCAGCAAGGGCCAAGGTCTTGCCGCCGCCACCTGCGCAGTAGTCGAGCACCTTTTGGCCCGATGTCAGGGGGATTGCTTCGACGACAGCTTGCGATGCGGCGTCTTGAAGTTCGATCAGACCATCAAGATACATTTGCGTTGTCATAAGCTTGCGACTGGGAGTTAAGACGTGAAGTGAAGCTTCGGCCATAGGATGTGGAGCAGTGTTGATGCCGTCATCCGCCAGCAGGGCTGCTGCAGCGGTTCGGGTTGTGCGCGCCAGATTGACGCGTAGAAACACGGGTGCGCGTTGCTGCAGCGCGCGCATGATCGGGGCGAATTGGTCACCAAGGCTGTGTTGCAGGCGGGGGGCGAGCCAATCGGGGCAATCCAAAGCTTCGTTTTTGGTCGCAGCGCGCGGGGCATCCAATGCAGTAGCCGGTGCCGGGGCGTGGCCGTCGCCGGTGAAGAGCGCCGCTTCGTCTTGACCCGTCGCGCGTAACCTGCCCAGCATCAATCCGCGGCCAGTGTCGCCGCCACCAAGGGCCGCGAAAGATCGTTTGCAGCGCCATGCGTCAAACACCAGATCGCGAATAGCGGCCCTGTCCCCTGACCCCGCAAAGCGATTGCTCCGGCCCCACGCGGTTAGTGCCGGTTCAAGCGGGGTGCCGCCAAGTACCCGGTCAAGGATTTCTATGGCGGCAGATATGCGGGCGGCGGGCGTCATCCGCGGCTAATATTTCGGGTAAGGATACCGCTATACCGCATTGTTAATACGCCCATATCCAGCATTACATCACCCGGTAGTTGGGGCTTTCACGGGTGATCTGCACGTCGTGGACATGGCTTTCCTTCAGACCTGCCCCAGTGATGCGCACAAAGGTACAGTTGGCGCGCATCTCGGCGATGGTGCCATTGCCTGTGTACCCCATTGCAGCCCGCAAACCGCCGACCAACTGATGCACGACCGCTGCGGCAGAGCCTTTGTAGGGCACCTGCCCTTCGATGCCTTCGGGAACCAGTTTATCGGACGCTGCGTCTTTCTGGAAATAGCGATCTGCCGATCCGCGTGCCATGGCACCCAAAGACCCCATGCCGCGATAGCTTTTGAAGCTACGCCCTTGATAAAGAATAACTTCACCGGGGGATTCGTCGGTGCCCGCAATCGCTGATCCGACCATGGCACATGATGCGCCTGCCGCGATGGCCTTGGCAAAATCGCCGGAGTATTTGATGCCACCGTCGGCAATCACCGGGATGTCGCCAGCGGCACTTGCGGCGTCCATGATGGCGGTCAATTGCGGCACGCCGACTCCGGCCACAATCCGCGTGGTGCAGATTGAACCGGGGCCAATGCCGACCTTGATGGCGTCTGCGCCTGCATCAATCAGCGCACGTGTGGCCGACGCCGTGGCGACGTTACCAGCCACCACTTGCACCGAGTTTGACAGCGCCTTGATGCGTTCAACGGCCCTTGCAACGCCTTCGGAGTGGCCATGCGCAGTGTCGACGACCACCATATCCACCCCAGCCTCGATCAGCGCGCGGGACCGTTCAAACCCGGCGTCGCCAACAGTTGTGGCGGCAGCAACCCGCAGACGGCCAAGCGCGTCTTTGCAGGCATGCGGGTTCAGTACGGATTGCTCAGTGTCTTTAAGGGTCAACAGCCCAGTCAACTTACCGATACCATCGGTGATCAGCAGCTTTTCAATGCGGCGCGCTTTCATCAGGGAAATCGCGGTGTCGCGGTCAGCGGGTTCCTGCAAGATGGCCAGGTTGTTGGTGGTCATCATCACCCGCACGGGTGTGCGATCATCCGAGGCAAAGCGCATATCGCGGTTGGTTACGATGCCGACCACGCGGCCCGTCTCATCCACTACTGGAAAGCCCGTTACGTTGTAGCGGTCTTGCAGCGCCTTGGCATCGGCCAGCGTCTGGTCGGGCGTCAGAGTGATCGGCGCGTAGACGATGCCGGATTCAAACCGTTTGACGCGGCGTACTTCGGTTGCCTGCGCCTCGATGTCCAGATTGCGGTGGATGACACCGATGCCACCTGCTTGCGCCATCGCGATGGCCATGCGCGCCTCGGTCACCGTGTCCATCGCGGACGACAGCAGCGGTATGTTCATGCGGATGGATTTTGTGACGAAAGTCGATGTGTCAGCCCCCCCCGGCAGCACTGAACTGGCAGCAGGAACAAGCAGTACATCGTCGAAGGTCAAGGCCTCGCGAATCTCCATGGGGCTCTCCTTGGAAGGGTTCGTTTGGCGGTTCCCTGTTTCATGCGTGGGCAGGATTGGCAAGCGCAAATCCGGGGCTTGCATCGCGGTCTGCGGCGTGGTGAGCATTCCGAAATAAATTGGTTTGGGGGCAAGATGCGCGTCGCAATTGTTGAAAATACCAGGATAACGCATCATGGCCAGGTTGGCGTAGCGCTGCACGAGGTTGGGGCACGGATAGGGCTTTACCAGCCCTTCCGGGGGCAGGCGTTGCCAACGATTGCTGATGGTTATGATGCGCTGGTGGTATTCGGCGGTGAACAGACGGCGACTGATGATCACACGCATGGCTATCTGCCAGCACTGGCCGCCTTGATGCGGGAAATGACGGACCATGGCCGCGCGGTGCTGGGCATCTGCCTAGGGGCGCAGATTCTGGCACGCGGCTACGGCGCACAAAACCAGATCGGGGCCACGCCCGAATTTGGCTGGTGCGATGTTACACTAAGCGAGGCTGGCATTGCTGACCCGGTTTTGGGGTACCTGCCGCAAACATTCCCTATCTTCGAATGGCATTCGGATACTTTCACTGCACCACCCGGTGCGGTGCATCTGGCGTCGAGCAAGGGGGCAGCGCAGCAGGCGTTTCGCATTGGCCGCGCCACTTACGGTACGCAGTTTCATTTTGAGGCAAACCGCGCCGTGGTGGCCGATTGGACGCGGGAATTTCCCGACCTGACCGAAAAGATGCAGCCCGGCTGGGCGGCCAACCACCCTGCCCTAGCGCAAATTCAAGGAGTGGCGTCGGATGCAGCTGGCCATGCCATCGCGCGGGTCTGGGTTGGGTTGATCTGACGTCCCTACTATATTCGACTACCGGAGAAACTCATTCGTCGTGAGCCGGGCTTCTATCCCTGACGCAACACCGGGAACCAATCTGCCCGCAACCGTTGCCCTGCTTGCATGTCGTGACCGGGATAGGGCGGTGAGGTGCGGCCGGGGCGTTCGACATATCGGGCATCATCACCGACAAGACGCAGCGAGAAGGCACGGCGGCGGGTGGTCGCGTTATTGCCGCGTGCTCCGTGCAGGGTGCGATAGTTGAAAGCAACGGCATCGCCCGGCTCCATCTGCCATTCAAGCACCTGCATGCCCTCGGCGTCTGGGTCTGGCACCGGCATGTAGCGGTCCGGATCGGGGTAGAAACTGGTTTCAGCGACCCAGCGGGTTGGCAAAACCTCGCGCGGCCACAGGTGCGACCCGGCAACACACCGCAAGCTTGCCTCGCGTACGGGGTCCAATGGTGACCAGAAGCTAACGTTCTGGCGACCTTCGACAAAGTAGTAAGGCCCGTCTTGATGCCACGGCGTTGGTTTCGAGGTGCCGGGTTCCTTGACCAGCACATGATCGTGGAACAATTGCACATAGGGCGATTGCATCAATTGCGCGGCCACCTCGGCCACATCGGATTGGTGGATCACCTGTTCAAATTCCGGAATGCGGGTCCAGTTGCAATAGTCATCGAAAAACCGCCCCGCCTCACCCGGTTTCAGATTTTCGGCAGCGTACTCAGATGGTTCGGCCATGTTGCGGGCGATACCCGCCCGCAGGGTATCAACCCAATCGGCCCAGAGGCCTTTGATCAGCACCGCGCCGTCGCGCTGGTAGGCCGCGATCATATCTTGTGTGATTTCAACCATTTTATCCCTGCAGAAATTCGCGGCCTTTCGGCAGGTTAGATCAGCAACGCAGTGCGGGGAGGTTTAACTGCGACGGCGGCAGCAGGTTTGGCGACACGCGATATCGCCAAACTGAACGAACGTCTTACTTCTTGGCGTCTTTGTTCTTGTCAGCCGCCGCCGCAAACCGCTGCCCCATCGTCGCGCCGCTATCAATGGTGGCGGGCTTCGATTTGTCTTTCTTAGGCTTTTTCACTTCTTTGTTCGAACGCATCTGGCCTTTTGCCATGGCTTTCTCCTTTGGTTGGGCCGGGTACTGGCCTTGACGCCCGGTCTGCGCCCCTGCAGACCGGCTGTCAACCAAGGCCTAGCGATACTGCAGCGACTTGCCCTTGTGGAACAGGTGTATTTTCTTCGGATCGGCCCCCAGTTTCACCACCCTGTGGCGCAGATCGGAATGAATTCCCGGCAGTTTGGCCACAACCTGGGCGGCGTCGCCCTTTTTTTTGAAATACAGCAAGGTGACCTCGCCCAAGGCTTCGGTAATTTCCACCTCGCCGGTAAAGATCGGATCGCCCGTGGTTTCAAGAAAGTCTTCCGGCCGTACGCCAAGACGCACCCGCATGCCTTTGTCGGCGGCGGTCGTTGCAATGGCTGCCCGCGCGATACCGCCATTGTCCAGCTTGATCACCGTTTCAGCACCGGTTTCGGCAACCTCGCCGTCCATCAGGTTCATTGCGGGCGAGCCAATGAATTGCGCGACAAACTCATTTTCCGGTCGTTCGTACAGGGTTAGCGGGCTGCCAACCTGGCTTATGCCGCCGCCCGCCAGAACCACAATGCGGCTGGCGAGTGTCATCGCTTCAACCTGATCGTGGGTAACATAGATCATCGTGCGGTCTGGCATCGCCTCTTTCAGTTGAGCAATTTCCAGCCGCGTGGCAACCCGCAGCGCGGCGTCGAGGTTGGAAAGCGGCTCGTCAAAGAGGTAAACCTTGGGGTCGCGCACGATGGACCGCCCAATGGCAACCCGTTGGCGCTGGCCACCCGACAAGGCTTTTGGCAGGCGATCAAGATACGGCGTCAACTGCAAGATACGCGCGGCCTTGTCGATTGCCGCAGAGATTTCGGCAGCGGATTTCTTGGCGATTTTGAGCGCAAAAGCCATATTATCGCGCACCGTCATATGCGGATAAAGTGCGTAGGATTGGAACACCATCGCGATGCCACGCTGCGCCGGTGGCACATCGTTCACCACTTGCTTGTCAATCTCGAGAGTGCCGCCAGTAATTCGTTCCAGCCCGGCGATCATTCGCAAAAGTGTCGATTTGCCACAACCCGAGGGGCCAACAAAAACAATCAACTCACCACGTTTGATGTCGAGGTTGATGTTCGACAGAACCTTCACCTCGCCATAGGCTTTCTCGACATTTGTAAGCTTAAGGTCGGCCATCAGGTTCCCCCTCCCGTCAGTTTTTAAGTGCAAGACAGAACTGCCATGGCCCTAGGGTCATGTGTCTGTCGCTGGAAATGTGCTGTCCACCAATTTCAGCTCCAAGTGCGCGCCAGTCGCCAGCGGGCAGATCGAACTTCTGGGTTTTGTCGCCCAGATTGAAGGCGCAAAAGATCGTGTGGTCGCCGTGGCGTTCAAATCGCGCCAGATCACCATCAGCCGTCGGCGCGGTCATGTCGCCAAAGCGCAGCGTTGGATGCGCACGGCGCAGCGCCAGTGCCGACCGGTAATGCGCCAGCATTGACGTATCGTTTGCGGATTGCGCTGCCACCGACAGACCAAGATGTGTGGCCGTTACTGGCAGCCACGGCTTGCCGCTGGAAAAGCCGCCATTGCTGTTGTCGGTATCCCAGACCATCGGTGTACGGCAACCATCGCGGCCCTTGAATTCGGGCCAGAACTGGATGCCGTAGGGGTCTTGCAGATCTTCAAACGCGATGTCCGCCTCTGGCAGACCCAATTCCTCGCCTTGGTACAGGCAGATAGACCCGCGCAGGCACATCAACAGGGCCGCATAAGTCTTTGCGGCCTCATTCGATAGCGTCCAACGCGTGATGTGCCGAATTGTATCATGATTGGAATAGGCCCAGCAGGGCCAGGCGTCAGGGGCGGCTTTGGCCATGCGCTGAAAGGTTTCTTCAAGCAGGCTTGCCGTTAGCCGGTTCGGTTGCAACATTTCGAACGGATAGCACATTTGAACCTTGTCACCGCCCGACGTGTATTCGGCCATAATCTCCAGGCCCCGCTGAGCATCACCCACTTCACCGACAGCGGCGGCATTGTAGGGGTTCAGCACGGCGCGGAATTTACGAAGGAATTCAAGATTTTCCGGCTGGTTCTTATCGAAAATGTGCAGCTGGTGGTTATAGGGGTTCACGCTTGGCGCAATGGAATTGTTGCGCAGTTCTTTCGGCAGCGGTGGATTGTCGCGCAGATACTTGTCGGCGATATAGAAGTTGATGGTGTCCAGCCGAAAGCCATCGACCCCGCGCTTTAGCCAGAAACGCGCCACGTCCAGCAGCGCCTCTTGCACCGCGTCGCAGTGAAAGTTCAGATCGGGCTGCGAGGTCAGGAAGTTGTGCAGATAGTACTGCTCGCGCCGTCCATCCCACTGCCACGCCGAGCCGCCAAAGATCGACAGCCAGTTGTTGGGTGCCGTGCCATCGCCCTTGGGATCGGCCCAGACGTACCAATCAGCCTGAGGATTGGTCCGGTTCTTGCGGCTTTCAATGAACCACGGATGTTGATCCGAGGTGTGGCTTAACACCAGATCAATCATCACCCGCAGGCCCTGATCATGCGCCGCCGTCACCACCGCATCAAAATCGGCCAATGTACCAAACATCGGATCGACATCGCAGTAGTTAGACACGTCATAGCCGAAATCCTTCATCGGTGACGTGAAGAACGGGCTGATCCAGATGGCGTCAGCACCAAGGCCGGCAATGTGTGGCAGGCGCTGCACGATGCCCGCCAGATCACCGACGCCGTCGCCATCACTGTCTTGGTAGCTGCGTGGATAGATCTGATAGATGACGGCCCCCCGCCACCACTCAGGATCCGCAGCCAGGACTGAGCGTTTCGCAGATCGCATCTGAGTCACTTCACCGACCCTGACAACAGACCACGCACCAAGAAGCGCTGCAGCGAAAAGAACACGATCAGCGGCACGATGATCGACACGAAGCCCGCCACCGCGAGCAAATCCCATTCACCGCCTTTTGAGCCCATCATCTTGGCGATGCCCACTGTCAGAACCTCTTGCTCTTTCGAGGGCAGGAAGACCTTGGCAACCAGAAGGTCGTTCCAGGTCCAGAGGAACTGGAAGATCGAGAACGAAGCCAGCGCCGGAAATGACAGCGGCAGGATGATCTTGAAGAAAATCTGGAACTCTGTAGCGCCGTCAACGCGGGCATTCTCGATGATGTCGCGCGGCAAACCCGCCATATAGTTGCGCAAGAGATAGATGGCGAGTGGCAGGCCAAAGCCGCTATGCGCAAGCCAGACCCCCAGATAGCCCGTGATGCCAAGCGAGCCATGCAGCAACTTCATCGGGATAAGTGCAAGTTGCAACGGCACGACAAGAAGGCCGACGATCACCGCGATCAGAAACCCCCGCGCCTTGAAATCCATCCAGGCCAAAGCATAAGCTGCGAAAGCCGCCATCAGAATCGGGATGATCGTTGCCGGAATGGCCACCGTCGCCGTGTTGAAGAAAGCCTTGGCGATCCCCTCGCCAGTCAGGACTCTGGCGTAGCCAGACAAGGTAAATTTCGGCGGCACAGTCCCTTGGGCAAAGATACGCTGATCATCGTCGAACTTTGCCGGTGAGGTCACCTTGTAAGTGCCGTCAGCATAGACGGTCAGATTTGCCCCGCCATCAAGTTCTATCGTTTCACCGGGCGCATAGGCACCGGGCTCGGTGGTTTTGACCCCCCACGCGGAAAGTGCCTCGGCACCCGGTGGCAGCGCCGATCCCTCAATCACCCATTCCGCGCCGACCTGTGTCTGACTGTCAGGATCGGTGCGAAAACGCTCGGTCTGGGTCGCGCTGAAAAAGGAATTCCACCAGCCCGACGCGATAATCTGGTCTTTGTCGCGGAAAGACGTGACGAAAAGGCCCACCGTAGGGATCAACCAGATTAGAACCAGCAGCGCCGCCGAGATATTGACCGCCCATACAAGCGCGGGCTTTTTTCCAGCCATGCTATCCATATCAGCGAATCTCCTTGCGGGCATTGCGCACGTTCCACCACATAATCGGCAGTACCAGGATCATGATCACGATGGCGACCGCCGAGCCGCGCCCATAATCGCTTTGATCGAACAGCAGATCATACATCATATTGGCCAGAACTTGCGTGCCCCATTCGCCATTTGTCATCACAAAGACGATGTCAAAGACCTTCAGCACGGTGATGGTGATCGTGGTCCAGACGACGCCAATGGTGCCCGCTATCTGCGGCACTTTGATTTTCATGAAAACCTGCAATGGGTTCGCCCCGTCGATGATCGCCGCCTCGATCGTGTCCTCGGGAATGCCGCGCAACGCGGCCGAAAGGATGACCATTGCGAAACCGGCCTGAATCCAGACCAGCACAACCATCAGGAATATGTTATTCCAGAACGGCAGCTGTAGCCAATGTTGGGACTCTCCGCCAAGGGCCTGAACGATGGCGTTCAATAGCCCGATCTGGTTGCCCTCAGAATTGGCATAGACGAATTTCCAGATCACGCCCGCGCCGACAAACGAAATTGCCATGGGCATGAAAATCAGCGCCTTGCCGATATTGCCCCAACGGATGCGGTCGGTCAGTTGGGCGGCGAGCAGTCCGAAGAATGTGGCCAGCGCCGGAACGACCAGTAACCAAAGGAACTGGTTCAGCATTGCCTCATGGAATTTCCCGTCGGACAACAGCCAGCTGAAGTTCTTGAACCCCACGAATTCAGAACTGGATTTGTCCATGAACGAGCGGAACAATGTATTGAAAACCGGGTAGATAAGATAAGCGGTAAGGATGATTACCGCAGGCCCGACGAACAACCAGGGTCGAATGATGTTGGCCTTGCCTATATTGCGGCCCGCGTTCTTGCCGCGCGCCGGATATACCGAATCCAGAACCGTATTCGAGACCCAGTACCAAAATGCGCAACCGCCCACGCCGATGACGATCGTGACTAAAGCTTGACCGACCTGCTCCATTTGCCCCTCCCCAGAGTGATTTGGCCGGGCAGTTGCCCGCCCGGCCAGTCGTCTTTTCTTACTTCAATGCGTCCCAGGATTTCTGGATCTCGCCAGCCACGGTCGCGGCGTCCTTACCGCTGACATAGTCAACCATGCCGGTCCAGAAGGTTCCGGCACCAACACCGCCGGGCATCAGGTCCGATGCGTCGAAACGGAAGGTGGTCGCGTCCAACAACATCTGGCCCTGCTTTTTCAGCACGTCATTGGCATATGCTTCGACATGTACACCCTTATGCGGAGTCAAGAAGCCCGATAGCGCCATCCATACTTCATGGGCAATTGGAGTTTCGAGAAACTTGATCAGTTCCACCGCCGCTGGATTGTCGCTCATCACCATGAACGAGGTGCCTGCGCCGAGGATCGGCTTGCCCAAATCCTTGCCCGCATAGGCCGGGAAATAGAAGAAGTCGGCATCTTTGCCTACCTCAGTGCCTTCTGGGAAGAAGGACGGGATGAACGAAGCCTGGCGGTGCAGATAGCACTTGGGCGGGCTGTCGAAGAGGCCCTTGGGGCTGTCGCGGAAGTCGGTCGAGCCGACAGCGCCAGCGCCACCCGCCACGAAAGCGTCATTCTTGGCGAACCAGCCAAAATCGTCGATCGCAGTGATGACTTTCGGGTCGTTGAAAGGCAGGCTGTTCGCCACCCAGGCGTCGTAATCCTCGGGCGCGTTGTTGCGCAGCATCATGTCTTCGACCCAGTCGGTGGCCGGCCAGCCAGTCGCCGCATCCGAACCAAGGCCGATACACCAAGGTGCTCCGCCATCGGCGACAATCTTTTCGGTCAGTGCCTTCAGGTCTTCCATGCTCTCGGGCACGGCATAACCCGCATCCTCGAAGTTTTCCGGCACATACCAGACCAGCGACTTCACGTCGGTCTTAAACGGGAAGGAATAGAGCGCTGTCGCCCCGTCCGGACCAGCGGCAGAATAGATGGACACCCAGCTATCGCCAGCCGCGTAATTTGCCTTGACCCAATCGGCAACGTCCGCTGGAAGCGGCTTCACCTTGCCCGCCTTCGCATAATCAGCCACTTTGCCCGGCTGAGGCGAAATGCCGATATCGGGTGGCGTGCCGCCATCGACGGCGATCTGGATGTCCTGCTCGGAACTGTTCGACCCGGTGTAGTTGATCTTTACCCCGGTTGCCGCTTCGAAATAGGCGAGGACTGCCAAGACATTGTCCTGGTCCGGGCCGGTCCAGGGGCCCATAACGTTCAATGACTGGCCCTTGAGGTCAACCGACTTCAGTGCCTCAAAGCTGTCCCAGTGAAAACGTTCCGGCTCAGAGCCGGGCGCGAATTTCAGGTCTTGCGCAAATGCGCCGCCCGAAAACAATGCTAGCGCTGCTGCGCCAGCGAAAAGTCTGGATTTCATTCATAATCCTCCCGATTATTCCGCCCTGCGACGGTTTGCGTCCCAAGCGGGTTCAGAATCAATTCCAAACCGCTTTGGATGATCGACATTTGCCGATCACCTTTCTCAAGTCAATCCAAAGCAGCGCCAGAATTCACAAATCGCCTAGTTTTTGGCCAGTGCTGGTTACGAAAACGATTACGTAACATGTCAATCCCATTTGACCTGTGGCAGGATGCTGGCTAGTGTCGTTTTCGATTGAAACCGTTTTGGAAGCTTGGCCGCGATGAACCTGAAAGAACTGGCGACAAATCTTGGCTTGTCGCCGACAACTGTCAGTCGGGCGCTGAACGGCTATCCAGAAGTGAATGAAACCACGCGCGAACGCGTGATGGCGGCGGCTAAACGGCACAACTATTTGCCCAATACACGGGCCATTCGGCTGGCCACGGGCCGCGCCATGACAGTTGGGCATGTGATCCCGATTGCCACCAAGCATGAGATTGTGAACCCGGTGTTTGCCGATTTCATCGCTGGCGCTGGCGAGACGTATTCGCGCAACGGCTATGATATGGTGTTGTCGGTGGTGCCCGATGATCAGGAGGCCCAAGCCTACCGCGATCTGCAATCACGCGGCGCGGTAGATGGCATCATCGTTCACGCGCCGCGCCTTGATGACCCGCGTATTGCACTGCTGCACGAAGTGGGCCTGCCGTTCGTGGTGCACGGTCGCGCCACCGGAACCAAAGACCCCTATTCCTGGCTTGACGTGAACAACCGCCGGGCGTTTTTGCGTGCGACAGAGTTTCTGCTTGATCTGGGTCACCGCCGCATCGCCTTGATCAACGGCCTTGAATACATGGATTTCGCCATTCGCCGCCGCACCGGCTATGTCGATGCACTGGCTGCACGCGGCATTCCGGCCGACCCTGCCCTGATGTTTTCCGACGAGATGACCGAAGGGCGCGGCTACCGCGCCGCGCACCAGATGCTAAGCCGCAGCGATGCGCCAACGGCGTTTCTGGTGTCATCGATGATCTCGGCTTTGGGCGTGCGCCGCGCGCTGGATGAGCTGGGCTTAAAGCTGGGGCGTGATGTGTCGATCATCATTCACGATGATGAACTCAGCTATCTGCGCAACGGCGACGACGTGCCGATCTACACCGCCACCCGGTCATCGGTGCGCGACGCCGGGCGGCAGACTGCGGAAATGCTGCTCGATCTGATTGCCAATCCCGGCAAACCACCGCAAACTCGCCTGCTGGAGGCGGAATTGATCATTGGCCAATCAACTGGCCCTGCCCCGTCAAAGTAGCCCTGAAGCAGGACATTAATCATGAAAATGAGCCGCGATGATTTTCCTGAGGGCTTTGTCTTTGGCGCTGCAACGGCCGCCTACCAGATTGAGGGACACAGCTTTGGCGGCGCGGGATCAACGCATTGGGATACCTTTGCCGCCACCCTAGGCAACGTCGTGCGGGCTGAAGACGGGCACTTGGCCTGCGATCACTATCACCGCTGGCCGGAAGACCTTGATCTGCTGCGCGACGGCAATTTCGATGGCTACCGCTTTTCCACATCCTGGGCACGCGTTATGCCCGATGGCCGCACCGTCAATCCCGAAGGTCTGGCCTACTATGACAAACTGGTCGATGGCATGCTGGAACGTGGCCTGAAACCTTTCCAGACGCTGTACCACTGGGAAATGCCCTCGGCGCTTGCCGATCTTGGTGGTTGGACCAACCGCGATGTCGCTCATTGGTTCGCCGATTTCGCCGAGGTGATCAGCCGCAAAATCGGCGACCGGGTCGCCGCAACTGCCACCATAAATGAGCCATGGTGCGTTGCATGGCTTTCGCATTTCATCGGTGCACACGCGCCGGGGCACCGTGACATTCGGGCAACCGCCCGTGCCATGCACCATGTCTTGTTGGCACACGGGGCCGCAGTCGAACGCCTGCGCAGCTTTGATCAACCCAACCTCGGCATCGTGCTGAACTTCGATCATGCCCAACCTGCATCAGACAGTGCTGGTGACAAACGGGCCGGGGCCACATGGGATGGCATCTTTAACCGCTGGTTTATCGAAGGCATCACCAAAGGCACCTACCCTGCTGAAGTGATGGAAGGTCTGGCACCGCATATGCCCGAAAACTGGCAGGCCGATATGCCGACAATCGGGCAACCGCTGGATTGGCTTGGCGTCAATTACTACACCCGCCACATCCTCGCCGATGCACCCGGCACGGCTTGGCCCAGCCTGCGTGATGTCCCCGGTCCATTGCCCAAAACCCAAATGGGCTGGGAGGTGTATCCCGAAGGCCTGCATGGCTTTCTAACCCGCATGGCCCGCGATTACGTTGGCGACCTGCCAATCTATGTCACAGAAAACGGCATGGCCAACGCTGACGAACTGCTGAACGGTGCCGTGCAAGACGCAGTGCGCGAGGATTATCTGTTCGCCCATCTTGATGCGACACGCCGCGCCATTGCAGACGGCGCGAATGTGAAAGGCTTTTTCTATTGGTCACTGCTGGACAATTATGAATGGGCGGAAGGCTATGAAAAACGCTTCGGTCTGGTGCATGTTGATTTCGATAGCTTGAAGCGCACGCCAAAAGCATCTTATCACGCGTTGAAACGCGCGCTCGCGCGATGACGGAGACTGCGATGCCCGCCACCCCAGCCCTTGTCGCCGATATCGGCGGGACCAATACGCGCGTTGCTTTGGCCGATGGCGCAGTTGTGCGCCAAGACAGCATCGCCAAGTTTCGCAACGCAGAATTCACCGGCATCGACGCCGTGCTTACCCGCTATATGGAACAGGAAAACCTGACCGATCTTGGCGGTGCCTGCGTGGCTGGCGCCGGGCCGGTGCAAGACGGCGCGGTGACCATGACCAACCTGTTTGACGAAAATGATCAACCGTGGATCATCGACAACGCCCGCGTGATCCGCGCCACCGGTGCGACCAACGTTGCCATACTGAATGATCTGCAGGCGCAGGGCCAGGCGCTTGGTCATCTGGCGCCGCAATTCATCCGCACGGTGATCGCGGGCCCCGCGAAACCCGGCGCATCCATGCTGGTGGTCGGTCTGGGCACTGGCGTCAACGCGGCGCCGGTGCACAACACGCCGTCAGGGCGGGTGGTGCCGCCGTCGGAATGTGGCCATGTTAATTTGCCGGTACGCAATGCCGAAGACCTGAGGCTGGTGCATTTTATCGAGGCACGGCTCGCCGACGCTGGCGAGGTTCCCCATGCCGGGGTGGAAGAGGCGCTGGCGGGCCGCGGTCTGGTCAATCTGTACGCCTTCGCATCCGCAGAAGCAGGTGCACCTGCCGAACAGACCTCGGCACAAGTGCTGACAGCGCTTGCTTCGGGCGATCCGATCGCCGGACATGCCGCCCGGCTGTACGTACGGATACTGGCGCAGACTTTGGGTGATCTGGCACTGATCCACCTGCCCTATGACGGTATTTTCTTGATCGGCGGCATGTCACGCGCGATGACGCCGCATTTTGCCACTTACGGGTTGGAACAAGCGTTCCGCGAAATGCGCCGCGTGGATTTGCTGGTCAAAGACTTCTCGGTGTCTGTCGTGGAAGACGATTTCGCCGCGCTGACGGGGTGCGCAGCCTATTTGGCCGCAGGCGGTCGCGGTTAGCAAAGACATTGAGAACGCCTTGGCGGGCCGGTCCCCCTTTTGTCACCATCTTAACGCATTCAACCCTTCTCGCGGGGCAGGTTTTCCAACAAAAACGCCAAAGTCGCCCCTAAGCCATCATTGGCAATGCCATGCCCGGTGCCGCGCATGACGTGGCTATAGGTCTTAAACCCATTGGCAATCAGCACATCACCTGCTGCCGCCATACTAGAAAACGGCACCATCGGGTCTTGATCGCCGTGGATCAACAATATTGGCGGCTTCACCCTAACCTCCCCCGCTAGGGCAGCCGGTTCCAGCAATCGCCCTGAAATGGCAACCACCGCCGCCACAGCTTGGGCGCGGCGCGGGGCCACATGCATGCTGATCATCGCCCCTTGCGAAAAACCGACCAAACCAAGGTCCGCGTCCGTCAAGTCGGCCTCTGCAAGGCAGGCATCAAGGAAGTCATTCAACGCCACCGATGATGTGGCCAATCCCGCAGCGGCAGCGGCTTCGGATGATCCGTCAAGCCACGGGATCGGGAACCATTGATAGCCAAAAGGATTGCCGGGGCATGATTGTGGCGCGTCGGGAGCATAAAACATCGTGTGGGGCAAATGCTCTGCCAACACGTCAGCCAGACTCAGCAAATCAGCCCCATCAGCGCCGTAACCATGCACAAACACCACGACGGACCGCGCCTTGCCCGATTTTGCCGCGCGCCGCGCGAATTTCAAACCGTTTGTCACCTAATGCCCTCTCTGGATTTTACCACGCGGTAATAAGAAAAAAGCAACCGCGCGGCAACAGACCGCCACGGCGACCAATCTTCCGCCATCGCCCGCAAATGCCGCTCATTTGGCCTGCTTTCAAGCTGAAACAACTCTTTCGCCGCTTCTTGCAGCGCCAGATCGCCCGGCGCAAACACATCTGCCCGCCCAAGCGCGAACATTGCATAAATCTCGGCTGTCCATCGGCCAATGCCGGGCACCGCTACCAGATTTGCAATCACGGCTTCATCGGGCAGGTGCGGCAAAGCGTCAAAATCAATTCCCGCCGCCGCCAAAGCATGGGCATAGCGGGCCTTCTGGCGCGACAGACCGCAACCGCGAAGGGTTTCCTCTGACGCTTCGGCAATCGCCCCTGGCTGCGTCAGCCCAGCACTTTCAAGCCTGCTCCAGATAGCATTGGCTGAGGCAACCGAAACCTGTTGGCTGACAATCGCCCCAAACAGCGCCGCGAACCCGGCCTGATTTCGACGCAGCGGCAATGGCCCGGTTTCCCGCAAAGCCCGAGCGAATCTGGCATCCCGCTCTGCCAGCCAAACCGCCCCTTCGGCCACGCAGGCGTCTGATGTGATAATCCGGCCGGGCATTCGCATTCTCCGTTGCTCGCGGCAGACCTACCGCGACAGACCCCGAAACACCAGCCGAGGCGCACCATTTTGCGCTTGAAGCCACCTGGACGCCGCCCTACCCATTGCTGATGACACAAGCCGCCGCCCTTCCCGACAATGATGCTAAAGCCCGCCGCAATGTGTGGGTGTTGGTTGCGGCTCAAGCCGTTCTTGGCGCGCAGATGCCGATGGTCTTCACGATTGCGGGACTGGCAGGGCAAACACTGGCATCGAACCCGTGCTGGGCCACGCTGCCAATTTCTTGCATGGTGATCGGTTCGATGCTGACGGCGACGCCGCTGTCAGCGTTGATGCAAAAATATGGTCGCAGGGCGGGCTTCGCAGTTGGGGCGCTGGGCGGCATGATTGGTGCGGCGATTGGGGCGTGGGGGCTGATCAACCATTCCTTCGTCGCATTTCTGATTGGCGCGCTGTTCACCGGCATTTATATGTCGGCGCAGGGGTTCTACCGGTTTGCAGCGACTGATACCGCGTCAGAGGCGTTTCGTCCGAAGGCGATTTCCTATGTGATGGCGGGCGGGTTGTTGTCTGCCGTTTTGGGGCCGCAGCTGGTCAAGGTAACGGTTGAAGGCATGGCCGTGACGTTTTTGGGCACCTATCTGGCGGTGATCGCGTTGAACGCGGTGGGGATATTCCTGTTCCTGTTCCTGGACATTCCAAAACCGAAACCGCCTGTTGAAGGCGCTTCAAAAGGGCGGTCGCGGATGGAGCTGATCCGGACGCCGCAGATCGCGGTTGCGGTTATTGTGGGGACGGTTTCGTATGCGTTGATGAACCTGGTGATGACATCGTCGCCGCTGGCGGTGGTGGGGTGCGGGTTTGCGAAAAGTGATGCGGCCGATGTTGTGACGGCGCATGTTTTGGCGATGTATGTGCCGTCGTTCTTTACCGGCCATATCATCGCGCGGATCGGGGTTGAACGGGTGATGGCGATCGGGCTGGTTATCCTTGCCGGGGCCGGGGTGGTCGCCTTCGCGGGGGTTACTTTGCCACACTTCTTTGGGGCGTTGATGTTGTTGGGGGTGGGGTGGAACTTCGGTTTCATCGGGGCCACGACGATGCTGACGGGGGCCCATGCTGAGGAAGAGCGGGGGCGGATGCAGGGAATGAACGACCTGATCTTGTTCGGCGGGGTTACCTTGGCTTCGATTTCTTCGGGGGGGTTGATGAACTGTTCGGGGGGGACGGTTCAGGAGGGCTGGCATGCTGTAAATCTGGCGATGCTGCCGTTTTTGGCGCTGGCTGGCGGGGCTTTGATTTGGTTGGCGATGCGGGTCAAGGATATGAAACCGGCGGAGTAACACGCGTGTTACGATTGCTAATGTATTGATATAACAGTATTACATAGAAAATCTTAAAACTTTTTAAACTACTTAGCACGGGGGGGGCAGACCGAGACTGGCCTGCCCCCTTTGCTGATCAAGTGCCGCCGTCAGTGCTTGGTGACGACCACCTCCAGATACGGGCTTGGCAGCACCATCGTGCCGTCTTTGGCGCGATTGAACCGGTCGATAAGTGCCAACAGATCATGCTCCAGCACCGGTTTCTGCGGATCTGGCAACGCGCCAAAAGCCTTATGGACCGGGCCATACCATGTCCGAAACACATCGACCCAATGCGCGGGGGATTTGTAGCGGAACGTGAAGTTCCGCGGCGTTGCAACGACCGACCCCGCCTTTGCAAAGAATTCGTCCAGCCTTTCTTGTGTGCCCCACAACGCGGGCGACTTTACACCAGCGACGGGTGGAATGTGGCTGCCGATCGTTTTGAACACCTGGCCGATGAAGCTGTCTGGCGTCCAGTTGGCCAGGCCGATTTTTCCGCCTGTTTTGCAGACGCGCAAGAGTTCACCGGCGGCTTTGTCCTGATCGGGGGTGAACATCACACCGAAGGTTGACACCACAGCATCAAAGGTGGCGTCGGCGAACGGCAAAGCCTCGGCATCGGCGGTTTGAAACGACACGTTCAGCCCCTCGGCCTTGGCGCGGGCTTGGCCACGATCCAGCAAGGATTGGACATAGTCGGTTGAGGTGACATCGCACCAGCGGCGCGCTGCGGCCAAGGTGGCATTGCCGTTGCCAGCAGCCACATCCAGCACCTTGGCGCCTGACCGCAAATCCATGGCTTCGCACAGCGATTCGCCCACGATCTGCAAGGTGGTTCCGATAACGGCATAGTCGCCCGAGGACCAAGCCCCTTGCTGGCGGGTTTTCAGGGCTGCAAGGTCGGGTGCCGCTTGCTTTGTTGCGGGTTTTGATGTTGTTTGATCTAATGTCGACATTGTAATTTTCCTTTGGTTGTCTGGTGCTTGGCAGTGCCAAGTTCAGTTCTGCTCTAGACGGACCGATGTTTGTGCCCGAAAAAGCGGCGCTAACGCCGACGCGAACCAATCTGGAAACGTTCTTAAAGGATCGCCTGTCGGCATACCGATATTGCCATGAATCGCCGTTGTGCGGCTAGTGCAGGAACTGTACTAATCCCAGTACAGATTATGGATCGGCGCTGAAATAATCGCGATCATGCGTCAGCGTATGAGCTTCGGACCATCCATTTTGAGATGGTCGCGGCCAAATTCTGATTTCCAATCAAGGAAATTTTACCGCGTGACACTTCGCCGAAAAGGTCGGAAAGGCCCATCCATGCCGAAGTCATCGCCTTCAGATCGGCAGTCACATACAGATCGACGTTATGGCCGGGGTCGATTGCGCACAGATCAACCGGGTTTCCGGGTTTCGCTATCACCCAATAGCTTTGCTCGGGCCGAGGCAATTCAGGATAGGTGAACTGGATCACCGTGCGCTGCTTACCCGGCAATGCAGCGGCATCGATTTTGCGCCGCATGTTCCACATCAACAGCCTGGCATCGAGGTGTTCCAAAGTTACATCGGCATCAATGTTTCGGTGCGCCCATTTGCCCAAAGCGTAGACGATGGGCCGCAAATCGTCAGTTTTTCTTGTGGTCGTATAGCAAATCTCGCCATTTGCGCGGCTTTCTGACCGCAGGATCAGGCCGTGCGCCTCCATTTCCTTCAGCCGCTTGGAAAGTAGGGTCGGCGACATGCGCGGCACGCCGCGACGGATTTCGTTGAAATGGGTGGAGCCGGACCACATTTCGCACAAGATCAGCAGGGTCCAGCGTGGCTCCAGCACCTCGCAGGCCTTGGCGACAGGACAGAACTGATTGTAGCCTTCAAGCGACATGGCAAAATCCTCTTTCCGAAACTATGGGAAGGCGGGCTTCTTGCGTCCAGTCCTGATAGTGTACCAGTTTTGCAATGCTTAGGCAGGTCGGGATTTTGTGACTTTGAGCAGTGACTACCAGCGCCCGGTCAGGCCGCGCCATGCAAGGCGGCCGCGGCGGGCGAATTCGGATTGGTGCAGGCGGCCTTCGGTGACGCTTGCCGGGTCTGTTGCGGCAAGGGTTAGCAGGGCTTTGGTTTGCCACGCCGGGTAAAGCGCCGGGGCAGCTTTGGCAGGGATGCTGGCGCGGGTGGTTTGGGCGGTTTGCAGGCGGGCGAGGCCGGTTCGGGCCAGAGCAGTGATGGCCTGCGGGCTGGTGTCCGGCAAGGGCACCCTGCCCCGTGCCGTCAGGTCTGGCACGGCGCGCAGGTAGTTTAGCAGCGCCGTGGCCCAGCCGGAGTTTCGGGCGGCTTGTTCGGCGGTATCTGGCGCACCAAGCGATTTCGCGGCAAGCCACATCAGGGCGGCACCGGTGTCTTCTAAGTAATCGCCCAGCTCTGCGTCAGTATTGAACGGATCATGGCCGATATCCCAGCGGCGGGCGGCGATCAGGCGGTCAAGCGTGGCGATGGGCAGGTTTTTGGTGTGGATGACGTGGTGCAATGGCCCTGCAACTTCGTGTGCGAGGGCGGCACCGGAGGCCGGGCTTGCTACGACATCACGCCACCATTGCAGGCGCATTTCGGCGATCAACGGTTCCTGCGTGATCCACGGCGCGCGGGCAACTTCCAGATTGAAGGCGTAGAGCGGGAACAGGGCTTCACGGGCTGCAGGCGGGGCGGCCATGGTTGCGGCAAAGCGGTCTGGATCGCCGCGTTCAACCAAGGCGGCGCAGGCGTTTAAGGTCACGGGGTGCCCGACTCTGGTTTACCGACATCGCGGATCAGTTTCCAGTTGATCGCATCCAGCAAGGCTTCAAAACTGGCATCGACGATGTTGGCGGACACGCCGACAGTCGACCAGCGGCGGCCTTCAGCATCTTCTGAATCGATGATCACGCGGGTGACGGCTTCGGTGCCGCCATTGGTGATACGGACTTTGAAATCGACCAGCTTCATATCATCGATGACGGCCTGCCAAGGGCCGAGGTCTTTTGCCAAGGCTTTGGCAAGCGCATTGACCGGGCCGCGGTCGGTGCCTTCCTCGTCCATGGATTCGGATACCGACAGCATCTTCTTGTCGCCGATTTTCACCACGACAACCGCCTCAGAGAGGCTGACCATCCGGTTGTATTTGTTTTTGCGGCGTTCCACGGTAACGCGGTAGCGTTTCACTTCGAAGAAGTCCGGCAGCAGGCCGAGTTCGGCGCGGGCGAGCAGCTCGAAAGACGCTTGAGCGGAATCATAGGCATAGCCTTGGTCTTCGCGGTCTTTGATCACCTCGAGGATGCGGCCAAGGCGGGCGTCGTTCGGGGCGACATCGAGGCCAGCGGCGACAAGGCGGGCGCGCAGGTTGGATTGGCCGGCCTGGTTCGACATCGGGATGATGCGGGCGTTGCCGACGGTTTCGGGCGGGATGTGTTCGTAGGTGGTGGGGTCTTTCAGGATGGCGCTCGCGTGTAACCCGGCTTTGTGCGCGAAGGCGGAGGCGCCGACGTAGGGGGCTGCGCGGTGCGGCACGCGGTTCAGGATATCATCCAGCATGCGGCTGGTGCGGGTGATGGCGTGCAGGGCTTGCGGCGTGACGTTGGTTTGGAAGCGGTCTTTGTAGGGGGATTTGAGCAAGAGCGTCGGGATCAGAGTGATCAGATTGGCATTGCCGCAGCGTTCGCCCAAGCCGTTCAGGGTGCCTTGAATTTGGCGCGCACCGGCGTCGACGGCGGCGAGGGAGTTGGCGACTGCATTGCCGGTATCGTCGTGGCAGTGGATGCCGATATGCGTGCCGGGGATGCCGGAGGCGATGACGGCGGTGGTGATTCGGTGGATTTCCGACGGAAGGGTGCCGCCGTTGGTGTCGCAGAGGACGATCCATCTTGCGCCTGCGGTGTAGGCGGCGTGCAGGCAGGATAGCGCGTATTCGGGGTTGGACGCGAATCCGTCGAAGAAGTGTTCGGCATCGAACAGCGGCTCGCGGTATTTGGATTTCAGATGGGCGATGGAGGCAGCAATGGCGTCGCGGTTTTCGTCGAGGCTGACGTTGAGGGCGGTTTTGACGTGGAAGTCGTGCGTTTTGCCGACGAGGCAGACGGCCGTGGTTTCGGCGTTCAGCACGGCGGCGAGGACATCGTCGTTGTCGGCAGACCGCCCTACCCGTTTGGTCATCCCGAACGCCGTCATCGTGGCGCGGGTTTGGGGGGGGCTTGCGAAAAACTCGGAATCCGTCGGGTTGGCACCGGGCCAGCCGCCTTCGATGTAATCCACACCGAGCGCGTCGAGGGCCAGCGCGATCTGGCGTTTCTCGGCGGTGGAGAACTGGACGCCTTGCGTTTGCTGACCATCGCGCAGAGTGGTGTCGAACAGGGAGAGGGGTTCTTTAGTCATATGCCACCTGCTCTGCCAATCTGTTTTTCTTCGCCCGGTCCCTTTGACCGGGCAGCGCCCGAACCGCCCCCACGGGGCGGGCGCTGCCATGTTTTGATGAGTGGAGGATCAACTTATCGCCTCCAGTTTTTCGAATCAAAGTTTGGCATTGCTCTTAACTCCACACTGTCGGTGGAAAGCACAACTCGCACCCCTGCCGCGACGAGGCCTTTTCTTATAGTGTCAGCACGCTCAAAGTCCTTATCTGTTCGCGCCTGCCTCAATTGGTCTTTCAACAAAATTTCCAGCCAGTCTTGGCTGAAGGCAGATCCCGCCAGGAGCACAGTCATTTTCCCCGTATTAGGGGAGTATGAGTAGCCCATCGACCAATCTTCCTCGGGCATTTCCAACAGACCCAAAAGGCCCGCCGACGCCTTTAGTTCACCAAAACGACCAGCTTTTGCGAGTGCTCTTAGTGCCGTGATTGCCCCGGAGGTGTTGAGATCGTTCGCCAATATTTCGATGACTTCCGGCGCTACGTATGTAGGTGCTAAATCACGCGTAAAGGCTCGCCATTGCCCAAGATCGCTTTGCGCTTCATTGACTTTCTCCTTCGTCCAATCCATCGGCTTGCCGTAATGCGTGCTTAGCAGCACAAACCGGATCACCTCCCCCGGCACTCCTTGATCCAGCAAGTCGCGCACCGTGAAGAAATTACCCAGGCTTTTGGACATCTTCTTGCCCTCGACCTGCAGCATCTCGTTGTGCATCCAGACGTTGGCGAAGCCGGCCCCGGGGTGGGCGCATTTGGATTGGGCGAGTTCGTTTTCGTGGTGGGGGAATTGCAGGTCCAGCCCGCCGCCGTGGATGTCGAAGGCGCGCTGATCCTCTGGTAGACCTTTCATCAGCAGCTCATCCGCCATGGCGGAGCATTCGATGTGCCAGCCGGGGCGGCCTCTGCCCCATGGGCTGGGCCAGCCGGGTTGGTCGGCATCGGACGGTTTCCAGAGGACAAAATCCATTGGGTCGCGTTTGTTGTTTGCAACCTCGACCCGTGCGCCGGCGATCATGTCATCGACGGAACGGCCTGAAAGCTGGCCGTAGGGTTTGTAGGATTTCACCGAAAACAAGACGTGGCGCGGGTCGGTGGCGGGATCGAAGGGCGTAGCGGCATCGGGTGAATTAGTGTGGTCCGCGCCACGATCCTCGACATAGGCGTGGCCCTTGGCGATCAGATCTTCAATCATCGCGACCATTTGCGGGATATACTCCGTCGCGCGGGGTTCATGGTTGGGCCGCAGCGCCCCCAGCGCGTCCATATCGGCGTGGTACCAGCCGATGGTTTCCTCGGTCCGCTCGGCGATCAGCGCCTCAAGACTGCGGGGGTCTCCGGCTTGCTGGCGGCGCAGCGCATCGGCGTTGATCTTGTCGTCAACGTCGGTGAAATTGCGCACGTAGGTGACGTGATCCGGCCCGTATTCATGCCGCAGCAGGCGGTAGAGCACGTCGAACACCACCACGGGCCGCGCGTTGCCGAGATGGGCGCGGTCATAGACGGTGGGGCCGCAGACATACATGCGCACGTTATCGGGGTCGATCGGGGTGAAGGTTTCCTTCGACCGCGTCTTGGTGTTGTGCAGTTTGATCGTGACCATGTTGTTACCCAAATTCAAACCCAAATTCGAACGGCGCGCAGTTCCCGCGCGGGTCACTCAACTTCGTCTTTCTTTGGGAAATGGAAGATGGGCCCGCGTGACAGATGTCAGCAGGTAATGCAGCAGATGATTGCGATGCCCAGTGTCTTCATGCCCAGATGGCTAACATGGCGGGTCGTCGGTTGGCAAGAGTTGTTGCTGTCAGGGGGCGATGTCGCTGTTTGAGTTTCGGTGGTGCGGTGCGAGGCGGGTACCTGCGAAACAGTACGAACACGCCTTTATCAGGCACGACACACAACTGCCCAGTGCCGACTTGAGAGCCGATCAGGCATCTGTCCGGGGGACAGATGACCGGGCCGTTGACCATAAGGCGTAAGCCGTTGGGCAAGGGGGGTTGGGCTGGGTGCTGTGATTGGGAAATCGGGGCGCGGCTGCCTGGGTGGGTGCACAACGCGCCTGCCGGGGGCAGGCAGGCGCGGCCCGATTTGACGCGTGTCAAATCTGGCAAGAGGACAGTTGGGAAAGGTCGTAAGGCCGGAGTTCAGTTATGTCCCGGCCCCAATTCGTGAACGACCGCCTAAGGCCCCCAAACCGGACAATTTCAAACCAAACCCCACCCGGTCAGCCATAGCTTACCGCTTCATACTCTATCCCGTCGGTATCATTGAAATAGAACCGGCGACCGGGGTCATAATTGGCGTGGGAATAGACCGGCAGGCCTTCGGCCTTGATGCGCTGTTCAAGGGCGTCAAGATCATCGACCAGAATGGCGATGTGGTTCAGGCCACCGACGGCATCATAATTTTTGCCGTCATTCACCTGCGCGCCGGGGCCGCGATAGAGGGCGACATATTGGTCTTTGCTGCCGACATGCACAGTGTTGCCGCCGTGGATCGACGCGCCTTGCCAGCGGACGTCCCAGCCGAACAAGCGGCCATACAGGGCGGCGGTGGCGGCGGGGTCTGATACAGTTACGTTCACATGTTCCAATTTTACCGACATCTTTCGTCTCCTTGTGATGATGCGGCTTTGGTTGTAGAATCTACAGTGTACTTTAGGTCAAGGGGAATATGATGGCTCGCGGCGGTTTGTCGATTGGCGATCTGGCGGCACGCACCGGGTTGTCGGTGCCCGCGATCCGGCATTATGAGACGTTGGGGTTGCTGGCACCTTTGCGCAATGCGGGCGGGCATCGGCGGTTCGATAAATCCGACATTCGGCGGTTGAGTTTTGTGATGATTGCGCAGTCGCTGGGGTTTTCATTGGCGCAGTTGCGCGGTGTGCTGGCAGGGTTGCCGCAGGGCCGTGCGCCGAACCGTGCCGATTGGTCGGCGATTGGCACCGGGTTTCGGGCCGAGATTGACACCCGGATTGCGGCGCTGACCATGCTGCGCGACAAGCTGGATGGCTGCATTGGCTGTGGCTGCCTGTCGCTGGACACCTGCAGCCTGTGGAACCCAGGTGATCAGGCCCGGCGACATGGCACCGGGCCGCGGTATTTGATGGGGAATCGTTCTGATGACTTAGGCGACTAGACCCGTGCGCCAAGGCTGCGCGACTGGCGATCACGCCAGCGCACGACGATGGCGGCAACCACGGCGAACAGCACATGGCCGAACAAGGCGACCCAGGTGATGCCGGTGAAGCCCAGGAAGGCGGGTTGTCCGGCGATCAGGCTGGCCATGATATATAGGGCGAAAATCCACAGGCCGATGCCGTAGATGATGGCAACCAAGACCCATGGCAGGCCGGGGGTGATGCGGCGGGCCAGCGGTTCGGCGATGAACATCCAGCCAAACGGATAGGCGATCATGCCCGCGATGTAATGCAGCAAGTGGGCGGCGGGGATATAGGGTTCACCCGTCAGAGTCTGGATCACCTGATTGGCCAGTGGTACCGGGGCGAGGCTGGCAAAACCCAGCATCGGGCTGAGGCTTTGGCCGAAGTAGTCAAACGCCACGGTGGCGACCGCTCCTGATAGAAGCATGGTCCAAAGAGTATGGCCGTTGAAAGCGCGCATTCTATGTCTCCGGGTTGCGAAATCTGTGATGCTAGGGTTACGGCAAGTGCGGTGGGTCTGGATACGACGTGTCAGGCTTTTCACGCAGGTGTTTCTGGCTGTAACACTGTGTGAGGCGACTGCGGGGAGGGTCTGATGACACGGGTATTGATCAATGCGCATTGTGCGATGTTGCCGGGGGCACAGATTTCGGACCCTTGGGGCGGTGGGCATGATGCGTGGAAAGTCGGCGGCAAGATGTTTGCCGTAGTGGGCGTGATGGATGACGGGGTGTCGGTGAAATGCGCCGATGCGGATACCGCGCGGTTGCTGATCGACATGGAACGGGCGGTTCGGGCGCCGTATTTTCATGCCAGCTGGGTGCGGGTGCCGTGGGGTGTTGTCAGCGAGGACGAGCTGCGCGAGCGGCTGGACATCTCATATCAGATCATCCGGGCTGGGCTGCCGAAGAAGGTGCAGGCGGCTTTGGGTTAGCGGCGGTTGTGGTTTTTGGGACGGCCGGGTTTGCGGTGTGGCTGACGGGCTAGGGGGGCGATGCTGTGAACCACGATGATCTGCGCGATTGGTCGAAACGGGCGGCGGATTGGGCGCATGGCTATCATGCGGGCTTGGGCGATATGCCGGTGCGGGCAGAGTTGATGCGGCCATAGAAAAAGGGGCGGCGGGGGGGCCGCCCCTTTGAGGCTTCAATCAGGTTCAATCGTTGGAGGGAACGATCAGAAGCTGAACGAAACCTTTGCCTTGAGGGTCTGGGCATCAAGATCGACACCCGAGCCGTCGAAGTCGTCGAACTTGTGGACCAGATATTCACCGCCCACCGACCATTGGTCGCTGAGGGCGTAATCGGCACCGATACCCGCGAAGTAGCCGTTGTCGTTTAGCGACGCGCCGCCAACTGTGGCTTCGGCGTAAGCGGCACCAACTGTACCGTACACCAGCGTGCGGCCAAGATCGGCACCACCGATCAGCTTCAACCGGGCGACGCTATCCAGCGTATCGCCAGCAGTGCCCAGATCGATGTTGGCAACATCGTAGTCAAGTTCAGCACCGGCTACGAATTTGCCGTAGTCCATACGGTAACCAGCATGGACACCACCGATGGCACCATCGCCGTCAAGGCCAGCGCCGTTGCTGTCGATATCACCATAACCCAATTGGGCACCAACATAGGGGCCCGACCAATCGCCGTCAGTGGAAACCACAGTCTGTTCGACCGGCGTGATTACCGGTTCTGGTGCGACATCAGTCAGGCCACCTGCAAAGGCCGGGGCGCCAAGCAAAGTTGCTGTGGCAAGAATTGCGTATTTTTTCATGCTCTCACTCTCCCATTAATTTAGGGCCATTTTGGCCCGCTGCCATTGACCGAGGGATACGGTCTGTCAGCACAACGGTTATTTGGGGAATAAGTTCCAGCGTGCAAGCGCACCTCACGCGGTGGTGAGCGTTTGTGACAACTTAAGAGCGAAAACCCGCGCGAGGTTTTTGGAAACCAAGCGAGATTTGGCCCGGCAAATGGATTGACGCCAAGGCGGCAAAAACTGGCTTAGGAAAAACCCTACATCAAGCGCGTTCTGCGAGGGCCAGCCATTCTTCCTCTGCAGCAACGAGTTGGGCCTGGCGGTCGGCCAGAATCTCGGACGCCTTGCGGAATTTGACCGGTTCTTTGGTGAACAGGTCCGGCGATTCCATCAGGACGGAAAGCTTGCCAATTTCAGCCTCGAGACGTTCCATTATGCCGGGCAGGTCTTCAAGGCGTTTGCGGTCGGTGAACGTAAGTGCTTCGACCCGCTTGCTGCCGGTACGGCCATCCGGACGGGCGGCGCTGGCTTTGGCGGCGGCCTCCTCCCCGGGTTTTGGGCGTTGACGCACGTAATCGGACCAGCCACCCGGATAGGCTTGCGCGCCACCTGCGCCATCAAGGGCGACGGTGGTGGTGGCGATGCGGTCGATGAAATCACGGTCGTGGCTGACCAGCAGCACTGTGCCATCATAATCGCCCAGGATGTCTTGCAGCAGATCAAGGGTTTCCACATCCAGATCGTTGGTCGGTTCGTCCATGATCATCAGGTTGGATGGTTTGGCCATCAGCTTGGCCAGCAGCAGGCGGGCCTTTTCACCGCCCGACAAAGACGACACCTTGGCACGCATCTGGCGTTCGTCGAAGAGGAAATCCTTGAGATAGCCAACGACGTGGCGCGGAGTGCCGCGCACCATCACCTGATCGGAAGACCCCGACACCTGCATCAGCGGATCATTGGTCAGGTTGTCCCAAAGGCTGGCGTTCAGATCGAGGGCGGACCGGGTTTGGTCAAACACCGCAACGTCCAGATTGGTGCCAAGCGTCACAGTCCCCGCATCGGGAGCCAGTTCACCGATCAGCATTTTCAGCAGCGTGGTTTTACCAACGCCATTGGGGCCGACAAAGGCAACGCGGTCGCCGCGCAACACGCGCAGGTCGAAATCGGTGACGATCTTCTGATCGCCAAAGGATTTGAACAGACCTTTGGCATCAATGACGCGCTTGCCGCTGGTGGGGCCTGCCTCGATATCCAATGCGGCAGTGCCTTGACGGCGGATTTGCGCGCCGCGTTCTTCGCGCAAGGCGGCCAAGGCGCGAACCCGGCCCTGATTGCGTTTGCGGCGGGCGGAAATGCCTTCGACGGCCCATTTGCCTTCGGCTTTGATCTTGCGATCCAGCTTGTGGCGGGCATCGTCTTCTTCGGCCCAGATAGTATCGCGCCAATCCTCAAACCCGGTGAAACCGGCCTCGCGGCGGCGCACCTGGCCGCGGTCGATCCACAGGGTGGCACGGGTTAACGCACGCAGGAAAGCACGGTCGTGGCTGATCAGCACAAAGGCCGTGCGGGTGGACGATAGCTCTGCCTCCAGCCATTCGATGGCTTGGATATCAAGGTGGTTGGTCGGCTCGTCCAGCAGCATCAGGTCGGGCGCTTCGGCCATCAGTTTGGCAAGGGCGGCACGGCGACGTTCACCGCCCGATGCCGTGGCGACCGGCATGTCGGGTTGGAATTTCAGCCCTTCGGCAACCATCGCCACGCGGTAGTTTTCAGATGGGTCCAGCTGGCTGGCGGCATAGTCGCCAAGGGTGGCCCATTGCGATAGATCGGGGTCTTGTTCCATATAGCCGACCGTGATGCCCGGCGGGATGATGCATTCACCGTGGTCAGGTTCTATCAGCCCGGCCATCATCTTCATCAGCGTCGATTTGCCCGATCCGTTGCGGCCAACTAGCGCCACCCGGTCGCCCGGTTGCACGACAAGATCAAGCTCGTCAAAAATGGGATTTCCGCCGAAGGTCAGGGAAATGGAGGACATCTGAAGAAGGGGTGCGCGTGCCATGATCTGGCGGGAGGTATGCGGACGCAGCGGCGGCGTCAACCGGGCGTTCGGTCTTTGCGGGCCAATTGATCGCGGATTTTCAACACGGGTTAGCCCCGGCGATGCGTAGCAGCGACGCGGGCCACCTGTTCATAGATGCCAGACAGCAAGTTCAGCGTGCGCGTCGCCTCTTCCAGCCTGCGGGCGAATTCCGGCACCCCGTCAATCGCCGCGATTAAAAGACGTCGCCGCAGGGTGCCATAATCGTCAGTCACGCGGCGGCCTTCTTCGGTGACTTCATAGGTGACACCCGACCGCCCGGCCCCCTTGCGGACAATCAGCTTTGCCCCGATCAGCTTGCGCAGGGAATATTGGATATTGGGCACATCATCGCGGTTGGTCAGCCGGGCAAGATCCTTGATGGTTTTGGGCCGTTCATTCATCCGGATGATATGCAAAAGCGCGTTCTCAGGCCCCGTCGCCGCAAGATCCGACACCGAGGCGAGACATTCCGATTGCCAGCGACCGAAGCCCTCGAACGTCCGCATAAGCGCAAATTCAAGCTCGGTCGTTTCAACCTCGGCAGCACTTTGGGCCAGATGCCAGCGGTAATCCAGCGCGGCCCCTCTGGCAGTTGCTTGAAGTTCAAAGGTTTTTTTCGGCATCCCGCATTCTCCCGTCCATTACAAAGACTGTCGCGCCAAAACCGTTGACGCAAGCGTAATTTACGATAGACTTTCAAACATAAAATAAGACTAAATCTCGAACAGGGAATATAGCAATGACGCAGAACCCAATGCTGTTGGGCGACCGGTTTCGCCTTGGCACTTTTTCGACCAACTGCTCGTCGGGCATGACCCCGACGCAAGCGCCTGAACGCTGGGTCAACAGTTGGGACAACAACCTTGCGCTGGCAAAGCTGCTGGATGCAGCGGGGATCGACTTCATGCTGCCGATCGCGCGCTGGATCGGCTATGGCGGCCCGACGGATTTTCACGGCTCGGTGTTGGAAACGATGACTTGGGCGGCGGCACTGCTGGCCTCGACCAAGAACATTGCTGTCTTTGCCACCCTGCACACCAGCGCCAATCATCCAGTGGTTTCGGCCAAGCAACTGGCAACGATTGATCAGATCAGCCATGGCCGGGCCGGGTTGAACATCGTCGCAGGATGGAACAAGCCGGAGTATCAGGCACTGGGCCTGACGCTGCCCGACGATCATGAAAGCCGCTATGGCTATGCGCAGGAATGGTATGATCTGGTCCGCAAAATCTGGGCGTCGGATACGCATTTCGATTGGGATGGAAAGTATTTCAAGGGCATTCGCGGCTTGAAAGGCGATCCTGCTCCGGTTCGTGGATCGATCCCGATCATCAATGCGGCAGGAAGTCCGCAGGGGCGCGAGTTTGCCACCGACAACGCCGATTATCTGTTCACCCCGGCGATTGATCTGTCGCGGTCGAAAGAGGAAATCAAAGAGCTGAAAACGCAGGCCGCTACCAAGCGTCGCAAGGTTGGCGTGCTGACGTTCAGTCACGTCGTCTGTCGCCCGACGGAGGCCGAGGCGCGCGATTACGTTCGCTATATCGTCGATGAAAACGCCGATTGGGTTGCAACCGACAACCTGATCCGGCTGCAACTGGCGCATGCGCTGTCATTCCCGCATGATTTGCTGCAGCAAATCCGGCACACGATGGCACTAGGGCACGGCGGCTTTCCCCTGATCGGCACCCCGGATCAGGTGGCGGCGGGCATCATCAGCCTGCATGAGACGGGCTTTGCGGGCACGACGTTGTCTTTTGTGGACTACCTCAAGGAGTTTCCCTATTTCGCCGAAGAAGTGTTGCCGCGCCTTGCCCGTGCGGGCATCCGCTAAGGCGCGCGCCGCATGACTGAGCCCCCTGCCAAAGAGTTTCGCGACGCGATGCGGGCGTTCGTTGGCAACGTCAGCGTGTTGACTGTGGGCGTGGGCGAGGCTGCCTCGGGGCTTGTCGTTACCTCGGCGATCTCTCTTTCAGCCGATCCGCCGCTGCTGTTGGCGTGTGTGAACCGAACCTCGTCCAGCTATCCGTTGCTGGTAGAACATCGCTGCTTTGGCTGGTCATCACTGGGGGCCGCCCATACCGGAGTGGCAGAGCGGTTTTCGGGCTTCGGCGGCATCAAGGGTGCGGCGCGCTATGTAGGCGCGGAATGGGACACCGCAGTCACCGGCGCGCGGTTGCTGAAAGGTGCACCTGCTGCATTTGATTGCACGGTAGAGGAAATGATCGACCGCGCCAGCCATACGATCCTGATCGGGCGGGTGCAGGCGATCCGCACCACAGCGGGAACAGGCGCACTGATCTACTGGCAAGGCGGCTATCGCGGCTTGGCGGATTAAGCGCCCTACCCCGCCAACCCCCGCAGCAGACGCGCACGGGCGGGCGGGATGGCGCGGATTTCAAGGCCGGTGAAGACGTGCAGCGTGTTCAGATCGGTATCGAGGACGGCGTGATCTGACACCCAGCCACCCATCATCAGGTAGGTGCGCAGCAACGGCGGCATGCCGATCAGCGCACGTTTGGCGTCGGGGCGGGACAGGCGCAGGGCGCGGGCAAAGCGGAACACGCGCGGGGCTTTGACGCGGGGCAGCCAGCGCTTTGGGGCAAGATGCGCGTCTTTCAGCAGGGCCAAAGCGTCATGGTGTTTGGCAGCATCAGCACCATCGAACGACGAGCAGCCAAACAGCAACTCCACCCCGCTATCATCGACATAGCGCGTCATCGCACCCCAAGCGACACGCAGGATATCGGGATCGGGCCAGTTCGGGTGGATGCAGAACCGGCCCATTTCGACCATCGGGCCCATGAAGGCAGACAGGGCGGCAAGATCATAATACTGGGCGGAATAGCTGTTGGCGATATCGGCTCCGCCTTTCAGCGGCAGCAGGCGGAAGCAACAGACTAGAGTGCTGGATCTGGTATCTTCGACCAATACGTGATGGCAACGAGCATCAAAGGCGTCAGCATCACGAGTGGCGGCAGCAGTAAGGCCGCGACCCGACACAAAGCACAGATGGCGCAGGGTTTGTGCGTTTTCGATGTCTTGCGGTGTGTCGGCCATGCGTGCGGTATAGCGACCTTTGCGAAGTGGCAGCATAGGGCCCCTCAGATGCCTTGGCGAAAGCGGCGTGCCGCCCTAGATATGCTAAGACAATAGCAAATGCGCAAGCCGTGACGGCATTGCAAAACAGATGCACAGGAGAGCGGCATGGAAAAGGTGATCAAATCTGACAGCGAGTGGCGGGCGCAACTGTCCGACCTCGCCTATAAGGTGACGCGCAAGCACGGAACCGAACGTGCTGGCAGCAATGAGGATTTCCCCAAAGAGCCGGGCATTTATCATTGCGTCTGCTGTGGTGCGCCATTGTTTGATCAGGCAACAAAGTTTGAAAGCGGCACTGGCTGGCCCAGCTTTTACGCCCCGCTTTCGGCGGAAATGGTGGGTGAAACGGTGGATCGCAGCTTTTTCATGAAGCGCACAGAGGTGCATTGCAACAAATGCGAAGCGCATCTGGGCCATGTGTTCCCCGATGGTCCGGCACCGACGGGGTTGCGCTATTGCATGAACGGCGTGGCGTTGACGTTCGAGCCGAAGGCTTAAGATAGGGCTGCCGGGCACCCTGCCCGGCTTCAGTTATTGAATTGCGTCGCCACCGCGGAAGTTGCCCAAGCTGCCGAGCAATTGGCGCAAGAAACTGATGTCCTTGATGTTGCTTTCGGTCACTCGGCGCGACAGGGCGACGACTTTGCCATCCTCCAGCCCGAACCGCTCGACGTTTTCGACAAACCCGTCTTCAGCAAAGGTGATGGCAACGACCTGACGGTCGATTTCCCTTGGCGGACGGGCACCGCTGTGTTTCCAGCGGCTTTGGACGTAGTACCAACCATCATCATTCAACAACGCCGCCGCCGAGGGCCGACCGATCAGCGGTGCCAAGGTTTCGCGGGTGTCTTTGCCCACCTCAATCTGCGCAAGCTCATCTTCATTCGGAACATAGCCATGATTGCGAAAAACGGGCGAGCAAGCGGCGATGATTGCGATCATCAGGCCCATCATCACCATTCGCAGCCCTTGGGCGCCAAAACTACCCGCGCCGCCCATGCCTTTGCTACCCATGAAACCCTCTTGCCCAAATCGCCTGTGGTCTTTGGCGCTTGGCCCCGTTTGCTTGCGTTAGCGCCCGAAGAGACGTATCGCGAGGTAGAACGAACAAAGCCTGCCTGACCGTTGCTACCCGCTTACAGAAGGACAGGCTATGTTTCAAGAAAGGAACGCGGCGGCGGCATTTTCGGGGGGTGCTTTGGCCCACGAATGCGCCATCGCGGCAAACTGAGGGATATCCGATCATGGCCGAACAATCCGCCCCGCCAAGTGAACCTGCACTAAGCCTGCCGTTCCGCGTGACCGCATTGTCACCCCGCAAACCAACGCGGTTTGATCTGGTGGCAAGCCCCGAGCAATGCCGCGCCTTGGCGCAGGAACTGGCGTTGAGCAAGGTGGAAAGCCTGACCTTCAAAGGCGAGATACGACCGATGGGCAAGCATGATTTCGCCATTGTAGCCGACCTTGTGGCACGCATCGTACAGCCGTGTTCGATCACCTTGAAACCAGTGAAAACGGCAATTTCCGAACCGGTGCGGCGGACCTATCTGGCGGATTTCGTGGTGCCGGAAGGTGACGAAGTTGAAATGACGGGCGATGAAACGGTCGAGCCGCTGCCAGACGTGATTGACGCAGGCTTTGTGGCCACCGAGGCGCTGGTGCTGGCGATCCCGCTTTATCCGCGCGCGCCGGGCGCGGAACTGGGCGATGCGGCGTTTGCCGAACCGGGCGTGGCCCCATTGCAGGATGGCGATCTGAAACCATTTGCCGGACTTGCGGCGTTAAAAGCCCGGCTTGATGAGCAAAAAGATGGTGAGTAAGCCCGTCACCCTGTCCCTGCTGACACGTCAGAAAAGGGCTTGCGCGTAGCGAGAATACAAGTATGTTCCGCGCCTCATTGAAAGCGTGGTTGTGCGCTGTGAACCGAATCTGGGTCATGGCAAAATACGCGAATAAAATCAGGGGCATGTCCCCGCTACCCGAGGTTGAGACATGGCTGTTCCACAGAACAAAGTGACCAAATCAAAGCGCAACATGCGCCGCGCACATGATGCATTGGTTGCCGGTAACCCCACCGATTGCCCAAATTGCGGCGAGCTGAAGCGCCCGCACCATGTCTGTGGTGCTTGCGGCCATTATGATGCGCGCGAAGTCGTCGCCGTGTCTAAAGAAGTCGATCTGGACGAGGACGCGGCGTAAGCCGCCCCTTCCAGCGCGCCCGCGATGCCACAGGCACCTGATACGCTGGCGGCTGCGGGACGTGCTCGCATCGTTATTTCTGTTGACGCCATGGGTGGCGACAGAGGGCCGGCAGCAGTTGTTGCCGGTCTTGTTGATTCAGCCTCCAAAATTCCCGACGTGTCGTTCGTCTTGCATGGCGACGAGGCCGAACTGAAGCAGTTGATCGGGCGGCACCAGGTGCTGAACGGGCGCTGCATCATTCGGCATGCGCCGCGCGTTGTGACGATGCAGGATAAGCCCAGCCAAGTGATGCGGAATGGCGCGGGCACATCGATGTGGTCTTGCATTGATAGCGTGAAAGACGGTGAGGCGACGGTGGCCGTGTCTTGCGGCAACACCGGCGCGCTGATGGCTCTGTCGATGATTAAGCTGCGCAAACTGCCGGGGGTGAACCGACCTGCGATTGCGTGTTTGTGGCCATCGCGCAACCCCGGCGGCTTCAATGTGATGCTGGACGTCGGCGCGGACATCAAGGCCGATGCCGAGGATCTACTGCAATACGCCATCATGGGGGCGTCTTATGCCCGCAACGGTCTGCGGCTTGAACGCCCGCGGATCGGGTTGTTGAACGTGGGAACTGAAGAACACAAAGGCAGGGCCGAGCTGAAATTGGCGCACGACCTGATTTCGGCGGCGGCGGATGGGGGCGGTTTTGAGTATATCGGCTTTGTCGAAGGCGGTGATCTGCCAAGCGATCGCTGTGATGTGATCGTGACCGACGGCTTTACTGGCAACATTGCGATCAAAACCGGCGAAGGCACCGCCAAGCTGATTTCGGATTTCCTGAAAGAAGCGTTCAACGCGACGTTCTTGTCGAAGATTGCCGCATTGCTGGCGCTAACCTCTTTGAAACGCTTGCAAAAGCGGATTGATCCGCGGCGCGTGAATGGTGGCGTGTTTTTGGGGTTGAACGGTACAGTGGTGAAATCACACGGGTCGGCGGATGCGACGGGGGTTGCGGCGGCGATCAAGCTGGCGTTTCAATTGGCACAAGCCGGGTTTCAAGAACGGCTTGCGGCGCGGGTTGCATCGGCGGGCCGCGCGGGGCAGGATGTTGCCGCAGCGGGCATGAACAACGGTAAAGAAGAATGACAATACGCGCCGTCGTTAAAGGCATCGGGCACTATCTGCCCGATCGGATTGTGTCGAATGTCGATCTGGAAGCCTTGGTTGACACCACCGACGAATGGATAAAGACCCGGTCTGGGATTGAACGCCGCCACTTTGCGGCCGATGGTCAGTTGACGTCGGACCTTGCCATGCGGGCCGCAAAGGCGGCGCTCGCCGATGCCGGGCTGGAGCCGAACGAGATTGACGCGATCATCGTCGCGACCTCGACCCCCGATCTGACATTTCCATCTGTTGCGACGATCGTGCAGGGCCAGCTGGGCATGACGCGCGGCTTTGCCTTTGATGTGCAGGCGGTTTGTGCCGGGTTCGTGTTTGGCATGGCCAACGCGCATGCCCTGATCGTGTCTGGGCAGGCAAATCGGGTTCTGGTGATTGGTGCCGAGACATTTTCGCGGCTGATGGATTGGAACGACCGATCGACCTGCGTTTTGTTCGGTGACGGTGCCGGAGCTGTGGTGCTGGAAGCGGCAACTGGCAATGGCAGCAATGCCGACCGCGGCGTGCTGGCGACCGATCTGCATTCCGACGGCCGCTACCGCGATCTGCTGTATGTCGATGGTGGTGTTTCCACCGGCACGACCGGGCATTTGCGCATGCACGGCAAAGAAATCTTTCGCCATGCCGTTGAAAAGCTTGCGGAAACTGCGCATGCGGCGTTGCAGAAAATTGGCCTGACTGGTGCCGATGTCGATTGGATTGTGCCGCACCAGGCCAATTTGCGCATCATCAGCGCCACTGCACAGCGCATGCATGTGCCGATGGACCGGGTGGTTGTCACCGTGCAGGACCACGGCAATACCTCGGCGGCCTCGATCCCGCTGGCGCTGTCTGTCGGGCGCGCGCGGGGCCAGGTAAAACCCGGCGATCTGATCGTGACCGAGGCGATCGGCGGCGGTCTGACCTGGGGGTCGGTGGTTTTCCGTCTGTAGAACGGCGAAAAACTGCTTTCACAGTCTCTGAATAACATCTTCCAAGTAGTTGATATTGACTCAGTATTCCATCCCGCGCATCTTCGAGAAAATGCTTGGGGGACAACATGAGTGAAAAGACACTTACACGTATGGATTTAAGCGAGGCGGTCTTCCGTGAGGTTGGCCTGTCGCGCAACGAATCCGCGCAGCTGGTCGAAAGCGTACTAGCACATATGTCGGACGCGCTGGCTGCTGGAACCACCGTCAAAATCTCGTCCTTCGGCACGTTCTCGGTGCGCGACAAGTCGGCGCGCGTGGGGCGTAACCCGAAAACAGGTGACGAGGTTCCAATCAGCCCGCGCCGGGTTCTGACCTTCCGGCCTTCGCATCTGATGAAAGATCGCGTTGCTGCTGGTCGCAAGCGCTAAGGGTCGGCGCGGATGGACAAGTCGCCTGACGCCTTTCGCACGATAAGCGAGGTTGCAGAGCATCTTGAAACACCCGCGCACGTGCTGCGGTTCTGGGAAAGCAGGTTTCCGCAAATTCGCCCGGTAAAACGGGCGGGCGGGCGTCGGTATTACCGGCCGTCAGATGTGTCGCTGCTAACTGGCATCAAGCGGCTGCTGCATGACGAAGGCATGACCATTCGCGGGGTGCAGAAGATTTTGCGCGAACAGGGGGTTCGGCATGTATCCGGGCTGTCTGGCGATGCGGATCATGATGTGGCGGCGGGTGACGCGCCGTTCATTGACCAAGTGGAAGATGTCGTTGTGCCGCCAATGGCAGAGCCGACGCCGATCAGGGCAGCACCCAGTTTCGCCAGTGCGATGGCAAAAGCCGCCGATCATGGGCCGGAACAAGCTGACCGCGAGGCGGCACCCGCGTCTGCTGCCGCAGTTGAGCCTGTGCAGGGCGCGTTGCTGCTGACCCCAATCCCAGCGCCCGAGATTGAAGTCGAGGTTGAGGTTGAAGTCGAGGTTATCACCGTAGCCACGCTCGATGTAACGGTGGCGGACGACGTGGCGGCGATCATGCGGGCCGAGCAGGATGACGAGTCGGCGCAGGCCGCCGAAGCGCAATCTGCATTCCCCGAATCGCCGCAAGATGACGACGATTTTGATGAAGATGACTTTGATTCTGGCCCGATTACCACGCTGGCAGCGCGGATCAGGGCGTTGCCTGCCGATGCGTCGGCGCGCAAGGTTGCGGTGAACCTAGTGGCGCTGACCAGCCGCCTGCAAGCGCTGCGCGACCGGATGGCCGCTGCTGGTCGCGCTGGCCGGTCCTGACACGCTTTCGTGCTTGCTCCGGCTTGGAATATCAGTATGTAGACCGCGTGTCGGGCCGTGGCGCAGCCTGGTTAGCGCGTCCGTCTGGGGGGCGGAAGGTCGAGAGTTCAAATCTCTCCGGCCCGACCAACAGAGAAACAGCCCGCCTGCCTTATGGCAGTGCGGGCGTTTCTTTTATCGAAAGGGGCTTTGCACGTGACCGGAGTTTTGCCAGCCCAAGCCCTGCGCGGCTTGATCGAAACCGGTGCTATCGCAGCCGATCTGGCCGTGACCGATGCACAGGTGCAACCCGCCAGCCTTGATCTTCGGCTTGGGGCAATCGCCTACCGCGTTCGGGCGTCGTTTCTGGCGGGGCATGGGCGGAGCGTGGCTAGCCGGATTGCCGAATTTGAGATGCACCGAGTGGATCTCAGCCAAGGTGCAGTGCTGGAAAAGGGCTGCGTTTACGTCATTCCGTTGATGGAACGGCTGGCGTTGCCGGGTGGTATCACAGCAGTGGCGAATGCCAAAAGCTCTACCGGGCGGTTGGATTTGCTAACCCGGACGATCACCGATGGCGGCGCGGAATTTGACCGCATCCCTGACGGTTACGCAGGCCCGCTTTATGCCGAAGTGTGCCCGCGCAGCTTTTCGGTGCTGGTGCGGCCCGGAATGCGGTTGAACCAGATCCGGTTTCGGCAAGGCGAAGCGGTGTTGAATGATGCGGCCCTAACGCAACTGCATGCCGAGGAGCCGCTGGTATCGGGCACAGCAGTGATTTCTGACGGGCTGGGGTTTTCGGTTGATCTGCAACCGGCGTCCGGTGATCTGGTTGGTTACCGCGCCAAGCCGCATACTGGCGTCATTGATCTGGATAAGATCGGGCATTATCCGGCGGGCGAATATTGGGAGGAAGTGCGCACCAAAGACGCGCGGATCATCCTTGATCCGGGCGCGTTCTATATTCTGGTCAGCCGCGAAGCTGTGACCATTCCACCCGACTATGCCGCCGAAATGGCCCCGTATCTGGCAATGGTAGGTGAGTTCCGGGTGCATTACGCCGGGTTCTTTGACCCCGGTTTCGGCTATGCCGCATCAGGCGGTGCTGGATCGCGCGGCGTGCTGGAAGTGCGCTGCCACGAGGCCCCGTTCGTGCTGGAACATGGGCAAGTGGTGGGACGGCTGGTGTATGAACGGATGGCCGCACGGCCGGATACGCTTTATGGCACCGCGATTGCGTCAAACTATCAAGGGCAGGGTTTGAAGCTGGCGAAACAGTTTCGATAACCGGGCTGGTGGGCCGGTCGCTGGTTAGGCGACCGGCTAGACACACTCGTAAATCACCGTTTGCGGTACTCGGTACTGAAAACTACGCAGCGCCATGGGGGTGGCCAAGCAAACGGGGCACCCAATACCAAGGTGCGGTGATGATAAAACACATTGTAATCAAAGCTTAGGGATAAATTCTTACTGTCAATAGAGGCAGCTTACACCGTGTTGGCAGAAAACAAAGTCAGGAATACCTGACGTTGTGCTGCAAACCTCGTTATCGCCCTATGCGGCGGGACCGTTGCGCGACACTCGCTGCCATGTCCTGCAGTTCGCGGGCTTTTGCAGCCTCAACCAGTTCCGCCGGTGTCATCGGGCGCTTTGGCTCAACCGGCACATCCGGCTCTGGGGCGGGCGTGGCTTTGCGGGAGGCGAAGTGAAAGCCCTTGTCGATCACGACGTTGACCACGCGGCGCACCACTTGGTTGACGACCATGTTGATGAGGCGATTAAGATCCATCGGTATGCTCCTTCGAAGCGGTCTTTGCGTAGGGTAGCCGAAAAAGATGGCTTTGGTTAACGTCCGGGCGTCAATCTTCAAACAGTTCGCTTTGGCCGGTTACGGGTTCGTCATCCTCGTCAGGCATCTGCAGGATGCCCGGCGCGGGTCGATTGTCCAGCAGCCCAGCCGCGCGCAGGTCTTTCAGGCCGGGCAGATCGCGGGCGGATTCAAGGCCGAAATGATCAAGGAAATGGTCGGTGGCCACAAACGTCACCGGGCGACCGGGGGTCATGCGGCGGCGGCCAAAGCGTATCCAGTCCAACTCCATCAGTTGATCAACCGTGCCCCGGCTGACGGCAACGCCGCGAATTTCTTCAATCTCGGTGCGGGTGACGGGTTGATGGTAGGCGACGATGGCCAGTGTTTCGATGGCAGCACGCGAAAGCTTGCGGGTTTCCACTGTTTCCTTGTGCATCAGATGGCCAAGGTCCGGGGCTGTGCGCAGAGCATACGCATCACCGACACGCACCAGATTGACACCGCGGCCTTCGTAGCGGCGGCGCAGGTTTACCAAGCCCTCGGCGGGATCGCAGCCGTGCGGCATGCGCGCTGTCAGTTCGGCAAGCGTCACCGGGTCAGCGGACGCAAACAAGATCGCTTCGATCATGCGTTCTTGTTCGCCCATCGGCGGGGCCTCGAACAAGGTTTTCTCGATGGGTTCAGTTACATCGGTCATCTGGCGTCTTTCTTGCGCACTTGGAGGGGCGCGAAAGTATCCCCCTGCCGCAAATCCACCTGCCCCGCTTTGGCCATTTCTAGCACAGCAGCAAAGTGCGCGGCAGTGGCTGAACGGCGGCGCTGCGGGTGCATCTGCCAATCATCGGGTAGGAAGGATGTAAGATCGGACCAATCGCCGGAAAACCCGATCAGCTTGCGCATCCGGTCCAGCGCTTGTTCCATGGTGAAGACATCATTGCGATCCAGCACGAAGGGGCGAAAGTCATCACGCGTGCGGATATGGGCATAGGCGCGCATCAGGTCCAGCAGAGTGGCGGAATAGGTGATCTGGCGGTGACGGGTCACGTCTTCGGGTACGCCACGCGCAAAGAAATCCCGCCCCAACTGATCGCGGCCCATCAGGCGGGCGGCGGCCTCGCGCATCGCAGCCAGACGTTCAAGCTGGAACGCAAGGTGGGCCGCCAGATCTTCGGCAGAGGGGCCATCCTCGCCCGGTTCAGGGGGAAGCAGCAGCCGCGATTTCAGATAGGCCAGCCAGGCGGCCATAACCAGATAGTCGGCAGCCAGTTCAATCCGCAGGGCGCGCGCCTGTTCAACAAAGGCCAGATACTGCTCGGCCAGTTGCAGCACCGACACGCGGCGCAGATCGACCTTCTGGGTGCGCGACAGCGTCAGCAGCAGATCAAGCGGGCCTTCAAAGCCATCGACATCAACGATCAACGCCTCGGCTGCCATCCGGTCAAGCGGTGTCAGGCGCTCGGGCGCGGTATCGGACCAATCGGGGTTAGCCATGCACCGGCTCTTGCGCGAGGGCGGCCTCGACGGCGGCGATGTCTATTTCGGCGGGGGCTTTGCGGTAGGCCAGCGCTGCCTGTGCGCGGGCCCGAGTTTCAGGGCGCATCGGGCCAGCGGCGGCGGCGGCGGCTTGCATTTCGGCAAACTCACCGCTGCAATGCAGGGCCAGATCGCAGCCAGCTTCCAATGACCTTGCAGTGCGGTCTGCAAGGCTGCCAGACAGCGCCTGCATGTTCAGATCATCGGTCATGAGCAAGCCGGTGAAACCGATGTCTTGCCGGATCACCTCGATCATGCGAGGCGATTGCGTGGTCGGGTTTTTGCCATCATAGGCGGCAAAGACTATATGCGCCGTCATCGCCATCGGCAGATCAGCCAGTGCGCGGAACGGGTGAAAGTCGCTGGCCTGCAGGGTGGCGGCATCGGCAGTAACCGTCGGCAGATCATGGTGCGTATCGCCTACAGCCCGACCATGGCCGGGCATGTGCTTTACGACAGGCAGCACGCCACCCGCCAGATAAGCATCGGCAACAGCTCGGGCAATGGCGGTAACCGTGGCGGCATCTGTGCCGTAGCAGCGGTTGCGCAGAAACGGGTGCGTGCCGTTGGTGGCAATATCGGCCACCGGCGCGCAATTGGCGTCGATGCCAACCGCGCGCAGTTCGGACGCGATCAGGCTGGCGCGCAAGGCCATGCTGCGGCAGGCGGCGGCAAGGCTCGGGGCTGCCGTGATGGTATCCAGCGGCGGTGCCCATTCGCGCCACTGCGGCCCGCGCAGGCGCTGAACGCGCCCGCCTTCCTGATCAACCAGCACTGGGGCATCACGGCCCACCGCGGCGCGCAGATCGGAGGTCAGCCGGTACAGCTGATCCTGGGTTTCGACATTGCGGGCGAAAATGATGAAACCAAACGGATCGACATCGCGAAAAAACGCGAGCTCCGCAGGTTCAAGCCGTGGCCCTTTGCAGCCGAAAATGGCGGCCGTGGTGCCAACCGAAGTCATCTATGGGTGACCGGAATGCAGGCGGTATCTTCGGACAACAGCGCCGAGCAGAACCGCCGCGCATCGTCTTCATCCGAGAAACCAAAGGCGCGCAGGCGAAAGAAGGTTTGGCCGCCACTTTCGGCAGGCTGCACGATGATGGCTTTGCCCGCCATCAAATCACCAAAGCTGCCTTGCAGTTTGGTCCATTCCGCCCGGGCCCCATCGGCAGTATCAAACGCGCCAAGCTGCACCAGCCGGGTGCCAACCTGCACCTCTTCCGGCTGCATTTCGGGTGACGCGACTGACACCACATCTTGCACATCATTAACATCCGTTGACGCCGCAGCATCGGTCACTGCCGCATCCGTCTGCGTAGATAACGCAGCAGGTCGTGCCAGCGGGCGCGGCGACCGCACAACACTGCCAGCCGCATCCAAGACGGGCGTTTCGGCGGCGGCAACTTCGTCGGTTGGCAATACTGGAGCCTCGCCACCCTCGGCCATGGCCGCAGCCAGCGCCTCATCAATGGCCGATTGATCAACGCCGTCATCCGTGCTGGCAGCAGCCTCCGCAACAGCGTCCGTCACAGTGGGTTGGGCTGGGATGGCTTGATCCAGCAACGTATCAAGCTGATCAGCGGCAGGTTCGGGGGTGAGCGACGACAGTCCGGGGGCATCGTCCAGCGACAGTTCAACCGCGCGTGGGGCCAGCACCAGCCGTTCGGCGGGTGCGGCGGCGTTGCCGTCGGCGGCGATGTTGTTGACGGCAAGCCCCTGATTATCGGCCACCGTGCCACCGGGATTTTCCGGGGCAATCCGCATCGGACCGTCCAAGGCCAGCACAACCGGAATGCCCGACACATCGCGCACCGCCAGCTTGTAGCCCCAAACCGCCAACCCCAACACCAGTGCCACCGATGTCGCGGCCCCGGCAAAGTTGATCATGGGCTGAAAACGCCCCTTTTCAAACTCGCCAGATGCGCGCCTGCTGCCTTCGAACCGTTCGAAATTCATATCCGCCATGCTCTGCCTCTTTAGCCACGCGGTTGGGTCCGCCACGCTGTTTTTCTAGTTTGGCCAGACAGGCGCTGTTGGTCAGCGCATTTCTTCGACTGGCGTTACACCTAAGATACCTAAACCAGCAGAAATCACAACGCCCACGGCCTTTACCAGTGCAATTTTTGCATGTGTGGTGGCAGCGTCACCGTCTTGCACAAAACGAAGGGTGGTGTCGTCGTTACCCTTGTTCCACAAGCCATGGAAATCTGACGCCAATTCATACAGATAAAACGCCACTCGGTGCGGTTCATTGTTGCGCGCCGCAACATCGACGACACGCGGCCATTCGGCGATCTTCTGGGCCAACCCAAGCTCTGCCGGATGCGACAATTTGGTCAGATCAGCGGCGGCAATTGTGGCATCATCGACGGCAAAACCGGCCTCCACCGCCCGCCGCACAACTGAATTTATCCGGGCGTTGGCGTACTGCACATAGAACACCGGATTGTCCTTCGACTGCTCCATAACGCGTGCGAAATCAAAGTCCAGCGTCATGTCGTTCTTGCGGGTCAGCATGACGAACCGGGTCACATCAGCCCCCACCTGTTCCACCACATCGCGCAGCGTCACAAAGGTGCCAGCCCGCTTGCTCATCTTGAACGGCTCGCCGTTTTTATACAGCTTTACCAATTGGATAAGCTTGCAATCCAGCGGCACGCGGCTGTTCGACAGCGCCGCAACCGCCGCCTTCATTCGCTTGACATAACCGCCATGATCGGCGCCCAGAACGTCAATCAGCTGATCAAACCCACGCGAAACCTTGTCATAATGATAGGCGATATCGGGGGCAAAATACGTCCATGTGCCATCGGATTTCTTCACCGGGCGATCGACGTCATCGCCATAAGCGGTTGACCGGAACAAGGTTTGTTCGCGCGGCTCCCAATCATCCAGCGTCTTGCCCTTTGGCGGTTCAAGATAGCCTTCATAGATAAGGCCCATTTTGCGCAATGCCTCAATCGCTTCTTCGATTTTGCCGGTGCCGTAGATGGCTTTTTCACTGGAATAGACATCCATCTGCACACCCAGCAGCGCCAGATCTTCGCGGATCATCTGCATCATCAGGGCGGTGGCAATTTCGCGAATTTCGGCAAGCCAGTCCTGTTCACCTTTATCAAGCAGGGTGTCACCGAATTGCGCCTTCAGCGCCTCGCCGACGGGAATCAGGTAATCGCCGGGGTACAGGCCTTCGCGAATCTCTGGCTCCAGCCCGCAGGCTTCGCGGTAGCGTTCATAGGCAGACCGCGCCAGCACATCGACCTGCGCACCGGCGTCGTTGATGTAATACTCGCGGGTGACGTCGTAGCCGGCGAACGACAGCAGGCGTGCCAGCGCATCGCCGAACACCGCACCGCGCACATGGCCGACGTGCATCGGGCCAGTTGGGTTGGCGGATACAAACTCCACATTCACCCGCTGCCCCTGCCCCAGCGTCGATTTGCCGAAAGCCGCCCCTTGCTGCAACGCCGCCTTGATCAGTCCCTGCCATACGGCAGGCGCAAGGCGCAGGTTCAGGAAACCGGGGCCAGCAACCTCGGCTGCGGCAATGCGGGGGTCTTTGGCCAGCTCAAGCGCCAGCGCGTCGGCAATCTGCTTTGGGGCCATGCCAGCGGGCTTGGCCAGAACCATCGCCGCGTTGGTCGCCATATCGCCATGTGCCGCGTCGCGCGGTGGTTCCACTGCGATGGCAGTCAGCTCAAGGCCAGCGGGCAGCACGCCAGCCGCTTGAAGGCTGGTCACGGCCTCAATGACGGCAACCCGAATTTCGGCAAAAAGGTTCATCTGATCACATCCTGTCTCATGCCATTGGCAATGCCAGAGGCGATGAGACAGGTCAAGGACAGGCCTGTTTTCCTCAGCTTTACTCGTTGCGCCATGCCGTCAAGGCGGGGTTGTCATCGGTCGCAGGTTGCGCGCCGTTGGACGGTGTTGGAATTGTGGCGCGGCCCCGGAAGTAATAGGATTCCCGCGCGCCGAAGTAAAAGGCCACGACGGCACCCAACAGCCACCATAGCGGCTCGGGGACAGCGTTCAGCCCAACCATGCGGGCGGCAAATCTTTGCGGGTCCACCATGGCGTAAACAAACAGACCGATGGTGCCGAACGCCAACAGTGGGCGCGGCAGCCGGTTCAGCCCGTTCACGGCACGGTCAAACCAGCCAGTACTGGGCAGCCCGTATTCTTCACCCAATTGGCGCAATGCCGCCATCTGCGCCTCGGCAGACAATTCCATGCGGCGGGTGGCCGAGGGGGTGAACACCTCGGCCAGCCCTTTGGCCGCCTCGCCCAAGGCTGTCACGGCACCGGGGCCGCCGATAACTTTGCCGATCAACCCCATGATGTCACCCTTGTTCGGTGCTGGGCATCGGTCAGGTGGTATTTCGCCGACATGAACTCTTCGGCGCGGGCAATCCAACCGCCTTTGCCGCCATCGCGACGGCGCGCATACTTGCGGCTCGCTGGGCGGGTATCGCCAAGACCATAGTAATAGTTGCGCCGCGCAATGGCATAGGCGTCGGCAAAGTACGAAGGTGCTGCTTCCTGCGCCATTTGGGCGGCGCGAATGGTTTGTGCGCCAATGGCACCGTCCGGATCGGCGGGGAATCCCATATCGGTCAGTAAGCGTTGCAGCACCTTCACCGCGTTGGTGCCCGCGTTGACGTACATATCGAAAACCGAAGGTTGCAGTGCGTCGGGCAGCGCGCCCAAGCCGGGGCGGCGGTGATAGTACTCGATGAAGATATCGACCGCTTTGGTCGCCGTCAGACGCTTGACGTCCTCCACCGACACACGGCCATCGCCTGTGATATCCAGCCCAAGGCGGCGCATCGTATGGATGGTGACACCGTGATTGGTTGCCCCGCCCGGATCATCGGGGTCGTTCACAAAGCCACCTTCACGGGCGACAATTTCGGTAGCAATTTCCTTGACAGATTTCATCTGACACCCCCGGCGGACCGGAAGGATTATCCCCCGGTGCGGGGAAACATCAGGCAGATTTGGTTAAAAGTGCGGTTAGGAACCGTTCGGTTCCTTGTAGACGCCCTGCTCTTTCAGCGCGTCGATTACCTCTTTCGGCATGTAGGATTCGTCGTGTTTCGCCAATATTTCAGTGGCTTGGAAGGTGCCATTGATCAAGCTGCCAGTGGCGACCATACCCTGACCTTCGCCGAAAAGGTCAGGCAAAATGCCGGTGAAGCTTACCGGAACCGTTGCCCCGCCATCGGTCACCGAAAACGTTACCGTTTCGCCATCTCCACGGATGACGCTGCCCGCCTCGACCAACCCGCCGATACGGAACACTTCAGATGCCTTGGGCGGATCGGCGGCTATCTGACTGGGCGCGCGAAAGAAATTGATGCCGTCCTGCATCGCATAGCCAATCAGCGCGGTTGATCCGGCCAGCGCCACAAACGCCAGCACAATAATCTGGATGCGGCGCTGTTTCTTCAGCCCCCTCATGGGAACACCGGGGCCAGCATCAGCCCAGTTGTCTCGTCAATCCCCAGCATCAGATTGGCGTTCTGCAACGCCTGCCCCGACGACCCCTTGGTCAAGTTGTCCAGCACCGACACGATCACCGCACGCCCCGCAATGCGGTCGCCAATAATGCCCAAATGGCAGAAGTTCGATCCCCGCACATCCCGGGTTGCCGGCAGTTGCCCGAACGGCAGAACCTCGATGAAGGGCTCGGACACATAGGTCGAAGTTAGCGTGTTATGAACTGCTTGCGGGTCACCCTTCACGTAAACCGTCGCCAAAATACCCCGGTTCATCGGCAGCAGATGCGGGGTGAATTGCACCAGCACAGGCCGCCCCGCCAGTTTGGAAAATTCCTGATCGAACTCGCCCAGATGCCGGTGCTTACCCCCCGCCGAATAGGTATGCGTGCCTTCCGACACCTCGGTGTGCAACAGGTTTTCCTTGGCACTGCGCCCGGCACCAGACACCCCCGCCTTCAGATCAATGATGATGCTGTCCAGATCAATCACCCCCGCCGATATCAACGGACGTAAGGCAAACTGCCCAGCAGCGGCGTTGCAACCGGTTCCGGCAACAAGACGCGCTTTGCGGATATCCTCGCGGTAAAACTCGGTCAGGCCATACACCGCTTCGGCCTGCAGATCAGGGGCGGCATGTGGCTGGCCGTACCATTTCTGGTATTCGGCAGGATCACGCAGACGAAAATCGGCGGACAGATCGACAACCTTCAAATTCCGCGGCAGCTTTGCAATCACCGCTTGAGATGTTGCATGCGGTAGCGCGCAGAACACCAGGTTAACATTGGTAAAATCAATATCTTCAATTTTCTGCAGCAACGGCAGATCAAGATGCCGTAGAAACGGAAACACCTCGGCCATGGCCATGCCCGCCTTGCGATCAGCTGACAGCGCGACAATCTGCATCATCCCATGCGTGGCAATCAGCCGCACCAGTTCCGCGCCGGTATAGCCAGAGGCCCCAAGGATGGCGATTTTATATTTCATAACAACAGGTTCCGATACTCATCTGGGGTCATTCAAGCCGCTTCAAACGCAACGCGCTTGCGCATGAACTGTGTCGCCCGGCTTGACACTGCCGCAGGGTCGCCGGTCGTCAGAAACTTTGACGTCGTGCCCATGCCCAGCATTTCGGGACGCCGCTCAAGATAGTCGGCAAGGCTTTCCGCCACAAGGTTGGGCTGGCTGAAAACCTTCACCCCATCGCCCAACGCATCGGCAAAGACGCTTTCCATCAGCGGGTAATGGGTGCAGCCCAGCACCGCTGCATGCGGGTGGGGCATTCGGCGCTTCAAAGCCTCGACATGCGCCCGCACCAGCGTTTCGGCCAGCATCTCATCGCCCTGTTCGATGGCATCGACCACACCACCGCAGGGCTGCGCTTCGACATCTACGCCAATGGCCCGAAAGGCCAATTCGCGCTGGAACGCCCGGCTGGCAACCGTTGCCGGGGTGGCGAACAACGCCACATGTTTCACCGCAACTTCGCGCGGCGGCGAGCTGTCACCCCATTGCCGTTCAGTCAGCGCCTCGATCATCGGCACGAACACACCCAGCACGCGTTTGTTGGCTGGCACCCAGTTTTCCTGCATCCGCTTCAGGGCGGCGGCAGAGGCGGTGTTGCAGGCAAGAATAACCAGATCGCAGCCTTCGTCCCAAAGCCGGGTCGTCGCGGCGCAGGTCAGGTTGAAAATATCATCCGGGGTGCGCACGCCGTAAGGGGCGTTGGCATTATCGCCGAAATAAATGAACGGCACGTCCGGCAAGCGTTTGGCCACCGCGTCATACACCGTAAGGCCACCAAGGCCGGAATCAAATATGCCAACTGCCATCTACGCCTCATCACCCGTCAGCGGGTTTTATACTTTGCTTCGAATTCGTAGCCCAGATCATAAGATTTCAACGGGACAGGCGAAAGAGCATAGGTTGCTTTGCGCAGATATTCCATCATCGCTGTCGGATCGAATTTCAGCGGCGCAAGTTGGGCAGATGCTATGGGCTCGCCGACCACAAGTTGCACCGGCTCGTCGACGCGGGCATGGAATTCCTTGATCAGCAGACCAAGCCGCAGGGTGGAATGCAGATGGCTGGCAAGCTGGAACAGGCGCGAGTTGTGGCCGCTGAAATAAATCGGCACCACAGTGGCATCCGATTTCGCGATCATTTTGGCCGTAAAATTGCGCCAGCCTGGGTCCATCGGGCGCGAAAATGGCCGTGCCGAGGTGGAAACCGTGCCACCGGGGAATACACCGATTGCACCGCCCTGCCCCAGATACGCCAACGCATCCGTACGCGTCTGCAAATTCAACTTGATCGCATCTTTGCTGTCATCAAACGAGATGGGCAGCAGAACCTTGTTGAGGTCTTCCGCGCGGCGAAACACCGAATTGGCCAGAATGCGGAAATCGCCGCGCACCTTGTGCAAGATATGGCCCATCATCAGGCCATCAAGAATGCCGTAGGGATGGTTGGCAATCAGAACCAGCGGGCCGTTGGCCGGAAGATTGGCAAGCGAGCCGCCTATGACATCAAGGCTTAGGCCATAGCGATCTACGATCACGTCCCAGAAATTCTTGCCATGCGCGATGTCCACTTCGTAGCCCGCCGCACGGCGGATCAGCGACATCCGGCCCGTGATGTTTTCAAGTGCCCGGATCAATGCGCGACCACCCCGGCTTTGTGCCGATGACGCATAGCTGATGTCGCGTGCAACGTCGCGTTTTGTCATCAAGGTTTCCCCGTTCATGGCACCGCACATAGGCACTTTTCGGCAGTTTCGCCAGTGAACATGACGCGCACGCGACAAAGGATGTGCAATTGTTACTTTTGCGCCGTGCAGGATTGGCCGAAAGCACGGTTATCGGGGCTTGGATTTACAAGAAAATAAAAACGCTTAAGTAAGCAACTCTTTGTGCTAGCGTGCGCTTTGATTGAAAAGAGATTGCGATGGACTGGGATAAACTGCGTATTTTTCACTCGGTGGCAGACAAAGGCAGCCTTACCCACGCGGGCGAGGTTCTGCATCTTAGCCAATCCGCTGTCAGCCGCCAGATACGGGCGTTGGAAGAAAGCCTGAATGTCACGCTGTTCCACCGCCATGCGCGGGGGCTGATCCTGACGGAACAGGGCGAGTTACTGTTTGACGCGACCAATGCTATGGTCAAGCGTCTGGATGCCGCCGCAGCACGCATTCGAGATTCAGAAGATGAAGTGTTTGGCGAATTGCGGGTGACCACGACCACCGGCTTTGGCACGTTGTGGTTGGCCCCGCGTCTGCCAGCGCTGTACAAGAAATACCCGGCGCTCAAGATTGATCTGATGCTGGAAGAACGCGTGTTGGATCTGCCAATGCGCGAGGCCGATGTTGCCATTCGGATGAAAGAGCCAAGCCAGGCCGATCTGATCCGTAAGCGGCTGATGAACATTCGGATGCGGCTTTATGCCTCGCCGGAATATCTGGCCGAAAGTGGCACGCCGGAAACGATGGCTGATTTCACCCAGCATCGGCTGATTTGCCAACATGCGGGCACGGCACAGGTCGCCGCAGGGGCTATTTTGGTGGCAGAGTTGATGAGCCACGACATTCCATCAACCCTGACGGTGAACAACTATTTTGGTGTCCTGCAGGGCGTGCTGAACCATCTTGGTATCGGGGTCCTGCCGGATTACATTACCGAGGATTTCCCTGATCTTGTGCGGGTGCTGCCAGATGTTGAATCGAGTGATGTGCCGGTGTTTCTGGCCTACCCGGAAGAACTGCGCCATTCAAAGCGGGTATCAGCGTTCCGCGAATTCGTGACCGAAGAGATTTTTACCTATCGCAGGCGACAGCACGTTGCTTGAGCGCGTTAGCTGATATGCAAAATGTGCATAGCGGCCATGCTGCGATTGCAGCATGTTAGCGCTTGAACCAAGCCCAATCCGTCCCTAACTTGTGCGTTGAAGGCGGCGATTGAGAGTTTCTCTTGCTTCCTTCATACCTCCCTGTTGGACTTGGGCCGAGCTTTTGCTCGGCCTCTTTTTTTGTCCTGAGGTAACTTCTTGCAACTGCTTGCTAAAGTAACAGACGATCACGCCGTTTGATTAGAAAAGCGGCGTCGGCGGCAGAGCTGGCCATCAAGATTGCCCGGCCATAAGCAGCATATGATTCGGCGTTTTGGCCGTTACGGGCCAGTAAGTCAGCCAATGCAGCATGGAAAGGCTGGTAATCTTGCAGATCAACCGCCAGCGGCAGCAGAGCCTGCAACCCGGTCTGCGGGTCTTTTGCCTCGGCCAAAGCGACGGCGTGGTTAAGGCGCACCACGGCAGTCGGCTCAAACTGCAGCAGGCTTTGATACAGCGCCGCAATCTGTGGCCAATCGGGGGCGGCACCCTGCACATGACAGGCAGCAATCGCGGCTTTGATCTGGAACGGGCCAACATCGCGACGTGCCATCGCCGTATCGATCAACGCAAGTCCCTGCGATATCCTGTCGTGGTCCCAAAGCCTGCGGTCCTGATCCGCCAGCGCGATGGTCGCCCCCTGTTGATCGGTCCGCGCCGCCCGCCGAGCATCGGTGATCAACAAAAGCGCTAGGCAACCTTCAACCTCTGCTTCACCCGGGCGCAGATGATCCAGCATTTGGGCCAGATAAATCGCCTCGGCGCAAAGATCACGGTCTTCAGTCGGGCCAAGCGTGTAGCCAGCGTTGAAGATCAGATAAACCACTGTCAGGACGGAATTCAGCCGATCCGGCCAATCCTCCGGCCCCGGCACAACGAACGGAATGCCAGCCGCCGCGATCTTGGCCTTGGCGCGCGAAAGACGTTGGCCCATAGTCGCATCCTGATCAAGAAACGCACGGGCGATCTCCGGAGTGGTCAGCCCGCCAAGCACCCGCAGCGTCAGCGCCACTCGCGATTTTTGCTCCAGTGCCGGGTGGCAGCAGGTAAAGATCAGGCGCAGCCGTTCATCCGGGATCATTTCGCTATCCTCCGCCGCCTCATCCCCCGCAAGGATGGCCCCAGCCGCCGCATGATCACCCTCCCGCCGACTCCGACGCAGCCGGTCGATGGCCTTGCGAAAGGCCACGCGGATCAGCCATGCTGTGGGTGAGGCGGGCGGACCGGTTCTTTGCCAATGCACCAGCGCCGATGCCATGGCATCCTGCAGCGCATCTTCGGCCAGCTGAAAATCACGCAGCCGCGCAATCAAGGCTGAAAAAATGCGCCCCCGATCCGTCTTGGCAACCTCGGCCAGGGCCTTGGCGACAGCCGGATCGGGGGCAAACGACATCAAAAGACCATCACTGGCCTGACTTCGATCGTGCCGAATGCGGCGGACGGGATCATCGCCGCATATTTCAGCGCAGTATCAAGATCGGCAGCCTCGAACACATAGTAGCCGCCAAGGTGTTCCTTGGTTTCGGCAAACGGGCCATCCATGGTTTCAACCTTGCCGCCGCGCAGGCGCAGGCTGGTTGCAGTTTCGGCACCTTTCAATGCGTCCCCGGAAATAAACGCGCCTTTTTCCTTCAGATGCGTGGAAAAGGCGAAATAGCCGTCCATGAACGTCTTGAACTCTGGCGTCCCATAGGCAGGCTCGCTGCCGGGGGCCGAATAAATCAGGGCCATATATTGCATATCGTGTCTCCTCTTGTTGGCTCAGTGTGTGAAGGAAAGGGATGCAGGGCAAGCAATCAAATGCCCGACATCGCGCGCAAGATGCCAATCGACGCGATCAGCATGGAAATAGAGGTGCCGACCGACCCGACGATGCGAAGCGGATTGGCAGGCTGGTCATGGCGAATGCCAAACGGATGGATCAGCCGCGCCGCCAACAAAATCGCAGCACTGGCATAAAGCCAGGTTGCCGATAAACCCTGCGCCTCGGCCAGACCAAGGATGATCAGCGCCAGTGGGGCTGTTTCCATCAGATTGCTGTGTTGGCGAATGCGTTCCAAAAGACCGGTATCGCCACCGTCGCCAAGGGCCACGCGGCTGTCACCGCGTCGGATGCTGACACGGGTCGACAAGATGATAGATAAGACGGCTAGGGCGACCGCTGTTGGGGCAGTAACTGTGAAGAGCATGCTGATCTCCGATGTTTTTGGTTCAGTGCTCCAAGGACGCCGCGCGTCAGTCAATTTCGACACCGCGCCGAAATAAATTCGCGATGTCGTAAAAAACTTTTCAACCTACCCCGGATTGCACCCTTTCCATGCCATCAGCCTTGGCCTAAGACCCCGCCACAGGACACCGACACGTGGAGCCGCGGCATGATCGACCCCGAAATCACCCCAGACCTGATTGCCGCACACGGGCTGAAGCCCGACGAATATCAGCGCATTCTGAGCATCATCGGGCGGCAACCGACATTCACTGAACTCGGCATCTTCTCGGCGATGTGGAACGAACACTGTTCCTATAAGTCGTCAAAGAAATGGCTGCGCACCCTGCCGACCACCGGGCCGCAAGTGATCTGCGGGCCGGGCGAAAATGCCGGCGTGGTTGATATTGGCGATGGCCAAGCCGTGATCTTCAAAATGGAAAGCCACAACCACCCATCCTACATCGAACCGCATCAGGGTGCTGCCACTGGTGTGGGCGGCATTCTGCGTGATGTGTTCACCATGGGCGCACGGCCGATTGCGGCAATGAACTCGCTTAGTTTCGGCGTGCCGAGTTATCCGAAAACATCGCATCTGGTCAAGGGCGTGGTTGAAGGCGTTGGCAGCTATGGCAACGCGTTCGGCGTGCCAACAGTTGGCGGCGAAGTGCGCTTTCATCGCAATTATAACGGCAACTGTCTGGTCAATGCCTTTGCGGCAGGCTTGGCCGATACCGACAAGATTTTCTATTCCGTTGCCTCCGGCGTCGGCATGCCCGTGGTCTATCTCGGCGCCAAAACCGGGCGTGACGGCGTTGGCGGTGCCACCATGGCCTCCGCCGAGTTTGACGATACGATTGAGGAAAAACGTCCAACGGTGCAAGTCGGCGACCCCTTCACCGAGAAACGCCTGCTCGAAGCATGTCTGGAACTGATGGCGTCCGGTGCGGTGATTTCCATTCAGGATATGGGCGCGGCTGGTCTGACCTGCTCGGCGGTGGAAATGGGCGACAAGGGCGGCTTGGGCATCAAGTTGCAACTTGATGCGGTGCCACAGCGCGAAGCCAATATGACCGCCTATGAAATGATGTTGTCCGAAAGCCAAGAGCGGATGCTGATGGTGCTGAAGCCCGAACTGGAAGACGTGGCGCGGGCGATTTTCGTGAAATGGGATCTGGATTTCGCCATCGTGGGCGAGACGATTGCCGAAGACCGTTTCCTGATCTTGCACGGCAATGAAATCAAAGCCGATCTGCAGCTGTCAAAGCTGTCATCCTCCGCCCCGGAATATGACCGTCCTTGGGTGGAAACCGCCGCCGCCGCCGCACTTGGGCCAATTCCGGCAATTGATGCGATTGACGCGCTGGTGGCACTTATATCGTCGCCCAGCTATGCGCATAAGGCTTGGGTGTGGGAACAGTATGACAGTCAGGTAATGGCCGACACCGTGATGACGCCAGGCATGTCGGCCGGTGTGGTGCGGGTGCATGGCACGGCCAAAGCGCTGGCCTTTACCTCCGACGTGACACCGCGCTACGTAAAGGCGAACCCGTTCGAGGGTGGCAAGCAGGCGGTGGCCGAAGCCTATCGCAACTTGTGTGCCGTTGGCGCAAGGCCGCTGGCGACCACCGATAATCTGAATTTCGGCAACCCGGAGAAGCCCGAAATTATGGGGCAGCTCGTCGGCGCGATTAGGGGGATCGGGGCGGCTTGCGTGGCGCTGGATATGCCGATCGTCTCTGGCAACGTGTCGCTCTATAACGAAACCGATGGCACAGGGATTTTGCCGACACCGACGATTGGCGCGGTGGGGCTATTGGCATCCTTGGATCAGATGATATCGGGGCAACCTCGGGCCGGTGATCTGGCGGTGGTGATTGGCGCGACACACGGGCATCTTGGGCAATCGGCACTGCTGGCCGAGGCATTCGGGATCGAAGCAGGCGATGCGCCGCCGGTCGATCTGGTGGCAGAACGTTTGCATGGCGAGTTTCTGCGGTCGGTCCGCAGCCATATCGGCGCTGCCACCGACCTTTCAGATGGCGGCCTGGCACTTGCGGCGTTTGAAATGGCCGAAGCTGCCGGGTTGGGACTGACGTTGGGCGCTGGCGATATTCCCACGCTGTTCGGCGAAGACCAAGCGCGGTATTTGATTGCCTGTGACGCAGATGCGGCGGCGGCGATTGCCAAAGCAGCGGCAGCTGCCGGGGTGCCTTGCGCGGTGGTGGGCAAGTTTGGCGGATCTGACATTCAGTTAGGCGGTGCCTCGCGACCAATGACAGAGCTGTCAGGCATCTACCGCACCGCCTTTGCCCGCGCTGTGGCGTGAGATTTCACACTTCGCAGGATTTTGGCAGGTCAGCAATCGGTATGCACAGGGGGTGCACAGGATGTGTACCGCAGGTGACACTCGCAGAAATGCGAATTCAGCAGCGGCGGCTTGCAGTCTTGCGGACGCGGCCTTAGATTTATGGCAACGCCAAGAAGGACTGAATACCATGGCCATGGAAGCCCGCGACATTGAAACCCTGATCCGGGGCAGTTTCCCGAAGGCCAAGATTACCATCACTGATCTGGCGGGCGACGGCAATCATTGGGCCGCCGAAGTGATCGACGAAAGCTTCAAAGGCATGAACCGGGTGCAACAACAACGCGCCGTTTATGCCAGCCTGAAGGGCAAGATGGACGGCGCACATGGCGAGTTACACGCACTGGCATTGACCACAAAAGCACCGGAATAACAAGGCCTTAGGTGGCCGCCAATCAAGGATCATCACGATGAGCGCGCAAGAAAAAATCAAGCAGACGGTCGATGCAAACGACGTGGTTCTGTTCATGAAGGGCACCAAGATGATGCCGCAATGCGGGTTTTCATCCAAAGTGGCCGGGGTGCTGAACTACATGGGCGTCGAATTTGCCGATGTGAATGTGCTGGCGGATGCGGAAATTCGCCAAGGAATCAAGGACTTCTCCGACTGGCCCACGATCCCGCAACTGTATGTGAAGGGCGAGTTTGTTGGCGGTTGCGATATTGTCACCGAGATGACCCTGTCGGGCGAACTGGACCAGTTGTTTGATGCCAAAGGCGTCACCTACGACAAAGCGGCCGCCGAGAAAATCCGCGAAGCGAACGCCTAAAGCATTGGTATAGAACGATTAAATAGAAACGCGCCCAATCAAGAGGCGCGTTGTTCCAACTGATCAGCTATTGCCTCGGCCCTTGCAGCGAGGTCGGCCAAGGCGGTCAGCGCCATCGGGGCCGCTGCCATCGATGGGCTGGCGGCCCCCACCGCCAGCTTCGCCTTGTGCTCGCGCAACTCATCTTCCAGCGCTGCCGTTTTGTCGGCCAGCATCAATCCCGCCATCAACAGCAGCCGCGCATCGGTCATCCGACCCATCTGGCCCACCAACACCTGCGCCTCAGAATCCAGCATAGCAGCCGCCGATCGCAAAAAATGTTCCTCCCCAGGTTGGCAAGCAACAAGAAAAGTCCGACCGCCAATTGTGATATCGAGTTCAGGCATCTTCACGGACCTCTTCAATCAGGGGCGCAAGTTCCGCCAAAATTTCATCCATTTCAGCCACTTCCGTCATCCGCGTGGCCCGTAAAGCCTCTAGTTCTGCCTGCATGGCGCGGTTGACCAAATGCGGATCGGCGACACCGGCTGCCGAGGCATCACGCAAGATGCGAAGCACTTCGCGCAATTGCACTGTGGTGTTGCGCATCCGTTTCAACTCAGCACCTTGGGTATCCAACTGCTGCGCCATCTGATCAATCTTGGCAGTAAACTGGGCCTGCGATTGCGTGTCTTTTTCCTTCACCGCGCGCAGACGTTCGTTGAGTTGGGCAGTAAGCATACGTTCGTCGTCCAGCGCCGTTTGCAGATCACTGGTGTCTGCTGCGGTCGCCGTCGGCGCTGCCACCTTTGGCAATTCCTCCAGCCCTTTGCCGATCCGATCTAACGCCGTGGCAAGTCTTTGCTCCAGCTCGTCCAAACTATGCATCCGCCTGCCCCTTGATTTAGTTCACGCCAGCGTTGCCGCGCCACCTGCTTTTTGCCCTTGTTTGCTAAGGTGCGAATCGTAGGCGGCCTCGTCAAGGCCAATCTTAGCGCAATCTTAAACGTCACGCCTGCCTTTTGGGTCAATCACTTGTGGCCTTTGCTTGATCTTGCCGCTTAGGCTGCTATTGAGCCATAAACCCGCTTATAGATAGGACCCTGGCCTTGGATATTGCAACGCTTCGCGCCCAGCACCCCGACCATTGGAAAAAGGCCTGCGCCATTCGAACGCTGACCCTGGATGCCGTGGCTGCGGCCAATTCAGGGCATTCCGGAATGCCGATGGGGATGGCGGATGTAGCGACGGTCTTGTTCGAAAAGCACCTGAGCTTTGATGCCTCGGCACCCCGTTGGCCGAACCGCGACCGGTTTATCTTGTCGGCGGGCCATGGGTCCATGTTGATTTATGCGCTGCTGCATCTGACCGGTTACGCCGATGTGACCCTTGATCAGATAAAGAACTTTCGCCAGTGGGGTTCCATCACGGCGGGGCATCCGGAATACGGCCATGTCAGCGGTGTGGAAACCACAACCGGGCCGCTTGGCCAAGGTATTGCCAACGCGGTTGGTTTTGCAATTGCGGAGGAATCGTTGCGCGCCCGCTGGGGCGCGAAGGTGATGGATCACTATACCTTCGTCATCGCCGGGGATGGTTGCCTGATGGAAGGTGTCAGCCAAGAGGCGATTGGCTTGGCGGGCAAACAACAACTTAACCGGTTGATTATACTGTGGGATAACAACGGAATTACCATTGATGGCAAGGTTTCGATTGCCGATGTAACCGATCAGAAGGCACGGTTTGCGGCAAGCGGTTGGGACGTGTTCGACTGTGACGGCCATGATCCGGTGGCAATCGACCGAGCGCTTGTGGCGGCAAAAGCCTCGCCCCGCCCCGCGATGATTGCCTGCGCCACGCATATTGCCTTGGGATCATCGGCGCAGGACACCTCGAAAGGCCATGGCGCGTTGACGGATGCCAGGCTGATTGCCGATACGCGGGCGGTTTACGGTTGGGAGCACGGGCCGTTTGTCGTTCCGGGTGATGTAAAGGCAGCTTGGGAAGCTATTGGGCGGCGCGGCGGCGCGGCGCGCCAGACATGGGAGGCGCGTTTGGCAACGTTGTCGGTCGCGCGCCAAGCCGAGTTTGGCCGGATTTTTGAAGGTGATGTCCCGGCGAAACTGGCGGTGGCAATTCGTGCGGTGAAGAAGACGGCGGTAGAGACTGCGCCAAAAATTGCCACTCGGCGGGCGTCGGAAATTGTGCTGGAAGCGATCAATCCGGTGATGACCGAAACCCTTGGCGGATCTGCCGACCTGACGGGATCGAACAATACCAAGACGCCGGATATGGGCACCTTCGAGCCAGCAAACCGCAAGGGACGCTACATCTATTTTGGCATTCGCGAACACGGCATGGCGTCTGCGATGAACGGCATGGTGTTGCATGGCGGGGTACGGCCCTATGGCGGCACCTTCATGTGTTTCACCGACTATGCACGGCCCGCGATGCGGTTGTCGGCGCTTATGGGTGTACCGGTGGTGTACGTGATGACGCATGATAGCATCGGTTTGGGCGAAGATGGCCCGACGCATCAGCCTGTTGAACATCTGGCCATTTCGCGCGCGACACCAAACACTTACGTGATACGCCCGGCCGATCTGGTGGAAACGGCAGAGGCTTGGGATGTGGCGCTGCGGTCGAAGAAGACGCCGACAGTGCTGGCGCTTTCGCGGCAAAATCTGGCGGCTGTGCGCAAGGTGCACACCAATGAGAATATGGTGGCCAAGGGCGCGTATGTGCTGGCCGAGGCGACTGGCAAGCGCCAGGTTATCTTGATTGCCACTGGATCAGAGGTGGAAATTGCACTGAAGGCGCGCGATGTCTTGCAGACCGAAGGGATTGGCACCCGCGTGGTGTCGATGCCGTCGATGGAGCTGTTTGCGGCACAACCGGAAACATACCGCCGCAGAATATTGCCTGCGGGGCCAGTGCGAGTGGCGATCGAAGCTGGCGTGCGGCAGGGTTGGGATCGTTGGTTGTTGGGCGAACGTGGCCGGGAAGGCAAGTCAGACTTCGTGGGCATGGTGGGCTTTGGCGCGTCAGCCCCGATTGACCGGCTCTACAAAGAGTTCGGCATCACGGCGGAAGCTGCCGTGGCAAAAGCCAAAGCAATGCTTTGAGCGCCAAGTGGGCAGGGCAAAGCGCCCTGCCCCCTCTGGCAGCCGACACCTGACAGCTAATGCGCAGGCTTTTTGCTACCGAACACCCGCGCCATCATCGGGCCTATGACCCGCGTCGCAAGCGGGATAAGAGCGATGCCGAGCACCAGACCAAGCAGCCCGTCGATAGCGGCTTTGACAAGCCATTCAACAAATCCAGCTGCAGCGGGGACCGCATGGCCTGCCACCTCGGCCCAGTCATGGATGAGGTGACCCAGCCACGGCAGACCAAGCTCTTCCATACCGTGTATGATGATGGAACCACCGACCCACAGCATGGCTGCTGTGCCAACAGTTGACAGGATCGACATCAACACCGGCATTCCCAAAACCAAACCGCGCCCCACTGCGCGGGTTGTGCGAAGGCGACCGCGCGCGGCCATGAACAGGCCTAGATCGTCCATCTTTACGATCAGGGCGACGGTGCCGTAGACAGTGACTGTGATGGCCGCTCCAACGATGGCGAGGGTGATTGCCTCCATCCAGAAATTGCTGCTGGGAATGGCGGCAAGCGCGATGGTCATGATTTCTGCTGACAAGATAAAGTCTGTCTTGATAGCGCCTGCGACTTTTTCTTCCTCTAGGTGAACGGGATCTTTGGTGTCGAAAGCTTCGTCTACCTCGGGGTTAGCGTGGGGGAAAAGGACGTGAAAAACCTTCTCGGCCCCTTCGAAACACAAATAGGCCCCGCCAAGCATCAGCAACGGGGTAATCCATTGCGGCGCGAAGTTGGACAACAGCAGGGCGGCCGGCAGCAGGATGATCAGCTTGTTCTTTAGCGACCCCAAGGCGATACGCCAGATGATCGGCAGTTCGCGTTTGGCTTCAAAGCCGTGCACGTATTTCGGCGTTACGGCGGCGTCGTCGATAACGACACCTGCGGCTTTGGCACCGGCCTTCATCGCGGCACCTGCGATGTCGTCCACGGATGCTGCCGCCACTTTGGCGATGGCCGCAACGTCGTCTAGCAAGGCAAGTAGTCCGCTCATTCCAATCCCCCAACAGACGCCCATGGGCTGACTTAATCCGACCCAAGCTCTAAGCCGATGAATGACAAAGACAGTGGCATAACGCAACGTGGCGCGTTAATCAGCAATGGCAATACATGCGGCATCGTTCTGGATTGGAAATCCTTGCGTTGCGATCAGGCAAGGAAAACTGGATGACCGACCGCATCGCGCTTAGTCTCGCTGTGATTATTGTTCTGTTGATCTTGGCCGATGTCACACTTAATGGTGCAGCTGCGTTGACGTTTTTATTGCGCAAGCTGGTCGATATGATCGAATATGTGGCGTTCTGGCGGTGATATCGGGATGTTCGGGTTGAAATTATCGCGTGTCCTGTGAAATTGATGCGGAGATTTGCCTTCGGGGATTCGCCAAGTGTGCTGTGCCTGAAAGATGGCTTGAAAGAGGGAATGTAGAATGACCGTCAAAGTTGCCATCAACGGCTTCGGCCGCATTGGGCGTAACGTGTTGCGGGCGATCATCGAATCGGGTCGCACCGATATCGAAGTGGTCGCGATCAACGATCTGGGGCCAGTTGAAACCAACGCCCATTTGCTGAGGTTTGATTCCGTACATGGTCGGTTTCCGGGTGTGGTGAAAACCACCGCCACGACAATTGATGCTGGCCGTGGCCCGATTGAAGTATCAGCCATCAAGAACCCAGCCGATCTGCCATGGAAGCATGTCGATATCGTTCTGGAATGCACCGGCATTTTCACCGACAAGGAAAAGGCTGTTGTGCATCTGGAAAACGGCGCGAGCCGGGTTTTGGTTTCGGCACCGTCTGCTGGCGCGGATAAGACAATTGTTTACGGCGTGAACCACGACACGCTGACTGCCGCCGATCTGATCGTCTCGAACGCGTCTTGCACCACCAACTGTCTGTCGCCAGTGGCGCAGGTGTTGCATCAGGCCGTCGGTATTACGCGCGGCTTCATGACGACGATCCACAGCTATACCGGCGATCAGCCGACGCTGGACACGATGCACAAGGATCTGTACCGCGCCCGTGCGGCGGCGCTCTCGATGATCCCGACATCAACCGGGGCTGCGAAGGCCGTGGGTCTGGTGCTGCCAGAGTTGAAGGGCAAGCTGGATGGCGTAGCGATCCGCGTACCTACACCGAACGTGTCGGTGGTTGATCTGGTGTTCGAGGCCAGCCGCACGACGAGCGTGGAAGAGATCAACGAGGCAATCCGCTCGGCTGCCAATGGCCGTCTGAAGGGCATTCTGGGCTTTACGGATGAGCCGAATGTCAGTTCGGATTTCAACCACGATCCGCATTCGAGCGTTTTCCATATGGACCAAACCAAGGTCATGGAAGGAACTATGGTGCGGATTTTGTCATGGTATGACAACGAATGGGGCTTCTCAAACCGCATGGCTGATACGGCTGTGGCGATGGGTAAGTTGATCTAATATTCTTTGTTTTCAATGAAAATGGCGCTTTCGGGCGCCATTTTTCGTTTGCGACCCATGCATTTCATGCATAGCCGCACCGCAGCATTGGCCGTTGCGGGTTGCGGCTGGATTTCCTAATTTACATTCAAGCGAGAAGAACAAGCAGACGCTCGCGGATGAAAGGAAATGAGATGATAACCGTTATTAGTATGTTGAAAGAAGCCGCCCGCAACTATTCGCTGTATCGCCAAACGCGCGATGAAATTGCGAATATGCCGCTGGACGTGGCGCTGGACCTTGGGATTTATCGTGGCGATGCTGAACGTATTGCCCGGGCAGCAGTTTACGGCAAAGCTGCCTAAACCTAGCTATCGAAAATCCGAACGACGACTTGGGGGCCCCGTAGGCCCCCTTTGCATGTCAACTGTAGCGCGCTTTCAACGCTTTCGCGACGGGTGGCGTTACGAACTTTGATACATCGCCACCCAGCCGCGCGATTTCCTTGACCAGTTTCGACGCAATTGCCTGTCGCCGCGCATCCGCCATCATGAATACCGTTTCGATCGAAGCGTCCAGCGCGCGGTTCATGCCAACCATCTGAAATTCATATTCAAAATCGGCCACAGCACGCAGGCCGCGAACGATGATGGTGGCCCCCACATCACGGGCGCAATCGATCAACAGGTTCTCAAACGGATGCACCACAATCTCGCCACCCGTTTTGGCGACGATACCGGCGCATTCTGCTTCGACCATGGCGACCCGCTCTTCAAGGGTGAACAGCGGGGCTTTGTCGCGGTTGATTGCTACACCGATCACCAGCCGGTCAACCAGCGCCATGGCGCGCTGAATGATATCAACATGCCCCAATGTCACCGGATCAAAGGTGCCGGGATAAAGACCAATGCGCATGAAGTCCCCCCAAAACTACGACATGGGCCACGCAACATTATTGCGCAGCCCGATGCAAGGGCGAAACCGGTTTCAGAAGCCTTTGATCATGCCTTCAAGCGCGTCTTTTTCGGTGGATAGCTCATCCAACCGCGCCTTTACCACGTCACCGATAGAGATGAATCCAATCATGGTATCACCCTCCATCACCGGCATATGTCGAAACCGGCCGTCGGTCATTTTCTGCATTACATCGACTGCGTGTTCCTCGCGGGTGCACGCAATGATCTTTGACGTCATAATGGTTTCGACGGGGTCGGTTAGGCATGCGGCCCCTCGGCGGCCTAGCTCGCGGACGATATCGCGCTCCGACAAAATGCCCGTAGCGCGCTTGCCATCGGGTGAAATTACTACCGCACCAATGCGCCGTGTCGATAATTCCGTCGCAGCTTCAGCTATGGTAGCGCCAGGTTTTACTGTGAAAACGGTCTGCGCACCTTTGATTCTGAGTATCCGTGAGACAGTCATGACATCCTCCCTAGTGGCGTTAAGGGTCTGCTGCATAGGGGTTTCTGTCAAGCGCCGTGATATTTGATGGGCGTCACATTCTGCGAGGTATATGGAACACGCGGCCTTGCAAGCGCGAGGCTACGGCACCGCTGAAAATGCTTCCAGTCGCAAAACCTCTTTCCGCAGGCCGTGTGCCAAAAGATCGGCGAAGCGATTGAGGCGGTCCACCCGCGCGTCGTCGGCATGCCGGATCAACCAGAACGCGCGGGTCAGGTGAACCCCTTGCGGTAGCAGCTTAACCAGTTCCGGTGCCGACGGCAGTGCAAAATCATGTACCACGCCGACCCCTGCCCCGTGGCGCAGCCAATTGAGTTGCACTGAGACGGAGTTCGAGGCAAGCGGCGGCACCCCTGCCCCAATCTGGGTCAGGTAGTCCAATTCTTTGTCAAAGATCATGTCAGGGATGTAGCCGACCAAGCGATGGTCGTTCAGGTTTGCTACGTTTGTGATTGGGTTGTGTTGGGCCAGATAGTCGCGGCTGGCGGCAAGGTGCAGTTGGTAGTCGGTCAACTTTTGCACAGTCAACCGGCCCGCCTCGGGGCGTGACACGGCAATGGCCAAATCAGCCTCGCGTTTTGACAGATTAAAGACCCGTGGCAGAGCGACGATCTGCACTTCCAGTCCAGGATTTTCATCGCAGATAGCGGCAAGCACTTGCGGCAGCAGGTAGTTTGCACAGCCGTCGGGTGCGCCAATGCGAATTTGGCCGGTTAGCCCTTCCGGGCCGGAACCCGCCTCGCGTGCGCCAACCATCGCGGTTTCGGCGCGTTCGGCATGGGTCATCAGGCCGGTGCCTTGATCAGTCAGCGCATAGCCCTGCGGTGATTTCACGAATAGCCGCGCGCCGATTGCTTGCTCCAGCCGCGCAATCCTGCGGCCCACGGTAGCGGGATCAAGCTTCAACGTCTTTCCAGCACTTGATAGGCTTTCCGTACGTGCGACGGCAAGAAATACGCGGAGGTCATCCCAGTCCATTCGACCGCCCTTGCAAAAATGCAAAACCCTTTTGAAATATTGCCTCTGTTTCCAGCGTTTTTGCAAGGGTAGGATATGGGTAACAAAAGGGAGAATTGCGATGAAAGAAATCGGTCACTGGATCAACGGCAAACTGGTTGCGGGAACCTCGGGCAAATTTGCCGACGTGTTCAATCCGGCAACGGGCGAAGTGCAGGCACGCGTGGCACTGGCGTCGATTGCGGAACTTGATGCTGCCGTCGCGGATGCGGCGAAGGCGCAAGTCAAGTGGGGGGCAACCAATCCGCAGCGTCGGGCGCGCGTGATGATGGAAATGGTGCGCCTCTTGAATCGTGACATGCAGGAGCTGGCGGAAGCGCTGTCAAGTGAACATGGCAAGACCATTCCAGATGCGAAAGGCGATATTCAGCGCGGGCTGGAAGTGATCGAATACTGCATCGGGGCGCCGCAAATGCTGAAAGGCGAGTTTACAGATAGTGCCGGTCCGGGTATCGATATGTATTCGATGCGGCAGCCTTTGGGCGTGGCCGCTGGCATTACGCCATTCAACTTTCCGGCGATGATTCCGATGTGGAAGATGGGGCCGGCGCTGGCCTGTGGCAATGCGTTTATCCTCAAGCCATCAGAACGCGCCCCGACGGTGCCGCTGATGCTGGCAGCCCTTATGAAGGAAGCAGGTCTGCCTGATGGCGTGATGCAAGTGATCAACGGTGACAAGGTGTCGGTGGATGCGATCTTGGACAATCCGACCATCGCTGCGATTGGCTTTGTCGGATCGACCCCAATCGCCGAATACATCTATGGGCGCGGTTGTTCCAACGGCAAGCGCGTGCAGTGTTTTGGGGGCGCCAAGAACCACATGATCATCATGCCGGACGCCGATCTTGACCTGGCGGCGGATGCGCTTGTCGGCGCGGGCTACGGCGCTGCGGGCGAGCGGTGCATGGCAATCTCGGTCGCCGTGCCGGTGGGTGATGCGACGGCCGACGCATTGATTGAACGGTTGATCCCCCGGATCGAGAAACTGAAGGTCGGGCCCTATACGGCTGGCAATGATGTGGATTATGGCCCCGTTGTTACAGCTGCGGCGAAGGCCAACATCATGCGGTTGGTGGAGTCTGGTGTGGCAGCTGGTGCCAAGCTGGTCGTCGATGGGCGTGGGTTCAAATTGCAGGGTTACGAGGACGGTTTTTTTGTCGGGCCACATCTGTTTGACCACGTGACCACCGACATGGAAATCTATCGCAAAGAGATTTTCGGGCCAGTTCTAAGCACGGTGCGCGCCAAGACTTATGAAGAAGCCTTGGGCATCGCCATGGACAACGAGTATGGCAACGGAACGGCGATCTACACGCGCGACGGGGACACAGCCCGAGACTTTGCGAACCGCATCAATGTTGGAATGATTGGCATCAACGTGCCAATTCCAGTGCCGCTGGCTTACCACACCTTCGGCGGTTGGAAGAAATCAGCCTTCGGTGATTTGAACCAGCACGGGCCGGACAGTTTCCGGTTTTACACCCGGACGAAAACCATCACCTCGCGCTGGCCGCGCGGAATCAAGGAAGGCGCGAGCCTGAACTTCAAACCGATGGAGTGATCTTTAGCGTCACGCATCGGCAACATAGCGACCCCTTTCCCCTACGCCCATTGCGGCGTTTGGGGTGGGGCGGTAGACGGGGCATCCACAGACCGCTTGCAAGGAGCGTTGATGTACCGTGTCTCGCCGTTCATTTCGGCCTTTGCCTGGGCATTGCTTGGCGGCATGGCGATTGCCACGCTTTGGGTGAACCTGTCACCCGCCAGCTATTACGACACGATCGAATGGCGGTTGGCGGATTTCCAACTTCACGACTGGATGGTGGAAAATCCGTCAAGCTTGACACCGATGAAAATCGTCGGCGACGGGTTGATGGCGTTCTTTATGTTCTTTGTTGGCAAGGAATTGTGGGAATCCCTGGTGCTGGAACGAGGGGCGCTAAGTGGGCGGCGCGCACTAGTACCCATGGGGTTATCTATTGGCGCGATGCTTGGGGCCACTGTTTTTTGGACCCTTGTGTCGGGCATGATCGAAACGGCGGAAGAGGCGGAGTTTGCCACGGGCTGGGTGGTGCCTTTGGGGTCTGACGTTGTACTGTGCTATCTGATGGGGCGATGGGTGTTTGGGCCGGGACATATGGCGCTGCACGTGCTGTTGCTGTTAACCGTCTCTGCCAATATCATCGGGTTGCTGGTTTTGGGGTTGGCGGCCCCGAACGCATCTGTGCGATTGCTATGGTTAATGCTGCCGTTGATTGCCAGCGTTGGTGCTTGGGCATTGGCCGGACGGCGGCCCGACGACACCGCATCAGAGCGTCGCAGGCGCCAGACATTGCATCTTTGGCCCTATATTGTTGCCGGTGTGCTCAGTTGGCTTGGCGTGGCGGCGTCGGGTCTGCCGCCCGCTTTGGGGCTATTGCCGGTCATACCAGCGATTGCCCATGCGGACCGCGCTTTCGGGCTGTTTGCAGAGGCTGAGGAGCTGCTCCATGACCCGTTGAACCGGCTGGCGCACCTGTTGATCCGCCCCCTTGGGGTGATCTTGTTCCTATTCGGTTTGACCTACGGCGGCATTGATCTTGCCGCATTTGCGCCAACAACCGTTGTCGTGCTTGCCGCGATGTGGATCGGCAAGCCCGTCGGCCTTGTCGCGGCTTGGGTGTTGTTTGAACGGTTGGCTGGCGTGCATCTGCCACACAGTTTGGTACGGCGAGATCTTTACCTTATCGCATTGATCATGGGCATTGGATTTACCATGCCGGTGTTGGCGCTGGACCGCGCATTACCCGGTGGTGCCATGCAAGAAGCGGCGCGGCTTGGTTGCGCGCTTAGCATGCTGGCGGCACCGATGGCGTTGGTCTTGTCGCGTCGGCGGTTCAAACGATAGGCAGCGCTGCGGTTGTGCAGAACCGTTGTAAACCACGGGGCTTTTCTACATACTCGGCAGAAGGGGTTTTTGTCTGCACGGATTTCGCCGTCAGCTGAGAATCCAAGAAAACAACTTGGCATTAAGGCATGTCTGGTAACTGGGGAAAAACCCTGGGCATTGGGGCGCAGGCCATGAGGCGTGCATGATCGAGTTTGAGAACGTCAGCAAGTCCTTCTGGACTGGCAAGCAACGCAAGGTCATTCTGGACCGGGCGTCATTTCGCGTGGAGTTGGGCAATTCTCTTGGTATCTTGGCCGCGAATGGTACTGGCAAGACCACCATAATCAACATGATGGCCGGGTTGGAAAAGCCGGACGAGGGTCAAGTGATCCGTACATCGCGGATCTCTTTCCCACTTGGTTTTATGGGTGGTGTGATGTCAAAGCACACCGCCACGGAAAATGCGCGATATATTGCGCGGCTGTATGGACTTGATCCCGACTACGTGGAAAGTTTTTGTCGCTGGCTCTGCGGACTGGAAGAATATTTCGACATGCCGCTTGGCATCTACAGTGCTGGCATGAAGGCGCGGTTTTCGTTTTCTTTGATGTTGGCGCTGGAATTTGACATCTATCTGATCGATGAAGGCATGCCTGCAACGACTGATGTCGAGTTTAACCGCAAAGCAGGGTCGCTACTGCGTGACCGCTTGAAAGACGCGACCGTGGTTATCGTGTCGCATCAACCCCAAACGTTGGAAAAATTCTGTCGCTCTGCGGCTGTTTTGAAGAACGGGCAGTTGTATATGTTCGAAACCCTGGAAGAGGCAAAGCGACTTTATGACTATCAAAGTTAAAGCCAGTCGGTTTCGAATTCGCAGAGCTGACCCTGCAAAGGCCCCACCGCCTGCCGATATGGGCGACAGCCTGTTGCCGATGGATGACGGTTTTGGGCCAGAGCCGTTTCCGACGGCCCGCGCTGCGACCCCTGCCCCAGCAGTCGTTGATCCTGCGACAGAAACAGCGTTGGATGCCATTCGGCGCGAAGGGCTGACGGGGCGACAGTTGCGCCTTGCCCGCCGGGTCGCGATGAAAAACGGCCTGCCCGCAACATCGGATTTTGACGCGGTTCGCCTGCTGCGCGCCGCTGGCATCGACCCGTTTCAGCGCAATTCGATGCTGGAGCTCGTGGCCTCGGAGGGTCAGGCTGGCGTCAGCGGTTCGCGCGAGTTGCAGAAAGTGCCCGGCGACGGCAATCGTCTGCCACAAACGTCAAAGCCGCTAAGCGTACCAACGACAGGGCAGCGAGCTGAGCAAAGCCTTGCCGCCGATGTGATGAAAATTCAGCGCGACATGGCGAAACGACGCCAACGCAAACTGGCCGCGATGGCCGTCCGGCTATTTTTCTTTGTATTGCTGCCGACCGTTCTGGCGGGGATTTACTACTATGTCATCGCCACCCCGATGTTTTCGACCCGGTCCGAATTCGTTATCCAACAAGCGGAACCTAAGGGCACCGGTATGGGCGGGCTGTTCAGCGGAACCCAATTTGCGACGTCGCAAGACTCGATCGCCGTTCAAGGTTATCTGCAATCGCGCGAAGCCATGCAGCGGCTGGATGCCGACATTGGGTTTCGAACGCATTTCAATCAGCCGCAAATTGATGCGCTTCAACGACTTGCGCCCGACGCGAGTGCCGAAGCGGCGTACAAGTTGTATCGGCGCAACGTAAAGATAGCCTACGATCCGACCGAGGGCTTGATACGGATGGACGTGATCGCAGCCGATCCTGAAACGGCGACCGCGTATTCTCGCGCTTTGATTGGTTATGCCGAAGACCAGGTCGATCATCTGACACAACGCCTTCGCGAGGATCAGATGCAAGGCGCGCGCGAGAGCTACACCGAGGCCGAAGCGAACATGTTGGCTGCCGAACGCAAGGTGGTTGAGCTTCAGGAAAAGTACAAAATCCTGTCGTCCGAAGTTGAGGCGTCTCTGATCACGCAGCAAGTGGCGGCGCTTGAAACGCAATTGACGCAGGACCGGCTGTCGCTTGCCGAAATGGGCAACAACGCAGAACCGAACCAGGCCAGAATGGAGCCGCTGAAACGCCGGATGGAAGCGTTGCAGATCGAAATTAGGGCGCTGCGGTCACAGCTTACCGAAGATAGCGAAGATGGCCTGTCGCTGGCGCAGGTGCAAAGCGAATTGCTGGTAGCAAAGGCGAATGTCGAAACCCGGCAAATGCTGTTGGCGCAATCCCTGCAGTCGCTGGAAACATCGCGGATCGAGGCAAATCGGCAAGTGCGCTATCTGTCACTTTCGGTTAGTCCGGTAGCACCTGATGAAGCAACTTTTCCCCGCGCGTTTGAAAACACCATGGTGGCGATGATGATCTTCGCTGGGATATATCTGATGATCTCAATGACCGCGGCGATCTTGCGCGAGCAGGTCTCGGCGTAAGGGGCGGCAATGAAGCACGTATCATTTGGTGGACTGACGGTTGGCAATGACCGGGCGTTGTTGGTGATCGCAGGCCCGTGCCAGCTCGAAAGCCTTGATCATGCTCAGGCGATTGCAGGGGCGATGGCAGAGGCGTGCAAGGCGGTCGGCGCGCAGTATGTGTTCAAGGCGAGCTATGACAAAGCAAACCGGACCTCTTTGGGTGGGCGGCGTGGGATGGGCGTTGAGGCGGGCTTGGCGGTTTTGGAAACCATTCGCGCCTCTGGCTTGCCGGTACTGACGGATGTGCATGATGTAGGTCAGGCACGCGAAGTCGGGCTGATCGTCGATGTCATCCAGATACCAGCGTTTTTGTGTCGGCAAACGGATCTGTTGCTTGCGGCTGGTGCATCCGGGGCTGTGGTGAACATCAAGAAGGGCCAGTTTCTGGCCCCGTGGGATATGGCGAATGTTGCGGCCAAGGTAGCCTCAACCGGAAATCAACGCATCTTGCTGACGGAACGCGGGGTCAGCTTTGGCTACAACGCGCTGGTGACTGATATGCGCAGCCTGCCGATTATGATGCGGACCGGATATCCGGTGATCATGGATGCGACCCATTCGGTGCAGCAGCCGGGCGGACTTGGCGGATCAAGCGGCGGGCAGCGCGAATTTGCGCCCGTGATGGCGCGGGCGGCGGTGTCGCTGGGGATTGCCGGGGTGTTCATCGAGACGCATGAAGACCCGGATAATGCGCCTTCTGATGGGCCAAACATGATTCCGTTGGCGCAGATGCCAGCTTTGCTCAGGAGCCTAATGCAATTTGACGGTTTGGCAAAGTCAGACCCTTTGCGCGTTTGATCGCATCAGGCAACCTGCCCTGCGGCCCAACCTGATGACCATGCCCACTGGAAATTATAACCGCCTAACCAACCCGTTACGTCAACAACCTCACCAATGAAGTAAAGTCCTGGTTCTGACCTAGCCTGCATAGTGCGGGCATCAAGTGCGTCGGTATCTACACCGCCTAGGGTCACCTCCGCAGTGCGGTAGCCTTCGGAGCCGACGGGCACCAAACGCCAACGGTGCACACGGTCTGCGACCTGCATCAGTGCCGCGCGCGAAAGTTCTGCCATGGGTAAGGTGATGGCCAGTTCCGCCTCGACGTAGCGGGCCAGACGCTCGGGCAAGATACGGCCTAGGGCGGTGCGCAGCGCCATCCGGCCGTTTTCGGCCTTGGCCGCCTGCAGCGACGCTCCCGCATCCTGCCCGAGCGCCAGATCAAGGATAATTGGATCACCCTCGTGCCAATAGCTAGAGATTTGCAGGATGGCGGGGCCAGACAGGCCGCGATGGGTGAACAGGACCGCCTCGTCAAAGCCGACCTTGCCGACACGGACCCGACCTTGGACTGACAGCCCCGAAAGCGGGGTCATATGCGCCAGCTCCTGTTCGGCGAAGGTCAACGGCACCAACGCTGGCCTTGTTGGCACCAGAGGCAGCCCGAAGCTTTCCGCAACCTGGTAGCCAAATCCCGTTGCCCCCATTTTGGGGATCGACTTGCCACCTGTCGCCACGATGACGGATTGTGCAATGATCAGGCCACGGGCGGTTTCCACCTGAAACCCGGTCCCGAGGCGTGTCACAGCCCCCAATGCACAACCAAGCCACACCTGTACGCCTGCCGCCGCCATTGCATCGGTAAGCATCGTGATAACCTGCGCAGCAGAACCGTCGCAGAACAGCTGACCGAGGGTCTTTTCATGCCATGCGATGCCTGCGGCATCCATTCGGGCGATGAAATCAAATTGGGTAAATCGCTTTAGGGCCGACAACGCAAAGCGCGGGTTGCGTGACAAAAACCGATCAGGCGCAATGCCTAGGTTGGTGAAGTTACATCGCCCCCCGCCGGAAATGCGGATCTTTTCGCCCGGCGCTTTGGCGTGATCGATGATCAGCACTCGACGGCCGCGGTTGCCCGCCTCTATCGCGGCCATCATGCCAGCGGCACCCGCGCCAAGAACAATCACATCAACATTCATACCAGCGTCGTAGCGCGCTTGGTGCAAAACGGCAACGAGGGCGGTTGATTCAGCCGCGGCCATTCATCAGGCCGGAAAATAGGCGTCTTGCGTCTGAAATGCTCGCACTAATCTGGTTCAATGGCAGAGCTACTTTTCCAATGACCAATCACGCCCCGGTTACCGTGCTGCATCTAAATGATGCACCGTGCAGCAAGGTTGATGCCCGAACGGAATTTACAGAAAAGGCACTTGCAGCGCCAGATGTGGTTCGCTACATACCCGCCCACAGTTGGGGCGTCGCCAAGCGGTAAGGCATCGGTTTTTGGTACCGACATTCGGAGGTTCGATCCCTCCCGCCCCAGCCAGAAAACCATCCTAAAGCAAGGCAGTCTCTTTAAGCACGTGCCTGAAGTGCCTGGTTCAAAAGGACAAGTACCGTGTCAGGGGGTACGTCCTCGCCGACGAAGGCATCGCCGATAGCGCGCGCGAGGATAAAACGCAGCTTGCCGTGCACAGCCTTTTTATCTTGCGCCATCAAGCCTAGAAGCGCCGCGGCATCGGGCAGATCACCTTCGATATCGGCCAGATCAGTTTTCATGCCCATGGTACGCAGATGGGCGCGCACCCGGCTGGGGCTTTCTTGGCTGCACAGCCCCAGCCGTTGGCTTAACTCGAACGCCAAGGCGCACCCTATTGCGACACCTTCGCCGTGCAACAGACGACTGGAATAGCCGGTAGCAGTCTCAAGCGCGTGGCAAAATGTGTGGCCAAGGTTCAAAAGTGCACGCTCACCTTGCTCGGTTTCGTCGCGCGATACGATGCCGGCCTTCATTTCAACCGATCGTCGCACGGCGTATTGGCGCGCGACGGGATCGCCAGCCGCAAGGGCAGGCCCGTGCTGTTCTAACCAATCAAAGAAAGTAGCATCTCCGAGCAACCCGTATTTCACAACTTCGCCGTAGCCCGACAAAAATTCGCGGTGCGGCAGGGTATTCAGGACGTCAATATCGGCCAGCACCAGACTGGGTTGGTGAAACGCGCCGATAAGGTTCTTGCCTTGCCGGCTGTTGATCCCGGTCTTGCCGCCGACCGAGCTGTCAACCTGAGCCAATAGCGTGGTTGGTATCTGCACGAAGCGTACGCCTCGACGCAGGATTGCGGCGGCAAAACCCGCAAGATCGCCTACGACGCCGCCACCAAAAGCAACGACCACATCGCCGCGCTCAACCTTTTGCTCTAGCAGCCACTCAACGGTGCGTTCGGTTTGCTCCCAGCCCTTCGTTGCCTCACCGGGTGGCAAAGACAACGCCGTCATCGTGATACCCTGTGCTAGAAACGAGTCGGCCAGACATAACAAATGCGCCTCTGCGACAGTTTCATCGGTGATCACAGCAACCTTTTGGCGGCGTAGAAGTGGGGCAATCTCGGATGCCGCGCGGTCCAGCAGGCCGCGACCTATGCGCACTTGATAGCTGCGTGAGCCCAGATCAACCGGAACGATATCAACTGTCATGGCGCGCGTCCTCTTCCAGAACATCGGGTCTGGTTGCAAGGGCCTTTGCCACACGCTGTGCCATCTGATCAACCGAAAGATCGGCGTCGCTATCGACGATCAGATCAGCGCTTGCATAAAACACTTCGCGTGCGGCAGTCAGGGCGTAAAGGGTTTCGCGCGGATTGGGCGTGCGCAGCAACGGGCGTGTTGCCTTGTGCCGAACGCGTTGCCACAAAAGTTCGACATCCGCACGCAACCAAACAGAAACGCCTGCATCATGGATCAGTTGGCGATTGCCGGCCGACAGAAACGCGCCACCGCCCGTTGACAAGATGCAGGGTGTTCCACGCAGCAGGCGCGCCAATACCTCTGTCTCACGTGCGCGAAAAAACGCTTCGCCGTCGCGTTCAAATATTTCGGCAATACTGCGATTGGCGGCCGAGACTATTTCGTCATCCGAATCAAGAAATGGCACCGCCAAAGCCTTGGCCAATGCGGTGCCAACGGCAGTTTTTCCGGCACCCATCATGCCGATCATTGCAACCGTTTTCTTCAATCGCCCCATCGGACCGCTGGCCCCCGATAAATCCCTGAACGCCCACGCAGCGGCCCGCTGGCAGCGGGCTATCGCCGAACGCGATCTTTCTTTCTTGAATGGCGTGAACTCTGCCGAATTGCCATATACAATCGACCGAACTGCGCGCCTGTTTGATGTGCGCAACAAGGCATTAATGAAGGACTGCTAGGCATGATGCGATTGATCAAGGTGTTGTTCGCACTGGCGTTACTTGGATTAGCAGGATTGTCCGGCTATGCTTATCTTGCGGACTTGTCGCCTGTGCAGACCGAAGTGAGAAAACCGGTGGTTTTGAATGCCGATCAATAGGGGCTATTGCCCGACGCTTTTGGTGCTGGTCTGCCTGTCCTTTCCTAGCAGTGCCCGCGCCGAAGCGCCGCTTTCTGCAATTGATTGGCTGTCGCAATCTGTTTCAACGCCAGCTGTGATCCAGCCGCCCGAAGAACCGGCTGTGGCGGGTACGGCCTTGCCAGATACCGTCGCCGTGTCGGTTATTGGGGCGCCGTCGCCCGATGCCGTAGGGCTGCTATCCACGCAAGTGACGGGTTTGCCGCGCAATCTGTGGGGGCTAGGGCTAACCGACGAAATTGCTGCATTGGTTACGACAGAGCGCACCGATACCCTGCCCGCCTTGCAGCAATTGCTGATAACCGTCTTGCTGGCCGAGGCAGAGCCACCCGCCGACGCGGGGACGGGCGGGCGGCTGTTGCTGTCGCGGGTTGACAAGCTGCTTGATATGGGGGCGCTGGATCAGGCCGAGGCGTTGCTTGTAGCAACCGGCTCGACCGAGGCCGAGGTTTTCAGGCGGGCGTTCGACGTGGCGTTGTTGACCGGATCGGAAGACGCAGCCTGCGAAAAGATGCGCAGCGCACCTAATCTTGCCCCAACGTTTCCAGCGCGCATCTTCTGTCTCGCGCGGTCCGGTGACTGGAATGCAGCGGCGTTAGCCCTGCGTACCGGGCAGGCTTTGGGGTATGTGTCAGAAGAAGATGACGCGCTGCTATCGCGGTTTCTTGACCCTGATCTTTATGAAGACGAGCCCGCACCGGCACCGCCGTCCAAGCCGACGCCACTGATTTGGCGGATGTTTGCCGCGATAGGCGAGCCGCTTCCCACCAGCAACTTGCCGGTCGCGTTTGCCCATGCCGAGTTGCAAGATACCTCCGGTTGGAAAGCCCAGATCGAGGCCGCCGAACGGTTGGTAAAGGCGGGTGCCGTGTCGCCGAATGTGCTGTTGGGACTTTATACCGACAGAAGGCCAGCCGCGTCGGGCGGTGTCTGGGACCGGGTCGATGCCGTGCAGGATTTTGAGGCCGCCCTTGAAGGTGGCGATCCCGGTGCAATCGCCAAAACCTTACCACTGGTTTGGGCGCAGATGGTATCGATGGAATTGGAAGTGCCGTTCGCGAAACTGTACGCGCTGCGACTGGCCAAGCATCCGCTGGAGGGTGAGGCTGGCAAGCTGGCTTTCCGCGTTCAACTGTTGTCAGACCACTACGAACGTATTGCTACGGGCCACAAAGCCGCCGATCCGGTCGAGACGTTCTTGACAGCCCTAGCCCGCGGAAAGCTGGACAACGCGGTGGCGCCCGACAGTCTGGGTCGGGCCATCGCACCCGCTTTTATTGACCCAAATCCCGCACCCGAGGCGTTGTTGCTGCTGGACCAAGGACGCTTGGGTGAAGCGGTGCTGATGGCAATTGATCAGGTCGGGCGTGGTGTGCAGGGCGATTTGAAGGGCGTGACGGAAGGTCTGGCGTTGCTACGCCATGTCGGCCTGGAAGAAGTGGCGCGACGCACCGCATTGGAATTGATGCTGCTGGAGCGGCGGGGCTGATCTGACATGAGCGCAGAGATGCACCGCTGGATTTCCACCTTTCTGGACGCGCAAGCGGCGGAGCTGGGTGCCGCTCGTAACACGTTGTTGGCCTACGGTCGCGACCTGAAGGATTTTACCGGATGGTTACTGCGCCGGGGTAAAGACTTTGCGGCCGCGTCGCAGACCGACGTCGAGGAATACCTTGTCTCTTGCAGCACGGAGGGGCTGTCCAAAGCGACACGCGCGCGACGACTGTCTGCAATCCGGCAGCTGTATCGTTTTGCGCATGAAGAGGGGTGGCGGCCCGATAACCCTGCCCTAAGGCTAAAAGGGCCGGGGCGCGACTCGCGATTGCCCGGCACCTTGGATCATGCCGAAGTGAACGCCTTGCTTGATGCGGCAAAAACGTTCGGGCGCAACGACGCCGAGCAAAAACGCAACTATGCGCTGCTGGAAGTTCTGTACGCAACGGGGATGCGTGTATCGGAATTGGTGGAGTTGCCGGTCGCTGCTGTGCGGGGCGCGCCAAGAATGATTTTGATACGCGGCAAGGGGAACAAGGAGCGGATGGTGCCCCTCTCCCCCCCGCGATGCAGGCGCTGGCCGATTGGCTGGTGGTGCGCGACAGGGCGGATGATTTGGCGCGGCTGGCCGGGAAGCCCGCGTCAAAGCACCTATTCCCAGGGCCGGGCGTTGCCGGGCATCTGACGCGTCAGCATTTCTATCTGCTGATCAAGGATATAGCTGCTGTGGGCGGCGTCTCACCGGCAAAGGTGACGCCGCATACCCTGCGCCATGCCTTCGCAACACATCTTTTGGCTGGCGGCGCAGATTTGCGCGCCATCCAGATGTTGCTTGGCCATGCGGACGTGGCGACGACCGAGATTTACACCCATGTACTGGATGACCATCTAAAGACGCTGGTGCTGGACCATCATCCCTTGGCGAAAAAGCGGTAAGGCCCAGCCTGCGCGGCTAGCGCCGCGAGCCAAAGAGCGAACCCAACACGCCGCGAACAATCGCTTGTCCGGATTTGGTGCCTAACTGGCGCGCAAAGCTTTTTGCAAATGCGGTGCCGATAGAGTCACCACGGCTTTTGGCGGCGGGCTTCGCAACCCGCTCTGTGCCGCCATCATAACGACGCGCAGACTTGAAGTCCTCCAAGTTCAATTGCAATTCCCCGGCTTTCGGTTCCGCAGCCGCGCGTTCCGCTTCGGCAGCCGCTGTCGCCGCCGCTTCGGATTTCGCACGTAGACGCTCATACGCGCTGTCGCGGTCGATCAAAGCGTCATACTTACCGCGCATGGGTGACGCCGAAATCAGGGCGGCGCGGGTCGTAGCATCAATCGGCCCCAGTTGCGAAGATGGCGGGCGAACAAGTGTGCGCTCTACGATGCCGGGAATACCTTTCAGTTCAAGGAATGAAGTGACAGCCTCGCCCGTGCCCACGTCGCGAATGGCGTCTTCGGTCGCAAATCGCGGGTTGGACCGATAAGTTTCCGATGCCATTCGCAGGTCTTTTTGGTCGTTCGCGGTAAAAGCACGCAGGGCGTGCTGCACTCGGTTGCCAAGCTGCCCCAGAATGTTTTCCGGCACATCTGCAGGATTTTGCGTGATGAAATAGACCCCGACACCCTTCGACCTGATAAGCCGCGCGACCTGCTCCACCTTTGATACAAGCGCCCTTGGCGCGTCTTGGAACAGCAAGTGCGCCTCGTCAAAGAAGAATACCAATTTTGGCTTATCGGGGTCACCGATTTCTGGCAGGTTCTCGAACAGCTCGGACAACAGCCACAGAAGGAAGGTCGCATATAGCCGGGGCGACGACATCAGACGATCGGCGGCAAGGATATTGATGCGCCCTGCCCCGGCTTCGTCGCAGACCATCAGATCAGCCAGATCAAGCGCGGGTTCACCAAAAAGCTCCACGCCGCCCTGGTTCTCCAATACCAGTAAGCGGCGCTGGATCGCCCCTACGGAGGTGGCCGAGACAAGGCCATAGCGCGTGCTGATCTCATTTGCGTTCTCGCCAATGAAAACCAGTAACGCTTGGAGGTCTTTCAGATCAAGCAATGGCAGTTGTTCTTCGTCTGCCAAGCGGAAAGCGACATTCAGCACGCCCTCCTGTGGCTCTGTCAGCTCAAGCAGGCGCGATAGCAGCAACGGGCCCATCTCCGCCACCGTGGCGCGGATTGGGTGGCCTTTCTCACCAAACAGATCCCAGAAGGTGACAGGAAAGGCGCGATATTCAAGAGTGTGACCGATGGTCTGACTACGGGTCATGAAGGCATCATGGAGCTTGTGCGCAGGTGAACCGGCGGCGCCAATTCCAGACAGATCACCCTTCACGTCCGACAGGAACACAGGCACGCCCGCGGCTGAAAACCCCTCCGCCAACACCTGAAGCGTTACGGTTTTGCCTGTGCCCGTGGCACCCGCGATCAGGCCATGCCGGTTGCCATACTTCAATAACAGGGATTGCGGAACTGCATAGCCTTCACCACCGCCACCTACGAAAATGCTGTCTTCACCGCTCACGCCGTATCCTCCAGAAATATCAATGGCGGGCATTGCTTGTTAGGGCTTCCCACCATTCAGCATGAAAATACATTGTTAAAACCTTTGTGCCAGTCTTGATCGTGTGCATTGGGCGCATTTGATCCGTTTGTTGGTTACTCCCTCTCTGCTCGACTGGCCGCGCCCTTGAAAAGGCGCGGTTTTTTCATTCGTTTCCGTGCGGCAAGCTGCGGTTTTCTTGTTGACGCACGCTGCGTTCAGCCTTAGCTTTGGCGCATAAAGTCGGCCAGTCCGACAGGGAGCAATAAATGATTGGGAAAAGGGCCGGTTATCCGGCCCTTTTTCATTTGGCGGCGCTCATTAGTGTTTCAAGTACCGGCAGCTTCCTGCCGCCGACGAAAGGCGGTTGGGTAATTTCGGGCCTGACTTGGCTGAAGCGCCGTGCTACATCGCGGGCAACCGCAGTAAGACCAGACAGGACTGTTCATGACGAAACTGACACATACGCTTGCACTATTGCTTTGTCTCGCCAGCGCACCCTACGCCTTTGCCCAAGAAGCGACCGCGCCGGCCGATCCAGCCACCACCGAGACCCCAGTTACGGGCGACGCGCCCGCCGCAGACGACCTTTCACTAGGCACCGAAGTGGGCGCTGAAGACGGCCCAGGCACAACTTATGTTGCGGGGAGTTTTGAAAGCTGGGAACAGCGTTGTGTGCGGGCGGCGGAAGGTAGCGTTGAGACATGTCAACTTTACCAACTGCTGAAAGACGCAAAGGGTAATTCGGTGGCCGAGATTACAATGTTCGGGCTGCCCGAAGGGCAAGAGGCCGCCGCCGGGGCAACCGTTATCGCCCCGCTTGAAACCTTGCTGACCGAGGGCATGCTGCTGCAGATTGATGCGGGCAAAGCCAAGGCTTATCCGTTTACCTGGTGTTCCTCGATCGGCTGCGTGGCGCGCATCGGGCTGACAACGGCAGAAATTGACGCCTTCAAGAAAGGCAACAAAGCAACGCTGACAATCGTGCCCGTCGTGGCACCAACGGAAAAAGTGTTGCTTGATGTTTCCCTCAAAGGGTTCACCGCGGGCTTCACAGCAGTAAATGAGGCTAACGCAAAGGCCGACGCGGCGGCAAAGCCAGCTCCTTGATCTTTGTCTGTTGATCGGAACTGCAGAACGCCACCCCGAAACGGGTGGCGTTTTTCGTCAGGCGCGACGCAATGCCAGCACTGCGTTAAAGCCTCCAAAGGCGAAGGCATTAGATAGGCACACCTCGACCTTTGCATCACGGGCCGTGTTTGGCACCACATCCAGCGCACATTCAGGGTCTGGTTCTTCATACCCAATGGTTGGTGCAACGACGCCATCGCGCAGCGCCATGATGCAGGCGAGCAGTTCAACCGCCCCTGTGCCACCGATCAAATGACCATGCATGGATTTGGTCGATGATATCATTAGACGGTCGGCGTGATGGCCAAACACATCGGCAACGGCAGCGCATTCGGTTTTGTCATTTGCCGTCGTCCCGGTACCATGCGCGTTGATGTAGCCCACACTTTCGCCATTAATCCGCGCATCGCGCAAAGCCCCAGAAATGGCACGCGCCGCCCCTTGTTTCGACGGCATGACGATATCGGCGGCATCCGATGTCATGGAAAAGCCGATCACTTCGGCCAGAATATCGGCACCGCGAGCCTTGGCATGTTCGTAGTCCTCAAAGACGAAAACAGCCGCCCCTTCACCCTGCACCATCCCGTTGCGGTTAAGTGAAAACGGCCGACAGGCATCTTTCGACATCACGCGCAGACCTTCCCACGCCTTTATCCCACCAAAGCACAACATGGATTCCGACCCCCCGGTCAGCATGGCCTTTGCACCACCCGACCTGACCATTTGAAACGCCAGGCCCATAGCATGGTTGGAACTGGCGCAGGCGGTGGCCACAGTAAAGCTTGGGCCCTTAAGGTTGAACTCCATCGACAAATGACTTGCCGCCGCATTGTTCATCAGCTTCGGGACGACAAACGGATGAACACGATTTTTGCCCTCTTCATAGACAGCACGGTAGTTATCATCCCAAGTATTGACCCCACCGCCCGCCGTGCCAAGCACAACGCCTGCATCGTAACCTAGGTGGCCATCGAAATTTAGGCCAGATTGGGCGACGGCTTGCCGCGCCGAGAGCAACGTAAACTGGGTAAACTTGTCATACAGGACGATCTGCTGCCGGTTAAAGTATGCCTCCGGATCCCAACTATGAACCTGCCCGCCGATCTGGATCGAAAGGCGATCCTTGTCGCGTATGTCCAGTTCGGTGATCCCGCACCGGCCGTCCCGAAACGCCGCAAGTGTGCCCGGCACGTCATGCGCCAATGCGTTAACCGTTCCTGCGCCAGTGATAACAACCCGGTTCATGCTGCCTTTTGCGCAATCAGCCTTTCGACCGCCGCGACGATGGCTGCGATCGACGAAATATCAAAACTCGATTGCGACGGTTCGTTAGCGTTGAACGGGACCGAGATATCGAATGCCTCTTCAATAGCAAAGATCGACTCCACTAGGCCAAGACTATCGATGCCCAAACTTTCAAGCGTACTTTCGGGTCGCACATCCGCAACATCAAGAACGGCCTGCTCTGCTATGATCTCAATCACTTTTTTCTTTACTTCAGCTGTCATAGGTCGTTCCCGTTTCTTGCGTTGTGGGATCTACTCACTGTCGTGTGACTTTTGCATGACAGCCTCAATTGCGGCAACCCGCGCAGCCAGCCGCGGCAGCCTACGTAGGGCTTTTTGCATCTCGATATGGATATCCATTTTGACTGCAGGATAACCCAGCAAAACGCGACCGGCAGGCGCGTTGCTCAACATCTTGGTGCCACCGCCAGCAATAACATCATTCCCGACGAATATGTTATCCGAAACGCCGCACTGTCCGCCCAATACGACACGGTCACCGATGTCTGCCGAGCCCGCGATGCCAACCTGCCCGCAGAGCAAACAATCACGACCAACCCGAACGTTGTGGCCGATGTGAACTAGGTTATCAAGCTTGGTGCCAGAGCCGATAATAGTGTCGCGAATAGTGCCGCGGTCGATGCAGGAGTTCACGCCAATTTCGACATCATCGCCAATCGCAACCGACCCCAGAGAATGGATACGCGTCCAGCTTTGGCGGCGTATTTCATCTCGTTTTCCAAGGCTTGCGCGAATTTCCTCAACGCCGGATTTCTCTGGCGTGACATATGAGAAACCGTCGGACCCAATAACCGCGCCAGGGTGGCAGGTAAACCGATCCCCGATGCTTACTCGGGCACAAATGCGCGCGCCTTCCAATATCAAGGCGTCGTCGCCAATACGGGTGCCCTCGGCGATCGTCGCGTGCGATGCGATGCGGATGCGAGCGCCAATGGTGACATCTGCTCCGATCACGACAAAAGGGCCGATCGCCGCCCCTTCACCAATCGTGGCCGTGCGATCAACCAGCGCCATCGGGTGAATTCCAGGGGCAATCGTTGGGCCAGGGTCCAAATACTTGGTTAAACCGGCCATCGTATAGCGCGAGCGCGGGGCGAAGATCGCGGCCTTCAACCCTAGCGCCTGCCAATCCGCCCCGGCCCACAGAATGGCCGCGCGGGCATGCCCCAACGCAAGGCCGTCGCCGTAGCTGGCGGCCATCGCTAGGGCTAAATCACTGGGACCAGCGCTGGCCGGTTCGGATGCGCGTTCGATTTCCATATCCAGATCACCAGCGGCTTCCGCCCCAAGGGCGGCAGCGATATCACGCAAACGGTGGGCCATGGGCTACCTCAATAATCCAGTGCTGCTGTGTGCGGCACCGACATCCAAGATTTAGCCCTGAACGCCGCGCAGCGCCACCCCGGCCTCGGTCAGCGCATCATATATCCGCCCATCACGGCCATAAACATCACGCCGATAGTTCATCCTGCCCTTTGCCGACGGATGGGCGGTGAAGTAAACAAGATGTACAGGCACAGGCCTGTCAAGTTTGACGGACGTTTCCCTGCCGGTGTTCAGAAAACGCGCAAACTCGCCAACTGGATCGGCTTCTTGTACGGCAAGCAGCGCGTAGGCAAAATCAAAGGGATCGCCAAGCCGAATGCACCCATGACTGAAATCCCGCACCTCTTGGGTAAACAAGGATTTCGACGGCGTATCATGTAGATAGATGTTGTAAGGGTTGGGGAACATGAACTTCACCAAACCCAAAGCATTGGCCTCTGATGGCGCTTGCCGCATCGCGAAAGGAAAGTTCTTTGCGTTGAACGCGGCAAAATTGACCGCCCCGCGTGGCACCACGCGGCCGTTTCTGTCAATCAGTTTCAGATGTCCGGCAGCATTCGGGTTGCGCTGCATAAGCGGCAGATATTCCTTGGTAGTGATTGACCGCGGCACGTTCCACGACGGATTGACCACCATGAATTCGATCTGATCGGAAAATTCGGGGCTACGGCGGTCTGAGTCGTTCTTGCCGATGACCGATCTAGTCGAAAAGGTCACTTTGCCATGGTCTATGATTTTGGCGGTGAAGTCAGTCAGGTTGACCCAGACATAACGATCGCCCCGCTCTATGTTCAGCCAACGTTCACGCTCCATCGCCACGAGAACGGACTTAAGTCGTTCTTCCGGGGGCACGTTCATCTGAAAAATCGTGCTTTCACTTGCAACACCGGTTGCATCAAGGCCATGATCTAGCTGAAATTCCTGCACCGCGGCTTGCATCGCCGCATCGTATGTCTGCGATGCGGTCTGCGCCAAATAGCCAAGGGCAATCAAACGGTTGCGCATCTGCACAACAGCATTACCTGTTGCACCAAGCTTAAGAGATACGGCACCAACTTGGTCACCCCACCCGCCAGCGGCAATTCGGTGACGCAGATTGATGCTTTCCTTCATCAATCGGGCGTAGGCCGGAGCTTTTGGCGGCAGACTCTGCAGAAAATCCATCGGATTGCCAGTCGTCAGTGCCCGCAAACTCGCGCGTGGATCCAATACTGGAATTTCCCGCACGATGCCTGCGTCAACATCTGACGGCACAAGCACCCCAGTGTGGATATCATGCGCGTAATCAAGAAAGGCGCGGGTCATCATGACCTCAAGGCGCCCACGGTCGCCTTCGGTCCGGGCGTCGTTAAATGCCATCCGCAACGCAGCCGCATCATAGCGTGCAACGGGAAGCCCGTGATCGGATGCGGTTTCAAGAACGGTCAGCAATGCGGTGCGGCGGTTCGCATCATCGGCGCTAGTCCAAAGCGTGTCATACCCCCCTTCACGATACCACGCGGCGATCACATCATCGCGCGAAGCGGCTTCTGCAACTGCCTGACGGTAGGCAGTGGTCTGCGCATCGGAGGGGCTGAATTGAAGGCCAAGAGCCAAAATAGCGCTTAATGTGATACCGAAACTACCGGAGAAAACTCGTCGGGAAATACGGATAATCATTCAATCCTCAAGCTAAGCTGGCAGACCACAGGTAAGCGGCAACTTTGGCGAAAAATCGTCGACTGTCCATGCACAACTTAGTCAACAATGGTCGGAGCGGTCGCAATTTTCTTGCTTGCGCAAACACATAGCAACCTAGGGTTTAAATCTGACTCTTTCGCCACCTTAAGCAATTTTTTGCCTATTGTCCTTGAAATAGCCACAAGAGGGCAATCGGCACTTGGGCTTCGATTCGGTTTATGCCATAAGGGCCTGTGTCTGGGGACGCGAAGTTTTGGGGGAACCGCCAGAAAGGTGGTCCACCGCGAGGGACGGGGCTATAGTCAGAATGACAAATACAACACTTCCTATGCTGTCGCGGCGTGGCCTTCTTGGCGCATTCGCTGCGACGGCATTGATCGCCGCTCCGACATACAGCAGCGCATTTGGCTTGCTGAAGGGTGCGGGCGATATTCGCCGGATCAAGATGTATTCGGGCCGAACTGGCGAAAGCATCGACACGATTTACTGGATCGAAGGCGAGTACATTCCGGAAGTTCTAAAAGAAATCAACTACTTCATGCGCGACTGGCGGTCTGACGAAAAGACCAAGATCGACCCACGCAATGTCGACATCATGGCAGCGGCGCATCGCCTGATGGACGTGAACGAACCCTACATGATGCTGTCCGGCTATCGCAGCCCATCGACAAATGCGATGCTTCGGTCGCGGTCGCGCGGTGTGGCGAAGAACTCGCTTCACATGAAGGGCCAGGCTGCTGATCTACGGCTTGAATCGCGTTCGGTTGGTCAAATGGCCAAGGCGGCGTCGGCCTGCGCGTCGGGTGGTGTTGGCCGTTATTCGCGATCAAACTTCGTACACATGGACTGCGGCCCCGTTCGCACTTGGGGCGGCTGATAGTTTAGATCGTTCTAGTTTTAGGAACAAACAAGGGTGCCAAATCGGCACCCTTTTGTATTTCTCTGACATGTCATTGTTTCCAAAGCATGTTTAATCCTGCGCTGCGTCATCATCCTCCGCCGGCTTGCGCCGAAACCCCATTGCCACCACAAATTTCTCGGAACTGTCGGTCCGCGAGGCTGGTGGTTTGACGTTTGCAACTTTGGTGAAATTTTTCTTCAGCATGGTTTGCAGCCCAACCTCGGCACCACCAGCCAAGACCTTTGCCACGAATGTGCCCCCATCCTCCAACACGTCAAAGGCAAACATCACCGCCGCTTCGCACAAGGCGATGATACGAAGGTGATCCGTGTCTTTATGGCCAGAACTGGCCGCCGCCATATCAGACAGAACCACATCCGCCCTGCCGCCCAACCAGTCTTTGACCTTTTGATCAGCGCCGTCTTCCAGAAAATCCAGCTGATGTAGCTGCGCCCCGGCAATGGGCTCTACCTCTTGCAGATCAACACCCAGAACGCTGCCAACTGGTTTTGACTTGCGGTCCGACAACGCGTTTACCCGCACGACAGCAACTTGACACCAACCGCCCGGAGCACAGCCCAGATCGACCACCCGTGCGCCGGGTTTGAAAAAGCCGTACTTGTCGTCCAGCTCCAAGATCTTATAAGCCGCGCGTCCACGATATCCTTCGCGCTTGGCGCGTTGAACATAGGGGTCGTTCAATTGCCGCTCCAACCACAAAGTCGAAGACAGTTTGCGCCCTTTGGCAGTTTTGACGCGAATGCGCAGTTCGCGCTGGCCGCGCCCGGATGTGGCTTTTTCAGTGGTCATTCGTAAGGTCCGTCTTCAAGAACGCCGTCCGCGCTCATTTGCGCATAAAGCAGACCTTCGCGCAAACCACGGTCTGCGACAGAAAGCCGATCGGTGGGCCATATCCGCATCAGAGCCTGAAGGATAGCCGCACCAGACATGATCAACGAATGCCTGTCACGCCCGATGCGGGGGTCGCTACGCCGCCCCTCCGGACCAAGCACCAGAAAGTCGCGGATCACGTGATCGATCTGGTCTGACGTCATCAACAGCCCGTCAACCTTGGCGCGATCATAGCGCCGCAAGCCCAGAAACGACGCCGCAACCGTGGTGATGGTGCCCGACGTACCGATGATCTGAAAGCCCTCGCGCGGGTTTTCGGCGTTGTAAGGCGAAAAGCTGGATAGATTCTCTTCAAAAAACCAACTCATCAGGGCAAAGCGCGCACCGTCATCTTCGACATCGGCGAACTGATCTTTAAGCGTAGCGACACCCAGCGGCACCGAAATCCAATCGACCACTCTTGCAGACGGCACATCACCAGTTTGCACAAAACCCGAATGCAGCCGCATGATCGCGCGCGGGCGTTCTTCCGGGGCCACCGCAGAAAGGTCTATCCAGACAAGCTCGGTCGACCCGCCGCCAATATCGACAACCAATAGCTGTTCGGTGCGTTGCGAAACAAGCGGTGCACAAGAAATCACCGCAAGACGCGCCTCTTCTTCGGGTTGGATCACCTCAAGCGATAGCCCGGTTTCGCGGCGCACTTGGCGAATGAACTCCCGCGCGTTTTTGGCGCGGCGGCAGGCCTCAGTTGCAACAAGCCGCATCCGCCGGACGTTGTGTTTCTCGATCTTCTTCTGGCATATCCGCAGCGCTTGAATGGTCCGCGCCATTGACGCACGCGACAGCTTGCCTGACGCCTCCAGCCCCGCCCCAAGCTGGACGGTCTTGGAAAAGCTGTCGATAACCTGAAACTGACTGCCCCGAGGCTGAGCAATCAGCATCCGGCAAGAGTTCGTGCCAAGATCCAATGCAGCATACAGCTGCACCGATGATTCTGCAGGGGGCGCAGACGGTTCGACCAAAGCAACAGCTTCTACGCTGCTTGCCTCCGGGATCGCGTCCGCCCCCGCGGGACGCTCGGGCGTCATATTGCGCCCTCCAACTGTGGTTGAGATCAGGGTATCCCCAGCGCGCCGCTTAGGCAAGCACGGATCAAATCGAGTTAGCTAGTGATGTGCGCGATTTATGATTTCCATGAAAACTTCGAACATGGCATGGGGTCGCGCGCCCGCTGCAAGTCGGTTATCAAGGCTGGGCTTTTGGTCAAGGGTCGCTTGAAGCGGAGTTTATGTCGAAAACCGACAGTGCGGGTCGGTGTTTGGCGCTAGAAGAGGCTGAAATGCAGCGGGGAATCGACCATGCCGGAAGTAACAGTTGTCTATTGGCGCGATATCCCGGCACAGGTGATTGTCGGCAAGGGGCGTAGCGGATCAAAGGTGCAGCTTTCCGAACGGTTCGAGCAAGCGATTGACCGCTGTGCCATGAAAATTGGCGCGCGCGACACCGACAGCTACCTTGCTGAATGGCGGAAAGCGACGCCTTACACCGTCGAAGGTGACCAAGCCGACGTCGCAAGAACCGAGGCCGCCCGCCTTGAGGCGGAATTTGATGCCACTCGCCTGAAGTCTTTGATCGATGCCGACGGCTGGGCCTGACCCCCTGCCCCTTAAGGAACGCATAATGGCCCTGTTCAATTTTCGTCGTGACACGCAGCCCGCACCCATCGCGCCCGCCCCAGATGTAGAGGCCTTCTTGCAAGGTTATTCCATCGAAGTGATGCCGCGCACCGCAGAAAAGGTCGAAGATTTTCGCGCGCTTCTTCCCAAGGGCACACGCGTCTACATCGCCCATATCGAGGGCACGCCGATTGAAGACATGGTCGCCACCGCCAAGCGACTGAACGCCGATGGTTTCCCGGTAATGCCACACTTCCCGGCCCGGATCATTCCTGATCGGGCAACGCTTGCAGATTGGATCGCCCGATACCGGGGGGAAGCTAACGTAAAACAGGCGCTGCTACTTGGCGGTGGCGTCAACACACCTGCGGGCGACTTTGACAGCTCGATGCAATTGATCGAAAGCGGATTGTTTGACGGCTTTGATCGCTTGCACGTGGCTGGCCACCCGGAAGGCAACAAGGATATCGACAAAGACGGCGGCGACCGCGTCGTGATGAAAGCCTTGCGTTGGAAACAAGCGTTCAGCGAACGTACCGATGCAAAAATGGCCATTACGACCCAGTTCTGCTTTGATGCAGCCCCAGTCATCGCTTGGGCCGACAAGCTGGCTGCGGCCGGAATTTCCCTGCCGATCCATATCGGCATTGCTGGCCCGGCAAAGCTGCAGACGCTGATCAAGTTTGCTATCGCTTGCGGCGTTGGCCCGTCGCTTCGCGTGTTGCAAAAGCGCGCGATGGACGTGACGAAGCTGTTGTTGCCCTATGAACCAACGGACGTGGTCCAAGCGCTTGCGGCGCACAAAGCTGCAAACCCCGATTTTGGCATCGAATCCGTGCATTTCTTTCCACTTGGCGGCATCAAAACTAATGCCGCCTGGGCAACAGAACATGGTGGCGCGTCTGGCGTGGCCGTCGCAAACACTTAATTCAAAGGCTGAAGAATGACCCGCACCGTACTGGAATCTAAAACTAAGACCGTCATCATCGGCTTTGACGAACCGTTCTGCGTGATCGGCGAACGTATCAATCCCACCGGACGGAAAAAATTGGCGGCAGAGTTGGAGCTGGGCGATTTCACCACAGTGCTGAAAGACGCGCTGGAACAGGTCGCCTGTGGTGCAATGGTGCTGGACGTGAATTCGGGTGCCGTGTTCACTAACAAGATGGCAAGCGATCCGCGTTATGCCGACAACAACTTTGTCGAACCACCGCTGATGCGCGAGTTGATCCTGCGTATTCAAGCGATTACCGACGTGCCATTGTGTATCGATAGCTCGGTCCCGGGCGCGCTTGAGGCTGGTTTGATGGCCTGTGAAGGTCGCCCGCTGCTGAATTCTGTAACCGGCGAGGAAGAACGGCTGGAACTCGTCCTGCCGCTGGTCAAAAAATATAATGTGCCGGTTGTGGCTATCTCGAACGACGATACCGGCATTTCGGTTGATCCCGACGTCCGCTTCGCCGTGGCGAAAAAGATCGTCGAACGCGCGGCAGATTTCGGCATTCCCGCGCATGACATTGTGGTTGATCCGCTAGTCATGCCAGTTGGTGCGATGGGGTCGGCTGGCCAGCAAGTCTTTACCCTCGTGCGCCGCCTGCGCGACGAATTGGGCGTGAACACCACCTGCGGCGCCTCCAACATCAGCTTTGGCTTGCCGCACCGTCACGGCATCAACGCCGCCTTCCTGCCAATGGCAATTGGCGCCGGCATGACATCGGCCATCATGAACCCCGTGCGGCAGGTCGAAATGGAAGCCATTCGTGCGGCCAACTTCCTGATGAACCATGACGCGAACGGCGGCGAATGGATCCGCTTCAGCCGTGTTCTTGAGGCGGTTGAAGGTGGCCGAACCTTCGCAGAAGCCAGCGCCGAAGCTTCCGCCGCAGGTGGCCGCGGCGGCCGCTCGGGTGGCCGCGCGGGCCGTGCGAGGGGCTAAGCACCACCCTGCATACCCCTTAAATGACTTTCCAGATGTTGCTCTGGCGCAGTCGGAACCACAGGTGCCGCAATCTGGCATTGCGTGCGCTTTGCGGTGCCCTACAACTGCGCTTTAGCAGGAGTATGCAATGACGAACGACGCGCTGGTGATCTTTACCCCCTCAGGCAAGCGGGGCCGCTTTGCCCTTGGCACACCGATCTTGACTGCAGCACGCCAGTTAGGCGTCGATCTTGATTCCGTCTGCGGCGGGCGTGGAATTTGCTCGAAATGCCAGATCACACCCGGTTACGGCGAGTTTTCCAAACACGGCGTCACCGTTTCCGCCAATGCGCTGTCGGAATGGAATTCTGTCGAAGAACGCTACAAATCCATTCGCGGGCTGATTGAAGGCCGCCGCCTTGGGTGCCAGGCCAAGGTGATGGGCGATGTGGTGGTCGACGTGCCGCCCGAAAGTCAGGTCCACAAACAGGTCATCCGCAAATCTGCCACTCAGCGCGATATCGTGATGGATCCAGCAACCCGGCTTTTGTATGTCGAGGTCGCCGAACCTGACATGCACGAGCCGTCAGGCGATTTTGAACGGCTGGCGGCAGCTTTGCTGGACCAATGGCAGGTGGTCGGCGTCACAGCCGATCTGGCCCTGATGCGCCGCCTGCAACCTGCCCTGCGCAAGGGTGAATGGAAGGTCACTGTTGCCGTGCACCGCGGTAACCATGATGCCAGCCCGCGCATCCTCGATATCTGGCCCGGCTTCCACGACGGCGGGCTGTACGGACTGGCAATCGACCTCGGATCAACAACCATCGCCGCCCATCTGTGCGATCTGCGCGACGGCTCAGTCCTTGCTTCGGCTGGCCTGATGAACCCGCAAATCAGGTTCGGCGAAGACCTGATGAGCAGGGTGTCCTATGCGATGATGAACCCCGGCGGCGATGTCGAAATGACCCGCGCCGTGCGCGAGGCGATCAACGCGCTTGCGGTATCAATCGCTGCAGAAGCCAACATCGCACCAACCGCGATCTATGAAGCGGTGGTGGTCTGCAACCCCGTGATGCATCATCTTCTGTTGGGTATTGATCCGGTCGAACTGGGCCAGGCACCGTTCGCGCTGGCGCTTTCAGCCAGCCTTAGTCTTGATGCGCGCGAACTGGATATGACCGCGATCAACGCCTCGGCGCGGGTCTACATCCTGCCCTGCATCGCGGGCCATGTCGGTGCCGACTGTGCGGCTGTCGCATTGTCGGAAGAACCCGGCAAATCCAAAGACATGGTCCTGATCGTCGATGTCGGCACCAATGCCGAACTGCTGCTAGGCAACGAAACCCGTGTTCTGGCCTGTTCGTCGCCAACCGGCCCCGCTTTTGAAGGCGCACAGATAAGCTCTGGCCAACGCGCTGCCCCCGGTGCGATCGAACGCGTCGAAATTGATGTCGTAACGAAGGAACCGCGCTTTCGTGTGATCGGGTCAGATGTCTGGTCGACCGAACCCGGTTTTGCTGAAGTCGTGGCCACAACCGGCGTCACGGGTATCTGTGGCTCGGGTATCATCGAAGCAGTGGCCGAAATGCGCATGGCAGGATTGGTCGATGCCAAAGGTCTGATCGGATCAGCCGAACAGACCGGCACCAACCGCCTGATCCCCGAAGGCCGCACCCATAGCTACGTTCTGCACGATGGCTCGGCTGAGGGCGGCCCAAAGATCATGGTCACCCAAGGCGATATTCGCGCAATCCAATTGGCCAAATCAGCACTATATGCGGGCGCGCGCCTGCTGATGGATGAAATTGGCATCGATACAGTGGACCGCGTGGTTCTTGCCGGGGCATTTGGCGCCCATATCAGCCCCAAGCACGCGATGGTGTTGGGCATGATCCCAGACGCGCCGCTGGATAAAGTTACGTCAGCCGGAAACGCCGCCGGCACGGGTGCGCGGATTGCTCTTTGCTCCGTTGCTGCGCGCAACGCGATCGAAACAACGGTGGGCGATATCCACAAGGTGGAAACCGCCATCGAGCCGAAGTTTCAAGAGCACTTCGTCAATGCCAACGCCATCCCCCATGCCACCGACCCGTTCCCCGAGCTTGCCAAAATCGTCACCCTGCCTTATGTCAGTTTCAACACGGGTGGCGGTGGCGATGGTGGGCGACGTCGCAGACGAGATTGAAACTGGGCTTGCCAACGTGTTGCATTTGCCTCTTTATTAGCCAAAAGAACGCACGGGGCTGCCCACAGTATGATCGACGATCCGGTAGCCCAATTGCTGGCGAAAGTGACCGCGCAAGATCGTGCTGCGTTTCGCGATCTCTATTCCAGCACTTCTTCGAAACTCTTTGGCGTTCTATTACGTATCCTTAGCAATCGCGCCGAAGCGGAGGATGCGTTGCAAGAAGTGTTTACACGTGTGTGGTTACGGGCCGGACGGTTCGATCCTGAAAAAGGCCGGGCAATGAGCTGGTTGATTTCGGTGGCGCGCAATCATGCCATCGACCGCCTGCGCACTAGGGTCGAAGCAACGACCGCAACAGAAGACGAAGCCGAAACGCTTGTGGATCGTACACCCGGTGTCGAGGACGGCCTTATCGCCAAGGGCCAGGCCCGTCGGATAATCGACTGCATGTCGGCGCTAGAGCCGGACCGCGCCAAAGCCGTTCAAGGGGCGTATCTGGGTGGGATGTCCTATGCCGACTTGGCGACCAAGTTTAACGTTCCGCTGAACACGATGCGCACTTGGCTGCGGCGCAGCCTGTTGCAACTAAAAGAGTGTCTGGAACAATGACAGACCCGCGCGATCTTTCACCCGAGGACGAAACCGACGCCTTGGCCGCAGAATATGTTCTGGGCGTGCTGACGCTTCAAGACCGGCTGGCTGCCGAAGCACGGATGAAATCCGATGCCACCTTTGCCGATGCTGTCACGCGCTGGGAAGCGCATTTCGACGCGTTAAATGATGGCTACGAATCCGCCCCTGCCCCAGATCTGATGCCACAGATCGAAGCTCGTATTTTTGGTCAGCAAGACGTTCGAAAACGCGGTTGGTGGGCGTTTATCGCCGGTGCCGGAGTAGCTGCGGCATTGGCCGTAGCCGTTCTCGTAATTATGCCCCCATCCGGAGATGGTGGCCCAACATTGACCGCTTCACTTGCTGCTGACGCCGAGGAATTGGCTTTTTCCGCCAGCTATGCCGACGGGACGCTAACCTTAGCGCGGCTGTCTGGCTCCGATGCTGAGGCGGGCCGTGATTACGAACTGTGGTTGATCGTCGGTGACGGCGCACCAGTGTCACTGGGCTTGATCGAGGACGCCACGACCACGCGGACACTGGACCGCCTCGAGCCCGGCGCGGTTCTCGCCGTAAGTCTGGAGCCGACAGGTGGCTCGACCACCGGTGCGCCGACTGGTCCGGTGCTGATAACCGGCGTAATTGAGGCATCTTGAAAAAAGTTTGAACTTTATTCCGGCCCGCTGAAACTTCTGCGACTTGGGCTCCGTTGATTGATGGTGAGGCAGGGACAAGCCCAGCCCGTCAACCCGGAGAGAACCAAATGACCAAGACATTCCGTTTCGCAACCCTGACTGCCGCCGCCGCCCTATTTGCAGGCGTGGCGTTTGCTGAAAACCCGATGGTGGGCGGCGCTGCGATGTTCGAAGACAAGAACATCGTCGAAAACGCCGTGAACTCGGCTGATCACACGACTTTGGTTGCCGCCGTCCAGGCCGCCGGTTTGGTTGAAACCCTGCAAGGTGCCGGGCCGTTCACCGTGTTCGCGCCAACCAACGATGCGTTTGCGAAGCTGCCTGCGGGCACCGTTGAAACGCTGCTGAAGCCGGAAAACAAAGATATGCTGGTCAAGATCCTGACCTGTCATGTAATCGCGGCTGATGCGATGTCGGACGCGATCATGGGGATGGTCGAGGCTGACGGCGGCGCGCATAAAGTGACGACTGTCGGCGGTTGCGAATTCACCGTCAAAACCGCTGACGGCAAGGTCATGATCGAAGACGGTCAGGGCAATGTCGCGACCGTGACGATTGCAGACGTGAAGCAATCCAACGGTGTGATCCATGTGATCGACACGGTTCTGCTGCCCGCAGCTTAAGATCAGTCGGCGGTGGGTTCGGGGGGCGTCACACCCTTGGATCCGCAGCTCTGGCGCCCCTGATCTGATGCAATCGTCCCCCGTGTCGGATCAGGGAGGGCCTTCGCTTTGCGAGGGCCCTTTGCTTTTGTGGTTCAGACTTGACGGCTGAAAACGGTTGGCTTACCTGACAGGCAATGCGGGTGTAGCTCAATGGTAGAGCAGAAGCTTCCCAAGCTTACGACGAGGGTTCGATTCCCTTCACCCGCTCCATCTCTTTCGCTTTGATCTGTGATGCGGTAGCAAACAGGATCAGTTGGAGAGGGACCATCATGAACAAAGATATCACCCGCATCGGCACCGGAAAACGGATGAGCGAGGGGGTTTGCTATAATGGGATCATTTGGGTTGCCGGTCAGGTCGGCGATCTGGGGGGGGCTGTTGCGGATCAGACGCGGGTTTGTTTGGCTGAGGTGGACCGGATTCTGGGCAAGGCGGGCACCGATAAGACGCGGATATTGTCGGCTCAGATCTGGCTGGCGGATATGACTTCGTTTGCCGAGATGAACGCGGTTTGGGATGCTTGGGTTCCGGAAGGGCACACCCCGGCGCGGGCTACGGGGGAGGCAAAATTGGCGGCTCCGGGGTATCTGGTTGAGATTATTGTGACGGCGGCTTTGAAGTAACACGCGTGTTACGCTGGCTAACGCCATGATATGTATGTGTGTTACTGTTTTTGTTAACCGTTTGGTAAGGCGTAACTCGTTTGCGCGGCGATCAGCCGCGCAAATACGCGACGAGGCTTTTCGTTGAGCCATCCTTGCCAGCGGTGTCTTGCCGCCCTTCCAAGATCGGCTGCAAGGCGAGGGCGAGTTCCTTGCCCAGTTCCACCCCCCACTGATCGTAGGAATTGATGCCCAGGATGACGCCTTCGACGAAAACGCGGTGTTCGTAGAGGGCGACGATCTGGCCGAAGGTGAACGGAGTCAGTTGCGGGTAGGCAAGCGTTGTGGAAGGGCGATTGCCGGGGAAGACGCGGTGGCGGGCTTGGCGATCAAGCTCGGACCCCGTCAGGCCCTTTTTGGCCATGATGGCCGTCGCCTCGACCAAGGAACGACCGCGCATCAGGGCTTCGGACTGGGCGAGGCAATTTGACACGAGAAGAAGGTGTTGGTGAGCGAGGTCCGGCTCATGGCCTTTGCGGGCGACCAGAAATTCGCAGGGGACGACGCGGGTGCCTTGGTGGATCAGTTGGTAGAAGGCGTGCTGGCCATTGGTGCCGGGTTCACCCCAGACAACGGGGCCGGAATGGCGCGGCAGATCCGTGCCATCCATCGCGACGCGCTTACCGTTGGATTCCATTTCCAGCTGCTGCAAGTAGGCGGGAAGGCGTGACAGGCGTTGATCGTAGGGCAGCACGGCGCGGGTGGCGTAGCCGCAAATCTGGTTGTGCCAGATGCCGACGAGGGCCAGCAAGACCGGCAGGTTTTGCGCGAAGGGAGCATCGCGAAAGTGGCGATCCATTGAGGCGGCCCCGGCGAGGAAGTCATCGAAGCCCTTGGGACCGATGGCCAGCATCAGCGACAGGCCGATTGGCCCCCACAGCGAATAGCGACCGCCAACCCAATCTTCGAAGCCAAAGACGCGGGAGGCGTCAATACCGAAGGCGGCGGTTTTCTCGGCAGAGGTCGAGACGGCGGCGAATTGCGCGGCGGGGTTGCTGACTTTCCGCGCCATCCAAGCCCGGGCTGTTTCGGCATTGGTCATCGTTTCGATGGTGGTGAAGGTTTTCGAGGCGACGATGACGAGGGTGGTGGTTGGATCGAGGTTGCGCAGAATGTCATGGGCGTGGGCACCATCGACATTCGAGATGAAATGACAGCGCGGGCCGTCATGTGCGGGGGCAAGGGCGAGCACGGCCATGGCGGGGCCGAGATCGGAGCCGCCGATGCCGATGTTGACGACGTCGGTGATTTTACCGCCCTGCGCTTTGAAGCGACCGCTGCGGACATCATCGCAGAACGCCTGCATCCGAGTATGGGTGGCGCGGACGGCGGGCATGACATCGTGGCCGTCGAGGATGACCGGGTCATTCAGGTTGCGCAGGGCGGTGTGCAGAACGGCGCGGCCTTCGGTTTCGTTGATGACGGCCCCCGCGAACATCGCATCGCGTTTCGTCGCAAGGTCGGATGCGGTGGCAAGATTGATCAGGGCATCGCGGGTGGCGCTGTCGATGTTGGTTTTGGAGTAATCGAACAGCATATCGCCAAAGCGGGCCGAGAAATTATCGGCGCGGGCGGGATCGGCGAAGAGATCGAGGATCGCCCGGTTTTCCGTGGTGTTGCGGAGTTTAGCGAGCGTTTGCCAATGGTCGGTCATTTTCGGTTACTCCGCCCAGTGTACGGTTGCGTTTGCCAGCACGGCTTTTACGGGGGCTTCCATTTCGGACAAGCCGTGGGCGCGTTCCAGTGCGGTGCGTTTTTCTGCGCCGGTGATCAGGATGTGGCAGGACATTGCGTCGCGCAGAACGCGGGCGGTCAGGGTAACGCGCGGCTCACCGGCAGCCTCGGCGCGCATCGGCAGCAGGATCGGGGCGTCAGGGGCAAGGGCATCGGCCAAGCGATCAGCACCGGGGAACAGCGATGCAGTGTGCATATCGGTGCCCATGCCCAGCAGCAGGACAGAGATCGGCAGATGGGGGGCGATGGCTTTGGACAGGGCATCAAGGGCGTCTTCGGGTCGCGGCGTGGCAGCGTATAGCGGGATCAGGTTGGCCTTGGCGGCGCGGCCACGGATCAGGCGTTGTTTTATCAGGGCGGTGTTGGAGCGGGCGTCGGTTTCGGGCACCCAGCGTTCATCATTCAGGAAGACAGCGATATTTTCCCACTCCAGATCAACGCCCGATAGGGTGTCGAAGATCGGGCCGGGCGTGGTGCCGCCGGGGACGCAAAAGCTGGCGCGGCCTTCGCGGCGGATGAAATCGGACAGCTCGCCCGCGAGAATGTTGGCGAGGCCGAGCATCATCATTTCGCGGTCTGGATATTCTGAGAACTTCATTCTTTAATCTCCCGCCACCGCCTGCCATCGCGGTGCATCAGCATTAGCGCATCTTCGGGGCCGGAACCGCCGGCATCATAGCCCTGGGGTTTATCGCCGCGGGCTTCCCAGCCTTGGATGATCGGATCAGTCCAGGCCCATGCCGCCTCGACCTCGTCGCCGCGCATGAACAGGGTTTGGTTGCCACGGATCACATCCATGATCAGGCGTTCATAGGCGTCGGGAATATCGGCACCGTCCACCCCCAAGGCTTGGGCGAACGACATATCAAGTGGCACTTGCGCCAAGCGCATGCCGCCTGGCCCCGGTTCCTTGATCATCACCATCAGGTTCATGCCTTCGTTCGGTTGCAGGCGAATAACGAGCACGTTTTCGCGCCAGCCTGTGGCATCATCAAAGATGGAATGCGGTGGTTCTTTGAAGGTGATCGCGATTTCAGAGGTGCGCGCGCGCAGGCGTTTGCCAGTGCGCAGGTAGAACGGCGTGCCCTTCCAGCGCCAGTTCGAGACATGAACCTTGAGCGCGATGTAGCTTTCGGTTTTGCTGGCAGGATCTTCGGAATGCTTGACGTAGCTGCCCTGCCCGCCACCCGCCAGATACTGGCCGCGCACGATGTCATCGGGGCCAACAGGATCTAACGCACGGATAACTTTCAGTTTTTCGTCACGCACTGCGGAGGGATCAAAGTGGTAGGGCGGTTCCATCGCGATGAGGCATAGCAGTTGCATCATGTGGTTCTGGACCATATCGCGCATGGCACCGGATTTATCGTAATAGGCACCGCGGCCTTCGACGCCCACCGTTTCGGCAACAGTGATTTGCACGTGGTCGATATATTGCGCCTTCCAGATCGGTTCGAACAGGATGTTGGCAAAGCGCACGGCCATCAGGTTTTGCACGGTTTCTTTGCCAAGATAATGGTCGATGCGGTAAATCTGCGCTTCGGTGAAATGGGCGGCAAGAACCTGATTCAGGGCGCGGGCGGAGGCCAGATCGCGACCGAACGGCTTTTCCACCACGATGCGGCTGTCGGCATCGGCGATGTTGTGCAGGTGCAGGCGTTCAGCAAGATCACCGAACAGCGCCGGGGCGACCGAGAAGTAGAAGGCTTTGACGACGCCGGGGCGGATCAGATCACGCAGGGCGGGCCAGCCGCCTTCGCCTTTGGCATCGATGGAAATGTAGTGCAGCCGTTCCAGGAATTGGGCGATGACGGCGGGGTCTTGGCGGTCTTTGTCGACGAATTCTTTTAGGGCCTCGGCAGTGGATACGCGAAATTCGGCGTCCGTCATTGTGGCGCGAGCGGCCCCGATGATGCGGCTTTCGGCGGTCATCTGGCCCGACAGGAATTGGCGATAGAGGCCGGGCAGGATTTTGCGGCGGGCAAGATCGCCAGTGCCGCCAAAGATCACCAGATCGAAGGTTTCAACCGGGATGACACGTGAAACCATAATGCAATTCTCCGCTCGGGTGGGGTGTTAGCGCTAACGATGTGCGTTCTAGCGGCTTGTTGCAGACAAGTCTAGCAACCGGGATATTGCGGGTAGGGAAGCTTGCCTGCGGGCGGCTGTCAACCCTCGTCCTGCAGGTGCCAGCGGACGCGGATAAGGCCGGGTTCGGCGGCGATCCGGGCGGCGGACTGTTCCAGCAGTTGATCAACCATGCCCTCGCCGTTGATCGTTACGGCCAGTTCAACCGCATCGCCAGCTTCGGTCAGCTTTGCGGCAATCTCTATTACGTGCAGGCCGCCAAGCGCGAGTGTGCGCAGGATCAGGCTGCGGGTTTCGGCTTCGTGCGCGGGTAGGCAGGTGACATCGACGCAAAATATCCGGGCGATGGGAACGCCCGCGTTGGTTTTACGCTTGAGCCATTTGACCAGTGGTCGCAGGCCGAGGTTCACGAAGACGACAAGGCCAGTCAGCAGGGCTGCCAGCAGAAGCGCCCCTGCCCCGGCCATCAAGCCGACCGCTGCCGAACACCACAGGGTGGCGGCGGTGTTCAGGCCGTGGACGTTGAAACCATCGCGGAAGATGATGCCGGCGCCAAGAAAGCCGATGCCGGACACCACCTGTGCGGCGACGCGGGTTTGGCTGACCTCGTTCGGGTAGAGCGCCGAGAAGGTGACGTAGCCTGCAGCACCTAGGGCAACCAAGGCATTCGTGCGTAAGCCCGCCATGCGTTGGCGTATCTGGCGTTCCGAGCCGATTATGGCACCGCAGATAAGGGCAGTTGCCAGATGTACGGCGGCTAACTGAATTGACACCATAATTGGCCACCCCGCTTTGCAGTATCAGTCTTCCAAAGAGCTATCTGTGTCACGGATGGGGGGCGAGATGTAAATATGGTGTCACGTTTCTACGACTGAAAATCCGGCACGATGGGCGCTGCCGGGTTATGCTTCGAGTTCGGCGTCCCAATACAGGTAATCCAGCCAGCTGTCGTGTAGGTGGTTTGGTGGGAAACGGCGACCGTGGGTTTGCATTTCTTCGGCCGTTGGCGCGCGCGGCATGCGGGTAAGGTGCATGCCGGAATGCTTCAGCGTTTTGGAGCCTTTGCGCAGGTTGCAGGGCGAGCAGGCCGCAACGACATTTTCCCACGATGTGATGCCGCCCCGCGACCGGGGCAGAACGTGATCGAAAGTCAGATCACCCTTGGCACCGCAATACTGGCAGAGGAACTGGTCGCGCAGAAAAAGATTAAAGCGCGTGAAGGCCACGCGCTTTTGAGGTCTTACGTAGTCTTTCAGCACGACAACAGAGGGTATTCGAAGCACGGTTCGTTGGCTTCGCACCACATGATCATATTCGGCGACTATGCTGACCCGGTCCAGAAACGCGGCTTTCACCGCCTCTTGCCATGGCCATAGCGACAGGGGGTAATAGGACAGCGGGCGATAATCGGCATTCAGCACCAACGCCGGAAAATGACGCAGGGCTACGGGTTCCCGCACGAATACCGATCTGAAATCACCCTCAATACCCAAAGACCCGACCTTTCGCTTTAGCGTTGTGACCTGACTCGGTTACCGCCAGGCTGACCTTATTTACGAAACTATATCTGGCGTTTTGCAAGGCGCAACCCCCCGGATATACGTTCCGCTTGGCAAATCGGTAGCTGGCCGGCGTGACGATGCCATGACAGTGCCGCATGACGGGCAAATAACAAAGCCCCCCGGTTTGCCGGGGGGCTGATTGCTGCCGTTTGTCGAGGCGTTTCAGGCGGCGGACACGGCCCGTCCGGTGAGCACCTTCACCAGATTGGCGCGGTAGGCTGGTGTGCCGTGAAGGTCATTGATCATGCCGTTGGCGGGCACCGACAGGCCGCTGATTGCGGACGCGGTGAAGCTGGCAGTCAGGGCTTTTTCCGCCTCGGTCCAGCGGAACACGCCGTTTTCTGATGCGCCGGTAACGGCAACGCGGACGCCGCTGGCGTATTTTGCCACGAACACCGCCGTCAGGGCAAAGCGGGATGCGGGTTGATCAAACTTCACATAGGCGGCTTTTTCAGGCACCGGGAACGTGACCGAGGTGATAATTTCGCCCTCGTCCAGTGCGGTGGTGAACAGGCCCTGGAAATAGTCGTCGGCCTTGATCTTGCGTTTGTTGGTATGCACCGTTGCACCCGAGCCAAGCACTGCCGCCGGATAACAGGCGGAGGGATCGTTGTTGGCCAGCGAGCCACCAAGGGTGCCGCGGTTGCGCACTGCGGGATCGCCGATGCCACCCGCCAAAGCGGCGAGTGCCGGGTAGTATTTCGCCGCCTCTTTCGCCACGGCTGCGTGGATGGTGGCAGCGCCGACGGACACGCCGTCATCGGCCATGCAGACACCCTGCATTTCGGGAATGCCATTCAGGCTGACCAGAACCGAAGGCGACGCGAGGCGCTGCTTCATGGTGGGCAGCAGGGTCTGGCCACCCGACAGCGCCTGCGCGCCATCGTCTGCCATGGCTTTCGCCGCCGCGGCGATGCTGTTTGGTTTTACGAAGTCGAAGTTGTACATGTCTTTCTTCCTCGCGTTACGCGTTCATCGCCGACCAGACGCGCGATGGCGTCAGCGGCATGTCGATATGGGTTACGTTTTTGCCAGCCCGCTGCAGGGCGTCGATCACCGCGTTGACCACGGCGGGGGGTGAGCCGATCGCTCCGGCCTCGCCACAGCCTTTGACGCCAAGCGGGTTGTGGGTGCAGGGCGTGATGCAGCTGTGATCGACGGTGAACATCGGCAGATCATCGGCGCGCGGCATGGTGTAATCCATGTAGGAACCCGAAATCAGCTGCCCGGTATCATCATAGGTGCAGCCTTCCAGCAGGGCCTGACCAATGCCTTGGGCGACGCCGCCGTGAACTTGGCCTTCGACGATCATCGGGTTCATCACATTGCCGAAATCGTCGGCGCAGGTGAAGCTGGCGATTTCGACGCGGCCTGTGTCGGGGTCAACTTCGACTTCGCAGGCATAGGCACCGGCGGGATAGGTGAAGTTGGCGGGATCGTAGAAGGCGGTTTCCTCAAGCCCCGGTTCCAGGGTTTCGAGCGGGTAGTTGTGCGGGACATAGGCCGAGAACGCGATTTCGCCGAAGGTTTTCGCTTTGTCAGTGCCGGTGACGCTGAACTTGCCATCGGCAAACACGATGTCGCCTTCGGCCGCTTCCAGCATGTGGGCGGCGATTTTCTTGCCTTTGGCGATGACTTTATCAAGGGCCTTGTCCATGGCCGAGCCGCAAACCGCGAGGCTGCGCGAGCCGTAGCTGCCCATGCCGAAGGGGATTTTAGAGGTGTCGCCATGCACGATGTCGATGTTGGCTTCGGGGATACCGAGTTTCGAGGACACGATCTGGGCGAAGACGGTTTCGTGGCCTTGGCCGTGGCTGTGGGCGCCGACCATCACGCTGATGTTGCCAGTTGGGTTGACCCGCACGGTGGCCGCATCATAAAGGCCGACGCGGGCCCCCAAGGCACCGACGAGAGCGGAGGGGGCGATGCCGCAAGCCTCGATCCAGGTGGACAGGCCGAGGCCACGCAATTTTCCTGCTTTGGCGCTTTTGGCGCGGCGGGCTTCGAAACCGGCGAAATCGCCGAGGTCGAGGAGTTTATCCAGCGTGGCTTGGTAGTTGCCAGTGTCGTAGACCAGTCCGACGGGCGTTTGATAGGGGAATTGGTCGGGTTGGATGAAGTTCTTGCGGCGCACTTCGACCGGATCGAGGTTCAGCTCGCGGCACATCTTATCGACGACGCGTTCGATGGAATAGGTGGCTTCGGGCCGCCCCGCCCCGCGGTAGGCGTCAACCGGGGCGGTGTTGGTGAACACGGTTTTGACGTTCACATAGACTAGTGGGGTTTTATAGGGGCCTGCCATCAGCGTGCCGTGCAGGAAGGTTGGCGTCACGGTGGCAAAGTTCGACAGATAGGCACCAACGTTGGCCAGCGTTTCAGTGCGCAGAGCAAGGAAATTGCCGTGTTTGTCGGATGCAAGTTCGACGGTGGTGACGTGATCGCGGCCATGCGCATCAGACAGGAAGGATTCGGATCGGTCAGCGACCCATTTGACCGGGCGGCCAATTTTGCGGGACGCGGCCAGAACCAGCGCCTCTTCGCCGTAGTGGTAGATTTTTGAGCCAAAGCCACCGCCGACATCAGGGGCGATGACGTTGAGTTTGTGCTCCGGGATGCCCATCACGAAGGCGGCGATCAGCAGCCTGGTCAGGTGCGGGTTTTGCGAGGTGGTGTAAAGCTTGTAATCCTCGGTGCCCGGATCGTAGACGCCGATCGAGGCGCGGGGTTCCATCGCGTTGGGGATAAGACGGTTGTTGATCAGCTTGAGCGTGGTGACATGCGGGGCGGATTTGAAGGCGGCGTCAACGGCGGCGCGGTTGTCTTCGATCCAGCCCCAGTCGTAGCAGATGTTATCGGCAATCTCGTCATGCACGCGGTTGGATTTGTCGGCGACAGCGGCAGCCATATCAACAATCGCTGGCAGTTCTTCGAACACCACGTCCAGCGCTTCGACGGCAGAGCGCGCAATGTCTTGGGTTTCGGCGATGACGGCGGCATAGGCATCGCCGACGTGGCGAACTTTGCCATGGGCAAGCACTGGGCGCTTTGGTTCTTTCATCGTCTCGCCATTGCGGCTTTGGATCAGCCAGCCAGCCGGATTGCCCCCAACGGCGGCAAAATCTGCGCCGGTGAAGACGGCAAGCACGCCGTCTATCGCCTCGGCTGCCGATGTGTCGATGGACACGATGCGGGCATGGGCGTGCGGTGAGCGGGCAAAGGCCGCGTAGGTTTGGCCGTGAAGTTGAATATCTGCTGTGTAACGACCGCGTCCCGTCAGGAACCGCACGTCTTCGCGCCGCTTGGAGCTGGCACCGATACCACTGTCTTTGGGCATGTCATTCCTCCCAGAATGGATATGTTTACTCGGCAGCTACGGCAGAGACGTCTTGGCCGGATGCAGCAAGCACCGCTTTGACGATGTTATGATAGCCAGTACAGCGGCAGATGTTGCCTTCGAGGTAATGGCGGATCTGCGCTTCGGTTGGTTTTGGATTTTCGGCAAGCAGGGCGGCCGTGCTCATCACCATGCCGGGGGTACAAAAGCCGCATTGCAGGCCGTGATGATCCTGAAACGCTTGTTGAATGGTGCCGAGGCTGCCGTCGGCATTGGCCATGCCTTCGATGGTTTTGACAGTTGACCCTGCGACATCGACCGCGAAGACCGAGCAGGATTTGACGGCGAGGCCATCGACATGCACGACGCAGGAGCCGCATTGCGAGGTATCGCAGCCGATATGAGTGCCGGTCATTCCGAGCCCATCGCGCAGAAATGACGACAGCAAAGTGCGCCCTTCGACATCACGCGATACGGATTTTCCGTTCACGGTAACTGTGACTTTCGTCATCTTGTCTTATCCTCCCTTGTACCAACTCTGGGTCGGCGGATGTTTACGAGCTGTTTCAGTTCAACCGGAAATCAACCGTTTGAACCAACCCTTTTTCTTTTCTGGTGCGTCAGCAGGGTCGCCAGAATCTTCATCTTCGGCATCATCGCCGTCATCTTCGACAGTGTCCTGAAACCGGGTGAAAAATTCATCGGCCATCTTTTTGGCAAAGCCGTCGATGATGCGGCTGCCCAATTGCGCCAGTTTGCCGCCGACATTGGCGTCAACGGTGTAGGCAAGCCGCGTGCCGCCTTCGATGGCTTCCAGCGTTACTTTTGCGCCGCCCTTGGCAAAGCCTGCAGGGCCGCCTTTGCCTTCGCCGCTGATGGTCAGGCTTTGCCCTTCAACCCGGTCTGACAATTTAACCACGCCGGTAAAGCGGGCTTTCACTGGGCCTACTTTTTGCACGACAACCGCTTCGAACCCGGTCTCGGGCGTGCCTGTCATGCTTTCGCAGCCCGGCACAGATGCCATCAGCACCTCGGGGTTCAGTAGGGCCGCCCAAACGGTGGCCGGATCGGCCTTGATGTCGCGTTGATCTGAGAGTTGCACTTTATCCCCCTGCAAATGCCTCGTCGGCGACGCCCCTTCGCGCCCGCGATGCACGCTGCGTTTGCAACTATCATCCGACGTTCGCCGTTTCGGCAAGCGTTTCAATGCAAGGATCAAAAAAATCTGCATCACGATGAGCGGAGCAAACCCGCCGCCCATGGCCGCCGGGGTTTACCGGACCCGAAAAACGCGCAATATCGGAGTTTGATTTGTGTGGAGTGGTAAATGCAGAACATTTCCCGGCGCGCCATGTTTGGCTTGATGGCGCTGTCGTTGGCCGCGTGCGGCGCAAAGCCGAAGCGCGACGAGGTTAGTCGAAGCGACCTGCACCCCGGTGAGACGCCGGAATTGCGCGCGTTGATCAACCAAGCGGCGGCAGAAAATCAAGTGCCTGCATCGCTGGTTCACCGCGTGGTGCAACGCGAAAGTGGCTATAACCCGGCTGCACGCAACGGGCCCTATTTCGGGCTGATGCAGATCTTGCCGCAGACAGCGGGGACGATGGGATATCGGGGCAGCCCGGCAGGTTTGCTGGATGCGAAGACCAACCTGACCTATGCGGTGCGATATCTGCGCGGCGCGTGGCTGGTTGCCGATGGCAGCGAGGACCGGGCCGTGATGTGGTATGCCAAGGGCTATTACTATGAGGCGAAACGGCGTGGGTTGTTGGAGGAGACGGGTTTGCGGGCGTAGGGTCTTAAGCAGCAAGGCCTGCGGTGGCGATGACCACTGTGCGTGGCGCAGAGGACATTGATCGAGTGCCCCTTAACGTTTTTGGGGTAGAGAAAGACAACTGCCCTAATTTAATCGATCAAGACCCAAGCGTGGTGGACGCAAAGAAACTGGACGGATGATCTTGCGGGTGGTACCATCGCCTGCGCGTGCGTCAGTCAAATACTCTAGATTTGGTGGGTATCGCGGGGTCATCATGAAAACAAAACTTTTCTCTAAACCAGCGATTTTCTATTGCATCACATTTGGCCAGGCTTTGGGACTGGCAATGAGCGTTAAATGGTTGGGCGAGTCGGTCTTGATTCTGACGATGTTCACCCCGCTTATAAGCAGTCTGCTCATGCTACTTTGGATTTCGCCGGAGAGTGAGGCGAAACTTATTCCTTCGCTGCTTGGCCTTACAAGTGCAGGGCTGAAGGGCTGGCCACTGGCTTTTTGTGCACCGTATTTCATACACCTTCTGGGAATGGCCGCATTGTCTTTGTTTGGCTTGGCGGTCTTCGTAATTCCTGAAGGAGGCCTTGGCGCAGGTTTCGTTCTGAAATTAGCAATTGGATTGATCATCGGCAGCCTTTTTGCGCTCTGTGAGGAAGTAGGCTGGAGGGGATACTTGTTGCCGCGCGTGTCCAACGGGCGAGGTGTGGTTCAAGCCATGCTCTTGGTTGGTTTTTTACATGGCCTGTGGCATTTGCCACTTATTCTTGGCACGCCGTTCTATCATCCAGATTCAAGCCCATTCGTCATCGTGCCGCTTTTCATGGTTACTTTGACGTTAGCCGGCGTCTTCTACGGCTTTTTGCGCGTATGGACAGGATCAATATGGCCAGTGGCTATCGCTCATGGTGCCGCGAATGGGGCTTGGAACCTCTTTGAAAAAACGAATACGACCAAGACTCCCTTGATTTTGGAGTTTCTGGGGGGTGAAAGTGGCGTAATCGTTATTGTGGGCCTAAGTGTCGTTTCCTGCTGGCTGGCAGCAACGATGCTTCGCCCGAACTTTGTATCTAGAATGGTATATGTCGCATAGGGCACCCATGCGGGCGCTACACAATCTGCTTTCCCGACGATTATCGCCGTGATCGCAGCCCCCATTGCCTATCGTCATAGTGATCAATACCACGCATCCGCCATGCTGGACTTTTTGCGGTCGATGAAGTCTTGCAAACCGTCGCGCAGGCCTTCGTCGATCGCCGGTGCTTCAAATTCGGCGAGCCGTTTTTTCCATAGAGTGTTGGCGCGGGTGGCGGCGTCGGTGGAACCGGCGGCTTCCCATTTCTCAAAGGGTTCGTTGTCGGACAGGTCAGAATCCCAGAATGCGGTTTCGTAGTGCGCCATAGTGTGGGCGCAGCCGAAGAAGTGGTTGCCGGGGCCGACTTCGGCAAAGGCATCGACGGCAAGTTGATCGTCGTCGATGACGACGCCAGCGAGGTATTTGTGCAGGGACCCGCACAGATCGGCATCCAACATGAATTTCTCGTAGCTCATGCTGAGAAGGCCGTCGAGGAAACCAGCGGAATGCAGGATGAAGTTTGCGCCGCAATGAATGGCGGCAAGCATGCTCATCGTGCCTTCCATCATCGCCTGCGCGTCGGGCAGTTTTGAGGTGGTGAAATTGCCCGAACAACGCAGCGGCAAGTTCAGGCGGCGGGCAAGCTGGCCGATGACCATCGAGCCGATAGCGGGTTCAGGGGTGCCGAAGGTTGGCGAGCCTGACCGCAGGCTCATCGACGACAGGAAGTTTCCGAAGATGACCGGGGCGCCGGGGCGTTCTAGTTGAGTCAGCGCGCAGCCCGCCATGGTTTCGGCAAGGGATTGCGCGATGCCGCCCGCGTTGGTCACCGGGCCCATCGCACCGCCAAGGATGAAGGGCACAATTACCGCCGCCTGATTGGCGCGGGCATAGGCGCGCAGGGAATTGGTCATGGTGCCATCCCAGACCAGTGGCGAGTTGACGTTGACGTTGCCGAGGATGACGCAGTTCTGGTCGACGAAATCGGCACCAAACAGGATGCGGGACATTTCGATACTGTCTTCGGCGCGTTCTTCTGATGTGACAGAGCCCATGTAGGGGCGGTCGGACAGCGTCATGTGGGCCATCACCATATCAAGGTGGCGCTTGTTGACGGCGATGTCTGTGGGCTCGCAGATGGTGCCGCCGGAATGGTGGAAGTTGGGGCTGGATTGCGCGAGTTTGATGAAGTTGTGGAAGTCTTCCAACGTGCCGAAGCGACGACCGCGATCCAGGTCCATGACGAAGGGAGAGCCGTAGGCGGGGGCGAAGACGACTGATTTGCCGCCAATTTCTACGGAATTCGCGGGGTTGCGGGCGTGTTGGGTGAATGTTGCCGGGGCGGTTTTCAGCACTTCGCGCAGCAGGCCGGGGGGGAATTTGACCAGCAGGCCATCGACATCGGCACCGGCGCGACGCCAGTGATCCAAGGCTACGGGATCATCGCGAAATTCGATGCCGGTTTCGGCCAAGATGCGGTCAGCGGCGGCTTCGATCTTGATCAGGTTTTCTTCGGACAGGATGTCGTAGGTCGGGATGTTGCGGATGATATAGGGCTGGCCCATGCCGCTGCCTTTTTTGGCGCGCGAGATATGGCGGGCCTGGCGGCCTGATCTGGCTTTGACGTCGTTCATGGCGGTGTTCCCCTGCGCCAAGAGCGGCGCTTTGCGTCAGAAAACGACCATTCTGCCGCGCGGTCGGCGACATCGGCGACGGATGAATGTCAAATCGCGCCTTATGGCGGTTTAGGTGATGACGTCAGGCGTTGAGCGGCCTGTGTGGGCGACAATACCGGCAAGTGCGTGGGCGGCGCGGATGACCGGGGCAAGGGCGTCTTGCGGATCATGGAGCAGGCCGTCTGGACCCGCCGCGTAGCGTTCAAGGTACAGCCGCAAGGTGGCCCCTTGAGTGCCGGTGCCAGACAGACGCATGACGATGCGACTGCCGTCGGCGAATAGGATGCGCACGCCTTGTTTCAGACTGATCGAGGCATCGACGGGGTCGGCATAGGCGAAATCATCGGCACCGCTGATGGTCATACCTTCGATCTGGCGTCCGGGAAGGCCGGGGAGGCTATCGCGCAGCGCGTCCATCATGGCATCGGCACCAGCACTTTCGACGCCTTCAAAGTCATGGCGGGAATAGTAGTTGCGGCCAAACCTTGCCCAGTGCGCCGACAAGATATCAGCGACGGATTGTTTGCGGACGGCAAGGATGTTCAGCCACAGCAGAACCGCCCAGAGGCCGTCTTTTTCGCGCACATGATCAGAGCCGGTGCCGAAGCTTTCTTCGCCGCAGATGGTGGCGCGACCGGCATCGAGCAGGTTGCCGAAGAATTTCCAGCCAGTGGGGGTTTCGAATTTGGCGATGCCCAAAGCGTCAGCGACGCGGTCAACGGCGGCAGAGGTGGGCATCGACCGGGCGACACCTTTCAGACCAGCTTTGTAGCCCGGTGCCAGATGCGCATTGGCGGCAAGCACGGCCAAGCTGTCGGAAGGTGATACGTAGATGCCGCGACCGACCACCATGTTGCGATCACCATCGCCATCGGAGGCTGCACCAAAGTCGGGGGCGTTTGCCCCGAACATCTCATCCATCAGGGCGCGTGCCCACGTCGGATTCGGGTCGGGGTGCATGCCGCCGAAGTCTGGCAGCGGCCTGCCGTTGATAACCGTGCCGGAGGCGGCACCCAAGCGGTTTTCCAGTATGTCGTGTGCATAAGGACCGGTGACGGCGCACATCGCATCAAAACGCATACGGTAACCGGATTTGAACATCGCAGCGATGGCGGGGAAGTCGAACAGGGTTTCCATCAATGCGGCGTAGTCAGCGACCGGATCGACCACATCGACAATCATGTCGCCGAGCTGGCTGCGCCCGACTGTGGCCAGATCGACATCGTGAGCCTGAAGGATTTTGTAATCAGTGATCGACAGTGTGCGTTGAAACATCGCCTCGGTCGCGCTTTCGGGGGCCGGGCCGCCGTTGGCCATGTTGAATTTAACGCCGAAATCTTCGTCCGGGCCGCCGGGGTTATGACTGGCTGACATGATGATGCCACCATCGGTTTTGTTCAGTCTGATCAGATGACTGGCCGCCGGAGTTGACAGGATTGCGCCCTGCCCCACGATGACGCGGTGCGCGCCATTGGCCGCCGCCATGCGCAAAATGACCTGTGCCGCGCGGTCGTTGAAGTAACGGCCATCGCCACCCAGAACGAAAGTTTTGCCAGCCGCGCCGCCAATGGCGTCGAAGATCGCTTGAACGAAGTTTTCGAGATAATGGTGCCCCATGAAAACTGCGGTCTTCTTGCGCAAGCCAGAGGTGCCGGGTTTCTGATCGGTGAAGGCCGTGGTCGGGATGGTTAGCACGGTCATTTGGAGCCTCCGGGTGCAGCGTGAATTGGGGTGAAGACCAGCACAGATTGGGCCGGTACGTCCAGCACAGGTTTTGTTGGCGCAGGCTTCATGCCTGGTTTTGTGGTATCAAGGACCAGTCGCCAGTTGGCCGCAGTTGTGGGCAGGGTCAGCATTTGTGCCGGGCCGGTGTTGAACACCAAGAACGCCGCATCAGCACCCGCGCGGCCTTCGGCGGCCATGCGCAACTCGACGCAAACACAGCGAAAGGCGGGATCATGCCAATCATGTGTACCGGGTTCAGACCCATCGGCACGGCGCCAGATCACATCAAGCAAGCCATCAGTGGGGCGGTGCTGCGCGTGCAAGAAACGACGTTGGCGCAAGACCGGGTGATGCCTGCGCAGCGCGGTCAGTTCGGCCACAAAATCGACCATGCTGGCGGAGGGATCATCCCAGTTCAGCCAGCTGGTTTCATTGTCCTGCGCATAGGCGTTGTTGTTGCCAGCCTGCGTCTGACCCAATTCATCGCCGGCCAACAGCATCGGCACGCCCTGGCTTAGGAACAGCGTCGCCAGGAGGTTGCGTTTGCGCTGAACGCGAGCGGCGCGGATGGCGGGATTGTCGGTCGGTCCTTCGAAGCCCAGATTGTCGGAATGGTTTTCACCGTGGCCATCACGGTTTTCCTCGCCATTGGCAAAGTTGCGCTTGACTGTAAAGCTGACCAGATCTTCCAGCGTGAAACCGTCGTGCGAGGTGATGAAATTAACCGAAGACGTGGCTGCCCGTGCCGAATGATCAAAGCGTTCTGCAGAGCCAAGCAGGCGTTTGGCAAAGTCTGTCACCATGCCTGCATCACCGCGCCAGAAACGGCGGACGCCGTCGCGGAACCTGTCGTTCCATTCGGCGAAGGGGTGCGGATAGGCCCCCAACTGGTAGCCGCCGGGGCCAAGATCCCATGGTTCGGCAATCAGTTTGACGCGACTTAGGACCGGGTCTTGGCGGATGGCATCGAAAAAGCTGCCGTTCGGATCAAAACCATAGGATTCGCGCCCCAAGCTGGTAGCGAGATCAAAGCGAAAGCCATCGACATGCATGACCTCGACCCAATAGCGCAGTGAATCCAGCACCATGCGCAGCACCATCGGGTGCGTCAAGTTCAGGGAATTGCCGGTGCCAGCATCATTCACATAGTGCCGCCCACCATCCAGCAGGCGGTAATAGCTGCGGTTATCAAGCCCCCGGAAGGCCAGTGTCGGCCCATGCGCATCGCCTTCGCCGGTGTGGTTGTAGACCACATCAAGGATCACCTCGATGCCCGCAGTATGAAACCGGCGCACCATGGATTGGAATTCAGAGATCGAACCTTTGGACATATAGCGCGGCTCTGGCGCGAAAAATCCGATGCTTTGGTAGCCCCAATAGTTGCGCAAACCCTTGGCCACCAGAAAACGGTCATCCATGAAAGCCTGCACGGGAAGCAATTCCACCGCCGTGACGCCCAACTTGGTCAGATGGTCCAGCATGGGTTCAGACGCCATCCCCAGATAATTGCCGCGCAGCCCCCGTTCGACCTCGGGATGTAGCGCTGTCGCCCCTTTGACATGTGCCTCATAGATCACAGATTGGGCCAGCGGCGTTTGCGGCGCGCGGTCATCACCCCAGTTGAAGGACGGGTCCACCACTACCGATTTTGGCATCGCGAAGGCGCTATCGCGGGTGTCAAATGACAGATCACCGCGCGGGCTGCCGATTTTGTAGCCCATCAACGCATCAGACCAGCGCAGACGCCCTTCAAGCTGGCGCGCGTAGGGGTCCAGCAGCAGTTTGTGCGGATTAAAGCGGTGTCCCGCCTCGGGCTGATAGGAGCCATGGGCGCGAAAGCCGTACAGAGTGCCGGGCATCAGGCCTGCGACGTGAATATGCCAGACATCACCGTCACGCTCGCGGAAGGTTAGCCTTGCCACCTCTTTGCGACCATCGGGGGAAAACAGGCATAATTCAATGCGTTCTGCGTTGGCCGAGAAGACGGCAAAGTTGACGCCTTCGCCGTCAAACGTGGCACCCATCGGCCATGGTCTGCCGGGCCCAGTGCTATGGCCCGGAAGGCGCGCTGGCAGGTTGCCAGTGGTCGCAATCATGGAACGAGGCTTTCGTAAAGGGCAGCATAGGCGGCGGCGGAACTTTCCCATCCGACGGGGTGCGCCATGGCGTTGCGTTGCAGTTTCGCCCACAGTGGTTTGTCAGCATAGAGCGTGAGTAGCTGGCGCAAGGCTTGGGCAAAGGCGGCGGCGTCGGTGGGATGGAAGGTCAGACCAGTGGCCACGCCCGCCGCCAGACCGGCCGGATTGGCGGTGATTACAGTGTCGGCCAAGCCGCCAACCGCCGCGACCACAGGCAAAGTGCCGTAGCGCAGGCCATACATTTGCGTCAGCCCGCAAGGTTCGAACCGCGAGGGCACTAAAACGGCGTCGCCACCTGCGAACATGCGGTGGCTAAGGGCCTCGTCATAGCCAATGCGCACGGCGATACGGCCTGGATAGCGGCGCTCAAGCCCCCGCATTGCGGCCTCGAGCGCCGGGTCACCGGAGCCTAATACCAGCAGGCCGCCACCGCCTTCGACAAACTCGGGGATCACGGCGGGCAGCAGATCGATGCCTTTTTGGTCGGTCAATCGGCTGACCACGATCGCCAACGGGCCCGGGACATCAAGGCCAAACTCTGTTTGCAGGGCGGCGCGGTTGGTGGCTTTGGCTTTTAGGGTTTTGGCGGAATAGGGGGTAATTTCGGCGTCAGCCTCAGGTGACCAAACGGCAGTATCGACGCCGTTCAAAATACCGCTGACCCGGTCTGCCCTCGCGGCAATGACGCCCTCAAGGCCCATACCATATTCAGGGCGCATCAGTTCGGATGCGTAAGTTGGTGAAACGGTGGTGATGGCATCAGCGGTGACAAGGCCCGCTTTCAGGCTGGACAGACCACCGTAGTATTCGAGTGCTGTGGGGTGAAATTCGGCCGCTGGCAGGCGCAGCGAGGCGAGTTGGGATGCGGCGGCCCAGCCTTGGAATGCGATGTTATGCACCGTGATCACGGACGGCACTTTGCGACCTGAACCATAGGTCAGATAGGCGGGCCCGTAACCCGCCTGCCAATCATGCACGTGCAGGATGTCGGGCAACCAGCCGTCGGTCAGGCCATGTCGCGCAATCGCCGCGGCAACCCAACTGAGGGCGGCAAAACGTTGCGCATTGTCGGGGTGATCGCCGGTGGCGTTGGAATACGGGCCGCCGTCGCGGTCGTATAGGTGGGGGGCATCAAGCAGCAACACGGATATGCCTGCAACCTCGCCCGCCAGAACGCGACCCGCGCCGCCGAACAGGTCTGGTTCAGAAAACACAACGGGCCAGCCTTTGGCGGATTTCTGCAAAGACCGATACGCTGGCAACAGCACGCGCATATCCCAGCCAAGGGTCGACAACGCACCGGGCAAAGCGCCGACGACATCGGCCAAGCCGCCGGTTTTGATCAACGGCACGCATTCGGATGCGACAGAAAGAACCCGCCCACGAAACTGCATGCCGCTATCCCTTTTTTCTGTTCACAAATATCCCACGGGGGGAGAGGAGAGATTAGAAAACCTCCAGTGGAGGTTTTCCGCGAAGACCGCCCGTCCCGTAGACGGGCCGGGACTGGGGGTGTGAAACCCCCGCGGCTTTCGGCACTGCCCACATCAGGACAACGCTTTTGCCCGCACATCCAGCATATCTTGGGTGATCAACACAACGCCAGCGTCGGTTCTGCGGAACCACTTTTCATCGTCGTCGGCATCTTGACCGACCACCAGCCCTTCGGGAATGATCACGCCACGATCTATCACGCAGTTTTTCAGCTCTGCCTTGCGGTGCACGATCACTTGCGGCAGGGCCACAACATAATCGAGAGTCGCGAAGGAATGGGTGCGGCAGCCGGTGAACAGCAGACTATTGCGCACTTCGGACCCCGACACGATGCAATCGCCCGAGATCAGCGAAGATACTGCCATACCGCGGCGTTTGTCAGTGTCGTGAATGAATTTGGCCGGTGGCACAATTTCGGCATAGGTCCAGATCGGCCAGGCATTGTCGTAAAGATCAAGCTTGGGCACGAAATCGGTCAAATCGATGTTGGCCTGCCAGAACGCATCAATTGTGCCGACGTCGCGCCAGTAGGGCTCGGTTTCAAGCCCACTTGTCACACAGCTGTCAGCAAATTTGTGCGCCACGGCTTTGCCGTTTTTCACAATCTGCGGGATGATGTCATTGCCAAAATCATGGCTACTGTCAGGGTCTTCGGCGTCTTTGATCAACAGATCGCGCAGGAAGGCCCAATCGAAGATATAGATCCCCATCGATGCCAGCGCGTGATCCGGATCACCGGGAATGGACGGCGGGTCTTTTGGCTTTTCCAGAAAATCGGTGATGCGCATATTTTTGTCGACATGCATCACGCCAAAGGCAACTGCCTCCATCCGCGGCACAGTCAGGCAACCTATGGTGACGTCGGCTTTGCTTTCGACGTGCTGGCGCAGCATCACCTCGTAATCCATCTTGTAGATATGGTCGCCGGCAAGGATGACAGCGTATTGGATGCCATAGCTATCAACGATATCAATGTTTTGCGTGACGGCATCGGCAGTGCCGAGATACCATTTGTTTTCACTGACCCGCTGCGAGGCGGGCAGAATATCAAGGTATTCGTTGCGTTCCGCCCGAAAGAACGACCAACCACGCTGACAATGCCGGATCAGCGAATGCGCTTTGTACTGCGTGGCAATCGCCATTTTGCGGATGCCGGAGTTCAGCGCATTTGACAAAGCAAAGTCGATGATCCGGGTTTTGCCGCCGAAATACACGGCTGGTTTGGCGCGTTTGTCGGTCAGTTCCTTCAGGCGGCTGCCGCGCCCGCCCGCGAGAACAAAGGCCATTGCCTGCGATGAAAGCCGCGCGTTCGGTTTTGGTTGCATTCCGTCCTCCCTGTTGCGGGGTTGCCCCCGGCTTAGATCTATCCCCTAACCCGGCCTCCCGCCGGGGTCATTCATTTGGCCTTGCGCAGATACACGGCAGACAGCGGCGGTAGGGCAATAAGTGCAGATTGCTTCTGCCCGTGCCAAGCCTTGGCTTCGGTATTGACGCCACCCAGATTGCCGCGATTGCCGCCGCCGTAGATGGCCGCATCGGTATTCAAAATCTCATCCCAATGGCCAGACGATGGCAGGCCAAGGCGATATTGCCGGTCAACCGGCGTCATGTTGACGACGGCCACGACATCCGGGTCTTTAGGCCCGCCCTTGCGAACCCAAGCATAGACCGACGCTTCGGCATCGTTGCTTTCCAGCCAGGCAAAGCCTTCGGGGCGGGCGTCGTTAACGTGCAGGGCCGCGTTTTCCCGGTAGACACGGTTGAGATCGCGCACCAAGGATTGCACGCCGCGATGGGCGGGATCATCCAATTGGTGCCAATCCAGACTGTGGTTGTGGTTCCATTCCTGGCCTTGGGCAAACTCTTGCCCCATGAACAGCAGCTTCTTGCCGGGATGCGCCCACATGAACCCATAATAGGCGCGCAGGTTGGCGAATTTTTCGGCGCCATCGCCCGGCATTTTCGACAGCATCGAGCCTTTGCCATGCACAACTTCGTCATGGCTGATCGGCAGGATGTAGTTTTCTGACCACGCATAATGCAGGCCGAAGGTCATCTGATGATGATGATATTTGCGGTGGATCGGGTCTTTTTGCATGTACGACAGCGTGTCATTCATCCAGCCCATGTTCCATTTGAAGCCAAAGCCAAGGCCACCGTGATTGACTGGGCGTGACACGCCGGGGAATGCGGTGCTTTCTTCGGCAACGGTCATGATACCCGGCACTTCGCCGTAGGCCGTGATGTTCATGCGTTGCAGAACCGCGATTGCTTCGTAATTTTCACGCCCGCCATCACGGTTCGGCACCCACTGGCCCTCTTTGCGGCTGTAATCACGGTACAACATAGAGGCGACAGCATCGACGCGCAGACCATCTAGATGGAACTCTTCGAGCCAATAGAGGGCGTTAGAGGTCAGAAAGTTGGACACCTCGACCCGACCGTAGTTGTAGATAAGGGTATTCCAATCCTGATGGAAGCCTTCGCGCGGGTCTTGGTGTTCGTATAGAGGTGTTCCGTCAAAGCGGCCCAGACCATGCGCATCAGTTGGGAAATGACCCGGCACCCAATCCAGCAGCACGCCTATGCCCTTGGCGTGGGCGGCGTCCATGAAGGCGCGAAATTCGGGTGGCGTACCGTGGCGGATGGTGGGGGCGAACAGGCCGACGGGTTGATAGCCCCAGCTGCCGTCAAATGGGAATTCCGAGATCGGCATCAGCTCGATATGGGTAAAGCCCATGTCGGCGACGTAATCGACCAGTTGATCGGCCAATTCGGCGTAGCTGAGCATCCGGTCCTGTGCCGCTCTGCGCCACGAGCCAAGATGCACTTCGTAAACTGAAATGGCGGCGTCGATGGTGTGGGCCGCAGCGCGGCGCGCCATCCAGTCGGCATCGTGCCAATCGCCGCTGATCTGGCGCACGACCGACGCGTTGGCGGGCGGATGTTCAGAGCCAAAACCAACGGGGTCTGCCTTCAATGGCATCAAAGCCCCGTCAGCGCCGCGAATTTCATATTTGTAACTGGCCCCTTCGCCAAGGCTGGGAATGAAGGTTTCCCAGACGCCAGTGGCACCGCGCCGGCGCATCGGATGGCGGCGACCATCCCAGATATTGAAATCACCAACCACTGAAACCCGCTGCGCATTGGGTGCCCAGACCGCGAAATGTGTGCCATCGACGCCTTGATGGTTGATCAGATGCGCGCCCAAGACCTGCCACAGGCGCTTGTGAGTGCCTTCGCCCAGCAGGTATTCGTCCATTTCGCCCATTACGGGGCCGAACCGGAACGGATCTTCAAACTCCCATTCGGCACCGTGGCCTTGGGCGCGCAGGCGGTAGTCAACCTTTTTTGCCAATGGCAGGGTAAACAAGCCCGGCGCGCCATCAACTGGCGATGCCTCGTCTGCTTTGCCCGCCTTGCCGGTCAGCACCCACAGCCGATCTGCGCCGGGCACGAAGGCGGTGACAACCCACTGCTTACCCCGCTTGTGCAGGCCAAGCACCGAAAACGGATCGCCATGCGATCCATTCACCAGCGCCTCGGCGGCAAAACGGTCCACCAATGGGGTGTCAGACATCGCAACCTCCGTCATAAAGCCGGTGTAACCGACCAGATATCCGCCATATAGGCGCGGATTGTCCGGTCGGACGAGAAGTAACCTGATCGCGCCGTGTTCATGGCGGCCATTTTGACCCAGCGCGTCTGGTCGGCATAGGCGGCATCAACGCGGGTTTGCGCATCAAGATAGCTGTCGAAATCGGCAGCGACGAGGAAGTAGTCGCTGTGCCAGATGCGGTGCAGAAGGCCATCATAACGATCAATGCTGTCTGGTGAGAACACGCCTTCGGCAATCATCTGCAGGACGTTTTGCAGAGTCTGGCTAGCCTCAATCGCTTTGCGGGAATGATCAGTATCTTCGCGGCGCTTCACCACCTCGTCGGTGGTCATGCCGAATAGGAAGAAATTTTCAGGCCCGACTTGTTGCAGAATTTCAACGTTTGCGCCGTCCAGCGTGCCGATGGTCGGCGCGCCGTTCATCATGAACTTCATGTTGCCGGTGCCCGATGCCTCTTTCCCGGCGGTCGAGATTTGTTCGGACAAATCCGAAGCCGGGATCAGGCGTTCGGCCATCGAGACGTTGTAGTTGGCAGGATAGACCACCTTCAGCCGGTCGCCGATTACAGGATCGTTGTTAACAACGGTCGCTACATCATTGATAAGGTGAATGATTTCCTTGGCCACAGCATAGCCCGGTGCGGACTTGCCGCCAAAGATCTTGACCCGTGGCACCCAATTGGCCTTCGGGTTGCGGCGGATGGCATCCCAACGGGCGATGGTTTCCAAGATGTTCAGCAGTTGGCGTTTGTATTCGTGGATACGCTTGATCTGCACATCGAACAGCGCGTCCGGGCTGACGGTAACGCCGGTGTCTGCTTTGATCCAATCGGCAAGATGCACCTTGTTGGCGCGTTTTGCGGCGGCAAATTGCTTGCGGAACCCGGCGTCGTCGGTGTGCGGCTCCAGCCCGCGCAAACGGTCCAGGTCGCTTTCCCAACCTGCACCGATGGTATCGGTGATCAACGCCGACAGGGGACGGTTTGCCATTTTCAACCAACGGCGCGGGGTGACGCCATTGGTTTGGTTGATGATCCGCCCGGGGTGCAGCTTGTTCAGTTCGGGGAACAGGTTCTTTTTCACCAGATCGGAATGCAGCGCCGACACACCATTTACTTTGTGCGACATGATAAAGGCCAGTTCGCCCATGCGCACTTCGTGGTGCTTCACGATGCCAACGTAATGCGGGCGGTTCGGGTAGGTGCGCCTGTGCCAGCCATCAATGCGTTCGACGATCTGCATGTGGCGCGGCAAGACGTTGCCGAAGGTGTAGGTCGCCCACTTTTCAAGCGCTTCGGGCAGCAGCGTGTGGTTGGTGTAGCCAAGGCAAGCCTGCGCCGTTTCCAGCGCCTCGGTAAAGCCCAGCCCGTGATCATCAGCCAGCAGGCGCACCAGTTCTGGCCCGGCGATTGCGGGATGCGTGTCGTTCATCTGGATCGCCACATGCTTTGGCAAGGCGCGCAGATCGGAGTGCTTGGCCAGATAACGGCGCAGGATGTCTTGCAGGGCGGCGGAGGTCAGAAAGAATTCCTGCTTTAGCCGCAGTTCTTTGCCTTGGTAGGTGGTGTCATCGGGGTAAAGGACGCGGCTAAGGGTGCGCGCCAAGGCTTCGGGTTCGGCGGCAGCGGCGTAGTCGCCGCGATTGAACCGGGCCAGATCAAACATCGTCGTCGGTTTGGCGGCCCAAAGGCGCAGCGTGTTGGCCCATTTGCCTTGCCAGCCAACCACCGGAGTATCATGCGCAGAGGCCAGCACTGTTTCGCTTGGCACCCACCGCTCGCGGCCATCTCGGGTTTCGACAGCGCCCTTGAAGCCGATGGTATAGGACGCCTCTGGCCGCTCAAATTCCCACGGGTTGTTCTGGCTTAGCCAATCTTCAGGGGTTTCAACCTGCTGACCAGCCTCAAACCGCTGGCGGAACAGGCCGTGTTCGTAGCGGATGCCGTAGCCGTAGGCAGGGCAGCCAAGGGTGGCCATTGATTCCATAAAACAAGCGGCAAGGCGACCCAAGCCGCCGTTGCCAAGTGCTGCGTCAGGTTCATCTTCGATGATGGTGCGGAAATCCTGGCCGAAACCCGCCATGGTTTCTTCGACGATGTCGCGCAGGCCAAGGTTGATCGTTGCATCCTCCAGAATTCGGCCGATCAGAAATTCCATCGACAAGTAGTAAACCCGCTTGCGATCTTCAGCCCAGGTGCGGCGGGTGGAGGTAAACCACGGCGCCACAATCCGATCACGGATCGCAAATGACAGCGCCATCCGCCAATCATAGACGCTGGCGTTGGGCATATCTTTGCCAAGCGTAAAGGTCAGGTGCCGCTGGATATCGGCTTGCAGCAAGTTTGGTGTCAGGCTCAGATCGTTCACGAGGTCTTTTTCCGTCTTCAAAATTGGCACGATGAATGCGCCGCCACAGGGTTATTTTGCCCCACTGTCGACACTCTCGCGCCTAAGGTCAAGGAAACGGCGTAATTGAAGGGCCGTCACGATAGAATTGCGGTCAAACCGCTTTGTAGGTATGGCAAAATTGATCAGGGAAATCCACATTATTTCTTATATTTATCGCAACTATCCGTATTCAAAGCGCTTTCAAATTAGTCGGATCGTCTAAATGATCACCATACTTGAATGTATACACACGATTTCAGCGTGCCGGGTCACAGTTGCCTGCTGACGCCAAAAGGGAAAGCTGCGGACGCCAGAAAGCCAGCCAGACCTGACAGTTTGCGCACGTGACGTAAAGGCAAGCTAAGTGAAACGCGAGAGTTGTGGTCTTGACCACACAGTTTCATGCTAAGTTACCTAAAATACGCCAGAATTTCACCTTACCCTTGCCTTTCGGATCGCCGAGATTCAATCTGACACAAATGCTTCATCCATGTCCTGGGGACGCATTTTCAACAAAAAGCCAATGATCCGGAGCAGACCGATGGCCAAACCTAGCCCAAAACCGACCCAGCAAACGGGCGGAACCGCACCTGCGCAACAGCAGGGGCAAGACAGCATCCCAAGCCAACAGCAGGGTCAAACTGTGTTTCGCGACTGGGCGTCGATCTAGTTTCGTCGCATTTCGCTTGAAAATGGTAAGTGTGCCGGTAGCCTGATCTTATTCCTGCCGCCGGTTTACATATGCCAACGCCAATCTCCACAATTCCAAACTTAGGCCCCGCTTCCGAAGCGGCTTTCGCACGCGCCGGCATTCATTCTGCCGAAGAAGTGCGGGCGCTGGGTGCGGATGAGGCGTATCGCCGCCTGCTGCAAAGCGGATCAGCGCCGCATTTCATTGGCTATTACGTGCTTGTGATGGGGCTGCAGGGTCGCCCTTGGAACGATTGCCGGGGCGACGAAAAGAAAGCGCTGCGAGTGCGGTTTGACGCGATAAAGGCCGGATCATCGAAAAAGGGCCGGTCCGAATTGGACGCGGCCCTTGATCTGTTCGGGGTAGTGGAACGGCATCGCTGAAGGTGCGCCACCAAAATTCTGGCGAACAGTATTCTCAAGGAATTTCAGAAAATCCTTGCCGACGATCAGCCAACCAGTTCGAGGCCCGAAAAGTAGAAGGCAATTTCGCGCGCGGCTGACGCCTCGCTGTCGGACCCATGCACCGAGTTTTCGCCAACCGACAGGGCAAATTCCTTGCGAATCGTGCCGTCATCGGCGTTTGCCGGATTGGTAGCGCCCATAACTTCGCGATTTTTCAGGATAGCGCCTTCGCCTTCCAGAACTTGCACGACGACGGGTTCGGATGCCATGAATTCACACAGCTCGACGTAAAAGCCGCGCTCTTTGTGTTCGGCATAAAACGCGCCAGCCTGCGCCGGTGTCAGGTGAATACGCTTTTGTGCGATAATCCGCAGGCCTGCTTGTTCGAATTTCGCGTTGATCTTGCCGGTCAGGTTGCGCTTGGTCGCATCCGGTTTGATGATCGAAAGAGTGCGCTCGATTGCCATGATAGTGTCTTTCCTAAATACCGGGTGCAGGCACCTGCCCGCCCCTTTGAATTGCGCGGCTCTGCTATCACGGGGGCGCGGGCTTGAAAAGGCGGCATGCACGGTTGACGCCGCGCCCGGCTTGAGGCAGGGAACGCGGCATGCTCAGAATTTCAGACATAAGCTATTCGGTCGAGGGCCGCCCCCTATTCGTGGGCGCATCGGCAACCATACCCGCAGGTCACAAAGTGGGCCTTGTCGGGCGCAACGGCACCGGTAAAACCACGCTGTTCAAACTGATCCGCGGCGAGTTGGTGCTGGAGGGGGGTGAGATTTCGCTGCCGAGCCGGTCGAAAATCGGTGGTGTGGCACAGGAAGTGCCGTCATCGTCGATGTCGCTGCTGAACACAGTGCTAGAGGCGGATACCGAACGCACCGAGTTGCTGGCAGAGGCTGAAACGGCCACCGACCCGCACCGCATTTCCGATATTCAGACGCGGCTCGCCGATATTGATGCATGGTCCGCCGAAGGCCGGGCCAGCACCATTCTGAAAGGTCTGGGCTTTGACGCCGAGGCGCAACTGCGCCCCTGTTCCGATTTTTCCGGCGGCTGGCGGATGCGGGTGGCGTTGGCGGGCGTGCTGTTTGCGCAGCCTGATCTGCTGCTGCTGGACGAGCCGACCAACTACCTAGACCTTGAAGGCGCGCTTTGGCTGGAAGCCTATCTGCAAAAATACCCGCATACGGTGATCATTATCAGCCACGACCGTGGTTTGTTGAACCGTGCCGTTCAGGGCATTCTGCATCTGGATGACAAAAAGCTGACCTATTGGTCGGGGCCATATGACCAGTTCGCGCGGCAAGTGGCCGAACGTCGGGCGGTGCTGACTGCCGAGGCGAAAAAACAGGATCTGCGGCGGGCGCATCTGCAAAGCTTTGTCGATCGCTTCAAGGCCAAGGCCTCAAAGGCCGTGCAGGCGCAAAGCCGCGTGAAGATGCTGGAGAAGATGACGCCGATTACCGCCCCGGAAGAGGCGCGCAAGCAGGTGTTTACGTTCCCGGCGCCAGAAGAATTGTCGCCGCCGATCATCAACATGGACGGGGCGGCGGTTGGCTATGGTGGCAAGCCGGTGCTGCGCAAGCTGTCGCTCAGGATTGATCAGGATGACCGGATCGCCCTTTTGGGGCGCAATGGCGAGGGCAAATCGACGCTGTCGAAGCTGCTGGCGGGCAAGCTGATCACCATGGAAGGCCGCATGACGCAGTCTTCCAAGCTGCGCATCGGCTATTTCGCGCAGCATCAAGTCGATGAGTTGCACATTGATGAGACGCCCTTGCAGCATATTCAACGCTTGCGTCCGGCGGAAAGTCAGCCACGGCTTCGGGCGCGCTTGGCTGGGTTTGGGTTGCTGGCGGATCAGGCCGAAACGGCGGTGGGGCGGCTGTCTGGCGGGCAGAAAGCGCGGCTTTCGCTGTTGCTGGCCACGATTGACGCGCCGCATTTGCTGATCCTGGACGAGCCGACCAACCACCTTGATATGGAAAGCCGCGAGGCACTGGTTGAGGCATTGATCGAATACACCGGAGCGGTGATTTTGGTCAGCCACGATATGCATTTGCTGGGGCTGGTTGCCGACCGGCTTTGGCTGGTCAAAGGCGGCGCTGTGGTGCCGTATGAGGAAGATCTGGAAACCTATCGCCGCCAACTGCTGGCGGGGGATGACGAGCCGAAGCCGAAGCCGAAGCCGATTGAAAAGCCGAAGAAAGCCAGCCGCGAAGATTTGGTCGCGATGCGAGCTGAAGTGCGCAAATGTGAAGAACGGCTCGACAAGTTGAACGAGATGCGCGACCGTTTGGCCAAGAAACTGGCGGACCCCGCTTTGTATGAACCGGGGCGCGGGTCTGAGGCGGAAACTTGGCAGAAAAAGTATGCCGAGGTGATGGGTGCCCTTGATAAGGCCGAGGCGCTTTGGCTGAAGGCGCAGGAAAAGCTGGAAGGTATTGCCGCTTGATGTTGGACACGGCGTTTCTGATCACCGCGTTTGCGACGTTGTTCGTGGTGATCGATCCGCCGGGGCTGATACCGCTGTTCATCGCCCTGACACGGGGCATGACACCGGAACATCGGCGGGCGATTGGGCTTCGGGCTTGTATCATCGCGGCGGTTTTGCTGACCATGTTTGGTTTTGCCGGCGAGGCTTTGCTGGGTTTCATCGGGATATCCATGCCGGCGTTCCGGATTGCGGGCGGGATATTGCTGTTTCTGACAGCACTCGACATGCTTTTTGAACGGCGCACCCAGCGGCGAGAGGGGCAGAAGACGGAGCCGGATCATGATCCGTCAGTGTTTCCGCTGGCGACGCCTTTGATTGCCGGGCCGGGGGCGATTGCGTCGATGATCTTGCTGGTCGGGCAGTCGGGGCCGGGCTGGGCGGGGGCGATTGCGGTTCATGCGCTACTTTACGCGCTGCTGGGGCTTACCTATCTCATCTTTCTGGCGTCGCCGTTCTTTGAACGGATGTTGGGGCGAACTGGGACGATTGTGATTACGCGGCTGCTGGGGATGCTGCTGGCGGCGCTTTCGGTGCAGTTTGTGATCGACGGGATAAGGGGAACCGGGTTGATCGGATAGAGGAGTGGTAGGGTTGGACGGGGATCAGGTAGCGAGGCTCGCCTATTTGGCGATCATTCTGGCGGCGCTGGGGGGCTGGGTTCTGGTCGAGTATCGCGGGCGGCTGGGATTTGCGGCGCGGTCGGCGATGGCTTGGGGGATGATCTTTGTGGCGGCGATGGCGGGGTATGGGCTTTGGGGGGACATTCGAAGTTCGATCATGCCGGTTCAGGCGGTCGTCGAGGGGGGGCGGATTGAGGTTCCTCGGGCGGATGACGGGCATTATTATCTGACGTTGAAGATTGACGGGCAGGAGATCGAGTTTCTGGCGGATACCGGGGCTACGAATGTGGTGCTTTCGGACCGGGATGCGAAGAAGCTGGGAATTGATCCGGAGGGGCTGGCTTATCTGGGGGAGGCCGACACGGCGAATGGGGTGATTCAGACGGCGGATGTTTCGGTTCGGAATGTGGAACTGGGGCCCTACTTCGATGAAAGGATCACGGCTTCGGTGACAAAGGGGGCGATGGAGGGGTCGCTTTTGGGGATGGATTATCTGGGGAAGTATCGGATTGAAATTGATCAGGACACGATGATTTTGAGTAGGTAACACGCGTGTTACGCGGTCTAAGTTATTGTTTTATATTGAGTTAAGAATATTTGTTAAGGGAAAATTTACTGTGTTACGCGGGCCGCGGTAACGGCATCAGTGGCCAGTTTTGCCGTTTCTGCGAGCCACGCCTGGCGATCTGCGTTGGTGCTTGAGGCGATGACGCCGAAGAGTTTGCGAGTGATGTTCTGGACGCCGCAGTAATCCAAAATACAAGTGCGCCAGATGTGGTCTAGCGGGTCGTGGAAGTGGTTTGCTTCACGGTCAAGTGGCGTGTTGCCAGTGTTGATAATCAGGGCGGCTTTGGTGCGCAAAAGGCCGATGGGCATATCGCCTTGGTCGGCGCCTTTTTCAAAACCGTAGGCGGCACTGGCGGCGAAAACCCGGTCGATCCAGCCTTTCATGATGGCGGGTGGCGCGCCCCAGCAGTTGGGATGCACGACGGCCAATAGATCGGCGGCGCAAAGGTCCGCGATGTGGCGCTGCACTGTCGGGTCTTGCGTCGTGCCTTCGCGCGCTTCGGACGCTGTCATGCAGGGATCAAAGCCTGTCGCGGCGAGATCGTGAAAGGTGACATCGCAGCCAAGCGCGGCCCATGTCTGGCAGATCGTGTCGGCAATTGCGTGGTTGAAACTGCCGGGGGCCGGGTGGCCAAGAACGACGAGGGCTTTCATGATGCGGCGGGATCGGGCTGTTTTTCGGCCTTCATCTGCCATTTTCCGGTTTCTTCGGACCAGTATTGTGCCGCAACACCGGCGTCAGTCAGGGCTTTCCATTGCGCGCGGGCGGCGGTAACGGCGGCATCGTCCTGACCATCGAAAATCAGCCAGACGCGGGATAGTGATTGTGCTTCGGGCAGGGACACTTCGGCTCCGTCGAGCAGCATCATGGCGGTGGCGTTGTTGGTGATCGTGCCATTGCCGAGCAGAACTGGCTGGTTTGCGTCATGCGCCCCCCCTGCCCGGCCATGCGGCAAGAAGCTGTTTTCGGGCTGCAACCAAAGTTGGGCATCGAGACGGTCAAGGCGCGCGGCGTCGCTGCCCCGGATCATGATGCGCCAGCCCATGCCGACAGCCCGCCCCAGCAGGGAAGTCACGGTATCTTCAGGTGTAGACCGGGTCAGATGGTAGAACATCGCGGTGCCCATCAAACGACCCCGCGCGGAGAGACGAGATGAGTATTTAGGCGAAAAGGAAGCGCAAGGCGTGGCGTTACCGACAGCGCCTTGCGAACGCTCAAGGCGGGGATCATTTTGGTTCCAACATATCCTTTATCAGACGGTTCAGGGCCATGACGCCCCAGCCGGTGGCACCTTTGGGGGCCAGCGTGGTATCGGATTTGACCAAAGCAGTGCCAGCGATATCAAGGTGAATCCACGGGGTTTCCGGTTTGACGAAGCGTTGCAGGAATTGTGCGGCAGTGATGGCACCACCATCGCGGCCGCCGACATTCATCATATCGGCGATGCGGGATTTCAGTTTGTCATCATAGGCTTGGCCCATTGGCATGCGCCACGCGCCTTCGCCTTCGGCGGCGGCGGCCTTGAGGAAGGCGTTGCACAGCGCGTCGTTGTTGGAAAAGACGCCGGTGTTTTCGTGACCCAAGGCGATGATGATGGCCCCGGTTAGGGTGGCGAGGTTGATCATGCCGGTGGGTTTGAAGCGGGTTTGCGCGTACCACATGACATCAGCCAGCACCAAGCGGCCTTCGGCATCGGTGTTTATGACCTCGATCGTGTCACCCTTCATGGATTTCAGCACATCGCCGGGGCGAATGGCTTTGCCGTCGGGCATGTTTTCGACAATGCCGACGAGGCCGACGACATTGGCCTTGGCGCGCCGCATCGCAAGGGTGCGCATGACGCCAGAGACGACGCCAGCGCCGCCCATATCCATGGTCATTTCTTCCATGCCGCCAGCGGGCTTGATCGAAATGCCGCCGGTATCAAACACCACACCTTTGCCGACGAGGGCGAACGGGGCATCGCCCTTTTTGCCGCCGTTCCACTGCATGACGACGACTTTGGAGGGGCTTTCCGACCCCTGCCCCACGCCCAGCAATGCACCCATGCCGAGTTTGGTAAGATCTTCCTCTTCCAGAATTTCAACTTCTAGCCCCAGTTCCTGCATAGCGGCGAGGCGGGCGGCGAAATCATAGGTGGTCAGCACATTGGCGGGTTCATTGACCAGATCGCGGGTGAAGAACACGCCTTCGGCGATGGCGGCCATCGGTGCGGCTTCTGCTGCCGTCGCCTCGGGGGTGGCGGACATTACGGTGACGGGACCGGGGCGTTTGGGATCAGCGGTTTTGTGCGGCGTGAAATCATAAGCGCGCATGGCAAGGCCAAAGGCGATGTCGGCAGCACGGGGGTGGTTTTCGGCGAGTACGAGCGTGGGCGTTGTTGCCAGCGCGCGACCGATGGCAGCACCCGCCTTGCGGGCAGTGGCAACATCGGTGCGGCGCGGCAGGCGGACAACTTGTACCGCGTCGGCGGCAAGGCCCGCGGGATAGCCCAGATCTTGGGCGTCGCCGGGTTTCAGGGCAGTGAAGGCATCAGAGCTGAGGTAGCGGGAAAGGGCACCGCGCATGGCACGATCGAGCTTGCGCGCGGCGGCACTAAGGGGGGCTGCGGCATCGGCCAGAACGGCGATGCGACCTGTCGTTGTGGGCAGCGCATCAAGATCAACCGAATGAAACTGGATCGGCACGGGATGGGACATTGTATACCTCGGCAATGGGCGGGCGATGATCTGCCAAAGGCTAGCCGTTGGGGCCGGGATTGACCAGATAGCAGTTTTCCCCGGCGTCGAATTCAGCTAGCGTCGGCGCAACAATAATGGGGGCTGATCAGGGCGTGTCGAGATTTGACCGATATATGCTGTCGCAACTGCTTGCGCTGTTCGGGTTTTTCTCGCTAGTGCTTGTGGCTGTTTACTGGATCAACCGGGCCGTCGGGTTGTTTGACAAACTGATAGGTGATGGCCAATCGGCATTGGTTTTCCTGGAATTTTCGCTGCTGACGCTGCCGTTTGTTATTCGGTTGGTGCTGCCGATTTCGGCCTTTGCGGCGGTGATTTATGTGACCAACCGGCTGACTGCGGAAAGCGAGCTGGTGGTGATGCAGGCAACCGGATTTTCGGCGTTTCGGCTGGCCCGGCCAGTGCTGTATTTCGGGCTGATCGTGTCGTTGATGATGATGATGCTGATGCATGTGCTGGTGCCGATGAGCCGGACGATGATGGCGGACCGCAGTGCGCAGATATCGGAAAACGTGACGGCGCGGTTTTTGACGGATGGGCAGTTCACCCATCCGGCAAAGGGCATCACGCTGTATATCCGCGAGATCACCGATAATGGTGAGTTGCTGGATATTTTCCTGGCGGACGAACGCGCGCCGAACACGCGCACGACCTATACGGCGCGGCGAGCGTTTCTGGTGCGCGGGACGGATGGGCCGAAGCTGGTGATGTTTGACGGCATGGCACAATCGGTGGCGCGGGAAGGCGCGCGGCTGTCGGTGACGCGGTTCGCGGATTTTGCGTATGATCTGGCAGGGTTGATCAGCGGCACGGCGCCGGTCGGGCGCGGGGTGGACGAGCTTTCAACGCGGGAGTTGCTGTTCCCGACCGAGGCGACATTGGCCGAAACCGGGCGGGCACGGTCGGTGTTCTTGTTTGAGGGGCATAGTCGGTTCGGGCAGCCGTTTCTGGCGACGGCGGCGGCGCTGATTGGCTTTGCGGCGCTGTTGCTGGGGGCGTTCAGCAGGTTTGGCCTGTGGCGGCAGATCTTGTTCGCGATCTTGCTGCTGATCGTGGTGCAGACGGTGAATACAGTGATGACGGGGGCGGGATCGCGCGACGACAGGGGCTGGGTGCTGGCCTATGTGCCGTCACTGTTTGGCATCGGGATTGCGGTGGGGTTGTTATGGCTGGCGCAGCGACCCCGGCGGATCAGGCGAAGTGCCGAGGGTGTGGTATGACCCTAAGCCTATATATAGCCAGGAAATTCTTCTGGATGGTGGTGCAGGTTTTCTTGATCTTTTTCGGCATCATGATGCTGATTGACACGATCGAACAGCTGCGGAAGTTTTCCAATACTGACATCGCGCTGACGACGGCGGCTTATATGGCGCTGATGAATGTGCCGGAAAGTTTGTACCGGATTTTGCCGCTGATCATGATCATGGCGTCGATAGCGATGTTTTTGGGGCTGGCGCGGTCAAGCGAGTTGGTGGTGGTGCGGGCGGCGGGGCGGTCTGGGTTGGTTTTTCTGGCAGCACCGGTGATCACGGCCTTGCTGATTGGGGCGTTTGCGGTGGCGGTGTTTAATCCGTTGGTTGCGGCCACGGCGAAGCAATATGACTTGCTGGTTGCCCGCCAAAGCCAAGGTCAGGGCAGCGTTTTGTCGGTGTCGGATTCGGGGCTTTGGCTGCGTCAAGGCGCGGTTGACGGGCAAACGGTGATTCAGGCGGCGCGGGCCAATTCGGATGGTACCGAGTTGTTCGGGGTCACTTTTCTGACGTTCGATGCAAGCGGGTTGCCGACTGTCAGAGTCGAGGCCGAAAAGGCGGTTTTGGATACCGGGGCGTGGGTGTTGACTGCGGCAAAACGCTGGGATCTGCGCGACATCAACCCGGAAAGCAGTGCAACCGTTGCAGCGGAAAACTTGAGCGTGCCGTCGGAATTGACGCGTGACAGCATCAGAGACAGCTTTGGCACACCTTCGGCGATACCGTTTTGGGAATTGCCAAACTACATTGGCGGCTTGGAAAAAGCGGGCTTTTCGGCCCGCAGTTACCGGGTGTGGTTGCAGATGGAACTGGCACAGCCGGTTTTGCTGGCCGCGATGGTGTTGATTGCAGCCGGATTTACCATGCGCCATGCGCGATTTGGCAAGACCGGCAGCATGGTGCTGTTTGCGCTGTTGGGTGGATTTGCGATTTTCTTTCTGAGAAACTTTACGCAAGTGCTTGGGGATAGTGGCCAAATACCGATTGCACTGGCGGCTTGGACGCCGCCGGTTGCGGCTGTGCTGGCATCGCTCGGGTTGCTATTGCATCTGGAGGATGGCTGATGCGGGTGGCAGTCCGGCGGGCCGGACAAGTAATCGTACTTGCGGTGGTGCTGCTGTTGATGCGGTATCCGGTCGCATTGGCGCAGGATTTGGCAACCTTGGTGGCCGAACGGGTCGAGATTACGGGCACATCGGTGTTGATTGCCGAAGGTGATGTCGAGATTTTCTACAAGGGTCGCCGCCTGAAAGCGCAGCGGATTGTCTATGACAACGCGACGGATCGGTTGCAGATTACCGGACCTATTGTGTTGATTGATGATAGCGGCAGTTTCATTTTGGCCAGTCAGGCGGACCTGTCGGCCGATCTGACCGACGGCGTTCTGCAAAGCGCGCGGGTGGTGTTGAACCAACAGTTGCAACTTGCTGCATCGGAAGTGATGCGTGTTGGTGGGCGTTATACGCGGCTTGGACGCACGGTTGCATCGTCCTGTCAGGTTTGTGCTGCAAACCCTACGCCGCTATGGGAAATTCGCGCCCGTCAAGTGGTTCATGATCAGCTTGAACGGCAGATTTACTTTGAAAATGCGCAGTTTCGGGTGGCGGGCGTGCCTATCTTTTATTTGCCGCGTCTGCGGATGCCGGACCCGACATTGAAGCGGGCCAATGGTATTCTTCGGCCTAGCATCCGCACGACGTCGGGCCTTGGCGTCGGGATCAAGCTGCCATATTTCCTGGCGATTGGTGATAGTGCAGACTTGACGATTACACCTTATCTGACGGTGAAAAACGGGCGTCAGGTTGAACTGCGCTATCGGCAAGCGTTTCGCACCGGTGCGATCGAAGTGAATACGGCGTTTGCGCGGGATAAGCTACTACCCGGTGAAAGCCGCGGCTATTTGCTGGCAACCGGAGCCTTCGTGTTGCCGCGCGATTTCAACCTGTCGTTCCGGCTTGAGGCGGTGACGGACCCTGCGTATTTGCTGGATTACGGTGTGTCGGAGAAAGACCGTCTGGACAGCCGGATTGCACTGCGCCGGACGCGGCGGAATGAGCATATTTCGGCGCAATTCACATATTACAATTCGATCCGCGACGCCGAGATCAACGCCACACTGCCATCGATCATAGGCGATCTGACCTTTCATCGGCGGTTCAGCGGCGGGCCGCTTGGTGGCGAAGCCGGTCTGCGGTTTCAGACCCATTCGCATAGGCGTTCGTCAGATTCCGAGGTGGATGCCGACGGTGACGGGAACAGTGACGGGCGCGACCTTTCGCGGGCGTCATTGCGGCTTGATTGGCGGCGCGGATTTTCGCTGTCGAACGGCATTGAGGTAACGGGCTTGGGCGAGGTGACTGCGGATTTCTATTCAATCTCGCAGGATGCGGTTTATGGCGGCAACACGGCGCGGGTGCATGGCGCGGCAGCGGTTGAATTGCGGTGGCCATGGTTGCGGGCAGGTGCTGGGGCGACCCATGTGCTTGAGCCAGTGGCGCAGTTGGTCTGGAGCCCAAGCACGACCGAGGCGCTGCCGAATGAGGATTCCAGGCTAGTCGAGTTTGATGAGGGCAATCTGTTTTCATTGAACAGATTTCCGGGGTCTGATGCGACTGAGCGCGGCGTGCGCGCGAACCTGGGGATTAGTTGGACGCGCTATGACCCCGACGGCTGGACGTTGGGGGCAACGTTGGGCCGGGTTCTGCGGGCGAAGGATCTGGATCAGTTTGGTGTTGCATCCGGGCTTGATGGCATATCGTCAGATTGGCTGGCGGCATTGCAGGTTACGACGGCGCAAGGCATGCAGGTGACCAATCGTTTGGTGTTTGACGATACATTCGATCTGACCAAGGGCGAAGTGCGGCTGGATTATCCGACGGAACGCTACGGGATCAGTTCAGGGTATGTGTGGACAGTGGCCGACGGGTCGGAAAACCGCCCTGATCCAACATCGGAATTGACCTTTGATGCCTATTACAAACTGTCGGACGGATGGACGAGCAAAGCATCGGGACGGTATGATTTTGAGGCCAATCGGGCGACGCGGGCGGGGTTCGGATTGGAGTACAAAAGCGAATGCGTGCTGGTCGATCTTTCCCTCTCGCGTCGGTTCACATCATCTACTAGTGTGGAGCCGACGACAGATTTTGGCCTTTCGGTGGAATTGGTAGGCTTTGGCAGCGGTGCAAAGGCGGGGCCAGCCCGCAGGTGCAGCCGGTGATTGGATGATGACGGCAAGGCTTGGAAAATGCAGGGCTTGAGCAAGGTAGGCGACGTGGATACGGCAAACAAAATGAAGAACATGCTTCGATTTGCGATGGTGATCTTGGGGCTGGCTTTGATGCCGATGGCCGTTGGAGTGGCGGCATTTGCGCAAGATAGTTCATTCACACCAAGGCTTTACGTGAATGACGCGGCGATATCAAATTACGAGGTTTCGCAGCGGGCGCTGTTTTTGCAGCTGTTGCGCGCACCCGGCGATCCGGAAGAAGAGGCGATCAACGCGTTGATCGAGGATCGGCTGCGGACGGCGGTTGCCAAGCGGCTGGGGCTGACGCTGACGGCCGAGGCGGTGGTGGCGGGGATGAACGAATTCGCCAGCCGGGCGAATTTGACCGGCGAGCAGTTTGTCGAGGCGTTGGGGCAAGCCGGGGTTGCACCCGAGACGTTCCGCGATTTCGTCAGCGCCGGGTTGATCTGGCGCGATGTGGTCCGGGCGAAATACGCCGACAAGGTGACGGTGACGAATTCCGAGATTGACCGGGCGCTTGCGCGATCAAAACAGGCGACGACGGCGCGGATGTTGCTATCCGAGATTGTGATACCAGGCAGTGAGGGTTTGGACATTGCGGAAAAGCTGAAGCGGGAAAAGGCGACGTTGACGGCGTTTACAGCGGCGGCGAGCCGGTATTCGAAAGCGCCATCGGCGAAAGATGGCGGCCAGTTGGACTGGCTGCCGCTGGCGAATTTGCCATCGGAAGTGCGGGCCGCAGTGATGGCGTTGGAGAAGGGTCAGATTTCTGATCCGGTGCGGGTGCCGGGCGGGATTGCGGTGTTCTTCTTGCGCGATATTGCGCAGGATCCGACTGAAGAACTGGCCCCGATTTCGGTGAAGTTCGCCCAGTATCTGATCCCGAATGATGCAGGCTCGGCAGCGGATGTGCGCGCGAAAGTTGATGTTTGCGATGATCTTTATGCGGTAGCTAAGGGTCAACCGGAGGAGCGGCTGACGGTGGAGACGCTGCCTGCGGGGCAAATTCCGGCGGCGATCGGGGCGGAGTTGGCGCAGCTGGACCCCGGCGAGAGTTCAACCGCGATCACGCGGGGGCCGTGGCGGGTGTTTCTGATGCTGTGCAGCCGGACGCCGGTGCAGGAATTGCCACCGCAGCGCGATGATATTCGCGTGCAACTGATCAACCAGCGCTTGGGCGGATATGCCGAGCGGTACTTGGCGGAATTGCGCGCCGAAGCTATCATCCGCGAGCCGTGATGCAGCCGATTGCGCTGACCTGTGGCGAGCCTGCCGGGATCGGACCGGAAATTGCTGTAGCGGCGAAGCGGATGCTGGGGGGCGAGGTGCCGTTCTTCTGGATCGGTGATCCGAGGCATTTACCGGATGGGGCAGCGTTCGCGGTGATTGGTGCGCCGGGTGAGGCGGCGGCGGTGGCTGGCGATGTGCTGGCGGTGTTGCCGCATGAATTTGCGGCGGTTGGCGCGCCTGGGCGGCCTGTGATGGGTAATGCGCGGGGTGTGATCGAGGTGATCGCGCGCGCGGTTGGTCTGGTGCAGGCGGGGGAGGCTTCGGCGGTTTGCACCTGCCCGATCAACAAGAAGGTGCTGAAGGACGGGGCAGATTTCGCCTATCCGGGGCATACGGAATATCTGGCGGCGCTGGCGGGTGTGGAAGAGGTGGTGATGATGCTGGCCTGCCCCGGATTGCGGGTGGTACCGGCGACCATCCACATTCCGCTGGCTGAAGTGCCCGGCGCGTTGACGGCGGCCAAGCTGGAGGCGGTGATAAGGCTGACCCATGCCGGGTTGATCAGGGATTTCGGGATCAAGGCGCCGCGGCTTGCCATTGCCGGGCTGAACCCGCATGCGGGTGAAGGCGGGGCGATTGGGTTGGAAGAACGGGATATGATCGTGCCGCTGCTGGAACGGTTGCGGGGGCAAGGTTTTGATCTGCTGGGACCGATGCCGGGCGATACGATGTTTCACGCCGCGGCGCGGGCGCGGTATGATGCGGCGATTTGCATGTATCATGATCAGGCGCTGATCCCGATCAAGACGATTGATTTTGCCGGTGGAGTTAATGTGACGTTGGGGCTGCCGTTCATTCGGACGTCGCCCGACCACGGCACGGCGTTTGATATTGCCGGTAAGGGTGTTGCCGACCCGACCAGTTTGATCGCGGCGCTGCGAATGGCTGCCGAGATGGTGGCGGCACGCGGCTGAGAGTAAGGCGGGGTCCAGCCCCCGCACCCCCGGGATACTTTTACAAATACGAAAGCAGGACAGAGTTTTGGGCACGATTGATGGGTTGCCGCCGCTGCGCGATGTGATCAAGACGCATGATCTGGTGGCCAAACGGCAGTTGGGGCAGAACTTTCTGCTGGATTTGAACCTGACGGCTAAGATCGCGCGGCTGTCGGGTGACTTGTCGGGCTGTGATGTGCTGGAAATTGGCCCCGGCCCCGGTGGGTTGACGCGGGGGCTGCTGGCAGAAGGCGCGCGGCGGGTTTTGGCGGTGGAAAAAGACGCGCGCTGTTTGCCTGCATTGGAGGAAATTGCAGCAGTCTATCCGGGGCGGTTGCAGGTGATTAACGCCGATGCGCTAGAACTGGACCCGACAGCGCATCTGACGGCACCGATCAGGGTGATTGCCAACCTGCCCTATAATGTTGGCACCGAATTGCTGGTGCGTTGGTTATCGCCGCCAAGTTGGCCGCCGTTCTGGGACAGCCTGACATTGATGTTCCAAAAGGAAGTCGCCGAGCGGATTGTCGCAAAGCCGGGATCGAAGGCGTATGGGCGGCTGGCGCTATTGGCGCAGTGGCGGGCGGAGCCGAAGATTGTGATGACGCTGCCGCCCGAGGCCTTTACCCCTGCCCCCAAAGTGCATTCCGCAGTGGTGCATTTGACGCGGCTGCCGGGGCCGCGCTTTCCGGCGGATGGCACAGTGTTGGCGCAGGTTACAGCAATGGCGTTCAACCAGCGGCGCAAGATGCTGCGGTCTAGCCTGAAGGCGCTGATGCCGGATATTGAGAACGTGCTGCGCGGTGCGGGCATTGAGCCGACTGCGCGGGCGGAAGAGATATCGCTGGAGGGGTTTTGCGCGTTGGCGCGGGCTGTCGCCGAAGGGCGGAAGGGTTCGGGCGGCGACATGACCGCCTGAACCGTTGATTATGTAGTGGCGATTATTCCGCCGCTGCCTTGCCGCCGCCACCGGTGTCATCGCCGCCAGCATCTGCTTTGTCAGCACGTGGTTTGCGTGGGGCGCGGGTTTTGCGCGGGGCTGCTTCGGCGGTGTCTGCGCTTTGCGGCGCGGCTGCGACTGGCAGTTCTGGCGCCACTTCTGGTGCGGCCACTGCGCGCGCGCGGGGTTGTGCGCGTTCGGGGCGTTGACGCGCCTCGGGCGTTGCCACCAAGCCTGTATCAGCATCATCAAGATCGTTCAGGCCCGCCATCAGGCTGGGCGCAGGATCATCATGGCGCGGATCGGGGCGGTAATCGCTACGCGCATCAGACCGCGTGTCGGGGCGGTTTTCGGACCGATCCGGGCGATTGTCTTGCCGATTTTCATTACGGTTGTCGGGGCGGTTTTCGGAACGGTTTTCTGATCGGGCCTCGTTCCGATTGTCGGCGCGCGGTTGCCGTTGATCGCGATATTCACCACGATTTTCGTTGCGCGGTTCGTTGCGATAGTCGCGGTTGTCAGGTTGACGATCATTTTGCTGACGGTCGCTCTGTTGGCGGTCGCCCTGACGATCACGGTTGTTGCCGTTTTGCTGATTGCCGTTTTGCTGATTGCCGTTTTGGTTGTCTGGCTGACCACCATATTGACCGCCTGGCTGATTGCCATACTGGCCGGACGGCTGACCGTTTTGATTGCCGTTCTGGTTGCCGCCTTGGGGGCCGCGTGCCTCTTGCTCGGCTGCCATTTCGCGCATCGCTTCGGCCAACATGCGGGTGTAGTGTTCTGCATGTTGCAAGAAGTTTTCTGCAGCGACGCGGTCATTCGACAACTGCGCATCGCGGGCGAGGAAAACGTATTTTTCAATAATTTGCTGCGGCGTTCCACGCACTTTGCCTTCGGGGCCGGAGCTGTCGAAGACGCGGTTGATGATGTTGCCGAGGGTGCGCGGGCGGTTCGACTTCGAACGCGAGCGGGACTTGGAAGATCTCATCTTGTCCTTTGATCCAGATAAGCTGGCTTTGGCCCCACGCTGCAAGCTTTTACAAGCTGTTGCCATTTGGCGGGCGTGGCGGGCTTTTTGGTGTAAACATCAGGCAGACGATCACCGTCCGCACCCATGTGGCGTTGAATAATCACGCCCGGGCTGCGCTGACAAGAAGATTTTGGCGTAAGTTTACGGTGAATGGCGAATATCGACTTTTAAGCCGCAGGATTGGCGGGATTTTGGGCGTTAGGGCTGTTGGCCACTGACAACTCGGTCGCGACCATCGAGGTCTTGCAGGATGGTGACGTGGATTAGTTTTGCAGCAAAGAACAGGTCGCGGACGGCTTGGCCTTGAGTTGGGCCAATCTCGACCATCAGGCGGCCGTTGGGGTTTAGGTGCGCGGGCGCGCCTGCGGTAATGGCGCGGTAGGCATCCAGGCCGTCACCGCCGGGAGTCAGGGCGATGTGGGGTTCCCAGTTGCGAACCTCGGGTGACAGGTGGGGCATTTCGGCGGCGGCAATGTAGGGGGGGTTGGAGACGATCAGATCAAAGGTGCCGTCGATTTGGGCGTACCAGTCGGAGCGGGTCAGTTTGGCACGGCCGGTGAGATTCAGGGCCTGGGTGTTGCTTTGGGCGATGGTGAGGGCGGGGCCGGAGATATCGGTGCCGAGGCCCGTGGCTTGTGGCCATTCGGCAAGCAGGGTCAGCAGGATGGCGCCGGAGCCGGTGCCGAGATCAAGGATGGTCCGGGCGGGGGTTTTGAGGGCGTGGGCGATCAGGATTTCGGTTTCGGGACGGGGATCGAGGACATCTTGGGTGACGATGAACGGGCGGCCCCAGAACAGGCGTTGGCCGATGATCTGGGCGATGGGTTGGTAGGTCAGGCGGGCGGCGATCATGGTGGCGAAGCGCGCGGCGGCATCGGCGGGCAGCGGGTCTGACAGGTGCAGGGTCAGGCGGTCGGCTGAGATTTGCAGCGCGTGGGCAAGCAGGATGCGGGCGTCGCGGGCGGGGTCTGGGATTTTGGCAGCGCGCAGCTGGGGGATGGCGGTGCGCAGGGCGTCGTTGATGGTTTTGGGCACGGTATCGGGCGCAGTCATCCTTCCATCTCGGCCAGTTTGGTGGCTTGGTCATGCGAGGTTAGCGCGTCGATGATCGGGGACAAATCGCCGGCCATGATCTGCGACAGCGAGTACAGCGTCAGGTTGATGCGATGATCAGTCATCCGGCCCTGCGGGAAATTGTAGGTGCGGATGCGTTCGGAGCGGTCACCGCTGCCGACTTGCGCTTTGCGATCGGCGGCGCGGGCATCATCGACGCGGGCGCGTTCCAGATCGTAAAGCCGGGCGCGCAGAACCTGCATCGCGATTTCTTTGTTGCGGTGCTGGGATTTCTGGGCGGAGGTCACGATCATGCCGGTGGGCAGGTGGGTAATGCGGACGGCTGAGTCCGTGGTATTGACGTGCTGGCCGCCAGCACCCGAGGCGCGCATGGTGTCGATGCGCAAGTCGGAGGCCGGGATGATCAGGTCAACCTCTTCCGCCTCGGGCAGCACGGCGACGGTGGCGGCGGACGTGTGAACACGGCCCTGGCTTTCGGTTTCGGGGACGCGTTGAACGCGGTGGACGCCGGATTCGTATTTGAGCTGGGCAAAGGCCCCTGCCCCGTGGACGTGCACAGAGACGTCTTTGATGCCGCCAAGCTCATTATCTTGCTGTTCGAGGATTTCGAAGGTCCAGCCTTTGCTTTCGGCAAAGCGTTGGTACATGCGCAACAGGTCGGCAGCGAAAAGGCTGGCTTCATCACCGCCAGTGCCGGGGCGGATTTCGAGAATGGCCGGGCGGGCGTCGGCGGCGTCTTTCGGCAGCAGAGCCAAGCGCAGGGCCTGTTCCATTTCGGGAATGCGGGCTTTGAGGATGGGAAGTTCGTCTTCCGCCAAGCTGCGCATGTCGGGGTCGGCCAGCATCGCCTCGGCTTCAGCCAGATCATCCAGAGCGCGGCGGTAGGCGGCGATTTCCTGGGTGATCAGTTTCAGGTCGGAATATTCGCGCGAAAGCGTGGCGATTTCGGCGGGCGGTGCGCCTGCGGACAGCTTTGCTTCGAGGAACTCGAAACGCTGGGTGATTTGGGCTAGTTTGTCTAAGGGGACCATGGGTGGCGTTTGACAGCAGTCTTGAAGTTTGGTCAAGGGTTGACATACCCGGGGCGCTGCCCGTCGTCATTGGGCTTGAGCCAATGGCGCACCAATGGCGACCCCGGGATATTTGTGAACAGAAAAAACGTTAGAAGTCTTTGAGCCAAGCCGCCAGTCTGGCCGCGTTGACGCCCCAATCGGCGGCGCCAAAGCGTTGGCGGGCGTAGATGTCAAGGCGGGTGCCTTTATCGGTGATGGTTGCCTCTGCTGTGGTGTAGTCGGGATAGCCGATCAGGACAGTGCGGGTGATCCAAGTGATGCGGCCGGACTGGGGCGTTCCCACTAGGTGAGTGGTGCGGGGGCTGGCGAGGGCCGTCTGATCAAGGCGGGAGAGCAGTGTTTCAGGAGCATCGGAAGAAAGGCAGGTCGCGCGCGCGCCGTTCGTTTGTGTGGCAAGAGCGTCGAGGCATCTTCCGCGCCCTGCCTCTACAGCAGTCACTGGTGATGCGTGCCAGACGTCGGGGTCAGAGGGGGCCAAGCGGATGTAGACCAGCACGCCAAGGGCGGCGATGATGCCAAAGGCGGTGATCAGCGACATGTTTCGAACGACTTTCTTCACGCGCGTTAGCGTGTCCAGTGGTAGAGGCAAATGAGTTCATAAGCCACATGCGCACCTGCGATGGCGGTGGCGCCGGTGGTGTCATAGGGGGGTGACACCTCGACCACATCGCCGCCGACCATGTTGATGCCGGCCAGATCGCGCAGCATGGCGGCGGCTTGCCAGGAATGCAGGCCACCCCAGACCGGGGTTCCGGTGCCCGGCGCATAGGCCGGGTCCAGTGCGTCAATGTCGAAGGTGACATAGGTGGGGCCGTTGCTAACGATGGCTTTGGCTTTGGCGACGGCGGCGGCGGTGCCTTTTTCGTGCACTTCGCGGGCGTCGATATGGGTGACGCCAAGGTAATCATCGGTGGTGGTGCGGATGCCGATCTGCACTGATCGTTTGGGGTCGATGAGGCCGGTTTTGACAGCCTTGTAGAAAAATGTTCCGTGGTCGATGCGGCTAAGGTCATCATCAGGCCAGAGGTCGGAATGGGCGTCGAAATGGATGACGCCGAGGGGGCCGAATTTCTCGACATAGGCTTTGAGGATCGGGAAGGTGATGTAGTGATCGCCGCCAAGGGTGATGGTGCCGGGGCCTGCGGCAAGGATGGTACGGATGTGGTTGGTCAGGGCATCGGGGAAATCGGCGACTTTGGCGTAATCGAAGGCAAGGTCGCCGTAATCCACGATGGCCATGTCTTCGAGCGGGTTGGTAGGCCAGCCGTAGGGCGGATCGTAGGGTTGCAGCGCGGATGCCTCGCGGATCGCACGGGGGCCAAAGCGGGTACCGGTGCGGTGGGTGACGGCTTGGTCGAACGGAACGCCAGTGATGGCGAGATCAACGCCGGTCAGGTCTTTGGTGTAGGTGCGGCGCAGGAAACTGGTGGCGCCACCGAAGGCGTTCTCAAACGCGTAGCCGCGCAGGCCTTTGCGGGTGAATGCAGTATCAACGGCCGACTTTGCATCTTCTAATGCCATGGGAGGGCTCTCCGGGGGTTGCAGATTTGCGTCGTTCTGGTGCCGGAGACGCGGTGGGATCCGTATGAGGGCCAAGAAAGCGCCCTGCCCCGGGATTGTCAAGTTAACGCGAAGGGGTTGCGTCAGAACAGCGACTGTTTGGCTTTGCTGATGGTGAAGCCGTGGCCGGCGGGGTTGGTGCAGGTCATGCCGGTTTTTTCGGATGTGCAACTGAGGCTTCCGAGAGAGAGGGTTTCGCCGTAGCTGAGTGTGATGGCGTTTGGGTCGATGACGGTGTCGCCGACGCAGGCGAGTTGGCCTTTGTGGTCTGAGCGGCTGATGCTGAAGGCGCGGCCCCAGTCAAGGTCGCAACCGGGGGGTGGCGTGGTGAAGCTGGGCGTTAGCTCGATCAAGTCGCAGCGGGCGGCGGCGTAGTCGCCATTGGCGATCAGGCAGTTGATGTTGCCAGTGGGGGAACGGAAGAACAGCAGGTCGTCGGCGCAGGCAGGGGTGGTTGCCAAGGCGATTAGGGCGGCAAAAGTTTTCATTGCGGGTGCCCGTGTTGAGGGGGGACGGTAGCGGTTGGAACTGGCGCGTGGTAAAGCTTGGTCTAACGGCAAAATTGGGCTGGAGCCAGCTATTTGGGGATGCCAGTGATGATGGTTTGGCGGGCGGCCATCGTTTATTTCGCAATTGTGTTTGCGGCGGCGTTTGGGCTTGGCGTGGTGCGGGTGATGTTGGTCGCTCCGCAGGTCGGGGCGCTGGCCGCAGTGGCGCTGGAAGTGCCGATTGTGCTGGCGCTGTCGTGGCTGGTGGCGGGGCGGATATTGAGACGTTGGCCGATGCCGCTGGTGCAGAGACTTGCCATGGGGGCTTTGGCATTCGGGATTTTGATGCTGGCAGAGGCCATGCTTTCAGGGCTGCTGTTTGGGCAGACGGTGCGCGACTTTGTCGACGCGATGGCAACGCTACCGGGGGCGTTGGGGTTGGCCGGGCAGATCGGTTTTGCGGTAATCCCGGCGCTGCGGCGTTAGGTCAGAGGTTGCGCCGTTTCGACCAGCTTTGCGAAGAAGCTGGCCCCTATCGGGGCGGCTTCGTCGTTGAAATCGAAAGCGGGGTGGTGCAGGCCAGCGCCAGGGCCAGTGCCGAGGAACAGGTAGGCACCGGGGCGGGATTCGAGCATGTAGGAGAAATCTTCGGCGCCCATTCCTTTGGGGGAGCGGGCGTCGACGGCGGCGTCGCCAGAGATGTCACGGGCAACTGCGGCGGCAAATTCGGCTTGGTCGGGGTGGTTGATGGTGGCGGGATAGCCCCAGTCATAGTCAACTTCTGCTGTGACGCCGTAGGCAGCGGCTTGACCGGCGACGATTTCGTGCACGCGGCGTTTTAGCAGGGCGCGGACGTCGGGATCGAAGCAGCGGATGGTGGCGCAGAACCATGCGGATTCAGGGATGATGTTGCTGGCGGTGCCTGCGTGAATTTGAGTGACGGAAATCACCGCCTCATCCAGCGCGTGGACGTTGCGGGTGATGATGGTCTGGATGGCGGTGACCATGCCGACGACGGCGACGATAGGATCGACGCAGTCTTGTGGCGTGGCCCCGTGGCCGCCTTTGCCGGTGACCGTGATGGTGGCGGTATCGACCGAGGCCATCAGCGCGCCGGGGTTGGTCTGGAAATGGCCCAGATCGGCGTTCGGCCTGTTGTGGATACCGTAGACGGATGTGATATTAAAACGGTCCATCATGCCTTCTTTGACCATCACTTCACCGCCGCCGCCGTCTTCTTCGGCGGGTTGAAAGATCAGCGCGACGCGGCCTTTGAAGCGGCGGGTTTCGGCGAGGTATTTCGCGGCCCCGAGCAGCATGGTGACGTGGCCATCATGGCCGCAGGCGTGCATTTTGCCGGGGTTGAGCGAGGCGTATTCGGCCCCTGTCGCCTCGGGGATTGGCAGCGCGTCCATGTCGGCACGCAGGCCGATGGTGGGGCCGTCGCCAGCGCCGTTGATGATGGCGACGAGGCCGGATTGGGCGATGCCTTGATGAATCTCGTCCACGCCGAATTCAGCCAAGCGGGCGGTGATGAAGGCGGCAGTTTCGTGGCAATCAAAGTTCAGTTCGGGATGCGCGTGCAGGTGGCGACGCCAGCCCTTCATATCGTCGGCATAGTCGGCGATGCGGTTGAGGACGGGCATGGTAGACTCCTGATTGCGGGACGCGCTAGACGCTAGGGGACGACCTTAAACCGGGAACCGCCGCAATGCCACACCTGCCCGATGCCGATGCGTTGATCCATGATCCGGAAGGCGGGATGCCGCGGCTGTTGGCGATTATGGCCCGGTTGCGTGACCCAGTGACGGGGTGCCCGTGGGATATTGCGCAGGATTTCGCATCGATAGCACCCTACACGATTGAAGAGGCGCATGAGGTGGCTGACGCGATTGCGCGTGGGGCGTGGGATGAATTGGAGGGCGAATTGGGCGATTTGCTGCTGCAGACCGTCTATCACGCGCAGATGGCGGCCGAGGCAGGGTATTTCAGTTTCGACAGCGTGGTGCGGGCGATTTCCGACAAGATGGTGGCGCGGCATCCGCATGTGTTTGGCGATGCATCGCGCGACAAGACCGCCGAGCAGCAAACGGTGGACTGGGAGGCGATCAAGGCTCTGGAACGGGCCGGGCGGGCCGAGGGGCGGGTTTTGGACGGTGTGGCGATGGGGCTGCCGGCGTTGACGCGGGCGCTAAAGCTACAAAAGCGGGCGGCGCGGGTGGGGTTTGATTGGCCGAGCACGGATGAGGTTTTGGCGAAGATTGTCGAGGAATCGCGAGAGTTGGTGGAGGCGCAGGATACCTTGAGCACGGAGGAGATTGCCGAGGAGTTTGGTGATCTGATGTTCGTGATGACGAATTTAGGGCGGCACCTGGGGCTTGATCCCGAGGCGGCTTTGCGCGCCGCAAATGCCAAGTTTACCCGGCGGTTTGCGCGTATTGAGGATTGGCTGGCAGAGCGTGGGGTTAGCCCGGCGCAAAGCGATCTGGCCGAAATGGATGGGTTGTGGGATCGGGCCAAGGCCGAGGAGCGGGCGAAGTAGGGCTTTTGGTTTCCGGTTCTGGCCATTGAAAAATTTATCCCGAGTGTTTCTGTCGACTATTGACCTGCGTGATCTGGTATTGTTTAACAGCGAGGTAATTTCCGACTAAAGAGGTCAACAAAATGAAACTCCGATATTCCTTGCTTGCGCTGCTGTTTGGCGCGACAGCCCTTCCGGCGCTGGCGGAGGAGGTGAATGTGTATTCGCACCGTCAACCGGAACTGATCCAGCCGCTGCTGGACGCGTTTACGGCCCAGACTGGCATTGCCGTCAACGTGGCGTTTGTGGACAAAGGCATGGTTGAGCGGCTGGAAGCCGAGGGCGACCGGAGCCCGGCCGATCTGGTACTGACGGTGGATATTGCACGACTGATGCAGGTCGTTGAGGCGGGGGTTACCCAAGCCGTACAGTCGGACGTGCTGGAAGCGGCTATTCCATCCGAGTTTCGCGATGCGGGCGATCAGTGGTTCGGACTGACGTCACGGGCGCGGATCATCTATGCGTCGAAAGAGCGTGTTCAGCCCGGCGAAGTGACGACCTATGAAGACTTGGCAACCGAAAAGTGGAAAGGCCGGATTTGCACGCGGTCCGGCACGCATGATTACAACGTGGCGCTGCTGGGTGCGGTGATTGCGCATGATGGCTTGGATGCCGCAAAGGCTTGGGCCGAAGGATTGAAGACCAATCTTGCGCGCAAGCCCGATGGCGGCGACCGTGATCAGGTGAAGGCGATTGCGGCTGGTGAGTGCGATATTGCCATCGGCAACACTTATTACATGGGCGAAATGCTTGCCGATCCGGACCAGAAGGCTGCAGCGGAGGCGGTGAATGTGGTGTTCCCGACGTTTGAGGCGGGCGGGTCGCATATGAATATATCGGGTGTGGCAATGACCAAATCTGCACCAAACCGGGATGCGGCGTTGAAGCTGATGGAGTTTCTGGTGTCGGATGAGGCGCAGAAGATTTACGCCGAGACGAACTACGAGTTTCCGATCAAGCAAGGGGTGCCAGTATCGGCGCTGGTGGCAAGTTGGGGTGCGTTTACGCCGGACACCCTGCCATTGGCGGAAGTGGCGGCGCAGCGACCCGCAGCGCTGAAGTTGATGGAAGATGTGAACTTTGACGGGTAACGAACTGTTTTAGATTTGTAATGCAGGAATGGCAGCCCAGCGGCTGCCATTTTTGTTGGTCAGTGGCTTATCTTGCATGGACAAGGCCGCAGTGTTGGGTTTTCCTGACGCAAAGATGGGGGAGAACCAGATGCCGGCGCCGCGCAAGATTATCATCGACACCGATCCTGGGCAGGATGATGCGGTGGCGCTTTTATTGGCGCTGGCCAGCCCGGAGGATGTTGACGTGCTGGGGATTACCGCCGTTGCGGGTAATGTGCCATTGGCGTTGACCGAGAAAAATGCACGCATTATCTGCGAGTTGGCGGGCAAGACTGATGTGAAGGTGTACGCAGGTTGCGACGCGCCGATGAAGCGCAAGTTGGTAACGGCGGAATATGTGCATGGCAAGACCGGGCTGGATGGGCCTGTGCTGGCCGATCCAGTAATGCCGTTGCAGCCGCAACATGCGGTGGATTTCATTATCGAGACACTGCGGCGCGAGGCGGCGGGATCGGTGACACTTTGCCCGCTGGGGCCACTGACCAACATTGCTGTGGCGTTTCAGAAGGCGCCGGACATTGTTGGGCGGGTGGGGCAGATTGTGCTGATGGGAGGTGCATATTTTGAGGTGGGCAACGTGACGCCCGCGGCAGAGTTCAACATTTACGTCGACCCGGAAGCCGCTGATATTGTGTTTAAATCTGGTGTCAGTCTGGTGGTGATGCCGCTGGATGTGACGCACAAGGCGCTGACAAACCGGGCGCGGGTTGAGGCGTTTCGGGCGTTGGGGACAGAACCGGGGCGGATGGTTGCCGAATGGACGGATTTCTTCGAGCGGTTTGACATGCAGAAATACGGGTCAGAAGGCGCGCCGCTGCATGACCCCTGCGTGATTGCCTATCTGATTGATCCGGGGCTGTTTACGGGCCGGCATATCAATGTGGAAATTGAAACCAGCAGCGAGTTGACGATGGGCATGACAGTGGCCGATTGGTGGGGGGTGACGGACCGGGCGGCGAATGCGCTGTTTATCGGTGACATCGATGCGGATGGGTTTTATGCGCTGTTAACGCAGCGGATTGGACGGCTTTAGGGGGTTTGGGGCTGTTTGGGCACCGCCTAGCCGAGCGCATAACCTGCACCGCGCACGGTGCGCAGCGGGTCGTCGCCACCGTGGGCGCAGAGGGCTTTGCGCAGGCGGCCGATGTGCACGTCAACGGTGCGGGTATCGACGTAGATGTCACGGCCCCACACGCGGTCTAGCAGTTGTTCCCTGCTCCACACCCTGCCCGGCTTTTCCATGAAGGTGGTCAGCAAGCGAAATTCGGTCGGGCCGAGTTTCAGCACGTTTTCGGCGCGGTGGACGCGGTGGCTTTCGGGATCGAGGCGGATATCGCTGTATTCCAGCAACTGGCCAACGGTTGCGGGGCGGGTGCGGCGCAGTTGAGTGCGCACACGGGCCATAAGCTCGACGAGGGAATAGGGTTTGATCACGTAGTCATCGGCCCCGGTTTCCAGGCCCCGCACCCGGTCAACTTCTTCAGAACGGGCGGACAGCATGATGATGGGAATGGCGCGTGTTTCGACTTTGGATTTTAGGCGACGGCAAACCTCTATGCCCGAGACGTTGGGCAGCATCCAGTCAAGGACGATGATGTCGGGAGATATTTCATTGACCAGCAACATCGCCTCTTCGCCATTTTCGGCGAGGGTGACGTCGAAGCCTTCGGCTTCAAAGTTGTAAGATAGAACCTCGCGCTGTGCTGGCTCGTCTTCCACCACAAGGATGGATGGTTGTGCAGTGCCCGCCATGGATCGGCCCCCTAGTTGCCAGAGGTCAGATGACCGGTTGAGGTGAGATCGCCCTTTTGGCGGTCATCCTCGGGCATCTGGCCCGATACGAGATAAATCACCTGCTCGGCAACGCCGGTTGCATGATCGCCGACGCGTTCGATGTTCTTAGCGATGAAATGCAGATGCATGCAGGCGGTGATGTTGCGCGGGTCTTCCATCATGTAGGTCAGGAATTGGCGGAACAGGGCGTTGTACATCTGGTCAACCTCGCGGTCGCGGCTGCGCACATCGGCGGCAAGATCGACGTCGCGGTGGATATAAGCATCAAGGGCATCGCGCAGTAGCAGTTCAACGGCTTTTGCCATGCGTTTGATGGCACCCGGGGCGCCCTCGATGGCCGTCATTTGCGCCAGCAGGGTCGAGCGTTTGGCAAGGTTCTTGGCGTAATCGCCGCAGCGTTCCAGCGATGCGGCGATCTTCATCACAGTCAGAGCGGTACGCAGATCGCCGGCGGTGGGTGCGCGCAGGGCAATCAGGCGGGCGCATTCGGTATTGATCTGCTCTTCGAGTGCGTCAATGGCAGCATCGCCTTTGCGGACGCGTTCGGCCAGTTCTTGGTCGCGGGTTTCCAGCGCCAGGGCAGCATCCATAATGGCAGCTTCGACGAGGCCGCCCATCTTCATGATCAGGGCTTGAATGGCCTCCAGGTCGCGGTCGAAGGCGGTGGCGATGTGGCGTTCGGATATCATGATGCCTCTTTCAGCCGATCCGGCCAGTGATGTAGCTTTCGGTGCGCGGGTCTTTTGGGTTGGTGAATATCTGGCCCGTCTCGCCGTATTCAACAAGGTTGCCGAGGTGAAAAAACGCAGTTCTTTGGCTGACCCGGGCGGCTTGTTGCATCGAATGGGTGACGATGACCAAGGAAAACTGACTGCGCAGTTCGTCGATCAGTTCTTCGATTTGCGCTGTTGCGATGGGGTCGAGGGCCGAACAGGGTTCATCCATCAGCAGCACCTCGGGTGAGGTCGCGATGGCACGAGCGATGCAGAGGCGCTGTTGCTGGCCGCCGGAAAGGCCCGTGCCGGGCGTTGTGAGACGATCTTTGACCTCGTTCCAGAGAGCGGCTTTGCGCAGGGCTGCTTCGACGATTTCGTCAAGTTCGGCCTTATTGCGAGTCAGCCCATGGATTTTGGGGCCGTAGGATACATTGTCATAGATGGATTTCGGGAACGGGTTCGGCTTTTGAAACACCATGCCGACGCGGGCGCGCAGCTGCACGGGATCGACGCGGGGGTCGTAGATATCTTCGCCGTCCATCATGATCGTGCCGGTGATTTTGCATGTCGGGATGGTGTCATTCATCCGGTTCAGGCAGCGCAGGAAGGTGGATTTACCGCAGCCTGAGGGGCCGATGAAGGCGGTTACAGTTTTATCAAGGATATCGACATCGACATCTTTGATGGCCTGCGAGGTGCCGTAGTATACTTGCACGCCGCGGGCGGTGATTTTGTTGGTTTGAGTATCCACGACCCTCTCCGCAATTCTCATATCGTTCATTTCAGCACCTTTTCGAGTCAGTTTACCAGCGGCGTTCAAAACGGCGGCGCAGCAGGATCGCGGTGGCATTCATGATCAGCAGGAAGATCAGCAGCACGATGATGGCCCCCGAGGCGCGTTCGACGAAGGCCGGGTCGGACCGCTGTGTCCACTGATAGATCTGCACAGGAATGGCGGAAGCAGGGTCAAGAAAGCCTTCGGGTGGGGCACCGGGATATTCCTTGACGAAGGCGACCATGCCGATCAGCAGCAGTGGGGCGGTTTCCCCCAAGGCGCGGGCAAGCCCGATGATGGCCCCGGTCAGCACACCGGGCAAGGCAAGCGGCAAGACGTGGTGAAAGACGGTTTGCATCTGCGACGCCCCTACCCCCAAAGCCGCGTCACGAATCGAGGGTGGCACGGCCTTAAGGCTGGCGCGGGTGGCGATGATGATGGTTGGCAGGGTCATCAAGGTAAGCACCAGTGCGCCGACCAAGCTGGATGATTGTGGGAAACCCGCGAAGTTGATGAAAATCGCGAGGCCGAGGATGCCGAAGACGATGGAGGGCACGGCGGCGAGGTTGGATATGTTCACCTCGATCAGATCAGTCCAGCGGTTTTTGGGGGCGAATTCTTCCAGATAGATCGAGGCGGCAACGCCGATCGGCAGAGCCAGAACCAGAACAATGATCATCATGTAGGCAGAGCCAAGGATGGCGACGCCCAAGCCAGCCGCCTCGGGGCGTTGATCGGAGGCGTCGGTGCCGGTGATGAAGCCCCAGTTGAAGGCTTGAGTCAGGACGCCTTTTTCGCGCAGGACATCGGCAAGCTGCAACTGTTCGGGCGAGACATTCGCATCATTCTGCACAGTGTCGCGGGTAACGCGACCTTTGATATAGCCATCAATTCGGCCAGAGGCGAAGGCCGAAATATCGACTGTGGTACCGATGAGGTCTGGATTGGCCAACACGCGGTCGCGCAGGTTTGCTGCCGCTTCCTTGGAGATGAAGGCGGTGACATCCTTGTCTGAAAGACCGTCGATAGCAATGCCTTGGTCGGCGAGCATGGCGGCGAAGCCCTTGGAGATCAGCTTGCCGTAGCCGACAGTGGTTACCTTGGCCAACTGGGCGGGGTCACGGGCACCCTTTGGGTCGAGGGTCTTTTCGGTCAATTCCAGCGGGAATACGACGCTGGTCTGGCTGAACGACGAGACGCCATCGGCGAAGATGGTCCACAGGATGAAGGCAAGCATGCCGAGGCTAAAGACAATGGCACTTAGCCCATAGGCGCGAAACCGTTTTTCGGCGGCGTTGCGGCGGGCCATGCGGGCGTCTTGCACGAAGATCGAGGTTTGTGCGGCGGGCGCTGCGGCGGCGGATTGCATGGTCATTCGTACTGCTCCCGGTATTTGCGCACGATCATCAGGGCGACGACGTTCAGCACCAGGGTGATGACGAACAGGGTCATGCCAAGCGCGAAGGCGACCAGCGTTTCAGGCGATGCGAAATCGGTGTCGCCAGTCAGTTGGCTGACGATTTTGACGGTCATCGTTGTCATCGCCTCAAACGGGTTGAGGCTTAGTTTGGCGGCGGCCCCTGCCCCCATTGTCACGATCATCGTCTCGCCAATCGCGCGGCTGGCGGCCATCAGGACGGCACCCATGATGCCCGGTAGGGCGGCTGGCAGGACGACTTGGCGCACGGTTTCGGATGGGGTGGCACCAAGTGCATATGACCCGTCGCGCAGCGATTGGGGCACCGCATTGATGATGTCATCCGACAGCGACGAGATAAAGGGGATGTTGAGGATGCCGATGACCAACCCCGCCGTCATCACTGACGAGCCGCTGTCACCAAGGCCCAAAGGCTGTGCGAGGTAGTCGCGCAAGAACGGTCCGACGGTGACGAGGGCGAACAGGCCGAAGACGACAGTGGGGATGCCAGCGATCAGCTCGATCAGCGGCTTGATCCAGCCACGCGCGCGTTGGCTGGCATATTCGGACAGGTAGATTGCGGCGAACAGACCGATGGGCACCGCGACGATCATGGCGATCAGGCTGATGTACATGGTTCCCCAGATCAGCGGGACGATGCCAAGGTCGGAGCCGCCACGAAAGTTGGGCGACCAGGTGAGGCTGAAGAAGAAATCCTGGATCGGATATTTGGTAAAGAAGTCGATGGTTTCCGACAGCATGGAATAGACGATGCCAACAGTCGTCAGGATGGCGATCGAAGAGGCGACGATGAGCAGGCCTTGCACCACCAGTTCAACGCGGTTGCGGGCGCGGAAATCTTTTTGAGTTACCTTTACTGCGAAGGCAAATCCGGCAAGGGCGACGGCGATTGTCATCAACGCGCGCAGGGTGGCACCGGACGCGGTCAGGCCGCGGTAGGCTTGGGCGGCGACAAGCACTTCGGGCGAGACATCGTCACCCAGTGCCACGCCGACTGATGCCAGTTTGGCGCGGACGTCGGACGAGCCTGTGCTTAGGTCAATCGCCTGTTGGCCAGTCATGGCACCAGTTTCTACGGCTATATCAAGGCCACCTGCCACCCGGCGGACGTCGGACATCAGCAGATCCAGCGTGCTGCCATCGGCGACTTTGTCGGGCGGGAAATAGGCCGAGATGCGCTGTTCAACCACCATGGGCTGGATGATCAGCCATGCCAGCAAAATCAAAAACGCGGGCAATGCGACCATGATCGCGCCGTGCCAGCCATAGTAGTTGGGGAGGGAATGCAGGTTACGCTGGTTGCCCTGAACCGAGGCCAGTGCGCGGCCTTTACAGATGACGAAGGCGGCACCGGATAGAACAACTAGCACCGCAAGCAGCAGAAGAACCGACATCCGTTATCCCGTCCTTAATCAATGGCGTCAGAGGTTGGGGCGGCGCTGATCAGCACCGCCCTGCAGGTTCGCTTATTCCAGCGGGCCCATTGGCGTTTCTTCAGCGATGGCAGCTTGGGTTGTGGCCAATTCTGGATCGGACACAAGGCCGTAGGCGGCAAGCGGGCCGTCTGGGCCAGCAATGTCATCGGACATGAAGAATTCTACGTATTCCTTCAGGCCAGGGATCACGCCGATGTGGGCTTTCTTGACGTAGAAGTAGAGCGGACGCGAGACAGGGTAGTCACCGCTGGAGATGGTTTCGACAGATGGCACCACGCCGTCCATAGTGGCGACGCGCAGCTTGTCGGTGTTGTTCTGGTAGAAGGACAGGCCGAACACGCCGATGGCGTTCTTGTCGGCGTCGATGCGGGCCAACGTTTCTGTGTAGTCGCCGTCAATGTCGACAGACTTGCCGTCCGTACGCAGTTCCATACAAGCCTTGTCGGCGTTGGCTTTCTTTTCCTTGTCGTCAGCACCTTCGGCAACAGCCAGGAAGAGATCATGTGCGCCGACGGCCTTGCAGCCTTCAATGATCACTTTGGTGTCAAACACTTCGCGGGTGCCGTGCTTGGTGCCGGGGACGAAGGCGATGATGTCCTGGGCAGGGAATGCGGGGTTCACGTCGGCCCAAGTGGCGCTGGCGTTTGGTGCAAGGGCGCCGTCTTTGACAACCTGCGCAGCCAGGGCACTATAGATATCCGCTGGGGTGAAAGAAAATTCCGGACCATCGATGGCAGATGCAAACACGATGCCATCATAGCCGATGCGAACTTCCATAAGCTCGCCCACGCCATTGGCGGCGCACAGATCAAGGTCGGATTGGGAAATGCGCGATGACGAGTTGGCGATATCGACAGTATTTTCACCGACGCCTTCACACATCTTTTTGCGCCCTGCGCCCGAACCACCGCCTTCGATAACGGGGGTTGGGAAATCGAAGTTTTCGCCGAACGCCTCAGCCACGATGGTGGCGTAAGGAAGCACGGTTGACGACCCGGTTACCTGAACCTGATCACGGGCGGCGGCAACGCCGACAGACATGGCCGTCAAGGCAAGCGCCGATATGGAAAGCTTCACATAGGACATAGGCAGCTCCTGAAAAAACATGGACGCGACGATGCGTTCCTTGCGTTCGTCTAGGCATTGGCTTTCACTGTTTTGCGACAGTTATGTAACGAGTTTATGACAAACACTGTTCCAGCGGCGCGGCGTCAGGTTTCTGGCAGTATCACGGTGAAAACGCTGCCTTTTCCCAGCTCGCTTTCGATGCGGAAACGGCCGCGGTGGCGGTTGACAATGTGTTTCACGATGGCCAGACCCAAGCCGGTACCGCCTTTTTCGCGGCTTCGGTGGCTGTCAACGCGGTAGAATCGCTCTGTCAGGCGGGTTAGATGGACGGCATCTATGCCTTCGCCCTGATCGGTTACCTCGACCTTCACTGCCGCTGCGCGCAGGCTTGGATCGCGGGGGTCGCGGGTGATGGTGATGGTGACCAGCTTACCCGCAGCGCCGTACTTGATCGCGTTTTCGATCAGGTTGTGGAAAACTTGGGTCAGCTGATCAGGGTCTGCCGGCAGTTTGATCGGGCCGGGCAAACCCATGATGCGCAAAGTTACGCCGGCCCGATCGGCCTCAGGTTTCAGGGTTGTAACAACCATGTTGACGAGCGCTACCACATCGACCTGTTCGGTTGGGCGCACGCGTTCATCAGCCTCAACCCGGCTTAAGTGCAATAGGTCGCGCACGAGGCGATTCATGCGACCTGCCTCACGTTCCATGATACCCAAAAAGCGTTCACGCGCGGCGGGATCTTCCCTTGCGGCCCCCCGTAAAGTCTCGATAAAACCGAGCAATGCCGTGAGCGGCGTGCGCAATTCATGGCTGACATTCGCCACAAAATCCCTGCGTATCTGGCCCATCTGTTCGACGTCTGTTATGTCTTCGAACACGCAAAGTGCGCCTTGTTGGTTTTCGCCGAATACCGGGGAGATTTGCACCCGGTAGGTAATCTCGCGTGACGGACCAGTAATGACATGGCGCGCCTGCCCCGGTTGGCGGTGGCGCAAAGTGCCTTCGATCGCGTCAAGCAACCCCGGTTGCCGCAACGTCAGTATGTAATGGCGACCTTGGATGCCGGATCCGAAAAGGTTTGTCGCCAGTTCATTGGCCGCAACGATGCGGTCACTTTTGTCAATCAGCAACGCGGGCCATGGCATGCCTTCGAGAACGGACATAACAAGTTGGCTTTCCATAACAATCCCTTTGATAACCTATCGGTCGATGTAGCGCCGCAGTGTCGGTCTGGCGAGTCCAGTTGGCACGAACGATACCTTAAGTGGTATGCAAAATTACCGCACAACTTATAGGCGTTTAATCAGAGACAGCCCTGCCATTTCCATGCCTTAATTGAAGTTTAAGACCTGACTGTTAAGGGGAGAGGGCGCTGAGAAAAGATGGGGAAATATGGCACAAGACGGCTCATTTAGAACATACGCAACAGCGAATCGCGCTTCAGCGACCCTAGTGTCTGAGGTTTACCTTGTTATTGAGGTGCCGAAGACTGTTGGATTCGTTAACGAACTGCCTTTGCATGTCACTGCGGTTCCGATTCAATTCGCAGCGTTGGAGCAAAAGCTGGTCTCTAGCGTGGCACCAAGCAAGGTTGTCGTACCATTGTTGACGCGTGGGTTTGACGCAGCTGATGTGGTCGAGCAACTTGGTGTTTGCGGCTATAAAGGTGCGGTCTGGGTTCTGGCCCCCAAGTTGCCTAACCGGCGCATGGTGGAACGGGAGCTGCGGTCTATGGTGTCGGGCATAACGGTTGAGATCATCGAACTGGACGAGATCGGACCCGTTTTCGCGCAACCGAGCGTCCACCATATGATCCGCCCGCATTAAGCGCGGCAGATGACGGTGGGCCGGGCTAGCTGCCGATGTGCAGGCCGGCCCTAAAGCGGCGCATGTTGGCCTGATAGCCAGCGGCCGATTGCAGCAATCGCGCGCGGGCATCGGCGTCCAGTGTGCGAATGACACGGCCTGGTGCGCCCATGACGAGGCTGCCGTCGGGGATATCTTTGCCTTCGGTGATCAGGGCCCCTGCCCCGATCAGGCAACCTGCGCCGATCTTGACCCCATTTAGAACGGTGGCCCCCATGCCAATCAGCGTGCCGTCCCCAATGGTGCAACCGTGCAGCATGGCTTTGTGGCCGATGGTGCAATTTTCGCCGATAGTCAGCGGGTAGCCCATATCGGTGTGCAGCACGCAGTTTTCTTGGACATTGGAGCCAGCGCCGACAGTGATGCGTTCGTTATCACCGCGTAGGGTCGCGCCAAACCAGACCGAGGCACCCAATGACAGCGTGACCTTGCCGATCAGGTTGGCGTCGGGGGCAACCCAGGTGTCTGGATGGATGTCGGGGGTGATCCCATCGAGAGTGTAGATCATCGCGATTCAAACTCGGCATTAAGGGAACGAACAAAATCGGTCAGTGCGGGCTGGCGGTCGCGGCGGAGGCGTTCGGCTTGCAGGATGGTGACGAGATCGGCGAAGGTGGCGTCAAGATCGCGGTTGACCAGAACATAATCATACTCGGCCCAATGGCTAATTTCAGCGCGGCTTTTGGCCATGCGGTCGGCGATGACATCGGCGTTGTCTTGACCGCGATTGCGCAAGCGCTGTTCCAGCTCGGCAATGGAGGGGGGCAGCACGAACACCGAAACCGTATCCCGGCCCAGGGCAGAGTTGCGAATTTGCTGGCCGCCCTGCCAATCTATATCGAAGAGCGTGTCGCGACCGTCGCGCAACGCCGCTTCGACCGGGGCTTTGGGCGATCCGTAGAGATTGCCGAACACCTCGGCATGTTCCAGCATTTCACCTGCGGCCACCATGGCCTCGAAATCGGCGCGGGCGCGAAAATCATACTCGCGGCCCTGAACTTCGCCGGGGCGTGGCGGGCGCGTGGTGGCGGATACCGAAAAGCGGATTGTGGGATCCCACTCCATCAGCAGTTTGGCGAGCGTGGTTTTGCCAGCGCCGGACGGTGACGAGAGGATAAGAAGAAGGCCGCGTCTTGCCACGGGTCTATTCCACGTTTTGAACCTGTTCGCGCATCTGATCTATCACTGTCTTCAGGTCAAGCCCGATGCGGGTCAGGGCCAATGATTGCGCCTTGGAGCACAGGGTATTCGCTTCGCGCATGAATTCCTGCATCAGGAAGTCGAACTTGCGGCCAACTTGACTGGGGTCGCGCATCAGCGCTTGGCCTGCGGCGACGTGGGCGGACAGCCGATCCAGTTCTTCGGTGACATCGGTTTTGACGGCGATGAGGGCGAGTTCTTGGGCGAGGCGAGTTTCGTCGACACTTTCGGCATTGGCCAGAACACGGGCCAGCGCTTCGCGCAGGGTGGCGCTGGCAGTGGCGTTGCGCGTTGCAGCCTCGGTCGCGGCATCGGCGGTTAGGGACGCGATCAGGGTTAGTTGCACTTGAATCACTTGGGCCAAGGCGGCCCCTTCAGCGGCGCGCATGGCTTGAAAATCGATCAGGAGGGCGGGCAGGTCGGCCAGCAAAGCGGCGCGCAGGGCGGTGGTGTCATCTTGGAGCGCGGACTGGTCAAGCACACCACGCATCAGCAGAACGTCAGCATGGCTGGCTTGGTTTAAGGTGACACCGGCGTTGAGGGCGGATTGTTCAACTTCGGCAATCGCGACAAGCATTTGCGCCAGGACGGCGTGGTTGACGCGCAGGCCATCGGTGGCTTCGGCGCTGTCTTTGCTGACCTTCAGCGTCAGCGAGACGTTGCCGCGTTGAAGCGCGCGGCCCAGTTCGGCGCGCAAGGCCAACTCTAGCCCGTCGATCCAGTCGGGCACGCGAAGGCGCAGATCCAAGCCCTTGCCGTTGACCGACCGGATATCCCACGCCCAGACGTAGCCAAGCCCCTGCCCTTTGCGCGACGCAAAGCCCGTCATCGATACTGTCATCGCCCCATTCCCCCGACACCGACGCTGCCGTTTACCATTTATTCAGATTGGCCGCCCGAATCTGCGGCGTTGGTGTATCTTTGCTGGTGTGTAGTGTGTCTGCTGTCTTAGTAACCCATTGGTTGAACGCATGTATTTGTGCGCGGCAATTGTTGGGTCTGAACGTGAGATAGCAGCTGGTGATGGTAACGACAACTCGGGACGCAGCGGTTTGCGCCCGGGGGGTCATCGTAAAGAGGGTATTGTAGATGGTATATTCGTATACACGAGGGCCGACGGGCACGGCGCGCGGGGGCAAGGCACCGGATGGCGATGGCTTGCGGTTTGCCGCCGTTCGCGAAGTTCGGGCCTATTGGGAAGCGCTGCGGGATGATCAAGACCTGCCGCGTCGTGAACAGATCAACCCGCGCGGTATGGCGGGGGCGCTGCATCAGGTGTTCATGGCGGAACGTGTGGCACCGGGGCTGGCGCGGTTTCGGCTTGCGGGGATGGACATCAACGATCTGATGGGCATGGAAGTGCGGGGCATGCCAATCTCGACGATGTTTGATCCGGGCGCACGTGCGCGTCTGGCGGAGCTGTTGGAAAAGGTTGTGGCGAACCGGACGATCGTGGAATTAGATCTGGAGGCGGATCGCGGCATTGGACGCCCGGCATTGCAAGCGCGGCTTTTGTTGCTGCCGTTGCAGGGCAATGCGGGCGAGGCGGATTTGATTCTTGGGTGTCTTGCTTGTGAAGGCCAGATTGGCCGCGCGCCGCGCAGGTTTGTGATTGCGCGTGCCGTGGAGGTTGTGGTTGCGGTGCGGCACGAGGTTGCACCGCGAATGGGTTCGGCATTGCCAACGGCGGCCGCCAGGTCTTTTGAGGCGCGGCCGATGCCAAAGCTGGTGGCAGTACTGGCAGAGTCTAAATCACCTCGGTTTGAGGGTGCGCTTTCGCTAAGCAGGCCACTGCACTTGCGTCTGGTTGGGCAGGACAGTTGAAACGAAAAAGGCGGCTCGTTGGAGCCGCCTTTCTTGTAACCTGTGGGGCCTTACAGCGCGATGCGGCGAGAGGCATCACGCAGGGATGACAGCTCTTCCGCCACTAGAAATGCCAATTCCAGCGACTGCGAGGCGTTCAGGCGCGGGTCGCATGCGGTATGATAACGGTCTGACAGATCTTCGTCCGTTACGGCGCGTAGGCCGCCGGTGCATTCGGTGACATCCTTGCCAGTCATTTCAAAGTGGACGCCACCCGGGACGGTACTTTCCGATTTGTGGATGGCGAAGAACTCGCGCACTTCGCGCAGAACGCTATCAAACTGGCGTGTTTTGTATCCGGTTGAGGACTTAATGGTGTTGCCATGCATCGGGTCACAGGACCAGACGACGTTGGCGCCTTCTTCGCGCACGGCTTTGATCAGGCGCGGCAGGTTTTCACCGACTTTGCCTGCACCAAAGCGGGCGATCAGGGTCAGACGACCCGCTTCGTTTTGTGGGTTTAGCTTGGCCATCAGCACCTTGAGGTCTTCCGCCGTGGTGGTGGGACCGCATTTCAGGCCAATCGGATTTAACACGCCGCGCGCGAATTCGACATGCGCGCCATCGGGTTGGCGGGTGCGATCGCCGATCCAGATCATGTGACCGGAACCGGCGACGTTTTGGCCAGTCAGGCTATCTACCCGGCACAGCGCCTCTTCATATTCCAGCAGCAGCGATTCGTGGCTGGTGTAGAAATCGACGGTGCTAAGCGAATGGGCGGTATCGGCGTTCACACCAGCGGCAGTCATGAAATCGAGCGCATCTGAGATGCGGTTCGACAGTTCGCGGTAACGTTCGGCCTTGTCGTGTTCGGCGAAACCCAGCGTCCAGGAATGGACGCGATGGATGTCGGCGAAACCGCCGGTTGAAAATGCACGCAGCAGGTTGAGCGATGCGGCGGCTTGGGTGTAAGCCTCTAGCATGCGCTGGGGATCGGGTTTGCGCGCCTCGATTGTGGCCTCGAAGCGGTGGATGATGTCGCCGCGGTAGGATGGCAGTTCGACACCGTCGATTACTTCGGTTGGGGCGGAGCGGGGTTTGGCGAACTGGCCTGCCATGCGGCCAACCTTTATGACCGGCACTTTCGCGCCATAGGTCAGGACGACTGCCATTTGCAGCATGACGCGGAAGGTGTCGCGGATGTTATCGGCCGAGAATTCGGCGAAGCTTTCGGCGCAGTCGCCGCCTTGCAGCAAGAATGCCTTGCCTTCACCAGCCAGTGCCAGTTGCTTTTTCAGCTTGCGCGCCTCACCGGCGAAAACCAGCGGCGGATACTTTGCAAGCTGCGCCTCGGCAGCATTTAGTGCCGCTGCATCTGGGTAATCTGGCATCTGAACGCGTGGTTTGGCGCGCCAGTCTGATTTGCTCCAGCCCTTGGTCATGGGTCTTCTCCGCAATTGTCGATGTTGCGCGCGGTATACGGAACGCGGACGGGCTTGCAAAGGGCGAAAGGCGCGAAGACCTATGCGAATACCCTTGCAGACCGGCAAAATTCCTGTTTCGGTGCGCCTTATACGACATAAAAGGTCGCAAGATGCTTACGACGCAGCGCAAGGCCACGCATATCAGTAAAACTGACACGCCGCGGCGGTTCGTTTTTCTGCTGCTGGACCAGTTTACCATGCTGTCGTTCGCCTGCGCGATTGAACCGCTGCGGCTGGCCAATCTGGTGATGGGATATCCTGTATATCGCTGGTCGCTGGCAGGTGAAGGCGGCAAGGAAGCCATTTGCTCGAACGGCGCGTCATTTCGGCTGGATATGGGTCTGGATGAGGTGGACCGCGAAGACATGCTGATGGTCTGCGGCGGGGTTGATATTCAACGATCAACCACGCGGGCAGTGGTGGGGTGGTTGCGCCGGGAATCGCGCCGTGGGGTGACGATTGGCGGCATGTGTACGGGGGCCTACGCGCTGGCCAAGGCCGGGTTGCTGGATGGCAAGAAGGCGACGATCCACTGGGAAAACCAGGACGGGTTTCTGGAAGAGTTTGAGGATGTGCGGCTGACGAAATCGGTATTCGTGGTTGATGGCAACCGGATGACGACGGCAGGTGGCACATCGTCGATTGACCTGATGCTGAAGATCATCGCCAACGATCTGGGCGAGGATACAGCCAATAACGTAGCCGATCTGCTGATTTATTCGACCATCCGCACGGATCAGGATACGCAGCGGTTGTCTATTCCGACGCGCATTGGGGTGCGGCATCCGAAATTGAGCCAAGTTATCCAGATGATGGAGGGCAACATCGAAGAACCGATGAGCCCTGCCGATCTGGCCGAAGAAGTGGGCATGTCGACGCGGCAACTGGAGCGGTTGTTCCGGCGCTATTTGAACCGTAGCCCGAAGCGGTACTACATGGAATTGCGCTTGCTGAAAGCGCGCAATCTGCTGATGCAGACGGATATGAGTGTGATCAACGTGGCGCTGGCCTGCGGTTTTGCCAGCCCATCGCATTTTTCAAAGTGCTACCGGGCACATTACAACACCACACCTTACCGCGAGCGGGGGACGCAAGGCGGGGTTGGGCTGGGTGTGCGGTTGTCGATTTAGTCTGGCGATCTGGCCATTCGGTAAACCGCGCCATCGACCACTGACAGAAACCAGATTGATCCGTCGGGCGCTTGGCGTACATCGCGGACGCGGCTGGTTTCGCGGGCAGTGATCGCCTCTTCGGCATAGCCGTTGTCGGGATCAAGGCGGGCGATGTAGTTGAATTTCAAGCTGCCGGTGAAGACATCACCTTGCCATTCGGGAAACATGTCTCCGCTGTAAAACATCAGGCCAGAGGGCGCGATGGACGGATCCCAGTAGTGAACAGGTTGTTCTAGCCCGGGTGCCGAGGTGCCGATGCCAAGTTTGCTGTCGTCATAATCTTTGCCGTAGGCGATAATAGGCCATCCGTAATTCTTGCCCTCTTCAACACGGTTCAGTTCGTCGCCGCCTTGCGCGCCGTGTTCGACCACCCATAGCTGGCCGTTGGCATCGAGCGCAGCACCTTGAGGGTTGCGGTGGCCCAGTGAATGCAGGCCGGGAAGTGACGAGGTGTCATCAGGCCCGATTGGCAGACCATCGCGAAAGAAATTCAGCACTTTGCCTTCGGCGCGGGTCGGGTCTTGCGCCAGATCGGGCGTGCCGCGTTCGCCTGCCGTCAGAAAGATCGTGCCATCCGGTGCCTCGACGATCCGCGAGCCGAAGTGACGCCCGCCTTTGCCGCCGACCGGGGCGGAAAAAAGCGTGGTGAAATTAGCAAGTTGGCCATCGTCAGTCAGCGTGCCGCGCCCCATGGCCGTGCCTGCGCCACCTTTTTGCGGTTCTGAGAAGCTAAGGAAAACTTCGCGGCTTTGGGCGAAGTCGCGCGGGATCATCACGTCGAGCAGGCCGCCCTGCCCTCTTGAATAGACCTTTGGCAGACCCGTTATTTGTTGGCCCTTTCCACCCCCTGATGGAAACATTTGTAGTCGGCCAGCGCGTTCGGTTACAAGAAATCGACCGTCGGGAAGAAACGCCAGACCCCATGGCTCATCCAGCCCCCCGGCCATGGTGGTTATTTCTACGTTTCCAATCGACGTTTTCGTCGTGCTGTCAGCACGGCTAAGGTTTGGAAAAGCTGTCGCTAATATCGAAACAATGACACCGAAAGCCCTGCACTTGTACGAAAAGAAAGACATCTTTCCTCCACCGATTGTATAAGTCGTGAACAGCATAGCATTCCCGGTTGAGGTTGCGCGACGCCTTTGATCTGGGTCGCGCAAAGTTGACCCCGCGTCATTTACTTTAAGGCCGGGACTGAGCGGTTTGCGATTGCTGGCGAGGCGATTTATGACGCTTTTCTTTTGTATCCACCCGCTTTAGGTTCGCGCACAGGATTTCGATCCAACATGGGAGAGACCAATGAAAAAACTACTTATGGCTTCGGCTGTCACCGCGCTGATAGCGGGTGCCGCACATGCGGAAGACATCAAACTGGGGATTGTGATCGGCTTTACCGGCCCGATTGAATCGTTGACCGGATCAATGGCTGCTGCTGCCGAAATGGCGATGGCGGAAGTTACCGCATCGGGCAAACTGCTGGGCGGTTCAACCGTCACTGGCGTTCGCGGCGATTCCACTTGCGGCGATTCTGCTGCTGGCACGGCTGCAGCCGAACGCGTTGTCACAGCCGACGGCGTTAAAGGCATTGTGGGCGGCGACTGTTCCGGTGTGACCGGCGCAATTCTGCAAAACGTGGCGCGCCCGAACGGCATCGTTATGGTTTCGCCATCGGCAACCTCGCCCGCGCTGACTGCGGCAGAAGATGATGGCCTGTTCTTCCGCACTGCACCTTCGGATGCGCGCGAAGGCGAAGTCATGGCCGACATTCTGGTCGAAAAAGGCATCAAGTCGATTGCGCTGACCTATACCAACAATGACTACGGCAAGGGTCTGGCCGACGCGATTGCAACGTCGTTCACTGCCAAGGGTGGCGTGGTCACGATCAACGCAAGCCACGAAGACGGCAAGGCAGACTATGCTGCAGAAGTGGCGGCTTTGGCTGCTGCTGGCGGCGATCTGCTGGTTGTTGCGGGCTATCTTGATCAGGGCGGCAAGGGCATCATCCAGAATTCGCTTGATACGGGTGCCTTCACGACGTTCGGCTTGCCAGGCGGCATGGTTGGCGACAACCTGCCATTGGCTATCGGCGCGCCGCTTGATGGGTCTTATGGCCAAGTTGCACAGTCGGACTCGGCCGGGGCGGCGATCATGGTGGAGATGGGCAAAGCGGCGGCAACCCCGTTTGACTCAACCTCGCCCTACACGATGGAATCCTATGACGCAGCTGCGTTGATGATGCTTGCGATGCAGGCCGCCGGGTCGTCTGATCCGAAGGTCTACAAAGAAAAGATCATGGACATTGCTAATGCGCCGGGCGAAAAAATCCTGCCCGGCGAGTTGGGCAAGGCGCTTGATCTGATCGCGGCAGGCACCGACATCGACTATGACGGCGCATCGGGTGTCGAGCTGATTGGACCGGGCGAAAGCGCCGGGCGTTACCGCCAATTCGAAGTCAAGGGCGGCAAGTACGAAACCGTTACCTTCCGTTGATCGGTATGGTCTGATGAAATTGCAACGGCCCGGGCGAACTGCCCGGGCCGTTGCCACAGTAGAACCTGCACGGGCGGCCCGTTTTAGGGCGGTGAAATGAGGCGGGTCTTGCAGGGGAAATACATATGATTGGTGTCGAAAACCTGCATAAGCACTTCGGTGGCTTTCGGGCCGTTGATGGGGCGACGTTGCAGATTGAAACCGGGTCCATCACGGGGTTGATCGGGCCGAACGGCGCGGGGAAAACCACGCTGTTCAATGTGGTCGCGGGTCGCCTGCCGCCGACATCTGGTCGCGTGACGATGGACGGCGAAGATATCACCGGGCTGCCGCCGCATCAGTTGTTCGCCAAAGGCCTACTGCGCACGTTTCAGATCGCGCATGAATTTTCATCGATGACGGTGCGGGAAAACCTGATGATGGTTCCCGAAAACCAATCGGGCGAAAGCCTGATGAATGCGTTCTTTCGGCGCAAAGCGGTTGCCGCCGAAGAGCGCCGCATCCGCGAAAAGGCCGATGAGGTTTTGGAGTTTCTGACCATCAGCCATCTGGCCAATCAGCGGGCCGGCAACATCTCGGGCGGTCAAAAAAAGCTGCTGGAACTTGGGCGCACCATGATGGTGGACGCCAAGGTGGTGTTTCTGGATGAGGTCGGCGCGGGGGTGAACCGCACACTGCTGAACACCATTGGCGACGCGATCATTCGGTTGAACAAGGAACGCGGCTATACGTTTTGTGTGATTGAACATGATATGGATTTCATCGGGCGCTTGTGCAACCCGGTGATCTGCATGGCCGAGGGCAAGGTTTTGGCGCAAGGCACCGTCGACGAAGTGAAGAACGACGAACGGGTGATCGAGGCGTATCTGGGCACCGGGTTGAAGAACAAGGTGAAGGAGGGAGCCGCCCATGGCTGACCCCTTTTTGATTGGCGAGGCGATGACGGGGGGCTATGGCCCGGTCGATATTCTGCACGCCTGCACCATTGCCGTGAACAAGGGCGAGATTGCCGTGATTGTTGGTCCTAATGGGGCTGGCAAATCCACCGCGATGAAGGCGGTCTTTGGCATGTTGAAGCTGCGCGGCGGGCGGGTGTTGTTGGAGGGCGAGGATATTACCGCACTTTCGCCACAAGCGCGGGTGGCAAAGGGCATGGCGTTTGTACCGCAGACGTCGAACATCTTCACCTCAATGACCGTCGAGGAAAACCTTGAGATGGGGGCGTTTCTGCGCCGGGACGACATCCGGCAGACGATGGATCAGATTTACACCCTGTTCCCGATCTTGAAAGCCAAGCGCTATCAGGCGGCTGGGGAGTTGTCTGGTGGGCAGCGGCAGCAAGTGGCGGTGGGGCGGGCGTTGATGACGCAGCCGAAAGTTTTGATGCTGGATGAGCCGACAGCGGGCGTATCGCCGATTGTGATGGATGAATTGTTTGACCGCATTATCGAGGTGGCGCGATCTGGTATCTCCATCCTGATGGTGGAACAGAACGCCCGGCAAGCGCTTGATATTGCGGATAAAGGCTACGTTCTGGTGCAGGGGGCTAATCGGTTTACTGACACCGGCAAAGCGCTACTCGGGGACCCCGAGGTTCGCCGTTCTTTCCTCGGGGGTTGACGCATGGATTTCCTGAACGCCCTTGTGGCCTTTCTTAACTTCGTCTTCATCCCCGGTCTTGCCTATGGATCACAGCTGGCCATTGGGGCGCTTGGGGTGACGCTGATCTTTTCGATCCTGCGGTTTTCCAACTTTGCGCATGGCGACACGATGGCGTTCGGCACCATGTGTTCGATCATGATTACCTGGTGGTTTCAGTCGATGGGCATCAGCTTTGGTCCATTGCCGACCGCGCTGCTGGCCCTGCCTTTGGCGATTTTGATCACGGCGGGCTTGCTGTTGGGCACCGATAAGCTGGTCTACAGCTTTTATCGCAAGCATAAGGCGGCACCGATTATTCTGGTGATCGTGTCGGCCGGGGTGATGTTCATCATGAACGGCCTTGTGCGATTGATCATCGGGGTGGAGGAACAAAACTTTGCCGATGGATCGCGGTTTGTTTTGGCGGCAGCGGATTTCAAGACGTGGTCTGGGTTGAATGAAGGGCTCGCGATCAAGACCACAACGGCGGTAACGCTGGTCACTGCGGTGGTGACGGTGGCCTTGCTGTTCTGGTTTTTGCAGCGGACGCGCACTGGCAAATCCATGCGGGCGTTTTCGGATAACGAGGATCTGGCGCTGCTGTCTGGTATCAACCCGGACCGGGTTGTGCAGGTGACCTGGATTATCGCGGCGGCGTTGGCGGTGATCGCGGGCACGCTTTATGGGTTGGACAAGTCGTTCCGGCCGTTCACCTATTTCCAGCTGCTGTTGCCGATTTTTGCGGCGGCGATTGTGGGTGGGCTAGGCTCGCCGCTTGGCGCGATTGCCGGGGCTTTCGTGGTGGCGTTTTCCGAGGTTGTGGTGACGTATGCATGGAAGAAGGTGCTGGGTTATGCACTGCCTGCTGAATGGGCACCGGATAATCTGACGCAATTGTTGTCAACGGATTACAAGATCGCCGTCAGTTTCTCGATCCTGATCATCGTGTTGCTGTTCATGCCCACTGGGCTGTTCAAGGGGAAATAACCATGGCGGAACATCATCCAGACGCCAAAAGCACGACGACGCGTAACCTGCTGCTGTTCGCGGCACTTGCCATTTTGTTCGTGCTGACGGGGGTTTTCCAAAGCTGGAACCTGAGCTTGCAGATCCTGAATATCGGTCTGCTGTCGGCGATCATGGCTTTGGGCGTGAATATGCAATGGGGCTATGCCGGGCTGTTTTCGACCGGGATCATGGGGTCGGTGGCGCTGGGTGGTTTGGCGGTGGTGCTGATCTCGGCAAAGCCAGTGCCAGAAGGCTGGGCTGCCGGTGGGCCTGCGTTGCTCCTCAGCTTGGCGCTGGGGGCGGCGACCATAGCTCTTGCCGGGGTGATTTATCGCAAAATGGCCAAAGGTCGTGCGCGCAATGTAAGCGTGGCCGCCGTGCTTTTGGTGGGCTTCATCGTGTTTCGGATGATTTTTGATCCGTCTTCCGTTGCGGTTGAGGCGTTTAATCCGGCGACAGCCGGCAATCTGGGCGGGCTTGGTCTGCCATCGTTGGTTGCTTGGCCAGTGGGTGGTCTGCTTGCTGCCGCAGCCGCCTGGGCTATTGGCAAGACAGCCCTTGGGTTGCGGTCCGACTATCTGGCGATTGCCACGCTGGGGATTGCCGAGATCGTTTTGGCAGTGATGAAGAATGAAGACTGGCTGGCGCGCGGGGTTAAGAACATCATCAACCTGCCCCGACCTTGGCCAGTACCGCTGGAAGTGGACCTGCAAAAGGACGCCGGGTTTTTGAACCTTGTGCAGAATTGGGGGCTTGATCCGATCGGGGCGTCGACCATTCTGGTTAAGCTGCTGTATATGGTGATGTTCGGCGCGGTGCTGCTGTTTGTGGTGTGGCTTTCAGAACGGGCGCTGCATTCGCCGTGGGGACGGATGATGCGGGCAATCCGTGACAACGAGGTTGCGGCGGCTGCGATGGGCAAGGACGTGACCCGCCGCCATTTGCAGATTTTCATCATCGGATCGGCGGTCGTTGGCATTGCCGGGGCGATGTTGACCTCGATGGAAGGGCAGTTGACGCCGAGCAACTATTCACCTTTGCGGTTCACGTTCCTGATTTGGGTGATGGTGATTGTCGGCGGGTCCGGCAACAACTGGGGCGCGGTTCTTGGCGGCATCTTGATCGGCTGGTTGTGGCTGATTGTCGAGAATGCCGGGCCAACCTTTATGGGTCTGATCACGGCGAATATGTCGGACGGACCGCTGCGCGCGCATTTGGTGGAAAGTGCAGCACATCTGCGGCTATTGACGCTGGGGGTGATCTTGCTGTTGGTGCTGCGGTTCAGTCCGCGTGGTTTGATACCGGAAAAGTAACGGAATGGCAAAGTCTGACGGCATCGATCACGAAGGTCAGCGCGCGCCCATCACCGGCACCCAACGCGACTGGTGTATGGTCTTGGCCGTCTGGGGCGAGAAATATGGCACTGCGCATGTGAACGAACTGGCTGCGTCGGCAAAGCGGCACTCATCGGGATTGGCCAAAGTCGTTCTTTTGACAGATCGCATCAGGCCCGGCACAGACCCGCAGATTTCGCAAACACTGTTCCCTGATTATTTTCATCGGCATGATTTCTTTGCGGGCGCGTACAGGGCCAAGCTCGCGATGTTTTCGACCGCGGTGTTGCCGCCTAACATGCGCTGCGTTTACGTTGATCTAGACACTGTGGTCATCGGTGATCTGGGGAAAATCGCTGACTTGGTGGAAAGCCCGTCCGACTATTTCATGATGCCCCCTGCTGGGCTGGGGTTTGGCAGGGCCCGCAAGCTTGTTGATTGGTTGGGGGGGGGCAGCAGTTTTCCAGTGGGAAATTCATCCCTTGTTGCATTCCACTCTGCAGCCGAGCCGAACCTATCCGACACATTTCAGGCCATGCATGCAGAAGGAACAGACATCGGATCCCGGTATATGCTGATCGATGACGTATTCATCTCGTGGTTTGCACGCAAAAACCTCGCCGGAATCCCGCGTTCGCTGGCAGTGATGTTTCGACGTGAGTTTCTGTCACGTTCCCTTTTCTTGTTGCGGATCAAGGCGCTGCTGCCATGGGTCGTGCGGCGCCGGGCAGGCTTGGCCGCGATCACGCTGAACGGCAACGCCTATAAACCCGAAAGCCTCATCGCGCTAGAAGACGGTGCGATCATAAACGACAGCAAGGGAAGAAAAGGGTATTGGAGTGATCGCTTCATCGGCCCGGCAAGAACACAAATCATCACCAGCTGTCGGCAAATCCTATTGGCAAAGTAGGCTGAAGGCGCATCAGAACTCTACTTCCATGGGCGGATGAAGTCATCTGATGGGCATGCCCAAACACCCAGCGACATTATTTGTCGTGAATGGACATGCCCTTTGACGACACCCGCAGTCAATTGGCAAAAATCAGCGCAGGAGCCCACGATGAAAAACCATACCAAAGTGCTGGTCATCGGCGGCGGCGTTGTTGGCTGCTCGGTGTTGTATCACCTGACGAAGCTTGGCTGGGCGGACGTGATGCTGGTGGAGCGGTCTGAGTTAACTTCGGGGTCTACTTGGCACGCGGCGGGCGGGTTTCACACGCTGAATGGCGATACCAATATGGCGGCGCTGCAGGGCTATACCATCCGGCTTTATAAAGAACTGGAGGCGATTACCGGCATGTCCTGCGGGCTGCACCATGTTGGGGGCATCACATTGGCCGACAATGTCGAACGCTTTGACATGCTGAAGGCGGAACGCGCCAAGCACCGGTATATGGGATTGGATACCGCAATTCTGACCCCTGCCGAGGTTGAGGCCATGACCGATGGGATGGTCAACATCAAGGGGATCATTGGCGCACTTTATGACCCGCTGGATGGGCATCTGGACCCGTATGGCACCACGCACGCGTATGCCAAGGCTGCAAAGATGGGCGGTGCCGAAATTGTGCTGCACAACCGCGTGCTGGAAACCAATCCGAGGCCTGACGGGTCTTGGGAAGTCGTCACCGAAAAGGGCACGATCATTGCCGAGCATCTGGTGAATGCGGGCGGGCTTTGGGCGCGCGAAGTGGGCGCTATGGCGGGCGTTTATTTGCCATTGCTGCCGATGGCGCACCAGTATTTGGTGACGGATGACATCCCCGAAATCGTGGCGCGGGGTGGGCGCGAGTTTCCGCATGTGATGGACCCCGGCGGCGAGTCTTATTTGAGGCAAGAGGGCCGTGGCTTCTGCATCGGGTTTTATGAAAAACCCTGCGAGGGATGGTCACTGGATGGCACGCCTTGGACGTTTGGACAGGAATTGTTCAATGAACAGTTCGAGAAGATCGCTGATTCGGTTGAATTCGCCTATAAACGCTTTCCGGCACTTGAACGGGCTGGCGTTAAGCGGGTGATCCACGGGCCGTTTACCTTTGCGCCGGATGGTAACCCGCTGATCGGGCCAGTGCAGGGTTTGCGCAACTACTGGTCGGCTTGTGCGGTGATGGCCGGGTTCAGCCAAGGCGGTGGGATGGGGCTGGCGCTGGCACAATGGATGATCCACGGCGAGGTGGAGCGCGACCCGCGCGGCTTTGATGTGTCTCGGTTCGGGACTTGGACGACGCCGGGCTATACTGTGCCGAAGGTGATCGAAAATTATCAGACACGGTTTTCGGTCGCCTATCCGAATGAGGAAAAGCCGGCGGCGCGGCCTTTCCGCACGACGCCGATGTATGATCTGAACACGGAAATGCGGGCGGTTTGGGGCCAGCAATACGGGCTGGAAGTGCCCAATTATTTCGCCCTGTCGGGTGAGCCTTTGTACGAAACCCCCACCTTCAAGCGGTCAAACGCATGGGAGGCCACGAAGGCTGAGGTTTTGGCGGTGCGGTCTGGTGTCGGCATTAACGAGGTGCAGAATTTCGGCAAATACCGGGTGACGGGCGCGGGCGCGCGGGTGTGGCTGGACCGGATCATGGCAGGGCTGATCCCAAAACCGGGGCGGCTTTCGCTGACGCCAATGCTGGCGCGGTCTGGCAAGATTATCGGCGATTTCACTGTGTCGTGCCTAAGCGAGACAGAGTTTCAGCTGACCGCCAGCTACGGCGCGCAGGGCTGGCATGGCCGCTGGTTTGAGCAGAATATGGATACGGGCGTGGAGGTCGAGAATATATCCGACGCGCGGTCGGGTTTCCAGATTGCCGGACCTAAAGCGCGGGACTTGTTGGCGCGGGTGACCAGGTCTGATGTGTCCGCCGAGGCGTTCAAGTTCATGGACGTGCGGCGGATGACGGTGGGGATGGCGAATTGCATCGTGCAGCGCGTTAGTTACACCGCCGATTTGGGGTATGAGATTTACTGCGACCAAATGTCGGTGCGGCATTTGTGGACGGTGCTATCCGAGGCGGGCCGCGATCTTGGTCTGCGGCCATTCGGGATGCGGGCGATGATGAGCTTGCGATTGGACAAATGGTTCGGGTCATGGGGCCGCGAATTTAGCCCCGACTACACACCCTGCGAAACGGGCTTGGATCGGTTCATCCGCTGGAACAAGGAGGCTGACTGGATCGGCAAGGCCCCGGCAATGGCTGAAAAGGCCGCCGGGCCAAAGCGCAAGTTGGTGTCATTTGTGGTAGAGGCAACAGATGCCGATGTGGTTGCGTGGGAGCCGATCTGGCTGGAGGGCGATGTCGTGGGGTTCTGCACGAGCGGCGGGTTCTCGCATTTCACCGGGCTGTCGGTGGCGCAGGGGTTCTTGCCTGCGGACCGAATTCAGGACGGGTTGGCAGTGGAGATCGAGATATTGGGCGAACGTCGGCCAGCGCGGGTGCATCTGGCACCGCTATTTGATGCTGATGGCGCCCGGATGCGTGGGTGATCCACAGCCTTGACGGCGGGCGCGGGCGTGGGTCAGGCTTTATCGATGGTTACCATCCCAAAAACCGCGATCCTGATCCTTGCTGCCGGGCAATCCCGCCGGATGCGCGGCGCCGACAAGATGCTGGAACTGGTGGATGGCGAGCCGCTGATTCATCGGCAGGCGCGCATCGCACTGGCGACGGGGTTGCCGGTTTGGGTGACGCTGCCGCCGGATCAACCATTGCGCGCGGCGGCGGTTGCTGGATTGCCCGTGACTGCGGTGGTTGTGGAGCGGGCGGGTTTGGGGATTTCGCAATCCATCATCGCCGGGAATGCCGCCATTCCGGCGGATCACGGCATACTACTGTGGCTTGCGGATTTGCCAGAGGTTGAGACAGCGGATCTGCAACAGGTTATCGCTGCGGCACGTACTTCCCCTTCGGCAATCGTGCGGGCGACGACGAAAGATGGCAATCCGGGCCATCCGGTTTTCATACCGGCGTTTCGTCGCGGGGAGCTTATCCGGCTGAGCGGTGACGACGGCGCGCGCGAAATGCTAAGGCGACATGCGGCCGAGACGGTTTTTGTGCGCCTTCCGGGGGACCGCGCGCTTACAGACCTGGACACGCCCGAGGACTGGGCGATCTGGCGGGCGCGGCGCGAAAGTTAGCAAGCGTTATTCTGCAAGCAGCGACGCTTCTGTCTTGGTCAGCGTCTTGCGCGCAGAACTGAATGCCGCCTTGCCTTCCGCCGTTTCCAAATCTGGAAAAATCTCGAATATCTCGGCACGCTGCGAATTACCGAAACCTTTGAGGGTGCTATCGGTCGGCTGGAAGCTTTCCGTCCAGATGCCGTCGGATAGCACCACTTCGTGCCGGTCAAACAGAAAGTGAATGTAGGTTGTGCCGATGCTGTCGATCGACCGCACAGCGAGGCCACCGATCAGGTGTTTGGCCGCAACCAGCACTTCGGCGTCGTCAAACTGCAGGGCGGTGCGTTCATTTGCCACGAGCACGCGGTGGTTTGGGCTGACCATCAGATCGCGTTCCGGCAGGTCATTGCCAAGGCTGCCTTGACGCACCAGAACGGGCTTTAAGTGAGGATTAGCCGTCATGAGACGCCAATCGACCTTCTTCTTGCCGATCCAGCGGATTGGTTGAATGCCGTTGTCACGCGTAACGACCTGGTCACCGATCACAAGGTTCTCGACCAAAGTTTCGCCCTTTAGCGTCGCAATCTTGGTGCCGGGCGTGAAGCAGGCAATTACGGGTCGTTCGGCAGGTTTGGCGAATTCGGACATCGTGGCTTACCTGCGCCTTTCCATGCTGGCCGACCGGTTTGAAATGGCAAGACGTACCGGAATTGGAATAAGCGCTTGCGGCGGGCGGACGCTGGCGACGATGCTTTCAAGGCAAGAAACTATCCTGCGAAACGCGTTGCTTGCAATACTATGATCAATCAGGTCCAACGACAAAACTTTGCCAAAGAGCCGCTTTGCGTCGGCAACAAACCGGGGGGAGCTATGCAGTTTCGTCAATCTCTGGTTCCTCCAAAACACCGCTTACTGCGCGACCACTGCTGCTAAGTGTCCTTGGCAAAGGTAGCTGTCGCAGCAAGACAGAGATGGATTTCATCACGCACGAGTCACGCCCTTAATTGAGCGATCAACCTGAAGATATGCTTAACGACATCCACCCCTGCATTACCGAACCATCGGATCACGCCTGCATAGCGCGCCATTACCAAAGCAACACCCAAACCATCCACCGACCAACATCTAACAACACACTTTTTACGCGGTATCGCTGACACCGTTTGTCAAAAAGAGGCGGGATTATGGCATCTGGCAAGTGCGAAAACAGGGGTGCAGGCGAGAGAAATTGAGCCTGCACCCGCATAGGATGTATTGCCACATGGGCAGCTTGAACGACTTGCAACCCCAAGATGTTGCTGCACAGAAAATGCTGCATTTTTTCGCTGTAATCCCAATAATGAGAGTGACTGTTTCCACGCAAACAACAGACACGAATATGTCATTTTCCCCTGAAACGGACATAATTCTTGAGCAATCCAGCGGCGATCGTCAGAGAAGCGGGCACGGCGGTGACTGACACTTAAGAATTGGCCAACGCGGCCACTTTCCTAACGAATTGATTCGCTGTGCTAACAGCAGATGTGGGCCAGAAACTGGCTGCTGCATCTACATTCGGTGCGTGTTTGGGAATGTGGTGCCCGAGGCGAGATTCGAACTCGCACACCCGTTAAGGCGGAGGATTTTGAGTCCCCTGCGTCTACCGTTCCGCCACTCGGGCAACTTGCGCCGTTTACCGGGCGGCGCAGGCGCCGTCAATTGCCGAAGCGCAGTCTTATAGATTCTGCGCAGAGAAGGTGTCACATTGCGCAATCTGCCCGGATTGAAGCCCGCGCAAGAACCATTCAGACCGCTGCTCTGACGTACCATGGGTGAAGGTGTGTGGCATCGGGCGTTGGCCTGCATTGGCTTGCAAAGTGTCATCGCCAATCTGGCGCGCGGCATTGATCGCCTCTTCCAGATCAGAGCGGTCTATGGTGCCAAAGGTCTGCGCCACCTCGCGGGCCCAGATGCCCGAGAAACAGTCAGCCTGCAGCTCAACGCGCACCGAAATTTCATTACTTTCCTCTTGGCTGACACTTTGGCGCACTTGGTTGGCTTTGCCAAGAATGCCAAGTTCGTCTTGCACGTGATGGCCTATTTCATGCGCCACCACGTAGGCGGCAGCGAAATCGCCCTTTGCGCCAAGGCGCAATTCGAGGGTGGCGAAGAATTCGGTGTCGAGGTAGGCCTTGTTGTCGCCGGGGCAATAGAAGGGGCCTGATGCGCCGCTTGCACCACCGCAGGGCGATTGCGTGGCACCTTTGAAAAGAACCAAGATCGCGGGCGTGTATTCGCGGCCAAGCTGTTCCTGGAATATCTTTGTCCAAATCTCTTCGGTGTCGGCAAGCGTTACGGACACGAATTCACCCGCGGCTTTGTCTTCCGCGGTCATCTCGCCACCACCAGATTGGCCACCAGCGGATGGATCGTTCAGCAAGGGGCTGACGTCGATTCCCAGGAAATAGCCAATCACCAAGACTGCAACCAAACCGATGCCACCGATGCCGCCAGCACGACCGATGCCAGCACTACGACGATCCTCGATATTGCGGCTACCGCGTCTGCCCTTCCATTCCATCTTCAACCCCCATCACGATTACGAAGTAACCCTAGCTGGTGATGCAATGCATCGAAAGCCCTTTTCGCGAAGCACCACCTTGACCTTAGCATCGCGGCATGGCCATTGGGCGGCACGTCAGCACAAGGGTATTTCATGTTTCGCAAGTTGTACGATTGGACGTTACGATGGGCCGCGTCGCGCCATGCCGATACCGCACTGGGTGCGGTGTCCTTTGTCGAAAGCAGTGTGTTTCCTGTTCCGGCTGAGGTGCTGTTCGTGCCGATGGTTCTATCACGCCCCGACCGCGCCATGCATTACGCGTTGATTGCTTCGGTCACATCAGTTTTGGGTGGCATTGCCGGGTGGATGATCGGGTTCTACGGCTTTGACATAGTCGCAAAACCCATTCTCGAGTTCTATGGCAAGATGGATGACTTCCAGGCGCTGAAGGCGAAGACGGGCAACGGTGCCATTTTAACGATGCTGGTGACATCCGGACTTGCGCATTTACCACCGATGAAAGTGGTGACCATCCTTTCTGGAGTGATCGCGTTTGACCTGAAGCTGTTTATCCTTTCGGCAATAGTCGCGCGCGGCGGCAAGTTCTTTTTGCTGGCCTGGGCAGTGCGAAAATACGGCGTAACTATCGTCGAAGTGATGGAGCGGCGCTTTGCCATGGTTGCAATCGGCGGCGTCGCAGTGCTTGGTCTGATCTGGCTGGGATTGAAACTGCTTTGAGGCATTCCATGACGCGCACGCAACTGATCATCCTTGCGACCCTTGGGTCGGCGGCGCTGTTAGGCGGTGCATTTGTATTTCAGTATTTTGGCTACGCGCCCTGCAAGCTGTGTCTTTGGCAGCGCTGGCCACATGCTGCCGCGATTTTAGTCGGGGTGGTGGCATTGCTTATCAGCGGACGGTTGTTGCCGGTGCTTGGCGGGCTCGCGGCTTTGACGACGGCGGGGCTTGGGCTTTATCATACGGGCGTTGAACGGCAGTGGTGGCAGGGGCCAACGACTTGCACGTCAGGTTCGATCGAAGGGGTCGATCCCGAGGCGCTGCTGGATCAGATTCTTGCGGCCCCGGTGGTGCGCTGTGACGAAGTTGCTTGGCAGTTGATGGGGCTTTCAATGGCGTCATGGAATGCGTTGGCGTCATTGGTTTTGGTGTTCATCTGGATCGCTGCTGCACGGCGAGCGGTCTGAAGTGCCTGTTCCCTGCCAACCGACCACTCCTTAGTCCAGTTTAGTCCAATCCTTAGCCCAGCAAACGCTTGTGTTCCTGCAGCGCAAAGCGGTCCGTCATGCCTGACACATAATCAGCTACAATACGCGCCAGTGCAGTTTCATCCTTAGCAGCATCCACGTCTGCCCGCCATTCTTGCGGCAAGTGGTCGGGCGATGCCATGAACAGCGGGAACAGCCCGTTGATCACTTCGGTCACCCGAGCGCGTTCCACCATCACGGATGGAGCACGGTACATGCGGGTAAACAGAAAACTGCGGATCGCCTTCAGTTCTTGATACAAGGGCTTGGAAAAGCGGATCACCGTGCCTTCCATTGCGCGGATTTCGTCGACGGATTTCGGTTGTGCTGCATCGAGGCGGTTTTTGGCGACGGCAATCACATCTTCCACCATGCGGCCAAAAACCCGGCGAAGGGCCTCGTGCCGACGGCGCATCTTATCGAGGCCGGGATAGGTTGAATCGACCTCGGCAAATGCTGGCCCTGTGACTGGCAACTCCATCAGGTCGGCCTCGGTGAATAGCCCGGATCGAAGGCCATCATGCAGGTCGTGGTGCGAATAAGCGACATCATCAGCAATGGCAGCAACCTGCGCCTCGGCGCTGGCGAAAGTGTGCAAGTCGAGCTCCCATTCGGCATTGGCTTCGACTAGTGCATAAGGCAGTGGGTCATCGTTGCGCGCGAACGGGCCAATCAGCGGGCCGTTGTGTTTGGCAATGCCTTCCAGCGTTTCCCAGGTTAGGTTAAGGCCGTCAAAATCGGCATAGTGACGCTCCAGCCTAGTGACGATCCGGATGGCTTGGGCGTTGTGATCAAAACCGCCGTAGGGCTGCATCAGCGCGCCAAGGGCATCTTCACCGGTGTGGCCAAAGGGCGTGTGACCCAAATCATGCGCCAGCGCTATGGCCTCGGCCAGATCGGTGTTCAGGCCCAGTACGCCAGCAATGGTGCGCGCCACTTGTGCCACTTCGATGGAATGGGTCAGGCGGGTGCGGTAATAATCGCCTTCATGTTCGACAAAAACCTGCGTCTTATGCTTGAGCCGCCGAAACGCGGATGAATGGATGATGCGGTCCCGATCACGTTGAAACGGGGATCGAAAGGACGACATCCGTTCGGTGTGAAGCCGACCGCGCGAGGCGTCTGGCTGGCAGGCATAAGGAGCCAACATGATTGTGCCTGTTCTTGTCTGAAGGTTTCAGTCATCCTATATGGAGATGATGGAACAAATGATATGGGTTTTCGCATGATGACGCTTACCCTACCCCCGCGCGTAACAGATCGCGCTTTCGCCCGACTGGCGGAAATTGCCCAAGCCACCGGGGACACCCGTCCATTGCGCGTGGCTGTCGAAGGTGGCGGTTGTTCCGGCTTTCAGTATGATATCCGGCTGGATGATGCGTCAGGCGATGATCTGGTGCTTGAACACGGCGAGCAGCGCGTCTTGGTGGACGCGGTATCGTTGCCGTTCCTTGCCAATGCGGTGATTGACTATTCGGAAGAGCTGATCGGGGCGCGATTTGTGATTGAAAACCCGAATGCGTCCAGCTCCTGCGGCTGCGGCACGTCGTTTTCGATCTAGGCGTTTGCCGTTCACGCGCATTAATTTAGCATTCAGGCTGGCCAAGAGCCGATGTTAGCCTACGTTCCGCCTGTCGGCATGGCGCGGAGGCTGCAGAACTATGCAATCAGTACTGATCCTTGGCTCGGCCCCGTCCGTTATGCAGGCGCATTTTTGGCCGCGTGACGGCTTTGACTATATCCTTGCCATCAACAACGCATGGAGGGTGCGGCCGGATTGGGACGCGATGATCCACCCGTGGGATTTTCCTGTTGACCGCCGCCCCCTGCCCGCGCCGCACCAGCGGATGATCACGCAAGACGAATTCGTGCCTGCCCAGAATGCGATGGGTGGATTTGTTTACGCGGGCGGCACGATGGCCTTTACGGCGGGCTACTTTGCCCTGCACACGCACCGACCACGGGTGATTGCGATGTTGGGCTGTGACATGCATTATCCCAAGCTTGGGCCGACGCATTTCTACGGCACCGGCACTGCAGACCCATTGCGCAACGACATCTCGTTACAGTCTCTGGAGGCAAAATCGGCCCGGCTGATGGTATTGGCCGCGATGCAGGGCTGTGCAATGGTGAACCTATCGACCGGGCCATCGCGATTGATGTTTCCGCGCATCGCACGCACGGCGATGGACCGCGTCACGCCGCAAGTCTATTGCTGCGATCTGGCGGCAGAGGCTTTGGCGCGCGAAGCAGAGCTTGGCTACTACGTCCTGTCGGGGCGATATTGGGACCATCTGGATCAGTTCGACCCCGCCGAATTGGCGACGCTGGACGCGCTTTGGTGTGCCGCCGCGACTCTGCCGTTGCGGCAAAGCGCCTGAGCCGCGTCAGTTCTTGTGTGCATAGCGGCGGCATCTTAGAACGGGGTGAACCCCGGAGGCCACACTATGAAACTTGCGACTTTCAACATCAACGGGATCAAAGCGCGGATTGACGCCCTTCCCGCTTGGCTGGCCGCGGCGAACCCCGACGCGGTCTGCCTGCAGGAGATCAAGTCGGTAGATGAAAGCTTTCCGCGCGAGATGTTTGAAGACATGGGATACCGCGTTGAAACGCATGGGCAAAAGGGGTTCAACGGCGTTGCGATCCTATCTAAACTGCCGCTGGAAGATGTGACGCGCGGCCTGCCCGGCGATGAAAGTGACGAACAGGCACGATGGATTGAGGCGACGGTTATCGGCATTCGCGCTGTGCGGTTGTGCGGGCTTTACCTTCCGAATGGAAATCCGGCACCAGGGCCGAAGTATGACTACAAACTGGCTTGGATGGTCCGCATGGAAGCGCGGGCGCGTGATCTTTTGGCACTTGAAGAACCGTTCGTGATGGCGGGAGACTACAATGTCATCCCTCAGGCCGAAGACGCAGCGAAACCGGAAGCTTGGGCCGAGGATGCGTTGTTCCTGCCAGAAACGCGCGCCGCCTATCGCCGCATCCTAAACCTCGGCTTTACCGAGGCGTTTCGGACGCGGCACCCGGAACCCGGCCACTACAGCTTTTGGGATTATCAAGCTGGTGCGTGGGAGCGGAACAACGGCATCAGAATTGACCATCTGCTGCTGTCGCCCCAAGCCGCTGATCTGCTGCGCGATGTGAAGATCGACAAAGATGTTCGGGCAGGCGAAAAGCCATCAGACCACGTGCCAGTGTGGATTGAATTGGACGCCTGAATCAGGATTGAGTGGCGACTTCCAGTCAGGCCGTAACGTCATGCCCGTAGATCCAATCAAATCGCCCTAGCGCGAAGTTGGGGGCAACTTGGCCGCCGATCCAAAGGCCAAAATGCGCAATACGTCTTGCCGCGCCTGACAGGTGGTAGGCCTGGGCATTGCTGTTTGCCGCCGAGACGATCGCCGTTGTGCGAGGCTGCCGTGCGGCCTGATATGCCGCAAGGGAGTCCGTCAAACTATCGTGATCAGCAAGACATCGGACCAAGAACCAAGCATCCTCCAAAGCCATATTGGCCCCTTGCGCCAAAAACGGCAGTGTGGGGTGGGCGGCGTCGCCCAGAATTGCCACCCCACCTTCGGACGTTGTTTTGTGCCAGATCGGGGCGACTGGATGCCGGAACAACCCCCACAGATTTGGCGTTTCAACTTGGTCGAGCCAGGCGCGTACTTTTGGTGAAAAGCTAGCGAACGCGCGTTGCAGATTGGTGGGATCATCCTGCAGTGACCAGCTTTCAGCGGTCCAGCCGCTGCGCTTTTCCACCGCGACGATGTTGCGCAGTTGCCCGCCGCGCAGAGGATAACTGACAAGATGGCGACCGGGGCCCATGTGAACCTCGACCATTTCAGTTGTCGGGGATGAGTTGGCGATGGTTGCTCGCCAGGCAACCTGATGAGTGAAGAAGGGGGCTTCACGACCATTGAGAGCGGCGCGAACGCTGGAATGCAGTCCGTCTGCACCAAGCAGCAAAGTTACCATTTCGGACGTGCCATTTGCCAAGCGTAGCACCGGCAATGGACCTGAGACATTGACGCGATCAATGTGTTGGCCAAGGCGTATTTTCACACCAGCAGACAGTGCCCCGTCGCGCAGCAGGTTGATCAGATCGGCACGGTGAATCAGGTGAAATCCACGCCCAGCACGGTCGCGCGCCAAGTCCATTGTCAGGATAGGCCGATCGGTGATTCCGTCCCGTAAAGAGACCCCTCGTGCGGGTAGACTGGCTACTGTCAGCGCCGCGCCCAGACCTAAGGCAGTTAGCACGGCAGCGCCGTTCGGGCTGATTTGCAGGCCGGCACCAATATCGGATATCGTGGTCGCTTGCTCCAACAGATGTACGCACGCCCCGCGCAAAGCCAGCGCGCGAGCAAGAGCAAGGCCTGCAATACCAGCGCCGACGATTGTGATGGGCTGCCCGTCTTGGATCATGAAACCCCTTCAATCACGAAGAAAAACGCCGGGGCGTGCTGCCCCGGCGCGATGATGGTGTTCGGGTCAACTGGCTGCAAGGGCCAATCGGATCATTCGTCGCGGTGCACGCGCTCGCGGCGTTCGTGCTTTTCTTGTGCTTCCAGCGTCATCACCGCGATCGGACGGGCATCCAGTCGCTTTAGCGAAATCGGTTCGCCCGAGACTTCGCAGTACCCAAATTCTCCGTTGTCGATGCGGCGGAGAGCAGCGTCGATTTTGGACACCAGCTTGCGTTGGCGATCACGGGTCCGAAGTTCCAAGGCGCGATCGGTTTCCTCAGACGCGCGATCAGCGATATCTGGCACGTTGCGCCCAGAATCTTGTAGACCTTCAATCGTCTCGGCGCTTTGGCTCATCAATTCTTGCTTCCAGACAATCAGCTTGCGGCGGAAATATTCCAGCTGCCGATCGTTCATAAAAGGTTCATTCTCGGCAGGACGGTAATCGTCGGGAAGAAACACTTCTGCCTTCATCACTACACTCTCCAAGTGGCCGGATTGCTCCGACAGGTGGCCGTCTGTCATTGCGAACTCCTGTTCTCGCGTCATGTAGCCGAAGCTTGTTCGATTGTCACTAGCGGTTGCTCGAAAATCAGGCGGCAGTTAGGCTTAGCGTAACGTCCCCCCCACAGAGGCTTGGCCAAATGATGAAATTTGCCTCGACGGCAGCCTATGTGGCGACTGACGATTTGATCATGGCGGTTAATGCCGCAGTCACGCTTGAGCGGCCGTTGCTGGTGAAGGGAGAGCCTGGCACCGGCAAGACGGAACTAGCGCGGCAGGTTGCAGCCGCGCTGAACATACCGATCATCGAATGGCATGTAAAATCGACTACCAAGGCCCAGCAGGGGCTTTACGACTACGATGCCGTCAGTCGGTTACGAGATAGCCAGCTTGGTGATGCGCGAGTGAATGACGTGGCCAATTACATCCGCAAGGGCAAGCTCTGGCAGGCGTTCGAGGCCGATGCCCGCGTCGTTTTGCTGATCGACGAGATCGACAAGGCCGATATCGAGTTTCCCAATGATCTGCTGCAAGAGCTGGATCGGATGGAGTTTCATGTTTACGAAACCGGGCAGACCATTGCGGCGCGGCATAGGCCGGTGGTGATCATCACGTCGAACAACGAAAAGGAACTGCCAGATGCGTTTTTGCGGCGGTGTTTCTTTCATTTCATCAAATTTCCTGATGTCGAAACCTTGCGACGGATCGTTGACGTGCATTTTCCCGGCATAAAGGACGATCTGCTGTCGACCGCGCTTTCACAGTTCTTTGAACTGCGTGAAACGCCAGGGCTGAAGAAAAAGCCGTCGACTTCGGAAGTACTGGATTGGCTGAAGTTGCTGCTGGCCGATGATCTGACCGCCGACGACCTGCGCAAAGACGGCGTGAAGGCATTGCCACGCTTGCACGGCGCACTGTTGAAGAATGAACAGGATGTGCATTTGTTTGAGCGGCTGGCCTTCATGGCACGTGGGCAACGGTAGTTGAGAATGCTCCGGACGATTCGCCCAATTCCTATGGTTGCCAATCACGCGCAGGGCGGAAACCAATTCTAGAATGACACGATACGTGATCGCTGCGCGAAGATGTCGCGTCGTTCGTAACACCAGACGCCATGGGTAGATCTTGGTGGCATGAGACATTTCCAAAACATTGACAGAAAGAAACCGCGTTCCCGACACTGCGGTCTGGTCAACTTAACGTGACTGATCGCTGCATCCCGAAAGGTATCTATGGCGTTGGAAACCCATCTGCTGGTTCGACCTATATCCGCGCAGGACGAAGCGCTGTGGCGAGATCTTTGGCGGGCGTATCTGGCGTTTTATGAAACCCAACTGCCAGAAGGTACGTACCATGAAACGTTTCGCAGGATTGTGGCGGGCGAAGCTGGGATGGCCGGGCTGATTGCGGTGTCGGGCGGTCAACCATTGGGATTGGTGCACTACCTCTATCACATGAATTTTTGGAAAGCGGGCAAGACCTGCTATCTGCAAGACCTGTTCACAACGCCGCTGGCGCGGGGCAAAGGTGTGGCTCGCGCATTGATGGAGGCAGTGGTTGCGGCGGCCACCAAGGTAGGCGTGCCCGACGTCTATTGGCTGACTGCCGAGACGAATTATACGGGTCGTAAGCTTTATGACCGTATTGGCGCGAAAACGCCGTTCATCGTTTACGAGCGGGTCGCGTAGATGCGCATTTTTCGCCCTTTTCTGCTGTTGCTGCTTGTTGCCTGCGCGCCGACGGAGCCTGCAGAGGTCACTAAGGCCGACCCACTGGATGCGACCCGGCTTTTGCCATTGCCGCCGATGAAATCCTTTTCAACTATGGCTGGGTCGGCCCCGACCCGCAGCAACGCAGAGATCGCGAGCGATTTCATGGATCTTGAGTCCAATCTTGAAAGTGGGCGCAACCTGCCGGTGCTGACCCGGTTCGAAGGGCCGATCGGCGTCGCGATGCGAGGTGATGTGCCACCCACTGCAGCTGCCGATCTTGGCCGCTTGATGGCGCGTTTGCGTAGCGAGGCCGGGATAAATATCGGTCCGGCAATGGGCGCAAACGCCGCAATCAGCATTGAGTTCCTGCCACGCAAACGAATGCAGGCGTTGGTGCCAGCTGCAGCGTGTTTCGTAGCCCCGCGTGTTTCCAGTTGGGCCGAATACCGAAAAAGCCGCAGCAGCAGTGCCTTGGATTGGACCACGCTAACCCTGCGTGACCAGCTTGCTATTTTCGTACCGTCAGACACCAGCCCGCAGGAGGTGCGGGATTGCCTGCATGAAGAACTGGCGCAGGCGCTTGGGCCATTGAACGATCTTTACCGGCTGCCAGATTCCGTCTTTAACGACGACAACTTTCATACCGTGCTAACCGGGTTCGACATGCTGATCCTGCGGATGCATTACAGCCCCGATCTGCGGAACGGGATGGCACTGGCAGACGTTGCGGCGCGGCTGCCGGGGCTGCTTGCAAAGATGAACCCACGCGGTGAATTCGACGGGCGCGGATCAACAGGCGTCGGGCCGCGAGATTGGGTGCAATCAATCGAAACGGCACTTGGGCCAAGAACCGCAGACGCCGCCCGCATCAAAGCCGCCGAACGGGCCTTAAGCATTGCCCGAGCCGAAGGTTGGACTGACAACCGTCTAGCTTTCAGCTATTTCGCGGTCGGTCGGCTAAGTCTTGGCAAAGACGTGTTCCACGCCATTGCCTCTTTCGCCGAAGCCTCGCGAGTGTATCAGTCTTTGCCAGATGGCCCAGTGCATTCCGCGCATGTCGACATGCAGATGGCGGCATTCGCGCTATCGTCAGGACAGCCAGAGGTTACGATCAAGCTGGCCGATCGCGCCATTCCGGTGGTGACTCGCGCCCAAAACGCAGCCCTGCTGGCAACGCTCATGCTGCTGAAGGCGCAGGCGCTGGATCAGCTGGGCCGCGCGGATGAGGCGCAGGCGGTGCGGCTCGACAGTCTGGGCTGGGCGCGATATGGCTTTGGATCGGAACAGGAAGTGCGTGCGCGTATCGCTGATATCGCTGCACTTTCTGCAAGAAAGATTGGTGGCTGACGCGCGCGATCTGCTGCCCGCGCCCGCGGAATTTAAGGATAACGGGCCTATGATTATTTTGGCGGGTTTGGTTCTTGGGGTTCTGATCGGAACCGTTACCGCCAAACGGCGCGGCGGCAAAGCACTGGATATCATGCAATATGGTGCCGGCTACGGCATCGCATTTTGCCTGGTTGGGGTGCTTTTGACCATCGTGCTTGAACGCAGCCTCTGACGTCAATGTTTGCGCGGTTCTACGAAACGCTGCGCCAGACCGGAGTTCCGGTGTCGATCCGCGAGTATCTTGCTTTCCTTGATGGCATGGCGGCTGGTCTTGCCACTTATGACGCGAACGCGTTCTACTATCTTGCCCGCACTGCGATGGTTAAAGACGAACGTCACCTCGATCGGTTCGACCTCGCCTTTGCGGCAAGCTTTCATGGGCTGGAAGGTCTTAGCGCGGAGCAGGTGTTGGACCGGGTTGATCTGCCTGCCGAATGGTTGGCAAAGCTGGCCGAAAAGCATTTGTCCGCCGAAGATAAAGCAGCAATTGAAGCTTTGGGTGGTTTTGATGCCCTGATGGATAGGCTTCGCCAAAGACTGGCCGAACAGCCTGGCCGTCATCAGGGTGGCAATAAATGGATTGGCACTGCAGGCACGTCGCCGTTTGGCGCATTCGGCTATAACCCCGAAGGCGTGCGAATTGGGCAAGATCAAAGCCGCCATCAGCGCGCAGTAAAGGTTTGGGACAAGCGCGAATTTCGCAATTTGGATGAAACCGTCGAACTCGGCACCCGCAACATCAAAATCGCCCTGCGCCGGTTGCGCAAATGGGCCCGCGACGGGGCTGCGGACGAGTTGGATTTGGACGGGACCATTCGCGCAACAGCCGATCATGGCTATCTTGATGTCCAAACCCGGCCCGAGCGGCGCAATGCCGTGAAGGTGCTGCTGTTTTTGGATATTGGCGGATCGATGGACGCACATGTCAAAGTACTGGAGGAATTATTCAGTGCCGCCCGCGCCGAGTTCAAGCATCTTGTGCCGTTCTATTTTCACAACTGCCTTTACGAAGGCGTGTGGCGCGATAACAGACGGCGTTGGGATGCCCAGACCTCTACCGCCGAGGTCATGCGCACCTATGGCTCTGATTACAAATGCATCTTTGTCGGCGATGCCGCGATGAGCCCGTATGAGATTTTGCACCCCGGCGGTGCGAATGAACACTGGAATACCGAAAGCGGTCAGGTCTGGCTTCAGCGCGCTTGTGCGCATTGGCCGCACAACTTATGGATTAACCCTACGCCCGAGGCGCATTGGCCCGCAACACATTCGACACAACTAATCAAGGATATCTTCCGGGCCATGGTTCCCATGACGCTTGAGGGGATCGCGCGTGGAATAAAGGAACTTCGCTAATGTTGAAGCTTTGGCGCAGCCGCCCGTATCTGACTACAACCTTTGTGTTTGCATGTTTGTTCACGCTGTTTTTCATAGGTCGATTTGCATTTCAGGCAGTCTATTGGGCGTCGCATCAAGATGTGCCGGTGCGGCCGTGGATGACCGTCGGCTATATTGCACGTTCTTGGGACTTAGACCCTCGCCGTTTGGACAAGATAGCAAATCTTCCGTTGCCAGCAGTAAAGGGCCACCCCCAGCCCTTGTCTGAAATCGCCAAAGATCGCGGCGTACCCGTGGAAACCGTCATTGCCGAAGTCGAGCGCGCCATCGCTGTAATGCGCCAACTGCAGTTGCCAAAATGACCGATTGGCTACTTGCATTAGTGCCGCAATATGGGCTTTGGCTGCTGGCTGCCGCGACGTTCAGCTCCTGCCTTGCATTGCCATTTCCGGCATCGATTTTGATGATGACGGCTGGTGGCTTTGTTGCGGCGGGTGATCTGGTCTTATGGCAAACATTTGGCGCGGCGGCGGCTGGTGGAATTGCGGGCGATCAAGTTGGCTATTGGGCTGGCCGCAAAGTGGGCACGCCACTGCTGGCCCGGGTTCGCAGTGATCCTGCGCGCGACAAGTTATTGGCAAAAGCCGTCGCGATGATGGACCGACGGGGCGCTATAGCTGTGTTTCTGACGCGCTGGTTGTTTAGCCCGTTGGGACCTTGGGTAAACTTGACGGCGGGCAGCACCGGTTATCATTGGTCACGCTTTACTATTGCCGGGGTAATCGGCGAGGCGGTTTGGGCCGGGCTTTACGTTGGGATGGGATACGGTTTTGGCGGTAACCTGGAGGCCGCGAGCGACATGCTGGGATCAATCCTTGGCGTACTTGCTGGCGGTGCGGCCGTCATCATCCTTGGTTATTGGCTGCATAGTGCAATCAAGGCGCAAAGCGAAAGTTAGCTAGTTGTAGTTACGCAGTCTTGCGCCATATTACAGCGATGTGGAAATTCGCCCCCGTTCTGTTAGCCGTCGCCTATGCCTTGATCATCTACTGGTTTTCCGTTTGGCGGACGACCAAGATGCTTGATGCGCAAAGCAAGCCACTATCAGATCCCGATTTGCTTGCCATGACCGCCCATATGGCGCAGGCGCTGGATTTGCCTGCGATCAAGGTGCATGTGTTTGATGTAGAACCGGTAAATGGTTTGGCCGCGCCTGATGGCCGGATTTTCCTGACGCGCGGGTTCTTGCAGAAGTATCGCGCGGGTGAGGTGACAGCCGCCGAAATGGCCTCAGTTATAGCGCATGAATTGGGGCATGTGGCGCTTGGGCATTCACGGCGCAGAATGATTGATTTTACCGGCAAGAATGCAGTGTTCGTCATGCTGTCGGCGGTGTTGAACCGCTTCTTGCCAATTGTCGGCGTCTGGATAGCCAATATCATCGCAGCGGCACTTGCGGCCCGCCTGTCGCGGCGTGACGAACACGAGGCTGATGCTTATGCTTCGGCACTACTGGTCAAGGCCGGCATTGGCACAGCGCCGCAAAAATCGTTGTTTCGGAAACTTGATGCGCTGACCGGCGCTGCGGGGGCTGGCACCCCGGCTTGGCTGATGAGCCATCCCAAAATTGCCGAACGGATCGCCGCGATTGAAGAACGCGAGGCGCGGTGGGCGGTTCAGCCATCGTGAAGCGCCTTGGCTAGCCTTGGCAGACCCGCCCGCTTTAGGAACGCGCGCATCGGTTGCGGTTGCCCTGACAGACGCTGTGCCGTTGCGTGCACCTTAAGGATAACAGCACCAACAGCGTCTGGATGGTGTGACCACATTTCCCACAAGAAGCCGTCAGGATCGCGCCGCGTCACACCTTCGGCAGCAAGCACATGACGCGGAAAATCACGGGCGTTGAAGGTGATTATCGCATCCGCACTGCCGGCAATTGCAGCGGCCAGTACGTGGATATCGTTGTCATCCGGCAGGTGTAGCCGCACCTCTAGCCCTGGCTGTGGTGCGATGCAGGCTTTGGGATATGTCGCCTTAAGCAACATCACCTCACCCCGCGCCTGCACTTCGGCATCGGGGCCGATTTTACGAGTGGCGCGCGCCCATTCTTCCAGGATGCGGTCAGACCATTGCGGGGTAAATAGCCCCGTGTGTGCTACGCCGATCAGAATTTCGCGCAGCACGGTGGGGTAAAGCACACAGGCATCTAGAAGAGCCTTCACCCGTCAAGCCGGAAGAACAGCGCCTTGAGGTAGGCAGACTCAGCCAGTTGCGGCAGCATCGGGTGATCTGGGCCGGCAAAACCAGTGTGAAGCAGCTGCGCCCGCCGCCCGCCCCGACCGATGCCCCGTCCGCAGGCATTGCGGAACGCGGCAAGATCGGCTGCGTGTGAACACGAACACAAGACCAAGTAGCCGCCGGGAGCCACCAACGGTGCCGCCAGCCGCGCAAGCCGTTCATACGCGCGCAACCCTGCCTCAAGCGATTGTTTGGCCGGTGCAAAGGCCGGAGGATCGCAGATTACCAGATCAAACTCACCGGGATTTGCACCCAAATCTTCCAGTACGGCAAAAGCATCGCCTTGCCGCGTTTCGAATTGGGTCGCAAAGCCTGACGCCGCCGCCCCCTGCGCTGCCAAAGCCAAAGCCGGTGCTGATGCATCGACGGCCAAAGCGTGACTCGCCCCGCCCGCCAAAGCCGCTAGCGCAAAGCCACCAACATGCGAGAACATGTCCAAAACGCGTGCATCTTTCGCTAACTGACGGACAAACGCATGGTTTGGCCGCTGATCAAAGAACAACCCGGTTTTCTGGCCACCCAGAAGATCCGCCATGTAAACCGCACCGTTCATCGGCACTGCAATCGGCCCGGCAACCTTGCCGCGCAGTATCGTCGTTTCTTCCGCCATGCCTTCCAGCCCACGTGAGCGGCCAGTACCGTTCTTGACCACCGAGGAAACACCAGTAACCTGGACCAGCGCTTCGGTCAGCATTTCGAGGTGTGCTTCAGCCCACTGCGCATTGGGTTGAATGACCGCTGTATCGCCGAAACGGTCGATCACCACGCCGGGCAGCCCGTCTGCCTCGGCGTGAACCATCCGGTAGTGGGGCGTATCATATAGGCGGGCACGCAGCGCATGCGCGCGGGTTAGCCGCGCCACGAACCAGTCTAGCGTGATTTCGGCCTCTGGGTCGCGGTCCAGCATTCTCGCGATGATTTTTGAATTGGAATTGACGGTAACCAGACCAAGTGCGCGCCGATCCGCGTCTTCCAACACCGCCAGCGCACCAGGTGCAAGACCTTGAGTACGTCGATCAGTTACAAGCTCATCCGCATAAACCCAAGGAAAACCGTGCCTTATGGCGCGGGCCTCGGCCTTTGGTTTAAGCCGCACAACCGGGCGACCCCGATAATTTGGCGGTGTATCATCTGCGGCGGGGTCGGTTTGAATGGGGGATATCATGCCCCCCCTTTACTGGGTTCCGCGCCCTAGGGAAAGACCCGCAAAAAGTCCGCGTTTCGATGGCCCGACTGCTGCGGGCTGCGCCATCAGCGCTCGCCTTATCGCCTCAGCGAAACCTTCAACAATCACCACCCTTTGGGTGCGCCCCGCCGCATCTTCAGCAATGGCCTTGTCATTGCCAGAGGCGCGAATTGGCACCTCAATTCGGCGCGGTCCTTCCAGAATAGCGCCGGTTCCAACCTGACGCACAGTCAGCACGAACACCACATCATGCACACCACCCACCGAAAAACGCGCCTTCTCGGTTAACGCATGGAACCGCTCTAGTTGCACAGCCAACACGGCCTTTGGGCCCGTCTTCATGCCAATGATTCCTGCGGCGAGCCCCTCTTCCACTACAGCTTTTACCTGTGCCAGCCGATCCCCCTGCGGCTCGCCCCGCCAGACCACATCGGCATCTGGATAGAACAAATTCGCCTCGGATACTCTAAGCGTGCTTGGCACGGTAACTTCGACGGCGGTCACATTGTATCGTGCGGCTACAACCGAAGACTGCGGAATAGCCTCGCGCCCGTCCAGCTTGATGATTGTTGTCGAAAGCCCATCGGCGCTTCCAGTTTGCAGACCACCGCAGCCTGCAAGCCCAACGATCAAGGTCAGGACCATCCATATCGGCTTAATCGTCACGCAAGTATCCTCCAAGGTGCTAGGCTGGGTGTTAGCCCGCTTGTTTCGCCACAATGTGGCTGAAATAGGAAGAAAGTTCTATGAATTTGCTGCTTTAATGGCGAGATGGAAACAATTGAGCCGTGAGAGCATTGGATCGGCGCAAAGTTTGGTTTTGGCTGCCTGCCGTAAACGATCCAAAACTGTTGGATGCAATTCTTACCCGATCTGGTGGCACCGCGGTTGTTAGCGCTAACAAAATCTGCTAAACATCTAGGAAATCACTTTTAGGAAGCAGTCATGGCCTTAGATTCGGCAATTGCCCGCGTTACTGATCGTATCCGCGAACGCTCGCAACCAAGCCGCGATCCGTATCTCGCACGGACGGCACAAGCGGTCGCCAATGGCCCAGCACGTAGTCATCTAAGCTGCGGCAATCAGGCCCATGCCTATGCCGCGATGGGGCCTGACAAAGATGCCATGGTCGCGACGCGAAAGCCAAATATCGGCATCGTCACCGCCTACAATGACATGCTGTCGGCGCACCAACCGTTTGAAGCCTACCCCGACAAAATCCGTGAGGCAGCACGGCGTGCGGGTGCTACGGCGCAGGTTGCGGGCGGCGTGCCCGCCATGTGCGACGGTGTTACCCAGGGTCAGCCAGGGATGGAAATATCGCTTTTCTCACGTGATGTCATCGCTTTGGCGGCTGGCGTGGCGCTTAGCCACAACACCTTTGATGCAGCACTCTATCTGGGTGTCTGCGACAAAATCGTGCCGGGGCTGATCATGGCAGCGGCAACCTTTGGGCACATCCCTTCAATCTTCGTGCCAGCAGGGCCGATGCCATCTGGCCTGCCGAATGACGAAAAGTCACGCGTGCGCAATGCCTTTGCCAATGGCGAGGTCGGGCGCGACGCGTTGATGGCTGCCGAAATGGCGTCATACCACGGCCCCGGCACCTGCACCTTTTATGGCACCGCAAACACCAACCAGATGCTGATGGAATTCATGGGCCTGCACCTGCCTGGGACAAGTTTCGTCAACCCCGGCACACCACTGCGCGAAGCCTTGACCATCGCCGCAGTCGAGCAAGCGGCCGCAATCACCGCCCTTGGCAATGAGTTTCGCCCGGTTGGCGAGATATTAGATGAACGGGCTTTTGTGAACGGTATTGTCGGTCTGATGGCAACCGGCGGGTCCACCAATCTAGTACTGCACTTGCCAGCAATGGCGCGGGCGGCCGGCATTATCCTTGACCTACAAGATTTTGCGGATATCTCGGAAGTGGTGCCGTTGATGGCCAAGGTTTATCCAAATGGCTTGGCTGATGTGAACCACTTTCATGCCGCAGGCGGGCTTGGCTACATGATTGGCGAATTGCTGGATGCCGGTCTTTTGCACGCGGATGCCAAAACCATTTTGGGTGACGGCCTCCATCTCTACCGTCAAGAGCCGAAACTGCAGGATGGCAAACTGGCGTGGGAAGCGGGCACAGCAACCACGCTGAACGACAAGATTTTGCGCCCAGCGACCAACCCTTTTGCGAAAACTGGCGGTATGAAGCAGCTCAATGGCAATCTTGGAACAGGGGTTATCAAGGTGTCGGCGGTGGCCCCTGAACGCCATGTGATCGAGGCTCCGGTTCGTATTTTCCACAGCCAAGAGGGTGTTAAACAGGCGTTTAAGGCAGGTGAGTTTACCTCTGACACCATCGTCGTGGTCCGCTTTCAAGGCCCGCGCGCCAACGGAATGCCTGAATTGCATTCGCTGACGCCCACGCTGTCAGTGCTGCAAGATCGCGGGCTAAAGGTGGCGCTTGTCACTGATGGCAGAATGTCGGGTGCAAGTGGTAAAGTGCCCGCCGCCATTCACGTCTCGCCAGAGGCGGCCTGCGGTGGCCCGCTTGCCCGGCTGCGTGACGGTGATGTAGTTCGCCTTGACGCCACCAACGGCACGCTTTCGGTGCTTGCCGCTGATTTCGAAAAACGCACGCCGGTGGTCGCCGACCTGTCGGCCAATGAATTCGGTATCGGGCGCGAGTTATTCGCCGCCTTCCGCCGAAATGTCGGCTCTTCGACCGAGGGGGCGACGGCAATTTACTGATTTTGCCTGCAAAAGCACAAGAACACCACTTTTCTTGCTTTTGGTGGGCAAATCTTAACCATAACGAAAGGTTTACGCGAGTAAGTGAAATGGCGGTACAGGCGATAGCGTCGATGACCGCCCAAAGTGAAAGTGCCCTGCCTTGCCAGCCCCCCTGCTGATCAAGGCGGGGTGCCATTACTCACTTTACCCCTTCTCGCTTGAAATTTCATGCTGGTCCAAATATTCCCGCCAGAGGCTTCTGTAGCACACTGCCCACAAAAGGATTCCGACATGACCCCCGCCGAACAAAGCCTTCGCGCCGCCGAAATTTGCCGCTTGGCCCCAGTGGTGCCTGTGCTCGTTATCGATGACCTGGCGCATGCACGCAAATTGGCCGAAGCGCTCGTTGCGGGTGGCCTGCCGGCGTTGGAGGTGACGCTACGCACGCCGGTGGCACTGGACGCGATCCGCGCGATGGCAGAAGTGCCGGGCGGCGTGGTTGGCGCTGGCACGTTGCTGACGCCTGCCGATGTGAAGGCGGCAAAGGCGGCTGGTGCAATGTTTGGCGTATCACCCGGTGCCACCGACCGTTTGCTTGATGCCTGTGCGGAATATGATCTGCCGCTGTTGCCTGGGGCCGCCACGGCAACCGAAGTGATGCTGCTGCTGGAAAAGGGCTACACCGTGCAAAAGTTCTTCCCTGCCGAACAATCTGGCGGGGCCGCGTACCTTAAGTCAATCGGTTCGCCCATTCCGCAAGTTCACTTCTGCCCCACCGGTGGCATCAGCTTGAAGAACGCGCGCGACTACCTCGGCCTTTCGAACATCCTGTGCGTCGGCGGCAGTTGGGTTGCCCCGAAAGACGCCATGCAGCGCGGCGACTGGGCCGCCATCACCGCCCTCGCCGCAGAAGCGCGCGCTCTCCGATCTTGACCGGCAGGGTGGTCGGACACAAACTGCGCCCAGCCAATTTCGAGGTAACGCCATGACTGCACCCTCAGTCTCTACCTGCCTTTGGTTTGACAGTGTTGCCGAAGATGCCGCCCGTCTTTATTGCAGCTTGGTCGACGATGCGCGCGTTACCAACGTGTTTCGCGAACAGGGCAGCAGCAGCGGTCGCGCCTTTCTTGTCGAGTTTGAATTGGCCGGGCAACGCCTCGTCGCGATGAACGGCGGTCCGCATTATACCCTAACACCCGCCGCTTCGATCATCTTGCACCTTGATACCCAAGCCGAGGTTGACCGCATTTGGTCTGCATTATTGGCCGACGGTGGCACCGAAAGCCGCTGTGGTTGGCTCACAGACCGGTTCGGCCTATCCTGGCAAATTATCCCGCGCGCCCTGCCCCGGCTGCTGCAATCCGATCCGACCGGACGGGTAATGCAAGCGATGATGGCAATGGTCAAAATCGACATCGCCACATTGGAGGCAGCTGCGAAGGGCTAACCCTCGCCTTGGTCCACCCGGCCAGCCCGTCCACCCCGACGCCGCGGATGCTCCGGAACCAGCAGGCCTTCTTGCAAAACGGTCGACATCGGGTGGTCCGGCGCGCCAGCGGCGTAATGCGCAATCAATTTTGCAGCGGCTATCGGTACGTCGGCGGCAATCGGTAGACTTAGTGCCCAATCCAGAAAAATCGACCGGCACTCTGCCGCCGTTATCCCGTCAATGGCATAGCTTTCGCGGATCAACCCTTTTGGATCTGCCTCTGTCAAATTCATTGGCCGCATCCTTTTCAGATCACGCTTGCGGGGAACGCCCCAAAAACTCCGTCACAACTCTTGCCGCCTTCGCAGCCGCTACGTCAAGCTGCCCGGCAAGTGCGGCGTCATCGGCCAACCCCGCCTCCCGCAGCAGGAAACTCCACCCGCCAACTCCCAATTGGCCAACGTCCAGTTCAGACGTCGACAGCAATCGCGATGCTGCCTGAACTGACCAGCAAAGCCTGTAGGCATTCAACACTGCGGTCTGATCCGAAACCGACAGAATTCCGCCCTTAACGCCAGCCTCCAGTTGTGCCTTCACGTCGCGCGCCGGGGCACCGGTGATCAGCGCGCACGTCTGCGCCAGCAATTCAATATCCATCAGCCGCCCGGGCCCAAATTTCGCATCAAGCGGCCCTGCCCCCGGCTTAGCCATCGCCAGCCTATCCCGCATCGCAGCCACATCAGCCCGAACGCCAGCGCCTTTGCCTTTTCTGGCGATCAACGTTTCGCGCAGCGTCTCGACGTCTAACGCCAATGCCGCGTCACCAGCAACAACGCGTGCTCTAGTCAGGGCCAAGTGTTCCCACGTCCAGGCCTCAATGTCTTGGTAAGTTTGGAATGATGCCAGCGAGGTTGCAACCGGCCCCTGCCGCCCTGATGGCCGCAGCCGCATATCCACCTCGTAAAGCCGCCCTTCCGCCGTCGGCGCGCTTAGTGCCGTTGCCAGGGCCTGGGTCAGCCGGGCGGCATATGGGCGTGGTGCCAAAGGCCGCGGTCCCAGACTGATTTCAGCCCCGTCTGGATCGTAGATCACGATCAGATCAAGGTCAGAGCCTGCGTTCAACCGACCCGCCCCGAGGCTGCCCATGCCCAGAACCACAGCACCCCGCCCCGGAATTGGCCCATGTTTACGTTCAAATTCCACACACACGACTGGCCAGATTGCTTGCACTACAGCCTCGGCCAAGTGGGCGTACTGGCGACTGGCCTCAAAAGCATCAACAAGCCCGCGCAGATGGTGAACCCCAACGCGGAAATGCCATTCCTTCATATACCGCCGCGCACCATCCAGCTTGCGCTCATAGTCAGGCTCGTCCGCCATTTGTGCCGTTAATCCGTGCACAAGCGCCGCAACCGTCGGCCAATCAGAAAAGAAGGTGCCGCCGATGACCGCATCAAGCACCCCGGCATTGCGTGACAGATAACGGGACAACACCGGCGCGGTAGCCGCAATATCGATGATCAGATCGACCAATTGGGGGTTTGCTTCAAACAGCGAGAATATCTGCACGCCGGTCGGCAACCCGGCCAAAAAACCATCCAGCGCGACCAAGGCCTCGTCAGGGTTAGACGCTTGCATCAACCGTTTCAACAGCATCGGCCGAAGCCGCTGAAAGATGGTAATTGCACGCTCAGAGCGCAAAGCGGGATAGCTTGCCCAACCGGCAACAATTGCCCGCGCGCTGTCCGAAAGCTGCGGGCCGGTTTCCGCAATGCCGGGTGCAAAAAAGCCGGTCGTCAGATGGTCGACCCGGTCCAACCGCGCTTTCAATGATGTACGAAAGGTCGCAACATCTGACTGCCCGACAAAGTGCGCAATCCTGGCCACACCGTCGGCAGAGGCGGGCATCTCGTGGGTTTGGGCGTCATTCACCATTTGCAGCCGATGTTCCAATTCCCGGTGGGCGCGGTAATGCGCGGTCAACTCGTCCGCAACACCTCGGTCAATCCAACCCTTCGCAGCAAGGGCGGCCAGCCCACCAACGGTCGTGCGGTCGCGCAAATCGGCATCGCGCCCGCCCGCGATCAGCTGCCGGGTCTGGGTGAAAAACTCGATCTCGCGAATGCCCCCGACGCCCAGTTTCAGGTTGTGCCCTTCAATCACCACCGGTCCATGCAACCGCCGATGATCGCGAATGCGCAACCGCATATCGTGCGCATCTTGAATGGCCGCGAAATCAAGATGCCGACGCCAGACGAATGGCGTAAGCGACTTCAGAAACTGTGCACCGGCCGCAAGATCACCAGCACAGGGCCGTGCCTTGATGTAAGCTGCCCGTTCCCAAGTTCGCCCGACGCTTTCATAATAACTTTCCGCCGCCGCCATCGACAGGCAAACTGGGGTCACCGCCGCATCGGGTCGCAATCGTAAATCCACCCGAAACACATAGCCGTCACCGGTCTGGTCCGACAAAAGTGCCGTCATCCGGCGGGTCACCCGTATGAACGCCGCCCGCGCGTCTTGTTCGTGCCCGACGTAGCGGGTTTCATCGAACAAACAGATCAGGTCTATATCAGACGAATAATTCAACTCCGCAGCACCCATCTTGCCCATGGCAAGAACCACCATCCCTGCAGCCGTTTCAGCATCTTCGGGTTTGGCACCGGGCAGCTTGCCACGCCGGATTTCATCGGCAACAAGCGCTTTCAGGCAAAGATCAACCGCGCGATCAGCGAGGTCCGTCAGGGCGGCGGTTACGGTTTCAAGTGGCCAGATACCACCCAGATCCGCCAGCGCCGCAATCAATGCCACCCGGCGCTTTGCCAGCCGTAATGCTTGACCAAGCTGATCGGAGCTTGGGCGACCCAAACTCCCAAACACCAAGGCCAACCCGCCTTCTGGCGTTCCAAGTAGCACTTGGCGCAGCCAATTCGCGTCTTTCGCGATCAGACTTCGCAAATATGTGCTACACCCAGCAGCACCAACCAGTAACTGGCGCAGGTTCGGATCAATGTCGCCGAACAACGCCGCCGTATCGGCCCCCGCGCGCGGATCATGGGCAATTGGATATCGCGTCAGGCGTTGGGCAAAGCTCATTGCCCTAACATGCGGCGGCGCATCTCTGCGGTCAACGACGGTTTGCGCCTATATCCGCTCAAATCAACGCCATGTAAATTTCTTTAACATAAGGTCTTGAAGCGGGGTCTGGCTTATCCCATCTCTGCCATGTGAAGCAAATTCACATGAAACACAGCACGGGAGTCCCTCTATGCATACTGCCTCTTCCCCAGCCGCAAATCGCGGCCTCTTCTCTTGGTTCTCGCGCGGCGAAGCGTGGCTTGATGAACGCGGCAAGAAAGCATGGATCGCGGCGATGGTCGTCTCGTTCATCGTCTTCTGGCCCCTCGGCCTCGCCCTTCTTGCCTACATGATATGGAGCAAACGCATGTTCAGCCGTTCTCACTGCGCGCAGCGTCACGACCGCCGTGCGCATCGCATGGACTATTCCCGCGCCTATACCTCGTCGGGGAACACAGCTTTTGACAGCTACAAGGCCGAAATGCTGCGCCGTCTGGAAAGCGAACAAGAAGCGTTCGAGACGTTCCTGCAACGCCTTCGCGATGCCAAGGACAAGTCAGAGTTTGACAACTTTATGGAAGACCGCGCAAAAGCCGCTGCATCAGACACCCCCGAAACGCCCAAAGCGGGCGACTATTAACCCGATGCGCGTGGCCCCCGATTGCGGGGCCACGTGCAAAACGTGTTCATTTGTGGCCGCTTGCCAACAACTTTGATGCTGTGGTTCCGGTCACGGCGCTTGCCAAGTTGTCCAACTGGCACTACTTTTTCGCGTTATGCGTCATACCCTCCCTATTGCGCCCCAGTTTTACGTGACGGCGCCCCAGCCCTGCCCCTATCTTGAGGGCCGGATGGAGCGGAAATTGTTTACTGCTTTGCAGGGTGAACACGCGCAACGATTGAATGACACGCTGTCAAAACAAGGCTTTCGGCGCAGCCAGAACGTGCTTTATCGACCATCGTGTGCGGAATGTTCGGCTTGTCTTTCAGCGCGGATCAGGGTGGCGGATTTCGTGCCATCGCGAAGCCAGCGAAAGGTGATGAACCGGACGGCGGGGTTGAAACGGAACGCGACCAGTCCTTGGGCGACGGAAGATCAGTTCACGCTGTTTCGGCGGTATCTGGATGATCGTCACGCCGAGGGGGGGATGGCGGACATGGATATCTTTGAGTTTGCCGCGATGATCGAGGAAACTCCGATCCGCAGCCGGGTGATCGAATATACCCGACCATCCAATCCGGGCGAAAGAGGCCGGCCTTTGGCGGCGGTTTGTTTGACGGATGTTTTCGATGACGGGCTGAGTATGGTCTATTCTTTCTACGACCCCGATCTGGCCGATCTTAGTTTGGGAACGCACGTCATTCTCGATCATATCGCGATCGCTCGGGAGGCGGGGCTTCCTTATGTCTATTTGGGATATTGGGTGCCGGGTAGCAAGAAGATGGGATACAAGGCGGGGTTTTCCGCGCTGGAAATCTATAAGGGCGGGCAGTGGCAGGATATTGGCGAGCATGCCGATCATAGTTCGGAATTGCATCCCCTTTCCGTCGATCCGATTGCGGAACAGGTGGCTCGGATTAGTTTGCCGGACAGTCGCGCGCCGAAGGAATGAGGCTTGGTAACACGTGTGTTACGCTGTTTAAGTCTTTGATATTTATGTGTGTTACCAGAAATCTTCATGAATTTTTAAGGGTTTAACACGGGCCACGACTGGCTTGGAAACCGATATCGCAGCAGGCCAATCGCGGCCGGAAAGAAGCCGAATGAAGCTTTATTATGCCCCCGGAACTTGTGCGCTTGCGGTTCATATCGTGTTGGAGTGGGTTGGGGCGAAATATGAGATTGAGAAGGTCGATCCGAAATCGGAGGCTTACAAGGCGATAAATCCGTTGGGGATGGTGCCAGCGCTGCAGCACAACGGCCCGCGTGTCATGACGCAGGCGGATGCTCTTTTGAAGTATGTCTCGGATCATTATCCAAAGGCGGGGTTGGGGGCAGACGGCACTCTGGTGACGGCGTTTGATCTGGATGAGACGCTGGCGTTTTTTACAGGCGACGTGCATCCGGCGTTTTGGCCGTTTTTCGCGCCGTTCCGGTTTACCACGCTGACCGATGACGCCAGTCTGCTGGGGGCGAAAGAGGCATCATATGCGCGGGTTGACCGGGTGATGACCTATCTGGACGGCTTGCTTGCGACGCGGCCTTATGTGGCAGGCGGCAAGCGGACGATTGCAGACCCCTATGCGTTCGCGATGGTACGCTGGACCGAGCGGCTGCCGAAGACATGGGAGGCGTATCCGAATGTGAAGCCGTTCATGGAGGTGATGTATGCCGATACCGGCGTACAGGCGGCGATGACGGCGGAGGCAATGCCGCTGCGGGCTGTTTGAGGGGGCACGACAAGCCGGGTGCGTTTCTTGCCCAAGCCATACTTGGGGCCGCGACTGGCATTGCTTCTGGAGATGAATAAAAAGGGCGCGCAGACTGAGGCGCGCCTTTGTCTTTGATCTAGGACGTTCAGCCGATCACTGCGCCATCATCACGGCGGATTGCCATGATGGCTGACCGTGGCAGGCCGGTGCCATCGGGGAAGTTGCCGCCGGGGTGCTGGATGCCGACAAAGACAGTGCGCTTGTCGGATGAGAAGGTCAGGCCAGTAACCTCGCCGCCTTTCGGGCCGGTCAAGAACCGCTCGATCTGGCCAGTGACGGGATCGCCGACCAGCATCTGGTTATTGCCTTGGCCTGCAAAACCTTCTTCGTTGCTGTCTTCGCCGTCGGTCTGAATCCACAGCAGGCCGGTGCTGTCGAACATCATGCCGTCGGGCGAGTTGAACATATTGCCTGCGTTAATGTTTTCAGACCCGGCATAGGCGTCTTTGTGGGCATCGGGGTTGCCCGCCATCACGTACAAATCCCATTTGAAGGCAGGATCGGCGTGATCATCGTTTTCGGGATACCAGCGCACGATCTGACCATAATCATTTTCGGCGCGCGGGTTAGGGCCACCCACCGGGGTTTCATCGCCACCCGCGTTCGGCTTAACGCCGCGATCGGAGTTGTTGGTGAGCGCGCAGTAGCCTTCAATGGCAACGGGGTTCACGGCAACCCATTCCGGGCGGTCCATTGTGGTGGCACCAACCTTTGAGGCCGCCATACGGGTATGGATCAGAATCTCGGGAGCCGTCATGCCCGTTGCTTCGGGTGTCAGCGGCAGCCAAGCCCCCGACGCATCGTCGTTGAATTTGGCGGCGTAAAGCTGCCCATTGTCGAGCAGGCCAGAGGTATCACCGCCCGGCACATAGACATCAGTCGAGACGTACTTGTACAAAAACTCGCCGCGTTCATCGTCGCCCAGATACACCACAACACGGCCATCACGCGCGATCACCAGTGCGGCGTTTTCATGCTTGAAGCGGCCGAGTGCTGTGCGCTTGACGGGAATGGAGGTTGAATCCGAAGGGTCAATCTCTACCACATAGCCAAAACGGTTCGGTTCGTTTGGTGTTTTCACCAGATCGAAGCGGGCATCGAATTTTTCATACGCATAGCGACCTTCAACACCGACGCCGTAGCGGTCCATTTCAGGCGTGATGGCCAGATCGGCGTTGGTGGAGCCGAAATAGCCGTTGAAGTTTTCTTCGCAGGTCAGATACGTGCCCCAAGGCGTGCGCCCTGACCCACAGTTGTTCAACGTGCCAAGCACCGAAGTGCCAGTCGGATCGGCCTCGGTCTTTAGCAGATCGTGGCCAGCGGCGGGGCCAGAAATCGTCATCGGAGTGAGGTTGGTGATGCGGCGGTTATAGGGGCTATCTAGCACCACTTCCCAGCCATTTGCACCCTCAGCCACTTCCATCACCGTGATGCCCTGGGCGTGTTGCAGCATCAGAACATCATCGGCACTGGCGGGCAGGTTGTCGGTGTTTTTCGGCAGGTTCACGTCCAGGTTGGCATATTCGTGGTTGACTGCGATGACCTGACGGCCCGCGATATTGAACATCTCCATCCCGTCGGTGTTTTCACCAAAGGCGCGCAGCTGGCCAGCGGCAGTCATGCCTGTTTCGGGATTGAACGCCTCGGCGTCGGCAAACAGCGGCTGGCCCCATTTGACGAGGACTTTGGCGGTATAGCCTTCGGGGACGGCAACGGCGAAATCGGTAGCAATCGAGATGGGTTTGAAGGCAAAGCGAGTGGCGGCTAGGGCATGGGCCGCCGTGCTGGACATCAGGGAGCCGAGGCCCATGGCAGCAGCGCCTGATCCGAACGCGATGACCGAACCCAGAAAACCGCGACGTGATAGGGCGGACGCGACAACGCGGTCGAAGTCGTGCTGGGCGGGGCGAGGGCTGCGCAGTTCGTCATAGTCGTCAAAGGAAAGGGACTTGGTATCAATGGTGTTCATTGGCGGGCTCCGTGCGTTGGGACTACGTTGCTGTCGGCGCTAGTACCGAGTGGCAAGACACTACGGGGACGATGTAACGAAACCGCGACAGGGCTGGTGACGTTTTTGCCATGGGAGGTTTTGGGCGAAAAGTCGCGAGTCGGGCTCGGATATGGGTCGACGACGTCATCAGTATTTCCTAAAGTTGCGAAAAAGGTCTGGGTTTCGAAAGAAAAAATCAATATTCGGGCGTGTTGCGACACTTTGTTTGGATTTTTGCCGTTGACGGCCCCGTTCAATGCCCCTACGGTCCGCAAACTGCAATGAAATGGAGTGCGTGATGCACCGCGTGGTCATTCTAGGGAAGCTTTGGCGCATGGGCCGGTAACGGACGCCCCAAGACTACCCCATGCGCCCCCGAATAAAAACCGGGGGCTTTTTGTTGCGCAATTGGCCGCGTTGGCGGTGTCGGATGGAGAATGTGATGAGCAAGTCGATGACCGGAGCGGATATGGTGGTTCAGGCCCTGAAGGATCAGGGTGTGGAGGTGGTCTTTGGCTATCCGGGCGGTGCGGTGCTGCCGATTTATGATGCGATTTTCCAGCAGAACGACATTCGGCACATTCTGGTGCGGCACGAGCAGGGCGCGGTTCACGCGGCAGAAGGGTATGCGCGGTCTACCGGCAAGCCGGGGGTTGTGCTGGTGACATCGGGGCCGGGGGCGACCAATGCCGTAACGGGGATGGTGGATGCGCTGATGGATTCGATACCGCTGGTGGTTCTGACGGGGCAAGTGCCGACGTTCATGATTGGCACCGATGGGTTTCAAGAGGCCGATACAGTGGGGATCACGCGGCCCTGCACCAAGCATAACTGGTTGGTGAAGGATACGGCGAAGCTTTCCGAGGTGATCCACCAGGCGTTTCATGTGGCGACGCATGGGCGGCCGGGGCCGGTTCTGGTGGATATTCCGAAGGATGTGCAGTTTGCGACGGCGGTTTACACGCCGATGCAGAAAGCGCGTGTGGCGCATTATCAGCCGAAGATGGCGGGGGATGAAGGGCAGATCACGAAGCTGGTCGAGATGATGGAAACGGCGGAGCGGCCGATTTTCTACACTGGCGGCGGGGTGATCAACTCGGGGCCGGAGGCGAGTACGCTGTTGCGCGAATTGGTGGCGGCGACGGGGTTTCCGATTACCTCAACCTTGATGGGGCTCGGGGCGTATCCGGCCAGTGGTCAGGCTTGGCTGGGTATGCTGGGGATGCACGGGCTATATGAGGCCAATCTGGCGATGCATGGTTGCGATCTGATGATCAACGTCGGCGCGCGGTTTGATGACCGGATCACCGGGCGGATCAAGGATTTCAGCCCGCATTCGCGCAGGGTGCATATTGATATTGATCCATCGTCGCTGAACAAGGTGATCCGCACGGATGTGCCGATCATTGGCGATGTGGCGGCGGTGTTGACCGAGGTTTTGCGCATCTGGAAGGCGCGCGGATCGAAAGTGAACACGGCGGGGCTGGCGAAGTGGTGGAAGCAGATTGCGGAATGGCGGGCAAAAGAATGCCTGACCTACAATAATTCGACCACCGTGATCAAGCCGCAGCATGCGTTGCAGCGGCTGGAGGCGCTGACCAAGGGAATGGACCGGTACATCACCACCGAAGTTGGCCAGCACCAGATGTGGGCGGCGCAGTTTTTGGGCTTTGAAGAGCCGAACCGGTGGATGACCTCCGGTGGTTTGGGGACGATGGGGTATGGCTTGCCGGCATCTATCGGCGTGCAGATTGCGCATCCGGAGGCGTTGGTGATCAATGTCGCTGGTGAGGCGTCTTGGCTGATGAACATGCAGGAAATGGGCACGGCGATGCAGTTTCGCGCACCCGTGAAGCAGTTCATCCTGAACAATGAACGGCTTGGTATGGTGCGGCAGTGGCAGGAATTGCTGCATGGCGAGCGGTATTCGCAAAGCTGGTCGGAAAGCCTGCCCGATTTTGTGAAGCTGGCCGAGGCATTTGGTTGCAAAGGCATCAAGTGTTCCGACCCCGCCGATCTGGATGACGCGATCATGGAGATGATCCGCTATGACGGGCCGGTGATCTTTGATTGTCTGGTGGAAAAGCACGAGAACTGCTTCCCGATGATCCCATCCGGCAAGGCACATAACGAGATGATGCTGGGTGATGCCGATACGGCGGGGGCGATTGGGGCCAAGGGCGCGGTGTTGGTGTAAGAACGCCGGGGGGACTTTGCGTCCCCCGGACCCCCTGCAGGATATTTTTTACAGAAGAAAGGGGCGGCCCGATGTCGGCGCTCAATATCAAAAAAGGCTCTACCAGCCATTCGGCTTATGATCTGCGTGATCCGAATGCGGAGGTGATCGAAACGCACACGTTGGCGGTGCTGGTTGATAACGAAAGCGGGGTTCTAGCGCGGGTGATCGGGTTGTTTTCCGGACGCGGGTATAACATCGACAGCTTGACGGTAGCCGAGGTCGATCATACCGGGCATCGCAGCCGGATTACGGTGGTGACCACGGGCACGCCGCGGGTGATCGAGCAGATCAAGGCGCAGTTGACCCGGATGGTGCCAGTACATGAGGTGCATGATCTGACAGTAGAGGGGCCAGCCGTGCAGCGCGAACTGGCGCTGTTCAAAGTGGCGGGATCTGGGGATGCGCGGATTGAAGCGCTGCGGTTGGCCGAGATTTTTCGGGCCAATGTGGTGGATTCGACGCTGACCAGTTTTGTGTTCGAAATGACTGGGACGCCGGAAAAGATCGATGCGTTTGCCGATTTGATGCGGCCTTTGGGGTTGCGCGAGATTGCGCGGACCGGGGTTGCGGCGTTGTTGCGCGGGGTTTGAATTTGGGTGCATCGGAGTGGTGCGTGCGAAGCACGCACCTTACGGAGGGTGGTTTGTTAGGTAGGGTGCGTGGTTTCACGCACCGTTTTTTGCGGGCATAGTCAGCGCCCGGTAAAATAAGGCCGGCGTTTTTCCAGAAACGCGGCGACGCCTTCGCGAAAATCGCTGGTTTGACCGCATTCGCCTTGCAGGCGGGCTTCGAGTGCCAGTTGGGTGTTCAGGTCATTGGTGGGGCTGGCGCGGAGGGCTTGTTTCACGCGGGCATAGGCGGCGGTTGGGCCGGTGGCCAGATGGACGGCGCGGGCGTTCCAGTGGGCGGCGAAATCGGCGTCGGGGACGGCCTCGAATATCATGCCCCATTGGGCGGCTTCGGTGGCGGTGATTTTGTCGGCGAACAGGGCCGCCCCCATGGCGCGGGGCATGCCGATCTGGCGGGGGAGCCAATAGGTGCCACCCGCGTCCGGGATCAGACCGATGCGGGTGAAGGATTGCGCGAAGCTGGCGCTGTGGGCGGCAATGACCACATCTGCGGCTAGGGCGAGGTTGGCCCCTGCCCCAACGGCAGCCCCGTTGACGGCGGCGATTGTGGGGATGGGGCAGTCGTAGATGGCGTTGAGAAGGGGCTCGTATTCGTCGCGCAGCAGGCGTTCGAAATCGGCGGCGCCAAGGTTTGTAGCATCATCGAGGTCTTGGCCGGAACAGAACGCCCGGCCTGCGCCGGTGATGACGAGGGCGCGGGCGCTTCGGCTGGCGTGTTGGATGGCGGCGAGCAGTTCCTGGCGCATGGTGGAGGTGAGGGCGTTCATCACCTCTGGCCGGTTCAAAGTAAGGACGGTGATGTCGTCAGCGTGGGTATAGGTGATGGTTTGGTAGGTCATGGTGCCACCCTTTGCTGTTTTGCACAGCATAGCGGGCGGTGCCGATTGGCATAGGAAAACACAGCGTCAGTCTTTGAGAATTTCGGCTAAGCGCTGTGTTTCAGTGGCGGAGAGTGGCGCGTCCGGGTCGGGCGCGGTGCGGCGACGGCGCAAGTACAGGGCGGCGACGGCCAATCCAGCGGCCAGCATTCCGGGGCCTGCCAGCCATAGGATCAGGTTGGACCCGGTGGTGGTGGGGTTTAGCAGAACGTATTCGCCGTAGCGATCGACGATGAAGGCGACGGCCTCGGCGTCGGTATCGCCTGCGGTGAGGCGTTCGCGCAGCAGCAGGCGCAGGTCGCGGGCGAGGCTGGCGTCGCTGTCGTCGATGTTTTCGTTGCGGCAGACAAGGCAGCGCAGGCCTTGCGAGATAGCACGGGCGCGGGATTCCAGCGCCGGGTCAGCCAGCATTTCGTCGGGTTGCACAGCGAAAGCGGGCGTGGCAGTCAGGAATGCCGCGAGGATGAGGGCGCGAAGCTTCATTCGGCTATTCATTCGGCGGGCAGGCCTTGGGTGGGGGTGCGTCTTGCCCCGGCGGCGGCGCGGTAGCGGCGATCTGACAGGCTGAGAAGGCCACCGAGGGCCATCATCAGCGCACCGCCCCAGATCCAGTCGGCGAAGGGTTTGATGTAACTGCGCACTGCCCAGCCGCCGCCTTTTTGCGGATCACCGATGACGAGGTAGAGGTCGCGGAACAGGCCCTGGTCGATGGCGGCCTCAGTCGTGGGCATGGCTTGCACGGGGTAGAGGCGTTTTTCGGGGTAGAGGGTGGCGATTTCAGCACCTGCCCTGCTGACGCGCATTTCGGCGATGGTGGCGGTGTAGTTCGGGCCCTGGACGCCTTTGACATCGGCGAGTTGCACGTCGTAGCGGCCTAGCGCGAAGCTGTCGCCGACGTTGATGACGCGGATATCTTCGGTGGACCAGGCATTCATCGCGGCGACAGCGAACATCGTGACGCCAAAGCCTGCGTGGGCGGTGGCCTTGCCCCATTCGGCGCGTGGCAGCCGGGTCAGGCGGGATAGGCGGGTTGAGGCCGCGTCCCGGCCAGTGCGGGACCACAGATCGGCCAGTGCGCCGTAGACCACCCAAATGCCAAGGCCAGCACCGATGGGGCCAAGCGAGGAGCGGCCGGTTTGCAGGGCGAACACCAGCGCGGTGCAGGCGAGGGCGAGGATAAGGCCGGTGCGCAGGGGGACCATCAGGCGCGCGCCGGTGGCGCGCTTCCACGGCAGCTGCGATCCGATCGGCAGCAGGATGGCGAGGGCGACCATGAAGGGGGTGAAGGCGGCGTTGAAGAACGGCTCGCCTACTGAAAGCTTGCGGTCAAAGAACAGTTCGGCCACCAGCGGCCAGATGGTGCCGATGAAGACGACGAAACAGGAAACCGCCAGCAGCAGGTTGTTGGCGACGAGCGCGCTTTCGCGGCTGATGGTGGAGAAGACGCCTTTCGCCTCCATCCGGCCTGCGCGGAAGGTGAACAGGGTTAGGGCGCCGCCCATGAAGACGCCAAGGATCATCAGGATGAAGATGCCGCGTTCGGGATCATTGGCGAAGGAGTGGACCGAGGTCAACACGCCAGAGCGGACGATGAAAGTGCCGATCAGGGAAAAGCCAAAGGCGAGGATGGCCAGCAGGATGGTCCAGCTTTTCAATGCCTCGCGCTTTTCCACCACGATGGCGGAATGCAGCAGGGCGGCGGCGATCAGCCATGGCATGAAGGACGCGTTTTCGACCGGGTCCCAGAACCAGAAGCCGCCCCAGCCAAGTTCATAATACGCCCACCACGAGCCCATGGCGATGCCGATGGTCAGGAATACCCATGCGGCCAGCGTCCACGGGCGGACCCAGCGGCCCCATGCGGCATCAACGCGGCCTTCGATCAGGGCGGCGACGGCGAAGGAGAACGACATCGAAAGGCCGACGTAGCCGAGGTACAGGAAGGGGGGATGGAAGGCGAGGCCAGGGTCTTGCAGCAACGGGTTGAGGTCAGCGCCGTTGAGCGGCGGGATGGCGAGGCGCGCGAACGGGTTCGAGGTGAACAACATGAACGCGAGGAATGCTACACCGATCAGGCCCTGCACGGCCAGAACGCGGGCGCGCAATGTGGGGGGCAGATTGCCGCCGAACCATGCGGCGGACGCGCCGAATAGTGACAGGATCAGCACCCACAGCAGCAGCGAGCCTTCGTGGTTGCCCCAAACCCCGGCGACTTTGTAGAGCATCGGTTTAAGGGTGTGCGAATTGTTGACGACCACGGCCAGCGAGAAATCTGAGGTAACGAAGGCATAAGTCAGGGCGGCAAAGCTGAACCCGACCAGCAGGAACTGCGTGATGGCGGCGGGTTCGGCCACGGCCATGAAGGCGGCGCGGTTCTGAGCGGCGCCAACCATCGGCAGGGTCGATTGAATGATCGCCACTGCGAAGGCGAGGATCAGGGCGAAATGGCCAAGCTCGATGATCATGTGCAGCCTTCTTACGGTTTGAAACAAACAGTAGGACGAAATGCGGCCCGGTCCAATGGGGTAGCGCTGCTTGGTCGCAGCATTGTGTAAGGCGCGGGCTACCTGCGGCCTGCCTTGCGAGTGGTCAGCAGCAGGTTCGTCTCGGACGTCATGACACCGTCAATGTTACGGATGCGGAAGATAACTTCGTCCAGTTCGGTCAGCGTGGCGGCACCAAGTTCGGCGATAAGATCCCATTTGCCGTTGGTCGAATGCACCGCTTGCACTTGTGGCAGGCCAGTAAGGCGGGCCATGATACGTTCGGCACCACGGCCTTCGATACCGATCAGCATCAAGCCGCGAATTGGGGCTGCGGACACATCGCCGCGCGTTACGACCGAAAATCCGGCAATTTCGCCGCGATTTGTCAACCTTTCCATGCGGGCGCGCACCGTGGCGCGTGATAAGTTAAGGCGTGCGGCCAGATCGGACAGCGAAGCGCGGCCATCACGGCGCAGCTCGGCGAGCAAAAGTTGATCAGTATCATCCATGCTGGGCAATTCCCTTGGCATTTTGCACAAAGCGTTACGCAGAATGACCATAGAGCCGCTATGAATTGCCGCAAGACGGAAACATGGTGCAGCCTAAAGGGAGACAGTGATGCCAAATGCCATTTTGATTGGTGCGCCGATTGATACCGGGCAAAAGCGGCCGGGTTGTTTGATGGGGCCAGCGGCCTACAGGGTGGCCGGGTTGGCGCAAGCTTTGCGCGACCTTGGGCACAGCGTGGAAGACCGGGGCGATTTGGCGCTTGGCGAATTGCCAAAGGTGTCTTGCCCGAATGGTGCTGTGCATTCGCTGGCCGAAACAGTGGCTTGGGCCGAGTTGCTGGCCGATGCGACCGATGATGCGCTGTCGGATGGCGGTTTTCCGATCTTGATGGGCGGCGATCATTCGCTGGCATTGGGGTCTGTTGCCGGGGCTGCGGCCTATGCCAAGCGGCAGGGGCGCGATTTGTATCTGCTGTGGCTGGATGCGCATTCCGACTTTCACACGCCGCTGACCACCACATCGGGCAATCTGCATGGCACGCCGGTGGCCTACGTTACCGGGCGTGAGGGGTTTGAGGCGTTTGCCACCTTCCCCGCGCCCATTCATGCCGACCGGGTGTGTTTGTACGGCATCCGGTCAGTCGACCCAGCCGAGCATGCGGCGTTGTTGCAGCATGATCTGGCAATCAACGATATGCGGGTTTTGGATGAACATGGCGTGGTGGCCCCATTGCGCGCGTTTCTGGGCCGCGTGAAAGATGCGGGCGGCATGTTGCATGTCAGTCTGGACGTCGATTTTCTGGACCCGTCGATTGCGCCTGCTGTTGGCACGACTGTACCGGGCGGGACCACGTTTCGCGAGGCGCATCTGGTGATGGAATTGCTGCACGAGTCCGGTTTGGTGACATCGCTTGATCTGGTGGAATTGAATCCGTTTCTGGATGAACGCGGTCGCACGGCGCGGTTAATGGTCGATCTGGTTGGCAGCCTGATGGGCAAGAAGGTGTTTGACCGCCCGACCCGGAGTTCTTGAAATGCCGTTGAACCTTGTGCCTTTTGTCAGCGTCGACAATATGATGAAGCTGGTTCTTCATCTTGGGATCGAGCGGGTGTTGACTGATTTGGCTGCCGAGATTGAGGCGGACTTTCGCCGCTGGCCGCTGTTTGACAAGACCCCACGCGTGGCCAGCCATTCCGATGTTGGGGTGATCGAACTGATGCCGACGTCGGACGGCGAAACCTATGGCTTCAAGTATGTGAACGGGCATCCGTCGAACACGAAGGCCGGGTTGCAGACAGTGACGGCGTTTGGGCTGCTAGCGGATGTGGCGACGGGCTATCCGCTGATGCTGTCGGAGATGACGATTTTGACGGCGCTGCGCACAGCGGCAACCAGCGCCATGGCGGCGAAGTGGCTGGCACCGGCGGGGGCGAAGGTGATGGCGTTGATTGGCAATGGCGCGCAGGCGGAATTTCAGGCGCTGGGGTTCAAGGCGATCTGCGGGATTACCGAAGTGCGGCTGTATGATCTTGACGGCGAGGCGACGCAGAAATGTGTAAAGAACCTAGCGGGTTATGGGTTGAAGCTGGTGCCCTGCACGACGCCGGAAGAGGCGATTTTGGGGGCGGATATCATCACCACCTGCACGGCGGACAAGCTGTATGCAACGATATTGACTGACAACATGGTGGGGTCTGGCGTGCATATCAACGCGGTGGGCGGCGATTGCCCCGGCAAGACGGAATTGCACAAGGATATTCTGCTGCGGTCGGGGATCTTCGTCGAGTATCCGCCGCAAACGCGGATTGAGGGCGAGATACAGCAACTTGATGCCGATCATCCGGTGACCGAGCTGTGGCAGGTGATTACCGGGGCGGTGCCGGGGCGGGTGGATGCGCGGCAGATCACACTGTTTGATTCCGTCGGCTTTGCAGTGGAAGACTTTAGCGCCCTGCGCTATGTACTTCATAAGGTGAAGGAAACCGGGCTTTACGACAATCTGGACATGATCGCTGACCCGGATGATCCGCGTGATCTGTTTGGCATGCTGTTGCGCGCGGTAAAATAGGCTGCTGTTAGCTGCATCAACGGCGGGTCGGGCATTGCACCCCATATGCGGGATGGGGTATAGTTCGCGCAGCTAAATATAGCGGTGTCCAAGAAAAGAGCGCGTATATTGTCCGACGAGCCAGAAGATATTGAGAACGCAGACGAAATTCCTGTGCGGGCGCATCACGATGGGCCGCAGGTTTCTATCGTTGAGGAGATGAAAACGGCCTACCTGGATTACGCGATGAGCGTGATCGTCAGCCGGGCCATTCCTGATCTGCGTGATGGCTTGAAACCGGTGCACCGGCGGGTGCTGTTTGCGATGCACGAAACCAACAATACACATGACAAACCCTACCGCAAATCGGCGCGGCCGGTGGGCGATACGATGGGGAAATACCACCCCCATGGCGATGCGTCGATCTATGACGCGCTGGTGCGGATGGCACAGCCTTTCAGTATGTCGCTTAAGCTGTTGGACGGACAGGGTAATTTCGGATCTATGGACGGCGATAATGCGGCCGCCATGCGCTATACTGAAGTGCGGATGGACAAGCCTGCGGCGTTTCTGCTGGCGGATATCGACAAGGAAACCGTTGATTTCCAAGACAATTATGATGGCAAGGACCGCGAGCCGACAGTACTGCCAGCACGATTTCCGAACATGCTGGTCAATGGCGCATCGGGCATTGCGGTGGGGATGGCGACCAACATTCCGCCGCATAATTTGGGTGAAGTGATCGACGGCGCGCTGGCGCTGATCGAAAACCCCGACATGTCGACCGAGCAGTTGATGGAGATTATTCCGGCACCGGATTTTCCGACCGGGGCGTTGATTTTGGGCCGGTCTGGGGCGCGTAAAGCGTATCTGGAAGGCCGGGGGTCGGTGATTATTCGCGCCAAGACGCGGATTGAGGAAATTCGCAAAGACCGCTTTGCGATTATCATCGACGAAATTCCGTATCAGGTGAACAAGGCCCGGATGATCGAGATTATCGCGGAACAGGTGCGCGAGAAAAAGATCGAAGGCATTTCCCATGTGCAGGACGAATCCGACCGGATTGGCGTGCGGGTGGTGATTGAGCTGAAGCGCGATGCGACAGCAGATGTGGTATTGAACCAGCTGTTCCGCTTTACGCCGATGCAAACCAGTTTCGGCTGCAACATGCTGGCGTTGAACGGCGGGCGGCCCGAACAACTGACATTGCGTGATTTTCTGAGCTATTTCATAACGTTCCGTGAGGAAGTTGTAGCGCGCAGAACGGCGTTTGAGTTGCGCAAGGCTCGTGAGCGCAGTCATGTTCTGTGTGGTCTGGCAGTTGCTGTTTCAAACGTGGATGAGGTGGTTGCAACCATCCGGTCCTCTGCCGACCCTGCCGAAGCACGAGAGCGTTTGATGACGCGGCGCTGGCCCGCAGGGGAAATTATTCCGTTTATCAAGCTGATAGACGACCCTAGTCATCCGGTGAATGACGACGGCACCTATAACCTGTCGGAAATTCAGGCCCGCGCCATACTGGACCTGCGGTTGCAGCGCCTGACGGCGATGGGTGTGAAGGAAATCACAGACGAATTGCTGGAACTGGCTGGGAAAATTCAGGATTATCTGGATATTCTGGGCAGTCGCGACAGGATCATGGCGATTATTTCGGACGAATTGCGCGAAGTGCGCAGCTTGTTCGCAGTGCCTCGGCGGACCGAGATTGTCGACTGGGCCGGCGACATGGACGACGAAGATCTGATCGAACGCGAAGATATGGTGGTGACCATCACCTCTGGCGGCTATATAAAGCGTACGCCATTGGCGGAGTTCCGCAGCCAGCGTCGCGGCGGTAAGGGCTTGGCATCTATGGCAACTAAGGAAGACGACGTGGTGACCACGTTGTTTGTGGCCAATACCCATACGCAGCTGCTGTTCTTTACTACCGACGGCATGGTTTACAAGCTGAAGACGTGGCGGTTGCCGCTGGCAGGACGTCAGGCCAAGGGCAAGGCGATGATCAACATCCTGCCGATTGATCAGGGCGTTTCGATTGCCGCCCTGATGCCAGTGGATGCGCCGGAGGAAGAGTGGGATAGCCTGCAGATTGTGTTTGCCACATCAGATGGCGACGTGCGGCAGAACGACCTTTCGGATTTCACCAATGTGATGCGCAACGGCAAGATCGCGATGAAATTGCCCGACGGTGTGACTCTGGTGAATGCGGCGATTGCTGATGAAAATGATGATGTTATGCTGGTAACCTCGGGTGGACGGGCGATCAGGTTCCCGACGACCGAGATCAGGGTGTTCAAAAGCCGCGGATCAACCGGGGTGCGGGGCATCCGGTTGCAAGGGGCCGATACGGTGGTTTCGATGGCGATCATCCGGCACTTTGACGCCGACCCTGCCGAACGTGTGGCCTATTTGAAGATGCGTCGCGCGCAGGAAGGCGTGCTGGATGATGCTGCCGAAGCGGATGAAGACGATGACGCGGTCGAGGCGGGACAATTGCCGCTGGAACGCTTTGCCGAAATGTCGGCGTCGGAAGACCTGATCCTGACCATCACGACATCGGGGTCTGGCAAGTTGTCATCGAGCCACGACTACCCAGTGCGGGGGCGTGGCGGCATGGGCGTTAAAGCGATGGACGGGGCGATGCGGGGCGGACCTTTGGTGGCGTCATTCCCGGTGGAATTGTCGGACCAGATCATGCTGGCGACATCAACCGGGCAGTCGATCCGGGTGCCCGTGGCGCAGATATCGTTCCGGTCGCGGTCTGCTGGTGGGGTAAAAGTGTTCAACACCGGTGGTGACGAGGAAGTGGTTTCGGTTGCGCGTGTTGCGGATCAGGGGGATGAGGAGTGATTGATGCGGCGGGGCTTTTGCCCCGCCTCGCAGTTGCCTTGCAGGAACTGGCGGATGCTGGCCAAACCCAGACTTACGGTGCCCTCGCGCGGACGTTAAATTGCCGGATGGGCGAACTGACTGCGGCGCTGGAAACGCTGATGGAGGCCGATGCCGCCGCCAACCACCCGCTGCGCGCCGCCCTTTGCGAGGCGCGTCTGACCCCCGGTCGGCCGGCCCCCGGCTTTTTCACAAAAGCTGCCGCCTTGGGCTTTGACATCTCGGACCCCGACGCTTTCACTGCGCGACACCGCGCCGCCCTGTTCGATCAACCCTGAAACCTGTGCGCCAGCGCAGAGCCACGTTGCGCCCCTGTGCATTTTCATCCGCAGGCATTTCTGGCAGTTGAACGGCATCCCGGATTCGACGGGCAACATGGGTTAAGGAAATGAAATCATGGATCAACTTTCAAAATACGCGCCGCTGATCGCGCGTATCTTCATCGGCGGCTTCTTTTTGATATCTGGTCTGGGCAAACTCGGCGACGTCGCGGGTTTTGCTGGATATGTGCAATCGGGCGGTCTGCCGGGCTTTCTTGCCTGGCCAGCCATTCTGTTCGAGATCGCTGTGGGCCTGTCGATTCTCGTGGGGTTCAAGGTGCGCGTGGCCGCCCTTGCCGGGGCCGCTTTTTGCATCGTCTCGGCGGCTTTGTACCACAACAATTTCGCCGACCAGATGCAGATGATCATGTTCCTGAAGAACCTCAGCATCGCCGGTGGCTTCCTGTTGATCTTCGCACATGGCGCAGGCGCCGTCGCGCTGAACAAGTAAACCAGCAAAGGGGCAGGCTTGACTTGCCCCTTTTCACCAAGAGCGCTACATCCGGCGTATGACAGCCACACTAAACATCGTCGGCGGCGGCATGGCCGGATCAGAGGCCGCATGGCAGGCCGCGCAAATGGGCGTGCCGGTGGTGATCCATGAGATGCGACCAGCGGTGGGCACGTTTGCACACCGCACGGGGCATTTTGCCGAAATGGTCTGTTCGAATTCATTTCGGTCGGACGATGACGAACGCAATGCAGTGGGTTTGCTGCATTGGGAAATGCGCAGCGCGGGCGGTTTGATCATGGAAATGGCCGAAGCGCATAAGCTGCCAGCCGGTGGGGCGCTGGCGGTGGACCGCGACCCGTTTGCGGCGGCAGTGACAGCCCGGTTGATGGCACATCCTTTGATTACCGCGTGTTATCAGGAGGTTACGAGTCTGCCTTCAGATGGATCGTGGATCATTGCGACAGGACCGTTGACATCGGGGGCGCTGGCGCAGGCGATCAAGGCGGAAACCGGGGCGGAGGCGTTAGCGTTTTTCGACGCCATTGCGCCGATTGTCTATGCCGACAGCGTGGATATGTCAGTGGCGTGGATGCAATCGCGCTATGACAAGGGCGAGACGGTAGAAGAACAGACCGCCTATGTGAATTGCCCGATGACCAAGGCCGAGTATGAGGCGTTTATCGACGCGCTGCTGGCGGCGGAAAAGACCGAGTTTCATGAGGGTGAGACGGCCGGGTATTTCGACGGATGCCTGCCGATTGAGGTGATGGCGGAACGTGGGCGCGAGACGCTGCGGTTTGGGCCGATGAAGCCAGTTGGACTGACCAACCCGCATAACCCGATGAAGCCTTATGCGGTGGTGCAGTTGCGACGTGATAACAAGTTGGGCACACTTTACAACATCGTGGGCTTTCAGACCAAGATGAAGTACGGCGCGCAAGCTGCTGTTTTTAAGATGATACCTGGGCTTCATGATGCGAATTTTGCGCGCCTAGGGGGGATACATCGGAACACGTTTCTGAACTCTCCGACGTTGCTGGACGATCAGATGCGGATGCGGTCACGGCCCAACATCCGGTTTGCCGGGCAAGTGACCGGGGTCGAAGGATACGTTGAAAGTGCGGCCATGGGGTTGCTGGCGGGGCGGATGGCGGCGGTGGAGTTGCTGGGCGGAGTGCTGGCAGCACCGCCGCCGGATACCGCGATGGGGGCGTTGATTACGCATATCACTGGCGGGGCTGAAGCGAAGACGTTTCAGCCGATGAATGTGAACTTCGGGTTGTTCCCGCCGATTGAGGCGAAGGGTGGCCGCAAGGGGCGCAAGGACCGTTACAAGGCCTATACCGACCGGGCGAAAGAGGCGTTTTCGGGCTGGTTGTCGCAGCAGGCAGCACGGGATGCGGCCTGAGTATTGCACCAGATTTGCGCCGTCACCGACGGGGCCATTGCATCTGGGACATGCGTATTCGGCAATCATGGCGGCGAACCGGGCGCGTGCGGCTGGTGGCAGATTTTTGCTGCGGATTGAGGATACCGATACGGCGCGGTGTCGGCCCGAATATGAGGCCGCGATTTATGACATATTGGGTTGGTTGGGGTTGAGTTGGCCGGAACCGGTGCTGCGGCAATCGGAGCATTTGGACAGGTACAGAGCGGCGCTTAACCAGTTGAATGATATGGGGGTTTGTTACCCATGTCAGTGCCGTCGGGGCGATATTCGGGCAGCACTGTCTGCTCCGCAGGAAGAGGTTTCGCATACTGGTCCGGATGGGGTGGTTTACCCCGGCACTTGTCGCGGGCGGCGGATGGATACGATTGGCGGCGGCGATGCGGTGCGGCTGGATATTGCGCGGGCGATTGCGGTGGTTGGTGACGTTGGGCGGCTGGGGTTTATCGAGAACGGCCCGACGGCACCGGGGCTGCATCGGTTGAACGCGGATCAGTTGGTGGCCGAGGTTGGCGATATTGTTTTGGCGCGGCGCGATATTAGCACGGCGGCCTATCATCTGGCGGTGGTGGTGGATGACGCGGCACAAGGCATTACAGAAGTGGTGCGCGGGGCGGATCTGGCGGAGGCGACAGTGATCCACCGTTTGTTGCAGGCTTTACTGCAGCTACCGACGCCAAGCTATTATCATCATGAGCTTATTCGGGATAACGGGGGTAAGCGTTTGGCCAAGCGGGACGATGCGCGGGCCGTGACGAAGTACCGGGCCGAGGGGATGACGCCGCAGGATATTCGGCGCCTGGTGGGGTTGTAGGCGCCGTCTTCGGACCGTACTTGTCGAACGTCCGGGGTTCAGGCGATTGGGGATAGCAGTTCGACTTCTACGCTGTCGCGGAGCGCGGTGTAAAAGCAGGAACGGCGGTTGGTGTGGCAGGCGGGGCCTAGTTGCTCCACCAGCACCAGCAGGCAATCGCGGTCGCAGTCTATGCGCAAGTCGATCAGGGCTTGAGTGTTGCCGGAGGTTTCGCCTTTGACCCAGAATGCGGCCCGTGATCGCGACCAATAGGTGACGCGGCCGGTGGCGATGGTTTTCATCACAGCATCGGCGTTCATCCACGCGAACATCAGCACTTCGCGGGTGATGTGATCTTGGGCGATGACCGGGATCAGGCCATTTGCATCAAATGTCAGCGACGACGGATCAAAGACCATAACGGGCGTCCTTTTCAAAAGCACATTCTGGGCCTATCTAGTGGCTAGCAAGGGCCGAGGGAAGCGATGAGCGACGGTGATCTGATCAAGCTGTATTCCAGCCGGATTTTGGAGCTGGCGGCAAGCATTCCGCATTTGGGGCGACTGGAAGCACCTGACGGCAGCGCCAAACGACGCTCGCCTTTGTGTGGGTCCACCGTGACGGTGGATTTGAATATGCGGGACGGACGGGTTTCGGAGTTTGCGCAGGACGTGAAGGCCTGTGCTTTGGGCCAGGCGGCAGCGTCTGTTCTGGGCGCTGCCGTGATCGGGCGCAACAGGGCGGAGATTGAAGCGGCGCGCGATGCGGTGGCGGCGATGTTGAAAACGGAGGGCCCTGCCCCGGCGGCCCCGTTTGATGGCTTCGAAGTGCTGTTGCCTGCGCGCGAGTATAAGAACCGGCACGCGTCGATCTTGCTGTCGCTGGAGGCGACGGCCGAGGCGATGGTTTTGGCGGAGCAGGTTGCTGGAGAACGATAATGTTTGATAGGCACATCATCGCTCCCTAGATTTCTGGTGGTCGCGGGATTGCTGAGGCAAACCGGTTCCCACTTTTCCTCATCACGCTCTGGATCATCATAAAAAAAACCGCCGCGCATCCAGATACGGATGGCGGCGGCAAGTCGCGTATCACGGGGCAAGTGCGGTGAAGCGGGGCAGCTTCACAATGGCATTCTGGGGAAGGAATGCAGCGCTTGCCCTGAACGCAGGCAGAACCGGAAAAGGGAGCGTCGGGTAAGAACCTTAGGCGGAGCCGGACAGGTACAGCCCGGCGATGAGCAATGAAAACAGCGAGACGACACCGATTGAATCCTCGATCACCGTATCGCGAGAACGGGACAGGATAGCTTTGATTTCTGTCAGCATAGCAACCTCCACTGGTATGTTGCTGCATTGTTCTCATAAAATTAACCATTCGTAAAGAACTTTATAAGAACATTTGTGAACAAAAGAGGATATTGGCGGGGATTGTGGTGATGGATTGCGCCAGTGGCTTACTAACCCACTGATATCAAACGAATTGCGCGATCCTGATCCAGAAGCCACAAAAGCATGCGGGCGGCGCGGCCTCGGGGGCTGGTCAGGTCTGGGTCATCGGCCAGAAGTTTGCGCGCATCGGTTTGCGCCACGGCCATCAGCGCGCCCTGACGTTCCAGATCGGCAACCCGGAATCGCGGCAGGCCGGATTGTGCAGTGCCGATAAGATCGCCAGCGCCGCGCATAGCAAGATCTTCTTCGGCGATGCGAAAGCCATCTTCAGTATCACGCAGAACGGTCAGGCGGCGCGTGCCGGCTTCGGACAGCGGGGCCTGGTACAGCATCAGGCAAGTTGATTGAGCCGAGCCGCGCCCGACCCTGCCGCGCAACTGGTGCAGCTGCGACAGGCCAAAGATTTCGGCGCGTTCGATAACCATGATCGAGGCGTTGGGGACGTTGACGCCAACCTCGATCACCGTGGTGGCGACCAGAACTTTGGTATCGCCAGCGATGAAACGTACCATAGCGGCATCTTTTTCGGTGGGCGGCATCTGGCCATGCACAAGGCCAACGACGCCGTCACCCAATGCCGCGCGCAGGTGCTGAAAGCGGGCTTCTGCCGACGCATAGTCCAGCACTTCGCTGTCTTCGACCAGTGGGCAGACCCAGTAGGATTGCCGCCCTTCAGCCACCGCTTGGGCCAGATGGGCAACGACTTCATCCATCCGGGCGTTCGAGATGAGGGCAGTTTTGACGGGTTTGCGACCCGCGGGCTTTTCGTCCAGCACCGACACGTCCATATCGCCGTGGGTGGCAAGGGCAAGGCTGCGGGGGATTGGCGTGGCGGTCATCACCAGCACATCGGCAGCGTCGCCTTTGGCACCAAGCTCCATCCGCTGCGCCACGCCGAAGCGGTGCTGTTCATCGACGACGGCAAGGCGCAGGTCGTGGAAGGTGACGTCTTTCTGGAAAACGGCATGCGTACCGACCAGAATTTGGGTTTGGCCAGACGCAAGGGCCGCGAGTTTGGCATCGCGTTCGTTGCCCTTATCGCGGCCCGTCAAGAGGACGAGATTGACGCCAGCGGCGGCGGCCAGGGGGCTAAGGCTTTCGTTGTGCTGGCGGGCGAGAATTTCGGTGGGGGCCATCATGACGCCCTGCCCGCCCGCTTCGACCGCGATCAGCAGGGCTTGGAACGCCACCAGGGTTTTGCCGGAACCGACATCGCCTTGCAGCAGGCGGTTCATCCTGAGGGGGGAGGCCATGTCGGCGGCAATTTCGGCAATGGCGCGGGTTTGGGCGGTGGTGGGGGCATAGGGCAGGCTTTGCAGGACGCGGTTTTGCAAGGTGCCGGTGCCGTGGCTGGCAATGCCCTTGCCTTTGCGCAAGTGGGCGCGAGCAAGGGAGAGGGTGAGTTGATGGGCGAAAAGCTCATCATAAGCAATGCGTTGGCGGGCGGGGGCGGTATCGGCAATGTCGGCGTTGCTGATGGGGGCATGGGCGGTTTGCACGGCTGTTAGCCAATCTGGCCAGCCTTCGCGGGCCTTCAAAGGGCCGTCGATCCATTCGGCAAGGTCGGGGGCGCGGGTGATTGCGGAGGCAACGGCGCGCTGGATTGTCTTTTGGGTGATACCAGCGGCAGCCGGGTAGACTGGTTCGAACAGCGGTAACTCGGACGCCTCTTCTGGGCGCAAGACATGGTCAGGGTGGACCATTTGCGCGATGCCATCAAAGATTTCGACGCGACCAGAGATCAGGCGTTTTTGGCCGGTGGGCAGCAGTTTGGTCAGGTAGTCAGCGCGGGCGTGAAAGAACACCAGTTGAAATTCGAACGATGCGTCACGCACCATGACGCGGTAGGGGCGGCCTTTGGCGCGGGGGGGGAAGTGGCCGCCGACAGTGACCTCGACCGTGATGGTGGTGGGGGGGACGACGTCGCGAACCGAAGCTTTGCGAGAACGGTCGATGCCGGAATGGGGCAGCAGGAACAGCAGGTCTTTGGGGCGTTCGACGGTCAGGGCGGCGAAAGCGGTGGCGGTTTTGGGGCCGACGCCGTCGAGTGTTTCAAGCCCGGCGAACAGGGGAAACAGGGGTTCGGGGCGGCTCATGCAGCGCCTATCAGGGCAAGCCAGGCGTCTTCGTCGATGATGGCAACACCCAAAGCTTCGGCGGCTTTGGCTTTGGAACCAGCGCCGGGGCCTGCGATCACCAGATCGGTTTTGGCGGAAACGGAACCGGCGACTTTGGCACCAAGGGCTTCGGCGCGGGCTTTAGCTTCGGCGCGGCTCATCTTTTCCAGAGTGCCGGTGAAGACGAGGGTTTTGCCAGCGACCGGGCTGTCTTGCGGGGCGCGTTGGACAGTGTCTTGCACATTGAGGTGCGCCACGAGTGCATCGATGGCGGCGCGTTCGGCGGGGTGGTGAAAAGCGGTGACGAGGGATGCAGCCAGTACGGAACCGACGCCGTCGATGGCGGTAAGGTCCTCCCATGCGGGGCCGGAGCCGACCGTTGCCGTGGTCATAGCTGACTCGAACGCTTGCCAGCTGGAATAGTGGTTGGCCAAAAGCGTAGCGGAACTGTCGCCGACATGGCGGATGCCGAGGGCGAAGATCAGGCGGTTCAGCGGGATGGTGCGCTTTGCTGCGATAGCGGCGAAGAGGTTGGTGGTGGATTTATCGCCCCAGCCATCGCGGTTTTTCAACTTGCGTAGCGGTTGCGCTGCATCACGGGCTTGCAGAGTGAAGATATCGGCGGGGGTTTTGATCGGCAGGTCGGGGTCGTTGAAGAATGCCTCGATCTGTTTGGCACCCAGACCTTCGATGTCGAAGGCACCGCGGCTGACGAAATGTTTAAGGCGTTCAACGGCTTGGGCGGGGCAGATCAGGCCGCCAGTGCAGCGGCGCACGGCGTCGCCGGGCTCTCGGATGGCGGGGGATGCGCAGTCGGGGCAGATGTCGGGGAATTGGTAGGGCGTGGCGGTTTCGGGGCGCTGGGTTAGATCGACGTCGGCGATTTTGGGGATCACGTCGCCGGCGCGGTACACCTGCACCAGATCGCCGATGCGGATATCGCGGCCTTGGCGGATCGGGTTGCCTTTGGCGTCGCGGCCCGCGATGTAATCTTCGTTGTGCAACGTGGCGTTCGAGACGACGACGCCGCCGACCGTTACAGGTTTCAGCCGCGCCACGGGGGATAATGCGCCAGTGCGGCCGACTTGAATGTCGATGGCAAGGAGCCGGGTCCAGGCGAGTTCTGCGGGGAATTTGTGGGCGATGGCCCAGCGGGGGGTGCTGGAGCGAAAGCCGAGGCGGGCTTGGAGGGCCAGATCGTCGACTTTGTAGACCACGCCGTCGATATCGTAGCCGAGGCTGGAGCGTTGCAGTTCGATCTGGTGGTAATGCGCCAGCATTGCGTCGGGGCCAGCGCAGGTGATGGTCAGCGGGTTGGTTTGAAAGCCAAGTGCGGTCAAGCGGGCGATTGCGCCGGATTGAGTCTTGGCCAATGGTTCGGAAAGTGCACCCCAAGCATAGGCGAAGAACCGCAAGGGGCGGGAGGCGGTGATGCTGGCGTCCAGTTGGCGCAGCGATCCGGCGGCGGCGTTGCGGGGGTTGGCGAACGTTTTCTCGGCCTTGGCCAAACCGCGGGCGTTCAGGGCGGCGAAATCGGCATGGCTCATGTACACCTCGCCGCGGACGTCCATCAGCGAGGGGATGTCGGGGCCCTGCAATCGCTTTGGGATGTCGGCGATGGTGCGAGCGTTTTCAGTGACGTTTTCGCCAACCTCGCCGTCGCCGCGGGTGGCAGCTTGCGTCAGCACGCCATTGACGTAGCGCAGGCTAAGTGACAGGCCGTCAATTTTGGGTTCGGCGGTGTAGGACAGCACGCCAGTGAAGCCGAGGAATTTGCGGACGCGGTCGTCGAAATCTGTAATGTCGGTGTCGTCGAACGCGTTTTCGAGGCTAAGCATCCGCACGTCGTGCTTGATCTTGCCAAAACCTTCGGATGCGGCGGCACCGACTTGATCGGATGGGCTATCGGGGCGTTTCAGATTTGGAAAGCGAGCTTCAATTTCGGCGTTTCGGCGCTTTAGGGCGTCATATTCGGCATCAGAAATGTCTGGCGCATCGTTGACGTGATAGGCGCGGTTGGCATCGCCGATGAGCATGGCAAGGCGCGCGAGTTCATCGCGCGCCTGTGCATTGGTCAAATCAGCCACTGGTATCGCGCTGGTCATCGCCGCTTGCCCCCTTAGACGTGACTAAGGTTTAGGGGGCGCGTTTGGCAAGGTCTAGTGGCTGCAGTTTACGCGGATGCAGCAAAACGGCGCTGTGCTTCGGCTGGCATCGGTTCGCGCAGAACATAACCACGACCCCAAACGGTTTCGATGTAATTGGCACCGCTGGTCGCTTCGGCAAGTTTCTTGCGCAGTTTGCAGATGAACACGTCGATTATCTTCAATTCCGGTTCATCCATGCCGCCATAAAGATGATTGAGGAACATCTCTTTGGTCAGCGTGGTGCCTTTGCGCAGGCTAAGGAGTTCGAGCATCTGATATTCTTTGCCAGTCAGATGCACAGTCTTGCCGTCGACATCGACGGTTTTTGCATCAAGATTGACGTTCACCGTGCCAGTCTTGATGATGGACTGCGCGTGGCCCTTCGATCGGCGGATGATGGCGTGGATGCGGGCAACCAGTTCTTCGCGGTGGAACGGTTTGGTCATGTAATCATCAGCGCCAAAACCGAAGCCTTTCAGCTTGTTGTCGGTATCGTCGGACCCGGTCAGGATCAGGATCGGCGTTTCCACCTTCGCAAGGCGCAGTTGGCGCAAAACTTCATGGCCGCTCATGTCGGGCAGGTTCAGATCCAGCAAGATCAGGTCGTAGTCATACAACTTGGCCAGATCGACGCCGTCTTCACCAAGATCGGTGCAATAGACATTCAGGTTTGCATGGGTCAGCATCAATTCAATGCTGCGCGAGGTGGTAGGATCGTCTTCAACCAACAAAATACGCATTAGGGGGTCATTCTCCGCTTCGGGTGCTGTTCATTAACTATCTTGGGGGGCAATGGTTAACCGCGCGTTACCGTTGAACATGGCCAAGAAAAAACAGCTTAAAGTTGTCTATATTTCTGCAAAGTTGTGACCTTTAGCGCTTTGTCGCCATGGACTTCGACGGCGGCGCGCCAAAGAGCGAATTCTTCGTCTGACACGGCGTAGCGTTCCAGCGCGTCGGATTGGGTGATCAGACCATAAATCACAGCTTTGACCACAATTGCCTTGCGACTGGCGACCCAGCGGCGGGTCTCAGCAGGCGGCAAATCGGCTCGGCTTAGCACCGTGCCATCGGGCAAAGTGACCTGGCGCGGGCCATCGACGCGTTTGAGATACATAAGCAGGTTCCCTTTATCTTTGGGGCAGAATGGCGCAACAGGCTTAAGCATCCGTGAAAACGAGGGCTTGAGAGTGCAGCGCATTTTCATATATTCCCGTTCAAATGTGCTGTAATGCGGCCCCAACCCCCGAAAGCCTGCAAAATGTCGCTTGATCAACCATTGAATTCGCTTGGCCTGGCAAAGGCCCCGCAAGATACGCGGGTGGTTGTTGCCATGTCTGGCGGCGTCGACAGCTCTGTCGTGGCGGCACAACTGGCGGAAGAAGGCTATGACGTGGTGGGCGTTACGCTGCAACTGTATGATCACGGGGCGGCGCTGGCGAAAAAGGGCGCGTGCTGTGCCGGGCGGGATATTCATGATGCGCGGCGGGTGGCGGAAACCATGGGGTTTGCGCATTACGTGCTGGATTATGAAAACACGTTTCGCGATGCGGTAATCGAGGAATTTGCCGATGCGTATCTGGCAGGATCAACGCCAGTGCCATGCATTCGCTGCAACGAACGGGTGAAGTTCAAGGATCTGCTGGCGACGGCGCGTGATCTGGATGCCGATTGCATGGCGACCGGGCACTACATTCAACGCAAAATGGGTGCGCGGGGGGCAGAGCTGCATTGTGCTGCCGATGCGGCGCGCGATCAAAGCTATTTCCTGTTTTCGACCACGGCGGAACAATTGGATTATCTGCGGTTTCCCTTGGGCCATCTGCAATCAAAGGCCGAAACACGGGCTTTGGCGGTGCGCTATGGGCTGTCGGTGGCGGATAAGCCCGATAGCCAGGACATCTGCTTTGTGCCGAACGGCAACTATGCGGCGGTGATTGAAAAGCTGCGGCCCGGCTCGGCTGATCCGGGGGATATTGTCGATTTGGCGGGCGCGGTCGTGGGGCGGCATAATGGGATTATCCATTACACCATCGGGCAGCGGCGCGGGCTGGGCATTGGCGGCTTGGGCGACCCGGTTTATGTGGTGGCGCTTGATCCGGTGCTGCGGCGGGTGATTGTGGGGCCACGCGAGGCGCTATCGACGCGCCGGGTGCCGCTGCGCGAGATCAACTGGCTGGGGGATGCAGCCTTTGACAGCCGGGCGGAATGGAACGTGTCGGTGAAAATCCGGTCGACGCGGCCACCGCGGCCAGCGGTGCTGCGACCGATTTCAGCGACCGAGGCTGAGGTGGAATTGCTGTCACCCGAAGATGGCGTGTCACCGGGGCAAGCTTGCGTGTTTTATGCCGATAGCGACAGCCGCGTTTTGGGTGGCGGCTGGATCTGGAAGGGTCGCTGAACCGAATGCCGTTATAGGACCGACAGCACCGACCTTGCGGCGCGTAGACCGGGGTCTTCGCCACCACGACCGAGGCGGGCCATGGTGATTTGCATGGCTTCGGTTTGGCTGGAGCCATCGGCGAGCAGGTTCAGTAATGCTGGGACTATCAGGTCGGGGCGACAGCGTTCGCCGAGGAATTCAGGCACGACGCGTGTTTCGGACGCGAGGTTCACCAGCGTGACTGTATCAACAAGGGCCATCTTGCGCATCAGCCAGAAGGTCAGCCGATTCATATCATAAGCGATGACCATCGGGCAGCCTTGCGCGGCGAGTTCCAGCGACACCGTGCCGGATGCTGCCAAGGCGACATTGGCGGCGGTGAACGCTGCGGCGCGCTGGGTTGAGTCGGGTGAGATCATGTGGACTGGATCGCCGCGCCAGTTTTTCGTGACGTCGGCCACCAGAGATGACTGGCTTTGCAGTGTCTGGATCAGCACACGGGCGGTGGGGTGTTTGGCGACGACTTGAGTTAGTACGTCGGCAAATATTGGGGCGAGGCGGGTAATTTCGGCTTTGCGTGATCCGGGCAGGACGAGGATCAGCGGTGCGTCGGGCGCTATGGCGTGGGTTGCGCGGAAGGCTATGCCATCGGCGGGGGTGGCGACGGGTTCGGAAACCACCGGGTGGCCCACAAAATCGCAGGTCATGCCGGCGGCGGTCATGTAGGGCGGCTCGAACGGCAGCAGGGCCATGACATGGTCGATAACGCGGGCCATTTTGGCGGCGCGACCGGGGCGCCATGCCCAGACGGAGGGGGCGACGTAGTGGATGGTGCGCAGGTTTGGCCGCGATTGCTTGACGATTTTGGCGACACGCAGGCAGAAATCGGGGCTGTCGATGGTGATCAGGGCGGCGGGGTTGGCGGCGATGACAGCGGCTGCGGCCTCGGCAATGCGGCGTTTCAGGGCGCGGTATTTTGGCAGGATTTCGGCGATGCCCATGACAGACAGCTCTTCCATCGGGAATTGGCTGTGCAGGCCTTGCGCCTGCATCATTGGGCCGCCGATGCCTTGAAACTCGACATCCGGGGACAGCGATTTCAGCCCGGCCATAAGGGCTGCACCGAGGCGATCACCGGAGGGCTCGCCTGCGATGAGGAACAGCTTCATGGCCGCCGCGCCCATAGGAACAGGCCCGTTTCGGTGGCGGCACGGATCATTGCGGGCAGGTCAAGACAGATCACGCCGCCCGCTTGCCAAGCGATACCCGCCAAGCCTGCATCGGCGGCGTGGCGGATTGTTTCAATGCCAAGCGTTGGGAGATCAATGCGCAGGTCTTGGCCGGGTTTGGGGGCTTTGTAGAACACGCCTTTGCCGTGCACTGCAGCCGGGCGCAGGCTGGTTGGCAGGTGGGCCAAACCGGCGAGCATGGCGTCTGTGCCGGCCAAAGCCTCGACTGCAAGGCATAGGCCTTGTTGCACGACGGCCCCCTGCCCTACGTCAACACTGCCAAGGGCCGTGACGATCAGCGCGGCCCGGGCGACGTCTTTTTCATCAACTGCGGTTGTGGTGCCCACAAGCAGGCCGGGGCCCGGCACAAGGGCGGGAGCAATATCGGTGACGCCGACGACGGCGAAACCGGCGTCTTCGAAGATGCCAACGACGGCGCGCAATGTTGCATCATCACCGGCTTGAAACGAGGCCAGCAGACGCGGCAGCAGTTGTGCCGAGTGCGGGTCGATCAGTGACGGGTCAAGCCTTGGGCGTTGAACGGCCCCGGCAAACACGACGCGAGTGACGCCCTGATCTTCCAGCCAGCGCAGAAAAAGGGCAAGCCGCTCGACGCGGAACACTTGGTCGACCGCCACATCTTCTGGTACAAAGCCATCAAGTGCGCAAATTAGCGGCGGCGTATCAAGGGCAGCGACCAGCGCGGCGGGAAGTTCGCCACGTCCGGCGATCAGGGCAGTGACGGTCATTTCGGGGTCAGGAACGAGCGATCCGACGCGGCGAGGATGAAGTCTGTCATCTCGCGCACATAGGCACTGTCGGATTCGTCGGCAAGGCGGCGGGCCCGGTCAAGGAACGTGCCTTCGCCTTGCGCCAGCATCTGATAGGCGGCGCGCATGGCGGTAATATCGGCACGGTCGACGCCGCGACGTTTCAGACCAACAAGGTTCAGCCCGTCAAGTTCACCCCGCGGGCCTTGCACAAGGCCGAACGGCACAACGTCGTTGGTCACCATGGTGACGGCACCGATGATGGCCCCGCGACCAATGCGCACGAATTGGTGGATGCCAGAAAGCCCGCCGATGATGACATCATCGCCAATGTTGCAGTGGCCGGCGATTGCGACCTGATTGGCAAGGATCACTCTGTCGCCAAGTGTCGCATCGTGGCCGACATGCGCGCCTGTCATCAGCAGGCAATCGTTGCCAACGCGGGTAATGCCGCCGCCGCCTTCAGTGCCGGTATTCAGCGTCGCCCCTTCGCGAATGCGGCAGCGTTCGCCGACAACCAGGCGGGTGCGTTCGCCCTTGAATTTGAGATCTTGCGGGATTTCGCCCACACAGGCGAACGGGAAGATCACCGATGCAGCACCAACATCTGTCCAGCCAGTGACGACAGCGTGGCTTTTGACGATAACGCCTTCAGCAAGGGTTACTTCGGCCCCGATCAGCGAAAACGGCCCCACCTCGGCCCCTGCGCCAATAATCGCCCCCGGTTCAATATGCGCACTGGGGTGGATGCGGGCATCATGCGAGATGGTCATAAAGATTATGCCTTCGGCAAATCGAACATGGCGGTAAATGTGGCCTCGCAGGCGAGTTCAGCGCCAACCATCGCACGGCCATCGAATTTCCAGACCCTACCCCCGCCGCGCAGGGCGGAAACGTGCAGTTCCAGCACATCCCCCGGCACGACTTTGCGACGGAATTTCACGCCGTCCACCCCCATGAAAAACACCCGCGCGCCCTTGTCGACCAGATCCATCGAGAGACCGACCAGTATGCCGGAGGTCTGTGCCATTGCCTCGATGATCATCACGCCGGGGAAGATTGGCATGCCGGGAAAATGGCCCTGAAACTGTGGTTCATTGAACGTAACGTTCTTGATACCAACGCAGGATTTCTGCAGCACGATGTCGCGCACCTTGTCGATCAGCAAGAATGGATAGCGATGTGGAATGATACGCTGGATCAGATCAATATCGGCTTCCGTCACTGATTTGACATCGGTTGGGGTCTGATCGGACATGTCATCTCCTGAACGGCGGGACTGGTGCGAAGGGCGCTACAGCGTTGCTAGCAAGTTGGGCATGATCCGACAAGCCGCCGCCGTATCAATAACGGCACCGCGCCAATCGGGTTACGGTGCGGGATCGGGGGCAGGTTCTGGGGCTGCGATGGGTTTTGGCTGAAGACTATCATCAAGCAGCGTATCAACGCGGGCGATGGCGCGATCCGTCACGTCTACCCGTTCAAATGACAAGAATACGGTCTTTTTATCGAGGATAACCAAGGCCCCCATTTCGCCCATCAGATCGCCCAAAATTGGCACGATTGCGGTCAGGAATTTTTGACGGTCTTCATCACGCAGGGTGGTCAGGCTGCGCGATTTTGCCAGGCGGGCAGCTCTTATTTCTTCGGCTTTGGCGTTGAAGGCATCGGCAAGGCTGCGAAACTCTTCTGGCGGCAGGGTTGGGCGACGCTCTGTCAGGTCTTTTTCTTCAGCCTCTAACGCTTGTTCCAGTTGTTTGTTTTCGGCCAGCAGATCGGCCTGAGCCGCCTCTAGCCGGGCAACCGCTGCTTTGCCAAAGCGGGATTCTGCGAACAAACGTTCGGGATCGACTGTCAGGACAGCACTTTGCGAGGGCGTGCTTTGTTGCGCAAAGGCCAGAGATGCCGGGACGGCAAGGGCCAGTGCAAGCGCATATGCAACGGCCCTGCCAAGCATCAGAACTTTGTCGAAATGGTCAGATCGAAATTCTGTTCCCTGTCATAGTCTTCTTTGACAAGCGCGCGCGAGAAGTTGAACCGCAACGGCCCGATTGGCGTTTCCCAGAACAACGATAGACCGATGGAAGATCGCAGGTGGAAATCATCATCAACGGGGCCGCCAGTGCCGGCGGTATCATCCAGCGACCAGACCGAGCCGACATCGACGAAGGCACCGCCTTTGATGCCGTATTCTTCGGGCAGGCCAACCGGGAAGTCGGCCTCGAACCGGGCGGTGGCGTAGATGTTGCCGCCAAGAGCGTCTTGGTTCGGGGCGGTCAAATCGCGCGGGCCAAAGCCGTTACCTTCAAAGCCGCGCACTTTGCCGTTGGCGAAGAAGCGTTCGGTAACCCGGCTGCTGCCTGTAAGCGTGTTGATCATGCCGCCTTCGAAGATGGCGCGAACAGTGACTTCTTCCTTCAGCACCTTGGTTTCGGCAAGTGCGAAGGCGTTGGTCGTGATGAACTTCGTATCGCCGCCCAAGCCACCAAAATCCTGACTGAAGCGCAGCAGGATGCCGCCGTTCGGATTAAGACCGTTGATCCGGGTATCGTAGGTGTAGCTGTAGCCAAGCGAGCTGGTCAGAAGCCCAAGTAGTGCTGCTTCGCGCACCAGAATAGCAGAGCTGCCGGCGGCGACATCTGTGATCTCGTCTTCCGAAACGCTGTAGCGCAACTCGAGGCGGCCGTTTTCGCTGACCGGGAATTCGAGGCCGGTGGTCAGGCCAATGTTACGGGTGTTGTACTTGGCGTCCTTCTGTTCGGTGGTTTTGTAGTAGGCACCAAACTTGAACTTCAGATCGCGGCCAAGGAAGGCGGGTTCAGCAAAGCTAAGACTGATGTCACGGTTATCGGTGCCGTTCGAGATGTTGGCCGCCAAGGATTGACCGCGACCGAGGAAGTTGGTTTCGGAAAAGCCCAAGGTCAGGGCGACGCCACTTTGCGCGCCGTAGGACGCCCCGAACGACAGCTTGCCGGTGGGTTGTTCTTCGACATCGACGTTGACGACAACCTGATCGCCTGCGGAACCCGGCTGTGCATCGACCTTTGCTTCGACAAAGTAGCCTAGGGCGCGGATGCGTTCGGCGGCCTGGCGTACTTCACGGGGATTGAAGGGGTCGCCTTCGACTGTGCGGAACTGGCGGCGCACCACTTGGTCAAGCGTGGTGTTATTACCCTCAATATCAATGCGTTCTACGAAAATTCGCTCGCCGCGTGATAGCACAAACTCGACGTCCAGCGTCTGGTCGCGATCATTGCGGGTGATTTTCGGTTCGATCCGCAGGAAGTTCAGGCCCTTGCGCAGTGCCAGATTTTCCATCCGCGCGATGTTGTTTTCGATGATCGCAGGAGAATAGGTGACGCCGGGGCGCAGTTTCTGGACCGCCTCGAATTCGGCGGCATCAACGCCCTCGACGGTGGATGACGTGCTGACTTTGCCGACGCTGAAGCTTTGACCTTCACGGATGTTGAAGGTTACGAAATAGCCATCGCGTTCACGCGACACTTCAGCAGAGGCGTCCAAGACTTGGAAATCGACGTAGCCGCGCGAGAGATAAAAATCGCTAAGAAGTTGTTTATCCAATTCCACCCGTTCAGCGACGAAGGTATCGCGCTGGATCAGCTGGCGCAGCAGGCCCGCCTGTTTGGTTTCCAGAGCCTGACGCAAGCGGCGGTCTGAATAGGCACGGTTGCCGACGAACGACAGGCGTTCCACCTCGACCACTTTGCCTTCGGCGATTTCGAACACCAGATCGACGCGGTTGTCGGAGCGCCGGATAATGCGCGGCGTAACAGTAGCAGCGGTGCGACCGGCAACGCGGTAGGCTTCGGCGATTGCGGTGGCGTCAGCCTCGGCGGCGGCGGGCGAATAGACGCGGCGCGACTTTGACGTGGCAATTTCTGCCAGCGCCTCGTCCTTGAGACGCTTGTTGCCTTCGAAGTTTATGACATTGACGATTGGGTATTCCTTGACGCGGATCACCAACGTGCCGCCTTGGGGAATAAGTTCGACGGTTTCAAACAGGCCGGAGTTTACGACGCGCTGATACGCGTCATTCAGCGCAGCGGCAGACACCTCTTGGCCGCGACCAATTCCTGCGTAACTGGCGATTGTGGCTGCATCGACACGTTCGTTTCCTTCGACCACGACCGACGAAAAGCTGTAGCTTTGCGCTTGGGCTGAGGTTAGGAACGGTGCGGAAGTGGCTGCCAATCCAAGGAAAACTGCGACTGCCGTTTGGCGCAAGGCGCGCCTGCCAATGCTGCCGCGCGCCCCAATTGCGCCTGTCAGTTTACCCATCATCCCGCCCCGCAAAAACTATATTCTTGTACCTGACTAGCGGGAATGCGGGAGCTTGTCAAAAGGCAGTGATGGTTTTTCAGTCAGGTACTTAGCGCAACATGTTGTGCGCTGGTATCAGCCTTATGGTTGGGTGATTGCGGTGCCCAAAAACGCCCCAGCCAGCAAGCCAACGACGATTGTGCCAAGAAAAAACAGCCGGTCCCAGTTCAGGCCGACGAGCAGTGAAAGCCCTTTGTAGCCTTGTACGACTGTTTGCATCGCGACACCCCAGAAGTTAATTTGGGGCTAAAATGCTCGCAGATTGTGGCAGCAGTTTGACGTTTCGGCCGTTGGGCGGCCGCAAAGCTGACCTAGGGGCAGAAAATGTCGTTCGTCAGCGCAAAAGTCATCAGGGCCAGCAGCGCGGTAAGCCCAATGCCCATCAAAACGCGCAAGGCCCGATCTGATGGCGGCTTGCCAGTAACCGCTTCGAACGCGTGAAACACCAGATGACCACCATCCAGAACGGGAATGGGGAACAGGTTCAAAAGGCCAACCGAGGTGGACAGCAGGGCGATCAGCAAGATGAAGCTGTCAAAGCCTTGTCGTGCCGCGTCACCTGACACTTTGGCGATGCCAATCGGGCCACTGACGTTGCAGGATGAGACGTTGCCGACCACAATGTTCCACAGAAAAGACAGGTTGGTGACGCCCGCAGTCCATGTGCGTTCGACACCCAGGCCAAAGGATTCGAAGACGCCGGGCGTGCGCAATTCAGGCTCGAACACCAATCCGCCTGTCATGCCAAGCATCCAGCGCGTTTCAAAACCACCGCCGTCTTTTGGCACATCGCGACTTTGCGGCGTCATGGTGACGTCAAACGTCTCGCCAGCGCGCCACACTTTGAGCTGCACTGGCTTGCCACCAGACGCGCCAATAGCGGTGCGCATTTCTTCAAAGGCAGAAACCGGCTTGCCGTCCACGGCGACGATTACATCCGCGGCTAGAATCCCCGCATCGCTCGCTGCCCAGCGGGGTTGCACGCCGGTCACGATCGGTGGAAATGGGTAAGGGCCGGCAATGGTCAACTGGTCGCCATCGCGCTGCACAACATAGTCGATGGTCGACGCTGCGCGCAGATTGTCTACGACTGCGAGGAATTGATCAAAGTCGGGCGTCGCAATGCCAGCAACCGATAGAATTTGATCGCCCGGCAGCAACGGCTGGCCGTCAAACGGTAGGGGCTTTACCGAGCCCACGACCGGCAAGTTGCCAGCGACGCCAAAAGCCATGAAGAAGCCTGCGAACACGATGATCGACAGGATAAAATTGAATATCGGGCCTGCGGCAACCGTGGCGGACCGTGCCCATAGGGGGGCACCGTGCATGGTGCGGCGGCGTTCTGCGGGGCTTAGGTTGGAGATTTTGCTGCCATCTTTGCCGGAAGCCGCATCCGCATCCCCCAAAAACCGGACGAAGCCGCCAAAGGGCAGTGCGGCCAGTTGCCAGCGGGTGCCGCGTTTGTCGACGCGGCTGTAGATGACGGGGCCAAAGCCAAGGCTAAACACTTCAGCATGGATGCCAGACCAGCGGCCAACAATGTAATGGCCATATTCATGCACGGCGACGATGATCGACAGGGCGACCACAAAGGCGATCAGTGTCCAGACCAGGCCGCCGAAGGTCGGAAGCAAGTTAATTAATTCCAAGCCTTAGTGCCCCTTTTGCCGTTTCACAGCTGCTTCATGCGCCCTGATACGGGCAAGATGATCTGCCCGCTGCACGTCTTCAAGGGTAAGAACGGCATTTCCAAGGCCCATCTCGCCCGAAAGCGTGGCTAGCGTGTCTTCTACCAGGCCGCCCATGTCAAGAAAACCAATGCGGCCGGCGATAAACAGATCGAGAGCGATCTCTTTGGCGGCATTGAAGGCCGCGCCGGCAAGACCACGAATACGCATCACATCTCGGGCAAGCCGCAGGGCAGGATAGCGCGCATCATCGGGGGGGCGGAACGACAGTTTCCCAAGCGACGCAAAATCAAGTCGTGCCACCGGAATAGGGCTGCGTTGCGGATGGTTCAGCGCATAGCCGATGGCGTGGCGCATGTCAGGAGCGCCCAGATGTGCCATGATAGCCCCATCGTGAAAGCCTACCATCGAATGGATCAGGGATTCTGGGTGAATGATGACCTCGATCTGATCGGGGGAGACGCCGAAGTATTCGCGGGTTTCGATCACCTCTAGCGCTTTGTTGAACATGGTGGCGGAATCGATGGTGATGCGTTGGCCCATGGCCCAGTTGGGGTGGACCAGCGCTTCGGCCAGAGTGGCGGCAGCGAGGCGATCCAATGGCCAATCGCGCAAGGCACCACCGGATGCGGTCAGGATGATGCGTTCGACGGAAGTGATGTCTTCGCCGCTTAGGGCTTGGAAGATGGCGGAATGCTCGGAGTCTACGGGCAGGATTTTGGCTTTGTGGCGTGCGGCTTCGGCCATCAGCAGAGGCCCGGCGGTGACCAGACTTTCCTTGTTGGCCAGCGCGAGCGTCGTGCCATGGCGCAGGGCGCGGAAGCCGGGCTCCAGCCCCGCCGCGCCAACGATTGCCGACATCACCCAATCAGCCGGGCGGTCGGCGGCGGCAAGGATGGCCGCGGTTCCGGCGGCGGTTTCGATATCGGTGTCGGCCAGGGCCGCTCGCAAATCAGCCAGACAGTCATCATGCGCCGTGACAGCGATTTCAGCCCGCAAGGCGCGGGCCATTTCGGCCAATCGGCGGACGTTGCGCCCGCCAGTTAGGGCCACGGTCCGGTAGGTTTGTGGGCCACCTTGGCGCATCAACAAATCGAAAGTGTTTTCGCCAATGGAGCCTGTTGCACCAAAAACCGAAATGCTGCGCATGGGCGTCAGTGTCCTGCGATCAAGGGCAGCGGCAGCACCAGACCCAACAGCAGCACGGCGACGACCGCACCGATCAGCGCATCAAACCTGTCAAGCACGCCGCCATGACCGGGGATCAGGTGCGAGCTGTCTTTCACGCCCGTGCGACGTTTGATCCAGCTTTCGGCGATGTCACCCATTTGGCCGGCGAAGGCTACTATAGGGGAAAGGAAAACCAGCCCCCACCCTGCCCCATCAATCAGCACGAAACCCAAGCCCACCAAGGCGGCACCAACCCAGCCTGCAATCGTGCCGGACCATGTTTTCTTGGGGCTGATCGCGGGCCAGAATTTGGGGCCGCCAAGGACGCGACCGGCAAAGTATCCCGAAACGTCCGAGACGATGACAACGCCGACAAGCCAAACAATTGCACTTACGCCAGACGTATCACGCAGCGTCACAAGGCCGAAACTCGCCAAAATGATCAACCCGGAATAAGCGCCATATCGCAAACGATCAGGCACTGCCGGAAACAACATCGCCAACGGCGTGACAAAAAGGACCAGCAGAGAAAGGCCGCCGCCAAATTGTAGCACTGTCACCAAAGAGGTCGCCGCCAGAACAGCAAGCCAAACCGCATCGCGTTTATGGCTGGGCCGGATCATGCGGGACAATTCCCAGATCATCAGCCCGGCCAGAACCACGACAAGTGCGGCGAAGGGCAGCGCACCCAACCAGATGCAGGCCGCGCCCACCACCAGCATCACTGCGGCAGAGATCACTCGCGTTTGCAGGTCGCCCCAGCGACCGCCCGAAGGCACGGTCATGCCTGTAAAACCCCGCCATATCGGCGTTCGCGGTTGCCAAAGCGCGCGACGATCAGCGCGAGTTCTTGTGGCGTAAAGTCGGGCCACAGGGTTTCGGTAAATTCATATTCTGCATAGGCTGCTTGCCATGGCAGAAAGTTCGAGGTGCGGGTTTCGCCCGAGGTGCGGATCACCAGATCGGGATCGGGAAGGTCAGCGGTATCAAGGCGGGCGGTGAACGCGTCTTCATCAACATCGCTGGCTTGCAGACGCCCCACTGCCACGTCGCGGGCCAGGGCGTTTACGGCGCGCATGATTTCATCACGACCACCGTAATTGATTGCAACGGTCAAGTTGAGACGCGAAAAGCCCGCCGTGCGCGCTTCTATTCCTGACATCAGAAGTTGCAGTTTGGGGTCCAGCCGCGAGCGATCACCGATGAACCGCATGCGCACGCCTTCGGCTGCCAGACGGTCGGCCTCGCGCTGGATATATCGCGCGAAGATCGACATCAAGCCAAGCACCTCTTCGGTGGAGCGTTTCCAGTTTTCGGTGGAAAAGGCGTAGATTGTCAGCCAGCGGATACCCAGATCAGGGGCACAGTGGACAATTTCTTTCACCCGTTCGGCACCTTTGCGGTGGCCTACAAGGCGCGGCCAGCCGCGATTGGTTGCCCAGCGACCATTGCCATCCATGATGATGGCCACATGTTCCGCCAGACGCGGAAAGCGGGACTTGTCGTTGTTGTCTTTCGCGGCCAAGCCGGAACCTTTCCTTGCACCGACAGACAGGTCAAACCTGCATGATTTCCTGTTGCTTTTGGTCTAGCTGCCGATCAACCGCTGAAATTGCTTTATCAGTAAGCTCTTGCACTTCCTCGGACCACATTTTCTGGTCATCCTCGCCCATACCGGCAGCTTTGGCCTTTTTAATCTGGTCCATGCCATCGCGGCGCACATTGCGGATCGCGACCTTGGCGTTTTCGGCGTAACCGGCGGCAACTTTCGACAATTGCTTGCGGCGTTCTTCGTTCAGTTCCGGAATTGGAAGGCGGATCAGCGGGCCGTCAACGACCGGGTTGATGCCGATGCCGGAATCGCGGATTGCGCGTTCAACTTTGGTGACCATCGCTTTGTCCCAGACATTGATCACCACCATGCGGGGTTCCGGCACGTTAACGGTGCCAAGTTGGTTGATGGGCGTCATCTGGCCATAGGATTCGACCATGATCGGATCAAGGATAGCAGCAGACGCACGCCCGGTGCGCAGGGACGAAAATTCAGTTCTAAGCGCGTTCATCGCACCATCCATCCGGCGCTGAATTGCGTCCAGATCAATATCAGTAGCGTCTTGCGACATCGTATCCTCGTCAGATTTGCACTGGCGTACATCGACGCCGTATAGCAGGAAGGTTAATGAAACGTATAGAGTTTCAGCCGTGGACTCGAGTATAAGTGCCTTTTCCGCTTAAAATGCCACGAAAACCACCCGGTTCGTCCAGCGAAAACACGATGATTGGCAAGTTATTGTCGCGAGCCAACGCGATGGCCGACGCGTCCATGACGCCAAGATGCTGCTGCAGAACCTCGTCATAGGTCACGGTGTCATAGCGTTTGGCATCGGGGTATTTCTTCGGGTCTTTGTCGTAAACGCCGTCAACTTTGGTGCCTTTAAAGATGACTTGGCAGGCCATTTCGTTGGCACGCAGCGTCGCCGCTGTATCCGTGGTGAAATAGGGGTTGCCGGTGCCTGCCGCAAAAATGCAGACGCGCTTCTTTTCCAAGTGCCGAACGGCGCGGCGGCGAATGTAGGGCTCGCACACCTGATCCATCGGGATGGCCGAGATGACACGGGTAAAGACGCCGATGGATTCCAACGCTGCCTGCATGGCAAGGGCGTTCATCACAGTTGCAAGCATACCCATGTAGTCAGCAGTGGTGCGTTCCATGCCTTGAGCGGAGCCTTGCAGGCCGCGGAAGATGTTGCCGCCACCGATGACCATGCAAATCTCGACCCCAAGATCGCGAACCGATTTTACCTCTTCAGCAATGCGTTGAACGGTCGGCGGATGCAGGCCGTAGCCCTGATCACCCATCAGTGCCTCGCCAGAGATTTTGAGCATGACACGGTTATACGTGACGGTGGGCGAGGCACCTGCCTGTGACATTGTATGCGACCTTTTGTGTTTTGATTTGACTGCGGCGCAAAATGTCGGAAAACGCGGGCAGGTTCAACGACTAACACGGGGGTAATCGCCCTGCCCCGTCGGATTGAACCGGAAACCAGTGCCGGGGGCCAGCCCGCGGCCACCCAGGACACTTATACAAAGATGAATGAGGACTGGGTTGATCAGTTGTTGCCAAGCGTCTCAACGACCGCACCGGTGTTGATTGCGGGGCCGACAGCAACGGGAAAATCCGCACTGGCGTTGGCGCTGGCGCGGCGTGATGGCCGGATGATCGTCAATGCGGATGCACTGCAGGTTTATGCACGCTGGCGGATTTTGACTGCGCGGCCAAGTGTAGAAGACGAGGCAGCGGCGGAACATCAGCTTTATGGTCATATTGGGCGGGCTCAGCCCTATTCGGTGGGGCACTGGCTGCGCGAGGTGGCGGCGGTGCTGGCGGCTGGCAAGCGGGTGGTGATCGTCGGCGGGACCGGGCTTAACTTTGCGGCGCTGACTGATGGGTTGGTGCACATTCCGGCAACGCCGCCAGAGGTGCGGGCGGTTGCTGATACGCGCCGGGCTGCCGAGGGGATTGGCGCGTTGCTGGCGGAACTTGATCCGGCAACGGCGTCACGGATCGACCGGGCCAACCCGGCACGGGTCCAGCGCGCGTGGGAGGTTGTGCAGACCACCGGGCGCGGTCTAGCAGATTGGCAGCAAGATACCGGCCCGGCCTTGGTTCCGTTGGAAAGCGCGGAAGCATTGGTATTGCGGCCAGACGTAGCGTGGTTGAATGCCCGGATTGATTGGCGATTTGAACGCATGGTGGCCAGTGGTGCGTTGGACGAGGTGGCGGCGGAACTGCCCTATTGGGATCCGAGCCAGCCGTCAGCCCGTGCCATTGGTGCGCCCGAGCTGATAAGCCACTTGCGCGGAGAGGTCAGTTTGGCGGCGGCAACAGCGGCATCAAAGCTGGCGTCGCGGCAATACGCCAAGCGGCAACGCACTTGGATGCGCAGCCGAATGAGCCGCTGGACAAGCGTTTTTCTGTCGTGATCGGACACTCTTCAACCACGCGGCATAACTAGTTGTGTCAAATTACAATTTTTTGCTTGGGTTGTGGGGCAAGGCTGGCCTAATATGATTTCAAGCCATGCTGGACCCATACAAAATGCAAGACCTAACTGCGCTGTCTCAACTGCGGCTTGTTGCCGTGCCGCGTCTTGCGGCCGGTGGTCGTTGGCGTGTGGAGGCTATGCGTTCGATTTCTGAGCCTTGCCTGTTGTGGTTCACCAAGGGCCAGGGGCGAATCACGATTGCCGGTGTCACGCGTGGCTACACCGCCCATAACGCTATTTTCATTCCGCCGGGGGTGATGCACGGCTTTGAAGTCGGCCCGAATGTGTTTGGCACCGCGGTGTTCTTTGGCCGCGATTGCAAAATCACCCTGCCGGAGACCCCGCTGCACCTGCGCATCCGCGAAGTTCATGCCCAGCAAGAACTGAACGTTGCGCTGGATAACATTCAGCGAGAGTTGGACAGCGACAGCCCGGCGCATGACCGTGCAGCACGCCACCATCTTGGGCTGCTTGGGGTCTGGCTGGAACGACAAGCGTCGCGGGTTGTAGAAGATATGCCGCGTCCAGATGCAACGCGCCGTCTGGTGGCCCGCTATTCGACATTGCTGGAGCGGGAATTTCGATCCGGCATGGGTGTCAGTGAATTTGCAACAGCGCTTGGGGTTACTTCAACTCATCTGACGCGCTGCTGCCAGACCACCTGCGGGCGACCTGCATCAGCATTATTGCAGGATCGGCGTATCTTCGAGGCGCGGCGTTTGCTGGCAGAAACCAAGATGCCCGTCGGGCAAATTGGTGAAAGCCTCGGGTTCACCTCGGCTGCCTATTTCACACGCGCTTTCCAGCACGTGACCGGAAAATCACCCTCGGCCTTTCGTCGCACCCAATAGCAGCGCGGCACCGGGGCTGACGGGCATGTGATCTGGACTATTATCCCGTGATCAAAAACGACATTTGCAGTCGTCCATCGGCAGAAGATGTCGCTAATGTGCGCAGGAACGACGAAACCAAGCGTTGACGTAAGTGCCAAAAAGATGCGCAATGGGACGGTGACAATCGGACTGCACAGTGCGCGCGCCGCACGTATTGCGAGTTTGCAATTGCGTGATCGGAGTGTGCCAAGAAGGCAGGATTGGTGCTTGCAACAAAGTTAAGAAACGCCTGACAGGGAGACTACGATGACCAGAACAACCGAAAGCGGCGCGCTGCATCCTGCCGCCGCCATGTATGCAAACGAATATCGTGCGGGCCAACTTAGCCGCCGCGAATTCTTGACCCGCACTACCGCGATGGGCGTGAGTGCCGCCGTCGCCTATAACCTGATTGGACTTGCCACCCCCGCTGCCGCACAAGAAGCCAAAGTTGGTGGCATTCTGCGCGTCGCAATGGAAACCAAAGCGCAAAAAGACCCGCGTTTGACAGATTGGCCACAGATTGCGAACATCTATCGTGGCTGGCTGGAATATCTGATTCAGTACAATCCAGATGGCACGTTCGAAGGCCGCTTGTTGGAAAGCTGGGAAGCGAACGAAGACGCGACCGAGTACACGCTGAAAGTGCGCCCCGGCGTCACCTGGAACAACGGCGATGCCTTTACCGCCGATGACGTGGTGCGCAACTTCGGCCGCTGGACCGACGGCAATGTCGAGGGCAGCTCCACGGCCTCGCGCTTCCCCGGCTTGCAGAACCCCGAAACCAAGACCCTGCGCGATGGCGCGGTGGTCAAGGTCGATGACATGACGGTCAAGCTTATGCTGTCGGCCCCCGACGTGGCCGTCGTGGCTAACATCGCCGACTATCCCTGCGCAATCGTGCATTCAAGCCTTACCGACGGCCAAGACCCATCGACCAACCCAATCGGCACTGGCCCTTACGTGCCGGGCGAAATCTCTGTTGGCCAGAAGATGACGCTGGTACGCGCGCCAAACCATACTTGGTGGGGTGGCACGGCACCGCTGGACGAGATCCACTATATCGACTTTGGCACCGACCCCTCTGCGATGGTATCGCTTGCCGGTTCGGATGAGATTGACGCCAATTACGAGTCCACCGGCGAATATATCGACATCCTTGATGGCATGGGCTGGAAAAAGCTTGAGGCGGTAACAGCGTCAACCATCGTTGCCCGGTTCAATTCGGCCACGTCCGACCTGTACAAAGACAAGGCTGTGCGTCAGGCGCTGCAATTGTCGGTCGATCCGGCTGTGGTGTTGGAGCTGGGTTACAACGGTCTTGGCACAACTGCCGAAAACCACCACGTCTGCCCGGTTCACCCGGAATATGCCCAACTGCCGCCGCAGACTTTGAACCCGGGCGGCCTGAAGGCAGCGCTAGAGGCAGCGGGTCTTGCCGACGCAGAGTTCGAACTGATCTCGCTTGATGACGGCTGGGAAGCAGCCACGACGGATGCCATCGCTGCGCAAATGCGCGACGCCGGCGCCAACGTGAAACGCACCGTGATGCCGGGTTCGACCTTCTGGAACGATTGGCAGAAGTACCCGTTCTCGTCCACCACATGGAACCACCGCCCGTTGGCAGTGCAGAACATGAGCCTCGCCTACACATCGACAGGCTCGTGGAACGAAACCGGGATGGCGAACCCCGAGTTTGACGCAGCCATGGCGCAGGCCTTGTCGCTTGCTGACGCTGAAAAGCGCCGCGAAGTTGCGGCAACGCTGGAAGCGATCTTGCAGGACGAAGGCTATATCGTGCAGCCGTTCTGGCGGTCTTTGTTCCGCCACGCAAGAGAAGGCGTGAACGTCGACATGCATCCATCGTTCGAACACCACCATTACAAGTGGTCGCTGGCGTAATCGGCTAAGCACATAACTGGGCGTGCTCGATCTGGGCACGCCCAGCCATCACTGGCTGCATAAAAACAACTTGGCCAGTGGCCTATTCTGTTTGGCGCAGAGGGGAACCAGACATGCTTAAATTCTTGGTGAAACGCCTTGGCGTTGTGCTTTTGACTGCGATTGCATTGACGTTCATTGTATTTTTCCTGACCAATCTGCCTCCGAACCTTGAAAAACTAGCGCGCAGCGAAGGGTCTGTGCGGATGACGGACGAGTCCGTCGCCGCTTGGATCGAGCAGAACGGGCATGGTGGGTCGGTGGTTGGGCGTTATGCGCAATGGATGGGACTGGCACCGGGCTGGGTGCGCACCGACGAAAAGGGCGTCACGCGGGGGCGCTGCATAGATGACGGCGTTGCTGCGGAGGATGCGCCGCGTTACTGCGGCGTGATCCAAGGCGACTGGGGCTTTTCGACAGTGTTCAAGCAGCCGGTCACGCAAGTTCTGGCCAAAGCGATGGGGGCGACCGGGTATCTGATGCTGGCGGTGATGCTGGTCATGGTGCCGGTTTCGCTGTTGATGGGGGTGCTGTCGGGTATGCGCGAAGGATCGCGGACCGACCGGGTGCTATCGGCGGTCGCGATTGCAACCACCGCAACGCCCGAATACGTGTCTGGGGTTATTCTTGTGGCGCTGTTCGCCTCGGCCACTGCGGGGCTATCGCCACTGCTGAACTCATGGGGCATTATCGAGACGAAAACGCTGTTCCTTGGCACCGCCACCTCGGCGATGGACAAGATCACCTTCTGGAACTTCACTCTGCCGGTATTGACCATCGCCCTGTATGGCATCGGCTATATCGCCCGGATGACGCGTGCGTCGATGACCGAGGTGATGACGCAGCAGTACATCCGCACGGCACGGCTAAAGGGTGTGGCGTTCAAGCAAGTCGTCATGCGCCATGCGTTGCGCAACGCGCTGATTGCGCCGTTCACCGTGATTATGCTGCAATTTCCATGGCTGTTGAACGGTGTGGTGATTGTGGAAACCCTGTTCAACTACAAAGGCTTTGGTTGGACGCTGGTACAGGCCGCAGGCAACAATGATATCGAGTTGCTGCTGGGCTGTTCAGTAATCGCCGTTATCGTCGTTCTGGTGACGCAACTGATTTCAGACATCGGTTACGTGTTCCTGAACCCTCGTATCCGACTGAGTTAAGGGACCAGCATGGAAGACGCACTTTCCTGGGGCAGCATCATTGCCCGCATCTTGCAGCAGTTCATCCCGGTCTGGATTGCGCTTGTCGTAACCTTTGCCCTGTCGATCACGTTCAAGCGCAAGCTTGGCCTGTACGGCAAGCTGTTTGACAGCCCGGTCGGGATGATGGGCTTTGCCTTGGTGATGTTCTGGGTGTTCACGGCGTTCTTTGCCGATTTGATCATCACTCAAGATCCGCTGGGGCAGCTTGGCCGCGTCAAAAACCCACTGCCCGGCGTTCTGATCCCGGATTTGAAGCCGGGTCAGTATCCCTATTACCTGCTCGGCGGTGATCATCTGGGACGAGACGTGTTCAGCCGCGTGGTTATGGGCGCGCGCCGGGTGTTGATGATTGCGCCAGCCGCGACAACCTTTGCCTTTATGGTGGGCGTCACGCTGGGCCTGCCTGCCGGATATTTCGGCGGCAAGCTGGATACCGTGATCTCGTTCTTTGCCAACCTCGTGCTGGCGTTCCCGGTGATCTTGCTGTTCTACCTGCTGGTTACACCGGAAATTCGCGCGACAGGCATTCCGATTTATCTGGCCGCTGTGCTGTTCGTCTTTCCGATCATCTTCTTCGTGACGCTGTTTAACGCGCGTTACTTCACCAACCCACCAAGGCGAAATCTGTATGTCGGCTTGACGTTGCTGATCGGCCTTTGGGCCTATTCGGGCCTTGCCTTCAACATGGACCCGCTTGGCGTCTGGTCGATGGACCCGAACCTGCTGAACGTCTTTGTCTCAGTCGTGTTCGTGAACTCCCCCACTGTGTTCCGCATTGTGCGCGGACTGGTGATGGACCTGAAGGCACGCGACTATGTGGCGGCCGGGCAGACACGCGGTGAAGGCCCATGGTACATCATGCTGTGGGAGATTTTGCCGAATGCGCGTGGCCCGTTGATCGTCGATTTCTGCCTGCGGATCGGCTACACCACCATCCTGCTGGGAACGCTTGGCTTCTTTGGTCTTGGCGTATCGCCTGAAAGCCCGGATTGGGGGTCGACAATCGACGATGGCCGCAAGCTGCTGTCGGTCTATCTGCACCCTGCCGTGGCCCCTGCCCTAGCCTTGATGAGTCTTGTCTTGGGCCTCAACTTGCTGGCTGACGGGTTGCGTGAAGAAAGCCTGAAAGACTGATGGGCTTTTTGCGTTCTTAAGTATCCCGGGGGTCCCGGGGGCTGGCCCCCGGTTCCACACCATCCACCTTACGAAGGCAGATGACTATGACAACGACATCAGACTGGGATCCTTCGAAACCGATCCTCGAGATTGAAAACCTCTCGATCTCTTTCTTCACCCGTCTGCGGGAAATTCCGGCGGTGATGGATTTTTCCTGCACCGTGATGCAGGGCGAAGCGATGGGATTGGTCGGCGAATCCGGTTGCGGCAAATCTACCGTGGCGTTGGCGGTGATGCGGGATCTGGGCAAAAACGGCAAAATTGTTGCTGGCTCGATCAAGTTCAAAGGTCGCGATCTGACCCATATGAACGACGAGGAGCTGCGCCATATTCGCGGTTCAGAAATTGCGATGATCTATCAAGAACCGATGGCATCGCTGAACCCCGCGATGAAAATAGGCGCGCAATTGGCCGAAGTGCCGATGATCCATCAAGGCATGGGACGCGACGAGGCCTGGGCGCTGGCCCGCCAGATTGTCGCCGATGTGCGCCTGCCCGACCCCGACCGCATCATCAACGCCTATCCGCACCAGTTGTCCGGTGGCCAGCAGCAACGCATCGTAATTGCAATGGCGCTGATGTCCAAACCTGCGCTGTTGATCCTCGATGAACCAACCACCGCGTTGGACGTGACAGTTGAGGCAGGCATTGTTGATCTGGTCAAGGCACTGGGCGAAAAATACGGCACCTCGATGCTGTTCATCAGCCATAACCTTGGCCTGATCCTTGATACCTGTGATCGGCTTTGCGTGATGTATTCCGGCGAGGCGGTGGAAACCGGCAATGTCATCGAAGTGTTCGAAGACATGCGCCACCCCTATACTCAAGCGCTGTTCCGGTCGATCCCGCTGCCGGGGGCCGACAAGAACTCACGCCCTCTGGTGGCCATTCCGGGCAACTTTCCATTGCCGCACGAACGCCCGCCGGGCTGCAACTTTGGCCCGCGCTGCGATTACTTCGAGGCCGGGCGCTGCGATGCAACCGATATTCCGATGTCTGTCGTGCCGCAGGGCGACAGGCACGGCAGCCGGTGCCTGAAATGGGCTGAGATTGATTGGAATGCGCCGCTAAAGGCGAAAGTCACCAAACCGAAGACGCCGATTGGCAAGGTGGTCCTGAAAATGGAAGACCTGCGCAAATACTATGCCGTCTCCAGCGGGGCATTTGGTGGCGGCGCGAAAAAGGTCGTGAAGGCCAACGAAACCTTGTCTTTTGAAGCGCATGAAGGCGAAACGCTGGCGATTGTTGGTGAATCCGGTTGCGGCAAATCAACCTTCGCCAAGGTCTTGATGGGGCTGGAAACGGCGACATCCGGCACCATCATGCTGTTCGACGAAAACGTGCAGTCGACGCCAATTCAGCAGCGCAACGTCGATACCGTGTCTTCGGTGCAAATGGTGTTCCAGAACCCGTTTGACACGCTTAACCCGTCGATGAACGTTGGCCGCCAGATCATCCGCGCGCTGGAAATCTTCCACTACGGCAAATCGGACGCCGATCGCGAAGCGCGCATGCTGGAACTGCTTGATCTGGTGAAACTGCCGCGCGCTTTTGCGGACCGGATGCCACGCCAGTTGTCCGGTGGTCAAAAGCAGCGCGTCGGTATCGCCCGCGCCTTTGCTGGTGGTGCCAAAGTTGTAGTCGCCGACGAACCCGTATCGGCACTTGACGTGTCGGTGCAGGCAGCGGTGACGGATCTGTTGATGGATATTCAGCGCGAAAACAAAACAACGCTTCTATTTATCAGCCACGATCTTTCCATCGTGCGCTACCTGAGTGACCGGGTGATGGTGATGTATCTGGGCCATGTGGTGGAAATGGGCACCACGGATCAGGTGTTCCAACCACCCTACCACCCCTACACCGAGGCGTTGCTGTCTGCCGTGCCGATTGCCGACACCAAGGTGATCCGCAAACGCATCGTGTTGGAAGGCGACATTCCATCGGCGATGAACCCGCCACCGGGCTGCCCGTTCCAGACCCGTTGCCGCTGGAAATCACAGGTGCCTGGTGGGCTATGCGATACGGTCATGCCCCCGGTTAAGGTCTTGGAGGGCAACCACCAGATTAAATGCCACCTGTCAGATGACATGCTGGCCACGATGGAACCGGTAATCAAGATCGCGGCGGAGTAAGGTCTTCTTGGTGCGGGCGTTAGCGCCTATCCTACCCCAAGATTGCACTTACATAGGTTATGGTTTCGTCAAACGGCGGAATGCCGTCATGCTGCTCCACCGCACCGGGGCCTGCATTGTAGGCAGCAAGTGCCAGCTTCCATGTGCCGAATTTATCGTACATCTGCCGCAGGTAGCGCGCGCCGCCATCAAGGTTTTGCGCCGGGTCGTCGATATCGACGCCAAGTTTGCTCGCGGTGCCCGGCATCAATTGCGCAAGTCCCGTGGCGCCCTTGTTGGAAACCGCGCCAATGTTCCATCCGCTTTCCTGTTGTATTAGGCGCAGGAACAAATCTTCGGGCACGCCGTGTTTGCGGGCGGCCGATTTCGCCACCTCAAGATATTCGCCCTTATAGCTGCCTGAAAAACGCGGCACTGCGTCAGCGGCAGCACCCTTGCGCCCCTTCGGTGTCAGGCGCACAGAATCAGAATACTGCGTCGCCAGCCGCCCATCCAGCAGCTTGAATCGCGAATCTTTGCCGGATGACTGTGATTTGGATGACCCCGACAGGTTCAGGCCTTCGGCGCTGACAGCGGTTCCAGTGCCCAAGCACAGGACAGCCGCCACGCAAACCGTTCCAATCAGCCGACCCAACACGCAAAGCCCCCGTTGCGACACCAGCGGAATATACCGGCTTTGGCCGATTTTGCCAGCCCTTTGCGTGGTGTTTGGCCAAAGCCGCGTGGTTGCAGCAGACGACTTGCGGCTATATAGCAATTCGTTAACCAATTCCGGCGAGCCTGCCGGGGAACAAACCGAGATTCGTATCAGCAGTTGGAGAATGGAAAGATGGCAGGTTCAGTCAACAAGGTGATCATCATCGGCAACCTCGGGCGCGACCCCGAGGTGCGGACGTTTCCGACGGGCGGCAAGGTGGTGAACCTAAATATCGCGACCTCGGAAACCTGGCGCGACAAAGCGACAGGCGAACGCAAGGAACGCACCGAATGGCACCGCGTCGCAATTTTCAATGAAGCTTTGGGCAAAATTGCGGAGCAATACCTGAAGAAAGGCTCCACCGTTTACATCGAGGGTCAGCTTGAAACCCGCAAGTGGCAAGATCAGTCTGGCGCTGAACGGTTTACAACGGAAATCGTTCTTCGGCAGTTCCGTGGTGAATTGACCCTGCTTGGCGGTCGTGACGGCGGTTCAGGCGGTGGGTCGGGTGGCGGTTACAGCGATGATCGTGGCGGCTATGAAGGCGGCAACTACGAAAGCGCGCCATCGTCGGGTGGCGCGTCTGGTGGTGGTGCCCGTGGCGGCGCGTCGGGCGGCAGCAGCCGCAGCGACCTGGATGACGAAATTCCGTTCTAAAACCCGCGGTATCGCAAAACTTGAATTGGCGCATTTAGGGCTATCGGCGCGGCGGCACTGGACGCCGCGCCGTCTATTTCCTATATAAACTCTCAACAACACCGCGAGAGTGCCATGAACCAAGCGCAGGACAAGATCGAGGGCACCCCCCTGATCAGGCCGTCGACCACGGATCATCCGTTGTATGAAACCGTTGTCGATGCCTGTCGCACGGTGTTTGACCCTGAAATTCCAGTTAATATTTATGATCTGGGTTTGGTCTATACCATTGAAATATCGCCTGAAAACGAAGTCGAAGTATTGATGACGCTGACCGCCCCTGGCTGCCCTGTTGCCGGTGAAATGCCGGGCTGGGTGGCCGATGCCGTTGGGCCTTTGGCTGGCGTGAAGCAAGTCAACGTGAACATGACCTTCGATCCACCCTGGGGGATGGAGATGATGTCAGATGAGGCAAAGCTGGAACTTGGGTTTATGTGAATTTAAGTCCTATGACTTTATATTGATTGAATTAAGCCCCTAGACTGAATTGTCTTGATATTCAGCGTTTCAGGTGCTAGATACGCGTTCATGAATGACGCAGCAGTCCTCACCGGAGACCTGATCGGCTCACGCAAAGCCGGGCAGCAGGCAACTGATCGTGCCATCGAAGCGATCGCACACACGGCAAGAATGATGGGCGCCCCCTTCGCGCGCCATCGCGGTGACGGCTGGCAAGTTTTGCTAGTGCAGCCCGAACTGGCGCTGAGATTCACCCTGCTAGTTACCGCCCGATTGCGCAGTCTGCGTGTTCCGTTGAGCCGGTTTTCGGTTGGTATTGACGAGATTGCGATCGAACGCGCACAATCCCTGGCGGCCGAGGCCGGCAATGCTTTTGTCGTATCTGGTGAAGTGCTTGATGAAATGCCAAGGCGCTCGGTATTCGGCATTGCAAGCATGACCCGCAAACTGAACGAAATGACCTGGGCAGCCGCTCGTCTTACAGACCAAGTGGCCCGAAAATGGACGCCACAGCAGGCCGAAGCGATGGTCTTGGCGCTAGCACCTTCCGAGCCTTCTGGCGTATCCATCGCGAAATCTTTGGGTATAAGTCCAGCCGCAGCCAGCTATCGTTTGCAAGGTGCCAACTGGTGGGACATCAAAGCCGTAGTCGCAGCCTTCGAACATGAACTCGGTGATCGTGAATGATCGAAACCTTCGCAGCTCTGCTTCTCGCCCACACCCTCGCCGATTTTCTGTTTCAAACCAATTGGATGGTCCAGAACAAGCGCCAGCTGCAGCCCATGCTGGCCCATATCGGCTTAGTTCTGGCCACGGCCATCGCCACAACTGGAACGCTGCATCCTGTAATCGCGCTACTGGCGGCGATCCACATGCTGATCGACGCGATCAAGGCAGGCTATTTTCCCAACCGTCTTTATCCGTTCCTCGTCGATCAAGCGGCGCATTTTGTCAGCCTTATCGCCATAGCTGTCCTTCAGCCCAACCTGTGGTCAACCGGGGTTTGGGCCGATATTCCGTGGCTTCCCGGCGTCATGGTGGTTCTGGCTGGGCTTTTGCTGGTCACCCAAGCGGGCGGTTATGCTGTGGGTCTGCTGATGCAGCCTTGGGCGGAAGACACGCCCAAAGGGCTGCGCAACGGCGGCCGCGCTATCGGCACGTTGGAACGTGGTCTGATTTTCTTGTTGATCCTAACTGGCCAAGCCGCAGGCATCGGCTTTCTTATTGCCGCAAAATCGGTTCTGCGCTTTGGCGCGGTCAAGGATGAGGGCAAACTCAGCGAATATGTCATCATCGGAACTCTGGCATCGTTCGGTTGGGCAATTGCCGTTACGGCGGGTGTCACGTGGCTGCTTAAGTTGCTCCCTTCACTTGGAATTCCCGATCTGCTACCCTAGATATACGAAAAGCGAGGTTCCCATGTTTGGCATACCCGGCAAAGCCGCCGTCACGATGACCCCAACTGCCGCCGCGCGCATCGCGCAGCTGATGACCAAGCAAGGGTCGTCGGGCCTGCGCATTGGTGTCAAAAAGGGCGGTTGCGCGGGCATGGAATACACCATGGATTACGTGTCCGAGGTTAACCCGATGGACGAAGTGGTTGAACAAGATGGCGCGCGGGTGATGATCGCCCCAATGGCGCAGATGTTCTTGTTTGGCACCCAGATTGATTATCAAACCTCTCTGCTGGACGCAGGTTTCAAGTTCATCAACCCGAATGTCGCCGAAGCCTGCGGCTGTGGCGAGTCCATCAAGTTCAAAGACCAGCCCACCGCCTGATCACAGTTCCCTTCGGCACCACAATCGCGTAACCCTGTGCCAATCAGGTAACGGGAGACTGCAATGCGTAAACTTGCGGCGGGCAACTGGAAAATGAATGGCACGTCGGCGTCGCTGTCGGAAGTCGCGGCACTGCTAAAATCGCATCCAAATCCCACATGCGAAATGCTGCTGTGCCCCCCCGCCCCCCTGATATCGCGCATGGCCGAAGTCGCGTCCGGCACGCAATTGCGGCTTGGCGGGCAAGATTGCCACGCCGAGGCTAGCGGTGCCTTTACCGGCGATGTATCTGCGGCAATGCTGGTTGATGCAGGGGCCAGTCACGTTATTCTTGGCCATTCCGAACGCCGCGCCATGCACGGCGAGTCCGATGCGCTGGTCAACGCAAAGGCAAACGCAGCCTTCACCGCCGATCTGGTCGCTATCATCTGTGTTGGCGAAACCGAAGCGCAACGCGACGCGGGTGCCACGCTGGATGTCATTGGTGCACAGCTTCTGGGATCATTGCCCGCCGGAGCCACCAGTACAAACGTCGTCATTGCCTACGAACCGGTCTGGGCCATTGGTACTGGACGCACGCCCACTTTGGCGGAAATTGCCGATGTGCACCTGTTCCTGCGCAGCCGCTTGACCACGCGAATGGGTGCCGACGCACTAGCGGTTCGTCTGCTTTACGGTGGCTCCGTCAAGCCATCGAACGCGGCAGAGATTTTTGCGCTGGCAAATGTCGACGGTGCCTTGGTTGGTGGTGCCAGCCTGAAATCCGCCGATTTTGGGGCGATTGTTGAGGCCTTATCTGACGCCTGAGACGGCACCAGGCGGTGCCATGTCGCGGGCAGACCAGACAAGGCGCAGCACATCGACGACCCATTACCATCATGACAGCAATCCCGCAAACCCGCGCACCGCTTTTTGCCAATCTGATCTGCATGTTCTCGATGCTCATCTGGGCGGCGGGATTGCCTGCTGCCGACCTGCTGATCGGCAAGGTGCCCCCCCTGCCGCTCACCGCCGCCCGCATGGCAATGGCGGCGGCCGTGCTGCTGCCTCTGTGGCTGGTGGTTGAGGGGCTTGGTGCGCTGAAAGCCGCCGCCTGGGGCAAGGGCGTGATGATCGGCGGGATAACCATCGGCCTTGGGGCTTTCACTTTGGTCATTGGCCAAAGCATGACCGGGCCAGTAACCGTTGCCATCATCTCTGCCTCAATGCCGATAATCGGCATCGCAATCGAGGTGCTACTTGATGGCCGCAAAATGACGCTGGCATTGCTGCTAGGATTGATCCTTGCACTCATTGGTGGCGTGATGGCATTGGGCAGCGGGGCCACGTCGCTAAATCTGGGCCTTGGCGCGCTGTTCTGCTTTGCATCTGTCCTTACCTTCACCATCGGCTCGCGGATGACAGTCACGTCGTTTCCTTTGCTGACACCGTTAGGACGAACCACCATCACCCTGACCGGCGCCGCAATCTTGACATCTGCCGCTGCCTTGATCCAATCCGCCATGGGCGCACCCAGTCCGGACTGGGCCGTGCTCGGCTGGCGTGAACTCGGCGCACTCGCCATATTCTCCATCGGTGCCTTGGCCATCAGTCAGGTCTTGTGGATCATGTCGGTCGGCAAGCTGGGCATTGGCCTGGCCTCACTGCACATCAATGCCACGCCGTTTTATGTGATGCTGATCCTGTTCGCCCTTGGTGGTGCGTGGAACTGGACACAAACCATTGCCGCCGCGGTAGTTGGCCTTGGCGTGCTGATCGCACAGGGCGTGTTTTCTCAGAGCCAAGCCTAACACCATGAAAACGCTACACCAATCACCCACCGACCTAGACTTCGTGCAGAACCCCTACCGGTTCTATGAGCAAGCCCGTACTCACGGCCCGTTCTTCCATTGGGCCGACTACGGCATGGTCTGCACGCCTTCCGCCGCCGCCGCTAACGCCATTTTCCGCGACCGCCGCTTTGGCCGGGAAGCCCCTGCCGAACTCGCCCCCACAATCCCGGATCATCTGAAACCGTTCTACGCGGTCGAGGCGCATTCCATGCTGGAGTTAGAACCGCCCCGCCACACACGGCTGCGCGGTCTGGTATTGCGCGCCTTCACCTCGCGCAGGATTGCCGCGCTAGGCCCGGAAATCGCCCAACTCAGCCATGACCTGATCGACGCCCTGCCCCCCGGCCCATTCGACCTGCTTGCGCATTTTGGCCAGAAACTGCCCGTTACGATCATTGCGCGGTTGCTGGGGGTACCCGAAACCAAGGGCGATGATCTGCTGGCGTGGTCAAATGCCATGGTCGGCATGTACATGGCGGGCCGTACTCTTGATACTGAACGGCAGGCCGTAGCGGCGACGGAAAGCTTCGTCACCTTCCTGCGCGATTATATCGACCAGCGCCGCCGCACACCCGCCGACGATCTGATCACCTCGCTGATCGCCGCGGAAGAAGCAGGCGAGCGGTTGACCCCCGATGAGTTGATCTCGACCTGCATCCTGCTGCTGAACGCCGGCCATGAGGCCACTGTGCACACCATCGGCAATGGTGTGAAAACGCTTCTCGAAACCCGAACTCCACTCGCCGCCCTTGCCCCCGACGCGGTTGAGGCCACCATCGAAGAAATCCTGCGCTTTGATCCCGCCCTGCACATGTTCACCCGCTGGGTCTATGAGACGGTCGAAGTGATGGGCCACACCTTCCAGCGCGGCGACCAGGTTTCCCTACTGCTCGGTGCCGCCAACCGTGATCCGCGCCATTGGGAAAACCCGGAGCAGTTCATCCCCACCCGCCCGATCAAACCCAACCTGACCTTCGGCGCTGGCCTGCATTTCTGCGTCGGTGCGCCACTGGCACGGCTGGAGCTGCAAATAGCCTTGCCGATCCTGTTCAACCGGCTACCCGGCTTGCGCATCGCCGCCCCGCCAATCTACGGCGACGTCTACCATTTCCACGGGCTGAAACAGCTGATCCTGGACCGCGACTAGATTTCGCAGACTGCAAAAAATATCCTCGGGGGGAACACCGCGATTGCGGTGTGGGGGGCAGACAGCCCCCCAAAAATCTTACTTAAGATTTTTCTACCGCCCCATCAAACCGGCAACACCGTTGTCGATTTGATCTCTTCCATGCTTAACAACGCCGTCACATTGTATATCCGCACTTCCGAGATCAGCGCCTGATAGAACGTGTCGTAGGCCCGCGCGTTCTTGACGCGCACTTTCAGGATATAGTCGATATCCCCCGCCAGGCGGTGTGCTTCCATAACTTCGGGCCGCGCCTGCAGAGCCGACAGGAACTTGCGCTGCCATTCCGCCTCATGCTCTGACGTGCGGATCAGCACAAAGAAGCACGCCTCCAGCCCCAACGCCTCGGGGTCCAGTATTGCCGTCTGCCGCATGATCACCCCGGCCTCGCGCATCCGCTTGATCCTGTTCCAGACAGGCGTCTTGGATGACCCCACTTTGCGGGCAATTTCATCCAAAGACTGGCTGGCATCGGCCTGCAGCTCACCAAGGATTTTCCGATCCATCTCATCCAGCCGGACTGCCATTCCCGTTCTCCGCCATTTCCCGGAACCCCGTTCCAATCGACTGCAGTATCAGAACAAACGTCCTTATCTGCAAGCCCTACTGGCCCAAAACTAGGAAAATGTCCTATATTGGGGATGGAAATTCACACCTCACCCCGTCCCAGATAGGAGCTATGCTATGAAAGGTCGCTTTTCCCCAAAAGTCGTCACGGCAAATGACCTTCGTCTTGGTGATGTGGTTTATCTGACGGCAGATGATCAATGGTCGCGCCTGCATTCCGAGGCAGAACTGATTGAAGATGAAGCCCACGCCCAAATGCGCCTGCTGCACGGGGCTGCACAGCGGTTGGTTGTCGTCGGCGCCTACCTTGCCGATGCCAAAGCCGGCCCGAATGGCCCAGAGTCCACCCATTTCCGCGAAGAATTCCGCACTCGCGGCCCGTCCAACTATGCCCATGGCAAACAAGTCGATCAAAGGCACTAGCGCATGTACACCTACTCCGACTTCGACGAAAGCTTCGTGCGCACCCGTGTCGCGCAGTTCACCCAACAGGTGGATCGCCGCCTTGACGGGTCTTTGACCGAAGATGAATTTCGCCCGCTGCGCCTGATGAACGGGCTTTATCTGCAACTCCACGCCTACATGCTGCGTGTGGCTATCCCCTATGGCACGCTGGCTCCGCGCCAGATGCGTCAGTTGGCAATGATCGCCGATTCCTATGACAAGGGCTATGGCCATTTCACCACACGCCAGAACATCCAATACAACTGGCCAAAACTGGAAGACGTACCCGCCATCCTTTCGGCCCTTGCCGATGTCGAAATGCATGCGATCCAAACCTCCGGTAACTGCGTGCGCAATGTCACCGCAGACCATTTCGCCGGTGCCGCCGCAGATGAAATCGAAGACCCGCGCCCTACAGCAGAACTGCTGCGCCAATGGTCAACTGACCACCCGGAATTCCAATTCCTGCCGCGCAAATTCAAGATCGCCATTACCGGCAGCCCAAATGACCGTGCGGTCACGAAGGCGCATGACATCGGCCTGCGCATGGTGCGCAATGCGGCAGGCGAGCCCGGCTATGAAGTGATGGTTGGTGGTGGCCTTGGCCGCACCCCGATGATTGGCGTCACAGTGCGGGACTTCCTGCCGAAAGCCGATCTGCTGCCGTATGTCGAGGCGGTGCTCAGCGTCTATAATACGCTTGGCCGTCGCGACAACAAATACAAAGCCCGCATCAAGATCACCGTGCATGAAACGGGCGCGGAAGAAATCACGCGGCTGATCGAAGCCCGCTTTGCCGAACTACGCCCGCTGTTCGGCGGTGCCGATCAGGCCCTGCTGGCCGAAATCGCCGAAGCCTTCGCGCCCCCCGCCTTCCGCAACGCGCCAACCGATGGCTATGACGCCTTCTACAAGGCCGATCCGGTGTTCCGCGCTTGGGCCGATACCAACCTAGCCGCCCACCGCAACGCGCAATATGCCATCGTCACCATCAGCCTGAAAGCCCATGGCGAAACCCCCGGCGATGCCACCTCCGCCCAAATGCGCCTGATGGCCGACCTGGCCGAGCAATACGGCCATTCCGAACTCCGCATCAGCCACGAACAAAACGTCATTCTGCCGCATGTGCATAAATCCGACCTACCCGCCGTGCACGCCGCCCTGCATCAAGCAGGCCTTGGCACCGCCAACGTCGGCTTGATCTCTGATATCATCGCCTGCCCCGGCATGGATTATTGCGCGTTGGCCACCGCACGTTCGATCCCGGTCGCGCAGCAGATTGCCACCCGGTTTGACGAGTTGAAGCTGGAGCATGAAATCGGTCCGCTAAAGATCAAGATATCGGGCTGCATCAATGCCTGCGGGCACCACCATGTCGGCCATATCGGCATTCTGGGACTGGACCGCGCTGGCGTTGAAAACTACCAGATCACGCTGGGCGGCGACGGCACTGAAACCGCTGTGATCGGCGACAAAACCGGCCCGGGCTTTGCCTATGACGAGATTGTTCCCGCCATCGAGCGCCTTGTCATGGCCTATCTCGAGCAACGCCAATCACCAGAAGAAACCTTTCTAACGGCCTATCGCCGCCTTGGCCTTGCGCCGTTCAAAGCCGCCCTTTACCCAGCTGAGGCTGAACGCGATGCCGCTTGAAGCCCCCCTTGCCCCAGTTGCCGAACGCGTCGCAGACCTGAACGCGCGTTACCGCCACCATGGGGCAACGGCGGTGCTGGAACGTGCAATGACCGACCCGATGGTCGGGCGCATAGCCCTTGTGTCCAGCTTTGGCGCGGAATCGGTGGTGCTGTTGCATCTTGTCTCGGTCATTGACCGCACCACGCCAGTGCTGTTCATCGACACCGAAATGCTGTTCGCCGAAACCATCGCCTATCAGGCCGAGGTGGCCGACAAGCTGGGGCTTAACGTCCACCGCATCACCGCAGATCGCTCAAAGCTGGCATTTGAAGACCCCGACAACACCCTGCACCAGTTCAACACCGATGCCTGCTGTGCCCTGCGCAAAACCGAACCGCTGGAACGTGCGCTGTCGGGCTATGACGCGTGGATAACCGGGCGCAAACGCTATCAAGGTGCCAGCCGCGCCGCAGTAGAGTTTTTCGAGGCTGAAGGCGATATTCGCATCAAGGTCAACCCTTTGGCCCATTGGGACCGCGCCGATCTGGAAGAATACATGGTCAACAACCGTCTGCCGCGCCATCCTCTGGTTGCCAAGGGCTATCCTTCTATCGGCTGTGCGCCCTGCACCAGCCCGGTTAAACCGGGTGAAGATCCACGCGCAGGCCGTTGGCGCAATTCGGAAAAAGTCGAATGCGGCATCCATTTTATCAACGGCCGCGCCGTGCGCGTGCCACTGGGCCAAACCATAGCCGGGGAAACCGCAGCATGAGCGTTCTTGTCACCGATACCGGGTTCGCGCCCGCCCCAGACGTGCATTCGGTCACCCTTGCCGATCTTGCCAGCCACACCGGCGCGGTCGATCTTGCCAACACCGATAGCCCCGGGGCCCTGGCCGATGTTCTGGCCGATCTGACCCTGATCCGCATTGCCTTCCCTGCTTTCAGCGATGGTCGCGGCTTTACCATCGCTCGCCACCTGCGCATGATGGGCTACTCCGGCACTCTGCGCGCAACAGGCCATCTGATCGCCGATCAATATGCCATGGCGCGGCGCGTCGGCTTTGATGATGTCGAAATCCCCGACGATCTGGCAGCGCGCCAGCCCGCAGATCAATGGAAATTCCGTGCCGATTGGCGCGATAATGATTATCTGGCGAAATTGCGGGCGTGACTTATCTGCTGTTCAGCCCGCCGATCCTCCCCTATTCAGCAAAGACGTGATCCCAATGACCGAGCTTATGCCCGTGACCGAAGCTGCCAAAATCACCCTGCCTGATGCGCAGACTGTCACGTCTGTGCATCATTGGACTGACCGTCTGTTTTCTTTCCGCGTAACGCGCCCCGCCAGTCTGCGCTTTCGGTCGGGTGAATTCGTGATGATCGGCCTGCTGGGCGATAACGGCAAACCCTTGCTGCGCGCCTATTCGATCGCGTCCCCGGCATGGGATGACGAGTTGGAATTCTATTCCATCAAAGTGCCCGACGGCCCGCTGACCTCGAAATTGCAGCACATCAAACCGGGCGATCAGATCATCCTGCGCCCGAAACCCGTTGGCACCTTGGTGCATGATGCCCTACTGCCCGGCAAACGGCTGTGGTTTCTGGCCACCGGCACCGGCATTGCCCCCTTTGCCAGCCTGATGCGCGAACCCGACACGTATGAGAATTACGATCAGGTCATCATGATGCACACCTGCCGTGAAGTGGCCGAGTTGGCTTATGGCCGCGAGCTGGTGGAAAGCCTGAAAGACGATCCGCTGATCGGCGATCTGGTCGGCGACAAACTGCTGTACTACCCCACCACAACGCGCGAACCCTCGCCGTTGATGGGACGCATCACCGACAACCTGACCTCTGGCAAAGTCTTCGCCGATTTGGGGCTGGACCCGATGGACCCTGAAGAAGACCGCGCCATGGTATGCGGGTCACTGGCCTTCAACCACGATGTCAAAGCCGTGCTGGAAAAGTTCGGCCTGCGCGAAGGCGCCAATTCCGAACCGCTGGACTACGTGGTCGAGAAAGCCTTCGTCGGCGACGGAATCTGACGCGACAGCTTGAAATCACATGAATTGGCGCAGGTTTGCGTCAATCGCTGTGGATTTTGTTATCACCCTTGCCGCCGCAGTTGAACAATCAGTGCCGGGGCACCGGGTGGGCAGTTTGCGACTGACCGACAGCGAGAACCGGCTTGCCACCCGCCAAAGAAAAAGGCCGCACCAGATGCTGGCGCGGCCCTTCTTTCTTGCACCAAAGTGCAAAGACGATCACAGACCGAGGGCGGTTTTGACCTGAGCAATGACAGCCGTGATAGCAGCTGGATCAGTACCAGCAGCGGTTACAGCGGCCTTCAAGGTTGCTTTGGTAGCATCGTCAAGGGTCGACGCGTCGATCATGCCAGCAACAGCAGTGGCATCAAAGGTGGCCGGATCAAGCGCAGGCATCGCAGCGGCAGCACCTTCAGTTGCAGCAGCTGCTTCTTCGGCAGCCGTTGCAGCAGCGGCTTCTGCTTCTGCAGCGGCAGCGGCGGCGGCTTCTTCAGCAGCTTTCGTTTCGGCTGCAGCAGCATCAGCTGCGGCTGCAGCTTCTTCAGCGGCCTGTTGGCCAGGAACATAGCTGAACTGATAATATGCAGCCGCAGCCGCCAGTACCAGGATAGCGCCAATGATCACGTTCTTGTTCATATCTAGTCTCCCATAACCGAGAATAAGGCTCAGTCGCCCGGCCCATATGGCAGCTTCACGCCGAAAAGAAAAGACGTACCGCCTAAAACCCAGTGAAAACGGCAATCATACGCCAAATTTGCTGGCGAATGCGGGTTGTATAGCCCCGTCTGCGCGTCTATTTTGCGCACTGATCCCGGCAACGATATGCCACCCACGACTTGAAGGAACACCACCATAGCCCGCAGACCGCACAATGCCCCGCCGCAACGCGAAACCGGCCCCCGCATCAATGATCGCATTCGTTCGCCCGAGATACGCCTGATCGGCGCTGATGGGGAAAACGTTGGCGTCGTGACGCCTGCCCGCGCCATGGTGCTTGCCGAAGAAGCGGGGCTTGATCTGGTAGAAATTTCGCCAAACGCGGAACCACCGGTTTGCAAGATTATGGATTTCGGCAAATTCAAGTATGAGACGCAAAAACGCGAGGCAGAAGCCCGCAAAAAGCAGCATATCATCGAGATTAAGGAAATTAAGTTCCGCCCTGGAACTGATACCCATGATTATGACGTGAAAATGCGGTCAGTTCTGAAGTTTCTCGAAGAAGGCGATAAGGTGAAGGTTACCTTGCGTTTTCGTGGTCGCGAAATGGCGCACCAGGATTTGGGTTTGATTCTGCTGAACCGTGTCGCCGCCGATGTTGGTGACAATGGCAAGGTTGAAAGCATGCCGCGCCTTGAAGGCCGCCAAATGGTGATGATGATCGGGCCTAAATAACGTTCACATCTACACGGCAGCGATTGATAATTTAGGGGCCCGTCGGGCCCCTTTTGCTTTGATGCGTCGCGGCTCAAACAGGCTGATCAAACAAACAGGCTGATCAAAGGTGCCGTTACTTTTGCAACGCCTTTGGCGCCACATTGCGCCATGCCGTGAGCAAAAGGCTTTGCAACAAATCGTCTTGCGCCCGCGCACGATCAATCCGTGTCCAACCCTGATTGCCCAATCCTCCTTTGATCGGCGAAACAGCCGGTTCGGCAGCGCAAATCATCTCCTGTTGGTCGGGCGTCAGTTTCACATAGGCTGCTCCATCCGCCATGAAGCCAGCGAAAATCTTGTTGCGCACCCTAAAATCAGCCTTGCCGAAATGAGATTTCTCTTCAACATGCGGCAAGGCCATCACTAAATTTCGAAATAGGGTGTCGGGCATCACCATATCATTCTTGATCACGGGGCTGCCCGCGCACCGAAATTTCCTTCAAAAGCCCGCCCACCCCCATGGCCGCGATATCGTCATCGGTCACCTCTAGCCCGCAGGCATAACGTTCCAACACCCAATCGGCGCCGTTCAGCGCTGGTGATCTGGCACAGCCCGGTAGACCAATCACAGGACGCTCCCCAAGCGCGCCGTGAAACAACAGGTTTCCGGGATCAACGGGCATGCCAAAGCGGCCCACCTGCCCTCCTGCATGGCGCAGCGCTTGCGGCCCCGTATCGTACATATCTGATGTCGCAGATCCGGTCAGGATCAACACCATATCCCCAGGCAGTTTGACCAGCGCATCTGCCATCGCCCGCACATCATGCGGAGTTACGACCACAGCGGCCAAGGTCATACCCAATGCCCGCAGCCGCGCCTCAACCGCGCGTCTGCCTTTGGCGGTCAACTTGCCGTCCTGCCCCCCCGGTACTTCGGTCAACAGCAGCCCTGCGCTGCGTCGCACCACCCGCAGAACCCGGATCGCCGCATTGGCGACCACCTCAGCAGCCCGCAGCGCTTCATCTGGCACGGCGTAGGCGATGATCTTGACCGTGCCTACCAGCGTTCCCGCCACAACCCTCGCATACGGCGGCAGAGTGGCCAATGTGATCGAGGGGTGAATTCGGTTCAACGCATGAATCGCCGCCGGATCAAGCGCCACAATCCCCGGCCCAAGCGCCTTAAGATTGACGCGGCCCGTGAACGCCTCTGTCAGAACTAGCCCCTGATCCCCCGGCACCAGCGCATGGGCAAGACGGCTGGCGGCAACATCTTCGGCCACATCGCCGACGTCAAGGATGGCGACTGTAACCTCTGTCACGCCAGCCGCCTGCAACACGGAAATGTCGGCTTCGGTCAGCACCGCCCCCTTCCGCATTCGCGATCCCCACAGCGGCACCGAATGCGCCAGAATCGCCCCCGCAGCTTCTGCCAATGGAACCGGCCCGAACCGCATCAGCCGCGCCGCAAGGTCTGGGTGATCTGGGCAAGGATCGACACCGCAATCTCCGCCGGCGATTTCGCCCCGATATCCAGCCCCACCGGCGCGTTCAGCCGGGCAATCTGCGCATCGGGCACCCCCGCCGCCCGCAACCGGTCAAGCCGCTTGGCATGCGTGCGCTTCGATCCCAGACAGCCGATGTAGAATGCAGGCGACGCCAATGCTGCAATCAAGGCCGGATCGTCCAGCTTTGGGTCATGCGTCAGCGTCACGACGGCGCTGCGGGTATCAGGATGCAGAGCCATCATTGCCTCATCCGGCCAATCCTCGCTGATCGTTTCGCCGGGAAATCGCGCTGCCGCACCGAACGCCCCGCGTGGATCAATCAAGGTGGCGTCATAGCCGCACAGCCGCGCCATCGGCAGCAGTGCTTGCGCAATATGCACGGCCCCCACCACGATCATCCGCAACGGCGGATTGTGAACGGCAATAAACCAACCGCTTTCCTCCATCCCCGACCGATCGGCGCGCATCCGGGTTGTGACGGCATCGGCCAAGGGGTCGGCACTGCCCGCGCCTAGGCGACGCTCCCATGTGTCGGTATTGACCAGATAGGCCACGGCGCGCCGCGCCGCTCGGGCCGCAACCAGATCGGCCAACATCGCCTCGGGTAATGCAGCCCCCACGGGCTCGACCAATACCCGAATGGTGCCGCCGCACGCCAGCCCCACGGCAAAAGCCTGATCGTCCGACACGCCAAAGGTCAGCAGCCGCGCTGTGCCGGTCGCCAGCGCATCGGCGGCCTCGCTTACCACCGCGCCCTCGACACAGCCACCGGATACTGACCCCATGAAGGTGCCATCGCCCGCAATCGCCAGCTGACTACCAGCCTGCCGCGGTGCCGACCCCCAGGTTTCCACCACAGTCGCCAAAACGGCACCCCGCCCAGCGCGATGCCAGTCTAGGGCTATTTCGGGAATGTCATTATCGGTCATTGTCGCCTCGCCCAGCCTCACGGCCAATTTGCATGCCAACACCGCCATTTGACACCAAAGCAAACATCGGGGGAAGGCCAGTTGTGTAACCCCAAGCAAAAGGGCCCCACGATGGGGGCCCTTTCACAAGTTCACATATGACTTCGGCTTACCTCAACGCGGCCTGACGCAGCAGCGGCGTGATAACCCGCACCGCCACACGGCGATTGCGCTTTTCGTTCGCCAGCGTGTCGATACGCAACTCTGTTTCACCGTAGCCTTGGATCACCATGTTTTCCGGCGGAACGTCGAAATACTCGGCCAGCGCCAACGCCACTGACTCCGCACGCCGATCTGACAGGGCAAGGTTCATCGCCGCAGCCCCCGTCGCATCGGTGTGACCTTCGATCAGGAACATCTCGCGCGGGTTCTTATCGAGCATCCTCTGCATCAATGCACCCAGATCTGCTAGGTCATCAGTCTCTGACGCCCGGATCGCCGAAGATCCGCTGTCAAAGGTAATGGCATCAACGTCAATCGTTGCCGCCAACGCCCGCACTTCGGGAATTTCGCGGATCTGACGCAGACTAAACTTGCGCCCAACCCGAGCAACTTCCTCGGCAGCCATCGCGACCTGAAGTTCCGCATCCTCATCTTGCGACGAGATCACGACGCGCGATGCCCGTGGTCTTGGCAGATCACGAATAACCACGACTTCTTCGGGCTCCAGATCGTCGATCAGAACCAACTCCCGGCCCAGATCATCGTATTGCGCCCGACGCAGCACCCGGCCCGACGCATCCCGAATGGTCACAACCTGCGTGCCATCTGTGCGTTGAACAATCGTGCGGGTCGACCCGTCACGGTAGGTTTCCGTGCGCACGTTCGATCCAGGACGACGAATGATCGTGTCATCGTCCTTGTACACCTGATAAGTGCCATCGGGGTTCAGCACGACCACGCGGTCACCCGTGTTGGAAACCACCCGGCGATCTTCTTGCTTGTTGTTGGCGTCCTTGATGATCGCGCCAACCACCAAAGCGCCCAGCGCCACAAGACCAACCTTTTCAAGATCGGAAAGGCGGTTCTTTCTTGTGCCACCGTCCAACGCCACTGGTGCCGCAGCAAATTCCTGGATCGAGCTGCGCTGCGTTTCTTCAGTCAGAACTTCCGTAACCGTCGCAACAGCATTTTCTGACGGCGCCTGATCAGCAGGCGTTTCGCCTTCCGCCAGCGGAGTCTCCAACAAGGTTTCAGCAGCGCCCAAACCAACAGGGTCGATCGCCGTAGGTTCAACCAGCAGATTGGTCAGATTTTCGACTTCGGTTTCGGTTGGAACCGGGGCTTCGACTGGTTCGGTCACAGCCGCGGATTCCGGCTCTGCGGTTTTCAACCCGGCGGCCGGATCAACCAGCTCGCCTGCGGCATCAACTTTCAGTTCGGCCTCGGCAGCAGCAAGCGCCGCAGCATCGGCTTCGGCCTTCGCAGCCAACTCTTCCGGCGTCAATTCAACCGGTACGTCAGCGGCTTCAACTGCTGGTTCTTCAGCAGTGGCCTCCTCTTCTACAGCCTCATCAGTCGCAGGTTCCGCAGGTGCCACTTCCTCAGTAGCAGCAGCATCCGGCGCGGTTTCAGCAGCCTTGGCGGCTTCTTCAGCAGCAGCGGCTGCAGCGGCGGCCGCTTCGGCCTCTGCTTGTGCCGCAGCATCGGCAGCGGCTTTTTCAGCGGCAGCAGCGGCGTCAGCCTCAGCCTGTGCAGCGGCGGCGGCGGCAGCGTCGGCTTCAACTTGAGCAGCTGCAGCAGCAGCGGCTTCTGCTTCGGCGGCAGCAGCAGCTTCGGCCTCGGCGGCTGCGGCAGCGTCGGCTTCGGCCTTTGCAGCAGCGTCAGCATCCGGGTCCACAGCAGTTTCACCTTCGGCAGCAGCGGCAGCGGCGGCATCAGCCTCCGCTTGTGCAGCAGCGGCAGCGGCAGCGTCTGCTTCGGCCTGTGCGGCGGCGGCAGCCTCAGCTTCGACTGCAGCAGCGGCGTCCGCTTCGGCCTGCGCTGCAACAGCAGCCTCAGCTTCGGCAGCGGCGGCGGCTTCTGCGTCGGCGGCAGCAGCGGCGTCCGCTTCGGCCTGAGCAGCGGCAGCAGCTTCAGCTTCGGCAGCGGCAGCGGCGTCTGCGGCAGCAGCAGCGTCCACTTCAGCTTGCGCAGCGGCAGCTTTGTCTGCTTCAGCCTGCGCTGCAGCGGCGGCGTCAGCCTCCGCCTGTGCGGCGGCGGCGGCCTCAGCTTCAACGGCGGCGGCGGCCGCAGCTTCAGCGGCGGCCGCTTCGGCAGCAGCAGCCGCCGTGGCGGCAGTTATGGCGTCGTCAATGGCCTTGGCCTCTTCGACAAAATCTTCGGGAACACAGGCTGCTTCCGCAGTCGGTTCACACAGCACCGTGCCATCAGACGCCACCACTTGGCCATCCTCGGTCAGCACTTGTGCAAACAGCGGATAGGGTTGCGATAGTGCCATCGATAGTGCGGTTGTGCATGTAAGAAGCCGTCTCATGGATAGTCCTTTCAAGTCAGTCATTCGGTGTCAGCGATGCCCGTCCGCCAGTCTTGGAAAACATGGGCTGCAGCACTTACCTAAACAAAACAGGGTTTCATTCTGATATGCGATATCAAGCAGTGGCGTTCCTATAACATCGGCAACATCCGGCTCAGTCTAAACGCAGAACCTGCAGCATTCGTTCCCGCTCGCCCGTATCATTTCTTTGCGACAGCGCCGCAGGCAGCGCCTCCAGCGACGCGATAGAGTGTCCAGCACGAAAACTATCCACATGCGGCAGCATCTGCCGAATGCCCGATGCACGCGGCGCAAAGCCATCCCAGCGCAGCAACGGGTTCAACCAGATCAGGCGGCGCGATGACAAATGCAGCCGCTCCATCTGTTTCGCCAGCAGCCCTTCCCCTTCATCCCGGTCCAAGCCGTCGGTGATCAACAGCACCACCGCCCCCTGCCCCAACACCCGGCGCGACCAATCGCGGTTGAAGGCGGCAAGGCACGCCGCAATCCGCGTCCCCCCCGACCAGTCTTGTGCCTCATGTCCCGCAGCCGCTAACGCCGCATCCACATCACGCCTGCGCATATGCCGGGTGATATTCGTCAACCGCGTGCCAAAGGTAAACGCATGCACCTGCGCCCAGCCCTGCCCCTTGGCATTGGCCACCGCATGCACGAAATGCAGCACCATCCGGGAATAATCCGCCATCGAGCCCGAAATATCGCACAGCACTACCAGCGCTGGCCACCGCGTGTTGGGGGCCTTGCGCGCAATCCACGTCACCTCGCCCCCCTGCCGCATCGCCGCCCGCAACGTGCGCCCCCTATCAATCCCGGCACCCGTGGCACTGCCCCCCATCCTGCGCGAAGGCAGTGGCCTGATCGGCAACGTCAGCCTTGCCAGCATCCGCTTGGCCTGCGCTGCCTCATCCGCACTCATCTGCTCAAAATCGAGGCTGCGCAGTCGTTCGTCCGCAGACATCGTCAGGCTGGCATCAATTTCGATCACCGCATCACGGTCATCTTCCCACGCCGCATCCGCTGGCTTGTCGCGTTCCACCCCATCCAGCAACGCCTCTGCCGCTCGCTTTTCGGCAGGCGCTGCAACCCGTTCCTCCTGCGATCCACGCAACGACGGGATCAAAAGGCTCATCATATGTTCCAGAAACTGTGGGTCACGCCAGAACAGCCGGAACACTTGCCCAAACACCGCGCGATGTTCAGGTCGCGACACAAAGCACGCGTGCAGCACCCAGTAGAAATCATCCCGCCGGGTAAACCCCGCCGCCTGCACCGCGCGGATCGCATCCATCACCCGCCCCGGCCCAATCGGCAGCCCCGCTTTGCGCAACGCCCGCGCAAAATGCGTGATGTTATGGCCAAGCTTGCCTTCGGTGGGCAGGTTCAGGGCAGCATACTCAGCCATGATCGCGAGGCTCAAACGCCTGCAGATGCCGAGCCAGATCGCCCGTCATTGCGCGGCCACCCCAACGCGCGCTTCCTCCAACAGCCGCTTCGCCTCGGACCCTTGGATGCGCTGAATATCATCTTGATACTTCAAGATCGCCCCCAATGTATCGCCAATTACCTCGGGCGATAGCGCAATCACGTCCAGCGCCAGCAAGCACTTCGCCCAATCAATGGTTTCCGCCACGCCCGGTTTCTTGAACAAATCCTCGTCCCGCAGCCGCTGCACAAACGCCACCACTTCGCGCGACAATGCAGCTGACGCTTCCGGCACCCGCGCCGCCAAAATCGCCAACTCGTCCGCGAACGACGGATAGTCCACCCAATGATACAAACAGCGCCGCTTGATCGCGTCATGCACTTCGCGCGTTCGGTTCGACGTCAGGATCACGATTGGCGGTTCCACCGCATGGATTGTGCCCAATTCCGGGATCGTCACCTGAAAATCCGACAATGCCTCCAACAGAAACGCCTCGAACGGCTCATCCGTGCGGTCTAACTCGTCAATCAACAGCACTGGCGGTCCGCCATCTTGCGGCCGCATCGCTTGCAGCAAGGGTCGCTCGATCAGATAGTCCTGCGTGAACAACTCCGCCTTCAGCGCATCACGGTCCGCCCCCCCGCTGGCTTCCGCCGTGCGAATGGCTATCATCTGTGCGGCAAAGTTCCATTCATACACCGCCGACGCCGCATCAAGCCCCTCATAACATTGCAACCGGATCAACCGCCGACCCAAACTGGCGGCAATCACCTTGGCAATCTCGGTCTTGCCAACCCCGGCCTCGCCTTCCAGAAACAACGGCCGCCCCAGCCGCAGCGCCAAGAACACCACGGTCGCCAACGGGCGTGAGGCCACATACCCCTGCCCCGCAAGCATGGCTTCCACGGCGTCAATCGACCCGAACTTGGCAATCATTCAATGGCTCCCCAATAGCTCGGCCATGGTTGGCCCCAGCACGCGCTATGGTCAAGCCATAGCCACGCAACAATGCATGTCAGTCAGCCCCGGCAACATCCGCAATCAACCAATCGCGAAACGCCCGAAACGCCGGAACACCCAAACTGCGCGCCGGATAGGTCATCACGTAGGGCGTGCTGGTTTGCATCTTCCGGCGCGAAGCCAAACATAACGCTCCTGCCGCCAGATCATCCTGCACCAGCAAATCCGGCACCAAAGCCACCCCAAGCCCTGCGCGCGCCGCCGCCAAAACCATGCCAAACTGCTCAAACCTCGGGCCCCGCAACAAGGTAATCGGGTCCAACCCCGCATCCAGAAACCAATCCAGCCACAAGCTGGGCCGCGTCGCCTGCTGCAACAACGGCAACCGCGCCAAAGCCACATCTTCCAGCGGCCCCTGCATCAGACCGGGTGCCGCAACCACCACCAGCGCCTCATCCGCCAGCACATCGGCCTCCGCCCCCTTCACCGGCAGGCTTGCCCGCAAAATCGCCAGATCGCGCGGATCACGGTCAAAATCCACCGGGTCCAGCGTCGCCGACAGATCAAACGTCACATCAGGTGCCACTTTGCCGAACCGTGCCAGTCGCGGCACCAGCCATGCCGCCCCCAGCGTTGGCAACACCGCAATCCGCAACACATCACGGTGACCACCAAAGCTCATCACCGTTTGGGCAGACGCATCCAGATCGGCCAGAATGCGCGTCGCATCCCCCAGCATCACCCGCCCCGCATCCGACAGCGTCAGTCGCTGGCGCAGCCGATGAAACAGTCGTACCCCCAACCGCGCCTCAAGCGAACCCAACGACCGGCTGATCGCCGATTGCGTCAGCCCCAGCGCCAGCGCCGCCTGCGTGGCCGATCCATGCTTTGCAACCTCCGAAAAAGCCTGAAGTTCGGGCAAAGTGGGTGTGTAGCCATGCCGCATGGCCCACATCATGATTATTTGTCATCAACTCGTAAAGCCTTATCATTTGAAATCCCCCCCAATTTGGCGTAAATCTAAGCCAACTTTGCAAGGGATCACCGCTATGGATATGCCAACCAAACCCAGCCTGAAGGCCAAAGACGCCCCAGACCTTGCCCGGTTTGATTGGCAAGACCCCTTCCGCATGGAAGACCAGCTGTCCGAAGACGAACGCATGATGCGCGACGCCGCCCGGTCTTACGCGCAAGAAAAGCTGCAACCCCGCGTCATCGCCGCCTACCGTGACGAATCCACCGACCCGAACATTTTCCGCGAAATGGGCGAAATGGGCCTGCTCGGCGTCACCATTCCCGAAGCCTACGGCGGCCTTGGCGGCTCCTACGTCGCCTACGGCCTCGTCGCGCGCGAAGTCGAACGCGTCGATAGCGGCTACCGCAGCATGATGTCGGTGCAATCCTCGCTTGTGATGTACCCGATCTACGCCTACGGCACCGAGGCGCAACGGATGAAATACCTGCCCAAACTCGCCTCTGGTGAATTCATCGGCTGCTTCGGCCTGACCGAACCCGATGCCGGATCAGATCCCGCCGGCATGAAAACCACCGCGAAGAAAACCGCCACCGGCTACGTGCTGAACGGCGCGAAAATGTGGATATCCAACGCCCCCATCGCCGATGTCTTCGTCGTCTGGGCCAAATCCGACGCTCACGGTGGCAAGATCAAAGGCTTCGTACTCGACAAAGGCACCAAGGGCCTAAGCACCCCCAAAATCGGCGGCAAACTTAGCTTGCGCGCCTCGATCACCGGCGAAATCGTCATGAAAGACGTCGAAGTTGGCGAAGACGCCTTGCTGCCCTTCGTCGAAGGCCTGAAAGGCCCGTTCGGCTGCCTCAACCGTGCCCGCTATGGCATTGCATGGGGCGTCATGGGGGCCGCAGAATTCTGCATGGCCGCCGCCCGCCAATACGGCCTCGATCGCAAGCAATTCGGCAAACCCTTGGCACAAACCCAGCTTTTCCAGCTGAAACTCGCCAATATGATGACCGAAATCAGCCTCGGCCTGCAAGCCAGCCTGCGCGTTGGCCGCCTGCTGGATGAGGCAAACGCCGCGCCCGAGATGATCAGCATCATCAAACGCAACAACTGCGGCAAGGCCCTCGACGCCGCCCGCCTGTCGCGCGACATGCACGGCGGCAACGGCATTCAGGAAGATTACCAAATCATGCGCCACATGGTGAACCTGGAAACCGTCAACACCTACGAAGGCACCCATGACGTCCACGCCCTGATCCTGGGCCGGGCGATTACCGGATTGCAGGCGTTCTTCTGATACGCGGTGGGGCGGCCCTAAAAACCGCCCCCCTCACATCGCCTCCATCGCCTGCCGGATGTACCGGTTCGTCCCGCGCGTCAGCACGAATCGCCCCAACTTGCGCGCCAGCCCCGGATGCCCCTTCGCCAGCGCCCGCTTGAACAACTCGCGTTGATACCGCACGAAGCCCTTGCGCGCCTTCAGGGCCCGATAGAAATCCGCCTCCGACAGCGTGCCGTTCAACGCCCCCAGCGTGATCTGCGACAATATCCCCATCTGATGCAGCGATGACCCCAACCTGTGCCCCATCAAAGGCGCCCGCAGCCGCACCACATTCTTGGCCTTGAACCGCGCCACATGCCCCGCATCTAACGGCTCATACGGGTCATACAAAATCGTCACCCGCCCTGCCGCCTTTGATGCCTCGGCCGCATCGCCATACTTGCCGCTAAAATCCCTGCCCCACGCCGTTTTGTAGCGCGTCTCAAATGGCACCAAGCGCCGATCCAGCGTCGATTGCGGCGATATCGCCACCACATCCGCCCCCGGACAGGCGGCCACAAACGCGCAAGCCGCATAGCCACCCATCGAGGCACCATAAAACACAACGCGCTTGAAGCCCTTGAAAAACCCGGCCTTTGCCAGATCGTCAAACTGATCGCCAACCCAGGGATCGCGGTACCAGGTCCAGCCGTTCGCCATCACCCCCAGCATCGACCAGCCCTGTTTCTCGATAAAGCTAAACCCCCATGGCCGGCGATCCTCGCGCTTGGTCATCGCGATATCAAGGTTGTCGAACGTCACCACCAATGTGTCGCCACGCGGAATATACAGGAACGAATGCTCCGGGTTTTCGCGGTAAAACCCATCTTTGCCCGCTAATTCCCGCGCCACCCCGGCCCAGTCGCTGACAAAACCGCCCTCGGGCTGCGTCACCATTGCCTCCGGTGCCACTGGAGCGGCCACCGGCACTACGGAGGCCACTTTCCCCATATGATCCCCGGCGCGGAACAACACACGTGTCACCTCAACCCCATCAACCTCGCGCTTGGAAAGTGTCTCACACGCCCCATAGCGACGCAGAAACGGATAGCCGCCCGACCCGGTGCGAATGTCCATAATCATCTGGCTACCTGCATGCAGCATCGCATCAAGAACCGGCGCTATATGCTTGATCTTGTTCACATCTCCAAAACCAGACAGATTGGCAATCACGTCCACCTGCCGCAACTTCCCCGCATCATTGATCACGCTAACCGCCGCATCCGGCACGCCATTTTCCGCCAGAAAAGCGCGGTAAGGTGCAACCCATTTCGAAGGCTGGTCCGAAAATTCGCCGCGATGGTCCAGATCAACCAGCAGAATCTGGCACCCCCACCGCACCCAGGCGGCCAGCGCCAGACTTTGCCCGGTGCCACCCAGATCGGCAAACTGCGCAACCTTCGCCAGATCAATCTTGCCAATCAACCCCGCATCAAACACCCGCTTGCCGCGCCCGGTAATCGGTGCCGCCTCTGCCCGCACACTGTGCTTGATCAGCAGTTTCTCCAGATAGCTGCCCTTCGGTGCCAACCCGTTGTGCCGCAGCCCCATCTCGCGCTTGTTCGATGCCCACAAATGCAGCGCCGTCGTCTGGTCGGTTATTTTCGCCGTCGCCAGCGACGCCCGCCGCATAAACGCCATCCGGTCGGGAAACGTCACCGGATAAAACGCCTCCAACGGCAGCACTTCGCGCGCCAAGCCCAAGGCATGCACGAAATGAGTGATCATCAGCGGGCCCCAAACGCCCCAAGGCTGCTGGCTGACATGCACCGGCTCGCCCTTCGCCGCCGCTGCCTTGTAGCCATTTGTCTGGGCCACCGACAAAAATGGCGGAATGGCAAACGGATCAGAGGTGAAATCCAGCAACGCCTTCATCAGCTTGCTATCCGCAGGCATCCCCAGCACTGCGTTGTTCACCCGGTGCTCACCCGGCAATTCAAACCCCATCACGTAGTCGCTGTCGTAATCCATCGGCCGATGGCAATACACATCGGTATCCACCCAGATCATGCCGGGGTTCTGGTGGATCATGTGCAACCGGAACTGATCGGCAAACAGCGCAAAGCTGTCTTTCTTTTCATACTTGATAAACGTCTCGGTCTGCAAAACCTCGCGGCCATCGCGGCGGATCACGCCTGCGGGCACATTTGGAATATCCTCATACGAAAACAGCGTGATCTTCTGGCCCTGATCGACGAATGATTTCAGGCACAACTGCTCCAACCAAGACAGCGCGCCCCCAATCCACAGCGTGCCAACCTCTCGCTCTCGCGTCATTTATGCCCCTGTCCGCCCGATTACAGTTGGTTTCTGCGTGTTTATGGAAACAGTCTGGCGAAATCGAGGTGATTTGCCAATGCGATGCATAAAATCCTTTGCGACTGCGCTTTGCCGAACTCAACCTCCATGCTATGCGATTGTAAAAGGGTGGCAAAGACCCCCAACGGACCCGAGGATATGGCAGGCAAACGCGGTGACAAAAGCACGGCAAACAACGCGGTTTCGCGCGCTGAAGTGCTGTGTCGCACGCTTGCCTCGCGCCGGATAGACCAAGGCGGTGTCAGCACGCTGCTCGACGCCGTGGCCTGCCAAGACGGCAAACTGCGCCTGTTCTTCGGCGCTGGCACTGCAACGACAACATTCCTGCCTGACGGTGCCGCCAACTGCGCCTTGCCCGAAGAACTGCGCGACATCTCCGGCGGCTGCCTGCTGATCACCCGCACCCCCGCCCCCACGTCGCTTGCCCTCACGACGGGCGGCACCCTGCCCGTCAACGCCACCCTATCAGAAACGCAAATCTTCGCGGGCCTGAACACGATCATGGCCTTCCGCTGGGATGAAACTGCCGACCAAGTTGCTGAAAACCTGGCCTACCACGCCGTCCACCACGGCCTGCAAGCCGCCCTGATCATCAACCGCGCCCCCGCCCAAGACACCGCTGCCTTCGCCGCCGACCTCGACCGCGCCCTATCAGGCTGCACTCTGCGCGTCGTGCTGCTGGATTGCCCGCTGCCCCTTGGCAAAGCCAACTCAGCGCCCGAAAACACCGCCTACATGGCCCCCGACGCACCGGGCCGCGACCGTATGGCAGTGCCCGACGCCGACCCGTGGCGCGCACCACTGGGCGAGGCGATCCTCTACGAAATCGCCAAATGGCGTTTTCTGGCTGACGCCCGCGCCGTGCTGACGCTGGATATCAGCGACATCCTGCAGCCCCGAGAAAAAGCCACACCAACCGCCTTTGATCACTGCACCACTGCAAATTCCGGCGTCGTCCTGCTGGTGGGCCGCCGCATTTACCCATGGCGCATCCGCGCTGGCAAAACCGCCAGCTTCGCCGACCACATCTGCCAGCTTTTCGATGCCCGCCGCGGCGTTGCCCGCTGGGGTGTCGCCCCTCGCAAAGCCGGCCTTGAAAACACCTGGCGACAAGTCCGCGTCGCCTTTGCCCGGCCAGACCCCGACGGCACCCTGCCCTTCCTGCGCGCCATGGCGATTCGCGTGCCGCGCCGCGCCACCTCCGAACTCGCTCCGAAAACCGCTTTGATCGAAGACGAAAGCCTGCTGCACCTGTCGCAAACCATCTTCGGCGGCAAACCCATCCGCGCGCCGGTATCGCACACCAAGACTGCCGAGCCCGAAACCAGCAACCGCACCGCCATCGTCACCACGATGAAAAACGAAGGCCCGTTCATTCTGGAATGGATCGCCTATCACCGCATGATCGGGGTCGATGATTTCCTGATCTACACCAATGACTGCACCGATGGCACCGACATGCTGCTAGACCTGCTGCAAACCAAGGGCATCGTGCAGCACCGCGACAATCCCTACCGCATTTCCGGCCTGAAGCCGCAACACGCCGCTCTGCAAGCCGCTGAAGATGAACCGCTGATGCAGAACTGCGGCTGGGGCATCTGCATGGATGTTGATGAATTCATCAACATCAAAATCGGCGACGGCACTCTTGCCAGCCTGTATGCCGCGATGGGCAACGCCAACATGATCAGCCTGACTTGGCGCCTATTCGGCAACGCCGAGGTTCACGCCTACACCGATGATTTCCTGATCCACCAATTCACCCGCTGCGCCCCCGAGGTTATCCGCAAACCACATCAGGCATGGGGCTTCAAAACCCTGTTCCGCAACATCGACATCTATAAGAAACTTGGCGTCCACCGCCCCAAAGGCCTGCGCCCCGATCTGTGGGGGCAGGTGCATTGGCTGAACGGGTCAGGCAAGCCGCAACCACGCGAGATGTTCCGCAATGGCTGGCGTTCCACCTTAGAAACCTATGGCTACGATTGGGTCAGCCTGAACCATTACGCCGTCCGCTCTGCCGAAAGCTTCCTCGTGAAGCGCGACCGTGGCCGCGTCAACCATGTGGATCGCGACCAAGGCCTGAACTACTGGTTCCGCATGAACCACAACGTCGATCAAGACACCTCGATCCAACGCATGATCCCCGCGCTGCAGGCGGAATACGACCGCCTGCTGGCTGATCCTGAAATCAAAGCCGCCCACGCCCGATGCGTCGCCAACCACCGCGCCCGCATCACCGCCCTGCGCGCCAACCCGGTGCAATCCGATTTCTATGCGGAACTCACCAGCCCCCGGATGGAACGCCTGTGCCGCCTGCAACCCCATTTCGGATCAGCGGTATTTGCCGCTGGCCCCGGCGTCATCCCAGATGACATCCTGACGCAAGACCTGAAGCCGAATTTCTTCTTCACCATCCCCTCCACTGATCCCCTCGACGCCAAGGCAGATACGGCATGAAAACCACCGTCATCACCACGATGAAAAACGAAGGCGCGTTCCTGCTGGAATGGGTCGCGCATCACAAGGCGCTTGGCTTTGACAGCTTGGTCATCTGCACCAATGATTGCGATGATCCGACCACCGATATGGCGCTTCGGATGCAGAAAATGGGCCTCGTGCGCCATCATGCCACCACCTACAAACCCGGATCGTCGATCCAACGCGCCGCCCTGCGCCAAGCCCGCCTCTACCCCGAGGTGCAACAGGCCGACTGGATTTACGTCTGTGACGCCGACGAATTCCTGACCATCAACCTTGGCGATGGCACCGTCACTGCCCTGATCCACGCGGCATCCCTGCGAACCGAGGTCATCACCGTGCCTTGGCGCGTTTTCGGATCAGACGGCATTGTCACTTACGATGACACACCCATCACCCAACAATTCCAACGCGCCAATGCAGTCGCCCCCGAAGGCACCATCTGGGGCGCTTTCCCGAAGTCCGTATTCCGGGGCGGCAGTACGCTGGCGGCATTGGAACGCATCGGCGTTCACATGCCCATCATCAAACCCGACAAAAGCCGCGCGCTACGGCTGGAACTGCCAAATGCCACGCCGCGCATTCCACTGCCGCAAGCCCTGCATGTGCAAGCCGACTTCCGCTTTGCCCAGGTCAACCACTACTGCGTGCGCTCGCTTGATAGCTTTCTGGTCAAGCGTGACCGCGGCAAAGTGAACCACGTCAACAAAATCATGGAAATCGACTATTGGCGGCGCAACGACATCGCGGTTGAACACAGCCCGACAGCCCGTCGCTATGATGACGCCACCACTGGTTGGTTGGAAACCCTGCGCGCCGACAAAAGGCTGAACATGCTGCATGGCCGCGCCGTCAACTGGCACCGCCGCAAGATAGCCGAACTGAAACAGCGCCCAGATTTTCAAGCCATGATCGCCGCCATCGCAGAAAGCCGCGCCGAATGCGTATCCTCGCCGTCCTGACCGTTCGCAACGAAGGCTCCTTCCTGCTGGAATGGTTGGCGCATCACCGCGCCGTTGGTTTCACCGACTTTCTGGTATTCTCCAACGATTGTGACGATGGCACTGACGCCATGCTGGACCGTCTGGCCGAACTGGGCCACCTCACCCATGTCCGTAACCCCGGCCCGCATCCCCAAGGGCCGCAATGGGCGGCCCTAAAGGCAGCCGATCATCACCCCTCCCTTGCTGCCGCCGATTGGGCCATGGTCATCGACATAGATGAATTCGTGAACATCCATGTTGGCAACCACCGCATCCCCGATCTGCTGGCGGCCCTACCCAATGCCACCGCCATCCCCCTGACATGGCGGATGTTCGGCAACGCCGGTGTCATCCCGTTCACCGACACACCCATCCGCCAAACCTTTACTCGCGCGGCACCCGCAATCTTGCACTGGCCGTGGCGCGCCTCGCTGTTCAAAACCATGTTCCGCCTTGACGGCACTTACGGCAAACTCGGTGTCCACCGCCCCCGCAACCCCGACCCGGCACGCCTCAAGGATCAGCGCTGGTTTGGTGGCTCGGGGCGCGAACTGCCCGCCGGATACCACAAAACCCGCATCATCTCGGCCATGGGGCAAGACAACTTCCAACTGGCACAACTGAACCACTATGCGTTGGGTGCGGCTCAAAGCTATCTGGTCAAATGTGATCGTGGGCGCGCCAACCGCGATGCATCGACTTTCGACATGGGCTATTGGGTCGAACGGAACTTCTCGGATGCCGAAGATAGGTCGATTTTGGCGCTGGACCCCGAGGTGCAACTCGGGGTTGCCGATCTCACGTCTGATCCGGCGCTATTGGCCCTGCACAATACTGCCGTTCAATGGCGACACACCCAAATCACGACCCTGCTGCAAGAAGAACCATGGCGCGCATTGTTCGGCAGATTGCTTCTGGCACCTCCATCGCGGGTGCTGACCGAAGTCGAAGCGCGCCAGATCTGGCAACATGCCGGACAAAGTCAGGTCTAAATAGACAGGTCCGCAACCATTGCGCAGCTCGGCGTAACAGTTTCTTGAAACTGTCCACAGGCACGGAACGAAAAACCCGTTTGCGCCCTTGCGTTGGTTGATCGAGCGCGTGAAAACTGGTGCCCTAAACGAGTACTCATGTTGGGCGAATGCCCGAAACAGGTATCATGCCCGAAATGCCAGACGACAGCACAACCGCCGATTGCGACACGTCCGCCATTGACGCATCTAAGACCACAGACCGGGCCAGTTGGTTGGCCGCCATCGATGAAATAGGCGAAGAAGCTGGCTATTTTCAAACACTTGGAGCGCGACACTGGGCCTATTTCGTTGACGAAAGCCCGACCCTTCTGGTCACTTTCGAAACTGTAGACGCCATCCGTGCCAACCCCTCGCAAATGCCCTACGGCGATGCGATTGCCCGTGCGCATGGCTGGTCGCACCTGTGCCTGATCGCCGATGGTGACACCTGGTATCGCGATCCGGCGGTCTATCGGTTCTTTGATCGCCAAGTCGACGACGCCTTCTTCGAAGACTTCGATGCCGTGGTGTTTTACGGCGCAGGCATGGGTGGCTACGCCGCCTGCGCCTATTCTGTCACTGCCCCCGGCGCGACTGTTCTGGCACTCTCCCCGCGCGCCACGCTTGATCCCGCCCGCGTTGGCTGGGACAAGCGCGATATGCAGCATCGGCGCTTGGATTTCACCTCGCGCTACGGCTACGCCCCCGACATGACCGAAGGTGCTGGCAACGTGTTCATCGCCTTCGACCCCGACCACGCCCCCGATGCAATGCATGCCGCCCTATTCCAGCGCCCCTATGTCACCTCCCTGCGCACCCGCCACCTGAAAGATCAGGTCGAGGCCAGCCTGATCAACATGAACATCCTGCCACAGATGATCGAAGACGCCGCCGCTGGTCGCCTGTCGGCCCAATCATTCGCCAAGCTTTGGCGGGCGCGGCGCAAATTTGGGCCATATTTGAAAACCCTGCTGGAACAAGCCAAGGTCACCAAACACCCCGAACGGGAATTCAAGATCTGCAACAACGTCACCCGCCGCCTGAACGCGCCTGCCTTCCGTAAACGCCTCGTGCAGCTAGAGGCGGAACGCCGCAAGACCTGAGCTTTGGCGGAACGCCCCCCCGACTACCCCCCATTAAAACGCACGATCCCACTGGAAACGCCGCGCCCTTTGGGTTACGCGCAGGGCATGACACAGCCCACCCGCCTGACCCTTCGCCGCCCCGATGATTGGCACCTGCATCTGCGCGACGGCGCGATGCTGAAGGGTATATTGCCCGAAACCACCCGCCATTTCGCCCGCGCCATCATCATGCCCAATCTGGTCCCCCCTGTCGTCACTGCAGCCCAGGCCCTCGCCTACCGCGACCGCATCCTTGCCGCCTTGCCCGACGGGGCGCGGTTTGAACCCCTGATGACCCTCTACCTTACTGAGTCCACCGATCCCGCCGATGTCGCCGCCGCCCATGCCTCCGGTCTTGTCAAAGCAGTCAAGCTTTACCCCGCCGGTGCCACCACCAATTCCGCCTCCGGCGTCCGCGATTTCACCGCCGTCCGCCCCGTGCTGGAAAAAATGGCCGAAATCGGCATGCCCCTCTGCGTCCACGGCGAGGTTGCTGACCCATCGGTGGATATCTTCGACCGCGAGGCTGTGTTCATCGACAAAGTCCTCGATCCTTTGCGCAAAGCCACCCCCGGTTTGCGCGTCGTGATGGAACACATCACCACCTCCGACGGCGTCGATTACGCCCGTGCCGCTGGCCCCGATCTTGCCGCCACCATCACCACGCATCATTTGGTGATCAATCGCAACCACATCCTCGCCGGTGGCATCCGCCCGCATTACTACTGCCTGCCCGTCGCCAAACGCGAAAGCCACCGCCTTGCCCTGCGCGCCGCCGCCACATCGGGCGAGGCGAAGTTTTTCCTCGGCACCGACAGCGCGCCACATGTGGACGCGCTGAAAGAGCACCCATGCGGCTGTGCCGGTTGCTTTACCGCCACCAATACCCTGCCCATCCTCGCCCATCTGTTCGAAGAAGATGGCGCACTTGCCAATCTCGAAGCCTTCATCAGCCTGAACGGCCCCGCCTTTTACCACCTGCCGCCAAACGACGCCCGCATCACGCTGATCAAAGCTGGCCCCGCCCAGTGGCCGGAAAAAATCCTGACCGAGGCGGGCCCCGTCACCGTCTTCAACCCCGGCTTCCCAGTGCAATGGCACGTCGAAAGCTGAAACACCTTCGGCAAAACGCGGCATTTGAACCGACTAACCGCAGACAGAAAGCAGCACGATGATCCCCAGCGCCTTCCCCCCGAAAGAAGAAATCGCCCGCCTGACCGCCCGCGCGCTGCTGGAAATCAAAGCCGTGCACTTCAATGCGGAAACCCCGTTCACCCTCGCCTCCGGCCTGCCATCGCCCACCTACATCGACTGTCGCAAGTTGATCAGCCACCCGCGCATCCGGTCGGTTCTGATGGATTTTCTCGCTGTCACCGTCATGCGCGACGCTGGGTTTGAGGCGTTCGATAACATCGCTGGCGGCGAAACCGCAGGCATCCCGTTCGCCGCCCTGATCGCCGAACGCTTGGCCCTGCCAATGACCTACGTCCGCAAAAAGCCCAAAGGCTACGGCCGCAACGCCCGGATCGAAGGCGATATGACCCCCGACCAACGCGTCCTTTTGGTCGAAGACCTGACCACCGACGGCGGCTCGAAACTCAGCTTCGTCGATGCCATCCGCGAAACCGGGGCGACCTGTGCTCATACCGCCGTCATCTTCTACTACGGCATTTTCCCCGAAACCACGCAGCGCCTGGCCGATCACGGCATCGCCCTGCATCACCTTTGCACTTGGTGGGATGTGCTGACTGAGGCCCGCGCGCAAGGCAGCTTCGATGCCGCAACTCTAACAGAGGTGGAGGCGTTCTTGACCGCACCCCGCGCCTGGCAGGATGCCCGCAAAGCCCCATAAGCGGAAAGTTGCAAAACCGTCACAGACTGCGCCGCAGCCGATGTGGACAGATGTGTATAACTCCGGCATCGCCGTCCATCAGCTGTAGGTAACTTGCCGCCCGGCCCCAAATCATGTGTCGGAGTGTATAGTTTTCTGCTATGCTCATGCTTCAGGCGCAGCTATCCACAGGCTTATCAGACCTTGCGCAAAGCGCCACAAATCGCGCATCACAAGCAGGGCACGATCGACGGCGTTAAGCGGTACATGCGGGGGCATCACGATGACTGAGATTGCGAATTTTCGGCCAATGCAGCCAACAACTGCGGTGGCAGACACCGAAATACTGCCTCATAATATCGAAGCTGAACAGCAGTTGCTGGGCGCAATCCTGACCAATAACGATATCTACGACCGAATCGCATCGCTGGTCCGCTCTGAACATTTCTTTGACCCGGTGCATCAGCGCATCTTCGAAATTGCTGCCGCCCGCATCCAGAAAAATGCCCTCGCCTCGCCGGTTACGCTGAAAGCATTCTTGGAAGATGACACTGGCCTGCGGGAACTCGGCGGCCCTGCCTACCTCGCCCGCCTTGCCGGTGCCGCCATTTCCGCTTTCGCCGCCCGCGATTATGCGCAGATGATCTATGATCTGGCCGTGCGCCGCGAACTGATCGACCTTGGCCGCGACATTTCCGCCAAAGCCGCCAAAGTCATGGTCGAAAGCGAACCGCGCGAGCAGATCATCGAGGCGGAACAGCGGCTTTACAAACTGGGCGAGCAAGGCCACGCAGAACGCGGATTTCAAAGCTTTCTCAAGGCAGTAACCGACGCAGTTAACATGGCCAACGCAGCCTACCAGCGCGACGGCGGCCTTGCTGGCATTTCCACCGGGCTGGTTGATTTGGATAAAAAACTCGGCGGCCTGCACCCCTCCGACCTTCTTATCCTGGCCGGCCGTCCTTCCATGGGCAAAACCTCGCTTGCCACCAACATCGCCTTCAACATCGCCAAGGCCTACAAACGAGGCCGCCTGCATGACGGGTCCGATGGTGCCGTTGACGGCGGCGTTGTCGGCTTCTTCAGCTTGGAAATGAGCGCCGAACAACTGGCCGCACGTATCCTATCCGAAGCCTCCGAAGTGCCCTCGGAACAAATCCGCCGCGGCGACATGACTGAAGGCGAGTTTCGTCGCTTCGTCGAAGCCGCCAAGGCACTGGAAGCCTGCCCACTTTACATCGACGACACGCCCGCCTTGCCGATCAGCCAAGTCGCAGCCCGCGCGCGGCGTCTAAAACGGACGCACGGTCTTGACGTGCTGATTGTGGATTACCTTCAGCTGCTAAAGGCCGGTTCTGGCAAGGAAAACCGCGTCAACGAGGTGTCGGAAATTACCCAAGGCCTGAAGGCCATTGCCAAGGAACTCAATATCCCCGTCATTGCTCTTAGCCAGCTAAGCCGCGCCGTGGAAAGCCGCGAAGACAAGCGCCCGCAACTGTCAGACCTGCGCGAATCCGGGTCAATCGAACAAGACGCCGACGTGGTGATGTTCGTCTACCGCGACGAATATTACAAAGAACGTGAAAAACCGGGCGATCACGAATTGGAAAAGATGGCCCAGTGGCAGACCATCATGGAAAACGTGCATGGCAAGGCCGAAGTGATCATCGGCAAACAGCGGCACGGGCCGATCGGCTCGGTCGAATTGTCGTTCGAAGGTCGCTTCACCCGCTTTGGCAATCTGGTCAAACCTTGGCAGCAAGGCTCGGGCGACGTCGCCTTCTGATCCCTTTTTCCTTGACCTCACCGGGCGGGCGGGCAACACAAACCCTATGTCAACAGCCACGCTGACCATCGACCTGTCCGCCATTGCCGCCAACTGGCGCGCCCTTGATCGGCTATCGCTGGGCTCGGTGCAAACCGCCGCCGTGATCAAGGCCGATGGCTACGGCCTGGGCTCCGCCGCCGTCGCCCAAGCCCTCGCCGGTGCCGGTGCCCGCCGCTTTTTCGTAGCCGTCGCCGAAGAAGGTGCCGCCGTCCGCGCAGCCCTCGGCCCCGGCCCGCAGATCAATGTGCTGGGCGGCCATATGGACGGCGATACCACCCTGATTCGTGATCTTGACCTGACCCCGATGCTCAACTCCATCGACCAGATCACCCGGCATCTGGAAACCCTGCCCGGCCACGCCTTCGGTCTGCAGCTTGATACCGGAATGCACCGTCTGGGGTTGGAACCCTCCGCCTGGCTGGCCATCGCCCCGCACGTCCTGCCCGCCGATCCGCAACTGCTGATGTCGCACCTCGCCTGCGCAGATGAACCCGATCACCCGCTGAACGCCACTCAGTTGGCCAACTTCCACGCCATGACTGACGGCATCGAAGTGCCCCGATCGCTGGCCGCCACTGGTGGCATCCTGCTGGGCCAAACCTTCCACTTCGACCTGACACGCCCGGGCGTCGGCCTGTTTGGCGCGATGCCGTTCGTCGCCGCAACCCCCGTCGTCACCCTGTCGCTGCCCGTCATCCAAACGCGCGAAGTCGCAACTGGCGACACTGTCGGCTACGGCGGCGCGTGGACAGCCCATCGCCCCTCCATCATCGCCACAGTCTCCGGTGGCTACGCCGATGGCCTCCTGCGCAGCCTGTCAAACAAAGCCCGCCTTTGGGCTGCCGACATTCCCTGCCCCTTGGTTGGCCGGGTGTCGATGGATCTGATCACCGTCGATATCACCCATCTACCCGAAACCCCCGCCAGCCTCGATCTGATTGGCCCGCATCAAGGCGTCGATGATCTGGCCGATATCGCTGGCACCATCGGGTACGAGGTTCTAACCAGCCTCGGCCCGCGCTATGCCCGCAAATATCTGGAAGCCACCGCATGACGCCCACCGCCACTTTGGCAGCCATCGGCAGGCCCGCCCTAACCGCCCTTGCCGCCGTGGGCCGCGTTGCCGTGTTCACCACGCAAGTCATCAGCCACCTGTTCCGCCCGCCGTTCTACCCGCGCGAATTCCTGCAAAGCCTGCTGCAAATCGGCTGGTTCAGCCTGCCCGTCGTCGGCCTGACCGCAGTTTTCACCGGCGGCGCATTGGCGCTGCAAATCTACTCTGGTGGTGCACGCTTCAACGCCGAAACCGTCGTCCCCTCCATCGTCGCCATCGGCATCGTGCGCGAGCTCGGCCCGGTCATGGGCGGGCTGATGGTCGCCGCCCGCGTCGCCTCCAGCATTGCCGCCGAACTTGGCACCATGAAGGTCACCGAACAGATCGACGCGCTGGTAACTCTGTCGACCAACCCCATGAAATACCTTGCCGTTCCGCGTGTACTTGCGGCCACTCTCGCCGTCCCCGTGCTGGTCGGTGCCGGTGATGCGCTTGGCATCGCCGGTGGCTGGCTGGTCGGCATCACCCGCCTAGATTTCAACTCCGCCACCTACCTCAAAACCACCGTCGATTTCCTTGAACCCTGGGATATCGGCTCCGGCTTGGTCAAAGGTGCCGCCTTTGGCTTCATCGTCGCCCTGATGGGCTGCTATCACGGCATGCACTCCAGCCGCGGCGCACAAGGCGTCGGGGCCGCCACCAAAGCCGCCGTCGTCGCCGCATCGGTGATGATCCTGGCCGCAAACTATCTGCTGACAGAGGTGTTCTTCACCTCATGATCGAACTGTCACAAGTCACAAAATCCTTTGGAAGCAATGCCGTACTGCGCGGCGTTAACCTGAACATCCCGCGCGGCCAAAGCATGGTCATCATCGGCGGATCGGGCACAGGAAAATCGGTTCTGCTGAAATGCATCCTCGGCCTCGTGCGCCCTGACGCAGGCCGCATCACCCTTGCTGGCGAAGATGTCACCCGGCTGGACCGTGACGCCTTCCTCGCCCGCTTCGGCATGCTGTTCCAAGGCGGCGCGCTGTTCGACAGCCTCCGCGTCTGGGAAAACGTCGCCTTCCGGCTGATGCGCGGCCACGCCGCCCGGCCAAAGGACGAAGCCCGCGCTATCGCCCTCGAAAAGCTGCGCCGCGTCGGCCTGAAACCCTCCGTCGCCGACCTGTTCCCTGGCGAATTGTCCGGCGGTATGCAAAAACGCGTCGGCCTCGCCCGCGCCATCGCAGCCGAGCCCGAAATCATCTTCTTTGATGAGCCCACCACAGGCTTAGATCCGATCATGGCCGGCGTCATCAACGATCTGGTCCGCGAGATCGTCGTTGAAATGGGGGCCACTGCCATGGCTATCACGCATGATATGTCCTCCGTCCGCGCCATCGCCGATAAGGTCGCCATGCTGCACAACGGCATCATCCAATGGACTGGCACCGTGGTCGAAATGGACGCTACGCCAGACCCTTACGTGCAGCAGTTCATCCACGGTCGCGCCGATGGTCCGATCGAAAGCGTAAGGTAACGCGATGCCCAAACAAGGTGCGCTAGCCGTCGTCGTCCCGTTCATCGTCATGGTGGTATTGCTGTTAGGCTTCGTTGGCTTCGGCGCGCCGCTCAGCCTGCTCGGCCTCTAAATGCCCCTGAAACTCGCCAACCTAGCCCTCTTGATCCTCTTCCCCCTCGCGTGGTTCGCACCCCTGATGCGCGCAGGCCTGCTGCCCCTGTTCGGGCTAGACGAAATCTCCGTCATCACCGGCCTGCAATCTCTGTGGGACTCCGACGTCATCCTCGCCCTTATCGTCACCGCCTTCGCCATCTTTGCCCCGTGGCTCAAAACCCTCGGCCTCGCCCTGCTGCACTTCGGCCTCCTCTCCCCCAAACTGCTGCCCGCCCTGCACATCATGGGTAAGCTGGCTATGGCCGACGTCTTCCTGATCGCGCTTTACATCGTGCTGGTCAAAGGCATTGGCCTCGCGCATGTCGAAACCGCATGGGGCCTCTATTTCTTCACTGGCCTGATCCTTGCGTCACTTGCCATCTCGGCCATCACTGCGCGCAACGAAGGCACCAACCCTTGATGCCCGCCGCCATTCAGGGCAGGTAGGGCCATGAGCAAAGCCTCCCCCACTTTCACCTGCACCGCCTGCGGTGCCAGCACCCGCAAATGGGCAGGCAAATGCGATGCTTGCGGTGCCTGGAATTCCATCATCGAAGAGGCGCCGCTTTCCGCCGGACCTAAGGCCCTCGGCGGCAAAGGGCGCACCATAGCCCTGACCGACCTTGCCACCGAAGAAACCCCGCCGCCCCGCGCCAGCTCCGGCATCGATGAATTAGACCGCGTGCTTGGCGGCGGCCTCGTGCCCGCTTCCGCCGTGCTTGTCGGCGGCGATCCCGGCATCGGCAAATCCACACTACTGCTGCAAGCCGCCGCCAGCTTTGCCCGTCGTGGCGTCAAATGCCTGTATATCTCGGGTGAAGAAGCCCCGGCGCAGGTCCGAATGCGCGCGCAACGCTTGGGCCTGACCGATGCCCCCGTCATCCTCGGGGCCGAGACAAACTTGCGCGACATCCTGACCACGCTCGATGCCGAACGCCCCGGCCTCGCCATCATCGATTCGATCCAAACCATGTGGCTCGATTCAATCGAGGCCGCCCCCGGTTCCGTCAGCCAAGTCCGCGCCGCCTGTCATGAACTCGTCACCTTCGCCAAACGGCGCGGCGTGGCTATCATCCTCGTCGGCCATGTCACCAAAGACGGGCAAATCGCCGGCCCGCGCGTCGTCGAACACATGGTCGATACTGTGCTTTATTTCGAAGGCGAGCGTGGCCACCAATTTCGCATCCTGCGCGCGGTGAAAAATCGCTTCGGCCCGGCAGATGAAATCGGCGTGTTCGAAATGACCGGCGACGGCTTGCAACAGGTCACCAACCCCTCCGCTCTGTTCCTATCGGATCGTGGCACCTCCACCCCCGGCTCGGCCGTTTTCGCCGGGATCGAAGGCACAAGGCCCGTACTGACCGAGATTCAAGCCCTCGTCGCCCCGTCAACCCTCGGCACCCCGCGCCGCACCGTCGTCGGCCTCGATTCCGGTCGCCTGTCGACGATTTTGGCCGTGCTGGAGGCGCGCTGCGGCATTCCCTTCACCGGATTGGACGTGTTCTTGAACGTCGCTGGTGGTATGCGCGTGTCCGAACCCGCCGCTGATCTGGCCGTTGCCGCCGCACTTCTTTCTGCCCGCGAAGATGTGGCAATTCCGCCAGAGATGGTGCTTTTCGGCGAAATTAGCCTGTCTGGCGCGCTGCGCCCCGTGACACAGACCGAAAACAGGTTGAAAGAAGCCTCGAAACTTGGTTTTTCACAAGCCATTGCGCCGGCCCGCTCAAAACTCGGGGCCAGCGAAGATATGAAAGTCCGGCTGATGCCCGATCTTACGGCATTCGTCGGTGAAATATTCGGGGCCGGTTGACCCCTACGAAAGGTGCGTGATGGAAGGCTTTACCCTGATTGATGCCGTTGCGGCGGGCGTGATCGTGCTGTCGGCAATCCTTGCCTATTCGCGCGGCTTCGTGCGCGAATCTTTGGCCATCGCAGGCTGGATCGGGGCCGCCATCCTCGCCTTCATCTTCGCCCCGCAAGCTCAACCCTTGGTCAAGGAACTGCCCGTCGTCGGCAAATTCCTGACGGACAGTTGCGAACTCTCGATCATCGCCGCCTTCGCCGCCGTCTTCGCCATTGGTCTGATCATCGCCGCCCTGTTCACCCCCCTGTTCTCGTCCGTCGTGCAACGCTCCGCCCTCGGCGGCATTGATCAAGGCCTCGGCTTCCTGTTCGGCGTCCTGCGTGGCATCGTGTTGGTCGTCGTTGCCTTCATTGTCTACGACCGCGCCGTCGGCACAGAGTCCGTGCCCATGGTCGATGCCTCCCGCACTGCCAAAGTCATCGCCTCATTCCAAGCCAACATTGACGAAAACATCCCCTCCGACGCCCCCGGCTGGATCGTCGCCCGCTACGAACAACTGGTCAGCACCTGCGCCGCCCCCACCACGCCCGCCCCGGCAGAACCCGCACCCGCCCCCTCAAACTAACCCCAATCGGCGCGTGACACTCGCCGCCCAAAGGCCTAAATGATCCGCATGCCCCCCATGGATTCGGAGCCCTGCGCATGCAGCCATTCCTAAGCAACCCCTTCGACGACGATAAGTTGAAGGAAGAGTGTGGGATTTTCGGCGTCATCGGCGTGAAAGATGCCTCCAACTTCGTCGCCCTCGGCATGCACGCCCTGCAACATCGCGGCCAAGAGGCGGGCGGCATTGTCTCCCATGATCCCGAAACCGGCTTCAACTCCGCCCGCCGCTTTGGCTATGTCCGCGATAACTTCACCAAAGCCGACGTCATGGATACGCTGCCCGGCCCCCTCGCCATCGGCCACGTCCGCTATTCCACCGCCGGTTCCAAGGGCGCCACCGCCATCCGCGACGTCCAACCCTTCTTTGGCGAGTTCTCCATGGGCGGTGCCGCCATCGCCCACAACGGCAACCTCACCAACGCCGCCGCCCTGCGCCGCGAACTGATCGAACGCGGCAGCATCTTCCAATCCTCGTCCGACTCTGAATGCATCATCCACCTGATGGCCCGGTCGATCCAGAAAACCATTGCCGAACGCATCAAGGACGCCCTGCGCCGCGTCGAAGGCGCGTTTTCCATCGTCGCGATGACCCGCACCAAACTGATCGGCGTCCGCGATGCCCTTGGCGTCCGCCCGCTCGTCCTCGGCCGCCTCGCCGACGATGCCTGGGTGCTGTCCTCCGAAACCTGCGGCCTTGACATCATCGGTGCCGAGTTCATCCGCGAAATTGAACCCGGCGAAATGGTCGTCATCGAAAACGGCCGTGTCGAATCCTCGTTTCCGTTTGAACGGAAAGCCTCGCGCTTCTGCCTGTTCGAACACGTCTATTTCAGCCGCCCCGACTCGATCCTCGGTGGCCGCTCGGTCTATGAAACCCGCGCCGCCATCGGCCGCGAGCTTGCCATCGAAGCCCCGGTAGAGGCTGACTTGGTCTGCCCCGTCCCCAACTCTGGCACCCCCGCCGCCATCGGCTATTCCCAGCAAAGCGGCATCCCCTACGCCATGGGCATCATCCGCAACCAATACATGGGGCGCACTTTCATTGAACCGACCGAGCACATCCGCAACATGGGTGTGCGCCTGAAACTCAACGTCAATCGCGCGCTGGTCAAAGGCAAACGGGTGATCTTGGTTGACAACTCGGTGGTCCGTGGCACCACATCCCGCAAGATCAAAGACATGATCCTCGAGGCAGGCGCTGCCGAGGTGCACTTTCGCATCGCATCCCCCCCCACCGCCTGGCCCTGCTTTTACGGCGTCGATACGCCAGAACGCTCCAAGCTCCTCGCCGCCTCGATGAACGAAGAAGAAATGCGCCAATGGATTGGCGTCGATAGCCTGAAATTCATCTCACTCGACGGCCTCTACCGCGCGGCGGGTGAGGCCGCAGGCCGCAACGCCAAACAACCACAATACTGCGACGCCTGCTTTTCCGGCGAATACCCGGTGATCCCCGCCGACAAAATCGAAGAAGGCTTCCAGATGAAAGCGGCGGAATAGGGCTTGCGATGACCGCCGAAGTAGACGCCTACCTCGCCGCCCTGCCCGCCGACCAACGCGACGCTCTACAAGCCCTGCGCGCCGCCGCCCACGCCTATCTGCCGGATGCCACCGAATGCATCAGCTACGCCATGCCCGGCTTCCGCCAGCCCGGCCCAAAAGGGAAAATGATCCTCGGCTACGCCGCCTTCGCCCGCCACCTCGGCGTCTATCCGCATTCTGGCACCGTAATCCCGAAACTGCTGGCCGATTGCGAAGGCTTCAAAACCTCTAAAAGCGGCGTCCTGTTCACCCCCGAAACCCCACTGCCAACCGCCCTTCTGCACAAGATCATCGACACCCGCCTAGCCGAGCTTGCCGCCGGATACGGCCGCCCCACCGACCACTAGCAATCCCCCCTTGCCCTTTTTTCTGTTCCTAAATATCCCCGCCGGAGGCATCCGCACTCACCACCAGCGCCCCCGCCCGAAGGATAGAACATGACCCCACGCATTGCCCTCGTCACCGGCGCTTCTCGCGGCCTTGGTGCTGCTCTGGCGGAACAACTGGCCATCCGGGGCTGGCATGTGGTTGCCGTCGCCCGCACTGTCGGCGGGCTGGAAGAACTGGATGACCGCGTCAAAGCCCTGCGTCTGCCCGGTGCAGGCCAGATGACCCTCGCCCCGATGGATGTCACCAATGATGACGCCATGCGCCATCTCTGCCTCAACATCCACACCCGCTGGGGCGGCCTCGGCCTTTGGGCGCACACCGCCATCCACGCGGCCCCGCTTGGCCCCGCAAGCTCGCTCGACGCCAAAGATTGGGATAAATCCATCGCCACCAACGTCCGCGCCACTGGCACCTTGATCCCGATGATCGAACCCCTGCTGCGCGCCCACAAAGGCACTGCCCTATTCCTTGACGACCCCCGCGCGGGCCAGAAATTCTTCGGTGCCTACGGTGCCAGCAAAGCCGCCCAGATTGCCCTCGCCCGATCATGGGCTGCCGAGACGATCAAAATTGGCCCCCGTGTGCTGATCGAAACCCCAAAACCCATGCCTACAGCCATCCGAGGCCGCTTCTTCCCCGGCGAAGACAAATCCGCCCTTGCCAGCCCCACTAACGAAGCCACTCGCCTCATCGCGCTACTCTAGCAACACCACCCAAACGCGGCTCTGGCGACAAAGGTACCTCCCTCCCCCCACTGTGGGGGAGGGCTGGGGTGGGGGGGCAACCTACCCCCGCAGCGCCGCATCCATCGCGGCCCACAACGGCTCCACCGGCTCACAGCCAACCGACAACCGAATAGACCCCTCCGGCACCAGATCCCCCCAGCGCGCCCGCCGCTCGCCCGAAGTGTGGGTCGACCCGAAACTCGTTGCCTGCGCAATGAACGGGCAGTCGGCCAGAAACTTCTCGGCCACCACCGCATCCTTCAACGTCATTGAGATCAGAAACCCAAACCCCGACATCTGCTTCTTCGCCACAGCATAAGACGGGTCGCCCACCAATCCCGGATACCGCACTGCCAACACATTCGGATGCGCCAACAACCGCTCGGCAATCACCCCAGCCGAAGCACACATGCGCGAAAGCCGCACTTCCAAAGTCTCAATCCCGCGATGCACCAGCCACGCCTCAAACGATCCCGGCACCGCCCCCGACAACCGCCGCCATTCGCGCACACGCGTCATCAACGCCGCATCCCGCCCCGCCACATGGCCAAACAGCACATCCGAATGCCCCGCCGGGGCCTTGGTGTCGGCGGCAACCACCAGATCAGCCCCCAAATCCAGCGGCCTCTGCAACAGCGGCGTCATTGTGGTATTATCGGCAATCACCAATGCCCCGGCCGCATGGGCGCGCTGTGACACCAGTGCAATATCGCACAAATCCAAGCCCGGGTTTGACGGCGTTTCAATGAACACCACGCCCGCCCCGGTAAAATCGGCGCTATCAAAGGCAGTGGTCGGCAACTGCTGCACTTCCACCCCAAACGACTTAAGAAACTGCTCGGCAAACATCCGCGTCACGTAATAGCCGTCTGACGGCAGCACAATCCGCTTGCCCGCCGCCAGTGTCGCCATCAACGCCGCTGAAATCGCCGCCATGCCGGACGGAAACGCCACCACCGGCGCCTCTTCCAACATACTCAACTGCGCCTCGACCTCATCCCACGTCGGGCTGGCGGCACGCGAATAGCTGTAACCGCCCTTGGTATGATCCGGCACATGAAAGGTGGTCGCTGTGATAATCGGCAACGCAATCGGCGCACCCTGCGCCAACCCCGCCGCCCGGTGATGCTGCAGCCGCGCTGCCAGCTCCTGATCTTCATCCCGCATCATCATGCCTTTCAAAACCATTTCGCCCAAAAGGCCGCCGCGTAACACTTAAAATTCAGTTAAGGAAAAACATCAACCTATTGATATACCAAACTATTCCAAACGTAACACGCGTGTTACTCCAACCGCGCCGGAAACCCTTCCGCCCGTAAATCAGTGCCCAACAAATCCTCCAGCAATTTCGCAATCATCGGCGATTGGGCCTCCCCCCCATAAGCCGCCTTCGCCGCGATATAAGTCTGGTTCGTCATCGAAGCCAACTCCAGCGGCACCCCAAACTCCCTACCAAATCCCAGCGCGAACCCCAGATCCTTCAACGCCAGATCAATGTTGAAGGCGATATCGTAAGACCCGTTCAAGATCAGCGCGCCTTCCGTTTCATGCACGAAAGAATTGCCCGATGATGCCGCAATCGCATGCCATGCCTGCCCCAGATCAAGCCCGCCCCGCTTGGCCAGCATCAGGGCCTCAGACGTGGCTTTCAAATGAATGAAGGCCAGCATGTTGGTGATGACCTTGATGATCGACGATGATCCCAGCGGCCCCATATGAAAGATCTTGTCCCCCATCGCCGCCATTGCCGGGTGGTGCAGATCGAACAGATCTTTGTCGCCCCCCGCCAGCATCGTGATCTTGCCTTGCGCCGCCAAATGGACGCCGCCCGTGACAGGAAGCTCCATCATCCGCACTCCCGCCTCACCGGCCACAGCTGCCAAAGCCAGCACCTCGTCCCGGCCAAGCGTCGACATCTCGATCCAGCTCGTCCCCGGCTTCATCTTCGGCAGAATAGCACGCAGCACACGTTCTGATATCGCAGGCGATGGCAGGCAAGTCATCACATGATCAACCGATCCCGCCAAAGCCTCGGCGCTGGGGGCCAGTACCGCCCCCATTGCCACCAGCCGGTCGGCAAGGCCGGGTTCAGGTCAAACACTGTAACCTGAAACCCTGCCTTGATCAGACAGGCCGCACAATTCGCCCCAAGGTTGCCAAGGCCGACATATCCGTAATGCATCACGCCTCGCCGTATCCGACGATGCCTTTGACCTCGCAGAAGTCGTGGATGCCCCAATCGGCATATTCCCGGCCGTTGCCTGATTGTTTGTAGCCGCCAAATGGTGCCGACGTATCCCAATCCGGATAGTTCAGGTTCACCGTCCCCGCCCGCAACCGCCGCGCCACTGGCCTTGCATCCGCCAGCGGCCCCGCGACATAGGCGGCAAGCCCGTAAACGGAATCATTGGCCATCCGCACCGCATCATCCACCGTGTCGTAGGGCAGGATCGCCAGCACCGGCCCAAAGATTTCTTCCTTGGAAATCGTCATCTCGTTCTGCACATCGCCAAAAATCGTCGGCTTGCAGAACCAGCCCCGGTTCAGACCCGCAGGTCGGCCCAGACCGCCCGTCACCAATGTGGCACCTTCGTCGATGCCGACCTGGATCAATCGCTGCACCTTATCAAACTGAACTTTCGAGATCAGCGGCCCCATCGTCGTGCCTTCCGCCGTCGGATCACCTGGCACAATCGCCTCCGCAGTGGCCTTCGCCACCTCCATCGCCTCGGCCTGCCTGCTGCGCTGCACGAACATCCGGGTCGGCGCATCGCAGGATTGGCCGACATTCGACATAATCGCGTTAACCCCGGCCTCCACTGCGGCAACAAAATCAGCGTTCGGCAAGATGATATTGGCCGACTTGCCCCCCATTTCCTGCGCCACCCGCTTGACGGTGGGGGCTGCCGCCGCCGCAATCAATGTCCCCGCCCGCGTTGATCCGGTAAACGACACCATATCCACTTCCGGGTGCGAGGTGATGCGCGTGCCGACCCCCGGCCCATCGCCGTTCACCAGATTGAACACGCCCGGCGGAACCCCCGCCTCGTGGCAAACTTCGGCGAACAGCACACCCGACAGCGGCGCAATTTCAGACGGTTTCAACACCATCGTGCAACCCGCGATCAACGCCGGTGCCACCTTGCAGGCGATCTGGTTCATCGGCCAGTTCCACGGCGTGATCAGCGCGCAAACCCCGATGCCCTCGTAGACAATGCGTGTCGTGCCACGCGAATATTCCCACTGCATTTCCTCGGCGGCCTTGATTGTCGCCTCGATATGCACCTGTCCCGCCCAAGCCTGCGCGCCCCGCGCCCATTCGATCGGGGCCCCCATCTCGGTCAGCATCGCCTGGGCGAAATCCTCGTAGCGGCTGTTGTAAATCTCAAGAATGCGCTTCACCAAAGCAATCCGCTTTGCCACCGGCCAAACGGTATAGCCGTCAAACGCCGCCCGTGCCGCCATAATCGCGCGGTCGGCATCCTCGGCATTGCCCAAAGCCACTTCTGCCACAATCTCCTCAGTGGCCGGATTCTCGACCCCCATTCGGGTTTTCGAGATGGGCTCGATCCATTCTCCGTTGATGTAAAACTTTGAGATGTTCTTGGATATCATTGTTTTTTCACCTGAAATAGATATTGCGTGTAGCCCGTATGGCGGCGTCGATCTGTGGATCAATCTGGCAGCCTGCTTTCGCCAGAATATCATTCTTGCGGGCAATTGCACGATCCAACAGCAGCGGTCGCCCCGCTTCAACCCATTCTTTCGGGCTCATCCGGTTTCCGACCACTGGATAGATGTATTCCGTCTGCATCAGGGCCAGCGTCTGGTCCGACCCAAGATAGTGCCCCGGCCCGCCCAAGCAGACCTGCTTCATCGCCTCGATTGAGGTGCTATCCTCAGTCACATCAATTCCGCGAACAGCTCGCAGGACCTGCCCTAAGATATCATCGCCCAACACCAGCGATTCCATGCAGAACCCCAGCAATGACGCATGCATGCCAACTGCTTCGTAGACCATGTTCAGCCCCGAAAGCCCGGCAAGGGTGTTGGTGATCATCTGCTCCCACCCTGCCTGCATGTCGGGCATCTTGCTGTCGCTGATGCCCGCGGCAGCCCCACCCGGCAAGTTGTAGAAATGGTGCATTTGCGCGCAACCAGCCGTCAGAAGCGCTTGCTCCGCAGAACCGCCTGACATCGCACCGGTTCGCAAGTCGCTGACAAAGGGCCATGTGCCAAAGATGCACGGCGCGCCCGGCATGATCGCATTGGCATACACCACGCCCGCCAGACATTCCGCCATTGCCTGCACGATCGCCAACGCAATCGGTGCCGGTGCTGTCGCCCCAGCCTGCCCCGCCGACAGCAGCAGCATCGGCATACCAGCACGAATGCACGCCTCCATCGTGATGCAGCTTTCCTCGGCAAACTTCATCGGCGGCACAACGAAACAGTTCGAATTGCTGACAAACGGCCGCGCGCGCCACGCCGCCTCTCCACCCGCCACAGTGTGCAGCAGATCAAAGCAGCCTTTCACATGCGACGGGTCACTGAACGAGGTGCCAACATGCTTGGTCGTGCCCGAAAGGCAGGCGTAAAGCGTGTTGATATCCATATCGTAGTTATCAAGAACGTCGCGGCAAACCATGGCACGCTGAAAAAAGTGCACGTTATCAAGGTTATGTGTGATCCGCGCCGCATCATACAGATCCTGCGCCGTGGATTCGCGGTAGTCGCCGGTCAGCGCATCAACAATATGCACCGCTGCCCCTGCCGTGCCGAAATGCACCTTGGTGCCGCTCAGATGCAGGTCGTGCTTTTCCTCGCGGCCGCACAACGTGATATCACGCGCCGCAATCGCCAGCATGTCTTCAACCAACGCGCGCGGAAAACGTATCCGCCCGTCATCGCCCAAAATCGCCCCGGCCCCCGTCAGCAATTCAACCCCCGACGGCGGCGCTTGCGACAGGCCAATCACCTCCAAAGCCTGCAGCGCGCTTTCGTGGATTTTCGCGATTCCGGCATCGGTCAGTGGCTTATACTGGCCGCCCGGCATGCCTGCCCGAACCGGGCGCAGATTGTCAGCAAGCGGCGCCGACCGTACTGCCACACGGTTCGCCCGGCCCCCTGACCTGCGCGACCGTGCTGGTTCACAAACCTCGCCAATATCGTCCATCACGCGCCCTTTCATTCTGGTACAAATATCCTCGGGATGGGGTACAAATCCCCCAAGTTGCGCATCACATGCGCACCCGTTCAGATTTCGGATCGTACATCGCCACCAGCAAGGCAACGGCTTCATGCCGCTGCCCCGCAATTTCAATTTCGTAAGCAGATGCAAGCACATCCGCCTCAGTTTCGCCCCGACACGGCACATAGCCAAGCCCGATCGACGCCCCTAGGAAGTGGCCGTAGTTGCCCGATGTGATCGGCCCGACAATCTTGCCATCCCGCACGATGGCCTCGTTGTGGTACACCATTGGCATAGGGTCTTTGAGACGGAACTGCAGCATTCTGCGGTCCAAACCCGAATCGCGCTTGCGCAAAACCGCGTCGCGCCCGATGAAATCCGGTTTCTTGGTGCGCACGGCAAAGCCTAGCCCAGCCTCCAACACATGGTCTTCGTCGGTGATGTCATGGCCAAAGTGCCGATAGGCCTTCTCAATCCGGCACGAATCCAGCGTATGCAACCCGCACAGCTTCAATCCCAAATCCGCTGCTTCCAGCGCCTCGAACACATGCGCTGTCTGGTCGGCGCTGATATACAACTCCCACCCCAATTCGCCCACATACGTCACCCGGTGCGCCCGTGCCAACCCCATACCGATTTCGATTTCTCTCGCTGTACCAAATGGATGCGCGTCATTGCTAAAGTCATTCGGGCTAACCGCTTGCAGCAGTTCACGCGATTTCGGCCCCATCACGCACAGCACGGATTCCGCCGCCGTCATATCAGTGATCACGACATACGCATCGCCGACATGCCGCCGCATCCACGCCAGATCACGCTGCAACGTCGCCCCCGGCACCACTGCCAGATACGCCGTTTCCGACAGCCGCGTCACGGTCAAATCACACTCAATACCCCCCGCCGCGTTCAGCATCTGGGTATAGACAATCCGCCCAACGGCCACATCCATCTGATTGCCGCAAACCTTGTTCAGAAACGCACAGGCATCGCGTCCCTCAACCCGGATTTTGCCGAAAGAAGTCATATCGAACAGCCCAACCCCGGTCCGCACTGCCATATGTTCGGCCTTCTGGTTGTCAAACCAGTTCTGCCGCCCCCAACTATACTGATATTCCCGTACCTGCCCCGGGCCCGCGAACCAGTTCGCCCGCTCCCACCCGGCAGCCTCGCCAAACACGGCCCCCCGCGCTTTCAGATGCTCGTGCAACGGTGACCGCCGCACCCCCCGCGCCGTCGCAAACTGCCGATAGGGGTAATGATCGGCATACAGCAGACCCAGCGTTTCCGTCACCCGTTCCCGCAAATACTTACGGTTCCTCTGGAACGGCTGCGCCCGCCGAATGTCCACTTCCCACAGATCAAACGGCGCTTCGCCTTCGGTAATCCAATGCGCCAGTGCCATGCCAGCCCCACCTGACCCGGCAATCCCAACCGAGTTATACCCCGCCGCCACCCAATACCCGCCGAGTTCCGGGGCTTCCCCCAAATAATAGCGATCATCGGGGGTAAAGCTTTCCGGCCCGTTGAAAAACGTATGTATCCCCGCGGTTTGAAACAGCGGCACCCGGTTCATCGCGTGTTCCAGAATGGGTTGGAAATGATCCCAATCCTCGGGCAGCGTATCGAACATGAAATCGTCCCGGATGCCGGTCATGCCCCAGGGCTTGGCCACCGGCTCGAACGCGCCGACCATCATCTTGCCCGCGTCGGATTTGTAATAGGCGCATTCATCGGGCACCCGCAGCACTGGCAAATGGCCAAGCCCTTCAATCGGTTCGGTAACCAGATAGAAATGCTCGCAGGCATGCAGCGGCAGCGTTACGCCCGACGCCTCGGCCAAATCGCGCCCCCACATGCCACCACAATTCACCACCACATCGGTGGCAATATGCCCCCGCTCGCCGTCGCTGCCGACATAATCTACGCCAGTGACACGACCATTCGCGCGTGTCACCGCAACAACCTTGGTATGCTCGAATATCTGCGCGCCCTGCATCCGCGCACCCTTGGCCAGCGCCATCGCGATATTCGCCGGGTCGCATTGGCCATCCAGCGGCAGATGCACCGCCCCCACCACATCACCAATTTCCAGATGCGGGTACATCGCCTTGGCCTCGGTCGGGCTAATCTCCTGTACATCGACATCGAAAATCCGCGCCACGGTGGCTTGGCGCAGCAGTTCTTCATGCCGCGCCGCCGTCAGCGCGACAGAAATCGAGCCAACCTGCCGCATCCCCGTTTCAATGCCGGTTTCGGCCGCCAGCTTCACATACAGATCGGCGGAATACTTCGCCAACCGCGTCATGTTCGCCGACCCACGCAGTTGCCCAATCAACCCCGCCGCGTGCCATGTGGTGCCCGATGTCAGTTGCTTGCGCTCCAACAGCACCACATCGGTCCACCCGGCCTTCGCCAGATGATAGGCAACCGAACTGCCCGACACACCGCCGCCAATCACCACCGCCCGCGCTGTTTTTGGAACCTGCACCATCGTCCTACTTTCTTCTGTTCACAAATATCCCGGGGGTGCGGGGGCTGGCCCCCCGCTTTTCCAGATCATCACGCGCGAATGCGCTCATTTTTTGCGTCCCACAGCGGTGCGTCAGTCTGCACCACCGCAGGATAGCGCTTCCCGAAAATCTCTACCTCCAGCACTGTTCCCGGCACGTTCAGATCGGCCCGCAACATGCCCAGCGCCACGCAAGCCCCCACCCGGTGCCCGTAGTAGCCGCTGGTTGTTTCGCCCACCACTTTGCCGCTATGCCAAAGCGTCGACATGTAGGGCGGGTCTTGCTCGCCTGCCTGCACGATCAAGGTGCAGAAACGCCTGGTCACTCCGGCCTGCAGTTCAGCAGCCAGTGCCGCCTTGCCGCGAAACTCCGGCTTCGCCCAATCGACAAACCGCTCCAACCCGCCTTGCAGCACTGTGTAATCGGTTGAAAGATCGCCCTTCCACGCGCGATACCCCTTCTCGATCCGAAGCGAGTTCAGCGCGAACATGCCAAACGGGCGCAGGCCCAGCGGCTTGCCCGCCGCCATCACCGCGTCGAAAACCACTGGCGTATCAGCGATGCGTGAATGGATTTCCCAGCCCAGTTCGCCAGCAAAAGACACCCGCATCAGGAACACTTCGGCCCCGCCAACCTGCGCCGTCTGGAAGGTCAGCCAGCCCTTCGCCAGATCCGCATCAGAAACCGCCGCCAATATCTCGCGCGATCTTGGCCCGGTCAGAATCTGCGTCGACCATTCCGTCGTGTGGTCAGTCAGCCTTAGACCTGCGTCCAGATGACTCGCCAACCAGTCGCGATCATGCGCCTGCGCCGTGGCCGCCGTGATCAGCAGCACCTCATCCGGCCCAATCCGCGCCACCGACATCTCGGTCACGATGCGACCTTTGTCATCGGCGAAATACGCCAGCCCCAGCCGCCCCACCGATGGCACCTTGCCGGTGATCTGGCGCGCCAGCCAGTCGGCCACGCCCGCACCCTTCACCACAAACCGCGAAAATCCCGGCAAATCAAGAATACCTGCCGCATCCCGCACCGCCTCACATTCCGCCTTCACCGCGCCAAACCATGGCCCTTCGCGGTTCCACGTCTGCGTGCCCGCCTCGGATGTATCGTCGCCGGGCCGCGCATACCACAACGCCCGTTCCCAGCCATTGTATGCCCCAAACTGTGCCCCCAAGGCAGCAACCCGGTCATGCACCGCCGACAGCTTCTTGCCCCGCCCTTCAGGCCAGGCGTGGTGCGGAAAGTGCATGGCGTATTCGTGGCCGTAAACTTCCATCCCCTTCTTGATGCAGTAGTCCTGATCCTCAAACCCGGTAAACCGGCGCGGGTCGCATGACCACATGTCCCATTCGGTGGCCCCTTCAGTGATCCATTCCGCCAGCACCTTGCCCGCACCGCCCGCCTGACAAATGCCAAACGTAAACACGCACGCCTCAAATGCATTCGGCACACCCGGCATCGGGCCAATCAAGGGATTGCCGTCCGGCGTATAGGGGATTGGACCGTTGATCACTTTCGTCAACGGTGCCTTTTCCAGCAACGGCACCCTCGCCATGGCATCATTGATGTACCACTCCAACCGCTCCAGATCGTCTGGGAACAGCTGGAAACTGAAATCTTCCGGGAACGGGTCATCCGGTGTCACCCAATGCGCCTTGCAATTGCGCTCATACGGGCCAAGGTTGAAGCCGTTCTTTTCCTGCCGCAGATAGTAGCTGCTGTCCACATCGCGCAGCAGGGGCAGCTTCTTGCCGGTCGCTTTGGTGTGCACGGCAACTTCCGGCACGGTGTCAAACAGCATGTACTGATGGCTCATCACCATCATCGGCACATCGCGGCTAAACCATTTGCCCACTTCGCGGGCATAATACCCCGCCGCATTCACCACATATTGGCAGCGGATATCGCCCTTGTGGGTCGACACAACCCAGTCGTCGCCCTCGCGCCGCACACCCGTTGCCGGACAAAACCGCTCGATCCGCGCCCCCAGCTGACGCGCCCCTTTGGCCAACGCCTGCGTCAATTGCGCCGGATCAATATCGCCATCATAGGGGTCGTACAACGCCCCGGTCAGATCGTGCGTTTCAAGGAACGGGTAGTATTCCGCAATCTGATCCGGACTCAGGATCTTCAGATCCATCCCCTGATAGCGGCCCATGCCGACTACCCGTTCAAATTCCTGCAAGCGCTCCGCACTATGCGCCAGCCGGATTGATCCGGTGACGTGATAGTTCATCGGGTAATCCACCGTCGCCCCCAGCGTGCGATACAGTTCCGCCGAATAGCGCTGCATGTTCATGATCGACCAGCTGGATGAAAACGTCGGCACATTACCCGCCGCATGCCAGGTAGACCCCGCCGTCAGTTCATTCTTCTCCAGCAGCACGCAATCGGTCCATCCAGCCAGCGCCAGATGATACAGCGACGACACCCCAACAGCGCCGCCACCAATGATCACCACCCGCGCCGTACTAGGAAAATCTGACATGCCGTTCCTCGTCAATTTGGGCGGAGTATCGGTCGCCACGCACAGGCTTTCAATTCGCCAATCACCGCGCTATTGATCGGAAAAACCGATTAGAGGTTGGCCTGTGCATATCGAACTGATCGAAACCTTCCTCGACCTGATCGAAACCCGCAGCTTCAACCGAACTGCGGAACGGCTAGGCATCACCCAATCCTCGGTTTCGGGTCGGGTCGCATCGTTAGAGGCGTCGTTAAATGTCCGCCTCTTCACCCGCTCCCGCGCGGGCACTGATCTTACCACCGAAGGCCTGCGGTTCGAACAACACGCGCGCACCTTGCGCCACGAATGGCACGAGGCGCGCCGCCGTATCCAACCGCAAGGGGACGCCGCTATCACCTTGCGCCTTGGTATCCAGAACGATCTGGCCGCCGGCCTTATCGGCGATTGGATGGTCGAATTTCGCGCCCGCCTGCCCGAATGCGCGTTCTATATCGAACCCGATTATTCCACGCAGATGTGCCTTGATCTGCTGACCGGCGCGCTCGACTTCGCGGTTCTGTTCACGCCAAAACCGCAGCCCGATCTGCATTTCACCACGCTGGGCGACATGGCTTACCGCCTGATCAGTTCCGACACCGATCACAGCACTGGGCTGACCCCCGCCCGCCACATCGTGCCGCATTTTTCCCCGGCGTTCGAACGCGAACACCGCGCGTTGTTACCGAACCTAGCCATCACGCCGATCTCAGTCGGCCAAAGCCTGACCGTAACAGCACTGCTCAACACCATGGGCGGATCAGGCTTCGTGATGGAGCCAACCGCGCACCAAATGGTCGCCACGGGCCGCTTTCACATGGTCAAAGACGTGGTCGCCATGCACCAGCCAGTGTTCGCCGCCACTCACATACGCAACCGCACCAGCCGCCTGCACCGCGAATTGCTGCGCATCGTGCAAAAGCACTTCATCACCCGCTGAACTTCGGCCTATAGAAAAACCGGGTTCGACCACGCCCGCTTGCCTGCCGCATCCACCACTGTCACCCGCAACCAAGGCGAGCCATTCAAGCGGGCCAGCGGCACCTCGGTGCGCGTCATCGAATGCCCATGTACCGCCTTCGCCCCAGTTCCGGTGCCCTGCACAATCGCCGCCGAGATCGCAGAGCTTTCAACCACCACCACATTCCCCTCAACCCGCACATCGCGCAGGTCCGGCCCTTGACTGGAATAGAAATCCCCCGCCTTCAGTGCAGTCAACAAAGCCTCGGCGAATTTTCGGTGGCTTTCACCATCACCCAGCCACCAAAATGATCAGGCTCGCTAAAATGCGCATCATCCGTCGCGATCATACTTAGCGCACGGCCTTCGGTCAGCAGCAGATCGGCAATGCCAAAACCATCCGCCCGGTCGCAACTCACCGCACAGCCGTGATTATAAACCTCCACCGCATGAGCGGCGGTTATGCTGCGGGCATCGGCCAGCGTCAGGCCAGACCATTGCGGATGCGCGACGGCAACAAAAGCCCCCGCCGCCACCGCCCGCGCTGCAAGTTCTGGGCCGGTTTCCTGCCCGTCGACCACACCAAAGTGCGGCGCATTGCCCGGCGCAAAATCAGACGGCAAACCAACCGCCAAAATGTGCCACAACTCACCGTTCAACATCGGCCCGGAATGCAGTTCCGCCCCCAAGATGGTGGTGAAGCCTGTGTCCCTAAACGGCACCGTATCGACAATCGGATAGCCATAATGCCCGATGAAATGATCGGTTAAAGCCATAAAATCATAGCCCTCGGCGCGGTAGCGGCGACACACCTCGGCAGGTTCCAGCACCCCATCCGACCGGTTAGAATGCGTGTGCAAATTTCCGCGCCAGAACCGGCCCGGTGCAGTGAACGCGGAAAGACGTTTGGTCATGATAGTCCCCGATGTGATTTGGTCCGAACCTTAGCCAGTCTTCGGCAACAGGAAAATGACCAAACGCATTGGGCGGCCCTCACCCACCGCGTCATTGACCAAATCCCACAACAGCCTATCTACCCACAGCTTACAAACCTGCCGCGACAGCCTTGCAGCAGCCCCCGGTCCTGTTAGAACGCTGCCATGGGTGATACTCTGCCTGATCAAAATATGCTGCCCGGCCCCGATACACTGCGGGTCTTACGTGATGCTCTGGGTCGTTTTGTCACCGGAGTCACTGTTGTCACAACTCAAACCAATGACGGCCCCGTCGGATTTACCGCCAACAGCTTCGCCTCAGTCTCGCTCGACCCACCGCTGGTTCTGTGGTCGCCCGCCAGATCCTCGACCAGGTTCCCGATCTTTTCCGCCGCGCAAAGCTTCAGCATCCATATTCTGGACACCAGCCAAGCCGATATCGCTGCAAGGTTCTCGCGCGGCGGCATCGGATTTGATGACTTAGAAAGAAACTATTCCGAAGACGGCGTGCCGCTGATCAGCAATAGCCTTGCCCGCTTCGATTGCCATCAACACGCCACCCATGACGGCGGCGATCACCTGATCATCATCGGTCGCGTCATCCGCTTTGCCCTGCGTAATGGTACGCCACTGGTGTTCAGCCAAGGCGGCTACGGCGGCTTCACGCCCGACGCATAAAGCGCATTCCGAAAAGTGGACCCCGGTTTTCGGACGAAATGCGCGGGAAAAAGCTATCCCCGCCCGATATAGGGCATCGAATTGGCCATCAGCGTAATGAACGGCACATTCACCGACAGCGGCAAGCCCGCCATATGCAGCACGGCATCCGCCACGTGGCCCGCATCCATCACCGCCTCAACCCGGACCGTGCCGTCGGCCTGCGGCACACCGCTGGTAAACGCCTGCGCCATCGATGTCAGCGCATTGCCGATATCAATCTGCCCAGCCGCAATATTGAACGCCCGCCCGTCCAGCGACAGCGTGCGCGTAAGCCCGGTCACTGCATGCTTCGACATCGTATAGGGCACCGATCCCGGCCGTGGCACGTGGGCAGAGATTGACCCATTGTTGATGATCCGCCCCCCCTGTGGGTCTTGCCGCCGCATCAAGCCAAACGCCGCACGCGCCACCAGAAACATGCCGGTGATGTTGACCGACGACAGCGCCAGCCAATCCTCCACCGCAATTTCATCAATTGGTGCCGCCTTCAGCGATTGCCCGGCATTATTGAACAACACATCGAGCCGCCCCCAATCTGCCGTCAACGTGGCAAACGCCGCGTCAACCGACCCCGGATCTGCCACATCACACGGCAGAACCAACGCCGCCTTGGCCCCATCTGCCGTTTCCGCCAAAGCATCCGCCCGCCGCCCAACCAAGGCCACGCCCCATCCCGCCGCCAAAAACGCCCGCGCCGTGACACGGCCGATCCCAGACCCTGCCCCGGTGATCATGATCTTGCCTGTCTTGGTCATTTGGTGCGCTCCGTGCCGAGGTGATTTGTCGGCGCGATATTGCAGGTTTCAGCAGCAAGAGGAAAGAGCGAGTGTTAACGATAACACGTCCAACCCAAAACAGGTCAGTCCAGCCTTACCCAAACCAACCGGATTCGCCTCTGCCGCGGCGCGGCGACGTCGTGATCCGCGTTCTGCTCACCTGTCATGCAACAACTTCGCTGCACTAACTGGTTCATCAAAATTAAGTCGGCAACTTTCCGCCCACAGCCCCGCCATATCACCCCGGAAACTGTGGCGAAATCGTAACAGACCCGCGCCACAGACCCCGCTCACGCACATCTCAATATTTGACAATTGGTAGTGATCAGCCCAAAATGCACTAAGTATAGTAGAAATAGACGATCGTACCCGTTGTAGCTTTACCTGAAGGAATGGTGACATGAAAAAATTACTAACCGCCGTAGCTTTTGTATTAGCCCAAGCCAGTTTCGCTCCCGCTGCCACAATGACATTCGATAATTTCGACTTTGCGACAGCAGATGTCCTATCCCGCACCTACACAGAATCCGGCATTACAGCCAATGGAAATGGCCTCATTATTGAGTCGTTTGCGCGCGGCGGCGGGACCAGCGTTTATCTTGCAGATGGCGGATGGGGGGGGCCGACGTCTTTAGCCTTCACGATGGCAAGCCTGTTCGATGCCGTAAGCTTTGATTTGACGCCCGGCATCTTTGATTACTTTGTGACAAATACACTGACAGGCGCGTCAGACCGTGGCAGCTTCGTAAATGTCCGTGTGCAAGGCTTTGATGCAAACGGCCTCGTCGCTTCGACAGTCTTTGACATGGGCAGCGGCGTAGGGGCCGCAACAACCTATGTCTTGGGCGCAGCCTTCAAGAACCTGTCCAGCCTGGTGATCGGCTTTGGCCCAACTCCCAGCTTCAGCACACCAACACCGGTAGGCCCAAACTTGGTGGGACAATGCACCAACATCCCCTGCTCGCGCTACCGGCTAGATAACGTCAATCTGGCCCCAGTGCCGCTGCCTGCGACGTTATCGCTGATGGTGGTTGCCTTGGCTGGCATCGGCGTTGCCGCACGTCGTCGTCGGGCAACCGTCAACGTCTAAGCAAATACACCAAAACAAAGCGCCCCGGATCGTCGATCGGGGCGCTTTTGTTTTGGCCTTGGGAAACGGCGGTAAAACACCGATCCGCATCAGCTATCCAGAAAAACCGCTAAAATGGTGCCCCCACCAGGACTTGAACCCGGGACCCCCTGATTACAAATCAGGTGCTCTACCAACTGAGCTATAAGGGCACTGTCGCGATCAAATAGCGTCAGTTCGGGCGGCGGGCAAGCCCCTCATTCCATATTGTGCGGCTCACCGTTTGCCCGCGCCAGCAGGCCAACCGCCGCCAGACCAACCGCCATCACCAGCAGTGCCGCCGGCGCCGCTTCGCCCAACCGCTCCAGACTGGCCAACTCGAACACCCGCGTCGACAACGTGTTAAAGTTGAAGGGCCGCAGCAGCAGCGTCGCCGGCAGTTCCTTCACGCAATCAACAAACACCACCAGCAGCGCCGTCGCCACCGATCCTTTCATCAGCGGCAGGTAAACATCGCGCAGCGTGCCCCCAGCGGTGCGCCCCAAGGACCGCGCCGCCATCGGCAGACTGGGCGACACCCGGCCAAACGCCGCATCCATCGCCCCCTGCGCAATGCCAAAAAACCGCACGAAATACGCCAGAACAATCGCCGCCGAGGTGCCCGTCATGATCAACCCCGGATCAGAACCGGTCAACCATAGCACCCCGTCGGCAACCCGGTGATCCAACGCTGCCAGCGGGATCAGCAGTCCCAGCGCCAGCACCGCCCCCGGTGCGGCATAGCCTAGCACTGTCACCGGCAGCACCATCCGCGCCAGGTCGCGGCCAATCATCCGGGTCCCGTACACCAGAAACACCGCCGCCAGCACTGTCAACGCCGCCGCAAGTCCCCCGACCAGCACTGTATTGCCAAGCGCCGGCAGCAGCCCCGGTGCCACCCAGACATCAGGCCGCCTGAAGGCATGGCCAAGCATCACCGCCACCGGCAGAACGAAGCCCATCACAAACGGTACCAGACAAAACGCCGTCGCAGCCCAGCCGCGAACCCCAGACAACGGCAGCGGTGCGATCGGCCTTGTGCCTCGGCTCACGCCATGAAACCGGGCGTTCCGGCGGCCAATCCGCTCAAACCCCAGCAGCAGCAGGATCAGCGCCAAGATCACCCCGGCAATCTGCGCCGCCCCCCCGGCATTGTTCCCGGTCAGCCAGGTTGAAAACACCCCCGTGGTCAGGGTTTGCACGCCAAAATGCTGCACGGTGCCATAATCGGCAACGGTTTCCATCATCACCAGCGCCACCCCAGTTGCGATTGCAGGCCGGGCCATTGGCAATCCAACCCGCCAAAACAATGCCCACGGCCCCGCCCCCAAGGCGCGCGCCACTTCATACGAACTGCCCGATTGTTCCCGAAATGCCGCCCGCGCCAGCAGATAGACGTAGGGATAAAGTGCCGATGCCAACACCACAATTGCCGGTCCATGTGCGCGCACTTCGGGGAACCAGTAATCGCGCACATCCCGCCAACCAAACAAAGCCCGCATCGCCGCTTGCAACGGTCCGGCGTAATCCAGAAAATCGACCAACGCATAAGCACCAACATACGCCGGGATCGCCAGCGGAAACAGCAGCGCATAATCCAGCCACCGCCGCCCCGGAAACCGGTACATCGCAACCAACCACGCCGCCGCTGCACCAAACACCGCCGTCAGCGCCGCCACCCCCACCATCAGGATCAGCGTGTTGCCCAGATACCGCGGCAACACCGATGTCATCAGATGCGGCCAGATATTCTCGGTCGGATGAAACGCAATCCACAGGACCGAAATCACCGGGGCCAACACCACGGCGGCAATCATCGCAGCCCCGAATGACCATAGATCAAGGCGCGGAATGCGCCATCCTAGCTGTGGTTGGTTAACTTGACTGTTTTGCTTGGTCATCTTGAACAGGCAATTACAGGAAAGCGGTTTAACTGTCCACAAAAGCCCGTATAGTCAGCTTAAAGCAGACCTTCAGGCCGGATAACACACTCACGATGCGCATCGTCTATCACCTCGGCGCCCATTGCACCGACGAAGAACGTCTGCTGCGATGCCTTCTGAAAAACCGCGCCGCGCTCGCGACCGAAGGCATTCATGTGCCGGGGCCAACCCGCTATCGCAACCTTCTGCGCGATACTGCCGTGGCGCTAAAGGGCAAAACTGCAAACGTCGATACGCAAGCGATGATCCTGGAACAGATCATGGAAGAAGACCGCGCCGAGCGTCTGATCCTCAGCTGGGACAACTTCCTTAGCTATCCGCAATGGGCGGTGCGCGGCTCACTTTACCCCAACGCCGCCGAACGCATCCGCGCCTTCACAAGGATCTTCCCGCAGATCGAAGCGGAATTTCACCTTTCCATCCGCAACCCAGCAACCTTCCTGCCTGCCCTGTTTCAGGGCCAAAAGGGCAAGTCGCATGATGAATTTATGGATGGGGTAGAACCCCTTCGCCTGCGCTGGTCCACCATGATCGAACAGGTGCAGGCGTTGAACCCCGACGTTCCGCTGACCATATGGTGTGACGAAGACACGCCGCTGATCTGGCCCGATGTGCTGCAAACGGTGTCGGGTCACAGCGGCGATATCGTGCTCGAGGACACCGATGCGCTGCTTGCCGATATCATGACGGCGGAGGGCATGGCGCATATGAACGCCTATCTTGCCGAAAACCCCGCTGACACGTCCGACAAACGCAAAGGCATCGTCGCGGCCTTCCTCGACAAATTCGCCGATCCCGCAAAGTTAGAGGTTGATATCGAAATGAAGGGATGGACTGCAGCATTGGTCGCCGAAATGACCGAAACCTACGAGGCTGACGTGGCACAGATCGCCCGGTTTCGCGACCTGACCTTCATTTCACCATAGCATAGGCTCGGAAAATCGGGGGGGTTCGGTTTTTTACAAAAGCCGTTCACATCACAGCGCTTCAGCGTCCTAGACGCGTCGTCCGCCACCCAAGACGCCCCCCAACTCAACCGCTACTGCATTCCCAACGCGGTCTTGTACATCTCCAAGATCGCCTCTTCCTCGGCAATATCGTCGGGCTTGCGTTTGCGCAACGCAATCACCTTGCGCAGAATGCCGGTGTCATAACCGCGCCCTTTCGCTTCGGCCATCAGCTCTTTTTGCTGCTCGGCCAAGTCCTTCTTTTCAGCATCCAACTGCTCAAAGCGTTCGATGAACTGGCGCAGCTCGTCGGCGGTAACGGAATAGGTGTCGATCGGATCGCTCATGATGCCCCTCAAGAATGTTTGCCCACTCCCTACCTTGCCGATGGGCATGGGTTCAAGCCGCCAAATGCGCAGCACGGCACTTGTCAGCGCGGGCGCGCTCGGCTAGTGCCAAACGGCGTGAAATCCGAAGGGCACCGACTATGACATTGCTGATCTGGGCAGGCACCTTGCTGTCACTATGCGGCGTAGGCGGGCTGATCTGGTGCATCATCTTGGCCATAAAGGCACGCCGCGCCGGGCTGACCGATGACGCCATGCGTGCCCGCCTGCAGCATGTCGTCACGCTCAATATGATCGCCCTTGGCGTCTCGGCGCTCGGTCTGATGCTGGTTGTTGCGGGTATTCTGCTGGGCTAGGCGTCGTTCAGCGACGCAAAGGACAGCCCATCCGCGATCAGCGTATCAAACAGCGGGTCCGGGGCCCATACGGCATCTTCCACTGCCCATATCCGCAAATTCCGCCGCATGACCATCAATCCGCGCGCATCTGCCTGATACATCGGCCCGCCCATGGTCCGCGAAAACCCATATCCCGCCACCATCACCACATCAATATCCGACGCCGCTTGCGCCGTGCCGTCCGACAACAGCTTTGCCCCGTCATTCGCCATCGCCGCCAAAACCCGATCGGCAATCTGCGCGTCCTGTATCGCCATCAGCGCGCCCTGCCCCTCGGCCAGCCCGCTTGGTAACCGCAAAAATGCCGAAACTGCCCGCGTCACCTGCGCCACCGGCACCCCAGACCGGATCAGGGCCTGCGCGGCCTGCCGACCCGCCGCCGTCACCCGTGCTCCAATACCGGGGCCTTGCCCCCGCAGCCCGGTCTTGATCGGCCGCAGCCCCAACTTGCGCAGCAACCCCAGCCCAGTCGCAATCGTTCGGGGCGACATGCCGTCCAGCAACGCCACCTCGGCCAGCCCGCCTTGCGCGAACACCACGCCCATCACATCACGGCCCGCCCCATTTGGCACACCGCCCGCCACCATCACCGTTATGTCACGCGCCAATCCGCGCGCAAAATCCACCGCCAATGGCCGTTCGGCATCCGTGAGGATAATCGCCTGAACCCCGGCAAAGGCCATCGGGTCCACTGCCGGAAACAGCCGCCCCCAATCAGCATCACGCGCCTCTGGCGTCAGCCGCCCCGCCGAAACCTCGGCCTCTTGCGCCAAACCAACCGCCTCCAGTGCCGATACCAGCGCATCACGGCTTGGGTCACACAACGTCACCTTCAGTCCGGCCCTCAGTGCCGCCCCAGTCAAACCAACCGCCGCCGCCCCAGCCCCCCAAATCCCCAAATGCGCCACCGGCAAAGCCGTCGACGCATCAAACCCCGTCGGTAAATGATCCGCCCGCCGATCCGCCAAGAAGGCATAGCGCAGCGCCGCCGCCTCGGGCGATGCCCGCAGATCGTCAAACGCCGAACGCTCAAACGTCAAACCTTGATCCAGCGGCAACAGCAAGGCCGCCTCAACGCAATCCACAATCCGGCTCTTGGCGGGCAACCCCGATTTCGCCGCCTCTTTCCGCGCCACCGCTACCGCCGCCTCATACGCTACCGGATCGCGAAATCCGTTCCGCCGGTCCGCAGCCGGTGGCGCATCCGCCAGTACCAACGCCGCCGCCAGCAACCCATCCACATCCGGTGCCACCGCGTCCAGCACCCCCAACGCCAGCGCATCTGCTGCCGAAATCGGCTGCCCAGTCAGCATCATGCGCAACGCCACCTCGGCCCCGACCAGCCGCGGCAATCGCTGCGTTCCGCCTGCCCCCGGCAATATCCCCAAATTCACCTCGGGCAAGCCAACCCGCAGACCTGCCATCCCAACCCGAGCGTGCGCCGCCAGCCCCAATTCAAACCCGCCGCCCAACGCCACACCATGCATTGCCGCGATCACAGGTTTTGCAAACGCCTCAATCCGGCGACACAGGTCGGGCAACAGCGGCGCTTGGGCGGATTGGCCAAATTCGCGTATATCCGCACCCGCCGAAAACGCCCGGCCGTCACCCCGAATAACCATTGCCTTGATGTGAGGATCACGCTCCGCCCGGTCCAATGCAGCACCAAGCGCCCCCCTTACTGCAGCCCCAAGCGCATTCACCGGCGGATTGCACAGCGTCAATACGAGAACAGCATCCAGAACCTCCTGCCGAACTGGCCCCAGTTTAGCCTCGTGATCCGCCCGGTGATCCGCATCGTTCATCGCATCGTCTCCCTGACTCCATCCTATCAGGAACTGCCCCACCCTTGGCAAGCGGCGCACCGATTGAATGTGTCCCCCATGCACGCTATGTTTAGTGTGAGTCTTGCCCGTCAGGATCAGACCGCCATGAAACCCGACGTCACTGCCTTTTTTGACGAAGCGACCAATACCATCACCTATGTGCTGCGTGATCCCAACGGGCGCGCCTGTGCAGTCATCAATTCGGTGTTGGATTTTGATTATGCCTCTGGTCGCACCGATACCCGGTCCGCGGATGCGGTGATCGACTTCATCCGCAAATCCGACCTTGATCTGCAGTGGATACTGGAAACCCACGTTCACGCCGATCACCTTTCGGCAGCGCCCTATATCCAGCAGCAGCTCGGCGGCAAAATCGGCATCGGCACCCTGATCACCTATATCCAGAATACCTTCGGCAAAATCTTCAATGAGGGCACCGAGTTTCAACGCGACGGCTCGCAATTCGACCGCCTGTTTGCCAACGGCGACAGCTTCCAAATCGGCCAATTGCGCGGCGATGTCATGCACACCCCCGGCCATACCCCGGCCTGCCTAACCTATGTCATCGGCGACGCGGCGTTTGTCGGCGACACCCTTTTCATGCCCGATTTCGGCACCGCGCGCTGCGATTTCCCCGGCGGCTCGGCGGCAACAATGTACGCGTCGGTGCAACGGATTTTGGCATTGCCGGATGAGACGCGGGTTTTCGTCTGCCATGATTACAAGGCACCGGGGCGCGAAACCTATGCCTGGGAAAGCACCGTGGGTGAACAAAAGCGCCGCAACGTCCATATCGGTGCGGGTCGCAGCATGGAAGATTTCGTCGCCCTTCGGCAAGCCCGCGATGCCACGCTGGGAATGCCGCGCCTGATCATTCCGTCGCTGCAAGTGAACATGCGCGCAGGCCACATGCCCGATCCGGCAGAAGATGGCAGAACCTACCTTAAAGTGCCGATAAATGGTCTTTAAGCGATACATCAATGAGTTTTCCTTTACATAATCGAACATTCATGATGGTCACTTGCAGAGTAATGATGTGCAAAATTGCACTAAAGGAACAAACTTGATGATACAGGCAGATTGGCTTTGGGGTCTGGCGGGCGGTCTGATGATCGGCACCGCCGCCGCCGTCTATTTACTGGTGAATGGCCGCGTCATGGGGGCGTCTGGCATCCTTGGCGGCTTGGTCGATGGCAGCGGGCGTGCCACCGCTGCTGAACGGCTTTCGTTCCTCGCGGGTTGCCTGATCGTGCCCGCCCTCATCGCATGGGGGCTTGGAGATGCGCAAACCCACATCACCAACAATCTGGCCGTCATCGTCGCCGCTGGTCTGCTTGTCGGCGTCGGCACAAGATTGGCCAATGGCTGCACCTCGGGCCATGGCGTGTGCGGCATCTCGCGCCTTTCGATGCGCGGCATTGTCGCCACCGTCTTCTACCTGCTCGCAGGCGGCCTGATCATGGCCACCGCCCGTCACGCTCTGGGGTGGATCTGATGCGCGCAGCTTTCGCGGCCCTGTCGGGCGGAATATTTGGTGCGGGTCTGCTGCTGTCGGGCATGACCGACACCACCAAAGTCCAAGGCTGGCTTGATGTCTTCGGCGATTGGGATCCCACCCTCGCCTTCGTCCTCGGCGGAGCCATCCTCCCTATGGCCATCGCTTGGCAAGTCGCCGCCCGTCGCCAGACCGCCTTGCTTGGCACGCCATTACCTGCTGCCCCCAGCCCGGAAATCGACCCCGCCCTTGTCATCGGCTCAGTCCTGTTCGGCGCAGGCTGGGCACTGGCGGGGCTATGCCCCGGTCCTGCCATCGCGTCCCTCAGCTTTGGCGGCTGGGGCGGGATAGCCTTTCTTATTGCGATGCTGGCAGGTATGCTCATCGCTCCGGCCGCGCGCCGCACCCTAGACCGTCAGGCCAAAGCAGGAGCCCCCATGGATATTCGCGCCCTAACCCCAACCTACGCCGTCTCGCCGCAGATCTCGCTTGAAGACCTGCCCGCGATCAAGGCCGCAGGTTACACCACCATCATTAACAACCGCCCTGACGCTGAAATCCCACCGCATCTGCACAACGCGCAGATGCAGGCGGCGGCACAGGCGCTTGGCCTGACTTTCATCCAGAACACCGTCATCGGCGGTGCTTTGACCGACGCAAACGTTACGGCCCAAGCCAAAGCCATCGCAAATGCCAATGGCCCGGTGTTCGCTTATTGCGCGTCGGGTAATCGGTCGTCGGTGGTCTGGGCGCTGGCCAATGCTGGCGAAATGCCGACCGATGATCTGATCGGCCTGCCCGCGCGCTACGGCTATCAACTCGAAGGGCTCCGCAGCCAGATCGACAAGCTCGCCGCCAAGGGCTAACGCCCCTGGCCAAATGTGCCTCGTGACTGGGGCCAACTCACTGCGGCCCCGTCTTCAGGGTCGGGCAACTACCCCACCGCAACCCGCTGCAAATCAATAATGTCGTGGCTCGGCTGCGCCATTGATACCTCTGTTCGCAAAGGTGTCAGCCGCACCGCACACATACCCCGGTTCTGCCCCAGCCTGCCTTCCGACACCCGCAGCCCATCAAGGCCTTCCAGCCCGATCTTGTCCAAAGACGCCTGCCCCATCGCCAGAACATCACCCACCTGCAATGCAATCACCGTTGATAACGGGCAGGCCATCCGGTGAATAACCGCCTGCAAAATGCACTGTGCGCCCGCCACCTGCTCGGCCAGTTCGGCAGCAAACATATGCCCCGCCACCGCCTCGGGCATCGCACGACTGGTCGTTCGCGGCCGTTGCCCCCGCCCCGCCGCAGGCAGCGCCATCAGTATTTGCCCCAACCGCGCGCCACTTTCGACCGAAATATCGGCCCGCAGCACCCGGTAGGGAATATCCTCCAACAACAACCCCAAAGGGCGCGGATCATCCAGGAACGACGCATAGCGAAACCCGCCCGCCCAAACCAGATCGGCCTCATCCGCCAAAGCCACCTCTAGCCCGGCCAGTGCTGCATCAACAAACCCAGCCACCATCGCCGCATCGGTGCGCGACGGCCTTCGCAGCGGCGGCACCAGTACCGTCACCCGGCCAATGGTCTGTATTTCCGTCATCGCCGCCAGCAATGGTGCCGAAATGGCCAGCAGCCCCAGCCCCTCACCCGGCCCCTCCAGCACTGCAATCAACGCCCGGTCAGGTGGCATATCCAACAACTCGGTCAGCGACGCCCGCGTTTGGTCCAGCCGCGTCACCTCCAGCCCCAATGTCATGGTATCCCGCGCCGCCCGGGCCAACACAACGCGCCAAGACCGGTCCGCCCCCGGCCCGCCTTGTGCTACATTGGCCGCAGCCAACGCCAACTTGCGGCGCATCACAGTCTGTTCGTCGATACTGGCCACTCCCGGCCCCTTTTGCTGCAATCGCCTTTCCAGACCTTGCCGCAAACCCCTTGCCAAACCGTTAACCGCGCCCTGCTACCGCTCCAGCCGCAACGGCAATGTCACCCGGAACGCGGCCCCGCCCTGCCCCGGCAAATAGCCAATACTGCCGCCCAAATTCGCCATCACCTCGCGACAAATCGCCAGCCCGAGGCCCGCACCCCCGGCCCGCGTCTGGTCGGTCAGCCGCGCGAATTTCTCGAATATCAGCGCCTGACTGGCCTTCGGAATGCCGGTGCCGTTGTCGATGAAATCCACCATCACGCGGCCCCCCTTCTGGCGCACCGCAATGCGCAGCCGTGGTTCTGCCGCATCGCAATACTTGCGCGCGTTCGATATCAGGTTGATGAACACCTGCACCAATCGGTCGGCATCGGTGCGCAAGAACAAATCCTCTGCCACCTCGTTCCGGTCCACCACAAACGCCCGCTCCGGCTGCGTATTTCCCGCCGCAACCAGCGCCCGGTCGATCATCTGATGCAGGTTCGCCAGCGCCAGATCCAACTGTACAGACCCGTTTTCCAGCACGCTCAAGTCCAGCAGATCATCCAGCAACCGCGTCAGCCTGATCGCCTCGGTGTTGATAATCGCGGCCTGCGCGTTGACAGTCGTCGTCGGCGCATCCCCCTCCATCAACAGTTCCGAAAACGCCCGGATCGACGTCATCGGTGTGCGCAATTCATGGCTAATCTGGCTCAGAAACGCATCCTTCTGCACTGACAGTTGCGTCAGCTTTTCATTCGCCTCGCGCAAAGCCCCGGCAGTGCGCGACAGCTCGATCTGCTGCGCCTCCAGCCGCCCGGAATATTCCATGATCTGCGCGGTTTCATTCGCCACCGCCATCAGGTCTTCCACTGAAACCCGGTCGCGCCCGACCAGCTCGCTGATCATCGCATGCGCCGTCGCCGCCCCCACAGACCCCGCCAATCGCCGCTCCAACCGCTCGACAAATTCAGGCGAGGCATCCGGCAAGTACCCCGCCTTGCCCTGCGCTTTCGCCTCAACGGCAAACAGCCCCAGCGCCTCGTCTTCCCCCAAAATCCGCTGCGTCATCACCAGCAGCGCCTCGGGTTCCGCACGCCCCCGCGTCCACGGGCGTGGCCCCGGACTTCCATCCTCGAACACGTTGACAAACGCCGCCCCTTGCAACCGCTCCATCGGCCCCGGAAACGTCAATAGCGACCCCGCGATGAACGCCGTCGTGTTCAGCAATAAAGACCAGAACACCGCGTGCAGCAGCGGGTCCATGCCTTCGACCCCAAACAAGGCCTGTGGGCGCAACCAGCCAATCCCGAACGGCCCTTCGGCGAACACCTGCGCCGACAGCACGCCATCCTGCCCGAAAGACGGCAAGAACATCGTATAGGCCCAGGTTACGAACCCAATGCTAAGCCCCGCCGCCGCCCCAACCCCCGTTGCCCCACGCCAAAACACCCCACCCAACATCGCAGGCAAGACCTGTGCCGCCCCGGCGAACGAGATCAACCCAATCGCCGCCAGTGCCGCCGACCCACCCGACAGCCGAAAATAGCCATAGCCAAGCGCCAACACTGCCGCGATCGACAGTCTGCGCGCCAGCAGCACGATCCGCCGCAAATCACCCGACACTGCCGTTTGCGGCCGAAGCCGCAGCCACAGTGGCATCACAATATGGTTCGAAACCATGGTCGACAGCGCAATCGCCTCGACAATCACCATCGAGGTGGCGCTGGAAAACCCGCCCAGAAACGCTAGCATCGCCAGCCCGCCCTGCCCGGCAGACAGCGGCAGCGTCAACACGAACATATCGGGGTTCGAACCCGCAGGCAGCCGCTCCAAGCCCATCACCGCTATCGGCACAATGAACAGGCTCATCAAGAACAGATACAGCGGAAACGCCCAGCTTGCCCGCGCCAGATGCCGCTCGTCGCCGTCTTCCACCACCAGCACCTGAAACATACGTGGCAGGCATATCACCGCAGCACCGGCCAGAAAGATCAGGCCGAACCAGCGCCCCGGCTGCAAATTCCAATCCGAAATCGGCGAGGCATCAATCCGCGCCACAATATCGGCAGGCCCGCCCGCCATGCCCCACACCACGAATATGCCCACCGCCAGCAGCGCCACCAGCTTCACCACCGCCTCAACTGCAATCGCTGTCACCACGCCGTGATGCTGCTCTTTCGCGTCCAGGTTCCGGGTGCCAAACAGCACGGTAAACAGCGCCAGCCCCACCGCCACCCAAATCGCGGTGGCGTTCCTGTCCGGCAATGCCCACCCCTCAGGCGTGTCCGACGCGAACACCCCGAACGACAGCGTCACCGATTGCAATTGCAGCGCGATATACGGCGTGGCGGCAACCACCGCCATCACCGTCACCATCACCCCAAGCAAATTCGACTTGCCATAGCGCGATGAAATCAAATCGCCGATCGACGTCACCCGATGCTGCCGCCCGATCCTAACCAACTTGCGAAGCACCCACCACCAGCCAATGAACACCAGCGTTGGCCCAAGGTAGATGGTCAAAAACTCCAGACCCGACCGCGCGGCATAGCCGACAGCACCGTAAAACGTCCACGCCGTGCAATAAATCGACAAAGACAGCGTATAAACCAGCGGCGACCGTAACCAGGCAACCCGCCCCCGCGCGGCCCGGCGTTCCACCAGATAAGCCACCAGAAACAGGAAGAACACATAGGTAAAGCAGCTAAGAACCAGAACGTTGAACGGCATCTCAGACGTCGCCCTTCGTGTCGGCTGCGGCCTCGTCGTCGCCCGAAACCGCATCCGCCTCATCCGCCGCATCGGCAAGACCGGGGGCCAGCCACGCCGCCACAACAACCAGCACGGCCCAGACCACAAACAGATAAATCCCATCCGGGGCAGTGTCGCGCGCCGCTGTCTCGGCAGGAGCCCACAGAATGGGCAATAGCAATAGCAGCCCGCCGAACACCGGCAACAACCGCGCCGCATCAATCAACCGCCGCCTGCGGTAACCGGGCCGTGGCAGAAACAAGGGCGGGCGTGGTTTTCTCATAACCCGACCAACGCCCGCGCTTGCGCCACGATCTCGGCATTGGCAAACGGCTTGGTGATAAACAAACTGACCCCCGCCCGCACCGCCGCCTCGCGGTCGCGCGCCAGCCCCTTCGCCGTCAGCATCATCACCGGCAACGCTTGCGTCGCCGCATCCGCCCGCAAGGCCGTCAAAATCTCCAGCCCGCTCATCCCCGGCAACATCAGATCAAGGATCACCAGATCGGGCTGCAGCCGCGCCACCTCGGCCAGTGCCGCCGCCCCATCGCCCAGCACAGACACCTGCCACCCATCGCGGGTCAGCACGAACCGGATCGCCTCTGCGATATTGGGCTCATCTTCAATCAGCAGAACACTTTGCCCCATCACGCCCCCCTTAACGCATCGAACTATCGGGCCAAAACAGCACCCTGTCAAAAGCCCATTCGCCCCCAGCCTCACACACTCTCCGACAAGATCGACGGCTCGCGCCGCGCCGCACAGCCCGCCCGCGAACAAATCCGGCAGCTAGACCCGATACCAAGCGCCGCCCCCTCGCCGCCGGTTGCAGGCCAGATCAACATCGCCGCCTCGCGCAACTCAATCCCGCCAAAGCCGCCAACAAGGCTAACCTGGCAAAACGCCCGCACCTCAAAGCGTTGCGGCAGTCGTCCCGCTGTTTCCACTACCGCCGCCACCGCCGACATCGGTCGCGACAACGCCGTGTAAACCGGCCACAACGGGCACGCCGCCCCAAACCGAGGCAGCGCAAAGCCCTCAATCGCCTTGCGGAACACCATCGTCCCCGACCCGTCACAAATCACCAGACCAAAGCGCGATCCGGGCAGCACCGCCAACCTGCGAAACACTGGCAACATGCCCACGCCAAACCGCTGCGCCAACAGCGCCGGGTCCGGCCCCAATTCCGCCACTGCCGCCCGAAACGCCGCCAACGGCAACGCCGCCGAATCCTGCCGCGCCTGCGCCACCCAAGACCGCGCCAACACCCGCGCCGCCGCAGACGCCAGCGCCAAAATCTCGCCTTCCAACGCCTGCGCGTCTCCCTCCTCCACCTGCTCCAGATGCCAACCCTGCCCCGCCAACCACGCCTCGAGTTCTTCCTGCGGTGACGCGATCCCTTCCACCGGCTCGCCAGATCGATCAAGATAGCTCACCAGCGCCTGCGCCCCCGCCGCCAGCCGTTCCGCATCACTGTGCAAATTGGCATGAAACCGCGCCCGCCACTCGGCATCAATATCCTCGGTTTCCGCCAAAATCCCGGCAGTAGACCGCACCGAGCTTAACGCCGACAACACATCATGCAGCGTTGCTGACAGATGCGGATCATGCGTCATCCGGTCGTTCAACGCCTCAACCGCCCGCTCCAATTGCGCCGCCCGCCGATGCTGCGCCGCCAGCAACGCAGCCCACCCTGGAAACCGGCCTACAAACTCCTCCGTCCGGTCCAGTTCTGCCACATTGCCCGACACCCCCGCCGCCACCGCCGCCCGCAAGTCCTCGATCAACCCGGCTTCCGCCCCGGCCTCCAACAACTCTGCCTCAAGCCCCAAAGCCTGCGCCAATCGCGCCAAAACCACGCCACCGACCCGCCGACGATTATGTTCGATCAAGTTCAAATACGATGCCGATATTCCCGCCCGTAGCGCCACATCCGCCTGACGCAATCCCTGCACCAGCCGCTGCTCGCGTATTCGACTGCCCGTCAAGGCCGTGCCCGGCATCGCCACCCCCCACCTAGTGTGAAGAAATTGACAGAAACCCCATCACTTTACAAACCCTGAAAACCGATACAACTTCGCAGACTGCAAAAATATCCTCGGGGGGAAAGCCCGCACCGGGCTTGGGGGGCAGACGCCCCCTCTTTTTCTCCCCGGAACGCAAAAGGCGCGCCAGTTTCCCAGCGCGCCCGTCACCCTCAAACCGCCACGCCTTACTGCAGCGCGAGGTCCGTAATCACAGATGTCCAAGCCCCTTCCGGCGCCTTGGTGATCACCGGATCAGATCCGCCCGCCATCAACGTCGCCACAGTCTTTTCCGCCGCCGCCACGTCCAGCGCACCGTTTGATCCCGCCGTCAGCTTCGCCACTTCGCCCATCATCCGCTTCTGATGCTGCTCGGTCTGCGCGCCGGTTTCGTCGTTCTCCAGCACGATCATCGCCGCTTCATCGGCATTCGCCTCGGCGTATTTCCAGCCCTTCATCGAGGCCCGCACAAACCGCACCATCCTGTCCTGGAACGCCGGGTCGGCCAGCTTGTCTTCCATCACGTAAAGCCCGTCTTCCAACGTCGCCACGCCCATGTCCTGATACTTGAACGTCACCAACTGCTCGGGCGTGATCCCGGCATCAATCACCTGCCAGTATTCGTTGTAAGTCATCGTCGAAATGCACGCCGCCTGCTTTTGCAGCAGCGGATCAACGTTGAAGCCTTGCTTCAACACTGTCACGCCACCTGCCGAGCCATCCGTTGCCAGCCCAAGCTGCGACATCCACGACAGGAACGGATATTCATTGCCAAAGAACCAAACGCCCAGCGTCTTGTCCGCGAAATCAGTCGGCGCTTTGATCCCCGTCTCGGCCAAACAGGTCAGCATCATGCCCGAACTTGCAAATGGCTGCGCAATATTCACCAGCGCCAGCCCCTTTTCGCGCGCAGCCAGTGCTGACGGCATCCAGTCGATCACCACATCCGCACCACCCCCAGCAATCACTTGGGTTGGCGCAATATCAGGGCCGCCCGGCTTGATGGTAACATTCAAGCCCTCTTCTTCATAAAAGCCTTTGGCCTGCGCCACGTAATATCCCGCAAACTGCGCCTGCGTGACCCACTTTAGCTGCAGCGTCACATCATCCGCCGCCTGTGCGCCGCCTGCCAGCATGCTCGCCAGAAATGCCCCGGTCAGTAACTTTTTCATCGCAAACTCTCCCATGTTATGAGGCCACGTTTCCGGCCCCTATCGTTAGTGTCGTTGTGACGGATGCCAAAATGTCACCCGCCGTTCTATCAACGTAACCAGCCCATAAAAGGCCGATCCCGCCAAAGCCGCAACTGCAATCTCGGCCCAAACCATATCAAGGCCAAGCCGCCCCACCTCGGTCGAGATGCGAAACCCCATGCCCCGCGTCGGACTGCCGAAAAATTCAGCAACAATCGCCCCGATCAACGCCAGCGTCGAGGCTATCTTCAAGCCATTAAAGACAAACGGCATCGCCGCTGGCAGTCGCAACTTGAACAACGTCTGCCAATAAGACCCGCCCCAAGTCGCCATCAAATCTCGTTGCATCCGGTCTGATGCCGCCAAGCCCGCCACCATGTTCACCAGCACCGGAAAGAACACCATCACCACAACAACCGCCGCCTTCGATTGCCAGTCAAACCCGAACCACATCACCATGATCGGCGCGATGCCGACAATCGGCAAAGCGGCTACAAAATTCCCCACTGGCAGCAGGCCCCGCGTCAGAAACGGTGACCGATCAATCAGTATCGCCACCACAAACGCCGCCGCTGCCCCAATCACAAACCCGCTGAGCGCCCCCTTCAAAACCGTCTGCACCGCATCTTCCCACAAGATCGGCAGGCTACCGATGATCTTCGTCCAGATCATTGACGGCGGCGGCAAGATCACCGGCGACACCCCCAAGCCGCGCACCAGAAACTCCCACACCACCAGCACTGTCACCCCAAACACAGCCGGAACAACCATCCGCCCAGCGCGGGTATTCACCAGATCAGACCGCGCCAGCCGCACATTCAACGCCCAAGCCAAAGCCCAGACCACCAGCGCACCAATAACCCAGCTCATTCCTGCCCCCCCATCCGCCGCTGCGCCAACCCCTGCACCGCCCCGACGATCAAGATCAACGCCCCCGCCAACAGCGCCGCCGCCACCAGCGCCGACCACATGATCAACGGCTCGCCAAACTGGCTGCCAATCAACATCCGCGCACCAAGCCCCTCAATCGCGCCAGTCGGCAATTCGCCCACAATCGCCCCCACCAAAGCCGCCGCAATCGCCACTTTGAGCGAGGCAAAAAAGTACGGGCTAGACGCCGGCAGCCGCAGCTTCCAAAACGCCTGCCCCCCGCTCGCCCCATAGGTCTGCAACAAATCCAACTGCATCGCATCCGGGCTGCGCAACCCCTTCACCATGCCCACCAGCACCGGAAAGAAACTAAGGTAGGCCGAGATTACGCCCTTCGGGATCAACCGCTCCTCAATCCCCATCGAGTTTGAAACCACCACAATCATCGGTGCCAGTGCCACAATCGGAATGGTCTGGCTGATGATCGCCCAGGGCATCACGCTCAGATCCATCGCCCGCGACTGCACAATCGCCACCGCCAAACCGACCCCCAGCACAATCCCCAACCCAAAGCCCAGCAACGTCGCCTGCAACGTCACATAGCCATGGTAAACCAAACTGCGCTTCGACGTCACCGCCTGCCCCGCCACCCCTTCCCACAACTCCGCCACCACCTGATGCGGCGCTGGCAACACAGGCCGCGCCTGAACCATCGTCAACGGCACGATCTGCGCAAAACTAACGGTCGTCCCCGCCCGCTCCGCCTGATCCCGCTCCCACTGCGCATTCATCAGGACTGCGCCCGTATACCAGAGGCACAGGATCAGGCCGATCACGGTCAGGACAGGGGCAAGATTTTTCATACCCACTTCGCCCCCACCCCATCCCTCCCCCACGAGGGGGGGAGGGAGCCGCCTCGGCCCCAAACGCCGATTTTGCCAAAAAGGCACTTCCCTCCCCCCGAATGGGGGAGGGTCAGGAAGAGGGGGTACCAGCAGAAATAGCCGCTCACCCCCGCCCTCCCTGCGGCCAGGCGATCATCGCCACCGCCACCACACCCAACGCCATGCCCGCCATCTGCAACCCCGAGGGCCGCTCGCCAAACACCACGACCGCCATCAGCGTGATCGCCAGCAGTTGGAACACAGCCGACACCGATATCGCCAACCCCAAGCCGCTCGTTTTCATCACCTGCACCATCAGCGTATTGCCAACGCAAAACAGCGCCAACGCCGTCGTCAGGGTCAGCCACCCACCCTGCACGGCATAGGTTTTCAGCACGCCATTGGCCCCGACGAAAACCGCCGTCGCTGCCACCAGCCACAGCATCCCCACCCCGCTCATTGGCAAATCCCCACATTTCCGCAGCACACAAACGTCTGCACGGATGTCATACCGGGGGTGTACAGCAAGCAGACCGCCGAAAAGCCCCTAAACCTCATCGCTATGCCCCGCCCGCAACCCGTCGCGCACGCGGTGCGCAATCTCGATAAATGCCCGGCTGTCGCGAATGTCCAAGGGGCGTTCGCGCGGCAACGGGCTGTCAATGATATCTGTAATCCGCCCCGGCCGGGGCGACATCACCACGATCTTCGTGCTTAAATACACCGCCTCCGGTATCGAATGCGTCACAAACGCAATCGTCTTTCCGGTCCGCGCCCACAGCTTCAGCAATTCCTCATTCAGATGGTCGCGCACAATTTCATCCAGCGCGCCGAACGGCTCATCCATCAGCAAAATATCCGCATCAAACGCCAGCGCGCGGGCAATCGAGGCCCGCTGCTGCATCCCCCCCGACAACTGCCACGGAAACTTGCGCCCAAACCCACCCAGTTCCACAAGGTCCAGAACGCGGCCCACCCTTTCCTCCTGCTCAACCTTGGAAAACCCCATGATTTCAAGCGGCAGCTTGATATTCCCACTGATGGTACGCCACGGATACAACCCCGCCGCCTGAAACACATACCCATAAGCCCGCGCCCGCCGCGCCGCATCCGGCGTCATGCCATTCACCGTCAACGTGCCGCCCGTCGGAGTTTCCAACGCCGCAATCGCCCGCAGGAACGTGGTCTTGCCGCAACCACTCGGCCCGATGAAGCTGACAAACTCCCCGCAGTTGATCGTCAGGTTCACGTCTTTGAGCGCGTGCACCGGCCCATCCCCGGTCTGGAACACAAGGTTCAGATCGCGGGCTTCGATAACGGGGGCAGAGGTGTTGAGGGTATCTTTCATTTTCCGCCCGCGAATTGCTCAGATTTAAAAGCATACCAAGTCAAGACTGCTGCAACAGCCATAATCAGGGGCGTCCACGGCGCAAGAACCCAAAGAGAGCCCTCACCAGCGTTTCTCGTCAGACCGAACATCAAACTTAGCAATAAAATTCCCACTCCCGCCGAAAGCGCTGCAGCAATGGTCGAGGCTTGTCTCACAGACGCAACATATTTGCGAACATAGGCATAGATCGGTAACCAGATGCCCAGCATTGGGATTAAGGCAAAAAGTGAAAAAATAGTGCCATAAGTAACCGTGTAAACGCTTAATTGTGCTAGGGTAACGAATGGCCTTGGCCCAAAATGCCAATCCCCTAAAACTGCGAACCTAAGAACCGAGGTGATAACAACAGTCCCCCATCCAACAAGCAATATCCGCCAATAACGCAGTGGTTCTAAGCCCCTTTCCATCAAACCCCACTCGCCGGAACACCCGTCCGCACAACCGGCCTCGGCGCGGTCAAATCCTTCCACTGGCTCAACGCCCTATTCACCGCCCCATTCGGCGGCCTTGCCACGAACTGCCCATGGCCTTCGTGCGTTTTCACCGCCCCATCCTCAATCGCCACATACCCCCGGCTTAGGGTAAACCGAGGCAGTCCCTTCACCCGCTTCCCCTCGAACACATTGTAATCAATCGCAGATTGCTGTGCCTTGGCGGTGATCGTCTTGGTCTTATGTGGGTCCAAAACCACAATATCCGCATCCGCCCCCACCAGAATGGCCCCCTTCTTCGGGTAACAATTCAGGATCTTGGCGATGTTTGTTGACGTTACCGCAACAAATTCGTTCATCGTAATCCGCCCCGTCGCCACCCCATGTGTCCACAGCATCGGCATCCGGTCTTCCAGCCCGCCGGTGCCATTCGGGATCTTGGTGAAATCCCCCACGCCAAACCGCTTTTGCGCCGTGGTGAAGGCGCAGTGATCCGTGGCCACCACCTGCAACGATCCCGCCGCCAACCCGGCCCAAAGACTATCCTGATGCCGCTTGTCGCGGAACGGCGGCGACATAACCCGCCGCGCCGCATGGTCCCAATCCGGGTTTCGATATTCTGAATCGTCCAACGTCAAATGCTGGATCAACGGCTCGCCATACACCCGCTTTCCATTCATCCGCGCCCGCCGGATCGCCTCATGCGCCTCCTCACAACTGGTATGCACGATATAGACTGGCACCCCTGCCATGTCGGCGATCATGATCGCGCGGTTGGTGGCCTCGCCCTCCACTTCGGGGGGGCGGGAGAACGCATGCGCCTCTGGGCCATTATTCCCCGCCGCCATCAGTTTGCGCTGCAACTCGGCCACCACATCGCCATTCTCGGCATGCACAAACGGCATCGCCCCCAGTTCCGCACAGCGGGAAAACGAGGCAAACATCTCATCATCATTCACCATCAACGCGCCCTTATAGGCCATGAAGTGCTTGAAGCTGTTGATCCCCGCCTCGGTGACGGTTTTCATGTCGTTGAAAACCTGTTCCCCCCACCAGGTAATCGCCATGTGATAGCTATAATCACACGTCGCCCGCCCCGATTTGTTATGCCACATCTGCATGGCATCCATCAGCCCCTGCCCCTGCCCCGGCAGCACAAAATCCACCACCATCGTGGTGCCACCGCTTAGGGCCGCCCGCGTGCCAGATTCAAAATCATCCGCCGAATATGTCCCCATAAACGGCATCTCCAGATGCGTATGCGGATCAATCCCACCGGGCATGACGTAACAGCCCGAGGCATCAAGGGTCGTGTCGCCCTTGAGGTTGGGGCCAATGGCGGTGATCTTGCCGTGGTCGATGGCGATGTCGGCTGGGTAGGTGAGATCGGCCGTAACGATGGTGCCGTTTTTGATGATGGTGATCATGGCTTGCCTCAAGCTATTTTTCAATGCTCCATTGGTATCCTGTTCCTTCAATTCTCTGAAGTTCATCGTCCGATGCCTCCACAAGAATAGGAATCCAATTTGTTACCAATGGCGATTCTATTTTCGTGCCGTCAGCTAGGCTAACTTCAAGTTGTGAGCAGAAACTAAACTCCTCACCGGAAAAACCCTCACATCCCGGTATTTGGAAGAAGTTTACTTGCCCTTCCTCATTGTCTATTTTCCAATCTCCCGCCGCAGAGTATAGTTTATACATTAAGTGAAATAGCATTTTTTCGTCCGTCTCGATAAACGCATATTTATCTTCTGAAATAGAAGGTGCTTGGATATTGTTGCTCAACTCATTGGCCACTAGTGTTCTTGAAGCGGCATCCAGTTCGATAAATATGGCAAAATCGAAATCAACCCATTCGCCTGGTTTTATTGATACTGGATCAAACTTAAAAGGTACGTCAAAATCGCCGGATATAGTTCCAGATGACTCAATACTAGTTTCCTGATCGTTGATCCCAATAATCTTTGCGTGTGATTTTCTTAGCTGATCAGAGAATGTAACTGATGATATCAGAGTAAATTCAAATCCGACATTTACCACCCGATATTCACTTGCTATGGCAAAGCAACAACTAGTTACACCGGCCAGTCCACCACGATTCTGCTCAATTCGGAGGTCAGCACCTCCATCCCGCCAAATTGACAGAGACAGCCAGAAATCGAGAACTGGCGGTAGAAGCGCTATCAGAGCTATTCCAAGGGTTAGAATTTCTACTGGTTTTAGTCTCACCCCACCACCCCCGCCACGTCCAGCACCGCGTGCAGCAGAACATCCGTGCCCGCCGCCGCCCAATCCGGCGAAATCTCCTCCGCCTCATTATGCGACAGCCCGCCCACACAGGGGCACATCACCATCACCGTGGGCGCCACCCGGTTGATCCAGCAGGCATCGTGGCCGGCGCCGGAGATGATATCCATATGTGAATACCCCAACCGCTCCGCCGCCCCGCGCACAACCGACACCAGCCCCGCATCAAACGTCACCGGGTCGAAATGCCCCACGGCTTCAATCGCAAACCCCAGCCCCAGTTCTGCCGCCACTGCCGCCACGGCCCGCTCCACTTCCCCTCGCATCGCGTCCAGTTTCCCCTGATCAGGGCTACGGATATCCACCGTGAACACCACCCGGCCGGGGATCACATTCCGAGAATTCGGGAACACATTCATCTGCCCCACAGTGCCGACAGCACCCGGTTGATGCCCCATCGCGATCTGATGCACCCGCTCCACCACCCGCGCCATGCCAAGCCCTGCATTCACCCGCATGTTCATCGGGGTGGAGCCAGTATGCGCATCCTTCCCCGTCAGCGTCACTTCCAGCCACCACAGCCCCTGCCCGTGCGTCACCACGCCAATCGACTTACCCTCAGCCTCCAAGATCGGCCCCTGCTCGATGTGCAGTTCCAGCATCGCGTGGATTTTCCGCGCCCCCACAACCTCATCGCCAACCCAGCCAATTCGCTCAAGCTCCTCGCCAAACACCTTGCCCTCCAGATCGCGGCGCGACTTCGCATAATCCTCAGTATGCACCCCCGCGAACACCCCGCTCGCCAGCATCGCCGGTGCAAACCGCGCGCCCTCTTCATTCGTCCAGTTCGTCACCACAATCGGATGCCGCGTCCTGACCCCGGCGTCATTCATTGACCGCACAACTTCCAGCGCCCCAAGAACCCCCAGCACGCCGTCATACTTGCCCCCGGTCGGCTGCGTATCCAGATGCGACCCCATGTAAACCGGCGCTAAATCCTCGGTCCCTGCCCGCGTCGCGAACATATTGCCCATGGTATCAACGCCCATCGAACACCCCGCCGCCTCGCACCATTTCTGAAACAGCGCCCGCCCCTCGCCATCGGCATCGGTCAACGTCTGCCGGTTGTTGCCGCCCGCAATCCCAGGCCCGATTTTTGCCATTTCCATCAGGCTGTCCCACAGCCGCGCTGCGTCGATCCGCAGGTTTGCACCCGGTGTTGGCATATCCATCTCCCCTGTCACCGGGGTCTTGATGCCCCTTGCGACAACTCATTTTCTGACCATATGGTCGAGCCCAAGCGCACCACAACCTGACCATTCGGTCAACGAAAATCTGGGGCTCGTGAATGCCGCATACTGCCCAAGTTTCCCGCATCAAACCGCTTCGCCGCATTGATATTCGGCGCGAAAACGAAGCAATAATCCTGAAGGCCGCCGAAAAGGTGTTTGCCGAGGCCGGATTCGGCGGTGCCACCATGCAACTGATCGCCGATCTGGCGGGCTTGCCGAAAGCCAACCTGCACTACTATTTCGCCACCAAAGAAGATCTCTATCGCCGCGTCGTGCAGGACATTTTTGAGATATGGCTCGACGCCGCCAGCAGCTTTGACAACGCGCCCGACCCCGCCTCCGGTATCGGCGCCTATATCGACGCCAAGATGGATATTTCCCGCCGTCACCCGGATGGGTCCAAGGTCTGGGCGTCCGAAGTGATGCACGGCGCCCCGGTGATCCAGGATTATCTTGAAACCACCCTGCGCGACTGGACCGATGGCCGTATCGCCGTCATCCAACGTTGGATTGATGACGGCAAAATGGCCCCGGTCAACCCACGTCACCTTTTGTACATGCTCTGGGCCACCACCCAGCATTATGCCGATTTCGGCCACCAGATTGAAACGCTGAACAAGGGTAAACCGTTGACCAGCGCGCAATGGGCCGAGGTAAAGGCCAGCGTCAAAACCATCATCCTGCGCGGCATTGGTGCCCCACTGCCCGAACCCACAACAAACTAGGCTCTGGATGAAATCGCTGTCGCGCGCTATCACCGCCTAACGCCAGCCACAGGATACACCATGGACATCGACACGCTGACCAATCAAGAAACTCGCTTGGTGTTCCAGCACTTTAATGAAAGCACCGCACTTGATCTGGGCATGGCACTGTTGACCATGGCGCGGGCCGGTAACATGCCTGTGGTGATCGACATCCGCACCCCCAACCGCACATATTTCCATGCAGCTTTGCCGGGCTCGGGCCCGCTGAACGACAGTTGGGCGCGGCGCAAAAGCAATGTGGCGCTGATGTTTGAACAATCCTCTATGCTGGTCACCACCACGCTCAACGAAAAAGGCGGCATTCTGTCCGCCCATGGCCTGCCAGAGACTGACTATGCCGCATCCGGCGGCAGTTTCCCTATCCGGGTGCAGAATGTCGGCGTGGTGGCGGCGGTCACCGTATCTGGCCTGCCGCAGGTTGAAGATCACGCCCTCGTCGTGCGCGCGCTACAGGATTTGCTGGACCGGCAATCTGCGAAGTAGTGGGTTCAAACACCGCTCACTGTTCGCTGTTCTCTTGCCTTCGACGTTCGCCTTCAAGCAAAGGACCGGTCATCTGTCCCTCTGACAAATGCCTTTTTGGCCCTCAATCCCCCCAGTCGCAAATTACCACGCAAACTCCTGCGAATACCTCGCTGGCTACCACGCTGCCTGCAACGGCATGGCGGCAGATATGCTGGCGAAGTGCGGGCTTCTGAAGGGCTCCAAGGCCGCCCATGCTTCGAAGCAAAAAAGCGCCTGCCCGGCAGACAGCAATGCAACCCCACACGAATTGCCGGGCGGGTTTGCAAAACCAAATTTAGATCGAAATCAACCGGGTCCGCCGGCCCATTTGTGCCCAACTCGGCCCGTCGTCATTTTAGCAGCCACACTTGGTATTACAGGAAAACCATAATGAATAGCATGTTACTCAGACTCCTCCCGCGGGAAAACCCGCCGCCGAAAGATGCCGATGCCAGCACCAAGCGCCTTCCCAAACCGGGTGTTCTGCGCATCTTGTCAAACTGGGCAGGGCATCAAATTGATGTTCGCGAATTGCGCCGCCTGCTGGCGATGGATCAACGGATACTGTCCGACATTGGTTTGGATCGGTCCGATCTTCTGGCCGAATATCGACGGCTAAGTACGATGAGTTGGACCACACGGGTTGGCCACACGCGAAAGCGGCTTTTCGAGCAGGAAGCCGACGCATCGCCAACAGCTTCGGCAGATCAAGGCACCCATAGCCAGAGCGACAATGGGCTGGGCGAAGCTAATTTCGCGATGCAAAGACGCCGTCGTTAGAGCCTGTCCGACAAAAATGGATGCCGGTTTTGTCGGACAGGCGCAAAATCAAAGGTCAGAGTCCGTCCGGCGATACTATGATCGTCAGACGGACTCTCGGTCTGAAACCTGTCGTGCATCTGGTCGATCCTGCCGCTTCGCCCCCCCGGTGACGCAGCACACCTCCGTTCATGATCTATGCTCTTGAACCATCTGCCTTTGGGTAAATTATGGAAATTTCATACCTCATTCTCATCATCGCACTTGCGGTACAGATTTATAACGTCGGCACTATTTGGTTTTGCCAGATTGTCGTCTATCCGCTGTTTGGAAAAGTCGGCATCGTCGACTACGTGCAGTATCATCGCTACTATGCCTCCAGAATTCCGCTGCCGATAATTCTGCCGGGCTTCGCCTCGTTCTTCCTGCCGTTCCTGGTGCTGTTGTTTCTGCCCCTCGGCGTGCCTGCTTGGATGGCTTTGGCCAATGCCCTGTGCGGCGTAGTTGGCTTTTTGGTGACCGTCGCTCTAGAGATTCCTCGCCACGCACGGCTGGAACGCGAAGGCAAGAATGACGAGGTTATCCGCCAGCTGATCCGTTTCAACTGGCCGCGCACCTGGTCGATCACCGTATCGGCCGCCTTGACGCTTGCCATGGCAATGCACGCCTTCGTGCCGGTTCTGGCGAAAATCTAGCGGCACCTGAAAACCTCGCACCGCTCCTTGCAGATGGCGGTGCTACTTCAGTTCAACCTCGACAAAACTCATAACCTCTGCCCCGTCATTCACCACATTATGCTCTACCCCCAGTGTCCGTCGGTAGGCAGTTCCGGCAGGAACCAACACCTTGCGGCTTGCCCCGCCCGGTTCTTCCAGCAGCATGTGGCAATCGGTGACGGCGGTGATCACATAGTCAAACCCGTGCCGGTGCCAGCCGGTTTCCGCTCCCGGCACAAAGTCAAACCGAGTAACCCGCACGCGGGCATCATCAACCAGTTGGGTCGCAGTACAAGCAGGGCGCATTGTGGGGTGCCTCAACAGGTTAAGATTTTGTGAGCAAAAAACGTAACACACATAGATATCAATGGGTTAAGAAACGTAACACGCGTGTTACCCGTGTTACGGCAGCGTTTTCAAGACATCCGCCAGCGTGCCGATCAAAGTATCGATCTCAGCCTTCGAAATAATCAAAGGCGGCGACATCGCAATAATATCACCTGTCGTGCGGATCAGAATACCCTTCTCATAGGCCCGCAAAAACGCCTCGAACGCGCGTTTTGTCGGGGCCCCTTCAATGCCCTGCAATTCGACCGCCCCGATCAGCCCCATATTCCGGATATCAATAACATTCGGCAACCCCTTCAAAGAATGAAGCGCCGCCTCCCAATAGGGCGCGATTTCCGCCGCCCTCTCAAACAAAGCCTCCTCCCGGTAGGTTTCCAAAGTGGCGATCCCAGCCGCCGAAGCGATCGGATTGCCGGAATACGTATAGCCGTGGAACAACTCGATCATATTCTCCGGCCCGGTCATGAACGCGTCGTGAATATCCGCCGTCGTCAGCACCGCCCCCATCGGAATGACCCCGTTCGTCAACCCCTTCGCGGTGGTCATCATATCGGGCAGCACATCGAAATGCTGCGCCGCGAATGCTGACCCAAGCCTGCCGAACCCGGTGATCACCTCATCAAAGATCAACAAGATGCCGTGCTTCTTCGTAATCGCGCGCAGCTTTTCAAGATACCCCTTCGGCGGCAACAAAACCCCGGTTGACCCCGCCACCGGCTCCACAATCACCGCAGCAATTGTTTCGGCCCCATGCAGGGTCACGATCCGCTCCAGATCATCGGCTAAGTTAGCGCCATGCTCCGGCTGGCCCATTGAATAGCTGTTCTGGTCCTGCAAATGCGTGTGCGGCAGATGATCGACCCCGCCCAGCAGCGTGCCGAAAACCTTGCGGTTGTTGACGATGCCGCCCACCGAGATGCCGCCAAAGTTGACGCCGTGATAGCCCCGCTCTCGCCCGATCAACCGCGTCCGCGCGCCCTCCCCTCGGGCCCGATGATAGGCGATGGCCAGCTTTAGTGCTGTTTCGACGGATTCAGAGCCGGAGTTGGTGTAGAAAACATGCTCAATCCCCTTTGGGGCGATATCGATGATCCGGTTTGCCAGTTCGAATGCCGCCGGGTGGCCCATTTGAAACGCTGGCGCATAATCGAGTTCTGCCGCCTGCCGGGCAATCGCTTCGGTGATCTTGGGGCGACAGTGACCGGCATTACAGCACCAAAGCCCCGCCGTGCCATCCAGAACCTGTCGACCATCAGAAGTGGTGTAATGCATGTCCTTCGCGCCGACGAACATGCGCGGTTCCTTTTTGAACTGCCGGTTCGCCGTGAACGGCATCCAAAAAGCATTCAGGTCGTTCGGGGTGGTTTTGCGATCAAGCGCCATGTGCGAGCCTTTCTGGTTTGCCCAGCGGCGTTGCAAACAACGGGGGGCCGACGGTGTGTTTGAAGGGCAGGCTAGTCGCATCTTCGCCTGCGTCAAGGGGGCTATAGACACGAATAGCGCGCCCAAGTCTGATAGTGCTGCGTCGTACCCCAGAACTGCAGCACATAGCGGATGTTTGCATGTCGGTTCAAACTGCTGCAATTCTAGCCGGACCCGGCGACGAACGACGAGGAGCCTTGAATGCCGACCACCAGTCCCCGGACGCGCATCCAGACCAAGAATCGCGAAACCATTCTGGATGCCGGCTTAGAAGTGTTTTCTACCCACGGATTTCGAGGGGCAACGCTGGATCAGATTGCCGAAGTGGCAGGGCTGTCGAAGCCGAACTTGCTGTACTACTTCGCCTCAAAAGAGGCGATTCACAAGGCCGTGCTGTCACAATTGCTGGATACATGGCTTGATCCTTTGCGGCGGATGAACCCTGATGGCAATCCGATTGACGAACTGCTTGGTTACGTGCGCGCGAAACTGGATTTGTCACGCGATTACCCCCGCGAAAGCCGCCTTTTCGCGAACGAGATATTGCAGGGCGCGCCAAGAATGCGGGCGGCCATTGAGGGGGATCTGAAGGCACTGGTGGCAGAAAAGGCAGCGGTTCTGACCGGCTGGATGGATCAGGGGCGCATAGCCCGCGTGCATCCGGTACATTTGATCTTTTCGATCTGGGCGTTAACTCAACACTACGCGGATTTCGATGTGCAGGTTCGGGCTGTGCTTGGTCCTGACCACGACCCGTTCAAAGAGGCAAGCGAGTATCTGGAAACGCTGTTCAGCAAGTTGTTGGCGGTGTGAGCGACAAGATTGCAGACCCTTGCCGCCGCCGCGTGGCAGGGATATCAGCACGCGGTGATTAAAAGGTCTGACACATGACGTTGCAAACGGCTGAGACTGCCGAGGACGATGCCCCCGAAGGGCACCCGCATCAAAAACTATGGGTCTTGACGCTAGGCTGCATCGGCGTCGTTTACGGCGATATCGGCACCAGCCCGCTGTATGCGATGCGCGAATCCTTGCATGCCGCAAGTCATGACGGGCTAACACGCAGTGACGTGATTGGGGTCGTTTCGCTGCTGATCTGGACCTTGATCCTGCTGGTCACCTTCAAATACGTGATCTTGGTGATGCGCGCAGACAATCGCGGTGAGGGCGGTACACTGTCACTCGTGGCGTTGGTTCAGCAGGCCTTGGGGCGCAGGCCGGTATGGCTGATGGCGATTGGGATGGTGGGGATTTCGCTATTCTTTGGTGATGCAATCATCACACCGGCGATGTCTGTTTTGTCAGCCGTCGAAGGCATGACACTGGTTGCGCCGTCATTTTCGCCGTTTGTGGTGCCGGTGACGCTGGCGATCATCATCGCGCTGTTCTTGTTTCAGAGCAAAGGCACTGCGGCAGTGTCAGTTTTGTTTGGCCCGATCATGGTGCTTTGGTTCACCGTCATGGCCGTGATGGGACTTTGGCATTTAGGCGACGACGTCGGTATTTTGACAGCACTTTTCCCCGGTCACGCCGTTGGATTTCTGTTCAACAATGGATGGGCGTCGCTGATCGTGCTGGGCTCGGTTTTTCTGGCAGTCACCGGTGGTGAGGCGCTGTACGCGGATATGGGGCATTTCGGGCGCAAGCCCATTCGAATTGCCTGGGGCGTTTTCGTGTTTCCAGCACTGACATTAAGCTATCTTGGCCAAGGGGCGCTGGTTTTGGCGCATCCTGAAACGGCGTCAAATCCGTTCTTTCTGATGGCGCCGGCGTGGGCGTTGTTCCCGCTGGTTATCTTAGCGACCTTTGCCACGGTTATTGCCAGCCAGGCGGTGATTTCGGGTGCCTTTTCGATGATGAAGCAGGCCGTGCGGATGGGGCTTTTGCCAAGGTTGGAAATTCAGCACACATCCGAAAGCCAGTTTGGCCAGATATATCTGCCAAAGGTGAATTCCATTCTGGCAGTTGGTGTGATTGTGCTGGTGATGATCTTCGGGTCGTCCAGCAACTTGGCCAGCGCCTATGGCATTGCGGTGAGTGGCGACATGGTGATCACCTCAATCCTTGCGTTCTTTGTGTTTCATCGCAGCTGGAAATGGTCTTTCTGGGGCACGGCGGCAGTGCTTGTGCCAATCCTGACGCTGGAAACTTTGTTCTTGGGTGCGAACTTCGTCAAGGTGATGGATGGTGGCTATGTGCCGCTACTGATCGCGGGCAGCATGGTGGTGTTGATGTGGAGTTGGGTCCGGGGCACCAACTATGTGCAGACGCTTTCCCGGCGTGGGGCGACAACGATTGCGGCTTTGTCGGACATGCTGGCCAAAAGCAAACGGTTGACGATTGTGCCGGGAACGGCGGTGTTTTTGACTTCGGACCCTGACAACGCGCCAGCGGCCCTGCTGCACAATCTGAAGCACAATCAGGTGCTGCATGAACATAACATGATCGTGCGGGTCAATGTGGCGACACGGCCTTATGTGGCCAATGCGGACCGCATTACGATCCAGAAGATCAGTGATCGGTTTACCCGCATCGACCTTGAATTTGGCTATATGGAAGAGCCGAATGTGCCGAAAGCCTTGGCTCTGGCGCGCAAGATGGGGGAAAAGTTCGACATCATGTCGACATCGTTCTTCCTGAACCGACGATCATTCCGGTCTGCCAAGACGCACGGGCTGCCGATCTGGCAAGAAAAGCTGTTTGTCGCCATGACGAAATCAGCCGCCGATGCGACCAGCTTTTACCGGCTGCCCACCAACCGGGTGATCGAGTTGGGGCAGCAGTTGAGTATTTGACGCGGGCTATTCCGCCGCGACTGACGGGTTATTGGGGTGGGTTGTCCAGTTGGCATATTCGCCCACTTTGGTGCCGGTGCGCGGATCGACAGCGCCTTTCGGCATTTCCACCATCGTGATGCAATTGTCCACCGGGCAGACGTTGATGCACAGATTGCAGGCCACGCATTCATCATCCATCACTTCGAAGACGCGGTCGGCACTCATCGAAATGGCTTGGTGGCTGGTGTCTTCGCAGGCGGCATAGCAGCGACCGCATTTGATGCAGTCGTCCTGGCTGATGCGGGCTTTGGTAACATAATTCAGGTTCAGGAACTGCCAATCGGTGACGTTGGGCACCGCTTTGCCGACCAACTCGTCGGTTGTCGTCATGCCTTTGGCATCCATGTAATCTGACAGTCCCGAAATCATTTCCTGCACGATTTTGAATCCATAGGTCATCACTGCCGTGCAAACCTGCACGTTGCCGGCACCTAGCGCCATGAACTCGGCAGCGTCGCGCCATGTGGTGATGCCGCCGATGCCGGAAATCGGCAGGCCACGGGTTTCTTGTGCCCGCGCGATTTCAGCCACCATATTCAGCGCAATCGGTTTCACCGCCGGGCCACAATAGCCACCATGGGTGCCTTTGCCGTCGATCATCGGTTCGGGGCTGAAATCATCCAGATTGACCGAGGTGATCGAATTGATCGTGTTGATCAGGCTCACCGCATCAGCTCCACCACGTTTCGCGGCCTCGGCGGGTTTGCGGATATCGCTGATATTCGGTGTCAGTTTCACGATGCACGGCATGCGGGTGTGCTTTTTCACCCAGCGCGTCACCATTTCGATGTATTCCGGAACCTGCCCGACCGCGGACCCCATGCCACGTTCGGCCATGCCATGCGGGCAGCCGAAGTTCAGCTCTACTCCATCGGCCTCGGTATCTTCGAGGCGGACGAGGATGTCGCGCCACGAATCCTCATCACAGGGCACCATCAGGCTGATGATCATGGCGCGGTCTTTGTAGTCGCGCTTCACCGACTTAATTTCGCGCAGGTTCACCTCTAGAGGGCGGTCGGTGATCAGTTCGATGTTGTTCAGGCCCAAAAGGCGGCGATCTGCGCCCCAGATGGCCCCGTAGCGCGGGCCGTTGACGTTGACGACGGGCGGGCCTTCGGAGCCAAGGGTTTTCCACACCACCCCGCCCCAACCCGCCTTGAACGCGCGCCTGACGTTGTATTCCTTGTCGGTCGGCGGTGCCGAGGCCAGCCAGAACGGGTTCGGTGATTTGATGCCGATGAATGTTGTGGTCAGGTTTGCCATAGTGCGTTCCCCCTCAAACCATCAGGCTTGCATGAATATCCATCGCGGCATCGCGGCCTTCGGCAACTGCGGTCACGGTCAGATCATCGCCGCCAGTGGCACAGTCGCCGCCTGCCCAGACGCCAGCCACGGACGTGCGGCCCGGCCCAGTTACCGCGATTTTGCCGCCTGAAATTGTTAGGCCCGATGGTGCATCTTCGAGCGTTTGTCCGATGGCCTTGAAAACCTGATCGGCGCGCAGGCGGAAGGTTTCGTCGCCGGGCATCAGGCCTTTGTCAGTTTCCTGCGAATAAGCAAATTCGACCTCGCGCACCGTGCCGTTGCCGTGGACAGCGACGGGCATAGCGTTGCAAATGATGCGTACCCCGACCGAGGTGGCATGGTCTTGTTCGTCGGGGGATGCACTCATCTTCGATTGGTCGCGGCGGTAGACGATCGTTACATTTTCGGCCCCCAGCAGCTTTGATTGCACGGCGGCATCAACCGCTGTCATGCCGCCACCAATCACCACGACATCGCGACCGATGGGAAGCTGCGCTTTGTTTTTCGACTGCCGAAGATCGGCAATGAAGTCAACGGCGTTCAGGACGTTGGCGGTATCTTCGCCGGAGCTGCGCAGGGCATTGACGCCACCAAGACCCATGCCAAGGAACACGGCGTCATGGCTTGATCCCAGGCCATCAAGCGTCAGCGCACCCCCCAAAGCCTTGCCGGTTTCGATCTTGATGCCACCAATTTTCAGCAGCCAATCCACCTCGCGCTGCGCGAAATCATTGGTTGTCTTGTAGGTGGCGATACCAAATTCGTTCAGCCCGCCCGGTTTAGGCCGCGCGTCATAAACGACGACATCGTGCCCGTGCTTGGCAAGTCGGTGCGCGCAGGCAAGGCCTGCTGGGCCAGCCCCCACAACCGCGATCTTCTTGCCGGTCGGTGCCGCCCGGGTGAAAGGATGTAGATTTTTCACCATCAACCCATCGGTGGCAAAGCGCTGAAGACGGCCAATTTCCACCGGCTTGCCTTCGGCAGCTTCGCGTACGCAGGCCTGTTCGCACAATTGTTCGGTAGGACAAACCCGCGCACACATCCCGCCCAAGATATTCTGCGCAAAGATGGTTTTTGCCGCGGCATCCGGCGTACCAGTGGCGATCTGCCGGATGAACAACGGAATGTCGATAGATGTGGGGCACGCTGTAATGCAGGGCGCATCGTGGCAGAAATAGCAGCGATCCGCCGCAACCTGCGCCTCGTGCCGATCAAACGGGCCGGCAATATCGGCAAAATTTGTCTCATAAGACTCTGTGGGTAAGCGGCCCGGTACAACACCGGGTGTCAGCTGGCTGTTCGACATTTGGATGACCGCTCCACTTTGGCTGCCTATGAAGAAAGGCTGCCACAGGTGGTTATTTTTATCAAATGGTAAATTTTCGGAGATCTGAGTACTTTCGGCCAAAAACTAGGGAAAAAACGCGGCGAGGAAGCGGCCCACACTGCAAGAAATGCAACTCTTGCTTTTCAGCCCCGACCGGGTCGCGTATAAGGGCGGATAGCCTAGGGCGGATTTAATCGCCAATGGCGGGGCGCAAAAGAAAACCATAACAGGCACAATCGCCAAACCGAGGACGGCATGAGCAAACATTCCAGCGAAGCAGACGTGGCCTTCATTCAGGCCCTAGCAGAACTTTTGAACAAAAATGATCTGACCGAACTGTCGGTGAAGCGTGAATACGGCGAAGATGACAGCCTTGATGTGCGGGTCGTCAAGCAATCCAACATTGTGACCACCACCTATTCCGCCGCCCCAACGACGGCGCATCATGCCCCGGCGGCGTCCGCGCCCGTTTCTGCCGCAGCCGTACAGGCCGCAGAAGACCCAGCCCAGCACCCAGGTGCCGTTACATCGCCAATGGTCGGCACAATTTATCTGTCAGCCGAACCCGGATCGACACCGTTCGTGGCCGTGGGCGCAACGGTTACTGAAGGTCAGACCGTTCTGATCATTGAGGCAATGAAGACCATGAACCATATCCCTGCCCCACGTGCTGGCACGGTGAAACGCATTCTGGTGGCCGATGGCAACCCGGTCGAGTACGGCGCGCCCCTGATGATTATCGAGTGAGGCGCAGATGTTTGAAAAGATATTGATCGCCAACCGGGGCGAGATTGCGCTTCGGGTGATCCGCGCTTGCCAGGAAATGGGGATCAAATCGGTCGCTGTGCATTCGACCGCTGACGCCGATGCCATGCATGTGCGGATGGCGGACGAAAGCGTGTGCATTGGGCCAGCACCATCGTCTGAAAGCTATTTGTCCAAGGCCGCGATCATTTCGGCTTGTGAGATTACTGGCGCGCAGGCCGTTCATCCAGGCTATGGCTTCTTGTCGGAAAACGCGGCCTTTGCACAGGCTCTGCAGGACCACGACATCACCTTTATCGGCCCAACGGCGGAACATATTCGCATCATGGGCGATAAGATTACTGCCAAGGAAACCGCCAAGGCGCTAGGGATTCCGGTGGTGCCGGGGTCTGATGGCGGCGTGGCGGATTTTGAGTCAGCTATTGGTGTTGCTGCCGCAATCGGCTTTCCCGTGATTATCAAGGCCACGGCGGGTGGTGGCGGACGCGGCATGAAGGTGGCGCAAAACGCCGAAGAGCTGGAGATTGCCTTTCGCACAGCACGGTCGGAATCTAAAGCCGCGTTTGGCAATGACGAAGTTTATATTGAGAAGTATCTGCAAACGCCGCGCCACATCGAAATTCAGGTGTTTGGCGATGGCAAAGGCAAGGCTGTTCATCTGGGGGAACGCGATTGTTCCTTGCAGCGCCGCCACCAGAAAGTGTTTGAAGAGGCACCCGGCCCAGCAATCACGCCTGCCCTGCGGGCCAAAATTGGCAAGGTTTGTGCCGATGCGGTTGCCACGATCAACTATATCGGCGCTGGCACGATTGAGTTTCTGTACGAGAATGGCGAGTTCTTCTTCATCGAAATGAACACGCGGTTGCAGGTTGAACATCCCGTAACCGAGGCGATTTTCGGCGTTGATCTGGTGCGAGAACAGATCCGGGTGGCGGCGGGTCTCCCGATGTCTTTCACGCAAGACGAGCTGGAGATTAACGGCCACGCCATCGAAGTGCGTATCAACGCGGAAAAGCTGCCGAACTTTGCACCCTGCCCCGGCAAGGTGCGGGTGTTCCACGCGCCCGGCGGTTTGGGTGTGCGGATGGATTCGGCGCTTTATGGCGGCTATTCGATACCACCGTATTATGACAGCTTGATCGGTAAGCTGATCGTGCACGGTCGAGATCGACCCGAGGCGCTTGCCCGTTTGCACCGCGCTTTGGGTGAGTTGATCATTGATGGCATCGACACATCGGTGCCGCTGTTTCATGCACTGCTGGCGGAGCCTGATATCCAGAATGGTGAATACAATATTCACTGGCTGGAAAAGTGGTTGGCTGCACAGTTTGGTTGAGCTTGCTATCGGCCGATAGCGAAATCGAGGGTGCCGTAGATGCGGGTGCCACCACACTTTGAAATTACGCCAGAAACCCTGCTGCGCGCCTATGCAGCAGGGATTTTCCCGATGGCCGAGGGGCGGGACGATGCGGTGATACATTGGATTGATCCACGAATGCGTGGGATTTTTCCGCTGCACGATTTCCACATCAGCCGCCGCCTTGGGCGGGAAATTGCTAAGAATACTTACACTATTCGAACAGACACTGCGTTCTCTTTAGTCGTTTCCGCCTGCGCGGACCGGTCCGAGACTTGGATCAATGATCGAATAAAGGCGCTTTATCTGGCGCTCCATAACGCGGGCTTTGCACATTCGTTGGAGGTGTGGCGCGACGATGATCTGGTTGGTGGGGTTTATGGAGTTTCACTTGGTGCGGCGTTCTTTGGCGAAAGCATGTTTTCCCGGCAAAAGGACGCGTCCAAGATCGCACTCGCCTATCTGATGCACCGGCTGATTGTCGGGGGATATCAACTGTTTGATACGCAGTTCCTGACCCCACACTTACGCAGTCTGGGTGCCATAGAGATACCGCGCGCGGAGTATCATCGGCAGTTGACGGAAGCGTTGGACAGCAGCGCCACCTTTAATCCGCCGGGTTACTCGGTGACAGCTTCGGGCGTTTTACAGCGCAGCACCCAAACGTCATAGCGCGCATGATCCATCGCCGACAGGGCCGGGCTGGTGGCTATCATCCAGCCCATGAACACCGGTTGCTGTTCCAGACTGTCGCTGATCGTCAGGTGCGCGAAAGCGTTTGATGCAGGGTCGTTCACCGGGTAACGGCAATCATCAAGTGTGATTGACAGGCGGCCATGGGTTTGCGTTTCGCCGACCGTCATTTCAACATCTTTGGTAATGCCAGATATCTTGTCGAGCCAGCGTACAGTGCCACCGGGGGCTGTTGCCACATCCTGCGCAACAGCGAGTGAAGGCAAAAACACGAAAGGCAGGATCAGCGCGTAGTTCATTCGGTCGCCGGGGCTGGCTCGTCCGATCCGCCGCTTACGAACTTCATCAATAGTGAAATCAAGCTGACGGAACCTTGAGTGTCTTCGATTTCATCGCCCGGTTCCAGATTGGTTTCAGACCCACCGGGAACAAGCTCGATGAAGTTGCCACCCAGCAGCCCTTCGGACGAGATCAGGATTGCACTGTCGTCGGGCAGAACCAGATCGTTCTTCACCGACACAGTTGCATCGGCAAAGTAAGTCGTCGGGTTAAGATCCAGCGACGTGATGGTGCCAACTTTGACCCCGGCCAGACGCACATCAGACCCTAGCGTGATGCCTTCGACTGACCGAAAACTTGCTTTCAGATCATAGCTGTCATCATTGCCGGAAAATCCGGTGCTTTGCGCCGCGTAAGCTACAAACCCGATCGCTGCTGCCAAAACAGCCGCACCTGCCAATACTTCGGTCGTGTTCTCTGCCATTATTCCGGCTGCCATGCCTCATAATCCTTGCGCGCCATCGGTTCCGCGCGGCGGATCGACCCAGGCGGCACATAGGCAGCATCCGACCCGGTCAAGTTTTCCTGGTGCGGCTTTTCCCACGCTTTGTGCTGCAGCGGTGCCTTGGTCGGCGGTTCATTCCAGGTGAAGTGTAGCCAACCATGCCAATCTGGAGACACGCGAGACGCTTCCATATCGCCGTTATAGATCACCCAGCGCCGTTTTCCGCCCGTGGTTTGGTAGTAGATGTTGCCCTGATCATCACTGCCAACCCGCGTGCCCTTGCGCCAGGTAAACAACTGGGTGCCGAGCGTTTGGCTATTCCACCATGTCAGCAGGCGTTTGAGGAAATACATGCAGGCGGCCTCCGAGGGATGTTCGACCTTGATATGGCTGATTGGGGGGGCGAGGTCCAGAGGGCAGTGCACTTCGCAGCTGGGAACCGAGCACTGTTGGCGGGCATTGGTGCGAAAGACTTAAATATTGCAGGAGGACTACTTAGCCCGTCCCGCAACTTTTCACCCCGCCGTCGCCGCCTCTTTCTTCTTCGGCTCGGCATGCACCAGCAGCGGTTTGGCACCGTTGTTCACGGCCTCTTCCTTGACGACGACCTCTTCGACGTTCTCAAGGCCGGGCAGTTCGAACATGGTGTCCAGCAGGATATCCTCCATGATCGACCGCAGGCCCCGCGCGCCGGTTTTGCGTTTGATGGCGCGCTTGGCAATCGCAATCAATGCATCCGGCGTGAAGGTCAGCTTTGTACCTTCGATTTCAAACAGCCGCTGGTATTGCTTGACCAGCGCGTTTTTCGGCTCGGTCAGGATGGTGACCAACGCCTCTTCATCCAGATCAGTCAGCGTGGCGATGACTGGCAGGCGGCCGACGAATTCGGGGATCAGCCCGAATTTCAGCAGATCTTCGGGTTCCAGTTCCTTGAACAACTCGCCCACGCCACGTTCTTCCGGGCCCTTCACATCAGCCCCAAAGCCGATAGCGGAGCCTTTGTTGCGGTGCGAAATAATCTTTTCCAAGCCGGCAAAAGCGCCGCCACAGATGAACAGGATATTGGTAGTGTCGACTTGCAGAAATTCCTGCTGCGGATGCTTGCGCCCACCTTGCGGTGGCACCGAAGCGACGGTGCCTTCCATGATCTTCAAGAGCGCCTGCTGCACGCCTTCACCCGACACATCGCGGGTGATCGACGGATTGTCAGACTTGCGGGTGATTTTGTCGACCTCGTCAATATAGACGATGCCGCGCTGTGCGCGTTCAACGTTGTATTCCGACGCCTGCAGCAATTTCAGAATGATGTTTTCGACATCTTCGCCGACATAGCCCGCTTCGGTCAGTGTGGTGGCATCGGCCATGGTGAAGGGCACATCCAGAATGCGCGCCAGCGTTTGCGCCAACAGCGTCTTGCCACAGCCGGTTGGGCCAATCAGCAGAATATTGGACTTCGACAGTTCGATATCGGTCTTCGATGAATGGTTCAACCGTTTGTAATGGTTATGCACGGCCACAGACAGCACGCGCTTGGCGTGAATCTGGCCGATGACATAGTCATCCAGCACATTGCAAATTTCGCGCGGTGTGGGCACGCCGTCCGAGGATTTAAGACCTGTGGTCTTAGTTTCCTCACGGATGATGTCCATGCAAAGCTCTACGCATTCGTCGCAAATGAAGACGGTTGGACCCGCGATCAACTTACGAACCTCATGCTGGCTTTTGCCGCAGAACGAACAATATAGGGTGTTCTTGCTGTCGCTGCCAGAATTGTTAGCCATCGTTATCCTCTGCAGTCCGCCGACCCGCACAAACCAGCACGCGCCAATCGCCCCTTGAGTGAAGCTTAGGCCAAGGCCCGCCGCTCCACAATGTCAAATTGCCTCGCGCGCGGATGCACGCGAAGCTGTGATCAGTTTACTTAGCGACATCTTCGGCTTTGCCGCGGTTTTCCAGGATCTCGTCAATCAGACCCCACTCTTTGGCGTCTTCAGCGGACATGAAGTTATCCCGTTCTAGTGCGGCTTCGACGGTTTCGTAGTCTTTGCCGGTATGTCGTACGTAGATCTCATTCAAGCGGCGCTTCAGCTTTTCGGTTTCGCGCGCGTGGATCATGATATCCGTCGCTTGCCCCTGATAGCCTCCCGATGGTTGGTGAACCATCACGCGGCTGTTTGGCAGCGAGAAGCGCATTCCGGGATGCCCCGCAGTCAGCAAAAGCGAACCCATCGACGCAGCTTGGCCGATCACTAGCGTCGAGACTTTGGGCTTGATGTATTGCATGGTGTCATAAATTGACAACCCGCTGGTAACCACGCCACCAGGGCTATTGATGTACATTGAGATTTCTTTCGACGGATTTTCCGCCTCAAGGAACAGCAGCTGCGCACAGATTAGCGATGACATGCCGTCATGCACTGGGCCGCCAAGGAAAATGATGCGCTCCTTCAGCATGCGGCTGAAGATGTCGTATGCGCGTTCGCCCCGGCTGGTTTGTTCAACCACCATGGGGACGAGGGTGTTCATATAGTGGTCTACGGGATCGCGCATGGTCGCCTGCCTCTGATCTGCTGGGATTGCTTATCGATATATACTTGCCAGAGTCTTAGTGACCTGCGCCGGGGGCTTCAAGGGCTGGGACGCAGTTTGACGGTATTGCCATCTTGGCATTTCACGACAGTTGTAGTGGCGGGACATTTTGTATCCGGGAACCTGCCGACTGCACTAGCCTATATCAGCGCCAAAAACACGCCATGCAAGCGCCATGCGTGAAACTGCGGTCACAAAGCACAATGCCCCGAATACCCACGCAAGCGGGACGAACGCACCCGGCCAAATGCAGATCAGCACAAAAAACGCTATGGTTTCCGTACCTTCCAAAAGACCGGCGGTAAAGTAAAGCGACTTTACGCCGCGCGTCTGGGTCTGCATCCCGCGCTTTGCCGCCAAAATAGCGAAAGACAGAAAACTTGCGCCGTTCACATAGAACGATGTCAGCAAGAACGCTCCAGCAATTCCGTTTGCCGACGGGTCGCGCAACACGAAGGCCAAGGGTATGACGCCATAAAAGATAAAATCGCAGACAATGTCCAGATATCCGCCGAAATCAGTGATCTGTGACGCCCGCGCCACCGCGCCATCCAGACCATCTGCAATGCGGCTGGCCAATAGCGGTAACAACGCAAGCCAGCACGATGCCCCGACCGCGATGAGGACCGCGGACACCAGCCCCAGACCGAGCCCGATCAGTGTTACTTGATTTGCCCGGAACCCACGGCTCACCAAAGCCTGTCCTGCCTGGTTCAGGCTGGGGTCAAGTGCGCGGCGCATGATGCCGTCCAACATTTTGCATCTCCGACTTCGTACTTATTCTGCCTGAACGATCTGGCCCCGCCGCGCAACAGCATGTCACCGGGTTCACGCATTCGTTGTCATGCACTTGCGGCCAGCGCGCGGATTGGACCGTTCCCGAATCATGAGCGGTATTCCGCACATGCAGCGCCCACGCCGCAATCTTGGCGTGCATTCAATCATCAGAATTAGGAAACAATGTATTACACCCAGCCTGTTTGTCTTCAGAATCGAAACACGCAGACTCTCCTTTTGGTTGTGGAAGCGCGTTTCCGCCGCACGAACCGGTTCTGGCCTTTCAACGGCCACAGTTTCGGCCAGATTTGATGGAGATTCGACCCCAAGTCCACCTTCACCCGGAGCCGAACATGCGCAAGCCAACCCTTACCGCCGCTGCCCTGCTGATTGCATCAATGATGTTTGTGCCGACCATCGGTCAAGCCTGTTCAATTCCTGAAGCATCCGAAGCGATGCAGGCGGAAGCGTTGAAATCTGTAAACGCGGAGCGTGCGGCACATGGGCTGCGGCCGCTGAAGTTTTCGCGTACTTTGGACAAAGCTGCCCAGGGGCATGCCTGTGATAACGCAGGTCGGCACGAAATTTCCCACGTGTCGTCGGACGGGTCAAGGCTGCAACATAGGTTGAAGCGTGTTGGCTATCGCTATCGATCAGCGGCCGAAAACACCGGTCGCGGCTTTCGGTCAGGGTCGTCTGCCGTGCAATGGTGGATGCATTCACCTAAGCATAAAGCGAATATTTTGATGCGTGGCGTCAAAGAAGTCGGCCTAGGCATTGCGTTGTCTTCTGCACCAGACAACAAGCTGCACTGGATCCTTGTGATGGGCGAAAGCAAGTAAGCTAGCGCGCCAACACCAGTTCCACTTTCAAACCGTGCAACGCTTCGCTTTCACCAAGGCGAAGCGTCCCACCATGGCTGCGGGCGATATCCGCTGCAATTGACAGGCCAAGACCAACGCCGCCACCGCGATTGGGGTCACGCGCGCCGTCAAGCCGTGCAAAGGGTAGCATCGCCTCATCCCGCCGATCTTTTGGAATGCCGGGGCCATCATCTTCGACGACATAGCGAATAGATCGATCTGACAGTGCCACGGATACCTGTGCTGTAGTGCCATAGCGCACCGCGTTGCCGATCAGGTTTTCCAAGGCACGGGTCACCGCCGCGGGCCGCAGCCGCACACGGTCTGGCACATCGTGACCGATGATCGTGACTGCCTGCCCCATCCGCTGTGCGTTCTCGACGGCACGGCGCGCCAGCGCCATCGGATCAGTATCTTCGGGCGTTTCCATGGCATCACCGCGCACGAAGGCCAGAAATTCATCCACCAAACGTTCCATATCGCCGACGTCTTGCAGCAAAGCGCCAGTATCGGCGTCTTCCGGCAGCAAGGAAAGGCCAAGCTTTAGCCGCGTCAGCGGGCTGCGCAAATCATGGCTGATGCCAGAAAGCATCAAGGTTCGTTGTTCAATCTGGCGCTCTATCCGGCCGCGCATGTCAAGAAACGCCGCCCCTGCAGCCCGCACTTCCAGCGCGCCACGCGGACGATAGGGCACGTGCTGCCCTTTGCCAAAGGCGGCTGCCGCACTGCCGAGCTGTTTGATCGGGCGCAGCTGATTGCGCATGAAAAGAAAGGCAATAAATGTCATCAGCGCCGACGTAACCAACATCAAAACCAACAACTGGTGCGGGTTCGACGCCGACACGCGCGTACGATCAACGGTAACCATCATGGGGCCAAACTTGGTGGCAAACGTAAATTGGGCTGTCCGTGGTCGGCTTGGCAGATCGCTTGATACAAGATCGGGAAAGCGGTCGCGGATCGTCGCAATAACGGCGCGACCGGACCAATCGAAAAACTCCCTAGTATCACCAGGGGTGGTTTTCGGTGCAGGCAGGTCAACCTCAAGATCGAGCGCCTGCGCCAGCGCACTAAGTTGTGTTTGCGCTTCGGCTAGATTTTCCGAATTATCCAACCGGTCGCGCAACAACTGCACTTCCAGCGCCACGCTTTGCGTCATCTGTTCGGTCACCCGCTCAAAATGGCGTTGAATAAACGTGACCGACACGACAAGCTGGATCGTGACGACAGGCACGATCAGAATGAGGGCTGCCCGGCCATAAAGGCCCCGTGGCATAAGATATTTCAGCGACCTGAACATGGGGTCAGCCTAGCCGTGCTACGCGCCGGGGGGAAGAGATCGTTGATGACAAGCGAAAGGGCCTCAAGTTACGATGATTATGTCTTACCACAGGGCATTCGCCGCGTGCTCGCTCCAAACCCGTCGATAATGACGCAAAATGGCACCAATACCTACATCGTCGGCTCTGGGCGGGTTGCGGTAATTGATCCAGGCCCTGCGATCGCCTCGCATCAGGCGGCGCTGCTTGCGGCCCTGTCGCCGGGCGAAAGCGTTAGCCACATCTTCGTGACCCATGCGCATCTTGATCATTCTGGCCTTGCTGGCAGCTTGGCCCGCGCGACAGGTGCCGCCGTCCATGGGTTCGGATCAGCGGGGGCGGGTCGGTCTGCCACGATGCAGCGGCATGCAACCCACTTGCCAATTGGCGGTGGCGAAGGCGTAGATCATGGGTTTCATCCCGACATTTACCTAGTAGATGGTGATGATGTTGAAGGCGAAACTTGGCTGCTAAAAGCGGTGCACACGCCGGGCCATATGGGCAATCACCTTTGCTTTGCCAGCGGCGATGTGCTGTTTTCGGGCGATCACGTGATGGGTTGGTCAACCTCGTTGATTTCGCCACCAGATGGCGACCTGACCGACTACATGAGGTCACTTAAAAAACTGCAGACACTGCACTGGGATAGCTTCCTGCCTGGCCATGGCGCACCAATCCACAGCCCGGCACAGCGCCTTGCCGATCTGCTGCATCATCGCCGCGCTCGGGAGGCCGCTTTGATGGCAGCGGTTGCCAACGGGGCAAGGGATATCGCAACACTGACCAGCATCGTTTACCCCGACCTTGATGCACCACTGGTGCAGGCGGCGCGCCGCAACGTCTTCGCGCATCTTATTGATCTTGAAAGCCGAAACCTGATCCGCGCCGACCCATTTCCCCAACCAGACGCGATCTTTACACTGGCCTGACCCACCTGCCACAAATTCTGTGCAATGCCCCTTTACGCCCCTAGATCAGCTTGTTATACGGCCCAAGTGTTCCGGCGTAGCTCAGCGGTAGAGCAGTTGACTGTTAATCAATTGGTCGTAGGTTCGATCCCTACCGCCGGAGCCAAAGATTTGCGATAGCAGAAAAAAGCCGCCCCTCTGGGCGGCTTTTTTCTTGGTTTCAGGCGGCTGCGCGCTTTGACAGGACCCCTTCCATGGTTTTGCCCATGGAAGACGGGTTTGGCGCTACGGTAATACCGGCGGCGGCGAGGATTTCCACCTTTTCCTGTGCGCTTTCACCGAATGCCGAAATAATCGCGCCCGCATGGCCCATTTTGCGACCTTTGGGGGCGGACAAGCCTGCGATGTAGGCCACCACCGGTTTGGTCATATTGGTACTGGCCCAAGCGGCGGCTTCGGCCTCTTGCGGGCCTCCGATTTCGCCGATCATCATCACTGCGTCGGTCTCGGGATCGTCTTGAAACAATCGCAGAATATCCTTGAACGACGAGCCGTTAATCGGGTCACCGCCGATGCCGACGGAGGTCGAAACGCCAATGCCAAGCGCCTTCATCTGGCTGGCGGCCTCATATCCAAGTGTGCCCGAACGACCCACAATACCAACGCGCCCGGCCATGTAGATATGGGGTGGCATGATGCCCATAAACCCTTGACCGGGACTAATAACGCCTGCGCAGTTCGGCCCCACCAGGCGCATTTTGCGGTCAGCAGGGTAGCGCATCAGGAAGCGCTTGACCTTCATCATGTCCTGGCTTGGGATGCCGTCTGTCACGCAAACGGCTGTTTTTATGCCAGCATCGGCGGCTTCCATGATAGCGTCGGCGGCAAAGGGCGGCGGCACGAACACCAGGCTGGCCTCGGCCCCGGTCGCCTCGACTGCTTCGCGGACGGTGTTGAACAAGGGGCGGTCAAGATGCCACTCGCCACCTTTGCCGGGGGTCACGCCACCGACGACATTGGTGCCGTACTTGATCATGTCAGCGGCGTGAAATGCGCCAATACGGCCCGACATGCCTTGCACGATGACCTTAGTGTTTTTGGTGATCAGAATTGCCATATCGTGCCCCCTATGCTGCAGCTTGATTGCGGGCGGCAACGGATTTTTCTGCTGCCTCGGCGAGTGTTTCCGCGGTGATCAGCGGCAAGCCAGAGGTGCGGATGATCTCATTCCCCTCATCCACATTGGTGCCTGCAAGGCGCACCACTACCGGGATGGTCAGGCCCACCTCTTTGTAAGCTTGCACCACGCCTTGGGCGACCCAATCGCAGCGGTTGATGCCGGCGAAGATGTTGACAAGGATCACCTGCACATTGGCATCGCTTAGCACGGTCCGAAACGCCCGCACCACGCGTTCAGGGCTGGCGCCGCCGCCGATATCAAGGAAATTCGCGGGCTCGCCACCGGCAAGTTTGATCATGTCCATCGTCGCCATCGCCAGACCCGCACCATTGATGATGCAGCCGATGTCGCCATCAAGACCAACATAGGCCAGGCCGTGATCGCCCGCCGTGCTTTCGCGCGGGTCTTCCTGGCTGCGGTCGCGCAGTTCCGCTATTTCTGGTCGGCGGAACAAGGCGTTAGTATCAAAGCTCATCTTCGCATCCAGCGCCACCAGATCACCGGTACCGGTGATAACCAGCGGATTGATCTCGACCATCACCGCATCCAGATCGCGGTAAGCGCGGTAGCAGGCGCGCAGGATAGTGACCATTTGGGCGATCTGGCCGCCCTTAAGACCTAGCTGAAACGCCAGCTCGCGGGCTTGGAATTCCGACAGCCCAACGGCGGGGTCAATCGTCATGCGTCGCAAGGAATTCTGATCGTTTTCGGCCAGATCCTCGATCTCCATCCCGCCGTGGGCGGAAGCTACGATCATGATGCGTTCGGATTTACGGTCCAAAACAAGGCCAAGATACATTTCCTGGGCGATGTCTGACGCGCCTTCAACCCAGACACGGTAGACGCCTTTGCCATTGGCGTCGGTTTGTTTGGTGACCAGTTGTTTACCAAACAAAGTGGCCGCGAAGGAATGTACTTCGTCGGCTGACCGGCATAATTTGACCCCGCCAGCGGCACCCCTGCCGCCGGAATGGATCTGCGCTTTGACCACCCAAGCAGAGCCGCCAAGTTCGCGGGCGCGGTAGCCGGCTTGTTCGGGGCTGTAGGCTAAACCGCCGCGGGGAACGGGCACTCCGAAGCGCGAAAGGATGTCTTTTGCCTGATATTCATGGATATCCATAGCTACCCCCTGGTTGATTTTGCGGCGATGGCGTCGGCTTGCACCAACACGTTGCCGGCCATTTTTCGGGCGGGGCAACAGCGTCTTCCAGATCAAGAAAAACGTAGTCGGCGGGGCCGTCTGCTGCCTCGTCGATCATCGACGGGTTCGATGATGGCACGGCCAATTCCGACCTTTGCAGGCGCTGTCGGCGAAGCGGATATAGCGCGTGGCTCATGTATGTTTCCCGTACACCTTGCGTATGACATCCGTGCATACACCGCGCAGCGATTTGATTACTTTCTGGAGAGGCTCGGCCCGTCGCGAAGTAGCTTTGCGCGGCGACGCCGCGCCCAACTCAAGCCTCAGACAACCGACGTCTGGCGCATGCATGTTTTGCATCCGCACGTTCCTGTCTTGGCGGACGGCATCCGGAATGTTCGTCGGGCAAGGGATGATCAGAAAGTTGGTTCCGGTTTTCATCTGAGCCCTTCCGCGATAGCCTCCTGGCGGTGATGGCAAACTTGATGCGATGTGCAAAATGAAACCGGGTTATGCTGTAAATGCGAGATTTTACAGAATTGATTTATTGTAATACTGTAAACACAACGAAACTAGTAATGTGTGCGGCTGTATGCAGAAAACCTTTATTGGCCCCCATCTGCGCCGTCTGCGGCTGGAGCGGGGCGAGACGCAGAGTGCCATGGCGCGGGCGCTTGGCATATCGTCGGCTTATGTCAACTTGCTGGAAAATAACCAAAGATCGGTTTCCGTGGCCGTGATGCTGCGGTTGTTCGATGCTTACGGCGTTGATTGGCGCGACATTGCGGATGATGCTGGTGCCACGCAATTGGCCGATCTGCGGGGGTCGGTGCAAGACCCGATCTTTGGCGCGGAGCGGCCAGATTTGCAGGATTTGCGGGCAGCGGTGGTGCACAGTCCGGGGTTGGCGAGTGCATTCTTGCGGCTGCACCGCGCCTATGTGGCAGCAACCGATCAGTTGCTAAGTTTGGCCGAAGGTGCGGGGTCAGTGCTTGCAACGTCACCCGAAGCAGTCGTTCACAACTATTTCCGTCGAAACCGCAATCATTTTAACGAGTTGGAACAGGCGGCGGAGGGCTTTTGGGGGCCGAATGGCGTGGAGAGGGATGAGGTTTACGCACGGTTAAAGCAGCGCTTGCAAAGCCAGTTGGGTATTAAAGTGCGGCTGGTGCGGGTGGCTGATTTGCCCGGGGCCTTGCGCCAATATGACGAAGCGCGGCGCGAAATTATGTTGTCGGAAGCGCTGGATCACACCAACCGCACGTTCCAACTGGTGCATATGATTGGCCTGTTGGAACAGCGCGGGTTGCTGGATGATCTGATCGCGGGGTCCGGCATCATCGAACCTAGGGGCACGGCGCGGCTAAGGGTGGAACTGGCAAATTACTTTGCCGCTGCCGTGTTGATGCCATACGGCGATTTTCTGGCTGAAGCGCGGGCGACGAAGTACGACCTTGATCATCTGGCGACCCGGTTTGGCGTCAGTTTTGAGCAGGCGTGCCACCGCGCGACGACATTGCAGCGTGAAGGGGCGCAGGGGGTGCCGTTCTTCTTTTTGCGCATTGATAAGGGCGGCAACGTTTCCAAGCGCTTCAATGCAACGGGGTTTCATTTGGCCGAACACGGTGGCGCGTGCCCGCGGCTGGACGTTCACACGTCTTTTCGTACCCCGGGGCGGATTGTGCCGCAGTTTGTTGAGATGCCGGACGCGAGCCAGTATTTCGTGTTTTCGCGCACTGTGGACCGCCCGACATTTGAGCGCCACGCGCAAGACAACCGGCTGGCAGTGGCGATGGGCTGCACGATCGAACATGCCGCCGATATTGGCTATGCTGAGGCGTTTACTGTAACGACGGCGCGGATGACACCGATTGGCATCAACTGCCGGATTTGCCCGCGCGCGAATTGTGATCAGCGGGCGCATCAGGCGGCGATTTTGACACAGCCGGTGGACGCACGGCGCCGGGGGGCGACGCGGTTTGATGGTTAGGGGATATGGCGACGGTTCACCGATGTGGGTCTGCCGGGGAGATCTAGCTTGGCATCATTGCGGGCACGCTCCACGATGACTTTGCCTTTGGAAATCACTGCCAAACGATCGGGCCGCAGTCGCAACGCCTCTACCGGGTTGCTGGCATCCAGCACCACAAGTGATGCCTGATCACCGACTTTCAGGCCATAGCCCGCAAGGTTCATGATGGCGGCGTTTTGCGTGGTCACCATGTCGAAACAACGCGCCATTTCTGCGGGATGGGTCATCTGTGCCACATGCAGGCCCATGAAGGCGACATCCAGCATGTCAGCGGTGCCAAGCGAATACCACGGGTCCAGCACGCAATCCTGACCCCAGCCGACAGTGATGCCCATGGCTTGCATTTCTTTGACGCGGGTCAGGCCACGGCGTTTGGGATAGGTGTCGTGCCGCCCCTGAATGGTGATGTTGATCAATGGGTTGGGGATGGCCGTCATACCGGATTCGGCGATGAGCGGCAGCAGTTTTGAGACATAGTAATTGTCCATCGAATGCATCGAGGTCAGGTGGCTGCCTGCCGCCCTGTTGCCTAAACCGTGCCGGGTAACCTCGGCGGCGAGGGTTTCGACGTGGCGGCTATGGGGATCATCGGTTTCATCGCAGTGCAGATCCAGCATCAGGCCGCGTTCGGCAGCCATCCGCGCCATGTCGCGGACAGAAGTAGCGCCGTCTTCCATCGTGCGTTCGAAATGCGGGATACCGCCGACGACATCGACACCCATATCCAGCGCGCGGATGACGTTGGCGCGACCGGTGCCCGACCGATAGAGCCCGTCTTGCGGGAAGGCGACGAGTTGCAGGTCGATATAGGGGGCGATGATGCGTTTCACCTCCAGCATCGCTTCGACACCGCGCAGGTGGTCGGGGGTGGTATCGACATGGGTGCGGATGGCCAGAAGGCCCATGGAGGCCGCCCAATCGCAGTAGGTGATGGCGCGGGTAACCATGTCGTCGACAGTGGCGATATCGCGCAATTCGCCCCAAAGCGCGATGCCTTCCAGCAAGGTGCCAGAGGTGTTCAGCCTTGGTTTGCCGTAAGACAGAGTGGCGTCCATGTGGAAATGCGGGTCGACGAAGGGGGGCGCGACCAGATCGCCGGTGGCGTCGATCACCCTGCCCGCTTGGGCATCCAGCTTGCCAACCGCTGCGATCCGCGCGCCGGTGATGCCGATATCGGCGACTGTGCCATCGGGCAAGATGCCGCCTTTGACAAGCAGATCGAACATCAGCGTTCCCCTTTGTTGTAAGGCACCATGAGGGCGGCGGGCACCTCGGCCCGGCGTGACATCAAGATCAGCGCAAGGATGGATAGCACATAGGGGGCCATCAGGAACAACTGATACGGCAGGTTTGCGCCAAGTGGAGTTTGCTGCAGTCGCACCTGAAGTGCGTCAAAGGCGGCGAACAGCAGGGCGCCTAGTACGGCCTTGCCGGGCTGCCATGCGCCGAATACCACCAATGCGACGCAGATCCAGCCGCGACCGTTGACCATTTCGAAGAAAAAGCTGGAGAAGGCGGATAGCGTCAGGAAACTGCCGCCAACGGCCATCAGGCCGGAGCCTATGATTACAGCACCCATGCGGAGGCCGGTTACGGACAGGCCTTGCGCCTCAACCGCAGCGGGGTTTTCGCCAGCGGCGCGAAGGGCGAGGCCAAGTGGGGTGCGCAGCAAGACCCAGGCGGTGAGGGCTGCTACGGCGAAGGCGGCGTAGGTGAGGGCGGTTTGCGAAAACAGCGCCGGGCCGAGGAGGGGAATGTTCGACAGAAGGGGGATTTCCAGCGGCAGGAAGGGGGCGATTTTGGGTGGGCTGGTGACTTCGGGCAGGATCAGGCGGTAGGCGAAGGAACTGGTTGATGTGGCCAGCAGTGTAACCCCAAGCCCCACGACATGCTGGCTAAGGCCAAACGGCACGGTCAAGGTGGCGTGAAGCAGGCCGAACAGCATACCTGCCAGCATTGCAACGCCGACCCCACCCCATAGGGGCAAGCCTTGGTAAACCGCCATCCAGCCAGTGAATGCGCCGATCACCATGATGCCCTCGATGCCAAGGTTCAGAACCCCGGCGCGTTCGCAGATCAACTCGCCCATGGTGGCGAAGATCAGGGGGGACGCGATGCGTACGGCAGCGGCCCAGAAGCTGGCGCTAAGCAGGATGTCGATCAGATCCATCGTGCGCCCCCGCTTTTTCTGTTCGACAATATCCCCGCCGGAGACGCCGCATTGGCAACTGGCTGTGACGCTGGGGGAGTTAAAGCGGTCATCCGCGCACCATGCGAAACTTGGTCAGAAGGATGGCCAACACCATGTAAAGCAACGCAAAAGCCAGAAGCATGTCGGCGATGTAGGTTGGCACATCGGCGGCGCGGCTCATTGAATCCGATCCGACGAAGATGCCGGCGACAAATAGCGCCGAAACAATGACGCCAAGCGGGTGCAGCAGTGCCAACATTGCCACGATGATGCCGGTGTAGCCAAAGCCCGGTGACAGATCGAGGCTGAGGTGACCCTTTAGACCTGCGACCTCGGAAAACCCGGCCAAAGCCGCCAACCCGCCCGACAGCAGGGCGGTTTTCATCAGCACAGCATTTACTGGCATTCCGGCAAAGCGCGCGGCAGCAGGGTTTTGGCCGACGGCCCGCATTTCAAACCCCAGTGTGGTGCGGGTTTGGATTACCCAAACCAGCAGTGCCGAGATTAACGCCAAGGCGAAGCCCCAATGCAGGCGCAAGCCTTCGACAATGCGCGGCAACCGGGCCTCTTTGATCAGGGCGACGGATTTTGGCCAACCCATCCCGGCGGGGTCTTTCATCGGGCCTTCCAGCAGGTATGACAAGAACAGGGCCATGATGAAGTTGATCATCAGGGTGGTGACAACTTCATCGACGCCAAGGCGCAGCTTCAGGATGGCGGGGCCAAGCAGAACCAAAGCCCCGGCGAGGATGGCGGCAAGCGCCATTGCGGGCAGCGCGAAGGGGGCGGGCAGCAAGCCTGTGCCCAGCAGAACGGTAACGATTGCGCCGGCGTAAAGCTGTGCTTCGGCGCCGATGTTCCACAGTTTGGCGCGGAAGGCGACGGCAACGGATAGCCCGGTAAAGATCAACGGGGTGGCGCGGTTCAGGGTTTCCAGCAGCGCGAATTTTGATCCGACAGCGCCTTTCAGGATCAATCCCAGCGTGGCGAACGGGTTTGCACCTGCCACCAGTGCCAAAAGGGAGGCTGTCAGGATGGTTGCTGCCAGTGCAAAGGCCGGAAAACCTATCTGGCGGGTCAAGCTTGGGTTCGCGATGCTTTCAAGCCGCATCGCGCGTGGCCTTGAACCCGTGACCAGCCATCCAGATGCCTAATTCGGGGGCGGTCATTGAGCCGCGAGCGAACGGGGGTGACAAACGGCCTTCAGAGATGACATGAATTACGTCCGCCAATCGCATGATTTCATCCAAATCTTCGGAAATCAACAGCACCGCTGCCCCGGTATCGCGGGCTTTGATCAGTTGGCCATGCACATAGGCAATCGCACCCACATCCAGGCCACGCACGGGTTGGTTGGCCAGAATGATCGACGGCCCCGGTTCCAGCACGCGGCCCAGAATCAGCTTTTGCATATTGCCGCCGGACAGCAGGCGGATGCGGGTTTGCGGGCCGGGGCAGCGCACGTCGTAAGAACGGATGATAGAGGCGGCAAATCCGGCGGCGGCCCGCCAGTTCATCCAGCCCTTGCGGCTGTAGGGTTGCTCGCCGTAGCCTTCCAGCACGGCATTTTCGGTCAGGGTGAAATCGGCGATGGTGCCGGTTTTGTGCCGATCTTCGGGGATGCGCGCGATGCCAGCCTGCACGGCATTACGGGGCGTCCACGGGGTAATGCTGTGGCCGTCGATCCGCATCGAGCCGGAGGTTGGTTTTGCCAGACCCGAGATGACGTCGGCCAAGGCGGCCTGCCCGTTGCCCGACACGCCTGCCAGACCGACGATCTGCCTGGCGCAAAGATCAAGGGTGATGGCCCGCAGGCCGGGGGCAGCGCCAATTGATCTGGTGCTGACTGTATCCAGCCGCAGGCGTACTGGCCCGGCAAGACGTGGGGCGATTTGTGGCTGCGGCACATGCCCGCCGACCATCCGCTCTGCCAGCTTGGCGGGATCGGTTGCCTTGGTATCCACCTCGGCCACCACGCGGCCGTGCCGCAGCACGACGCAGCGCGACGCAATGGCCATGACTTCGTGCAGTTTGTGGCTGATGAACAGGACCGACAGGCCCATGCCAGTGGCACGGCGCAGGGTTTCGAACAACGCGTCGGCCTCTTGTGGGGTCAGCACGGCGGTGGGTTCATCGAGGATCAGGATTTTGGCATCGCGGTACAGCGCTTTTAGAATTTCGACACGCTGGCGTTGGCCGACAGTAAGCCGACCGACGATTGCGTCGGGGTTTACGGCCAAGCCGAAATCCCGGCTGAGGGCGGCAATGCGCGCGCGGGCGGCGGTGCGCCCCTGCCCCAGTCGCCACAGGCTGCGGGTGCCGAGACAGATGTTGTCGAGCACACTGAGATTATCGGCCAGCGTGAAATGCTGGTGCACCATGCCAACCCCGGCGGCCAAGGCGGCTTTGGGATTGCCCGGGGGCAAGGCATTGCCGAACACTTCGACACTGCCTTGATCGGCGGTGTAATGGCCGAAGAGAATGTTCATCAGCGTGGTTTTGCCAGCACCATTTTCGCCCAATAGCGCCACCACCTCGCCCCGGTGCAGAGTGAGGCTGATGGCGTCATTGGCAACCAGCGCGCCGAAGCGCTTGGTGATCTGATCAAGGCGCAGGACGATATCCTGCGCCTTTGGTTGGCCGTTGATCACGACGATTTTGGTTCCGTCTCGTCGATGGTGACCGAGAACGTGCCCGCCTTGATCGCGGCTTCGCGTTCAGCAACCAAGGCCATGGCGGCTTCGGGCACTTTGCCCTCGAAGGTGCCTAGCGGGGCGAGAGATGACCCGCCTTCCTTCATGTAGGAATAGATGCCATAGTTTTCGGCTTTGAAGGCCCCGGCAAGCACGGCTTCAACGGCTTTGTTGAAGGTTGGCTCGAAATGCCACAGGGCAGAGGCGACGACGGTGTCGGGGTAATCGGCTTGCGTATTGATGACGTTGCCGATGGCCAGCACGCCTTTTTCCTTGGCAGCGTCAGATACGCCAAAGCGTTCGGCATATAGCAGATCGGCCCCGCCTTCGATCATCGCGACAGCGGTTTCTTTGGCTTTGGGTGGGTCAAACCATGATCCGATGAAGCTGACCTGGAACTTGATGCCGGCGTTCATTTCCTTTGCACCGGCCATGAACGCGTTCATCAGGCGGTTGACCTCGGGGATCGGGAAGCCGCCGACCATGCCGATGTTGCCCTTGGTCATCGCCCCGGCGATGATGCCACTGAGGTAGGCCGCGTCTTGGATGTAGTTGTCGAACACCGCCAAATTCGGCAGCGCATCATCGGGCATGAAGCTTGATCCCATCAGGAACGCCACGTCGGGGTATTCGGCGCAAACCTCGCGGGCTTCGTCTTCGGCACCAAAAATCTCACCCACGATCAGCTTGACGCCGCTTTCCGCGTATTCCCGCATGACCCGGGAATAATCTGTGTTGGCGACATTTTCGGTATAGGTGTAGTCGACGACGCCCGCCGCTTTTGCAGCCTCGGCTGCCTGGTGGATGCGGCTGACCCATTGCTGTTCGACCGGCACTGTGTAGATGCCCGCCACCTTCAACGGGTCTTGCGCAACGGTGCGCCCGGGCATCAAGCCGGCACCCAAGGCAAGCGCGCCGCCACCTTGCAGCAGGCCGCGCCGGGTAACGCGGAACATTCCAAGTCCTGTCATCGTTTATCCCCCTGTTGTTCGTGCAGATTTCTTTGACCAGATGGTAAAGCCCATCTCCGATTCGTCACAAGCACCCTTGTTGCAAACGCGGTGCGAACACCGGCAATTTGGGACGTCCAGATCAACCCAAGGATGTAATGCTTTGTTTTAAGGCAGTTTTTGGACGTATCGCCGGCCTGAAGATCGTTTCAGCGACGACGAACGACGAACAAATTGTTACAAAGCATCACTAGACGGGGTTGCAAGAATCCGCGCCCGGTCGTTAGCTGACTGTCATAAAGCCGCTCCCTCGCGCGGCCAAGCCGACATTAAGGCGCTACGATTGTTTGGCGGGGGCAATGCGAACACTTTTTCAACCGGGAGACACTACATGACACTCAAACACACATTGGCCGCTTCGGTCAGCCTTGTGGCAACGCTGACGGCGAACGTCGCTTTGGCGGATGCGCACATGGCCGAACTGGAGGCCGCGGCAAAGGCCGAAGGTCAATTGACCACCATCGCGCTGCCACATGACTGGTGCGGCTACGGTGCCGTAATTGACGGCTTCAAAGCCAAGTATCCGGAAATTACCGTGAACGAGCTGAACCCCGATGCAGGCTCGGCGGATGAGATTGAAGCAATCAAGGCGAACAAAGACAACACTGGCCCGCAAGCGCCTGATGTTATCGACGTTGGTCTGTCGTTTGGCCCATCATCGAAAGCCGAGGGGCTGACCCAGCCTTACAAAGTGTCCACGTGGGACGAGATTCCGGGCAGCATCAAAGACCCTGAAGGGCACTGGTACGGCGACTATTACGGCGTGATGTCGTTCCTGGTGAACAAAGACCTGGTTGCCAACACCCCCGCCGATTGGGCCGATCTGTTGAAGCCGGAATATGCGGGCCAAGTGGCACTTGCCGGTGATCCGCGCGCATCGAACCAAGCCATTCTTGCGGTGCATGCGGCGGGCCTTGGCAAAGGTGGTGCTGCTGGTGACGCTGCAGGCAAAGCGGGCCTTGAATACTTTGCCGAAATGAACAAGGCGGGTAACTTTGTTCCGGTCATCGGCAAGGCAGGCACGCTGGCGCAAGGGACGACTGCGATCGTCGTGATGTGGGATTATAACGCGCTTGCGGCACGCGACACGCTGGCAGGCAACCCGCCGGTTGAAGTGGTGGTTCCGGCAACCGGCACTCAGGCCGGTGTTTATGTGCAGGCAATTTCTGCCTATGCGCCGCACCCGAATGCCGCCAAACTATGGATGGAATACCTTTATTCAGACGAAGGCCAACTTGGCTGGCTGAAGGGCTACTGCCACCCGGCGCGCTTCAACGCCATGGTTGCTGCGGGCAAAGTGCCGAAAGAGCTGATCGACGCGCTGCCACCAGCAGCATCCTATGAAGCGGCCTATTTCCCCACACTGGAAGAAGTTGACGCGAACAAGGTTGCTGTCGTCGAAGGTTGGGATGCCACCGTAGGCGCCAACGTCGCGGAATAATCTGATCGTATTGCCCGCCCCAAGCATAGCGCCGGGGCGGGCAACCTTTGCCAACGGGGCCAGCAGAGCCTTGAGCAATTCGCGACGGGGGAAAGACCACGATGCCGCCACCTAGTCCGAGCACCGACAGCGGCGCGCCGCCTGCACGGCGCGGGTTCCGATTGCCCCTGCACTGGCTGGGCCTGTTGCCGTTTCTGATCTTCACATTGCTGTTTCTGATCCTGCCGACGACGAAAATCGTGGTGGGCGCGTTTCAGACGCCAGACGGCGGCTTTACCTTGCAAAACATCGCTGACCTGAACACGCCGTCGATCCTTTCGGCCTATTGGATTTCGATCAAGTTGTCGGTGATTTCGGCGGCACTTGGCTGCCTTGTCGGCTTTGGCATGGCGGCGGGGGTGGTGTTGGGTGGTTTGCCGAAATGGATCCGCAATCCCTTGCTGACATTTTCGGGCGTGGCATCGAATTTTGCGGGCGTGCCGCTGGCGTTTGCGTTTATCGCGACGCTTGGCCCGGCGGGGTTGATCACGCTGTACTTGAAAACCGAGTTTGGCATCAATCTGCGCGCCATGGGGTTCAACCTGCTTAGTTTTTGGGGTCTGGTTGTGACCTATCTGTTTTTCCAGATACCGCTGATGATCCTGATCATCACCCCGGCGCTGGATGGTCTCAAGCGCGAATGGCGCGAGGCGGCGGCGATATTGGGGGCGACCGGCGCGCAGTATTGGCGGCTGGTCGCCTTGCCGATTTTGTTCCCCGCCCTTCTGGGCACGTTTGCGTTGCTGTTTGCCAATTCGTTTGGAGCGGTGGCCACGGCCTATGCCCTGACCGGGCCGCAATTGAACATCGTGCCGATCAAGCTGTTTGCGCAGATCAGGGGGGATGTGCTGGGCAACCCGAACCTTGGCTATGCGCTGGCTTTTGGCATGATCGTACTGACCGGGATCGCGAATTTGGTGTACATCACGCTGCGGGCACGGTCTGAACGGTGGTTGAAATGAACCGGCTGTTTTCGTGGGTCGCACTGATTTTCGGGCTGATGTATTTCATCCTGCCGTTGGTGGGGATGACCGAGTTTTCGTTGAAGATGCGGCGCGGGGTCTACAGTTTTGATGCCTATGCCAAGGTATTGAGCGACCCGCAGTTTCAGCAGACCTTCAGCTATTCGGTGCTAATGGCGTTGGCGACTATTGTGTTCGGGGTTTTTCTGGTGGTGCCCACCGCCTATTGGGTGCGCCTGAAGCTGCCGCGCGCCAGGCCGTATATCGAGTTTATCACCCTGCTGCCGTTGGTCATTCCGGCCATTGTGATCGTGTTCGGCTATATCCGGCTTTACAACACCTCAAGCTGGTTGCCGCTGACCGGATCGGCAACCGGCACCAACATCTTGCTGATGATGGGCTATGCGACGCTGGCCCTGCCCTACATGTACCGGTCTGTCGATACCGGGTTGCGGACGATTGATGTCGGCACGCTGACCGAAGCAGCACAATCGCTTGGGGCGGGCTGGATCACTATTCTGGCGCGGGTTATTTTGCCGAATGTGCTGGTTGCTGTGCTGTCGGGGGCGTTTCTAACCTTTGCCATCGTGATTGGTGAATTTACCATGGCGGCGCTTTTGGACCGGCCCGCCTTTGGCCCTTATATGCAAATTCTTGGGGCAAACCGGGCCTATGAACCCCCGGCTTTGGCGGTGATTGCGTTTGCCATTACCTGGGCCTGCATGGGCTTGATCCAGCTTGTTACCCGATTTTCCAAACACGAAAGAGCGAAACGCTGATGGCATTCCTTGATATTTCGCATTTGGAGAAATCGTTCGGTGCAAACCGGGTGGTCAAGGATTTCAGTCTGGCGATTGACCAAGGCGAGTTTGTATCGCTGCTGGGGCCATCGGGATGCGGCAAAACCACGGTGCTGCGCATGGTGGCGGGGTTTGAGACGCCGTCGATGGGGTCGATCAGCATCGATGGGCAGGATGTGGTCGACCTGCGGCCCAACCAGCGCAACATCGGCATGGTGTTTCAGGCCTATGCGCTGTTTCCGAACCTGACGGTGGCGCAGAATGTGGGCTTTGGCTTGAAGGTGAAGGGTGTGGCGCGGGCGGAAAGTGATGCCCGCGTTGCCGAAATGCTGCGGCTGATCGGGCTGTCAGATTTGGGGGCGCGGTTTCCGTTTCAGTTGTCGGGTGGTCAGCAGCAGCGCGTTGCGTTGGCCCGCGCCTTGGCCGTGCAGCCGCGTGTTCTGCTGCTGGATGAACCGCTGTCGGCGCTGGATGCGAAAATTCGAGTCAGCCTGCGGACTGAGATCCGCGAGATTCAGCGGACGCTTGGTATCACCACCATTTTCGTCACGCATGATCAGGAAGAGGCGATGTCGATGTCGGACCGGATTGTGGTGATGAATGGCGGGATCGCCGAACAAGTTGGTGCGCCGTTTGACATTTACAACCGGCCAAAGACGCGGTTCGTGGCGAATTTCGTCGGCACGTTGAACACGTTCGAGACGCGGGTGGAAAATGCCGAAAAGGGTGAAGTCAGCCTTGCGGGTGTGCCCATGACGTTGCCAGAGGGCGGGTTGGCCGTGGCTAAAGGGGCGACGCTGGCGATTGCCTTGCGGCCCGAGGCGCTGCAATTGGGCCGGGCAGAAGGGCGTGAAGTGGTGCTGCCGGCTACAGTGGAAGAGGTGCATTTTCTGGGTTCGGTGATCCGCCTGCGCGCCACTATTGCGGGCACGCGGGTATCGCTGGATACATTTAACCGGGCGGATACACCGCCACCGGCAATCGGGGCGGTGGTCGAGATCAGCTTGTCAGCGCGCGATGCGATTGTGTTGCAGGGGTAACGTGAGGCGCTGGGATCAGGCCTTTATCCGGGCATTGGTCGGATCGCAAAGCGGGGCCAGATGCAGCTTGGCAGGCACGCGAGTTGACGCCACTTCCAGTTCGTAAGTACCTGATGTCATGAAATCTTCGGTCACACCGCCCTTGTGGCGGATATAACCGTAACCGATCGGCAGACCGACGGAATGGCCGTAACCACCTGACGACAGCCAGCCCACACGTTCGCCGTTCCGGTAGATCGTCTCGCGGCCTAGCAGGATCACCGACGGGTCGGCCACGCTGAAACCGGCCATGCGTTTTTTGACGCCGTTGGCCAGTTGGGCAGCCACTGCGTCGCGCCCTTGAAACGGCAACCCGGATTTGATCTTGCAGGCCCATGCCAGCCCTGCCTCGACTGGCGTATGGTCGGGGCCGATATCGGCGCCCCATGCGCGGTAGCCTTTTTCCAGCCGCAGGGTTTCGATTGCGCGGTAACCTGCATTGACAAGGCCAAGGTCGGCCCCGGCCGCCATCAGCGCCTGATAGACCGTGACAGCCACGTCAGTTGGCATGTGCAGCTCCCAGCCAAGCTCGCCCACATAGGTGACGCGCAGGGCTAACACCGGGCAGTTTGCCACGGAAATCTGCTGGGCAGTGCCGAAGGGGAAGCCTGCGTTGGTCAGGTCATCCGGGCAGATGCGCGACAGGATATGCCGTGCTTCGGGGCCCATCAGCGACAGGACCGACGAGCCGGACGTGACATCAGTCAGTTTGCAGCTAGCCCACTTGGGCAGATTGCGTTCGATCCAGTTGAAATCATGGGTGGCAAAGCCAGTGCCAGTGACGATGTAAAACTCATCTTGGCCGATGCGAGCGACGGTTACATCCGCCTCGATCCCGCCGCGTGTGTTCAGCATTTGGGTATAGGTTAGCGATCCGACGGCTCGGTCGACATTGCCGGCCGCGATCCAAGTTAGCACCTTTGCCGCATCGGGGCCCTTCAGGGTGAATTTGGCAAACGATGTCTGGTCGATCAGCACAGCCGCCGCGCGACAGGCCAAATGTTCGCGCCGCACCGCGCCCCACCAGCCGGGGCGTTGATAGGAATAGCGATCCTTTGCCACTTCGCCAGCCGCCAGATCGGCGAACCAGTTCGGGCGTTCCCATCCCAACTTTTCACCAAAACAAGCACCTGCCGCCGCCAGATGAGCGTACAGTGGCGAGCGGTGGGTGGGGCGTGCCGATTGCATTTCCTCGGAGGGCCAGGCGATGGTGTAGTGCTTGCCATAAGCCTCGAGCGTGCGGGCGCGGACCCAGTCGGTGGACCGGTGTGCGCGGCCAAAGCGGCGAATGTCGACGGGCCACAGATCATAGGGTGCCTCGCCTTTCACCACCCATTCAGCCAAGGCCATGCCCGCCCCACCACCCGATGCAATGCCAAAGGCGTTGAACCCAGCCCCGACGAAAATGCCCTGCTGCTCGGGGGCTTCACCCAAGATGAAATTGCCATCGGGCGTAAAGCTTTCGGGGCCGTTGATCAGTTGTTTGACACCGGCATTTGCCAAGGCTGGCACGCGGGCAATCGCGTTTTCCATGAACTGGCCGTAGTGATCGTAGTCCGAGGTCAGCAGTTCGAAATGAAAGCCTTCCGGAATGCCATCTTGCGCCCAAGGTTTCGGGTTCGGCTCATAGCCGCCCCAGACCAGACCGCCAACCTCTTCCTTCCAATAGGTCAGCCGATCAGGGTCGCGCAGAGTGGGCAAGTTCGAAGTGACACCGGGAATAGCCTCGGTCACCATATACTGATGCTCGACAGAGATCAGCGGCACATTGACCCCCACCGTTGCCGCAAGACTGCGGGTCCATTGACCGGCGCAGAGCACGACCTTTTCGCATTCAATGGTGCCTGATGGGGTTTGCACGCCCCGCACGCGGCCATCCTCGATAATGATCCGCGTCACTGGCGTATCTTCGAAGATTTTCACGCCGGACATGCGCGCACCGCGGGCAAGGCTTTGAGTGATGTCAGACGGGTTGGCTTGGCCATCCGTCGGCAGATAGGCGGCACCGACCAGATCGTCGATGGTCATCAGCGGCCACAGATCTTGCGCCTCGCGCGGGGTTAGCAGATGCATTTCCAGTCCGAAGGAATGCGCGGTGGTGGCTTGGCGTTTCACTTCAGTCCAGCGCTCCTGGTTGCAGGCAAGGCGCAGCCCACCATTCATCTTCCAGCCCGTTTGCAGGCCGGTTTCAGCCTCTAGCCGCTTGTAGAGATCAACCGAATATCCCAGCAATTGCGTTATGTTGGCGGACGTTCTTAATTGCCCGACCAAACCCGCCGCATGAAACGTGGTGCCAGCGGTCAGCTTCTTACGCTCCAGCAGAACCGTGTCAGTCCAACCAAGTTTACCCATGTGATAGGCGGTCGAGCAGCCGATGATACCACCGCCAATAATGACGGCGCGGGCGGTGCTGGGCAGATCCGTCATAGCAATTCCTTAGTGCGTCTCAAACGCTTCGAACGCGGTAGCGTAGGTGGCAAGATTGCCGCGCGTATAGGCGGCATAGTCAAAATCCAAGGTGGAGTGCAGTTCGGAAACCATGCTCCACAATGCTTCCCGCAGAGCCGAAGCGGCTTTCATGGCGCGGTAGCTATGCCAAAGTGCGGGGGTTATGGGGCGGTCAAAATAACGTTCCAACATGCGGGTTTCCTGGGCTTGGGCGAGGGCGTTGTTGGCGGCCAAACCACCCAAATCGAACAAGGGCGAGTTGAAACCAGCATAATCCCAGTCGATCAGCCAAAGGCGGTTGCCATCATGCAGAAAGTTCGCGGGCAGCAGATCGTTATGGCCGAAAACCAGATCGATCGGGCCAACAGCGGCTTCGAGTACTGCGGCTTGATCAAGTAAGGATGCTAGTTTTGGCAGATGCGGGCTGTCGGCTTCGCGCAACGTTGCGGCATAATCGCGGATCACGTGAAAGACCCAAAACACCAAAGCCGGGCCGCGCAGATACGTGGGAATATCGCGGTGCGCGCGGGCCAGCAAGGCGATGGCTTGGTCCAGCATTCTGTCGTCGGCGAAATCACTTGCCGATAAGGTTCGCCCTTCGATGAATTCGATCACCAATAGACCTTGCTCGTGATGGATCACGGCAGGCGATACACCGGCGGCATGGGCCGCTTGAGTTGCGGCAAGTTCGTTAAAGCGCATGATCTGATGCACCGGAATATCGGTACCGATACGGACCACGGCCTTACGCACGGCATCTTGCACCAGAAAGTTCCGGTTGGTGATGCCGCCGTCCAATGGGGTTATTTGCGCCGGTCCTTGCCAGATCGGCAGAGCCTTGATCCGATCTGCTGGCGTCATGCTGACGGCTTGTCGGCTGCACACACAACAAAACACAGGCGGACCAAATCACTTGGCCCGCCCGCTAGGCAGGCAAACCAACTGTGCTGGTCCAACCCGCCCTTCACTGCGTCATCCAATTTTTTGCGACGCCCCCAGACCGACGCCAACTATGCCATCCGTGTTTAATTCCGTACCCCCAACCGTTAGAAACAGCCAAAGCCATCACCAAAAAAATCAGCCCGTCTTTGCCTGTTTTCATTGCCGCCGAGAAACCTAAAATCAGGAACCTTTGCGCTTTGCCAACCTGACCTGATCAACTTCGCGTTGATTAGAGTATGACTCGCAATACCGGGGTCTGTCAAAATATTTTGTGGCTTTATGTTGATTGCTATTGCTTTATATTTGATTCAGACAATTAATATATCACATTACACAAATTATCCCACAAATCAGCCAAAAGACTGCCTAAAAAATGAGCCAACGCGCCCGCGAAATTCTGGATATTCTGAACGAAACAGGCCACGCCCGCATCCAGGAGATCGCGTCGCGGCTGAGTGTTACCCAAGAGACGATTCGCCGCACTGCTGCCACGCTGGAACATCAGGGGTTAGTGACGAAAGTTCACGGTGGGGTCTCGCTGAAGAACTGGGGGCTGGAACCATCTTTTGCCCAGCGGTTCGTGCAAAACCAAACCATCAAGCGCCGGATTGGCGAAGCGGTTGCCGGGTTGATCGGCGATGGGGCGTCGCTTTTCCTGGATGTCGGATCGACCACGGCCTATGTGGCGCAAGCGCTGCGGCAAAAGCATGATCTGCTGGTGGTGACCAATTCGCTGCCAGTGGCGCAGGCGCTTGCCGGGCAAAATGGCAACCGGGTGTTCATGGCAGGGGGCGAGTTGCGCCCACATGATGGCGGGGCCTTCGGGGCCGAGGCGCGGGCGTTTGTGCGCCAGTTTCGGGTGCGGCATGCCATTCTGTCAGTTGCGGCGGTAGATGCGAAGGCGGGATTTTTGTTGCAAGATCTGCCGGAAGCCGAGTTTTCGCGCACCATTATTGCTTGCGCGGATGAGGCAATTATTGCCGCAGATGCCAGCAAATTTGGCCGTGCAGCCCCCATTCGGATTGCTGATCCGCAGGCGTTTCACCGGCTTGTAACCGATGCCCCGCCCCCAACAGACATCGAAGATATGCTGGCGGAGGCAGGGATAGCCGTGACACTGGCGGATTAGAGTCTGGCCCGATGCTTGAACGGCGGTGACAAGGCCGGACGAAAAGCTGCTGATTTCTGGTATTTCCGATGTCTGACAGCAGTACACCCCCTGTACACCCCCTGTGCATATGATTTGCGCAGCAAGACTGTAACGCCTGCGGATTGAGGCACTTAAATCAGCCACAGGAATGGCTTGATATCCGGGTTTTGAATGCCATGGTGAGGGGGGGAAGCGGGGGGGGTGTTCATGAGAATTGCAGTTGTGACGGGTGCTGCTGGTGGGCTTGGGCGCGCGATATCGGCCAAGTTGATGGCGGATGGGCTGCATGTGGTGGGGGTTGATATTGATGCGGGCGCGTTGGAGGAAATGGCCGCGGATGGCTTTACCGCGCTGCCGGTTGATCTGACGAAACCCGCGGCGATTGCGGCGGCGTTTGCCCGCGTCGGGCAACAGTTTGGCGGCATAGATGCCTTGGTGAACAATGCTGGCACCTGCTTCATGTCGGATTTCCCAAACATCCCGGCAGACGAGCTGGATCTGCAAATGGCGGTAAATTTTTCGTCGGGGTTTCATTGTTGTCAGGCGGCAATTCCACTGATGATGGGGCGCGACGGCGTACGCAAGATCGTCAACATATCGTCGAATGGCGCGTATAACTTTGATGTGTTTGATCCGCCGCATTACCGGGCCAGCAAGGCCGCGTTGGATACGTTGACGAAAGACCTTGCGCGCCGCTACGCCACCCAAAAGATTGCGGTAAATTCGCTGGCCCCGGCGATGACGGAAACGCCGCTGTTCAAGGTGCTGACAGCGGATGTGCTGGCCCGTGCGATTGCGCAAATGCCGCATGGCCGGGCGATGCAGCCTGCGGAAATTGCGGCTTGGGTCAGCTTTTTGATATCAACTGCGGGGGATGTCAGTTCAGGCAATGTCATCATCCTCAATCAAGGGCGTGACGTGCGCTAAGTGTATGCGTCTGGAGCTTTTTTCAGCAGAGGCCATTGATCTGGCGAATGGCCGTAAATGATGAAAGCATCGCGTTCGGCGGCCAAAGCCAGCAGCCTGGCGGCGCTGGCGCAGGCAGTCGCGGGGTCAGGTGCGGTATCAAACTGCTCGTCCACTTCGGCGGGGCGGGAAATGGCGTCTGACGTCAGCAAGACGGGGCCGGTTTGCGGCAGATCGACCATGAACGCCAGTTGGCCGGGGGCGTGACCGGGGGCAAGGATGGCTTGAAAGCCGGGGCCAATTTCGCAATCGCCGTCGATGGTCAGATAGGTTCTATCGGGCCAAGTCATCGGTTGGCGTTTGCCGAAATAAAGCGGTCGGTCCAAGGCGCGTTCCGCCTTGGCCAACAGGATCGGCACACCCGGAAAGTCTGCAATGCCGCCAACATGGTCAATGTGGCTGTGGGTGAGGATCAGCAGATCGACATCGGTTAAGGCCAACCCTGCAAGCGCCAGTTGGGCGGCGGGCAGGTTGGTGTGGGTCAGTTCCAAGACCTCGCCGAATGACCCCAAGCCATCTTGGCCCGAGGCGGCTTGCGGATCATCGGCGTAGTGTTTTGGAAAACCAGTGTCGATCAGCACAGTTTCATCGTGATCGGTGCGGATCAGAAAGCCGCAAATACCGATGATGCGGCCATTGGCATGGACTTTGAACAAGCCGTAATCCAGAACCATCAGGCTGACGGGTTTGCCCTTCAGGTAGTTACCCGATTGCCCACCAGTTTGCATTACCACCCCCCTGCCACCCAAAACAGGCGTAGCTTAGATGAAGGTCACGATCCACAGCCTCTTTCAATACTTGCTGGAAACCACGAGCGCGTCACCCGAGGCGATTGTCGGATTTTCACTGTCGAGTTCGCCCACTTTGGGGGAGTTTCTGAGTGATCTGGACCCGAACCTATCGCTGGATTGGAATCAAGCGTCATTTCGCGGCCTGCCTGCGTTGCGGGCCCGGGTTTTGGCGCAGGCGCGGTTGGCCGGGATTTGTCAGCCTGATGATGTGTTGATTACGGCAGGGGCGGCCGAGGCGAACTATCTGGCCATTCGGCAGCTGGTGCAGGCGGGCGATCAAATCGTCACCGAAACGCCCGGATGGCCGCAGGCTGCGGTATTGGCCAAGGCGATTGGGGCAGAATTGACGGTGGTGCAGCGATCCGAGGCAGATGGCTGGCGTTTGCCGCTGGACGTGCTGAAACGAGCGGTGACGGGGCGGACCAAGCTGATTTTCCTGTCGAATCCTAATAACCCAACTGGGCAATTGATGACGGCGGATGATCTGGCCGAAGTGGTGCGGATTGCCGACTGCGTTGGGGCATGGCTGATTGTGGATGAGGTTTATGCCGGGCTTGAGTGGGCTGGGCCGAGGGCACCAAGCGTTGCGGGACTTTACGCGCGTGGGATAACCACAGGCAGCGTTTCCAAAGCGTTGGGGCTGCAGGGGCTGCGGACAGGGTGGATGATTTGTCGCGATGCTGGGTTGATCATGGACGCGCTGATATTACGCGAAAATTCCAGTGAAATCATGAACATATTGGGGGAAGTTATCGCGGAAATCGCGCTGCGGCCGGAACGGTTGACGGCGGCATTGGCGCGTGCACGACGCGAGGCGCAGACAAATCTGGCGCGATTGGACCAATTTGTCGGGCAGGAAACCAGTCTTTCGTGGGTGAAACCAGAGGCGGGATTGATCGGCCTGGCGCGCCTGCCGGACGGCATCGAGTCCGATGAGTTTGCGCGGCGATTGCTGGCGGAGCCGTATCGGACGTTCCTGCTGCCAGGGTCAGCCTATGATCAACCACAGCACATTCGGCTTGGTGTTGGTGGTGGCAAAAGTGTTGATCTGGAACGAGGGCTGCACAGGGTAGCGCGGCTATTATCGGAGTGGTGATTTGCGGGGCGGAATAGCCACGTTCCGACGGCAGATGATCGCGGCAATCACCAATTGCAGCGTCTGCAGATAGTCGATGTCAGATGCGAAAGGCTCGGCAATCTGAGGTTCAAAATTTGCGCGGACCATCAGGCTGCCATTGCCCCAAACGGGGTGCGGCTTTGCTAGGCGCTTGTGAAAATGATGGGCCGCGTCGGCTTGCCGGATCATCGTCTCCAGCAAACCCACGCGGGCATCAAGCGGCACGGCCAAAAGCGCGCGTGCCGCTGCAATGATGTCACCATGCAGGATTGTCCGCATTCAGGTGCTACGCCGAAACCTGAAGACTGCGGAACGGTCCGGCACCAAAGCGATCAGATACCTGTGCTACATCAATGCGATATGCGCCGATGATACCATCGCTGGCCAGTGCTGCCGACGGGTAAATCCACGTCGGCACTGCAACCGTTTCCTCGCGCAGGACGATGTCGGCTTGCAGCACGCGCACGACGTAGCTTTCCGCGTTTTCCCCTAATGGCACCTCGGGCGATTGCCAGTTGCCACCATCAATGCGCGTGCGCCTGATCCATGAAACGCTCAGGTCACCGGACGGGTCTTCGACGGCCGCCAAATGGGCAACCGGATAGGGGCGCAATCCGATACCATCAAACGCTTCGATTTTGAGAACCACGGCCGGGTCATCGTAGCCTCGACCCGCAGCACCAATGCGGTAATAGCGCGCCAGACCGCGCGCCGAGAGCGCGAGGTCGATCTGCTGCGGTGCCTGATCCAGCAAAACGACCGTACTGCCGACCGGCCATTGTACCGGCATAATTCCATCGGTGCCCTGCTGGCCGCGCAGCCGCAGGTTTAGATCGTAGGTCGAAGGTGCGACCAGAACCGCCTCGGCGAACTGCAATATCTCCCAGCGTGCCGGACTGCCGTCACCAATGGCAATAGCGTTTGCGCCGTTCAGCACGGCTAATTCGTCGGCTGAACTCAACGTCCCACCAACGATTTTCACGCGCAGGGCCGGACCCCTATCCCACAGACCGGGCGGGGCAGCCGCCAGAACAGTTTCGGTCGTGCCCATAACAGACGGGGCGGCAAGCAGGCGGTTCAGTTCGTAACCGGCATCCGCAGCCGCACTCCACACCGCCACTGATCCCGGCCAAGGATCGGCGGTCACGGCCACATGCGGTGCGTGGGCGACCTCATCGCCATTCAGCAATGGCAGATCCAGAAAAACCGGAAACACCGGCACCGGCGCTGTAAACCCCCGCGGGATCACCCGTTCATCGGTGCCATCACTTGGCTGGTAAATCCCTGCCTCAACCCGAACGGCCTCGATCAGTTGCGCGTCAGTTTGCTCCACACGGTCAATGCGGTAACGCTTGCCCTCCAGTGCCACTACATCGCCAGCACCCAGCAGCAGCGCCGACTTCGGCAAGGCAAACCGCGCCGTATCACGGGCCACGCGTGCTTCGGTCAGCCAACGCTCGGCGATTGATCGCGCCTCGCCAGCCGTCAGAACCAAGCCCATATCGGTTTGCGAGACGGTCAGGCTAGTATCGTCGGGGAACATCGCTTCCGTCTGGCGCACCTCGTAGCTGCCTTCGCTTTCGATAAAGCCAAGTCTGATCTTGCCCGCCATCTCCGCCTCTGGCGCGCGGACCGTTTCAACCGTGCCGTCAAGCTCGGTTGATTGCGCCAACAGCGCGCGATCCAGAACTGCCGTCAGTTGCCCGTCCCGCATTTTGAAACGCAATGTCCCGTCCCGCTCCACTGCCTCAAAGCCATAGGCCAGCATCAGCGGCTGCAACGCCGCGCGGGCTGATCCGACATCGGCTTGCGCATAGCCGCGCACCAGACCAAACACCTCGGAAACATCAAAGCTGCTGACAGCAGACCGCTCGCAAATCTCGGCCACAACGGATGCCAAAGCCTGAGTCGAAACCCGGCCATTCAACCAATGGCCCCGCGCGTAATTTGCGCCGTCGCTCCACAACGGGTTGCCGGGAAATTCGGGGAATGGCCGCGCGTCCCAAGTCCATACGTGCGCATGATCCATATCCAGCATCGGCCCGGAATACAGCGACGAGACGGGGTTATTCGTGCTATCCGCCCAGTAATCGGCCTGCGCGCGCAGGTATTGCATCTGAATCAGGTCGTCACGGCGACCGTTGGAAAACGCTGGCAAACCGGATTCTGATGACTTTACATCAATAAACCGGTTCGGTTGATTGCTGCCCTTATCGACGGCAGCACAACCATACTCGGTAAATCTTATTGGCTTCGATCCCGGCACCCAAGCGGTCGGCACTGCCGCGCGAACGCCAGCTGTCCGATCATGGTGCAGGTTCGACCACCAGCCTTTCAGGTCTTTGTAGCGAAACACCCATGCCTCGCCATAAGCGCCATCAGTGATCGGCAATCGAACCTGTGCTGCCGCCCCTTCGGGGCTGTCATAGTACCAATCAAACCCCTCGCCACCGGCAATATTGGCCTTGAGGTAGCTTAACCGATGAATAGCACCTTCACTTGCGTCCGCATGGTCTTCTCCGTCACGCCAATCCGACGCTGGCATGTAATTGTCGATACCGATGAAGTCGATGTTAGGGTCGGCCCACAACGGATCGAGGTGAAAATACACATCGCCGCCGGTTTGATAGCCAAAGTATTCGGTCCAGTCCGACGCATAGCTGATTTTGGTTGATGGCCCCAGAATGCCCCGCACATCTGCCGCCAACTGCCGCAGCGCCTGCACGGCGGGAAAGCTGTCCGCCGCACCGCGAATTTGCGTCATACCGCGCATTTCAGACCCGATGCAAAACGCATCCACACCGCCGGCCAGCGCGCATAACTTGGCATAGTGCAGCACGAAGCGGCGATATTTCCATTCGACCGGCCCGGAATAATGCACTGCACCTGACACGATCGAAAAATGCGCGGGCTGTGCACTGCCAAAGAACGCCGTTACTTCAGCCGCCGCGGCCGCAGATCGGTCGGTCGATCCCGCCTGCCCCGGCGCTTTGGCCAGCGTGATCCGGCCACGCCATGGCAAAACCGGTTGGTCAAAGGCATCGGATGCCGGGTCTGGCAAACCATTATATGCAAGCTGATCCATCAATATGAACGGATAGAACATCACCTCCTGCCCGCCCGACCTGATCGCCTGAATCGCTTCGATCACTGACCGGTCAGTCGGCGACCCACCATACACAGATTTGTCGTCAATCCGTGGCACCTGAACTGCCAGCGCCCGCGAAACTCCGGAAACGTTCCACGGCATACCAACGCCGTCATAGGTCGATTGCTCGACCTTCGGCTGCACCTTGCAGACGCCGCAACGCAGATCATCGCCGAACCAAGACACTACCAGCGATACTGACCCACAGTTCGGCAGTTCATCGCGCAGCTGATCCAGCGAGCTTGTGAAGTCGGTCTTGCCACTGGCCGAATTGACGTTGGCGGAACGGTTCTTCCCCAGCCCTTCGTTGTAATGCACCGCCGTCGTTGCCAGCGCATATTCACCAGTTCCGGGTATCAATGCCACAGCCCGCACAGCGCGCGGCAGATCAATCACATCATCGGCAAACGCGCCTTGGGCGGGGCGCACCACTTCGAAGGTAAACTGCGGCACCCGGTTGCCATAGGCCGACAGCTCCAGATCCTCGATCACCACGTAAGCAATGCCGCGATACGATGGCGCCCTGCCCGCACCTTCGACAGCCGAAATCTTGGGGTCGGGAAGTTGGGTTTCAGACCCGGTATAGACACGCAGGTTCAACGACTCCGGCGCCACTTCCAGCCCATCGGCCCATACCCGGCCCACCCGCGTGATCTCCCCCTCACACAAAGCCACCGCAATGCTGACAGAGTAGGAATATGTCGTGGTCTTGGGCTTTGGTGCCCCCTTACCCCCGGTCCGCCGTGTGTTTTCCTGAAATTCCGTGGCCCAGATCACCTGCCCCGCCACCCGCATCCGGCCCCACAGCTGCGGCACGGCGGACCCTTCGCTTGCCCCCATCAGGCGAAAGCGATCAATCCGCCCGACTTCGACGGCTTCCGACCCCGCCCCCATCAAACGCTGGTCGATCACCCGGCCAAGCGTGGCACCAATGGCCCGCCCGATAACCGCACCTGACAGGCCAAGTACCGTACCGCCAAAGCCGGCACCAAGCGCCGCCCCAGCCGCTGAAAGCAGAATCGTGGCCATTCACCGCACTCCCGTAGGAAATTCAAATTTTGCCGCCACCCGGCGCAACCAAGGCGCCGAAAGCGGGCTCTCAATCACCCCATGCCCGGTATAGGCGTGGATGAAGCTGGCCTCCGGCCCAACGCGCGACACAATGCCCAGATGCTTGGCAACCGCCCCCGTTCGCATCCGAAACAGCAGCACATCGCCGGGGGCCACATCGCACCCCGGCACCTCGATCAGCCAACGCCGCGCCGCTTGCCACAGTTCTTCGTTATTTCCAGGCTCGGACCAATCCTGCGTATAGGCAGGCACCGTTTCCGGCTCCGGCCCACAAACCGCACACCAGACGCCGCGCAAAAGCCCCAGACAATCCGTCCCTGCCCCCAGCACCGCCGCCTGATGCACATACGGCGTGCCGATCCAGCGCCGCGCCTCGGCCACAACCGCCTGTTCCGGCATCATCTGAACGACCCGCCAGAATTGGGCAACAAACTGCGCCCTTGATTGGCCCGCGATGACACCGGGTAAGAAGTCAACCAATCCTCACCCGGAATATGCGGAAACCCGCGAAAGTTCAGGAAATTGGCAAATTTCACCCGGCACGTCTCGGCTCGCTTATCACAGCCCGCTTCAATGCGGATCACATCACCTGCAACCAAATCCGACCCCAGCGATTGCCACAGTTCTATCTCGCGCCCGGCCCCGACAATCCGGTCATTCTTCACCACGCCAACCAGACCAGCGGCCACGCCTGTCACTCCAACCAGCCGCCCGCGTTCAAACCAACGGTCATCAAACCCAACAAAACTGGCAAACCTGAAAATCCGCTGATCAATCACCTCTTCAACAGCGCGCTCGGCAAAATACCCCGGCTGCGTCAGATCAAACCGACACGACCCATCCCCCAAAACCGCCGAACAACTGCGCTGATACGCCAGTCCCTGCGGTTGGTTCAGGCTTTCGGTCAGCCCACGCAGCTCTGCCTGAAACGCACCACCGGCCCGCGATACCTCGCCAAAACTGCCGCGAAACTGCAAGACACGCTGATCCACATCGGCCCAGTTGACGATCCAGGCCCGCACTTCCGCGCCATCAAACCGCCCCGCCAACAAATCCGCCTCGGTGACTGACGCCGCCGTCAACGCCCCGATCGCCTCGGTATTGTCTACCGACAGGCCAGTGGTCTGCTGCAACGCCCGCGCGGTCAGGCCGGAGCTTGCCAGAAACGCCACGCCCTCAAACGACAAATCGCGGTCATGGTCGGTAAACCCGTAAACCGTGCCATCCCGGCGCACCACGGCCCAAGCCCGACAAACCGTCGTGGCCCCGGTGGCCAGATGCGCATAAAGCCCCTCCGCGCCCGCCGTCAAACCCGAACCTCCACAACCGGCACATTCGGCACTTCACCCGCCTGAAACGACTGCACTGATGTCTGAATGCGGTCGGTGTCAAACCGCACCGGCACATCAAACTCAAACCCGGCCGTCACTTGCACACCAATCGCTGGCGGCACTGCAAAGCTGATCAGCCCGGTTGCGCCGTCCACCGTATATTCCAGACTGTCCACCTTCGGATCGCCCGCCACCGCCACGCGCACCGTGCCGATCACTGGTTTCACAATCGGACGCACATAGGTCTGCTGCCCCGACCGATAGGTTTTCGTCATCGTAAAAACCGCCGTGACGCCATCCCCAACTGCTATCAACTGATCCTCGTGCCCCACCGTCCCCGACGCCACGCAAGACTTGAAATCCGCCCAGTCTTTCCAGCGAAACCCGGCCAACTGCCCGCGCCGCGCTTCAAAGAACGCAATCAACGCCTCCACGTCATCCAAAGACCGCAACCCAACCCCCGCGTCATAGCGGCGTCGCGCATGTGCCCATGGCGAATTGCGTTCCTCAAACCCATTGGCCAGCGTCACAATTTCGGTGCGCCGTTCAGGCCCACCGACCGAGCCAAACGAAAGATTGGCCGGAAACCGAACATCATGAAACTCCATAATCCGCCCTTACCTGTTCCGTTGTCCGCGCGACAATGCGCGCGATGCCTGTGCTGCAATCTGCCCTTGGCTGCGCTGAAATCCCTGCACATCGGGGGTGGAAATGTTCATCACCACAGTCACTGCACGGCCACCACCACCGCCCGCTTGCACGCCCAAACGCCCGTCCGGGCCCCGTGCCAGTGGCATAATCGCCTCTGGCCCCGCCTCGCCCATCAACCCGCGCCCGCCCCGCATCGGAAACCCGGTCGGGCTGGTCACCACGCCACCTTGGGCAAACGGCATCACCCGGCCCTGACTAAACGCTGAACCATTTGCAAACGGCGCAGCACCACCCAGCAACCCATTCAACCCATTGGCAATCAGCCCGCCCAACGCGTTCTGCACCGGCTTCATCGCAATGCCGTAAACCGTGTCGACAATTGTCTGCCCAACCGATTTCAGCGCATCCGACAGCTTCGCGCCATCAAACACCAGGCCATCAAACGCCCGCCGCAGCCCGCCACCAATCCCGGCGGAAAGCGTGTTCACTTCCTTGCCGGTGAACAGCAACGTATCCCGCATCCGTGCCAGCTCGCCATCAAACGCCGCCACCATCCCGGCAGTGCCCTCCAGTGACGCCTCCAGCACTGCAATCTGGTCTTCAAGTGTCGCAATATCAGCCATGCCCCTGTCTTTCTCTTGTATCTGGAAACGCCGCCGCCAATTCGGCCAACCGCGCCCGCGTCAACGGTGGGGCGGCATTTTCCGCCCCCAACATGATCCGCAACTCTATAGGCGATAGCCGCCAGAACGCGTCCGGACTTAAACCAAGCCCCTGCAACCCCGCTCGCATCAGCCCCGCCCAATCGATCAGACTCATGCTTCCCCCGGCAGTGCGAACGCCCGCGCCAGCAATTCCGCCGCCGCGCGCGCTGCTTCCACCGGCCCGCCACCAATCTCGACTGTGCGCAGATCGGCAGCTGATCCGTTCCAGCCGCCACCCCGCAACCCTGCCACAATCAGCGCCAGCACATCGCGTGTGCTGATCCGCCCGCCTTCAAACCGCTCGACCAGATCAATCAGCGATCCCGCCTCAAGGGCTGCTTCCAACTCGGCCAGCGCCCCCAACGTCAACTTCGCCAAATGGCGCTGGCCATCCAGCCAGACCGCCACTTGACCGGCCCAGGGATTGCTCATCACAGCGCCGTAAAGGTCAAAGCCCCGGCTGAGGCCATCGTCATCTCATAGGTGGCCTCGCCGTTATGACTGCCCGCATATTCAATCGCGGCAATCTGAAACGCGCCTTCAATCACCCCAAAACTCGGGATAATCACCTGAAACCGCGGCACTTCGCCGTCAAAGAAAATCTGCCGCGCCCGCTCGTCGGTATTGGCATCGCGAAACACACCGGAACCAGAGATGGACGCCGACCGCACCCCCGCCCCCGCCAGCAATTCGCGCCAACCGCCGATGCTTTCCAAACTGGTCACATCCACAGTTTCCGCGTTGAAACTGATCCGCGTGGCGCGCAAGCCAGCGATGGTCACAAACTGCCCGTCACCGATCAGGTCCAGCTTGATCAACAGGTCTTTGCCGCTTTGAACAGCCATGAGAAGTCTCCGATATGAAAGGGCGGCACCCGAGGAACTCCCCGCAGGCCATTGAACTTAAAAGACCGTGTTAGTCTTGCACCCGCGCCATGAACGTCAGATCAATCCGGCGCACATCGCCGTCGGCAATCCGCTTGGCCGCCGCCCGCATAAAGTGCAGGCCCACCAGATGCCCGCGCGCCAACGTCATTGGCGCATTCACCAGCGCATCAGACACCGCCACCGCAATGGACTTTGCCGCCTGAAACCCGGTCGCATCGCTGATCACCGACACTTGCAAACGATGCTCCGCCCCGCCACCAGACTTGTCAGATCGATCCAGCGCATCCTCTGGCCCGATCAACACGAACGTCCCGGTCCCCGCTCCCGGTGGCACCGCATCATAAACCGGAACCCCGGTCAGCGACACCGCAGTTGTCAGCCGAGTGTAAATCGCCGCCTGCAAGGCAGCTGCAACACCGTAACTCATGCCGGAACCTCCTCGCGGGCAAAACACATCAGATAGCGGCCCTCGGGGTCGCGCTCGGTGACAGCCAAAATCACGAACACCCGTGCGCTATCGCGAAACCGCTGATCCGGTTTGGGTCGTGACGGCGCACCCTGAACTGCACCCCGAACTGTAATTCGATACGGCACGGTGGCAAAGAATGCCTCTTCCCCCGCCACATCACGCCCCGATCCTGGCACCACTTCGGCCCATAATGTGCCCAGCGTTGCCCAGCTTTCGCTGAACCCGCCCGATCCATCGGCCAGCCGCACTACGCCTTCCAAAATTAAAGGCCGGTTCAACAGAACTGCGTTCATGCCGTCCCCCCGCCCAGAACCCGCACCGTGCGCCAGCGTTCAATCAGCGTCACCACGCCAAACGGCAACCCGCCATCGCGCACCCCTGCCTCATGCCGGTTCTCATAATACTCCGCCGCCAACAGCAGCACCGCCTGCGCCAGATCGGCTGGCACCGCCGCCCAACTCGCCCCAAACCCTGCGTCAAACACCACCTCGGCCCGCCCCGCCATCGGCACCAACGGCAGTGCCGATCCCGTCGCCACCAGCTTGGGCCGGTGCGTATCTTGCACCAGCTTGTACCGTGCCGGATCAATCACCACCGCCACATCCGCGCCGTCTACCAGCGTCAGCGATACCACCGCCGTCACTGGCGCCACTGGCAAAGCCTGCTCACTACCGGTCCGCCAATCCTCAATCGTCCACAAAAACCGCCGCGCAATCAGCACCTTGCCAATACGGCCCTCAATCGCCGCCATCGCCGCACGCAGATAGCTTTCAATCAACCCGTCTTGCAGGGTATCGTCGGCAAACCCGGTGCCAAGCCTCAGATGGGTCTTCAGCGCCGCCACCGGCAAGGCCAGCGTTGGCACTGTGGTCTGCTCGATCAACATCATCGTAAACTCTCCGGTTTTCCCATGGATCATGGACGCGCGCCCCGCGCCGCTCGGGCGGAGGGGGAGCAGCTAGTCGGCGCGGCATTGGCCGGCGCGCGCCCATCACCCGCCACCCCGTCAGGCGCGGCGGGCCTCGCAGCGCCGTTTAGGACACTGCGATTTTCAGCAGCTTGATCGCCGCATAATCGCTCACATCACCGCCAACACGCTTCAGCGCATAGAACAGAACGTGTGGCTTGGCCGAGAAGGGGTCGCGCAGCACCCGCACATCAGGGCGTTCCGCAATCGTGTAACCCGCCGCGAAATCGCCAAACGCAATCGCATAGGCGTCGGCCGCAATGTCCGGCATGTCTTCACAAACCAGCACCGGATAGCCCATCAAACGTGCAGGTTCCGCCAGCGCCAGACCGTCCGACCACATAAAGCGGCCATCGGCATCCTTCATCTTGCGCACAGCACCTGCAGTTTTCGAATTCATCACGAACGTCGCATTGGCGCGGTAATCAGCGGCCAGCGAATAGACCAGGTTCACAATGCAATCGACTGCGTTAACAGCCGCAAAATCCGCCGCCGCCCCCGTTGGCACATAGCCGATATTGCCCCAGGTCCAGGATGAGTTCGCAACTTTGGTCGGCAGCAAAAAGCCCTTCGGCTTGTCGATCCCGTCGCCATTCACAAACGCCGCAGATTCCGCCCGAATGAAACGCTCGGCAATCTTGCCGGCAAGCCAGCCTTCTACATCGAACGCGCTGTCATCCAGCAAACGCTGGCTGGCCTTCGGCATCGCCGACAACTGATGCAAGCGGATCGAAATACGCTCGATGATCGGCGTCGCCGTTTCCGTGGTGGCAGTGCTTTCCGTTGCCCAACCGGACCCCACGTCCGAGCGATCAATCAGCACATCAAACGACGTCGCCTCAACATTGACCACACTGGCAATCGCCCGCACCGACGCGTTCGACAACAGCATCGACTTGATCGTATCCGCCGTTTTCGGATCAATCAGATAGCCGCCATCTGACGCAACAGCGGTGTTCAGCGCCTTACCTTCCAGCACCAGTCCGCGCAGACCGTCGTCATCGCCTGAACGCAAATACGCGCCAAAGGCTTTCTTGTGCGGCACCTCTACCTCTGCTGCGGCAGAAAGTGCGGGGCGTCCGTAGGTCATTGTCTTTCGATCCAGCATGGTTTGTCGCTCTTCCTGTTGTTGCAAAGCTGTCTTCACTTCGTCCTGAAAGGCATTGAATTCCCTCAAGAACCCCGTCATCGCGGATTTCACTTCCGCAGCCGGATTGGTTGGCCGAGGCGCATCTGCCCCGGCCCGTGATTTCGTTTCGGTCATCCAAACCTCCGTGGATTTCAGTCTTTCAAACGTCGCTGTCGATGCTGCGCCAGACTTTCGCGCGCCTCGTCAAAGATCGCCGCCATATCGCGCCAGCTGTCGCCAAAGCTGTCCGCTTTCGCCGCAACCCGCGCTTCCGCCAGCATCGGGAACGTCACAAGGGACACTTCCCACAACTCCACCTCGGCCAGCAGCCGCTGGCCTTTCGCATCACGTTCCGCCCGCAACGTACGGTAACCGATCGATAATCCGTCAATCGCACCCGCCGCCAACAGCGCCGCAGCCTCGCGGCCCCGCTCTACTTCCGTCAAGATGCGGCCTTTCACATACAGGCCCTTGGCGTCCTCGCGCACTTCTTCCCAAACGCCAATCGGCTGGCCCGGGTCGTGCTGCCACAGCATTTTCACCCGCCGCCCCTGTGCCGCCAGCGTCTTCAAACACGCACCATACGCCCCCGCCTGCACTGTATCGCCCCCCTGATCGCGATGCCCAAACAGCGAAGCATAGCCCTCAACCACCTGCCCATCCGTCACCAAAATCCCGGCATCAGGCCGATGAAACTTACGTTCCGGCGCGCCAAAATCGCGAATATCCGTCATTGCTTTCACCTCATTGCCGCTGCCAAAAGCGTCTCCGCCACCTGCGCCAGCAGGAAGGCAGCAACCCCATAAACCCCCACCCAGATGCGCTTTTCCAACCGTTCCAGCGCCCCCTCGATCTGGCCAAGCCGGTATTCCAGCCCCGACCATCTCTCTTCATGCACCCGTTCATTCGCCTCGATCCGGGCTGCCGCTGCATCAAAACTGTCGTACAGATACCGCGATCCGGCGGCTTCCTTGCGCGGCGTCATTCATCTTCCGCCAGTCGCGGCAGCCCCAGCAGCATCCGCTTTTCAGTGTCGGTCAGGAACGAAGCCGAACCCACCCGCGCCCATTGCTGATCCCGCTCCACTGCCAAGGCTGGCACCTGATCGAGATCGGGTTTCAGTTCCACCGCCTCGCCGGTAAACCCCGACAACCAATGCGAAACAGACGCCGTCACCTTCGCCACCAGCGGCAAAACCGTCAGCCGAAAGAACGCCCGGTTCGCCTCTTGGTAATTCGCGTAAGTTGCGTCCCCGGGAATGCCCATCAACATTGGCGGCACTCCAAAAGCGATGGCAATTTCCCGCGCCGCCGCTTCCTTGGTCTTCTGAAACTCCATGTCACTGGGACTAAACCCCATTGGTTTCCAGTCCAGCCCGCCTTCCAGCAACATTGGCCGCCCGGCATTGCGCGCGCCCTGATGATGCGCCTCCATCTCGGAAATCAGCCGGTCATACTGATCGGGCGACAGTTGCGATTGCCCATCCGCCCCCTTGTAAACAATCGCCCCCGACGGCCGCGCCGCATTGTCCAACAGCGCCTTAGACCAGCGCGCCGCCGCGATATGCACGTCAATCGCCACCGCCGCCGCCTGTAACGGCGAAAAGCCGTAATGGTCATCCTGCGGATGGAACGTGCGGATATGGCAGATCGGCGTCACCCCCGCTGTCATGTCAAACCGATGCTTCCTGGCCCCCACAGTATAATCATACGCCACCGGCCAACCGTCCGTCCCCGGAACCAGGGCCATCCGGTCAGATCGCAGCACATGCAGCTCACCCGGCAGCAAACTTACCCCCGGCACCGCCTCCAGATAGGCGTTCCCCGACAGCAGCAATTGCCCGTAAACCGCCTCGAAAAACTCCGCGCGCCCTTGCGCCAAATTCGGCCGCGCCACCAGTTCCAGCAGCGGATGCAGATCATAGCGCCGATCCCGGTCTTGCAAGATCAACGGCATCGCCGCCGCCGCTTCGGAAATCAACTTGACCGCGCGAAACCCGATAGGATTGCCCAGAAACCCCGTCTTGGTCAGGCTGACCACATCGCGCGGGCTCCACGCCACCCGACCCGATCCCTGATAGGCAATCACCGGCCCGGTGGCCGAGGCCTTTAGTTCAGGTGCTGCCCGCTCCGTTCGCCGCAAGAAATCGAACACCATGCCACCTCGTTTTCATCAGGCAAAAGCCCACCCTGCCCCGGCCCTGCATGGCCCGCGGCGACTATCGTTTCCGCCCGAACATCAGGCGCTTATCTCGTTGAAATCACTCTACCGAAGGCTGGATAAACTTCCGTTACCCCACCGCGCGGTGCTTGCCATTTATCGCAAATCGGGCGGGAAAACCGGTTCCCACTTTTCCCTGATTTACTCCGCGCTGCTCGCCGCCGCCCCAAAACTACCCGCTTTTTCTGTTCAAAAATATCCTCGCCGAAGGCAAGACTCTCTACTCCCCCAATGTCCGCATCCTTGGCCTGCGCCATGTCTGCGACGGCTCAATCATCAGATCCGTCAACGCCCACACAAGCGCATCCACCCGGTCCGGGCTACCCTTGCCGCGGTATCCCTGCGCCGTCATCTGGCACATCTGATCCTCCAGCGCGCCCAGGCCCCGAACGTGGGCCACCCGCCCCTGTTCGTACAGCGCCGCCACCGGCTCCGCCCGCGCCACCTTGCCACGCGACGCCCGAACCGCCCGGAATGCGACCAACGGGTCAATCTGCCGGATAACGCTCTCCACCATATCGCCGCCCTGGTTCACCTCCGCCACCAACCGATCCGCCCCATGCCGCCGCAGTGCCTCTAGGGCCGCGCGCGCCCAAGCATCCGGGCTCGCCCCCTGAACGGACGCATCCTCCAGCACCACCGCGCGCCAATCCTGCGGCGGCCCCTCGGTACACGCTCCAACCACCACAATCCCGCATTCATCCGATCCGCCATGCCCGGTCACCGGCGGGTCAATCGCCACCACAATTCGGTCCAGCTTGGGCAGTTCGTCCAACCGCAGCGCCTCCAACCGCGCAGACGTCCACAACGCCCCCTCTTCATCCTCCAGCAGCAGCCCCTCCAACTCCTGCCGCCCGGTCCGCGTGCCAGCATAGCGCGCCTGCACTTCCTCCAGAAATGACGCCGCCAGATAGGCCCGGTTCGCTTCCGTCGGCGCATGGGTCAGCACCGTTGATGGGTTCTTCAAGATCGCCTTCAACGTCGCCATATTGCGCGGCGTTGTCGTCACCACCTGCTGCGGATTGCGCCCCAACCGCAGCGCAAATTGCAGCATGTCCCAGGTATCCTCGGCCCGCTTCCATTTGGCCAATTCATCCACCCAGGCGCCATCAAACTGCGGCCCGCGCAACGCCTCGGGTTCATGCGCCGAAAACACCTGCGCTACTGCCCCATTCGGCCAAACCAGCCGCTTGCGGCCCGCTTCCCACTCGGGCCGCCGATCGGGGGGTGAACACGCCAGTATTCCGCTTTCGCCAAACACCATCACCTCGCGCGCCTGATCAATGGTTTCGGCCACCAGCGCCAAATTCTTGGCCCTTCCGGGGTCAAGCGGTGTCGCACCTTCCACTTGTGCGCGCACCCACTCGGCCCCGGCCCGCGTCTTGCCAGCCCCCCTGCCACCCATGATGACCCATGTTTTCCAGGCCCCCTCGGGTGGCAGCTGGTGTGACAGCGCCCAAAATTCGAACATCCACGGCAGGGCCAACAGCGCGTTTTCGCCAAGCCCCGCCAGAAACTCATCCACCACCTCCGGCGTCGCGGAGGCAAGCCAGGCGGCGCCCGATTTCATCCCGCGCCGCGTCAAAGTCGAGCGTGCTGCCGGGACCAATCCCGGTTGCGTGCTTGCGAAGCCTGTCAACTCTTGTCCTTTCATCCATTGCCACCTGGAACGCCTGTTTCAGATCTTTGACCACAACAGTCGCCGCTCTGATGTCAGCCGATTTCCCTGCGCGAACCGCCATCAGCGTCCGCGTCAGTTCCTCGGCAACGTCCCGGTAAAGCCCCTCTGCCATCGCCAGCAAATCAACTGGCGGCTCGTCCCCTGCACAGAATTTTATCGTCATAGTTCTGCTGTACCGCCTCTCATGCCACCCCCCGCACGAGCAAAAATGAAAAAACGGCCCCGGGTTGCCCCGTGCCGTTCAGTCACTTCTTCTAGCTTCGAAAATTACTACTTTGGATCGCTCGCAAAGTCAAGCAATCTGCTTTGGGTTGCATGTCCGCAGCGTCAATATTTTCTCAACATTTGTCCCGACGCAACCCCGCGATCCTAGTCGCCCTGAACCCCCGTAGCACCCTCTTCACCCTGCTGTTCCTCAAGCGCACGCCATTTGGCGACGTTGATATTGTGCTCTTCCAGCGTGGTCGCAAAGGCATGGCCGCCGGTGCCATCCGCCACAAAGAACAGGTATTCCGTGGTATCCGGGTTCAACGCCGCCTCAATCGACAACCGCCCCGGATTGGCAATTGGCGTTGGTGGCAACCCATCAATCACATAGGTGTTGTACGGCGTCTCACGGCGCAATTCGCTTTGCCGCAAGCCCCGCCCCAACGCACCCTCGCCGTTGGTCAGCCCGTAAATCACCGTCGGGTCGGTCTGCAATCTCATCCCTTGCACGATGCGGTTCAGAAACACCGATGCCACTTGCTTGCGTTCTTCTGGCACGCCGGTTTCCTTCTCGACAATGGATGCCATGATCAACGCCTCTTCCGGCGTGTCATAGGGCAAACCGTCCGCCCGCGCCGCCCACAGCTCCGCCAAGGTCAGCTTCTGGCTCTCCTGCATTGCCGCCAGCAGGGCTGCACGGTCACCGCCCTTGTCTACCTCATAGCCTTCAGGGGCCAATGACCCTTCCGGCGGCACCGCAGCAACCGTTCCCTCAAGGAAATCCGCCCGCTTCAGGCTTTCCACCACTTGCCAACTGGTCACACCCTCGGCCAAGGTCACCTGCCAGCGCATATCATCATCCTGCGCCGCATCGACATATTCGGCTGGCGCTGCTTCCGTCGCCGGGTCAAACTTCACCACATCGACATAGCGGTTGTCCGCTGGGTCCAACTCGCGCAGCACAATCTCGGAACTGGTCACGCCAATGCGAAAGTTTACCTCGCGCCCACAGGTCGATTGCCCACCCGCAGTCAGCGTATCCAGCACCTCTTGCATCGATGATCCCGGCGCCACCAGATAGCTGCCGAATTTCAGCCCTGCCGCCTTATCGGAATAATCCGCGCCAATCCGGAAAATCCGCGCGTCACTGACCGCACCTTGTTCTTCCAAAGACCGGCTGACCGCACTCAGCGACGCGCCCCGTTCAACCTTCACACAAACAGATGTGGCCAGCGGGCCGGGGTCGGTAAATTGCTTGCGCCCCCACGCCAACGCCCCGGCAACCGCGATAAGCCCGATGATGAACAGCGTCAGCGCGTTCGAGGCGATGGACCGCCACATCAGCCTGCCACCCGGCCCAGAACAAGGCTCGCATTGGTGCCGCCAAACCCGAATGAATTCGATAGCACAATATCAATGCGCCGCTTGCGCGCCACGTTTGGCACCAGATCAATCACATGTTCCACCGCCGGATGATCCAGATTGATCGTCGGCGGTACCACTTGGTCACGCATCGCAAGCACGCAGAAAATCGCTTCAATCGCCCCCGCAGCCCCCAGCAAATGCCCGGTCGCCGATTTGGTCGAAGACATTGACGCCCCCGAAGCCGCATCGCCCAACAACCGCTCCACTGCCGCCAGTTCGATCACATCCGCCATCGTCGAGGTGCCATGCGCATTGATGTAATCAATCTGCGCAGGCGTGATCCCGGCCCGGTCAATCGCGGCCTTCATCGCCCGAAACGCGCCATCACCATCTTCGGCGGGTGCCGTAATATGGTAGGCATCGCCCGACATGCCATAGCCCAGAATTTCCGCATAAATCTTGGCACCCCGCGCCTTTGCATGCTCGTATTCCTCCAATACCACCGCCCCGGCCCCCTCGCCCATCACGAAGCCATCCCGATCCGCATCATAAGGCCGGCTCGCCTTGGTCGGATCATCGGCGCGCTTGGTCGACAGCGCCTTGCAGGCGTTGAACCCGGCAATCCCTATTTCGGATATCGGGCTTTCCGCCCCACCGGCCACCATCACATCAGCATCCCCCCATTGGATCAGCCGTGCTGCATCGCCAATCGCATGCGCGCCCGTCGAGCACGCGGTCACCACTGCATGGTTCGGCCCTTTAAAGCCAAACCGAATGGACACCTGCCCCGAAATCAGGTTGATCAACGCCGACGGAATAAAGAACGGCGACACCCGCTTTGGCCCACGCTCTTTGATCAGCACCGCCGTATCGGCAATCGCGCTTAAGCCGCCGATCCCGGACCCCATCATCACGCCGGTCCGGCACCGCGCCTCTTCATCCACCGGCTGCCAGCCGGAATCGCGCACCGCCTGCACCGCCGCCGCCACCCCGTACAAGATGAAATCATCCACCTTGCGCTGGTCCTTCGGCTCCATCCAGTCATCGGGGTTAAACGTGCCATCACTGCCGTCGCCGCGCGGCACTTCGCAGGCATATTGCGTGACCACATTGGTGGTATCAAACCGCGTGATCTGCGCCGCCCCTGATTGCCCGGCAACCAGCCGTTCCCAGGTTGCTTCTACTCCGCAAGCCAAAGGCGTCACCAAACCCAGACCCGTCACAACCACTCGACGCATACACGCCTCCCGAAGTTTCTTTATTGCAGATTTTGATACACGGCCCCTGTGCCATACGCAACTCGGGGGCCAGTCAGAGGCAGGTTTGCGCCTTTAGACCCGGTGCCGCTGCACCCGGTAGCCCTATCCCCAAACGAAAACGGCACCCCCAACCGGAGGTGCCGCATTCCAACTCAAAGCCTGAAAAGCTATCAGGCAGCTTCTGTGATGAATTTCACCGCATCGCCAAAGGTCTGAATGGTCTCGGCAGCGTCGTCCGGAATTTCAATCCCGAACTCTTCTTCAAACGCCATGACCAGTTCAACCGTATCAAGGCTGTCAGCGCCCAGATCATCGATGAACGACGCATTGGCCGTCACCTTGTCTTCTTCGACGCCAAGATGCTCGACGACGATCTTCTTCACGCGATCAGCGATGTCGCTCATGTCAATTCCTCATAGGTTGCGGGACAGTGCCCGTTCTTTGCCTGTTGCCCGATCTTGGGCGGTTTTCCCACGTTTCCGCAGGCCACCAAGACTAGGTCCGGGCGTGTTCAGCGCGCCTATAGCAAGCGTCTGCCCTTGATGCAAACGCTTTCCCACGCTGCCTTGCAGCAAGCCGCTAAAGTGCCGCTACAGCATATCGCCACCGCCGTTAATATCCAACGTCGCGCCGGTCACATAGGCTGCCTCTTCCGATGCGAAATACAGCACAGCCGCCGCGATCTCATGCGGTGTGCCCATCCGCCCCAACGGCACACCCGCCAGTATCTTGGCGCGCTGCTCGTCGTTCAACTTGTCGGTCATCGGCGTTGCCACCAGCCCGGGTGCCACGCAGTTGATGGTAATCCCGCGGCTGCCGACCTCTTGCGCCAAAGACTTCGACATGCCCACAACCCCAGCCTTCGCCGCACCATAGTTGGCCTGCCCCGGATTGCCCGCCTGCGCCACAACAGACGTGATATTCACAATCCGCCCCCAGCGCGCTTTCATCATGCCGCGCAAAACAGACCGGGTCAGCCGAAAGGTCGAGTTCAGATTGACCTCAATCACTGCCAACCAGTCGTCATCGCTCATCCGCATCATCAACCCGTCACGGGTGATGCCGGCGTTGTTGACCAAAATATCAACCGACCCCATCAATTCCGCCGCTCGTTTCGGCAATGCTTCGACCGACGCCGTATCCGACAAATCACAAGGGGCGACAAAGGCGCGCGATCCCAACTCTGCCGCCAGCGCCTCCAACGGCTCAACCCGCGTGCCGCTTAGCGTAACCGTCGCACCGGCGCCGTGTAAAACCCGCGCCACTTCCGCACCAATTCCGCCCGATGCACCTGTCACCAATGCACATTTTCCAGAAAGATCAAACATAACCAGTCCCCCCTTAAGGTTCGGTCGCAGTATCAAACCTGTCCCGGCAAATCCACCCTTAGTAGCCTCGGCAGGCACCGAAGGGCTACTCTTATTGGCTGCAAAGCAGCAACTTACCCCTCAGACTTGCAGCAAAAATCCGCCGCTCAACGCCCAATTGTTTCCGGAACGGAAACTGCGGAAAGCGCTGCCGACTGAGTCTCGCCCCATCAGTCCCATCCGAATAGCCCGCTTTAAGGCCGCGCCACTCAGCACCCTTGATCTCGACAAAACCGCCCAGACCGATCAAGCTCAACTCACAACAAAAGGAGCAGCCATGCCCAAAGGTTATTGGATCGTCCACGTCACCGTCACAGACGCCGCAGCCTATGACGCCTACCGCGCCGCCAACGCAGCGCCCCTCGCCCGTTTCGGCGGCAAATTCTTGGTCCGCGGCACCCCCCAAACGGTAACTGAAGGCACCCTTCGCCCCCGCACCGTGGTCATCGAGTTTCCGTCCCTGCAAGCCGCAAAAGACTGCTACAACTCCGAAGACTACCAAGCCGCAATCGCCCTGCGACTGTCAGCCAGCAAAGCTGATTTCAGCATCATCGAAGGCTGGGAAGGGTAAGAGCAGACATCGCCGCTCCGTAGGGTGTGCTTCAGCGCACCACCACCCCGAAGTCCCGGGCCGACCCGGAACCTCGACACCGCCGCGCAGCGCCAAACCCGATACTCCCGCTAACCTAAAAGCAGAACCAAGGTGTCACTGCCTCTTCATCGGGCAAGTCGAAACGCCCAGAATCGAGTAAACCGGGCAATTGCCAATCAGGCCGGTCACCAGCGGAACGATGCCAATCAGTTTGGCATAGTGCCAAAACCCGGTGCTCTGATCCATGAAGAACCAAACAATCAGAGCGGCCCCGACGACAACGCGCAAGATACGGTCGAAATTGCCTTCATTGGTGGTAAGCATGATCTTGTCCTCACTAACCAGCACCACAAAGTCCGGTGCATAACCTAACACCTATTCCATGCTCAGACGCCCGCCTTGATCTGGCGCAATTTCAGAACATCCGTTGGCGGTCGCCGACAAACCCTGCCGCCCATAACTCCTAAATCGCCAACGGCCCGCAGGGCGGGGTTCACCCCGCCACTGCCAAGCCAAATGTAGTGTGGGCGAAACCCACGTTTATGCCCGAAAACAAGCGGCTAGTTTCCCAGATGCCGTGGGTTTCACGAACCCTGCCCTTGGGAGGGAGTTTAGACTTTGAAAAATTGCTTACTCGACATGATTGGCGGTTCGGCATCGGTTAGGTCAAGCTTGTAGAGCTGACGTAATAGCTTCGCTGCGTGGCTTGATCGCAGAGCGGGAACAAGGTGATACTTTTGATTTATCCCAATCGCCGAACTTAGCTCATCAACAAATATCTGCAAATTCACCATAAACTCACGGATTTTGCCCCAATCTGGAGTAGATAAACCACCTGCTCCAACGATTGTCTTTTCATCAAGATGCGCAAGATATTTGTGACGAAGTTTTTTCAGGTCGCCTCCCTCTGCCCAACTCAAAGCTTTGCGGGCGACCGTCATTCTATCGGTCGTTTTGCTTGCCCGCTTCATTGTATTGTAGAAACGTGCGATTGTCAGGTTGTAGTCTGCACCGAATTTTGCGCCGTCAGAAAGACGGGCGATAGATAACAAAATTTCATCTTGATAGACGTTGAACACCTCTACAAAGAACGCTGATGCTACACCGTTCAGAACTTTGTGAACACTTGGGTCGTCGATGAAAAGTTCGCGAACTGTGCGATACCTTTGTCCCAAACGCTGGCATTCACCCGCAAAATATTCAAAAGGCTCGTGTAGGTCTTGCATTCAAATATCCCTAGAAAACGCTCGAACGCGGTATCAGCTTCTCGATAGTTTTCACTCACTGGGGCATCCAGTTTCACCCCCCCCAACCCCCTAACAACCCCTTAACAAATCCCCCACACCCCAACAAATTCAACCCCTTACCCCGCGTAACACGCGTGTTACCTCCCCGGTAACACACTCCTCAATCCCGCAGCAGCTCATTGATACTCGTCTTCGACCGGGTCTGCGCGTCCACCTTTTTCACGATCACCGCGCAATAAAGATTGATCCCGTTCTTCGACGGCATCGACCCCGCCACGACCACCGATCCGGCCGGAACCTCGCCATAAGAAACCACCCCGGTTTCCCGATCGACAATCTTGGTCGACTTTCCGATGAACACCCCCATCCCCAGAACCGACCCTTCCCGAACGATACAGCCTTCAACCACCTCAGACCGCGCCCCGATAAAGCAGTTGTCCTCGATAATCGTCGGCCCGGCCTGCATCGGCTCCAAAACCCCGCCGATCCCGACCCCGCCAGACAAATGCACGTTCTTGCCGATCTGCGCGCAAGATCCGACTGTGGCCCAGGTATCGACCATCGTCCCCTCATCCACAAACGCACCGAGGTTGACGAAAGACGGCATCAAAACCACGCCCTTGCCGATAAACGCCGAATGCCGCACCACGCAGCCATGCACCGCTCGGAACCCAGCCGCGCGCCACTGATTGTCGCCCCAGCCCTTGAACTTGCTATCTACTTTGTCCCACCAGCCGCCGCCCTGCGCGCCGCCCGACTGCGCCTCCATATCGCGCAGCCGGAAGCCCAGCAGCACGGCTTTCTTCGCCCATTGCTTGACCACCCACGTGCCGTCGACCCCCCGTTCCGCCACCCGCAAAGCCCCGCCATCCAGCGCGTTCAACGTCGCCTCGATCGCCTCCCGCGCGGCACCTTTTGTGGCGGGGGTAATCGTATCGCGGGCTTCCCATGCAGCTTCGATGGCAGTTTCAAGTGCGGCGTCGGACATCTGGCTTTCCTTTGCTGTAGTCATGATCTGCCCCAGCCTATAGACCGTCGCCTAAGCCCACGCAATTCCCGCCCCAGGATGCCACTCATGAAAGACGAACCCCGCAGCCACCCGTTTCGCGACAGCCAACAAGACGCCCGAACCGCGCGCGAAATTCCCGATACCCCGCAAACCCGGGCGCCCTCGTATCGGCTTGCCTTCATCGACGACGAATTCATGTGCCGAGAAGAGTTGCGCCCCGTTCGCCTGCAGCTGGAACTGCTGAAGCCGCAGATGGTTCTGGATGAACGCGGCATTGTGTCGACCATCGTGATGTTCGGCGGCGCGCGCATTCGCGAACCTGCGCAGGAACAGACTGCCAAGCCCCCGGCCATCGCTGATCTTTCGCATTTCTACGCCGAGGCCCGCCGGTTTGCCCATCTGATGACCCTACGATCGATTGCGAACGGCGGCTGCGAAGACGTCATCATGACGGGCGGCGGCCCCGGCGTGATGGAGGCCGGCAATCGCGGCGCCGCCGATGCAGGCGGTATTTCCGTTGGGCTGAATATCGTGCTGCCACACGAACAGGCCCCGAACGCCTATGTCACCCCAAACCTGTGCTTCAACTTCCACTACTTCGCGATCCGCAAAATGCACTTCCTGATGCGGGCAAAGGCGGTCTGCGTGTTTCCCGGCGGCTTTGGCACGATGGACGAAATGTTCGAGGCCCTGACCCTGATCCAGACCGGCCGGATGAAACGCGTGCCGTTTCTGCTGTTTGGCCGCACCTTTTGGGAACGTGTAATCAACTGGCAAGCACTGGCCGAGGTGGGCACAATCTCACCGGCTGATCTGGACTTGTTCACCTTTGTCGAAACGGCAGAAGAAGCCATGGCCGCCATTGACGGCTGGAGGGAATAGGGGCGTATCCGGGCTACAAGAACAAGCAACCTCAGCATCCAGCCCTACAATTGTTGAAAAACCACAATTCCCATGGATCAAACAAGCCGAAACCGGGCCGATATCCCGATCCAATTGTTCGAAAATCAAAAGTCCTGTTTGCCAAAGCTTGGCACAGCATTCATCGCATGTATCCGCTCCAGATTAACAATAGTCGCCAGCATCAGCCGATCCTGGCTCCAATCGCCCGGTTTCTGAATGGCCAGCGATGCCGCAACTGTCAGCGCCAGCATCGGCAGCGCTAACAGCGTGAACACCGCCTTCGGGCTGTTCTCCGCCTTGCCATCAATCAATGACATCAGCCGGTTCTTCAACAGCTTGGCCGACCGCTGGGCAAACAGCCGGTTCTCGGTCCGCACCAAGGCGACGACAGGTGCATCAATCGCAAACATCCGCCGCGGGCGCAGGCTGTTGTGGCAGACGTTGATCAGGCAATCGCAATACTCGGCCACCTTATAGCCGCGCCGCATCATCACCTGCCGGTCACACGACAACTCGCGCAACTGCTCCACCCGGCGCTTCCACAGGTAGAACGCCGGGTTCCAGAAAAACAGCGGGCGCAGCGCCTCCAGAAAAATCTCCCAGCTGACGTCGTTCTGGCGCAGGTGCTGGATCTCATGCGCCAACGCAATGCGCAGATCGGCGTTGCGCGTCAGCATGGCTGATGGCAGCACGACAAACCGCTTGCGCCAGCTACGCGTGGAAAACGGCACTGAAATGTCATCGGATAGCCGCAGATGCAGATTGCCAAATCGCCGCCACGCATAGCTATCGCCAATCATCCGGCGCAGCCGCACGATCGACAGCGCAAGCCGTATCGCAAAGACGGCGATCCCCACCAGCAGCAGGGCAATCACCGGAACGCCAATTGCACCATGCGTGGCAAAAAACGCTGAAACTGTCTGCGACCGAATGCTGAGCAGGTTCTCCAGTACCGATGGGTTCATCTCGAACTTGCCCTGAAGGTATTGCGCCACGATGAAATCTGAAAGGTTCGGCACTGCGTCAGGCCGGAGAAAGCCACCTTGCACCACCATCATCAGCGCAAGTGCAAACACCGGGCTGATCACCACGGCCAGAAACGTCGCCCGCATCACCCGCAATTGCGCACTAACGGTATGGCCAAGCCCGGCAAGACGCAGGGCAAAACCGATGGCAAAACAGGCGGCACACGCCAGCAACAGCAGCGCGTTCACATCCAGATAGGCATCGAAAACAGTGCTAGCCGTTATCATCTCTGAGCCTCTTATCAATAAGCGCACGAATCTCGTCCAGCGCTTGCGGTGACAAGTCACTGTCATCGACAAGGCGCGCCACAAGCGAGGCAGGCGTATTGTCGAACAGCTTTTCCGAAAGGTTCTGGATCGACCGGGTCTGATAGGCGTCTTTGGTAAGGACAGGCTGGTAAATAAATGTCTTACCCTGCTTTGTGCTGGTCACAAATTCTTTTTGTTCCAGTATCCGCATGATCGTCGCACCGGATGTATAGGCAAGCCCGCGATCCGGGCTTAGGGCGTCCAGCACATCGCGCACCGACCCCATGCCCAGCTCCCACAGCTTGGTCATGAATTCGAGTTCAACTTCAGTAAGAAACTTGTATTTCTGACGCATCAACCTTGCCGATCCAGTCTATTCTTTATTCCCTCGTTCTAGCCGGAATTCGCCAAAGCGCAAAGCCTTCCGGGCGGCGGCATTAGACCTTCCAAAAACTGAACGCCCCCCAGCACAGCGCCAATCCAAGCGGTACCCATAGCGGCATTCCTACAAAGCCCAACCACGCGAGAAAAATGTAAACCGATCCTAGCAGGGCGATGAACAGTCTATCACCGCGCGTGGTCACCAGCCCCAGCACGCCTTTGCGTTCATCGCCGCCCGGATTGCGAATTTCCATCCACGTCAGCACCCCCATCGCCGCGAATATACCGATGAAAACCAGTGCTGTCGGCCATGTCCAGGCCATCCATCCCAGAGAGAACATTTACACCCTCCCCAGGGCAAAGCCCTTGGCAATGTAGTTGCGCACGAACCAGATCACGATGGCACCAGGGATGATGGTCAGCGTTCCCGCCGCCGCCAACAGCCCCAGTTCATACCCGGCGCTTGATGCGGTTTTGGTCATCGTGGCGGCAATCGGTTTCGCCTCAACTGCCGTCAGGGTTTTGGCCAACAGCAGTTCCACCCACGAAAACATGAAACAGAAAAACGCCGCCACACCAACGCCGGCGCTGATGTTGGGCAGGAAAATCGTGCCGAAAAACCGTGGGAAGGAATAGCCGTCAACAAACGCCGTCTCGTCCAGCTCCTTCGGCACACCGCCCATGAAGCCCTCCAAAATCCACACCGCCAGCGGAATGTTGAACAGGCAATGCGCGAGAGCGACGGCAATATGCGTGTCAAACAGCCCGACCGCCGAATACAGCTGAAAGAACGGCAGCGCGAACACCGCCGCCGGGGCCATGCGGTTGGTCAACAACCAGAAGAACAACTGCTTGTCACCCAAGAACCGATAGCGCGAAAACGCATACGCGGCGGGCAACGCCACCAGCACAGAAATCACCGTGTTCAACGACACATAGATGATCGAGTTGATGTAACCCCAGTACCACGTCGGATCAGTGAAGATGACGCGATAGTTCGCCAGTGTCCAGGTCTGCGGGAACAGCGAAAAGCCCGACAAAATCTCATTCGTGGTCTTGAAGCTCATCGCGACCAGCCAGTAGATCGGCAGCATCAGGAACAGGATGTAGATGATGGGTATCAGGGACCGTTTGCGCATCTTGCCCATCCTATTCAAGCATCATTGCGGGTCATCAGCGTGTAGAACAGCCATGACACCAAAAGCGTGATTGCAAAGTAGATCAGCGACATCGCCGCCGCTGGCCCCAGATCAAACTGGCCAAGGGCTATTTTCACAAGGTCGATGGAAAGCAGGGTGGTGGAGTTGCCCGGCCCTCCGCCTGTTAAAACAAAGGGTTCAGTGTAGATGTTAAAGCTGTCCATGAAGCGCAGCAAAATCGCGATGGTCAGCACCCGCTTCATTTTCGGCAGTTGAATGAACCGGAATACAGACCAGCTGGACGCCCCATCAATCCGCGCCGCCTGATAATAGGCATCCGGGATCGACACCAATCCGGCATAGGCCAACAGCACCACCAGCGATGTCCAGTGCCAGACATCCATCACGATGATGGTGATCCACGCGGCCAGCGGATTTTGCGTCATATCGTAGGTAATTCCCAGCGTGTGGTTCAGGAAATAGCCCACCAACCCAATGTCGGGCAGGGTGAAAATATTCCACATCGCCCCCACCACATTCCACGGGATCAGCATCGGCAGCGCCATCAGCACAAGGCAAACCGGCACCCAAATTCCCGACCGCGGCATCGACAAAGCAATCACCACGCCCAGCGGGATCTGGATCAGCAGAATGATCCCGGTGAACAGAAACTGTCGACCAAGCGAGGCATGAAACCGCTCCGAGCGCAGCAATTGCTCAAACCAATCAAGCCCTTGCCAGAAGAACACGTTGTCGCCAAAAGTTTCCTGCACAGAATAGTTGACCACCGTCATCATCGGGATCAGTGCGTTGAACGCCACCAACACCAACATCGGCAGAACAAAGAACCAGGCTTTCTGATTTTCGGTTTTCATCATGCAGCCTTTGCTGGCGAAGTGGCGATCCAACCATCGCGGTAAAGCCGGGTATAGGCGGGGGCAAAGGCCAGATGCACGGCGTCGCCCTGCCCCGGCACTGGGCCATCGATCACGGCGGCAACACGCTGATTGCCGACCATCGCCTCGACCACGTTATGCCGGCCAATGTCAGACACTTTGCGGATCACGGCTGGCAGCCCCTGCTTGGCAATCTTGACAAATTCAGGCCGCACACCAATTTCAAAGCGCCCGTAGCCCGACGTCACCGGCCCTTCCAGCGCAACCTGATGCTCCCCCAGATACGCCGCCCCCTCGCGCAATTCGCACGAAAGAACGTTCATGCCGGGTGAGCCGATAAAATGCCCTACAAACGTGTGCTGCGGGCGTTCAAACAGATCGACCGGCGTGCCGATCTGCACCACCTCGCCGTCCTGCATCACGACAACCTGGTCAGCAAAGGTCAAAGCCTCGGTCTGGTCATGCGTCACATAGATCATCGTCGCCCGCACCCGCTGGTGCAGTTCCTTTAGCTTGGAACGCAGCTTCCATTTCAGATGCGGGTCGATCATCGTCAGCGGTTCATCGAACATCACCACGTTGACATCATCGCGTACCAACCCGCGCCCCATCGAGATTTTCTGCTTCACATCCGGCGAAAGCCCCGAGGCACGCTTTTTCAACAGGCTGGTCACCTCCAGCATCTCTGCAATCTCGGCAACCCGCGCCGCAACCTTCGCCTCGGGCACCCCGCGATTGCGCAGCGGGAAGGCCAAGTTATCGTAGACAGACATCGTGTCGTAAATCACCGGAAACTGGAAAACCTGCGCAATATTGCGCTGGTCCGGCGGCACGGTGGTCACATCGCGATCATTGAACAGGATCTTGCCCTCAGACGGCACCAAAAGGCCCGAAATGATGTTCAACAGCGTGGATTTGCCGCAGCCCGACGGGCCAAGCAGCGCGTAGGCGCCGCCATCGCGCCAATCCAGATCAATCTGCTTCAACGCATAATCCGCTGGCCCGGACGGCACTTTGCTGTAGCTGTGACGCAGGCCTTGCAGCGTTACTTTTGCCATTCTCCGCGCCCCCTCAAGCCACAAGCGCGCCATCGGGCGCAAAATAGAAACACTTGGCCGGGTCCATGTAGAACGCGTGATCCGTGCCCACCTTGTAGGGATGCACTCCCGGTGCCAACGACACCCAAGATTGATCGCCCATCGCGAAATGGGCCGAGCTTTCGGACCCGCTCAATTCGGTCACAGAAACGCGGCCATGCAATTCCACCTGATCGCCCGACTCGCGCACCGGGCTTACATGATGCGGCCGGATCGCCACAGTGTAGACGCCATCAGCCAAACCCGCCGCTTTGCCCGACAATTCCCAGCCCACGCCATTGCCAAGCCGCGCCCGGCTGCCTTGCTTGGTCACTTGGGCTGCATTGATCGGCGGCTGCGAAAACACCCGCGCCGCAGTCAGATTTTGCGGATGCCGGTAAATCTCGGCAGTCGGTCCAAACTGAGTCACAGCCCCATCATCTATCAGCGCGGTATAACCGCCCAGCATCAACGCCTCTTCCGGCTCTGATGTGGCATAAACCACCACGGCCCCACGCCCTGCAAACAAATCCGGCAACTGGTCGCGCAGTTCTTCGCGTAGCTTGTAATCCAGATTGGCCAGCGGCTCGTCCAGAAAAACCGCAGTGCTTTCCTTGGCAATCGCACGCGCAAGCGCAGTACGTTGCTGCTGGCCGCCTGACAACTCATGCGGCCGACGCTTCAGCATCGGGCGCAGGCGCAGCACATCGGCCGCCGCCTCGACCCGGCCTTGAATTTCGGATTTCGCCATGCCCGCCACCCGCAGCGGCGACGCGATGTTATCAAACACCGTCATGTGCGGGTAATTGACGAAAAACTGATGCACCAGACTGATGTTGCGCTTTTGCGGGCTGTCTTTGGTCACATCGACGCCGTTCATCAAAATCTGCCCGGTTGTCGCCTTGGCAAGCCCCGCCATCACCTTGATCAGCGATGTTTTCCCCGCCCCCGTGGCCCCCAGCAGCACATTGAACGCACCCGGCTGCAGCACAAGATCGGTGGGTTTCACATGGGTTATCGCCCCGATGCGACTGGATATCTGTCGTAGCTCAAGAGCCATCTTTGCTTTTCCCCGGATATAGCTTGGCCCCCTTTCCGCATCACAGCAGCACTTCAAAAGGGCCAAAAACCGGGATGTCGCCCCCCGGTTATGATCTGCCCGGGGGAAACGCCCCCGGGCAGCTTCGTCAGACCGTTCTCAGTTTTCGGCCCATTGCTTGATCAATTCGTCATAGCTGATGGTCACGCCTTGCTCTTTTTCGTTTTCAAGCTTCGGCTTGGCCCCGCCATTGGCATACCAGAATTCGGCATCCTTCGGCTCGTTCAGACGTGGCCCGCAACCGCCGTAAACATTGGCTGCTTCATCCGCCTGCTGCATCCGGCCCATGGTGATATCCATTTCCTCGGCCAGCCTGTCCATCGCTTCCTGGGGTGTAAACGCACCCGAGTTCACGTCACCGATCTGCTGCCACCAGATTTGCGCCAACTTCGGATAGTCAGGCACGTTGATGCCCGTTGGCGACCAACGAACGCGGTCGGGCGAGCGGTAGAATTCGACCAGACCACCCAGTTTCGGCGCGCGCTCGGTAAAGCTTTCATGCCGCACAGTGCTGTCACGGATGAAGGTCAGACCAACTTGGCTCTTCTTCACATCAACAGTTTTGGACACAACGAACTGGGCATAAAGCCAAGCTGCCTGCGCCCGGTCTTCTGGGGTCGATTTCAGGAAAGTCCACGAACCCACATCCTGATAGCCAACCTTCTGGCCTTCTTTCCAGTAGGGACCATGTGGCGATGGTGCCATGCGCCACAGCGGCGTGCCTTCGTCGTCGACAGTGTTATTGCCTTCGGACTTTGGTTTCACCATGTCGGCGGTGAAGGCGGTGTACCAGAAGATTTGCTGGGCCACGTTGCCTTGGCTAAGCGCTGGCAATGACTGATAGAAATCATAGCTTGCCGCACCGGGAGGTGCATATTTGCGAAGCCATTCATCCCATTTCGCGATCGCGAAAACCGAGGCCGGGCCGTTTGCTTCCCCGCCACGCGACACCGAGGCCCCAACCGGGTTACAGGTGCCCGCTTCCATCCGAATACCCCATTCGTCAATCGGGATACCGTTCGGCTCGCCCGGCGATCCGGCACCTGCCATCGAAAGCCAGGCGTCGGTCATCCGCCAGCCAAGGTCCGGCGCACGCTTGCCGTAATCCATGTGGCCATAGATTTGCACACCGTCGACTTCTTTCACATCATTGGTGAAAAACTCGGCGATGTCTTCATAGGCAGACCAGTTCACCGGAACACCAAGGTCATAGCCGTACTTGGCTTTGAACGCGGTTTTCAGATCTTCCCGATCAAACCAGTCCTTGCGGAACCAATAGAGGTTCGCAAACTGCTGGTCGGGCAACTGATACAGCTTGCCATCCGGTCCGGTGGTAAACTTGCTGCCCATGAAATCGGGCAGATCAAGGCCGGGGTTCGTGGTCGCAGCCCAGGTGCCCGCCATTTGGTCAGTCAGATTATACGCCAGTTGCAGGCGCGAATGCGTGCCGATCAGATCGCTGTCATTCACGTAGCCGTCGTACAGGTTACGGTTGGTCTGCATCTGCGTCTGAACGGCCTGCACCACCTCGCCTTCGCCAAGGATCTGGTGATTAACCTTGATCCCGGTGATTTCTTCAAACGCCTTGGTCAGCACTTCGGATTCGTACGAATGGGTCGGAATGCCTTCCGACAATACGTTAATCTCCATGCCGGCAAATGGCTCCGCCGCCTTGATGAACCATTCCATTTCCGCCAGCTGTTCTTCCTTGCTCAAGGTTGACGGCTGAAATTCGGAATCAATCCATTTTTGTGCTGCAGCTGCATCCGCAAACGCAGCCTGAGACCCCGCAATAACGGCAGAAACCGCTACTGCGGAGAGAAGATACTTTCGCATCCTTTCTCCTCCCTGAGATATGATGGGCCAGTTCTTGCTGGCTTCCCTATAAACAGATCAGACGGCGGATTCTGTCAAACTAAATTGTTAGTAGTTGGCGAAATAGGATTAAAAAATGAATTATCACATTGATTTTATTAATAAAGATTTTGTGATGACGGCGTGAACTTGCACCTGTTTTGGCCCCTTCCAACATCCGTTCAAGGCAGTCTTTCAATGCTGCAACCGCGAAACAAATACGCCCGCTCTTCGGTTTGAAGGCGGGCGTGACTCTGAAAAACTGTCAAACAGCGATGTTCCAACTGCCCCGCCTACACGGTGGCAAGCCAACCTTCACGCATCAACCGGCTCGTTCCCTTTAACGCCGGTGATGTAGCTGACGATATCATTGCCGTCGGTTTCATCTTTGCGCAGGTTGGCCACGATCTTGCCGCGCCGGAACACCACGATCCTGTCCACCAGATCAAACACCTGCCGCAAGTTGTGGCTGATCAAGATCAACGGCACGCCGCGCTCTTTCAGCCCCCGAATGATGTTTTCCACCTGGCCGGTTTCCTGCACGCCCAGCGCCGCCGTCGGCTCATCCATGATGATCAGCTTTGATGCAAACGCCGCCGCCCGCGCGATCGCCACGCATTGCCGCTGCCCGCCAGACATGTTGCGGATAGCGTTATCCACATTCGGTATCTTCACCGCCGTCTGCTGCAACGCCGCCAGCGTGCGTTCCTTCATCGCCTTGCGGTCCAGTATCGAGAATGGTCCGAGGTTGAACTTGATGATCTCGCGACCAAGATACAGGTTCGACGGTACATCCAGATCATCCGCCAAAGCCAAGGTCTGAAACACCGTTTCAATCCCCGCTTCCCGCGCCGCCAACGGGCCCGAATAATTCACTTCTTGCCCGTGAAAGAAAATCTGTCCGGCAGATTTCTGTTCCACAGCCGTAATCTGGCGCACGAAGGTTGACTTACCCGCCCCGTTGTCACCCACAACCGCCACATGCTCGCCAGCCCGCAGAATGAAATCGGCGTCTTCCAGCGCATGCACACCGCCGTAGCGTTTGGTCAGGCCGCGCGTTTCAAGAACAATATCTGACATCGCTCATTTCCCCTGCGCGCGGCTGCGTTGCCGCCATTGATCCAGCACCACGGCACTGACAATGATCACGCCTTTGACCATTTCCTGATAGTAGGCGTCCAACTTCAAAAACGTAAAGCCCGAGATGATCACCCCAAAAATTAACGCCCCAATCACCGTGCCGATGATCGACCCGCGCCCACCAGCAAGGCTGATGCCGCCGATCACGGCCATGGCAATGGCGTCCAACTCGTACATCACGCCCATGCCCGCCTGCGCCGTCAGGTTCTTTGACGACAGCACAATTGCCGCCACCGCAGCAAGGCACCCCGCCAGCGCATAGACCAGCACCTTATGCCGAGCCACATTGATCCCCGACATCCGCGCAGCAGCCTCGTTTGATCCGATGGCGTAGCAGTGCTTGCCGTATTTGGTGTAGGTCATGATCAGATGAAACAGCACCGCCAGCGCCACAAAGATAAACACCGGCGTCAGGCCCTTGCCGATGGCCGCAAAACTGTCAGTCGGAAACGAAATCGGGTTGCCGTTTGACCACCACTTCGACAGGCCCCGTGCGGATACCATCATGCCAAGCGTCGCAATAAACGGTGGAATGCGCGTGTAGGCAATCAAGCTGCCGTTGATCAAACCCGCAATCAAACCGCAACCCAGCCCCACAACCACCGGCACAATCACCGGCAAATCCATCCACGCCTCACCAAAAATCGCTTTCGGATTGGGGCTGCCGTTCACCAGCGCCACCTGCGCGAAACTCATGGTAATCATCGCCGTCGCACCAACAATAGACCCCGACGACAAATCTATCCCACCGGTAATGATCACCTGCGTCACGCCAATCGAAATGATGCCGACGATCGACACTTGCAGAATGATGATCTGCAACCGCTGCTGGTTAAAGAACGTGTCAACGTTTTCACGCGTGTTGAACAAGAAACTGTCGCCGATCAACAGCCGTCCAAGCACCTCGAACACGATGATGATCACCACCAACGCCATGAAAACGTTCAATTCGGGCGGACGCGCTCGTTTGGATGGATCGTATTTCAAACCGCCAAGACCATGGGTTGTGTCTGACATGGCGCGCCCTCCCCTTTGATTTTCGTTGCCTAAGGATCAACCCTAATGGCCGATTTGTGCAACTATGAAATTGGGGCGGCGCGATAGGCGCCGCCCCTAACTTTCGGGCCTGTGGCCAGATCAGTTCTTCGCGGCGTAATCAGCCACGTTTGCAGGCGTCACCAGCTGGAACGGAATATAGACCTTCTGTTCCACCGCTTCGCCCTTGGCCAGCGACAATGCAGCAGCCAGCGCACCAGCACCTTGGCCAGCCGCATCCTGGAACACGGTCACGTCCAGATCCCCTGCCTGCATCGCCACAAGCGCGTCTTGCGTCGCATCAACACCACCAACCACGACCGTAGTCATGTCGATGCCTGCCGCTTTGATCGCCTGAATGGCACCGATTGCCATTTCGTCGTTGTTCGCGATCACACCGTCAAACGCAGTGCCTGACGACAGCCAGTTGGTCATCAGCGTCTGCGCTTGGTCACGGCTCCAGTTCGCGGTTTGCTCGTCGATGATGGTCAGCTCGACAACGCATTTTCCGGCGGCCATCACATCATGGATATCGGCAGTGCGCTGAACGGCAGCTTGGTTGGAAAGCTCGCCCATCATCACGTAAACATCGGCTTTGTCTTTGCCAGCGGCCTTCAGCTGTGCGCAAACTTCGATGGTTTCCAGTGTGCCGCTGTCGACTTCGTTAGAAGCAACGAACGCTTGGTTGTCTGGCAGTGTGTCAACGTTAACCGGCTGGCGGTTCACATAAACCAGCGGGATGTTTGCAGCAGCAGCCGCATCCGACATCGCTTGCGTGGCCGAGGTGTCAACCGGGTTCACGATGATCGCGGCTACACCCGACGCGATGAAGTTGTTGATCTGGTCAAGCTGCTTGGCCACGTCATTGCCTGCATCTTCCACTTGCAGGTTGACGCCGTCCATGCCTTCGGCTTGTGAAATCATGCCGTTGCGCAGAACAGTCAGGAAGTTGTCGTCAAACAGAGCCATCGAAACGCCGATGTCCTGCGCCATTGCGGTAGAGCCTAGCAGGGCTACAAATCCGGCTGCAAAAAGTGTCTTTTTCATTTCAAGTCCTCCACTGAAGGTGTCCGGCACACCGTTCTCTCCCAACCGGACCGCCCGTTTTGGGGCGGTATTCACTGTATCAAGCAGCCCGCGCCTTTAGCGCCGCTTCGATATAATTCATCGATTGCCGCAATGCTGCTGCGGGGTCGGCCAAAGCATGAACTGACGCCGCAAAGGGCTCAAAACTGAATGGGCCATTGTAACCCGCCGCCATAAGCGCCCGAATTTGCCCAACATTATCCAAACGGTCATCGGCATCGACCAAAACCCGGTGCGCATCCCGCATATCGGCAACCGCAACCTGCGGGTCCGACACGCCCGAAATATGCACCAGCCCGGTATGCTGCGGAAACAGCGTCGCCTCCCCCGCCAAATGGTGGTGAAAGGTATCATGCGTGACATGGAACTTGCCCGTCAAGCCAAGCGCATCGATCGTTGCCACCGCCTCGGATTTCAACCGCAGCGAACAAATCTCAAACCCAAGCGGCTCGACCAGCCCGGTAATGCCATGCCCGGCAAGGATCGGCGCCAATTCCGTCAACGCCACCCGCAAATTCGCAACCCGCTCGCCGTCAGCACACCCCGTGCCATCGTTCTTCGGCACCAAAATCAGCGCCGCCGCGCCCGAAGCCGCACAAGCCGCCGCCAAAGCATCCGCCTCGGCCGCCCGCGCATCCGTCCATTCGTTGAACCGTTGCAGCGCGTTGATCGTCAGAATGTTCAACCCATGCTGCTTGGCCAACACGCCAATATCCGCTGCAGGCGTGCCATCCAGCAGCGCATTGCCTGCCAGATCATTCCTGATCTCAACCCCTTGCAGCCCCAGATCATTCGCCAAAGCAAAGAACTGCTGCACCGAAAGCATTGGCGCAGCCATGTGGTTAACCGCAAAAACCAGGCTGTTTTCGTGTGACACTCAGGAATCCTTCAGGTGATCAGCAGCGATCAGTTGGCGCAACAATAGAATATCTATTCTACAAATGTAGATTCGCAACAGAAATCTTCGACGAACGCCTGATCCGGCCAATATTAGCGATTGGGCCAGGCAGACAGCAAGTCATGCACAACTATACAGCAGGATGGACAACGCGCCAAACCCTGCATAGAATTAATATTCCATTACCGATGGCGCAGCCCAACCCCACCCTACCAGCGTTTAAGGACCGTGCATGAACATACACGCTGCCCCCGTCACGGTTGAAGAATTTCGCAAACGCCTGATCGAGGTGTCCGAAACCCTGCCCAAACGGCTGCGCCAATGCGCCGACTATCTGGCGATGAACACCGACAAAATCGCCGTCTCCACTGTGGCAGAGCTGTCACAAGAAGCCGGCGTGCAGCCCTCCGCCTTCATGCGCTTTTGCCAACTGATGGGCTTTTCAGGCTATTCCGAACTGCAAAAGATCTTCCGTCAGGATTACAGCCAGCGCTGGCCAAACTACTCCACAAGGCTTGAAGCCCTAAGGTCCGAAGCCGCCGGTAGTCCCTTTGCTTTGCTGGCGGAATTCGTCGAAACTGGTCGCGCCTCGCTGGAATCCTTGGCCTCGACCGTTGACGAGACTGCCCTGCAACAGGCCGTCGATATTCTGGTCGCCGCCCCCACCATCCATCTGATCGGCCTAAAGCGCGCGTTTCCGATCGCCTACTATCTGGCCTATGCCTTCGGCAAAATGTCGGTGGCCGCCGTGCTGCACGACCGCATCGGTGATCTTGATCAGCAGCACCTCGTGCGCCCCGGCGACGCGATGATCGCAATCTCATACGCACCCTACACGCAAAACACGCTGGAAACGGCGGCGTTGGCGACGACACAAGGCGTCAAGGTTGTGGCCATCACCGATGCCCTGAACTCCCCCCTGCAGCGCATTGGCACTGCCACGCTTTTGGTGCGCGAAGTTGATATGGGCGATTTCCGCGCCCTGTCCGCGTCCTTTGCACTTGCGATCACGCTGGCCACTGCCGTTGGCGCGCGCCGCAACTGACTACACCCCAACACCGCCGTCAACTTCGAATTTTTTTGTTGCAGCGTTACATTTTTAGAATATATATTCCATAACACCGAATCCCATGCCGAGGACTGCGATGCTTGACGTAATCACCATCGGGCGATCATCTGTTGATCTTTACGGCGCGCAGGTTGGCGGTCGGCTGGAAGATATGGGGTCGTTCCAGAAATATATCGGCGGATCACCGACCAACATCGCGGCAGGCACTGCGCGGCTGGGCCTCAAATCCGGCCTGATCACCCGCGTTGGTGACGAACACATGGGCCGCTTCATCCGCGAAGAACTGCTGCGCGAAGGCGTCGATGTGCGCGGCGTTCACACCGACCCCGCCCGTCTGACTGCGCTGGTCCTGCTGGGCATTCGGGATGATCACCAATTTCCGCTGATCTTCTACCGTGAAAATTGCGCCGACATGGCGCTGTGCGAAGATGATATCGACCCCGCCTATATTGCCGAGGCGCGCTGCATCACCGCCACCGGCACCCACCTGTCAAACCCGCGCACCGAGGCTGCGGTGCTAAAGGCGCTGCGGCTGGCCAAAGCCAACGGTGCCCGCACCGCCCTTGATATCGACTACCGCCCCAACTTGTGGGGCCTGTCCGGGCACGGCGATGGTGAAAACCGCTTCATCGCCTCGGCCGCCGTCAGTGCAAAATTGCAATCCACTCTGTCGCTGTTCGATCTGATCGTCGGCACCGAAGAAGAATTTCACATCGCCGGTGGCACCACCGATACCATCGCGGCCTTGCGCAAAGTGCGGTCGCTGACCACCGCTGTTCTGGTCTGCAAACGCGGGCCCATGGGGGCCGTCGCCTTCGAAGGCGCCATCCCGGATGCTTTGGATGACGGCCTGTCCGGCCAGGGCTTTCCCATCGAAGTGTTCAACGTCCTTGGCGCAGGCGATGGCTTCATGTCCGGCCTACTGCGCGGCTGGCTCAAAGACGAATCCTGGGCAACCTCGCTTAAATTCGCCAATGCTTGCGGTGCCTTTGCCGTGTCCCGCCACGGCTGCACCCCTGCCTATCCCTCATGGGAAGAGCTGCAGTTTTTCTTCGAACGCGGCATCGTGAACCCGCGCTTGCGGCAAGATACGGCCTTGGAACAGGTGCATTGGTCCACCAACCGCCGCAATGAATGGCCCTCGCTCAAAGTCTTCGCCTTCGATCACCGCAGCCAACTCGAAGCACTCGCCGATGCCGCCGGTGCCGATCATTCACGCATCGGTGCGTTCAAACTGCTGTGCCTGAAGGCCGCCGAAACTGTAGCCCAAGGCCAACCCGGCTACGGCCTGCTCTGCGACAGCCGCTTGGGCCGCGACGCCCTATACCGTGCCGCTGGCCAAGGCCTGTGGATCGCCCGCCCGGTCGAATGGCCCGCCTCGCGCCCGCTGACGTTGGAACCTGAACTCGGCCCCGACTTTGGCGCGCTGGCTGAATGGCCGCTGGAACATGTGGTCAAGGTCTTGTGCTTCTACCACCCCGATGACAGCGATGATCTGAAAGCACAGCAAGAAGATACCGTGCGCCGGTTGTTCCATGCGTGCCGCCGTAACCGATTGGAAATGCTGCTGGAAATCATCCCATCCAAAGCCGGTCCAGTTTCCGATGATACCTCTGCCCGCGTGATCCAGCGGTTTTACGACATCGGCATCTACCCCGACTGGTGGAAGCTGGAGCCGTTCAAATCCAATGCCGCATGGACTGCCGCCTGCGATACAATCGCCGCCAACGACCCGCATGTGCGCGGTATTGTCGTGCTGGGGCTGGAGGCTTCGACCGAAGATCTTGCCGCCAGTTTTGCCATGGCGCGCAAGCATGATCTGGTCAAAGGTTTCGCCGTTGGCCGCACCATCTTTACCCACGCGGCACAAGCATGGTTTGCTGGCAAAATGTCCGACGCCGATGCTATCAAAGATATGACAGGCCGCTTTGCTGCACTCTGTGCCGCATGGGACGCCGCCGAAGCAACCAAGGGACAAGCCGCATGACCACCATCCGCCTGACCCGAGCCATGCGCTGCACTCTAAGCGTCCAGATGACTGATCGTGGATCGTCGTTCCTCGCCGGGGCGTGGCCCATCTTCGGGCTTGGCAACCCGGCAGAGTTGGGCGAGGCATGCGAGATCAAGCCATGACCCGCCAGATCAGCGTCGGCTTTGCCGCCATAGGCGGAACGCAAGCCGGACTTGGGCAGGCCGGAATACACAGCGTCATCGCAGACCGGCCCGAAGGGCGTGCCGGAGGCAAGGGTCTTGGCTTTAACGGCGCAGAGTTGCTTGCAGCGGCTCTTGGTGGCTGTTTCTGGAACGACCTGCACTACGCTGCCGATGCAGCCGGGGCAGAGGTTAACGTTTACGCAGTCGACGTTGACGTGACGCTCGACGGCACACCTCCCCGAGTGGTAGCCGCCCGCATCGCCGCAAGGTTAAGTGCCGCCGCTCCCGAAATGGCGCGCCAAGTTTTCGATGCCGCCTGCGCCGACAGCACTATCGCCAATTCGATCCGGTCCGCCGTGCCGGTGACCTTCGATCTTGAGGAGCCGCTACCATGACCACCATCCGCCTGACCGCCGCCCAAGCCATGATCCGCTACCTAAGCGCGCAAATGGCCGAAGACGGCCAGCCGTTCATCGCGGGCGCTTGGGGCATCTTCGGGCACGGCAATGTGGCAGGGCTGGGCGAGGCTTTACATGGCGCACGCGATACCTTCCCAACCTACCGTGGCCAAAACGAACAGACCATGGCCCATACCGCCATCGCCTATGCCAAACAACTGGGCCGGGCCCATGCGATGATGGTCACCTCGTCCATTGGCCCCGGCGCGCTCAACATGGTTACTGCGGCAGGTGTGGCGCATGTAAACCGCATTCCGGTGCTGTTCGTGCCCGGCGACGTATTCGCCAACCGCGCCCCCGATCCCGTGCTGCAACAGGTCGAAGAGTTTGGCGATGGCACTGTCAGCGCCAATGATTGCTTCCGCCCGGTCAGCCGCTATTTCGACCGCATCACCCGCCCTGAACACCTGCTAACCGCCCTGCCCCGCGCCATGCGCACAATGACCGATCCCGCCGATTGTGGCCCGGTGACACTTGCGTTCTGCCAGGATGTGCAGGCCGAAGCCTACGATTACCCCGTCAGTTTTTTTGAACCCCGCATCTGGCGCCTGCGCCGCGTGCAGCCCGACCCGGTGGAACTGGACGCTATCGCAGCACTTATCGCGGGCGCAAAGAACCCTGTCATCGTAGCGGGCGGCGGCGTGCATTATGCCTTTGCAACCGATGTACTGGACCGTTTCGCAACCTCCCTGCAAATTCCCGTGGTGGAAACCCAAGCTGGTAAATCAGCCCTGCCATGGGATCACCCGATGAACCTTGGGCCCATCGGCGTCACTGGTGCTGCCAGCGCCAACACTGTTTGCGCCAATGCAGATGTCGTCATCGGCGTCGGCACACGGTTTCAGGATTTCACCACCGGCTCGTGGTCACTGTTTGCCCATCCCGGCCGTAAACTGATCAGCCTGAACGTCGCCGCCTATGACGCCATGAAACACGGTGCCGAACCCCTGTGCGCCGACGCCTGCGTCGGACTAGAGGCACTTTGGCGCAAGCTGGAAGGCCAAAAGTTCACCCATTCCGCCGCCAAACTCAAATCCGACTGGTTCGCCCAAGTCGACCCCCTAACCGACACCCCCAACGACAGCAACGCCCTGCCCACCGACATGCAGGTCATCGGTGCCGTGCAACGCAGCGCAGGCCCCGACACTGTGATCATGTCGGCAGCAGGCACCATGCCCGGCGAATTGCACAAGCTGTGGAAAGCCACACGGCCCATGTCCTACCACATGGAATACGGCTTCAGTTGTATGGGCTACGAAATTGCCGGTGCCATCGGCATCAAAATGGCTCAGCCAACCCGCGACGTCGTTTGCATGCTGGGCGACGGCAGCTACATGATGGCCAACTCCGAGCTTGCAACCGCTTGCATGATGGGCATCAAGATCACCCTCGTCATCACCGACAACCGTGGCTACGGCTGTATTAACCGCCTGCAAATGCACACCGGCGGGGCGGAATTTAACAACCTGCTGAAAGACACCCACCACGTCAATCCGCCCGCGATAGATTTCCGCGCCCACGCCGCATCGATGGGGGCCACAGCGGTCAAAGTCGGCTCCATCACAGAACTGGAATCCGCCCTTGCCCAAGCCAAAACCGCACCGGGGCCGTTCGTCGTGGTGATCGACACCGATCCCTACCCATCCACCCCGGCAGGCGGCACGTGGTGGGATGTGGCGGTGCCCGAAGTTTCCACCCGCCCCGAAGTCCGCGCCGCGCGGGCAAAATACGACGCCCAGCCAAAACGATGATCGGCGGAGCAAACCCATGACCCAGCTTCTGCGCAAACCAACTGCAACAAACGGCCTCGTTCACCACATCACGCCCGAAAGCGCCGATTGGTCCTACGTCGGCTTCAGCCTGTACCGCTTGGCCAAAGGCGATACCGCCGCCGCCGCAACCGGCACCAACGAGGCAATCCTTGTCTTGGTCGAAGGCCGCGCCGAAATCTCCGGTGCCAACCAGAACTGGGGCGAAATGGGCAACCGCATGTCAGTGTTCGAAAAGACCCCGCCGCATTGCCTCTACCTCCCCCCCGCCAGCGATTGGCACGCCACCGCCACCACCGATTGCACCCTCGCCGTCTGCCTCGCCCCCGGCAAAGGCAACCATCCCGCCCAACGCATCGGCCCCGAAGGCATAACCCTTGAACCGCGCGGCGCCGGCACCAACCTGCGCCATATCAACAACATCGCCATGGAAGGCCGTGATGTCGCCGACAGCCTGCTGGTGACCGAGGTGTTCACCCCGCACGGCAACTGGTCGTCCTATCCGCCGCACCGCCACGACGTCGATGATTTTCCGACCAGCACCTATCTGGAGGAAACCTATTACCACCGCCTGAACCCGCCCCAAGGCTACGGCATCCAGCGCGTCTTCACCGAAGACGGCAGCCTTGATGAAACCATGGCAGTCTCCGATGGCGACGTTGTGCTGGTGCCACGCGGTCATCACCCCGTCGGTGCGCCCTACGGGTATGAGATGTACTACCTTAACGTAATGGCCGGCCCCCTGCGCAAATGGCGCTTCATCGCCCACCCCGATCACGCGTGGATCATGGAAAACCCTCCCGCTTGACAGCACGCGCACTTGCGCCAGACTTGGGGTGACAAGCCCATGCCGGGCGTGACGCAAAGGATGCCCCGCATGTCCGACCGCCTCATTCATGCCTTTGCCGCCATAGACGCCGCCAATGCCGCCGACCCGACGCTGATGGATGATCAGCCCGCCGCCCTGCTGTATGGTCAGCGGATGACAGCCGAGGTGGCAAAGCTGTTTCCCGACGCCTCCGACATCTTGCAAATCGCCGCACGCGGTCAGCACATCGAACGCTGGCTGCTACCCCGCACTGACTATCCCGATGGCCGCGAAGGGTATTTGAACTGGCGGCGGGAACAGGCCCGCAGGCACGCCGCTCGCGTCGGCCAGATCATGCGCGATGCCGGATATTCCGACGCAGATGCAGACCGCGTCGGCGTTTTGTTGCGCAAAGAAGGCATCAAGCGCGACGCCGACGTGCAAGCCCTGGAAGACGTGATCTGCTTTGCCTTCCTGCGCCATTACTTCGCTGATTTCGCCATCGACAAGGAACCCGACCACCTGCTGAAAATCGTCGAGAAAACCGCAAGAAAAATGTCCGCCAAAGGCCGCGCCAAAGCGCTGCAGGAATTCAGCCTTCCCCAGCCCTTCGCCGCCCTGTTCTGCGACTGATTTCTCCGACCAATCACGCCACCCGGTTGCCCTGCACCCAAGTGCCGCGCAACGCCCCTGCCCCACCAATGCGCGCCACCCGGATCACATCCGCCCGCGCGCCCAAGCTCAGATGCCCCCGGTCCGCCAGCCCGGCTGCCTTGGCGGGCGCGGCAGTCACCGTCGCAATGCCGCGCGCCACATCGCCCCAAAGATCGCCCAGCATCAGCCCCGCCTGCAACAGCGCCGACGGCACGTAATCCGAGGATACAATATCCAGCAACCCGGCCTCGGCCAAATCCACCGCCGCGACATTCCCCGAATGTGACCCGCCCCTGATCAGGTTCGGCGCCCCCATCATCACCGAAATCCCCGCATCCCGGCAGGCCACTGCCGCCTCATGCGTGGTCGGAAATTCGGCAAACCCCGCCCCATGGCTGGCAGATATCGCCACCTGCGCCGCAGTCGTATCATCATGGCTGGCCAAAACCGCGCCATACCGGCGAGCTTCAGATACCGCAGCGGCTTCATGCACTGCACCCAGACGATCCCGCAAATCGCGCTGCTCTTGCACATGCGCGCTAAATTCCGGGTCGGTCAGGCTGCGCTTACCCATCACATACTCGCGCAATTTCGTCAGATCGCGAAACTGCCGCTCGCCCGGCGTGTGGTCCATCAGGCTGACAATCCCGATACGGTCTTCCGGCCCAAACTTCGCCAATTCCTCAATCAACGTCTCGGAACACACCTCTGCCCGCAGATGCAGGAAATGACTGATCCGCAGCGCCTTCTGCGCCCGCAACTCCAGTATCTCATTCGCCAAAGCCCGCGCATATTCGCCGTAACCGATCTTGCCGTTCGATATAACCGACCCCACCCGCAGCGCATCAAACACGGTGGTAATGCCGACGCTGGCCAATTCCGCATCATGCGCAATAATCGCCGCCACATGGGGCCAGTTCACGCGGGGCCGTGGTTCAATATGGCGTTCCAGATTGTCGGTGTGCAATTCAATCAGCCCCGGCATCACCAAATCGCCATCGCAATCAATCGCCCCGCTTGGCACCGATGCCCCAGTGTCAATCGCCGTGATATGGCCGTCGCTGAAGCGCAGGCTGCCGCGCCGCGTTTCATCCGCCAAGACCAGAATGGCATTCGCTAACACTGTCTCGGTCATCCGTTGGCTCCGGTCTGGCTTGGCAAAGGGTCAGCGATGTCGCATGTCAGGGTCATGCCACAAACAGATGACACAGTGCAGGCATAAATCAGGGGCCGAAAAGAATGAAGCGCTACGCCGTCTACTACACCCCGCCGTCCGGCCAACTCGCCGATTTCACCGCTGGTTGGCTCGGCTGGGATATCGCACACGGCGTGGTCCCGACACGGCCTGCGGTTGACGACCTGCCGGATGATCCCGAAATCCTCACCGAAACCGCCCGCAACTACGGTTTTCACGGCACCATCAAGGCACCGTTCCGTCTGCACGGGGGGTGTACAGGGGGTGCACTGCAGGTGGCGTGTGAAAAACTGGCCAAAACGCTGGCCCCGGTGCATTTGGACGGGCTGAAGCCGACCGCGTTGGACGGGTTTCTGGCCCTTGTGCCAACCGGCGAAACCTCCTCCTTGTCGGCCCTCGCTGCTGCCGTTGTAAAGGGCTTGGATACCTTCCGCGCGCCTCTGACCGACGCCGAAACTGCCAAACGCCGCCCCGAAAACCTGACCCCTCGACAACGCGATTTGCTGACGACCTACGGCTATCCCTACGTGCTGGACCAGTTCCAATTTCACCTGACGCTGACTGGCGCATTGAGCACTCCCGACCTCACAAAAACCAAAGCCGCCCTTGCCCCGCACCTGCTGTCGCTGCTGCCGAAACCCTTCATAATCAATGACCTCTGCCTTTGCGGCGAAGGCGACGATGGCAGGTTTCGTATTCTGCATCGTTATCCCCTAACCGGCTGAATTGCTGCCAAAAGACGAGCAATTCCAATTTCTAAAGTATCATTATTTTCAATGACTTGCGCAGCGATGCTTGCTGGCATCTCGAACGTTCCCCGCGACAGCCTTTCGGCAATATCAGCCTCAGCCTCGCGTCCTCGGGCAGCGAGACGCGCGGCCAAAACAGCGGGCGAGGCCGTCACCAACACAACCAGCAAGTTCGGAAATTCGGCCAGCGCTGCCACCAATTCAGCACGCGACCCATTGAAAATCACATCCCGGCCTCGTTGCAAATCGTCGCGAGCACTTGCCGGAATGCCATAACATAACCCATGCGCCCGCCAGTCCAAAGCAAATAGACCCGCCGTCTTGCGCCGAGCAAATTCCGCTGCCGAGACACCTTCATAGGGTTCGCCCCCCGCCTCAGTCGGCCGGGTAATCACCCGTTTCACCCAAATAAGATCTGGTCGCACCGCAATCGCCCCCGCAATCAAGCTATCCTTCCCACCCCCCGAAGGCCCCACCACAGCGATCATCCGACCGGCAGTCATGCGGCGACCTTTGGGGCAAAATCGTTCACGTCAACCTCACGGTCTGCAAGTCGCTGGCGGGCGTCAAGGTCATGAAAAATACCAACAATCGCCGCCCCGCGTGCCTTGGCCTCTTCGATCAAAGTCAGCACCACCTCGCGGTTCGCGGCGTCCAGACTGGCCGTCGGTTCATCCAAAAGCAACGCTGGATAATCATGCGCAAAGCCCCGCGCGATGTTCACACGCTGCTGTTCGCCCCCCGAAAACGTCGTCGGCGACAGCGCCCACAACCCGCGCGGAATGTTCAGCCGCGCCAGCAACCCCTCCGCCCTAATCCGCGCCTCATCCCTCGGCATGCCCAGCGTCAGTAACGGCTCTGCGACCACATCAACAGTTGGCACCCGAGGCACCACCCGCAAGAACTGGCTGACATACCCCAGCGTATGCCGCCGCAGCCGGATGATCTCACGCGGGGTAGCGCTGGCCACATCCAAGCCCGCCACCACGATAGACCCCGATGCCGCCCGGTAGTTGCCATAGATCATTCGCATCAGCGTCGATTTGCCCGCACCCGAAGCCCCTACCAGCGCCACGCATTCCCCCGGCGCCACGCTAAGCCTTGCCCCCTCCATCACAGAAATGACAGCACTACCCTGATTGTGCAGGGTAAAGCTTTTTGAAAGATTTTCTATACGGATCATGCTGTTACACCTGCAAAACCGATGAAACCAGCAGCTGCGTGTAGGCATGCTGCGGGTCGTCCAGCACCTGATCGGTCAGCCCTTGTTCCACCACAAACCCTGATTTCATCACCATCAGCCGGTCCGCCAGCAAGCGCACAACAGCCAAATCATGAGTGACTATAATTGCCGAAAGTCCCATCTCCCGCACCAGCCCGCGCAGCAGATCCAGCAATCGCGCTTGCACGGATACGTCCAAACCGCCCGTCGGTTCATCCATGAAAATAAGCCGTGGCCCAGTCACCAGATTGCGCGCAATCTGCAATCTCTGCTGCATACCGCCCGAAAACGCCGAAGGCCGATCATCTATCCGGTCGGCAGCAATCTCCACTCGCCCCAACCAATCCACCGCCGCCGCACGAATGTCGCCATAGTGCCGGGCCCCAATCGCCATCAACCGCTCGCCGACATTCCCACCAGCCGAAACCGCCATCCGCAACCCATCGCGCGGGTTCTGGTGAACATAAGCCCAATCCGTGCGCCCCAACATGCGGCGGTCTGGTTCTGACATAGTCACTGTATCGCGCGGGCCGTTGGAGCGGGTGTCGAAGATCACCTGGCCTGTGTCCGGTGCCAAGTGCCCGGCCAAACATGATAGCAAAGTCGATTTCCCGGAGCCACTTTCACCAACAATTCCAAGCACTTCTCCCGGAAACAGATCGAACGATACATCCGCGCAGCCGATCCTTGAACCGTAGTATTTCGACAGTTCCCGCACTGCCAATAGCGGCAGATCAGGCTTGTCTTTCGTCATGATATTAAACCGTTCCATCCCCATCAAACGGCCGCCAAACTATCGGGCGTCCCAAGCCGCCCCACATGCCCAACATCGCGCCGAGTGCTGCAATAATCAGTATCGGAGCAGACAAACATCCGCTCGCCCTGATCATCCATGATCACCTCGTCCAGATAGCTGTCGGCACTGCCACACAGATCGCAGTCGTGATCCGCTTTCGAGGCCACAAAGGGATGATCGTCGAAATCAAGGCTGACCACCGAGGTATAAGGTGGCACAGCATAGATGCGCTGTTCTCGGCCCGCCCCAAAAAGCTGCAAGGCGGGGCTGTCGTTCAGTTTTGGGTTATCAAATTTCGGGATCGGTGACGGGTCCATCACATAGCGCCCCTCCACCTTGACCGGATAGTCATACGCGGTGGCAATGCTGCCGTGTCGGGCAATATCTTCGTATAGCTTCACATGTATCAATCCGTATTCTTGCAGCTCGTGCATCTTGCGGGTTTCCGTTTCTCGAGGCTCCAGAAACCGAAGCGGCTCCGGTATAGGCACCTGATAAACAAGGATTTGTCCTTCGCTCAGCGCCGTTTCCGGGATGCGATGGCGGGTCTGGATGATGGTTGCCCGTTGCGTGCTTTCGGTGACCGCAACACCCGCCGTCCGCTTGAAGAACGCCCGAATTGACACGGCGTTGGTCGTATCGTCGGCTCCTTGGTCGATCACTTTCAGGGTGTCATCCGGCGTCAAACAGGCTGCTGTGACCTGTACACCCCCTGTACCCCACCCGTATGGCATCGGCATTTCACGGCTGGCAAACGGCACCTGATAGCCGGGCACCGCCATGCCTTTCAGAATCGCGCGGCGGATCATGCGTTTGGTTTGTTCATCCAGATAGGCAAAGTTATAAGCCTCATCGGTCATTCTGCAGCCTCCTGCGCCTGCTCCACTTCGGCGCGCAGCTTTCGCACCAATTCCAGCTCAGCTTGAAAATCCACGTAGTGCGGCAGCTTGATGTGTTCGAGGAACCCCGTCGCCTGGATGTTGTCGCAGTGCGATAGGACGAATTCCTCGTCCTGCGCCGGTGCGCCGACATAGTCTTCGCCAAGCTCTGCCCACCGCAAGGCGCGGTCCACCAAAGCCATGGCAATTGCTTTGCGTTCGGATTGGCCAAAGACTAAGCCATAGCCACGGGTAAACCGCGGTGGTTCGGTTTTGGAGCCTTTAAATTGGTTGACCGTCTCGCATTCGGTCAGTTCGACCTCGCCAATTTCAACGGAAAACCCGAGCTCGGGGATGTCCATTTCTACCGGCACCAAGCCGATACGCAACTCGCCAACAAACGCATGGGTGCGCCCATAACCGCGCTGGGTGGAATAGGCGAGCGACAGGATAAAGCCTTCGTCACCGCGCGTGATCGCTTGCAGGCGCAGCGGGCGGCTGGCAGGCAATTCAAGCGGTTCGCGAGTCAGATCGGGCGGGGTTGCATCGCTGATGGGTTCAACCTCGATCAGGCTATCTCGGTTCAAAAAACTGATGATATGGGGCACATCAGCACGGAGGGCCGCGCTTTGGGCCGCCTCTGGCACCGTCCCTTCGGCCAACAGTTTGAAATCCAGCAGGCGGTGCGTGTAGTCGAACGTTGGCCCCAATACCTGCCCGCCGGGGGCGTCTTTGAAGGTGGCCGAAATGCGTCGTACACAGGCCATACGTCCAGTATCCAACGGGGTTGACGCCCCAAAACGCGCCAAAGTCGTGCGATAGGCGCGGATCAGAAAAATCGCTTCAATCAGATCACCGCGCGATTGTTTGATCGCGAGGGCAGCCAGATCGGCATCGTAGAGGGAGCCTTCGGCCATCACCCGGTTCACTGCCAACTTCAATTGCTCGCGGATTTGCGGGATACTTACATCGGCGAGGGATGTGTCACCGCGTCGCTCCTCCGCCAAGAACGCGTGGGCGTTTTCGATCGCGCGCTCGCCCCCTTTGACGGCAACGTACATCAGACAGCCTCCACTTTGGTTGATCTTGGAATGGCGGCAAGGGATGTGCCTGCGGTAAAATATGTATCGAAGCCAAGCGGATAGAGCACGTTGTTTGCAGCAAAGGCGGCAACGTCGGGCAGCGAAAGGCGAGCGTCGTGCTTGATGCCGGGTCCGGTAAGGCGCGCACCCGTTTGGGTCAGGGCGGGCAGTTCCACGATCAGCGTCGCCGAGCGGTCTGGGTAGTCTGGGGTGCCGTTGGCAAAGCGGCTGACGGGCAGGAGTGCATCCCATGTGCCGACCGCAAACATCGCATTCGCAGCCGCAACCAATGGCGCGCCAGTTTGGAAGGTGACCCAATCACGCACCGCCGGGCAATCATGCGCACCCGCCAGATGCACGGGCGTAGTGCCGTCGGTCAGTGTCAGGATCAGCACGCCCGCCGCCAATGACAGCGGCGCTGGTGGCGCAGCCCCGGTAACCACCTCGATCGTGCCGGGCCGGGCCATGACGTTTAACACCGCCCGAAAGGCATGGGCGGCATCAATGGGCGGGTTGACAAAGCCACCAGTCAGGGCGCTCGGCGTCATGGGTCTTCGCCCCGCACCAAAGTAAAGAAATCAACTTTGGTTGCCGCGGCTTTACCAGCGCGTGTCTGTTTGCGGGCAGCTTCGTCCGCAGTAAGCGGAGCCAGCACCTTCGCGCGCGTATCGGGGGCGGCACCAGTCTGCATCAGCGCGTCCACAACTGCCGCGCGGGTAGCGTGGGCTTTGTCACGCCCGGCAACATTGGCATGACCAACCTCGCCCGTGGCGAGTTGCAGCACGCAGCGAGTGACGGTCATTTCGCCCAAGTTAAACGGGGCACCTGTCGCCCCCGCCCTGCCCCGGATCATCACCGACCCGACCTCTGGCGCGCGCAGCATTTGGTGTGGCGGCAGGTCTGGCAACACCGAGGCCAACAGCGCTGGCCGCGACCGGGCGAGTAGGCCTATCCATTGCTGCCGGGCGGTTTGATCGGGGGTTAACTTCACGTCTGGCATGGCAATCTCGACATCTTGCAGAGTTGTCTAGGATACTATACAACTAGACTAATACTACGCCCCCACCCAATAATTCACAAGTCCTTGCTGCGTGAAATCTTGATGACAGGCCCGCCATGCCCCGCAGTGCAATCTGGAAATCCATCGCCGACACTCTGTCATCCGAAATTGCGGACGGGCATTATCGCCCCGGTGACAAACTGCCAACCGAAGCGGCACTTGCAACGCGGTTTGGGGTTAATCGCCATACGGTGCGTCATGCGGTTGCGGGTCTTGCCAAAAGCGGCACCGTCTATTCGCGCCGTGGGGCGGGGGTTTTTGCGGCGCTGAAACCTGCCGATTATCCGATTGGGCGGCGGGTTCGGTTTCATCAAAACGTGCTTGCCTCTGGCCGGTTGCCAACGCGCGAAATTCATCGGCTGGAAACTCGGATCGTCGACGCACACGAGGCCGAGGCTTTGGCACTGCGGCGGGGCGCGCTGGTGCATGTGATCGAAGGGCTGTCGTTGGCTGACGGCGCGCCTATGGCGGCGTTCTTGTCGGTGTTTCCGGCAGAACGGCTGCCTGGATTGTTGGATAAACTGCGCCAGATCAGTTCGGTGACCGCCGCCCTAGCCGCCGTTGGCGTTGCCGACTATACCCGCGCCTCTACCAGGTTAACCGCAAAAGCCGCGACGCCAATTCTGGCATTGAAACTGCGATTGGCCGAGGGCGCACCGATTCTGCGATCCGTCGCAATCAACATTGATGCAGACGGCGTGCCTGTTGAATTTGGCACCACGTGGTTTGCCGGCGACAGGGTCACTTTGACCATTTCGCCCGACTAACTATCGGCCCCGGCGCGCTAAGCCGCAGCCCGCAACTGATGTATCGGAAAACGGCAAAACGCGTCGGTTTCGGACGCCTAAGCGGATCACAGCCTTGCCACTGTTTCACCGATGCAGGCGGTGCGCTTTGGCTATATTGTGACGCAAAATCATTGGTGTGACCAGTGTTCGCCGATCAGACGCTTGGAATGGGGAAAGTTGTGCATGACGATCTTGGATAAAACCGCCAACCCTGCACTTGGGGCGACCCAAATGAAGCAATTGTTGGATTATGATCTTGTCGCGTTGGTTCTGCAGGGCGGCGGCGCTCTGGGGGCCTATCAGGGCGGTGTGTTTGAAGCGCTAGAGGAGGCGGGGATCGAGCCGCGCTGGTTTTCCGGCGTTTCAATTGGGGCGATCAATGCCGCGATCATGGTGGGCAATCGTCCGGAAAACCGGCTCGACCGGCTGCGTGATTTCTGGGAAACGCTGTCGCGTCGCAAGATCTGGGATTTTTCGCCCGATGCCGATCCGTTCCGCCAGTGGCGTACTTTGGCAAGCTCACTTACCGCACTGAACTTGGGTCTGCCGGGGTTCTTTAAGCCGCACACTATCAATCCGTGGTTCGCCACGCCCGGTGCCAGCACGGCCACCAGTTTCTACGACACGTCAGAGCTGCGGCGCACCTTGAACCGGCTGGTGGATTGGAAACTGCTGAATGGCCCCGACCACCGGCTTAGCGTGGGCGCGGTTAACGTCGAGACGGGAAATTTCCACTATTTCGATACGGCGGTTGAACGGCTTGGGCTGGAACACATCATGGCGAGCGGCGCACTGCCGCCCGCGTTTGCCCCGGTTAAGATTGGGGAAGACCATTACTGGGACGGCGGCATCGTGTCGAATACACCGCTGCAGTATCTGCTGGAACATGAAGCCATCAAAGACACGCTGGTGTTTCAGGTCGATCTGTTCAGCGCCCGTGGGCCTTTGCCGCGCGACATGAGTTCGGTGCTTGGTCGGCACAAGGACATCATGTATTCCAGCCGCACCCGGCACAACACCGATACTTTCAGGCGCACCCACACAATGCGGTTGGCACTGCGCGATGCGCTGCTTCGTGTGCCCGACGCTGACCGCACCGACGCAGACCGCGCGTTTCTGGCCGAAATGGAGGACGTTCCGCAAGTGAACATCATCCATATGATTTATCAGAAGAAAAAGCATGAAGGGCAGTCGCTGGATTACGAGTTTTCTTACACGTCAATGCAGGAACACTGGCAATCCGGGCTGGATGACACTCGCCGCACCTTGAACCATGGTAGCTGGCTGAACCTGCCGTCCGAAAAAGTCGGGGTGGCAGTGCATGATATCCACCGGGCGGAACCTGGCTAGCCAGTTACGACGGCAGTTGGTAAACCCGCCGCGCTGTACCACTGCCAATTGCCGCCTGTTCGGCGGGCGATAACCGGGAGAGCAGGGCCCGGGTCATCTCGATCCATCCCGGCAAGCCGGCGCCCAAGTTGACTACTGGCCAATCGCCGCCCCACAGGATGCGATCTGGGCCGAAGTTTGCGATCACATGATCGACCCATGGTTGCAGCACCGGCACTGATGCGGTGCCTGGCGCACAGTAACGGCTGATACCGGACAGTTTGCAATTCACATGCGGCAGGGCAGCGATAGCGGTGATGTCGGCCGCCCAACTATCAAACTCTCCGGCGGCGATATCAGGCACGCCGCAGTGGTCGAGCACCAGAACCTGATCATCGCAGGCCATCGCCAGCGCCTTGGCGATGGGCAGTTGCCGGGCCAGAAAGCACATATCGAACGGCAGCCCGCGCGCACCGATCTTGGCCAGATTGCGCCGGAACGTGCTGGTTTGGGATAGATCATCCGAAATTTCGTGCAAGATGCGGCGGAAACCGACGGCGTGCAGGCCCGCGCATTCGTCCAGCCACATATCAAAACCCGTGTCATCCTCGGGCCTGCACGATGCGATCTGGCCGAGCATCCCATGGCTGCCCACCATCCCCGCCACCAGCCGCGCCTCGGCTTGATAATCGGCGTCGTCAACCCCGGTTTCCATGAAGACCGTCGCCGTCACGCCCTGCCCTTTGGTGAGCGCCACGTAATCTTCAACTGTAAAATCACCCGCCGACAGGGCTGGCACGCCCGCGGTCCAAGCGTAGCCAATTTTGTCGCGGTAGATCAGATGCTGATGCGTGTCGATAAGATCCATCATCGCCTCGTTACGTCGCGAAGGCCGCTGCCATCAGGCACCGCGTGTAGCCTTCTTGCGGACAATCCAGCACGTGATCAGGCGTGCCCCGCTCCACCATGCGGCCATCTTTCGTCACGATGATATGGTCTGCCAATGCCCGCACCATCGCCAGGCGTGAACTTTAACCCTACTTTGCGGGTTGTCTAGCAGCAGCGGTCGGAATTGGCTTTGTAGGTGGAGTTGGTGATGCGGCAGTTTTGGCAGATTTCGGTGTAGGGGCCGAAAGCGGAAAGTTGGGTACGGGACTACCTTGGATGGGTGTGTTACCGAGCGGGTAACACGCGTGTTACGATTCTCAAGCCATTGTTATTGAACGATAGTTATTTTTTTGTTTACCAAATATTAACCTGCGATCAAGGGGCGTCGGCTATGGTTGATCAATCTCCGTCGACCCGCTTTTCGTCAATATTTTCCTGAGCTTCCGCATAATAAGCGGATACTGGCCGCAAAATAGGGGAATGTCACATTGCTAAGGCAGACCGGCCTTGCGAGCGGTATATTCAGTGGGTCCGACCAAGGAAAATGTAATGAAAACCGCCACTACACTGCTTGCACTCGCCCTTTTGGCCTTCGCGCCCTTTGCGCAAACTGGCCCAGCGTTTGCCGGGCCCAAGGGATGCCCACCGGGATTGGCCAAGAAGAACCCGCCCTGCGTGCCACCGGGGCAGGCGAACAAGGGTGTGACCACGGAACAGTGGGTAGGTCGCGACCGTGTCGGCGATGTGGTGGACCGGGACGATCTGATATTCCTTGACGACTATCCGCGTTATGACCTGCCACCCCTGCCCTATGGCCAGCGCTATGCCGTGGTGGATGACCAGATCGTTGTGATTGACCCCGAAAACTACGCGATCCTACAATTGATCCGCATCTTTACAGCGCTTGCCAACTGAGCTGAATGGCGGTCCTCAAGCGGCGGAGTTAAGCGGCAGTTCGGCATCGGGTGCCCATGAGCGTGGCGTCATTCGTGCATTTCTACACTCACCACTTCGTCCCTATCCGTTTGCTACCGTTAGCCGACAGTGCCAAGTTCGAACCGGTTTGGCATCAGGGATTGGTCAACCTTTTGGTTCAGAACGCCCCACAGGAACCCCATGGTGATGGTTTGCACACCAAGCGAGGCGCAGACCACCGCGAGGGCTGCGGGGCGGGCGATGGTGCTTGCGTCAAGGCTGCCGAAGCCCGCGTTGCCCCAGAACACCACTGCCGAGACGGTGGCGATGAGAGAGGCCAGCAGGAACAAGCCGCCGAGCAGGCAGGCCTTGTCGACGCTGATTTTGGCGCGGACACGCTCGAATGAAGCCGAGGTTGGCAGAAGATCGAAGCGCACGGCGAACACTTGTGCCAGCGCATAGAAGCAAACCATTTGATAGCCCGTCAGCACCAAGGCAGTGGCAAGGATCAGCGAGGCGATGTCGAAGGTGACGCCACCGATATGAACCGGGCCAAACATCAGGGCGGTGAAGCTGGCAGTGCCAAAGCCCAATAGCAGCAGACCCGGATAGTAGAAAAGCCAATAGGGGGCGAAGGTTAGCAGCAGTTTCAGATGCAGCCAACCATCGCGCCAGCTGCGCAGATGCGGCGGACGGGACCGGCCATCGGGGCTTAGGGTCGTTGGCACCTCGGTGATCTTGAGGCCGAGTAGCGTGGCTTTGATCACCATTTCTGACGCAAATTCCATGCCCGGCGTGTTCAGTTTCAGACCAAGAATGGCGGCACGGGAAAAGCCGCGCAGGCCGCAGTGGAAATCGCCCACGGGCGTTCGATACAGAACGCGGCCAACAGTGGAGAGAACCGGATTGCCCAGATAGCGGTGCAGCGGCGGCATGGCGTTTTTGGCGATGCCACCCTTGAAGCGGTTGCCCATGACCAGATCGGAGCCTTGGCGCAGGGCTGCAACGAACAGATCAAGCTGCGAAAAATCATAGGAATCGTCGCTGTCACCCATGATGATGTAGCGGCCGCGCGCAGCCTGAATACCGGCTCCAAGTGCGGAGCCGTAGCCGCGTTGTGGGGCGGCGACAACGCGGGCACCCAAGCGTTCAGCAATGGCCTGACTACCGTCGGTGGAGCCGTTGTCGGAAATCAGCACCTCGCCATCAATACCGGCACGTTCGAGGTAGGATTTGGCTTTGACGATGCAAGCTTCAAGCGTTTCCGCCTCGTTCAGGCACGGCATAAGGATAGTGAGTTCGGTCATGATACGTTGCCCCTTGTAGCGCGTATGTAGACAGGGGTGCCGCGCCAACGATCCCAATTGCCTTGACAAGTGCATGGTCACTTGGGCAAATCCGTGGCGCCTTGGAGATGTTTTGATGACCAGTGCGGGCGGGGGGTGATGATCCTTAGCTGTGCACAAGTTGCTGGACCGGTTTGCCTATGGCCGCTTTATCCAAACTTCAACAGCGTGGCGAACCCTTGATGACCGAAACGACGACTACCACGCAACGGGCCGTTGGGCTGTTTCAGGTTTTGAAATTTGTGGTGATAGGCTGGGTGATTTTCAAAGCCATTGCCATGGCACCGAACGCGGTTTCGTTTCTGGTGTCGGGGGATAATGACGACATCATGCGGATGATGTCGGTGCGGGCCTGGCTTGGGGGGCAAGGCTGGTTCGACATGACGCAGTATCGGTTGCTGCCGCCCGAAGGGGTTTCGATGCACTGGTCGCGCTATGTCGATTTGGGCATTGCGTCGATCTTGGTGCCCTTGTCGAAGGTGTTGCCAATGGCGCAGGCCGAGCAATGGACTTTGGTGATATGGCCGACATTGCTGCTGGTCATCATGATTTTGCTGGTTGCGCGTGGGACTTTGCTGGTGCTGGGGCCGATTGCCGCCGGTGCGGCGGTGCTGAGCGTTGTCTTGTGGGGCCCAACGGGCAGCCATTACTTCAGCGTGGGTCTGCTTGATCATCACGCCGTACAGATACTGAGCACCAGCGTTTTGGCGTTTGCCATGATCTGGCCGGGGCGCCCAATGGTGCGGGGCGTCATTGCGGGGGCGGCGGCGGCGTTTGCGTTGGCAGTAGGGCTTGAAACGCTGCCGTTTATCGGCGTGGCGGGGACGATTTTGCTGCTGCGGGCGTCGCTTGGTCGAACGGGGGCGGATCAGGTGTTGTTGGGGTTTTGCCTGACGTTGGTGGCGGTGTCGACGCTGTTGTTCGTGGGGCAGACGGCGCCCGCGGCCTGGCTGAAAACGGAGTGTGACAAGCTGTCGCCGCCGATTTTGGCGATTGCGGTGATTGCGACAGTGGCAAGTCTGGTGCCGATGGCGGCCGCGCGTTGGTTGGTGCATCCGGTGGCGCGACTGGCAGCGTCGGCTGTTATTGTCGGGGTGGGAATGTGGATCTGTTCTCCGTTGTTCTTACCGTGTCTGGATGGGCCTTACGGCGCCCTATCGGCAGATCTGCAGCAGGCGATTACCGGCCTTATCGGCGAAGCGAAGCCGGGGCTGGCCGTGGCCGCCGACCGCCCGCTGACCTATAACTTTGTCGCGACGTCTGTGGTCGGGGCCGTGATCATCGGCGCGCTGTTCTGGCTGCGCAGGCGGCGAAGTGCCGACCCGATGGAAAGCGATGCCGTGGGGCAGATGCTGGTTCTGGGATCGGTCGGCTTTATTGCCAGCTTTTTCCAGATTCGGGCCATCATCATGTCAGCCCCGGCGTTGGCATTTCTGACGGGATATGTGGTTCGGTGTTTGCTGGACTACCGGGCGGCGAGGCCGGGTCTTGTAACAGCGCTCGCGCTGCTTGGCGGGATGGCGGTTACGTTATTTGCGTCACATTTGAGTAGTCCGATAATCAGTCTGGTGCGGTTAACACTGGGTGAAAATTCAGCTGCCGCGATTACGCCCAACGTATATGGTGCTGATTGCCGTGATGCTGAGGTTCTGCGTTCGCTTGATGCCCTGCCGCCGGCGATGATCTTTGCGGAAATGGATCTGTCCACGTCGTTGTTACTGACGACCCACCATAATGCGATGGCTGTGCCGTACCATCGCAGTCAGGTGGCGATGATGAACGGCTTCTTTGCGCTGGACAACGTTGAGGGTTTTAAAGCAGCACTGAAATCTGCCGGGGCACGATATGTTGTGCTGTGCAAGGCGGCCAACTTAGCCAAAAAAACCAAAGTCGGATATGCTTTGCTAAAGGGCGAGCGCTTTGATTTTCTGCAGCCTGTAATGCTGGAAAACAAAGACATGGTGGTCTTCGAAGTCTTGCCCGGCGCGCTAGACCCATGACGACCCGGCACCCCGAATATGGCAGGTTTCTGCGGTTTTTGATTGTCGGGGGCAGCGTTAGTGCGATCTTTTCGGTGATTACCGCAGGGCTGATCCGGTTTGCCAACACGCCGCCGTTTTGGACCAGTGTGGTGGTTTATCTGGCGTGCATCCCGTTGGCGTTTTATGCGCAGAAACGGTTTGCGTTCGAAGTGGCGCAGACCCGCAAGTCGGCGTTCTGGATTTATTTCGCGACGCAGTTGTGCAGCCTTGCGTTGGTGTCAGGCGTGACAACCCGGTTTGTGACGAAAATTTTCTGGTTTGATACTGGCCTGCTGCTGGTGACGTCGGCTTTGGCGGCGGTGTTAAGCTACTTGATCGGGCGGTTCATTACGTTTGCGCCCCAAGGATGACACTTTGATCGGGCCCCGGACGCAGCTTGTGTCGTGCTGCGTCCGGGATGATACTTAGCGTCGATCAGGCCAGATCGAAGCGATCAAGGTTCATCACTTTGGTCCAAGCGTTTACGAAATCGCGCACGAACATCGTTTGCGCGTCGTCGCAGGCGTAAACCTCGGCAATCGCCCGCAGTTGCGAGTTAGAGCCGAACACCAAGTCTGCGCGTGTGCCAGTCCACTTCAGCGCACCTGTCGCGCGGTCATGTCCTTCAAACACGTTTTCTGCGCCAGCCGAGGGTTTCCACGTCGTGCCCATATCCAGCAGGTTCTTGAAGAAATCGGTAGTCAGGGTGTGCGGGCGTTGGGTGAAGACGCCGTGCTGGGCCTGCCCGACATTGGCGTTCAACACACGCATGCCACCAACAAGAACAGTCATCTCTGGCGCGGTTAGCGTCATCAGTTGCGCGCGGTCGACAAGCAGTTCTTCGGCGGAAATTGTGTACTCGGCCCTCAAGTAGTTGCGGAAACCGTCGGCGATGGGTTCAAGAACGGCAAAGCTTTCAACATCGGTTTGCGCTTGGGTGGCGTCGGCGCGGCCCGGTGTGAACGGCACTTGCACATCGTGACCGGCGTTTTTGGCCGCTTGTTCGACGGCCACACAGCCCCCGAGAACAATCAGATCGGCAAGCGAAACCCGCGTATTGCCTGTCTGCGCGCCATTGAAGGCGGTTTGGATACCTTCCAGCGTTTGCAGCGCCACTGCCAATTGGGCGGGCTGGTTCGCCTCCCAGTCTTTCTGCGGGCTTAAGCGGATGCGCGCGCCGTTGGCCCCGCCCCGCTTGTCAGAACCGCGGAAGGTGGACGCCGACGCCCATGCAGTGGACACCAGTTGTGAGATGGACAGGCCCGAGGCAAGGATTTTGGCCTTGAGTGCCGCGATATCTGCCGTGCCGATCACGTCGTGGGTGACATCAGGAATTGGGTCTTGCCACAGCAGTTCTTCGGCAGGAACCAACGGGCCTAGATAGCGTGGCTTTGGCCCCATGTCGCGGTGCGTCAGCTTGTACCACGCGCGGGCGAAAGCATCGGCAAACTGATCCGGGTTTTCGTGGAAACGTTTGGAAATAGGGCCATAAATCGGGTCAAACCGCATGGCGAGGTCGGTCGTCAGCATGGACGGCGCGTGGCGTTTTGACGGATCGTGCGCATCGGGTACCGTGCCGGCACCGGCACCTGATTTTGGTGTCCACTGATGCGCCCCTGCCGGGCTTTTGGTCAATTCCCATTCGAAGCCGAACAAGTTGTCGAAGAAGTTATTGCTCCACTTTGTTGGCGTCGTAGTCCAAGTGACCTCAAGCCCGCTGGTGATGGCGTCGCCGCCTTTGCCGCTGCCATAGGTGCTGAGCCAGCCAAAGCCTTGCGCTTCGATCCCGGCGCGTTCTGGTTCCGGGCCGACATTGTCGACGGGTCCGGCACCGTGGGTTTTGCCGAAGGTGTGGCCGCCAGCAATCAGGGCAACAGTTTCTTCATCGTTCATTGCCATGCGCGCGAAGGTTTCGCGAATGTCGCGTGCAGAGGCAAGCGGGTCGGGCGTGCCGTTCGGGCCTTCGGGGTTCACATAGATCAGGCCCATCTGAACGGCAGCGAGTGGGTTTTCAAGCTGGCGATCACCGCTGTAACGCTTGTCGTCCAGCCATGCGCCTTCGGCGCCCCAGTAGATGTCTTCTTCCGGCTCCCACACATCAGCGCGACCACCGGCGAAGCCGAAGGGTTTGAACCCCATAGATTCCAAAGCGCAGTTGCCGGCATAGACCATCAAGTCGGCCCAAGAGATGGCGTTGCCATACTTCTGCTTGATCGGCCACAGCAGCCTGCGCGCTTTGTCGAGATTGCCGTTGTCTGGCCAGCTGTTCAAGGGTGCAAAGCGTTGGGTGCCTGATGACGCGCCACCGCGACCATCGCCAGTGCGGTAGGTGCCAGCACTGTGCCACGCCATTCGTACGAAAAACGGCCCGTAATGGCCAAAGTCGGCGGGCCACCAGTCTTGTGATGTTGTCATCAGGGCGAAAATGTCGGCCTTTAGCGCATCCAGATCAAGTTTCTTGAATGCTTCGGTATAGTTGAAGGCATCGCCCATCGGATTGGACAGGGCGGAATGCTGGTGCAAAATCTTGAGATTCAGCTGATTTGGCCACCAGTCACGGTTCGAGCGAACGCCGGACATCGTGTTCTTGCTGGCTCCGTGAATTACCGGGCACTTGCCTGCGTCTGCAGCATCATTTCCGTCCATGGTAAGCTCCTGTTGTGGCTGTTTGCTTGGGATCGACGTCGCCAGTGGTCTTGCCGCGCCTGAAACTGGTTGCTTTGGGCATCGACTTTGGCGGTTTGATGATTTTGTAACTGTAGTCTACCAAAACCAAGTGATTAGTTTAAGTTAAATCTACTGATTGCAGCGATAAGGTGCCATTATGACAAATCTGACAATCAAGCAGTTTCGCTATTTTGAGGCACTGGCGCGGCATGGCCATTTTGGCCGCGGCGCCGATGCCTGCGCCATCTCGCAGCCAGCTCTGTCGATGCAGATCAAGGAATTGGAGACATTGCTTGGCACGGCGCTGTTTGAACGGGGCGCGCGGCAGATCAGGCTGACCAACTTCGGTGAAGAATTCGCGCTGCGGGTGCGCGACATCTTGCGATCGGTAGATGAGTTGGAAGACTTGGCGCGGGCATCGCACGACCGGCTGGTGGGGCGACTGCGGATCGGGGTCATCCCAACGGTTGCGCCGTATTTGTTACCGACGATCATCGGCCATCTTGGGCGCAGCAATGCCGGTTTGGATATTCATGTGCGGGAAACGGTAACGCTGAAGTTGATTCATGAATTGGCAGAGGGGCGGCTGGATACTGCGATTGTGGCGCTGCCAGTGTCAGAGCCATCGCTGACCGAAGTTGCACTGTTTGCGGAAAGTTTTGTGCTGGTGAGGCCCGGTGACGATGAGGGAAAGCCAGTACCGAATCGGGAAATGTTGCGCGAAATGCGGTTGCTGCTGCTGGAAGAAGGGCATTGTTTTCGAGATCAGGCGCTATCGTTTTGCAACTTGCGCTCGACACTGCCGCGGGAATTGCTGGATGGCAGCTCGCTTACCACATTGGTGCAGATGGTTAGTGCCGGTATAGGTGTGACGTTGATCCCGGAAATGGCGGTGGATGTTGAGACGCGTTCAGGGTTTGTATCCGTGGCGCGGTTCAACGATCCGCAGCCGTCGCGAACCATCGGGATGATCTGGCGCAAGACAAGCCCGTTGGCCAAGCAGCTTTTGCAACTCGCAGACGTTGTTCGCAAGGCCGCCAAAGCACTGCGAGCGCAAAGTTGGGCGTCGCAGCCAGCGTCGCGAGGCGGAATATCTGGGCCGGAAAAGCGCCATGGCGTTCGATGACAAGGCCGCATAACATGACCATATGGTCGGAATGAGTTGGGACGGCCTCAGTGGGATGTCTGCGATAGACATGCGGCGCTGGTGCCGATACTTGGACAAAACCCCTAAGCTGGCAGGAAACTTTACTATGACGGCACTGCACCCCCTAAATCTTGCCAGCCGCGATTGCGGCGATTGCCCGATCCGGCATCGGGCGGTTTGTGCGCGCTGCGAGCCGGATGAATTGGCGCGGCTGGATCAGATCAAATATTACCGCAGCTATGAGGCCGGGCAAACGGTGGTTTGGGCGGGCGACAAGATGGAATTTGTGGCGTCGGTTGTGACCGGCCTGGCGACGATCAGCCGGACGATGGAGGATGGCCGCACGCAGATGGTCGGGCTGTTGTTCCCGTCGGATTTTGTCGGGCGGCCCGGTCGTGATCTGGCACCGTTCAGCGTGACGGCCGTGACCGATATGGTGATGTGCTGTTTTCGCAAGCGCCCCTTTGAAGAGGTGCTGGCGCATACGCCGCACCTTGTGGAGCGCTTGTTGGAAATGACCTTAGACGAACTGGACGCTGCGCGCGAATGGATGGTGGTTTTGGGTCGCAAGACCGCCCGCGAGAAGATTGCCAGCTTGCTGGCCATCATGGCGCAAAGAACCGAGGCGCTGGCACTGCGCAAGGCTGCCGTTGGCATCGCGTTTGATCTGATGCTGACGCGCGAGGCGATGGCGGATTATCTGGGGCTGACGCTGGAAACGGTCAGCCGCCAGATGTCGGCGCTTAAGGGCGACGGAATTATCGCGTTGGAAAGCAAGCGGCATGTGTTTGTGCCGGACATGGACCGCTTGCTGGAAATCGCCGGCGACAGTGCCGAACCTGAATTAGCCTGAAGGCCGACTGAAGCGGCGGTTCTTTCGCAGACCTCGGCCAGCCTACTGTCAGTGCGCCATGAAAACCGGCACTTCTGCCTGTTCAAGCATACCGCGTGTCGCACCACCAAGGATGGATTCGCGCAAGCGCGAATGACCGTAGGCCCCCATGACCACCATATCTGCAGACCGGTCCCGGGCATGGCGGTTCAACATGTCGCAGAACCGCGGCAAGGTTTTTGCCAGCACATCCACTTCGGCCTTCACGCCGTGGCGCGCAAGCATTTGCGATAGTGCACCACCGGGATCTGATCTTTCAGAGCCAAACTTGACCGGATCGACAATCATGATCGTCACCAGCTCTGCCGCCTTCAGCAGCGGTATTGCTGCGCGGACAGCAGCCATAGCCTCATTGCTTTGGTTCCAAGCAACTACGATCCTTTTGCCTGGTATTTCGACCATCGGACCATCGGGCAGAACCAGAACCGGAACTTTTGCGTCGAACAACGCGGCTTCAATCACTGCCTCGGCCTCGGGAATGTTGCCTTCGGTGTAGGGCTTGGGTTGCACCACCAGATCACAGAACCTTGCGCGCTGTGCGACGGTTTCCGTCAACAGCCCGACAGGAACGGCCATACTTTCAAGGCTCCAGCGGATGCTTTGCGGCGTCAGGTGTTCGCGCACTGATGCCTCTAGTTTTTCCGCTTTTTCGCGGGCGATATCCATGACTTGCTGGATCAGAACGCCCGTTGAACCAAGATAGCTGTAATCGACCGGGGTCTGTTCGACCCCGAAGCACAGCACCTCAAGATGGGCGTCATAGCTGGTTGCAAGGGCGACCGCCGATGCAATGGTGGTTTCCAATGCCTCAACCTGAGTGATAAAAGTTAGCAGCGATTTATAGGCCATGGACAGTCCTCCTAGATGGATGCCCGTGTATCTTGCAAGGTCTGTTGCAGGCGCACCTTGATCTTGATCAATCGGGCTTTTTATTGATTTGGATCAAGGCGACCCCTGCCCCGGCAGCGCAAGAGCAACCCATGACCTAAAAGTAACGCGCGCCCTCAAGGTTGCGTGGCAAACTGGATGAGGGGACGTCGCGATGTGGGATTACACCAAATTGGTCGTGCTGGGGCTGGTCACGGTTCTGGCTGCGATTGCATCGAACTATGCGCATGATCTGGCTTATCAGGTTCATGCCATCATCGTCATGCTGGCGGCGGGCGGGGTGTTCTTGTGGACGGTTCGACGAACCGATGAAGAAAAGCCAGACCCTAGTCTTGCCTACATGGACGGCGTGGTTCGGGCGGGAGTTGTTGCAACGACGTTTTGGGGGCTGGCCGGGTTTCTGGTTGGCACCTTCATCGCGTTTCAGCTGGCCTTTCCGGCGCTGAATTTCGAATGGGCGCAGGGTTATGCGAATTTTGGCCGCTTGCGCCCGCTGCACACATCGGCGGTTATTTTTGCCTTTGGTGGCAACGCGTTGATCGCGACCTCGTTCTATGTGGTGCAGCGCACCAGTGCCGTGCGGCTTTGGGGAGGTAACCTCGCGTGGTTCGTGTTTTGGGGCTATAATCTGTTCATCGTGCTGGCCGCGACCGGTTATCTACTGGGGGCCACGCAATCCAAGGAGTATGCCGAACCGGAATGGTATGTTGATATCTGGCTGACCATCGTGTGGGTGGCCTATCTGGCGGTTTACCTTGGCACCATCTTCAAACGGCGAGAGCCGCATATCTACGTGGCCAACTGGTTTTACCTATCGTTCATCGTGACCATCGCGATGCTGCATATCGTCAACAACATCTCTATCCCGGTGTCGATCTTCGGGTCGAAATCGGTGCAGCTGTTTTCGGGCGTCCAGGATGCGATGACGCAGTGGTGGTATGGCCACAACGCGGTTGGGTTCTTTCTGACCTCGGGGTTCTTGGGCATGATGTATTACTTTGTGCCCAAGCAGGCCAATCGCCCGGTCTACAGCTATAAGTTGTCGATCATTCACTTCTGGGCGCTGACGTTTCTGTATATCTGGGCCGGACCGCACCACCTGCACTATACCGCCCTGCCCGACTGGGCGGCGACGCTTGGCATGGTGTTTTCGGTGATCCTGTGGATGCCGTCCTGGGGCGGCATGATCAACGGGCTGATGACAGTCTCGGGGGCATGGGACAAGCTGCGCACTGACCCGGTCTTGCGGATGATGATGGTGGCCATCGGATTTTACGGCATGTCGACATTTGAAGGGCCGATGATGTCTATCCGCGCGGTCAACAGTCTGTCGCATTACACCGATTGGACGATTGGCCATGTGCATTCCGGGGCGTTGGGCTGGAACGGCATGATCACGTTTGGCGCGCTGTATTTCCTGACGCCACGCCTGTGGAACAAGGAACGGCTGTATAGCCTGCGGTTGGTATCGTGGCACTTTTGGTTGGCGACGATTGGCATCGTGCTTTACGCATCTTCGATGTGGGTCAGCGGCATCATGGAAGGCCTGATGTGGCGCGAGGTGGATGCAAACGGGTTCCTGGTGAACAGCTTTGCCGACACCGTGGCCGCGAAGTTTCCGATGAATGTGGTGCGGGGCTTGGGTGGGGTGCTGTTCCTTTCAGGCGCTATCATCATGACTTTCAATCTCTGGAAAACTGTCACCAGCGTACCGGCGAAGGCCGGCGCGATGGTTGCGGCTCCGGCTGAATAACGGAGACGATCATGGCGTTCCTAGAAAAACATAAAATCCTTGAAACCAACGCGACGCTGCTGCTGGTGTGTTCCCTGATCGTGGTTTCGATCGGGGGTATCGTGCAGATTGCGCCGCTGTTCTATCTGGAAAGCACGATCGAAAAGGTCGAGGGGATGCGCCCCTACAGCCCACTGGAATTGGCAGGGCGCGACATTTACGTGCGCGAAGGCTGCTACCTGTGCCACAGCCAGATGATCCGGCCGATGCGGGACGAGGTGGAACGGTACGGCCACTACTCGCTTGCCGCCGAAAGCCAATATGACCATCCGTTTCAATGGGGGTCTAAACGCACCGGGCCTGATTTGGCACGCGTGGGTGGGCGCTATTCCGATGCCTGGCATCTGGACCATCTGAACGATCCGCAGTCGGTGGTGCCGGAGTTTGTCATGCCGAAATATGCGTTTCTGGCAAATCGGATGATCGAGGGCACCTATATTCAGGACGAGCTGAGAGTGAGCCGGTTGGTTGGCGTACCCTACACGGATGAGATGATCGAAAACGCGCAGGCTGACTTTGCGGTACAGATCGACCCGGAAGGCGCGTTCGAGGATATGGTGGCGCGCTATCCGAAAGCGCAGGTTCGCAACTTTGATGGGGCGGCGGGGGTGTCTGAAATGGATGCGCTGATCGCCTATCTGCAAATGCTTGGCACGTTGGTCGATTTTTCGACCTTCAACGCCGACGCCAGCCGCTAGGAGAGCCAAAATGCACATTTATTCGATAATGCGAGAATTTGCGGACAGCTGGGCGCTGCTGAGTTTGACGTTGATTTTCCTGTGCGTCGTTGTCTGGGCGTATCGGCCGGGTAGCCGCAAGGTGCATGAAGATACAGCGAACATTCCGTTCCGGCACGAGGACAAGCCACTGCCCGCTGCCCCCCACAAGGAGGCCGGAGAATGAGCAAGAAGCCGACAAGACCCGTGAAGAAAGAGGTTGAGACGACCGGCCACGTCTGGGACGGCATCGAAGAGCTGAACACACCAATGCCGCGCTGGTGGCTGTGGACATTCATTGCCACCATCATCTGGGGCATCGGATACACCATCGCCTATCCGGCATGGCCGCTTATCAACGGCGCGACGCCGGGGATATTGGGGGCATCGACCCGGGCAGATGTGGCCGCCGATATTCAGCGTTTCGAGGCGGCAAATTCCGAAATATCCGCCAAACTGGCCAGTGCTGAATTGACCGCGATTGCTACAACGCCAGAACTGCAAGCCTATGCCACATCAGCAGGGGCGGCGATTTTCAGGACCAATTGCAGCCAGTGCCATGGTGGCGGTGCAGCGGGGGTGCAGGCGTCGGGTTATCCGAACTTACTGGACGATGATTGGCTTTGGGGCGGCGATATTGCCGCGATCCATACCACCATTACCCACGGCGTGCGCAATGACACCGATCCTGACACGCGCTTTTCGCAGATGCCCGCGTTTGGCGAGATACTTGAGAAGGATCAGATCGACCAGGTTGTGCAGCATGTTCTGGCCATTTCGGGGCAAGACCATGATGTGGCGCAGGCGGGTTTGGGGGCGACGATCTTTGGCGAAAACTGCGCGTCGTGTCATGGTGATGCGGGGATTGGCAACCGGGAACTGGGCGCGCCCAATCTGACGGATGCAATTTCTCTGTATGGTATGAGCGCAGATAAATTAATGGAAACCGTGACTTACGCCCGAAATGGCGTAATGCCCAACTGGAACGACAAACTGTCCGAAACAGAGATCAGGGCAGTTGCCGCGTATGTTCACCAACTGGGTGGCGGCGAGTAACGTCGTCCTTGGCCGAACGACAAACTACTGAATCGGAGCTTTCTTGTCCTTATCTGACACGCCACCATCAAGCCTTTACGCAGCGCGTGAACCCGTATTTCCGCGCCGTGTGAAAGGCACGTTCCGCACCTTGAAGTGGTGGATCATGGGTTTCACGCTGGGCATTTATTACCTGGCACCGTGGATCCGCTGGGATAGAGGGGCTGCCCTGCCCGATCAGGCGGTTCTGGTTGATCTGGCGGGTCGGCGGTTTTTCATGTTCTGGATCGAGATATGGCCGCATGAGTTTTACTTTGTGGCCGGGCTGCTGATCATGGCCGGGTTGGGATTATTTCTGTTCACCTCGGCCCTTGGTCGGGTCTGGTGCGGCTATGCTTGCCCGCAAACAGTGTGGACGGACCTGTTCATTCTGGTAGAACGCTGGATTGACGGCGACCGCAATGCGCGGATCAAGCTTTGGAATGCACCCTGGACGCCGCGCAAGGCCGGGTTGCGGGCGGTCAAGTGGTCTGTCTGGCTGCTGATCGCGGTTGCGACTGGTGGGGCATGGGTGTTTTATTTCACCGACGCGCCGACGCTGTTGCGCAATCTGGTAACCGCCAATGCCCACCCGGTTGCCTATATCACCATTCTGGTGCTGACGCTGACGACGTTTGTGTTTGGCGGCTTCATGCGCGAGCAGATTTGCATTTATGCCTGCCCATGGCCGCGCATTCAGGCCGCGATGCTGGATGAGGAATCGCTGACCATCGGGTACCGGGATTGGCGGGGTGAGCCGCGCGGCAAACACCGCAAAGCCGAAGGCGCCGATGCCTTGGGAGACTGCATTGATTGCAACGCCTGCGTCGCGGTCTGCCCGATGGGGATTGATATCCGTGATGGCCAACAGATGGCCTGCATCACCTGCGGTTTGTGCATTGATGCCTGTAACGATGTGATGGCCAAGGTCGATAAACCACCGAACCTGATTGGCTATCTGGCGCTGTCGGATGAGGTTTCTGAACGTGCCGGGGGCGCGCCAAAATCTATCTGGAAGCACGTGTTTCGACCGCGCACCATTATGTACACGCTTTTGTGGGGATCAGTAGGCATGGCGCTGATCATCGCGTTGTTTATTCGCCAACCCATTGATATGACTGTGGCCCCGGTGCGCAATCCAACATTTGTGACGCTGTCGGACGGGTCGGTTCGCAATACCTATGATGTGCGTTTGCGCAACAAGAACGGCGAGCCGCGGGCGTTTCAAATCTCGACCACATCTGATCTGGGGCTGGAACTGTCGCTGGAGGGGGTTGAGGGGTTGGTTGTGACTGTGCCCGCCGACCAGACCATGCTGCAACGGGTTTACGCAACCGCACCTGCGGGTAGCGTGGCGGCAACGACCGATCGGTCAGATGTTCGGTTGTGGGTTGAAGACACCTCCAACACCGACCGGGTTCACAAGGACACCAGCTTTACCGGAGACGCGAAATGACATCAGCACCACTGACCGGGCGCAAGGTCTTTGCCATCGCCGCCAGTTTTTTTGGCGTAATCATTGGGGTGAATGGCGTTTTGGCTTATCAGGCGGTGAACACCTTTCCGGGGCTGGAGGTGAAGAACAGCTATGTCGCGAGCCAGACGTTTGATGCGGAACGCGCCGCGCAAAATGCGTTGGGATGGGTGTTGGAGGTGACGGCAGACCGGGATGCGGTGACGTTGGCGTTTACCGGGGCCGACGGTCTGCCTGTGCATCCGCGGTCGCTGACGGCGACCATCGGGCGGGCGACCGAGGCGGTTGATGACAGTGTGCCTGCGTTTACGTATGCGGCGGGGCATTACACGGCTGCAGTCAACCTTGATCCGGGCAAGTGGGTGTTGCGGATCGAGGCTTTGGCAGCCGATGGCACGGCTTTTCGCCAGCGCATCGCGTTGTTTGTGAAGGGCTGATGCGATGACCATACCGATGCGCGCACCGATATCTGCCTGCCCGGCCTGCGCTGTGGCGCCATCTGCCGAGGCATTGGCGGCGGTGGCCAACCCAGAGGCCCGCCTGATGCTGTCATTGCCGGGGGTGCATTGTGGGGCTTGCATATCGACGGTGGAACGCGGGCTTGCGGCGATGCCGGGAGTGCGGGCCGCGCGGGTTAATCTGACGCTGAAGCGGGTGGCAGTGCAGGCTGACCCGCACATGACACCACAGGCGCTGATCGCGCGGCTGGCGGGATTGGGCTATGAGGCGCATGAGTTGGACGCCGGCATGTTGCTGGCAACCGAAACCGATGCGCAGGGCCGCGATTTGTTGATGCGGCTGGCGGTGGCGTTCTTTGCGATGATGAACATCATGCTGTTGTCGGTTGCCGTCTGGTCTGGGGCGGATGATGCGACGCGCGATATGTTCCACTGGATTTCAGCCTTTATCGCACTGCCAACGGTGGCTTTTTCTGGTCAGCCGTTCTTTAAATCTGCATGGCGGGCGCTGCGGGCCGGACGTTTGGCGATGGATGTGCCGATCAGTCTGGCGCTGATTTTGGCCTCGTCCATCTCGGTCTATGAAACCACGCAAGGCGGGCATCAGGCGTATTTTGATGCGGCGGTAATGTTGACGTTCTTTCTGCTGGCCGGCCGTTTTCTGGATCATCGGACGCGGGCGGTGGCACGGTCTGCGGCGCAGGAATTGGCGGCGTTGGAAGTGCCGCGCGCGGTTCGTGTGCGGGATGGCGTTGAGACAGTGGTGGCGATTGCGGACTTGGCGGTTGGCGATCTGGTGCTGGTGCGGCCGGGTGGGCGAATGCCGGTTGACGGCGTGGTGACCCATGGCAGCAGCGAGATTGACCGGTCTTTGCTGACCGGCGAAAGCCTGCCCACTTGGGCCGGGCCGGACAGTGCCGTGACAACAGGCGAGGTCAATTTGACGGGGCCGTTGACAGTGCGGGTCACGGCGGCGGGGCGGGATAGTTCGTTGCACCGCATGGCGGAATTGGTGGCAATGGCAGAGACGGCGCGCAACCATTACACATCATTGGCCGACCGTGCGGCGCGGATTTACTCGCCGGGAGTGCATGCGCTGTCGTTCGCCGCGTTTGGGGTCTGGATGTATTTGACGGGTGGCGATTTCCGCTTTGCCATCAACATCTCGGCGGCGGTTCTGATCATCACCTGCCCCTGCGCGCTTGGTCTGGCGGTGCCTGCTGTGGTGACAGCAGCCAGTGGCAAGTTGTTCCGCAAAGGGCTGCTGATCAAGGATGGCACGGCGCTGGAGCGGTTAGCCGAGGTGGACACGGTGGTGTTCGACAAGACGGGCACGCTGACGTTGGGGATGCCGGAGCCGACCAATCTGGATGCACATTCGGCGCAAGTGCTGGCTGTGGCGCGGGCTTTGGCGGAGGCATCGTCGCATCCGTTGGCGCTGGCTTTGACGCACAGCTTATCGGGGTTGGGTGTCCTGCCCGCAGTGGTGAGTGATCTGCGTGAAGTGCCGGGGTATGGGGTTGAGGGGGTTTGGCAAGGGCAAGCTGTGCGATTGGGGCGGGCGGCTTGGGTGGGGGCTGCTCCGCTTGATGTGACGGCGACATATCTGGCGATTGGCACATCGCCCGCCGGGGCTTTTTCCTTTGCCGACGCGCTGCGCCCCGGTGCGGCGCAGGTTGTGGCAGCGCTACTTGCCCAAGGCAAGGCGGTGCAGTTGATTTCGGGCGATGTGCCGGGGGCGGTGGCGGCACTGGCCACACGCCTTGGCATTGCAAACTGGACTGCTGAGGCATTGCCAGCCGAAAAGGCGCAAGCAGTGATGGCGCTGACGGCGGCGGGCCACCGGGTTTTGATGGTGGGTGACGGGTTGAACGACACGGCGGCACTGACAGCTGCGCATGTGTCAATCTCGCCCGCGCAGGCGCTGGATGCGGCGCGCGTGGCGTCTGACATCGTGCTGCTGGGCACCGATATTGCGCCGATTGCCGAGGCCTTGCGGATTGCCGTCAAAGCCCGCCAGCGCATTAAAGAGAACTTTGCGATATCAGCGGCTTATAACGTCATTGCAGTGCCGTTGGCATTGGTTGGCCTGGCCACTCCGTTGGCGGCGGCGGCGGCAATGTCGCTGTCATCGATCACGGTTTCGCTGAACGCACTGAGGTTGAAATAGCCATGGAAATGTTGGTCTGGCTGATCCCGATATCGCTTGGTCTTGGTGGCCTTGGCTTGGTTGCGTTCTTTTGGTCACTGAAGGCGCATCAATATGATGACCCAGAAGGAGCGCGGCAACGGATCTTGTCGGGCGAGTATGATGACGCGCCAAAACCGGCGTCGCCAGATACCTGAACGGGGTCGGCAAAGACGCCAAACCTTGCGGTAGATCAATTACGAAAGCGGCGGATCGGCTTATCTCTTTCGGACGCAACCAACGTTCAAGGAGAGCCAGATGCTTACCCGCAGAGCCGCATTGATGGGGGGTGCCATGCTTGCGGCTGCACCCTTGGTGATCAAAACTGCCGACGCGCAAGAGGTTGCCGCTTTGGCCAGTGCCGAGCCAATTGATCTGTCGGCCCTGCCCCGTGGCAAAGTGAAACTGGTCAAGCCGCCAATGGTGCATGACCATGAGCAAGTGGCCTCTGGCCCGCCGCGCATTGTCGAGTTCGAGATGAAGATCGTCGAAAAAGAAGTGCAGGTTGACGACGATGTTTACCTGCAGGCGATGACCTTCAACGGGTCTATCCCGGGCCCGATGATGGTGGTGCATGAGGGCGATTATGTTGAGCTGACTTTGTTCAACCCGCCGGAAAACATCCTGCAGCACAACATTGATTTTCATGCGGCAACCGGCGGCTTGGGCGGTGGCGCGCTGACGCTGGTGAACCCCGGCGAAAAGACGGTGCTGCGCTTTAAAGCAACGCGTCCGGGGGTGTTTGTCTATCACTGTGCGCCGGGGGGCCCGATGATCCCGTGGCATGTGGTATCGGGCATGTCGGGTTGCATCATGGTGCTGCCCCGCGATGGCTTGAAAAACCATCTGGGCGAGCCGGTGAAATATGACCGGGTGTTCTACATCGGTGAGAACGATTTCTACATTCCCAAAGATGCCGACGGCAACTACATGCGCTTTGCCGATGCGGGCGAAAGCTATGCCGATACGTTGGAAGTGATGAACGGGCTGATCCCGTCGCATGTGGTGTTCAATGGCCGGGTGGGGGCGTTGACAGGCGACGATGCTCTGACTGCCAACCAAGGCGAAACCGTGCTGATCGTGCACAGCCAAGCCAATCGCGATACCCGCCCGCATCTGATTGGCGGGCATGGCGATCTGGTTTGGGAAATGGGCAAGTTCAACAACCCGCCTGACCGCGATCTGGAAACCTGGTTCATCCGGGGCGGATCGGCTGGGGCTGCGCTGTACACGTTTTTGCAGCCCGGCGTCTATGCCTACGTCAATCACAACCTGATTGAAGCGGTCAACCTTGGGGCCACCGCGCATGTGCTGGTGGAAGGTGATTGGAACAATGACTTGATGGAACAGGTGGCAGCCCCCGTAGCCTATGATGCGATGGTCGAGGGCCGGTCTGCACTGCCATAAAGCGCCATCAAGATGGTGTGGGCAGCCTGTTGCGGGCTGCCCAATTCTATTGCTTGGATAGGTAAATGCGGACGCGTCTTGTGATCATTGTTGTGGCAGCCGCTGTTTTGGGCGCTGGTTTCTGGCTGCAAAACCCGCGTGGGATTGAGTTGCCAGAGCGGGTTCGCTTGCCCGCCGCAAGCTATGCTTATCGCCCTGCCGGGGAGTTTCGCATTGGCACCAGAATTGTTGACGCACCGATGCAGCAGATGCTCGCCCCCCGCGATCTTGAGATGATGCGGTATCAGGTGACCGAAGCCGATTATGCGCGCTGCGCCGCCGAGGGTGCTTGCCCCAATTTGGGGGGCGGCGCGGCGGACTATCCGCAAACCGGCGTCAATTATGCCGACGCTGTTGCCTATGCGCAGTGGTTTTCAAACCAGACCGGCCAACACTGGCGATTGCCGACAGACGCGGAATGGATGCGGGCAGCGACGGGGCGGGCGTTCGATGAGGCGCTGCCAACCGAGGCCAACAGCGGCGATCCATCGCGCCGGTGGCTTGCCAGTTATCGGCGAGAGGCGGCCTTGCGCCGCGCACCCGACCCGGAACGCCACCCGCAAGGCAGCTTTGCCGAAAGCGATTTCGGGGTTGCCGATATGGCGGGCAATGTGTGGGAGTGGACGGAAACGTGCTTTCAGAACGGGGTGCTTGACCCGGATGGTCTGGCCATTGCCAGCGGTGCCGATTATTGCGGCGTTCGGTCGGTGCAAGGCAAGCATCGGGCATTTGTGATCGCGTTTGTGCGCGACGCCCGTTCCGGGGGCTGTGCCACTGGCGTGCCGCCCGACTATCTGGGCTTTCGATTGGTGCATGAAATTTAGGCGGCGCTGTTGCCAGCGCCGCCTTGTTGATCGGTCGGGTCGGCGGGTGCTTATTGCACGACTTGCGCGAAAATCTCTTCAAACCGCTTGGCGGCTTTGCCCTTTTGCGGCACGGCTTTAACGGCGTCCAGATTGGTTGGTGCGCCAACCTGGATCATGGCGACCATGCCCATGGCGAGATGCGGGGTGCATTTGATGCCGTACAGCCCTTCGGTGGTGACGGTCAGGGAAAAATCCTTGCTCATTTCACTTTTGAACGGCTCGACGCCTTCGGGCAGCATATCCTTCATGGATTCGACATTGTGGCCTTTATCGACCGAGACAAAGTTGATGATATCGCCAGGCTGCGCGGCAACGAAGGCCGGCTCGAACACCATCGCGCCGCTTTCGCCTTTGTTCAGCATTTTCACCTCGAACTCGGCAGCGGAGGCTTGGCCTGCCGTCAGGGCGAGGGTGGCGATTAAGGCAATAGACTTCATCAGCATAGGAAGTTCCTTTCCCGGCAGTGCCGGAGCGTTATGACTGGCGTGGTTATGCACCAGTCAGCGGCGGGATACCTTGCGCTGGATCAACTTTGGTGGCGATTGGGACATCGCGCGTCTGCGGTTCCGAGGGGCTGCGCCTAAACGCTGGAACGGCGGACCAAGTGCGGCTCCAGCAAGAAGTGCTGCGGGACGGTGCGCCCTGCAATCCGGCTGAGCAGCGTTTGAGTGGCAAGCGCGCCCAGGCGTTGGCCGCCTTGGTCAATGCTGGACAAATTGATCAGCGGCAGTGCTGCCACGCGCGAATTGTCATAACCGATGATGGCAAGATCACCCGGCACGTTGATCCCGGCCATTTTGGCGGCGTTGATCAAAAGGATCGCGTCGAGGTCTGACCAGACGAAGATGGCGCGCGGACGGTTCGGCATCGCAAGGATCGCATCAATCGCATCAAGATGCTCCTGAGGGCCGCGCGGCAGATGCAGGATGCGCGCTTGCTGTTCCAGCCCAGCGGCCCGCATCGCCAGCATGTATCCTACTTCACGCTGATGCACCACATTGGCGGGCGTAGCGTCGGGGTCTTCGTGGCTGATCATGGCGATATCGGTATGGCCAAGCTGATGCAGCGCCTGAACCGCAATAGCGACGCCGCGATGATCATCGGAATTTACGGTATCGTAGTCGGTGGCTGACGATTCATGATGGCCGATCGCGACCATCGGAATTTGCCGGGCAAAGCGAGCCAAGGTTTCACCCGCCATGCGGGGGGCAACAAGGATCAGGCCATCCATCTTGTTGTCGATCATCGATTCGATCAGCGAGGTTTCAATGGCCATCGCCGAATGACCCATGCCGATCAGCGCCTTATAGTTTGAAGGCTCCAGCACACCGGTGATGCCATCGACAATTTCAGGGATGAACGGGTTGGCGATTTCGACCAGCAGAATGCCGATGGTATAGGTTTGCCCGCGCATCCCACGTGCGGCCACGCTGGGGCGGTAGCCGAGGCGATCAATCGACACCATCACTTTGGCGCGCAGGGAATCGCTGACACCATACGCGTTGCGCAAAACCTTTGATACCGCCGCCACTGACACGCCAGCATCAGCCGCGACAGTGCGAATCGTGACGCGTTCGGCGGGAATGGCGGGCTTTATCTGGTTCATATCGTTGAAGTCCTGCGCCCGTTTTGGTGCGTGCCGCGCAGGCTACAAAGAAAATGCTTGCAAGGCAAACCAAAATGTAGAACGTTATCCGTAGAACGGTACACACGACCGCTAGTGCGGGTGTGTGTACCAAAGGGGGGCGTGCCGAATGACCAAGCAGGACAACATCCGTAGTACGGCTTCAACGGGGCGTGCCGCTACACAACGCAGCTGGATAGGGCGTATGATCGCGCCACTGGCGGATGCAGGCCAAGGCACGCAGGCCAGTTTCGTGGCGCGGGATTTCACCCTGCAGGTCGTGGCCAGCACGACTCTGCACATCTCTGCACAGGGTCTTTATCGCTGTTACATCAATGGCGCGCGGGTTGGCACCGATCTGCTGACGCCGGGTTGGACCTGCTATGATGACCGGATCGCCTACCAATCCTATGACGTAACCGGGCTGCTAAAGCAGGGTACCAACCGCATCGAGATTTGGCTGGGCGATGGCTGGTATCGGTCACAGATGATGTGGGCAGCGGCCCCGATCTACAATTGCTGGGGTGATCGGATTGCGGCGATTGCCGATCTGGTGGCGGGCAACGATGTGGTGCTGGCCACCGATGCGACATGGGAAAGCGGACTGCTGCCGGTGACCTGTTCGGGCATTTACTACGGCGAGGATTATGACGCGCGGATTGTTCCCAAGGCAACGCACGGAGTTGAGCCGTTAAACTTTGACACTGGCCTGCTGGTGCCACATGAAACGGCCCCGGTGCGGGAATTGCCGCCGTTGGCGGTGGTTGACAGCTGGCAGGATGACGGCGGCACGGTTTACGATTTTGGCCAGAATGCGGGTGGCTATCTGCGCTTTACCCTTGAGGGTGAAGCTGGGGCGAGCTTGCGGGTGGAGCATTCTGAAGTGCTGGGGCCGAAACGTCATTTTGACAATCGCAACTATCGGTCTGCACGCGCCGAAATACATTACACGCTGAAGGGGGGCGTGCCCGAAACCTATGCCCCGCTGTTCACCTTTTTCGGATTTCGGTATGCCCGGCTGACCATTACCGGCAAGGCGCGCGTCACGGCGATTGAAATGGTGCCTATTTCGTCGGTGCCCGAACAGGCGGGTGGATTTACCTGTGGCGAGGCTGCCGTGAACCGGTTGGTGATGAACACCGTCTGGTCGCAACGATCAAACTTCATCGAGGTGCCAACGGATTGCCCGCAGCGCGATGAACGGCTGGGCTGGACCGGCGATGCGCAGGTGTTTGCGGGCACGGCCTGCTGGTTGGCAGACAGCGAGAGTTTCCTGCGCAAGTTCCTGCGCGATGTGATGCACGATCAACGCGCCGATGGGGCCATTCCGCATTTTTCACCCGATCCGACGCGCCTGCACCCAGTGCCGGGGCGCGGTGATTGGGCGGGGTCAACGGGCTGGGGTGACGCCATCGTCATCATCCCATGGCAGTTGTACTTGCATTATGGGCGCGACGATGTGCTGCGCGAATGTTTTCCGGCGATGCTGAAATGGGTCGATTACCTGTGGTCGCTGGGCCAAGGCCCGATTGTGCGGACCAATGCGCGCTGGGGCGAAAAGGGCTTTACCTTTGGCGATTGGTTGCAGCCTGTGGGCGATAACCGCAAACCGCGCCCGACGATTGCCGATGATTGCGCGGCCACGATCTATCATTTCATTTCAACCTCGCTTGCCGCACGTATCGCGGGGCTTATCGGCGATCCGGCGCAGGCCGATCTGGCGACACGGGCGGCGGCCATCAAGGCGGCCTTTGCGCATGAATACTTCGCCCCATCCGGGCGGCTGGCGCATAACGACCAGACATCTTATGCCTTGTGTTTCCTTTATGGGCTGGTTCCCGATCAGTATTTTGATGCCGCGAAGGGATACTTCCGAAAAGAGGTGGAAGATGTCGATTACCTGATCGGCACCGGGTTTATCGGCACCCCTGCCCTGCTGCCCGCGCTGACGATGCTTGGCATGGATGATCTGGCCGAAAAGGTATTTCTGAACCGCAAGGTTCCGGGTTGGCTGTATCAGGTGGATCAGGGGGCGACGACAATCTGGGAACGCTGGGATGCGCTGGCACCGGATGGCACGATCTATGACCCCGACATGAACAGCTATAATCACTATGCCTATGGTGCGGTGTGCCAGTGGCTGTTTGAACAGGTGGCAGGTGTCGCGCCGCAACCGGGGTTTGATGTGGTGACGCTGGCCCCCACCATCCTGCCCGCGCTGTCGCCGGTGGCCGCGTGGCACGATTGCCGCCATGGCCGGATTGAGGCGGGTTGGGTACTGAGCGGCAACAGCGTGGCCTACACCGTCACTTTGCCGGATGACGCCTCGGGCCTGCTGCTGCCGAATGCCAACCACCAAAACCACCGCGTGAATGGCCAACTGGTCGCCATTCCTGCCACTGGCCTGCCGATATCCGGCGGGCTGCATGAGATTACCTTCGATCTGAAACACTGAAAACTCTGGGAGGAGAAACCATGACCAAATTGACCCATAGCTTTGCGCTTGCCACGGCAATCGCCCTTTTGTCCGGGATGGCCGATGCCGAAGTTCAACTGTCCATCCTGCTGGACGGCAACGCCGAAACCATCGCCGCAATGGAGGCTTTGACCGCCGCCTACAGCACCGCCAATCCCGATGTGACCTTCGAGATCGAAAACCGTCCGGGCGGGGCCGAAGGCGACAATCTGGTCAAAACGCGCTTGGCAACTGGTGAGGCAGGCGACATCCTGCAATACAACTCCGGTTCGCTGTTTCAGGCCTTGAATCCGGCAGAAACCCTAACCGATCTGACTGCGCTTCCCGGTCAGGCCAATGTGGTCGAAAGCTTCAAATCTGTGGTGACGGCGGCAGATGGCACCGTGCGCGGCGTGCCCTTCGGTCCGGCGATGGGCGGCGGCATTTACTACAACAAGAAGGTCTACGCCGAGCTGGGCCTGTCGGTTCCCAAGACCTGGGACGAGTTCATGGCCAATAATGAGGCGATCAAAGCGGCAGGCAAAGTGGCCGTGGCGCAGACCTACAAGGACACCTGGACCAGCCAGTTGTTTGTTCTGGGTGATTTCTACAACGTGCAGGCCGCCGAACCGACGTTCGCCGTGGATTACACCGCAAACAAGGCGAAATACGCCACTTCCACGGCGGCTGCCGCTGGGTTCCAGCATTTGGAAGACGTATTCAAGGCGGGTTATCTGAACGAAGATTTTGGTGCTGCCAAATTTGACGATGGCGTGCGCATGGTGGCCACCGGAGAGGCCGCGCATTACCCGATGCTGACCTTCGCGCTTGGCAACATCAAGCAGAACTACCCGGAAAACGTGAACGACGTCGGTTTCTTCGCCCAACCCGGCACCGATGCCGCCAAGAACGGCCTGACGGTCTGGATGCCCGCCGCGTTGTATGTGCCAGCCAGCAGCGAACATCCCGAAGAAGCCAAGGCTTTCCTTGATTTCGTGGCCTCGGTCGAAGGCTGCAATGTAATGATCGGGGCCAATGGCGCCACTGGACCCTATCTGATCAAGGACTGCGCACTGCCTGCTGACGTGCCGCCTTCGGTCGCTGACATGATGCCCTACTTCCAGACCGAAGGCCTGACGGCCCCCGCACTGGAATTCCTGTCGCCCATCAAGGGACCGGCGTTGGAACAGTTCACCGTTGAGGTGGGTTCGGGTATTCGCCCGGCAGCCGAGGCGGCGGCGCTTTATGACCAAGACGTCGAAAAACAAGCCAAGCAACTTGGGTTGCCGGACTGGTAAGCTCCCGACTAGTTGGCATGACGCCCCTGTCCGACATTCGGGCGGGGGCAGATATTCCGAGGGCCATCATGCAACGCAAATCACCCTATCCCTATTGGTTCGTGGCCCCTGCGGCAGTAATTTACACGGTGTTGTTCCTGATCCCGACGCTGGCCTCGTTCTGGTTTAGCCTGACGCGGTGGGATCTGTTTTCGGCGACCTACATCGGGCTGGAGAATTTCCGGCAGTTCTTTTCCGAGCCGTTTCTGGTGCAGGGTCTGACGAACACGCTGATCTATGCGGTTATCACGTCAGGCACCAAAACGGTGCTGGGTTTGTTGCTGGCCGTGCTTTTGACTTCGGGCATCTATGCGCAGGGCTTTTTGCGCACCGTCATCTTCTTTCCGGTGCTGGTATCCACCATTGGCGTCGGCCTGACCTTTTCAGAACTGATGCACCCCACTAAGGGTGCCATCAACATGGCGCTGGAACTGATCGGCGTTGATGGCCCCGGTTGGCTGACAAACCCGTCGTTGGCGCTGTTTTCGGTGGCTATGGTGGATGTGTGGAAGGGGGTGGGTCTGGCGACGCTGATCTTTATTGCAGGTCTCGCTTCGATCAGCCCCGATTACTACGAAGCCGCGCGGATTGATGGTGCTGCCCGCCGCCAGATGTTCTGGCGTATCACAGTGCCGCTGGTCCGCCCCGCCACGATCACCGTCATCACCCTGTCACTCATCGGCGGCCTGCGCAGTTTCGATCTGATCTGGGCGATGACGCGCGGCGGCCCGGGGTTTTCGTCCGATGTCGTCGCATCCGTGATCTACAAGCAGTATCAGGCCGGGTTCTACGGCCTGTCCACCGCTGGCAACGTTATCCTCTTCGGGCTGATCGCTATCGTAATCCTTCCGTTCCTCGCGTGGTTCAACCGCCGCGAGGTAGATCTATGACCCGCCGTCAGCGCAACATCGGCATCGTCAGCCTGTTCGCCACTTTCGTCGTCTTCGTCATCCCGTTCATTTTTGTCGCCCTCACGGCGGTCAAAACAAAGAAAGAGGCGTCGCGGCTCAGTTTCACTTGGCCAGCCGAGTGGCATTTTCTGCAAAATCTGCTCGATGTGATCAAGGCGCGCGACTACATGCTGCTGCTCGCCTATTTCAATTCCATCGTGATCACGGTCTGTGCCGTGACCTTGCTTGTCATCTTTTCTGCCATGGTCGGCTATATCCTGCAGCGCCGCCCATCGCCTTGGAACAAAGTCATTTACGGCCTTGTCCTTGCCGGTCTGATGATCCCACCCGCCGTGGTGCCCACCATCTGGGTGCTGCAAGGACTGGGCCTGTTCAAGACGATCTGGGGTATGGTTCTCATTCAGGTGGCTTACGGCTTGCCCTTCTCGATCCTGCTGTTCCGGTCCTTCATCGGCACTATTCCGCGCGATCTGGACGAAGCCGCGCTGATCGACGGAGCAAAGCCTTGGCAGATATTCTTCAAAGTGATCCTGCCGCTTCTCAAACCTGTCACCGTCACCAACATTGTCGTGCAATCCATTGCGATCTTTAACGATTTCACCAATCCGCTGTACTATCTGCCGGGCAAGAACAACGTCACCGTTCAACTGACGCTGTACAACTTCCAGACCCAGTTCCAGTCGCAGTTCAACCTGTTGTTCATGAACATATTGCTGGTGACCATTCCGCCGCTGATCGTTTTCATCTTCTTCAACCGCCAGATCGTCGCGGGCATGACCGCTGGCGGTGTGAAAGGATAGGCCATGGCCACTGTCGTTCTGAAAAACATTCGCAAAAGCTTTGGCGCTGTTGATGTGATCAAGGGCATTGACCTGTCAGTCGAGGATGGCGCGTTCTGCGTGTTCGTCGGCCCGTCGGGATGCGGCAAATCTACCTTGCTGCGGATCATCTCTGGGCTGGATAGCCAGACCTCGGGGACGCTGGAGATTGACGGCCGCGATGTCAGCGCCGCTGATCCGTCGCAGCGCGGCATTGCGATGGTGTTTCAGTCCTATGCGCTTTACCCGCATCTGACGGTACGCGAGAATATCGGTTTCGGTCTATCCCTCGCCAAACGCCCCAAGGCCGAAATTGCGCAAATCGTCGATGGCGCGGCAGAGACGTTGCAACTGACCCATTTGCTGGACCGCAAGCCCAAAGCCCTGTCGGGGGGGCAGCGTCAGCGCGTCGCCATTGGCCGGGCCATTGTACGGAACCCGAAGGTGTTCTTGTTCGACGAACCCCTGTCAAACCTTGATGCCGCCTTGCGGGCCCAGATGCGACTGGAGATCACCGAATTGCATGCCAAACTGGGTGCCACGATGATCTATGTGACGCATGACCAGGTCGAAGCAATGACCATGGCCAGCAAGATTGTGGTATTGAACGCCGGGACGATCGAACAGGTCGGCACCCCGATGGAGCTTTACAACCATCCGGCAACACCCTTTGTCGCGGGGTTTATCGGCAGCCCCAAAATGAACTTGCTGACCGGCGACGCGGCACAGTCCTTTGGCTGTGAAACCTACGGAATCCGTCCTGAGCACATTGCGGTTTCAGTATCTTCGGGTCTTTGGAAAAGCACCATCCGCCACATCGAGCGGTTGGGCGCAGACGCGATCCTGCATTGCGATGCAGATGGCATCGGCCCTCTTATCGTGCGGACAGAAGGTGATACCGCAGTGGAAACCGGCGCAGCGGTTTGGCTGACGCCGATTGACGGAAAAGCGCACCGATTTGGCAAGGCGGCGGGTTAGCCTGCCGTCTGTGCTACACATCGGTTTTTCGAGTGCGTGAACGTGCTGTCGGGCGAACTGGTTCCGCCTCATGTCGAAAATTTGAACGCCGCTTAATCGGAACCGATCTTGGTCGGCAACGTTGTTTTTGCATGGGCGTACCTGCCCGAACAACCCGAGTAAGTGGAGAAAACTTATGAAGAAACTATTGCTTTCAACGGCACTTATGGCCGCCATGTCGGTTCCGGCGCTGTCGCAAGACGGCCTGTTCCGCAATGAAATGGTGCCGGGTGCGGTGCATGCCTCTGACCTTATCGGCGCACGTATCTATGCGTCCGAGGCAGCGATTGACGCCGATGAATATAGCGGCGTGCAAGAGGGCTGGAACGACATCGGCGAGATCAACGATATCATCGTTTCACGCGATGGCGCGGTCAATTCTGTGCTGGTCGATATCGGAGGCTTTCTGGGAATGGGCGAACATCAGGTCGCAGTCGATATGTCGGGCCTGCGGTTCGTGTCTGACGCAGCGACGGCTGACAACGCTGAAGACTGGTTCCTGGTGATGAATGCCGACCGTGCGACCCTTGAAGCGGCACCCAAATGGTCAATGGCAACTGACCCTGCCATGACCGCGACTGACGCACCGGCGGCGGCTGATACCGCAACCGATACCGAAGTGGCGGCGACCGAAGGCACTGCTGTCGAAGGGACTGCCGCCGAGGGCACTACGCCATCGACGACAATGCGGGATGGTTACAGTGCTGTCGCTTCCGCTGATCTGACTGCGGAGATGCTAAAGGGTACGACTGTGTACGACGCCAATGACGCCGTTGTTGGTGAAGTTGGCGAACTGGTTCTGGCGGATGACGGCCAAGTGAAGGAAGTGGTCATCGACGTTGGCGGTTTCCTTGGCATGGGTGAAAAGCCCGTCGCACTGACGCTGGAGCAGCTTGAGATCCTTCGTCAAAACGACGGGTCGGACCTGCGTGTCTATGTTGCCGCGACAAAGGAAGAATTGGAAGCGATGCCCGACTACAGCATGTAATCTGGCGACTTAACCACGAAAGGCCCGCAGCGATTGCGGGCCTTTTTGGTTTTTGGCGAGCCGCGCCGGCCTCCTGTGTTGGTGATAACCACCAAGCCTTTGCGACAGGACAGGCAAATGAAAAAGGCCGCAGTTTGACACCTGCGGCCCTTTTGCGTTCCGACACGATCGAGCCCGCCCTACATCGGTGGGCGGCCCCGAAGTGCGCGCGCGATCATCGCCACGACGAACAGGACGATGAACACCAGGAACAATATCTGTGCAATACCCGCCGATGTGCCTGCGATGCCGCCAAAACCAAGCGCGGCGGCAATCAGCGCAATGACGAGAAACGTAAGTGCCCAGCCTAGCATGGGTTTCTCCTTTGAAGAACGAGGCGTCAGGCGCCACTGATTAAGGAACGCGGGAACGCCCGCAAAGTTCCGTGACGGCGACCGATTACATTACCCATCGTGCAGGCTGAATTGGATGCGGTGCCATCCCTTGGCGGAGACGAAAAAACCCCCGGCTTTGACGCCGGGGGTTCACCTGTGCCGCGATGCGGTGATCAGAGGCCGCGCAGCCAGTCGTCAACTTCGCGCTCTGCTTCGTCCCGCGCATGGCCGTAGCGCTTTTGCACAAGTCCCACGATCTCGTCGCGCCGACCGCTGATGCTGGTCCATTCGTCGCCGGTGATGTCGCCCCACTTTGCTTTGGCGCGACCGGCCATTTCTTTCCAGCTGCCTTCGATTGTATCCCAGTTCATGGTGGTCTCCTTTCCAATAGTGACTATGCAAATCAACGCAAAAGCCAGCCCAAGGGTTCCGTATTTTATGGTGGCGGAGTGTGTCAGCCGGGTATTCGCCGGCCCGCTGGAATGGCCCCGTAGCGCCCCCTACCAACGCGACATCATCCACTCAGGATCAAGCCGCGTCGTCGCTTTGTACGTCGGACTCTGGTAATACCAGCGGAAAATCAAGGCGAACGACGTAGACGCGGTCCTCAGTCCCCACGGTTAGCCTGCCCCGGAGCTGCGATGCGAACGCAGTCAGCAGTTGCTGGCCAAGACCGGTGCTTTCGACACCGGACGGCAGCGCAGATTGCGGGCCGGCGGAATTTGACACCTCCAGCATCGCCTGACCCGGCGTAGTTCGCCGCAACGTCACCGAAAGGTTGGTTTTGCCGGTTGCGGACGAGCTTGCATGTTTAAGCGCATTGGTCAGCGTCTCGGTCAGGATCAGCGACAAGGGAACCGCCTGATCCGGTGTCAACCGAATGTCATCGAAGGTGGTTTTCGTCTCGACCAGTTGGTCCGACCGGGCCCCCATGCGCAGCACCTGCGATACGATGCTTTCCAGCAGCTCGTCAGCCCGCACATCGACCAGCCCGCTGGTTTGATACAACTCGCGGTGTACGGTTGCGAGGCTCATCACCCGTTCATGCAGGCCGCGCAGCAGCGACCGCGCTTCGGGGTTCACCGATTTGCGGATTTGCAAATTCATGATCGACGCGATTAGCTGAAGATTGTTCTTCACCCGGTGATGCACTTCCCGCAGCAGCACTTCCTTTTGGTGAATTGAATCCTCCATCGCCGCCTCGTCGCGCAGCACCGATCCCATCAAGCGTTCATAGGCTTGCCCGACTTCGCGCAGTTCGTTCGGTGCCGCCGATAGATCGGGCGGGTTCACCCGACGATTGCCGCCCGCAAAAGCCGTGATCGACCGCCGAAGCGCCCGCACATGCCGCAAAACCTGATTTTCGGCGGCAAGAAACGCAACCAACATGCTGGCCAGCCACATCGCCAATGGAAACACCCACAGAGGCAGAAAACCGACAAAAGACGAGTTTGCCGTGATAGCGGCAGGCCAGGACCCCAGCACGTAAAGCGCATCCGGAACAATGGCCATAACGGCAAAGGTCCGGGTTTCCCCAGACGGCAGGTTGGCACGAAATGTCGACGGCTCTTTTCCGACAAGGTCTTTCAGCTTGCGGTCTACCGGCAAGCGTTCAGAGGCCGTCGCGACGCCGTAGATCGCAGTCAAGACTGTTCCTTCACCGTCAAAGGTCACCAGAGCCAATGGTGCCAATCGGTCTTCCGACCGAACATTCAACGCTTCGGCACGCCTTTCAAGCACCCGGTGGGGCATAGACATTGAAATGAACCCCACAAGGCGCTCGTCCGCCGACGTGACTGGGTGCGAAAATATCAGGACGGACTCGCCGCTGATTGAACCTTTGGGATTCACCGTCATTGTTGGCCGTGGATTGGCCAGAATCTTGATCAGCCCCTCGCTGCCCGCAAAATTGCGCGGTTTGCCGGTTGAAGCACATGTCATGTTACCATCAACCGGAATGAAACCAGCGAAGCTAAAGTCGAGTTCAGTCCTGACCAGCGCTCGCATCAGTTGGGTGCAACCCTCCAGATCATCGAGTTCGGGCACTACTGCCGCCGCTGCTGCCACTGCCACCCCGCGCGCCCGACTGATCAATTCGTTCTGCGTTGCCGCCGCAAGAAGCGTTTCGCCAAACAAGGCCGACTCCCAGCGAGCCTGCAACTCTGTCTCAAACTTTTCCGCCTGATTATAGGACAGCAAAGCAAGCGGCATCAGGGCAATGCCAAAGGCCGCCATCAGCCGGAAACCAAGCCTGCCGATCAACGGCCCGCTTAACGCATTTGGGATCATGCGACGGCAAGTCCGCTCTGCAAGACCACCGCCAACGCGGCGGCATCGGCCAGTGTCGGATTTCCCGTCGGCCCAGTCATCCCCATCAACTCGCAAAGCCGCGCACGCGCGCGGTTGGCCCGGCTTTTGGCGGTGCCCGTAGCAACACCCATCATTCCCGCAGCCTCTTCATACGAGTAGCCGTTGGCACCAACAAGAATAAGCACTTCGCGATGTTCGGCCGACAGTTCGTTGAACGCGACCAGAAATTCGCGAAACGCCAACCTGCCGTCATGTTGCGGCAGCACCGACAAGTTACCGGCATGGATACCGTCAGGATCGGCCACTTCACGGCTGGCTTTGCGGCGATTGGAATAGAAAGTGTTGCGCAGGATGGTGAACAGCCAAGCGCGTAAATCGGTGCCAAGCGTGAACTTTTCGAAATTCGACCACGCCTTTACGATGGTGTCCTGCACCAGATCGTCAGCGGCGGCATGGTTGCGGGAAAGTGACATGGCGAAGGCGCGCAAGTCACGAATGTGACTGGCTATTTCGTCGCGCGGATCCTCCGGAACAGCTGTCATGACTTTCCTTCTTTCGCGCGCAGTTGCGCCAGAAGCTGCGTAAAGCGGTCTGGCACGTCTTCCGTCAGTGCCGCCTGATAGACCCGCTTCAGGTTTTCATCGATTTCGCGCGTCACCGCCAAGCGATTGGCACGCGGATGGGACGGCTTGCCCCCCTGCGACTTTTCGTCCATTCCAGCCTTCCCTGACATGTCACCTGACACTTTTTATTTCCGATCGGCACTTTACTATGGAACCTAACGCACATTTCATGCGTTGGGTTCCCGAAATTGGAAAAAAATGTGGGGGCCGCAATGAATTCGTCTGAAGAAGCCAGCCTAAGCGCCGAAATCGGCCGGAACCTGCCCTATCTGCGCCGCTACGGTCGGGCGCTTACCGGCAGCCAAGCCAGCGGCGACCGCTTTGCCGCCACCACGCTTGAGGCGCTGTTGGAAGATCTTTCCGCCATGCAAGTCGTACCAGAACCCAAAGTAGCCCTGTTTCGTGCGTTTCACCAGGTTTGGTCCAGTGCCGGATCGCCGCTGGGCGAACCTGACGGCCCCCTGTCCGCACGCGCGCAGGGCCACATGATGAAACTGACACCAAATTCGCGCGAGGCGCTGTTGTTGAATGTGATCGAAGGTTTCACGCCGGAACAGATTGCCACGATCATGCAGATTGACACCGATGATGTCGCAAATTTTGTCAACATTGCCGTAAAGGAAATGGAGGCCTCGGTCGCGGGTGCAGTTCTGGTGATCGAAGACGAAGCGATTATCGCGCTGGACATCGTTGATATCGTGCGCGGCATCGGCCACCGCGTCACCGGCACTGCGCGCACCCACGTCGAAGCCGTGGCGCTGGCGCTGGACGACCGGCCCGATCTTATCCTTGCCGATATCCAACTTGCCGACAAATCATCTGGCATCGAGGCGGTGAATGAGATTTTGGCAGAATTCCCAGACACCCCGGTGATCTTCATCACGGCGTTTCCGGAACGCCTGCTAACCGGTGATCGGCCAGAGCCTGCGTTCCTGATCACCAAACCGTTCACCGAAGACCAACTGCGATCTGCGGTAGGCCAGGCGATGTTCTTTGCCTCGACAGAGACGCTGTCCGCTTAGCGTCGGCCGAAACCTAAACGACTGATAAAACCGGGGTTTTCCCCCGGTTTTTTTGTTGTGCCGCAAGCAACTGATGGCTCGAAATGGAACCAAACCCTTCGTCGCGCGTTTCATTCTCACCAAAGGCCCATTCGTCTGGGCCACCCCTTTGAAAGGACATCGACATGTTTCGCAATTCCCTTATCGCACTTTCGTTTGCCGCGCTGGCTGGCACGACGGCGCTGGCAGCCGTCGAAAAAATCTCGGAAGTCACAGTGACCGCCGATGTAACCGCAATTCAGAATGAGAAGGCAGCGGCCTACTGGTCGAATGTCGCGGCTGACGTTCAGAATGCCATCCTCTCGCGTCTGGTTGACCGCATCGCCGATGACGGCGCTACCATCAACGTTGATCTGCGCGAGGTTGAACTGGCAAGCTCGTTCGAGCGCGCCATCAATGCGTCTGACGCTGTTCTGGTGGGCCAAGTCAATGTTTCGGATCTGAACGATAACACCAACTTCAACGCGTATGAGCTTAGCATTTCGCTTGGCACGGCTGCGTCCGTATCGGCCGACGGTCAGACCTTCTTCTATGACACGCTCGACACGCCCGAAGCCTATCAGGCGCTGGTCAATTCGTTTGCCGACAACGTAGTCAAGCGTCTGGATTGATCCCCGATGCAAGTCGTCGCCGGGCTGCAATGCCCGGCGACTTTCTGGCGTTAGGCGTTTTCCGACCTTTCGGCTTGCCGCAACAACGCCGCCGTCGTCTCTGCGGAAAACGGCCTATGCAAAACCAATATCGTGCTATCATTTCGTTCGGCAGCATCGCCGGTAAAAACAACCTTCGCGCCGCGTTCATCAAGCGCCCGGGCAAGTTCTGTCGTGGCAAAACCGTTTGCATCAGCATGAACAAAAGCCAGCCAAACGGATGCGTGATCTTGCAGCACCTGGCAGGCGATCTCGGGCAAAGGGGCAATCAAAACGGTTGCCGAGGCATCGTATTCCTGCACGTTCATCGCAAGGTCGTACGCTATGATTTCGAATGGCTCTACGACCAAGTAAACGTTGCTGTTCATGATACTCTCCGACCCAATCCGTCAGTTTATGTCGCAGAGCAATCAACGCACTGCATTAATCTATGACATAGCTTGCAAGGAATTTCTTCAATGCCCATCACTGCTTGCGACAGCTGCCCGTTACGTGTCATGCCCCTGTTCGTGCCCTTTAACGCCGAAGAACTGGCTTTCATGCGGCGCTTTAAAACTGGCGAACACGCCGTTGATCGCAACACGCCGATCCTGCACGAAGGTTATCGGTCATCAACGCTGTACACAGTGTTGTCTGGTATAGGGACGCGGTCTGTTTTGCTTGAAGATGGCCGTCGGCAAGTCATCAACTTTGTTTTCCCGGGTGACTTCATCGGCTTGCAGTCAAGTCTGATGGGCGAGATGAAACATACCGTCACTTCGTCCACACCAATGGTCTTATGCACCTTCGATCGCGCACGGCTGTGGGAGATGTTTCGCGATCATGCCGAGCGCGCTTACGACCTGACCTGGATCGCTGCAGTAGAAGAACACTTCCTGGGCGAAACCATTGCAACGCTTGGTCAGCGCACGGCAACGGAACGTCTGGCATGGGCGTTCTTGCGGATATGGCGGCGGCTGTCTGCCGTGGGCTTGCTGCGTGATGGTTCCGTGCCGCTGCCGTTTCGCCAACAGGATATGGCTGATGCGCTGGGGCTGTCGCTGGTTCACACCAACAAAACCGTCGCGCGTCTGAAGGAAAATGGGCAGGCCGTCTGGCAAGGTGGCCGCCTTAGCATCCCCGACATGAAAGTTCTTGCGGCAGTCGCCGGTGTTTCGGATGAACGTGCCGAAATTCGCCCGATACTTTAAATGAGTCCCGAAAAGCTTGCCGGAACCTGATCAGGGGGCTCAGGTTCCGGCAATCCTTCGCCGCGCGCGACGGAAAGTCGCTGGGCAAAGAATCTGTCAGCCTTCCACGGCCAGTCTCAGCTTTGAAACCTGGTCGATTCCAATTCAGCCATCCGCGCTTGACCTTCCGCTTCACGCGCTGCCGCATGTGCCTTGGAGGGCGCGATTTCAGCTGTCAGCGCCTGCGCCGCCCGGTTCACCGATTTCGCCACGCGCTGGCGTTCGTCTTTCAGCACGCGCTTTGCTTCGCCAACAAGCCGATCACGCGGCGCACCCAGCAGCTGATTTTCAAACGCCGATTGCGGCAGCAATGCCGCCAGTGCCGCCCCGGCGGCGGCCAATGCCAAACCGGCAACGGCAGGATTGTCACGCACAGTTTCTGCGCCAACCTTCCCCGCCGCAATACGCATCATATAAGCCCGCTCTCGCGCTGCCAAAGCGGTATCACGCGCGCTGCCTGTCACGTTTTCAAGTCCGCGTGCCATAACGCGGCGCACATCTTTGGCCAATGACGCCGCAACATCCGCCCGGCTTTTCGCAAGCTCTGCTGCCGGTGCCAGGTTGTCGCGCACGGCTGCATTGATGCGTGCGATCATGCCCGAGGCACGCAGACGCAGACGATCAGCCTCTTCCATCCAAAGCGCGTCGGTTTCTGGCAAGTCAGACACCGGGCCGCCCTCGTCTTCCCACCGCGCCTCGGCCTCGAACTTCGTTCCGGCAAGTGGCGAAGGATCAGCGGCGGTTTGGCCACGTCGCCCAAGGATCAGCCACGCCAGACCAACCGCCGTCAGCGCCAGCGCCACCGGGTTGGCGCGCACGGCAGCGTCCAGCGCCTGCGTGTAGGGCCCGGCATTCGTCCTGATCAACGACGCGCCGTCGGACCACAGGCTATCCAGTGAAAACCGGTTCCACAGCGCGTCAATCGACGCCGACAGCGCATCGCGGTCCTGATCAAGCTGCGCCTCGATCTGGCGCGGGGTCTCAGCGGCGATTGTTTGATGTTGCATCAGGGATCACCATGGATTTTAGGGTTTCCGCATCATGGCGCAGATTTGCCATCATGCGTTTTGGGGCCAAGTTAGATGGCTTCAACTGGGCCAGGCCTATTTGAAGAAGGGCAAAGGCCAAAAGCAGCAGCCCAGCCCCAACCGCCACGCTCGCCCAAACCGGTGCAAGCCCAGCCGCCACCAGCCCGGCAATCGCCGCAGCCGCCAGCACATTCAGCGCCGTGATACCCAAGATTGCCGCGATAACCAGCTTGCCAAGGGCTGACGTGGCATCGCCGAGGCTGCGTTTTGCCTCAGCTCGGGCAAGAGCCAACTCGCCCCTGACCAATCGGCCTACGCCCGCCACAACGTCGCCTAGCAGGCTGACCGGGCTTTCCCCGGTCGTTCTATCGGTCTGGCCTGTCATGACTGCCGGCCGTTGTTGTGCGATGCTGCGGATGCACGCAAAAACCGCGCCAGCGCAAAGCCCGCAACCGCTGCACCAGCGGCAAATGCACCCGGATTGCGATGTGCGAGCGCCCGCATATCGGCAACAATGTCGGACATGCTGCGGTCGCGCAATGTGTTGGCGGCCGATGACACGCCACCAGCGACTGCCGACAAAACCCGCGCCTGCACGGAACCAGCTGCCGGTTCTTCGGCGGCACGGCGCAGCGTTTCGGCCAACCGATCACCGCTTTCACTTAGCGCGTCGCGCGCATCATCCATGCGTTCGACGGCGCTATCCCGCACTGCCGCCGCCGTATCCGCCGCCTGCGCAGACACGTTGGATGCCAGATCGCGGACGGTGTCTTTGGCCACATCCGCCGCATGTGATGCAGTTTTCATCGCTGCATCAGCACCGTCTTGGATATTTTCTTTCAGGGTTTTTGTGTTCGTGTTCATCGTCTTCTCCATCAAAAAAGTGAATCGGTCCAAACGCAGCGTAAAAGGGTGCCGCTTTGATCACTCGGTTTCGCCGGTCGGTCTACTCAGCCAAGCTGGCGGGTTTCATCCAACAGGCCGGTCAGCTCGACCTTCATCTGAACCAGTGCGTCGTGGTGTCCCTCTGGCAGGCTGGCCGCTATCGCGCGTTCAAACGCGGCAAGCACGTTTTGCTCGCCACTGCGAACCCGGTCCATCACACCACTGTCAATGGCGTCAAGAACCGTGGGCAGCGACACCACAGCCGAGTTGACCGTGCCCATGAACGATCCATCCGCGTCTGGCAGACCGCCCATCTCGCGCACCATGTTGTCAAGGCGGGCAACATGGCGACCGTGTAAAGCACTGAACCGGTCCGCGATCGGCTGAAAGTCTGGCTCGGCCTTTTCGACCATTTTCTGGAACCCGTGCAGCGTATCAACGCTTAGCGTGTGCAGATCGATCAGCGCTTCAAGGCTGTCGGCAGCACCGAAACCGCCGGGGTTAGTCGTGTCGTTAAGCATCGGCATATCAAAGCCTCCGATAGTGCAACATTCGCGAAAACAACACCGATCGCCCCCAAATGGTTCCGGAAAAAAAGAATGAAAATTCACCGCATCGCAATGGGAACCAGCCACCACTTCACGCGTTGTTACATTGAACCGCGTCTGGCAAACCGTTCCCCCTCGGGTTTTGTCCTCGGCGTTGGTCCACTGGTTCCAAGCTCCCTTCCCTGGAGCCCGACTTAGGCCGCAGGGTTACCCTGCGGCCTATTCTTTATTCAGCGCGTCGATTAACCCGCCAGATTCAGCGCGCCGCTGACGCCGCCGTCGCGCGTTTTGGCACGACCCGCAACGTCCGGCCCTTTGCCTTTTGGGTGGGTTCTGTTGCCGGTCGCGGTGCTTCATCCTCAAATGCCAGCGCAAGTGCCTCTTCCATGGATGTTGCGTAGAAATCCGCGCCAATTTCCATAATCTCGGTCAATTTGTCCGGCGACACGCGCCGCGCTGGCGCACCATTGTGCAAGTTCACCGCTGCGTGCCACAACACCAACCCAACCCGCATATGTGGTGCCGCCCGCTTCAACCGGCGGATATGCAGCAATGATGCCCGTGACGGGGCGGTATCAAGAAAGTTCAGCAGCACACAATGTGCGTCCAAACCTGTGACCCCGGCAAACCTGCTGGGTGTTAAATCGGCATGCGACAGGATCGTCACTTGCGCCCCGTCCGACGCTGCGGCTTGCGCCAACATGCCCGCCGCGACATCATCTAGCCGTGTCCGTCCACCCAGCATTACAAGACGACGGTCCGCCCCGGCGAGTTCGGTCTTGCCCCCATTGTCTGGCGCATCGCCTTCGCCGTCACCCGGCAGAGCAATCTCGCGATGCGCCGCAGACAGCTCGTCCGCCACGACCTGATCCAGCTCGGTCAGCAGATGCTCGGCGGTGTCAGCGAAACGGGTCAATTGGTCTTGCGATAGAACGCCACGCTCATAATCGCCCTGTGCCAGCAGCAACGCCGGGATGCCGACATCGCGGTGGTAATCCGCGATAAACTCTTCTTCCAGCAACTCTTCCGCACGTAGCGTGCTTTCAACCGTATCGCCAACCAGCAACCGCTGATAAAGTCTTGAATGTGCTTCCAAAACCGGTCGGTCACCGAACAGCACATCAAACACCTCGAACTGCGGAATGTAGCGGCCGACCACCACAAGACATACGGTTAATGGTGTCGACAGAACCAGCCCCAATGGCCCCCAAACAAAGGTCCAGAAAATTGCCGAAATGATGATCGCCAGCGGGCTGACACCAGTTCGCGAGCCATAAAGCCAAGGCTCGACCACGTTCGAGCTGATCAGTTCAACCGTCAAAAACAATGCGCCGGTCCAGATAACCATGTACCAGTCAGGCGACACCGCAAAAGCCAGAAACAACGGAAAGATCGCCGCCAGGATGGGGCCGATATACGGCACGAACCGCAACACCAGCGTCAGCATCCCCCAAAGCAGGGCATTTGGCACCCCGATCAGCATCAATCCAACGCCAATCGGCACCGCATAAATAACGTTTACCAGAAGCTGGATCAGCAGATAGGTGCCCACCCTTGTGCCAGCATCTTCAATCACTTGCGTGGTACGGTTAATATCATTTGCACCCACCAGACGGATGAAGCGGTCGCGCAGTTCATCCCGTTCAAGCAGCATGAAAACCACGACAACAATTACCAGACCCGCCGTCGCAATCGGCTTGACCAACGGCAGCACCAGATCGCGCAAGGTTTCGAACGTGCCGCGACTTTCGACCACTTCCACGGCGAGCGGCTTGTCCGGGTCACCAGTCGCCGCACCACTTTCCGGCACGACCGTCGCAATCTGCGCGTTAATCTCGGCAACCATCCGCGAAAGCCGGGCTACCAAGCCGTTTTCCGGCCCTGTATCCTGCAAGGTTTCCAGCTTGGTGACAATGTTGTCCTGAAATGTTGGCAGTTCCTGAGCCAGCTGGCCCACTTGCCCGGCAACAACCAGCACGAACATGCCAATCACCGCGAAGGCAAGCGTCACTGCCGCCAGAACCGACGCAATCATGGGCAGGCCGACGCTCCGCAAACGGGTAACAAGTGGTGACAGGGCAAAGGTGACCAGCATGGCAATCGCCAGCGGCAAGAACACGTCCCTGCCAAAGTGCAGCGCAGCGACTATGGCAATCGTCGTCACGACCACACTGCCCGGTGGTCTTTGCGCATAGGATTGCCGCAAATGCCGCAGTGCCGCTCCAGTTTCAGGACGGCTGGCCTCCGTCGCTGCGATCCTTGGCCCCGCGATCTTTGTCATTGCAACTGACCCCTAGCTTTCGTCGGAAACGCGCAGCGCAGGTTTTTGGTTCCCGCACAAATATCTAGCAGTCCGCAGGAGTGCCCTCAAGTGTCGGCGGGAATGCTCACCAAGTGCGGCACGTCGACCGACACCTTGCCCAAAACGACAGTCAAATCATGTGTGCCGGTTGTCAGCGGAACCGTCAGACCGCTGTTGTCAACTTGCACAGGGACGCCGTTCAGTTGAGCCGACGCAATGCCATAACCCGAATTTTCCGGGTTCAGCACGGTAATCGCGAACTTGGCGTCACCCAGCGTGACGGTTGCCGACATTTCGGGCCAAGCTTTCGGGAAGCACGGGTTCAAGCGCAGCTTTTGTCCCACGCGGGTAAGACCCAGCAGCCCCTCAATCCCCGCACGGTACATCCAACCGGCAGACCCTGTGTACCACGTCCAGCCACCACGCCCTGCATGCGGCGCTGTCGAATAAACATCGGCGGCCACAACATACGGCTCCACCTTGTAACGGTCGGCGTCGCGCGGCGTCAGCGCGTGATTGACAGGGTTCAGCATGCTGAACAGCCGCCCGGCAGCATCGCCATCGCCCAGTTTTGCATGCGCCATGATCGCCCACATCGCGGCATGGCTATATTGCCCGCCATTCTCGCGCAGCCCCGGCGGATAGCCCTTGATATAGCCAGGGTCCATCGAGGTGCGGTCGAACGGCGGCGAAAACAGCAGCGCAAGGCCAGGGTCAGGGCGGACCAGATGCGCGGTCATCGATGCCATTGCAGTTCTGGCACGTGCCGGATCTGCCGCACCGGACAGCACTGCCCAGGATTGCGCGATGCTGTCGATCCGACATTCGTCTGACGCGGCGGACCCAAGCACCGTGCCGTCATCAAACGTGCCGCGCCGATACCACGCACCATCCCACCCCTGCGCCTCGATCGCCTCGCGCACAGCTTTGGCATGGGTTCGCCAACGCCGTGCCCGCTTGGTATCACGGGCGTCGGCCAGCGGCGCCATCATGTCGATTGTCGCAATCAGCAACCAACCCAGCCAGACACTGGTGCCACGGCCGCCTTCGCCAACGCGGTTCATCCCGTCGTTCCAGTCACCGGTGCCAATCAATGGCATGCCGTTTTCACCGGTCATCTCGATGGCTTGATCCAGACCACGGGCGCAATGCTCGAACAAACTAGCAGTGGTTTCCGAAACCGACGGCTGAAAGAAATCGTCATGCGCGCCGGGTGGCACCATCGGCCCTTGCAAGAATGGCACCACTTCATCCAAGATGCCGACGTCGCCCGACACAGCAATGTACCGCGCCACACCGTAGCCCAACCAGACGCGATCATCCGATATTCGCGTGCGCACCCCCTGCCCCGAATGCGGCAGCCACCAGTGCTGCACATCACCTTCGGGAAACTGGCGACCGGCTGCCCGCAACAGGTGCGCCCGCGTCATTTCCGGGCGACTGAAAGTCAGCGCCATACCGTCTTGCAGCTGATCCCGAAAGCCATAAGCCCCGCTGGCCTGATAAAACCCGGCCCGCGCCCAAATTCGGCAGGCAAGGGTCTGATACATCAACCAGCCGTTCAACATGATATCCATCGCCCGATCCGGTGAGGTCACCTGCACTGCAGTCAACAACTCCGCCCAATGCCGTTTCACAGCCGCCAAAACCTCGGTCGCATCAGCCGCCCGCATCCGCTGGATCAAAGCGCTCGCCGCCGCCTCGCTGTCGGCCTGACCCAGCATGAATACCACCTCGACCGTCTCGCCGGGCCGCAAGGTAATACGCCGTTGCAGGGCCGCACAGGGGTCCAGCGCCGGACCAGTGCGCCCTGAAAGGGGTGCAGCACTGATCCCGACGGGTGCAGCCAGGGTCCCGCCCGGTCCAATAAACTCGGCCCGATCGGCGGTCCAACTGCTGGTGCGGGGCCCAAGATCGGCAAACGCCACCCGCCCCGGAAACGCAGTGCTGAACGTATTCTGTGCAAGGATTGCCCCCGTCACCGAGTCCACCTTAGTCATCACGAACGGGGCAGAGGCACTGCGCGATGTTCCAAGCACCCAGTCCGCATAGGCCGTCACCGACAACTCCCGCGCCGTTGCGCCAGTGTTGCGCAATGTCAGTCGGCTGATCTTAACGCTGGCGTCCATCGGAACAAATTGGGTCATCTCGGCTGCGATGTCGTGGCTTTCATGCTGAAACGCGGAATAGCCAAAGCCGTGCCGGGCCGTGTAAGTACCCGCCCCCCGTATCGGCAGTGCAGTCGGTGTCCAGACATGATCCGTCTCCAGATCATGCAGATAAATTGCTTCGCCTGCGGGGTCGGTCACCGGATCGTTGGACCACGGCGTTATCTGATTTTCGCGGCTGTTTTCCGACCAGACATGACCACTACCTTCGGCGGACACCTGAAAACCGAAACTGGAGTTGGCAATAACATTTATCCAAGGCGCAGGTGTCGTTTGGCCATCGCGCAGCACCGTTACATATTCGCGCCCATCATCCGCAAACCCACCAATCCCGTTGAAAAACTCCAGTTCCGGGATCTTCGGCGTCGGCGGCAACGGCACTGGTACTGGCAAAGTCAGGGCCAACGGCGGCGCAAGACGGCCCGACGCAAGTGCAGCCATCTGCTGGCCAATATCACCACGGCCCGCCATCAGCACCACACGCGCCATCGACATCAGATGCGCCCGCGCACCTGGGTTTAGAAGATCGGCCCGCAGCGTGTGAATGCTGCCCTGCGCCGCCGCATGAATGCCCGTCGCACGTGGGCGCGACCGGGCCGCCCGAACAGCGCTTTCGATGCCAATCTGAAGATCCTGCACATAGGATGACGACCGATCATTCAAGATCACCAGATCAACCGGCAACTGACGCATCCCCCAATATTCATGCGCGCTAAGCACCTGATGCAGAACGGCAATATCCTCTGCATCCTCGATCTGCAAAAGTACAATCGGCAAATCACCGGAAATCCCCAATGCCCAAAGCGCCGACTGCGGCCCGGCGCCTTCGACAATCTGACTGGCCGAGCCGCGCAGTCGCGCATCGCCGCGCATTACCATACCGCCCAGCGCCTGAAAATCGGCGGCATCCGCGTGGGTAATTCCCAGATGGCGCAATTGCACCTGTGCCTGGGTCCAGGACAGCGTTGCTGCCCGCGCAAACGCCGATGCATCCCGGTGTCGATCCACCAGATCGAGCAACGCATCGGGCGACGCCGCAACCAAAGTCCAAAATGTTACCCGGGTAACCCCGCCTGCCGGAATACTGACCCTGCGGCGGATCGAAAAGATCGGGTCCAGCACTGTGCCCGTCGTGCCTGACAACGGGCTATCAGCCATCATCGCCTGCCCAATGCTGCGCCCGCGACCGATAAATTTGGCGCGGTCCGTCTCAATCTGCATCGGTGCAGTTTCGGACCCTTCGACAACGGCAATATGGGCCGCCCAAACCTCGGGGTCATGTGGTGACCGTCGCCGCCGTGTGGCAATGATGACACCAAGTTCCGGCAGATAATCGGTCACCACGAACATCTTCGAAAATGCCGGATGCGCCTGATCTGATGACTGCGGTGCCAACACCAGTTCTGCGTACGAGGTCAAATCCACCTCGCGCGCGCGGCGTCCGGTATTGGTCAACGTGACGCGCCGCGCTTCGGCGTCATCTTCGGCAGAGACCACCACCTCTGTATGGCTGGTAAACCGAGGCGCAACGTGGGTGAAGGCCGCATGATGTTCGCAGAACACCGCGCGGTGACGGTCCGGATCAGCCAGCGTCGGCTGTACACCTGCCGACCAGACCAGCCCCGTGGTGGTATCGCGGGCAAATATGAAAGACCCAAGTGCCGCCTGCGTTGCCTCGGCCCGCCAGCGGGTAATGGCCATATCGCGCCAGCGGCTAAAGCCCTCGCCGGTTGGGGTCAACATAACACTGTAATTGCCGTTGGACAGCAGATGCGCCGTCGGCGTCAAACCGGCGGGTGCATCGAACACCCGCACTGTCGGCACGTCGCTGCTTTCCTTGGCCGCCACCAACACTTCCTTGGCGCGCGGTGGGGCAGTTGCAACATCGCGGGGCACCCGCTCTTGCAACAACAACTCGGCCCCTTAAATCATCGGCTCGGCATGAAACCGGTCGCGCAGCCGCCCGTTCTGCAAGGTGTTGGCAATTGCGGTAATCGTCATGCCCTGATGGTGCGCCATAAAGCTGCGCACGATGGCATGGTCTTGCTTTTCTTGCAGCCGCGACGCAGTGAAATCGACTGCCTCGTAAAACCCATAGCGCCCTTCGGCCCCCAGCGCCGCCAGCCGGGCAAAGTTCTGCTCGGCACCAACCGGATCAATCATCGCGGCCAATCCGGTGGCATAGGGCGCGATCACCCTGTTTTCGCTAAGACCGCGTTTCAGGCCAAGGCCGGGTACGCCGAAATTGGAATACTGATACGTCATTTCCAGATCTCGGGCGTTGTACGAGGATTCGGATATCCCCCACGGCACGCCCAGTGCTGCGCCATAGCTTTGCTGCCGCGCGACAGTCAAACGGTTGGTTTGTTCCAGCACCGATCCCGCCGGTGCCCGCATCACCAGCGACGGCATCAGGTATTCGAACATGCTGCCCGACCATGATATCAGTGCCGACCCGGCCCCAATCGGCGTGGCCGCCCGCCCCAGCCGGAACCAGTGCCGCGTATCAACATCACCCTTTGCGATGGCAAACAGGCTGGCCAGCCGCGCCTCCGATGCCAAAAGATCATAACAATTGGTATCAAGCCGGTTGGTCACCAGCGAAAACCCGATGGACAACAACTTCTTATCCGGCTCCAGCAAAAAACCGAATTCCATTTCGGTGGCAAAGCGTCGCGCCATTGCCTCGACTTCGGCAAGCAGGCCAAGGTCTGTCGGATGCGTCAGATCGGCAAGCTGGTCTGCCAAGCAGCGATGGATCGCGGTCGTCCAGAACACGATGCTGGCACCGGGCTCGCCCAATCCTTGCGCGATCTCCATAGCTCTCACAGCATCAGGCAACAGCGCCTGCAAAGCCGTTCCCGGCGTGTCGGCCACCAACGCGAGCTCGTCCAGCACCTGTGCCAGTTCGGCGATCGCGGGGGCATTCTGCAATGATTGCTGCGCAAGATAGATCGTGTCGCGAACCGCCTCGCGGCGCACCGTATCTGGCACAGGAACCCGGCCCCACTCGCGGCACGCCTGCGCCACGGCAATCAGATGACCTGCCAGATTGCCACTGTCGACCGACGATACATATGCCGGTTCCAGCACCCGCAGATCACGGGTGTCGTGCCAATTGTAAAGATGCCCGCGAAAGCGCGGCATCTTTTGCATTGTCTGCAGCGTGTCTTTCATCCGCAGCAAGGCCGCCGTCTGCCCTATCCATCCCATATCGCGGGCAACAACGGTGGACAGCAGATAAAGCCCGATGTTGGTTGGCGAGGTGCGGGTGGCAATCGCCGGTTTCGGGATTTCCTGAAAGTTATCCGGTGGCAGAAAATTCTCTTCAGCTGTCACGAAAGTTTCAAAATACCGCCATGTCCGCCGCGCAATCAGCCGAAGGGCGCGCGATTGCTTGGCCGTCAGCGGCACTGCAGCGCCCGCGACCTGCGGTTGGCTGATAAACCAAGCAACCCCCGGCGCGGCAAGCCACGCAAGTGCAAACGGAACAAGCAACGGTAGGATCGCCGCATTGGCCGCCCAAGCCACTGCGCACACCCCCAGCCCCAATGAAACGCCGGGGGCCATCCGCCAATACTGCGTCAGCACCGTTGGCTGCGCACCACCGCCAGACCGCGCCGCCGTCACCCATTCCAGCAAATGCCGCCGCGATATAGCCAGCCGCCAAGCCGTGCGCGAAATTGCATCCAGCATGTTCACCGCCGTGTCCGCCAGCAACACCAGCGACAGTGCAATCTGGCTGATGGCGATCAGTGCATCATTACCCAAAGCGGCAAAATGGCTGCGCGGTGTCACCCCGGCCCGCTCTGGCACAATGCCAAACGGCAGCGGCAGCAGACGCGGCAGTGCCAGCATCGCCACCACTACAATCGTCCAGACAATCGCAACGGCTGGTGCCATCAACCACCCTGCCAAAAGCGCGGTGATCGCCAGCGGAGCCATGAGCGACCGCCGCAGATTGTCGATCATCTTCCAGCGCCCAACGGCCGGGATAGCACCGTCATCGTGCTGCCTTGCGCCGAAGATCCACGGCACCAACTGCCAATCGCCACGTGCCCATCGGTGTTGACGGCGCGTATCAACATCGTAACGGCTAGGAAAATCTTCGACCACTTCGATGTCTGATGCCAGTGCCGCGCGGGCAAACACCCCTTCAAACAGATCATGGCTCAGCAGGGTGTTTTCGGGAACGCGGCCGCGCAAAGCCGCCTCAAACGCATCGACATCGTAAATACCCTTGCCGGTGAATGATCCCTCCTCGAACAAATCCTGATACACGTCCGACACTGCTGCCGCGTACGGCTCGATCCCGCCTTGGCTCGAAAATATCCGTTGATAGATTGACCCCTCCTGCCCCGTCGGCAGTGACGCTGTTACGCGCGGCTGCAAAATCCCGTAACCGCCGGTCACCCGCTTGGCGTCGCTGTCAAATCGCGCCTGATTCAGTGGATGCGCCATCTTGCCGATCATCTGCCGCACCGTTCCGCGCAGCAGCCGGGTATCTGCGTCCAGCGTGATGACATAGCGAATATCTAGCGGCACCGCACCGCTGATGATGTCAAAGCTGGTATCCGTTGCCCCACGCAGCAACCTGTTCAGCTCCGCCAGCTTGCCACGCTTGCGTTCCCACCCCATCCAGACGCCTTCGGACGGGTTCCACAAACGGCGACGGTGCAGAAAATAAAACCGATCCCCGTCATCCGACGGATAAAGCGCGTTCAACCGCGCAATCGCCTCGGTCGCAGCGGACACCAAGGCTGCGTCCTGCGCTGTCGTTTCGGTATCCGCATCCATTGCATCCGACAGAAGCGCATAGTGCACCGCACCACCCGAGCTTGACAGATGATGCACTTCCAACCGCTCGATCTGCGTCGCCAATTCATCCGTGTCGTGCAAAAGCACCGGCACCGCCACCAAGGTGCGCAGATGCGGCGGTATGCCTTTCGCCAGATCAAGGCCCGGCAACGGCGTCGGCGGCACCGACCGCGTGACGATGGTGTTCACAATCGCCGCCCCACACTCGACCGCAAGACCAAAGCCTGTGAATGCCAGCAGCATCAACGCCAGCACACCAGCCCCCGCCGCACCGGCCAGCATTAGCCCAAGCGCCAGCATCGCCACTGACACAACCGCAATTGCTGCCAGATAGCCGCTCAAACCATAACGTGCGATTCCGCGCCACAAACGCAGCCGCGCAGGCACCTTGAACCCCAGCTTTCGTTCAAGCGTCCCACGCCCTTCGCCAATCAGCCAATGCCCCGGGTCACGGCTTTGCGCCGTGTCACCCTGCCCGGCCAGCGCCAGGCACGCGTCGGTCACCGCGTTTTCAGTTTGCCCCGAACGGCGCGCCAGAATTTCGATCTCGGTCCGATAGCGATTGCGCGTCGCGAAATCCATTTCGGCAAACGTCGGATTGACCCGCAGTCGCACATCAACCAGGCTGACTTCTTCAAAGAAGTCAGCCCAATCCATTTCAGATACCAACCGCATCGAGGTGACGATATTGCGCATGGTGACGTTCGACGCCCCCAACCGCAGCTGCGCATTTGCGATCACCTCGTCAATCGACGTGCCTTGCTGATTTAGCCTATCCTCCAGCCAGCCAAACAATGGCGTCTGCGCCGGATCAGACCCGCGGAGGCGTTTGGCCATCTGGGCCGCCACAATCTCTGACAGCGGCCCCGCCTCGTACGGGGCGACTGCCTTTTGCATCGCGAATAGCAGCGATTGTCCTGGTGTTTTCTGCGCCGACAACGCTGCGTCGACCACTGCATCGGCCTGCAAACGCTTCTCATGCCCCTCGACGATCTGCACCGCCAGTCGCCGCATGTTTTCGACGAGCACGATCCGCAGTGTAATGGCCACCGCCCACAACTCGCCAATCATCAGCGGCTGCACTTGCTGATAAGCCCGCACATAGCGGGCTAGCACGGGCCCCGACATCAGACTGTCAGTATGCGCCACATACCCCCATGCCAAACCGAAAACCCGCGGGTACCCGGCAAACGGCCCGTCTTTCAACTTGGGAAGCTGCCGATAGTAACCAGGCGGCAGATCATCCTTGATCTGGCGCAGCTGTTGTTCGACCAAATGGAAGTTATCAAGCAGCCACTCCGCCGCGGGCGTTATTGCCTGCTTTGCCTGAACTGCCTGCGCACAGGTGCGATATGCACCAAGCAGAAAAACCGCGTTTTCCTGCACCCGGCTGCTTAACTTGCGAACCCGCAGCGGCCTGCCCGTCGTTACCTGCTGCGCTGCCGCCAGTGTCTGCGCATGATGCTCCAGCCGCTCGGCACCAAAAAGATCGGCGCGGATCGGTGCCTTATCTTGCCATAAATCGGCGGAACCAGATGCACCACTCCACAGGACCGACTTCTGCGCTGTTTGCAGAACTTCCTGAAATGTCACTGCGTCGGCATCGTGGATTGCTGATCGCTGATGACGCTCACTTGCCGATCCGCACCGATACTGATCGTTGCGTCAGCCTTCGCCACGCGGCGCGGCATTTTGCCGGTGGCATCCAGTTTGTTGATCGGCAAATCGCCCCGGACTCGGCGTGTCATAGCGGCCCATTTGCTTTCGATTTGATCCCAGTCCATTTGGATTGTCCTTTCAGCTCATGGCTTTGCCTCGGGCACAAATTTGCCCACGTGCACTCAACGCGCGATCAAAGCATTTGGTTCCGAAATTTGAGCTGCAAAAACTACCGGTACTGTAGCACATTTCGGCCGTCAGGGCTGCACCAATTTTTGGGCAAGCGGACTGCTGCCATCCCCCTGAGCCGCTAAGGCGCCCGATAATTCAACTCCACCGAGAATTATTCATCCTTTCAGACGATGCGCGCCAAGAATCATTCTTTGAATATGGGGAAGAGCCGGGAGGGAAGTCCGGTTCGGGAAATCTGGCGGCCATTTCCGGCCAAATTTGGAGACTGAAATGTATAATGCTCTGCTCAAGACCTTCATCCGTTTTCGCCACAATGACGAAGGCGTAACGCTGGTCGAATATGGCGTGTCGCTTGCCCTCGCGGTGGCAGTCGGCACGGGTGCTTTGCTGACGCTCGGCACTGATGTCAGCGGCGTCATGGGCGACGCCAGCGGGATCATGAATCCTTGATCTGAAACCATCTCGCCGGGGTGCCTTTCGCACGCGCCCCGGCGGTATTTTCCGACGCATTCTCGCATTCTTTCTCGACCCCGATTGGAGATCATCATGGGAATTCGGTCTGTTTTTGTCGCCCTTCTTGGCGTGGCCGTTGCCGGGGGGTCGGTCTATGCCGCGCGGGTCTATATTGATGCCAGCGCTGCTTCGGCATCCGTAAGCGCAGATAACGGTCTGGTGAACGTGGTTGTTGCCGCGCGTGATATTCCGTTTGGCCAGGCCATCCAGCCGCAGATGTTGCAGATCATGCCCTGGCCGCGCGAAGCCCTGCCGCCCGGTGCGATGACCGAGATGGCCGAATTGGTGGCACTGCCCGGTCAACCACCGCGGCGCGCGAAACGCCAGATGGCGCAGGGTGAATTGATCCTGTCCTCGAAGATTTCAGAATACGGCGAAAAGGTCACCATCGTGCAAAGTCTGGGTCAGAACACCCGCGCCATGGCGATCAAGGTCGATGCCGAAACCGCCGTCGGTGGTTTTGTAACACCGGGCGATACGGTAGATATCCTGCTGACCCAAGGCAAAGAGGCCCAAATGCGGGCAGTCACGATTCTGCAAAATATCCGCATTGTCGGGGTCGATCAGGTGTCTGACGAGCAAAGCGATGCGCCCGAAGTGGCGCGCACCGTGACTGTCGAGGTCAGCCCCGAACAGGGTCAGAAACTGGCGCTGGCGCAAAAGGCGGGCACCCTTAGCCTGACATTGCGGTCGCTGGATCAAGCAATGGACGCGCCGCTTGATTCCATTCGGCTAAGCGATCTTCTGCTGGAAAAATCCCCGGTCGAAGAGGCTATTCAAAAGACCACAATCCGGGTTCGGCGCGGCAACACGCTTGAAATTGTGGACATTGATTGATCCAGGGAGCGGAGGATCGGTCATGAACATCAAACAAAAGGTCCAAACGTTCCGGCACAACGACGACGGGGCAATCCTTGTTTTCTGGGCCGTGGCGCTTGCAGTCATCTTGGGAATGGTCGCGCTTTCGTTCGACATGGGGCGGATCGCCGCGACGCAATCTGAACTGCAATCCTACGGCGATATGGTGGCCCTTGCAGCCGCTGGCGAGTTGGACGGCGAGTCTGACGCCATTACTCGGGCGACGAATGCCGCAGCAGAATTGATAACTGACAGTCAGGTCTTTGGGTCCGGATCGCAGACATTGGGCGGTGCGCTGGACTACGCGATCGACTTCTATAGCTCGCTTCCCCCCAGTGACACCGCGAACCTCGCGGCTGGTCTGACGACCGACCCGAAGACTGCGGCTTATGCGCGGGTTGTAGTCACGCCAAAAACCGTGGGGTTCACCTTTGGGGCGGCGTTTCTGGCGCTCAGTGATCAAGACACGCCGAACAGCGATGTTGGGGCGGTCGCGGTGGCAGGGTTCACGCAATATGCCTGCGATATCACGCCGCTGATGTTCTGCATCCCGAACGCCAATTTCAAGGCCGATGAAAACGTCGGCAAGATGATCCGTCTGCGCGCCGGGGGCAACGGTGCGGCTTGGGGACCAGGGGATTTCGGTTTTCTCGACCCCGACAAGATTGCCGTTGATGGCGGCGGGCCCTGCGCGGGGTTGAACGGCGTGCAACTGGATGCCTGCCTGATCGGGGCCGAGGGCAGCATCACCCAGTGCTTTGCGCAGCGCGGCGTCGATACCGAGCCGGGCCAGAAAAACGGCATCGAAACCTCGATCTTCAACGTGCGCTTCGACATCTACCGCACCATCATGAGCGGCGAGAAGAACGATCCCGACTACGCACCCGCGCCGAATGTGATCAAGGGCATCAAACCACAAGGGGGTGGGTCCTGCATCGGAAATAACGTCGATGAAGCGAATTCGATGGGCCTTCCACGAGATAATTGTTTTATTACAAATACTTGTGCTAGATTTGGTGACGGCGACTGGTCAGCAGAACGTCCGGAATATGTTCTTAGGAACTACGCTGGCGCAGACCCGCATCCGACAGCCGCTACCCGCTATAACTATTACAAGGCCGAGATTGCGGCGCATGGTGGCGGTGGCGCTACGACGCCGATCTTGACGGGGCTGGATGAAACCGGGCGGCCTATGTGTTCCAACAACCAATCATCCGACCCCGATCGGCGTGTAGTGATTGCAGCGGCGATCGATTGCACCGCAAACCCGATTGCGGGTCGCGCGACAGGCGTTCCGGTCAAGGAATTCGTACGACTGTTCCTAACCGAACCGGTGGGCGCTGATCCGGCGTCACCATCCTTGATCGACCTTTGGGTCGAGGTGGTTAGCACTGCCGAAAGCAATGGCGGCGGCACTGGCGGCATATTCCACGACGTCGTGCAGTTGTATCGGTAGGGGGCAAGATGATGACACACAATCACCCATACCTGACAAGCTTCAAATGCCGGCTTGCGCGTTTTGCGCAGAATGAAAGCGGCGTAGCCTTGGTGGAATTTGCCATCACACTGCCGATGGTGCTGGTGGTCTTCGCGGTTATCATCGAAGGCAGCCGATTGATGCTATCGTTCCAGAACGCAATCGGCGGGGTGCGTGATGCGACCCGCTACATGTCGCGCGTTGTCGCCCTGAACATTTGCGATAGCGGCGCATCAATCAGCAGCTATTCGACGCAGTTGCAGACCATCGTCAGCCAAAGCATCAGCGGCCAATCGGTGTTTCCAACCGCCGTCACTGTCAATTCGGTCACCCCAACTTACACCTGCGTTGCAGGCAGCTACCGCGTCAGTCCGGCCCCGGTAGTGCAGGTGTCTGCACAAATCACTGTGACCTATCCGTTTGCCGGCATCTTCGCGCTGGTCGGCGGCAGCTTGCCAACCCTGACTACGACAGTAACCGACAGATCAAGGATTTTTGGAACATGAAACAGGCGTTCCTGATCTCATCCCGCATCAGACGGTTCCACGGCGACCAGTCTGGCACCACGCTGGTTGAATTGGCCGTTGTCTTGCCGCTATTCCTGCTGTTGTTCCTTGGCTTAATCGACTTTGGCCGGTTTGGCGGCGAATACGTCATGGCGGAAAAAGCCATGCAGCGCGCCGCGCGCCTTGCTGCGGTGCGACCGGCGGCCTGTCCCGGCGTGCCACCGACCCATTTTCGCGGCACCGGCCTGCTTGCCGGTGTCGAACCGCGTTTTGGCGAGGCTTGTTCTGCCGCAACCGGCATTTGCGCGGATCCCGGCACGCAAACCTGCACCGGCAGCAGTACCAACTCAACCGTCACCGAAATCTGGGCCAACATAGAGCCGCTGATGCCGTCCTACGCGACAGTCGCCAACCTGCAGTTCAGCTATACGCATGATCCCAAGTTGGGTTTTCTGGGCGGGCCTTATGTGCCGATGGTCACGGTCGAAATACAGAACCTGAATTTCCAGTTCGCAACACCGCTCAGCGCATTGGCCGCACTGGCCGGGGCGGAAGGCGACGACACTCCTGGTGCCACGCTACCTTTCCCCCGGATGAGCACATCACTACCCGCCGAAGACCTTGCCCTTGGAAACAATGGATAAACTGACGCTGCAGGGGGTGCTGTCACCCCAAGAGGATACGAAGATGACGACGCCCCACCGATCCATATTGGTCATATCGCCAGACAAATCGCTGACCGATTCAATTGGTACAGCCTTGTCGTCGCACCCTGAATTGCGGGTCGAAACACAGTCGTCAACTTTGGCGCAGATGAATGGGTCTGCCGTAACGATTGCCCAAAAATTTGACATGGTGCTGTTTCAGACCCGGTCGGGCGATCAAGACGACCTGAAGGCGATCCGTGCCATAGCTGCAGGGCAAGCCAGCGGAACAACATTGGTGGCGCTGGCGGATCGCGACATCACGCTGGCCGAAGCGCTGGCGTTAAACCGGGCCGGGGTCCGCGATGTGTTACCGATGCCCGAGATTGCCGCCGAGTTCGGCGAACAGATTGCGCGGCTTGGTCGTGAACATGCCACCGCTTCAGCATCGGGCAAGGTCGGGCACATAATCGCGGTTGCACAATCGCGCGGTGGTGTCGGGTCAACCACCGTTGCCGTCAATCTGGCCGATCAACTGCTGGGCGGGCGCGGCAACTTCCTGCGGCGCTACGCAAAAAACACAGTGGCGATTGTGGATTTCGATCTGCAGTTCGGCACGGTCGGATCTTATCTGGATGTTGAAGAACAAGACACGCTGCTGCAACTGGCGCAAGACGGCACGGTGCCGGATGCGACGTTCCTTCGCCAGTCCATGGTCACGCTTGCGAATGGGTTGAACGTGCTGGCCGCCCCGTCAAAATTCGCGCCGCTGGACTCGCTGCGCGCCGAACAGGTGGCAGCGATTTTGGATACGCTGCGCCAATCACATGACTATGTGGTCGTCGATTTGCCGCGCGCGCTTGTCGGTTGGATCGAGCCGATTTTGCAGCGCGCCGATGAGGTTATTCTGGTCACAGATATTGGTGTATCGTCGGTGCGCCATTGTCGGCGGCTAATCGACTTTTTCACAGCCGACAATGTGGCGCTGCCGATCAAGGTGGTGGTGAACCATGAACGTCGCCCGATGGTGACGTCCCGCTTGCAACGCGAGGCCGAAAAGGCCCTGGACCGCAAGTTCGATCATTGGTTGCCACATGATCCCAAGGCAGCCCACAATGCAGCTGATCGTGGCAAGCCGCTGTCCACCACGGCCCCACGCGCCTCGCTGACCAAGGCGTTTGCCCAGTTGGCGGCGACCACGATCAAATCCTGTTCCTCAATCCAAAAATCGCCCTCAAAATAGGAGAACCGACTGTGTTCAAGCAATTCTCACAGTCTGACAAACGCAAGGGCGCAAATGTGATCGACATTGCCCCTAAATTGCCAGTCGAACCAATGGTGGCCAACAAACAGAGCGCGAATGACGCAGCGCTGATGGCGCGGCTAGAGCTGAAAAGCCACCTGCACGATGTGCTGCTTGATCGGCTGAACCTTGCGGTAATCGACAAGGTGCAACCTGATGAATTGCGCCGCGAAGTGGCGGGTCTAGTGTCGAAAGTGCTGGCTGATGAAAGCCGACCCATGCGGTCCGAAGAATTCAAACAACTGATTGACGAGTTGTTGGATGAAGTTCTGGGCCTTGGTCCGTTGGAGCCCCTGCTTGCCGACCCGACCATCAACGATATTCTGGTGAATTCCCACCATTCGGTGTTTGTCGAACGCTTTGGTGTGCTGGAAAAAAGCAAGGTGCGGTTCCGCGATGAACGGCATTTGCTGCGCATTATCGACAAGATCGTATCGCGCGTCGGGCGGCGGGTGGATGAAAGCACGCCGTGGGTCGATGCGCGTCTGGAAGATGGCAGCCGGGTAAACGCCATCGTGCGCCCCTGCGCGATAGACGGCCCATCGGTTTCCATCCGGAAATTTTCGCGCAATCCGCTGACGATGGACCGGATGGTCGATATAGGTACCCTAACCTCGCCAGCGGCCGCCTTGCTGAAAGGCATTGTCGAGGCACGCTTGAACGTGCTGATTTCAGGCGGCACCGGGTCGGGCAAGACCACCATGCTGAACGCGATGTCATCGTTCATCGGCAAGCGCGAACGTGTGGTCACAATTGAAGACGCCGCCGAATTGCAGTTGCAGCAGGAACATGTGGTGCGGCTGGAAACCCGACCTGCCAACCCGGCGGGGGGCGGCGCAGTAACGCAACGCGACCTAGTGCGCAACGCGCTGCGGATGCGGCCCGACCGCATCATCGTGGGCGAGGTGCGGGGTGCCGAAACTTTCGACATGCTGCAGGCGATGAACACCGGGCATGACGGATCAATGACCACGATCCACGCCAACACCGCGCGCGATGCGCTTGGCCGCATTGAACAGATGGTCACCATGATCGGGCTGGATTTCCCGATCTCGGCGATCCGGTCCCAAGTGGCGGCGGGCATTCATCTGGTGGTGCAGTTGAACCGCCTCAGCGATGGCAGCCGCCGGGTTATGAGTGTGACCGAATTAACCGGGATGGAGGGCAATACTATCACCATGCAGGACATCTTCGTTTTTCGGCGCACGGGCGTGTCAGAAACTGGTGCCATCAAGGGTGAATTTGTTGCCACAGGCATTCGCCCCCGCTGCGCCGAGCAACTAGCACAAGCCGGGATAGACCTGAATGGCGGGATGTTCCTGAAAGAGGGGCAACCACAATGAACCTTGCCCCGACTTCAGAACTTATGACTTTGGCATATGCTGGCATCTTCCTTGGTGCGCTTCTGGCGTTTGAAGGTCTGCGGCAGGTCCTGTCCCGCAGCGAAAGCAATGGTGAAGCACGCAACCGACGCATGAAGATGATCGCCAAAGGGGCGTCGACGGAAAAGGTGCTTGGGCTTCTAAAGCCGACACCGGATCAATGGCCGTTGGCGGGCGTGCCCTTTATTGGAAAGCTACCGACAAAGCTGCGGCTTGCAGGGATCAGCATCGGACCATGGGCGTTTCTGATGGGTTGCCTGACCGCCACGGTCGTAGTGGCGGCAATTGCAGCTACCCGGATCGTGCCGCAAGGTGCCGTGGCTTTGGCCCTTGTGCTGTGCTTTGGTATTCCGCTTCACTCGCTACGCCAGGCCGGGATAAAGCGCCTGAAGCTACTGGTGCAGCAGCTGCCCGATGCGCTTGATCTGATGTCCCGGGGCCTGCGCGTCGGGCATCCTTTGAATACCACGATTGCCACAGTTGCCAGCGATATGGCCGATCCGATTGCGTCAGAGTTCGGCGTAATGGTGGATCAGATTGCCTATGGCGATGACTTGGTCAACGCCTTCGCCGATCTGGCAAAGCGGCTGGATCAAGAAGACGTGCGCTACCTTTCGGTAAGCGTTGCCATTCAGCACGGCACCGGCGGTAATCTGGCCGATGTCTTGAACACCCTCTCAAAGGTAATCCGCGACCGCATCACAATGCGTAAACGCATTACTGCGATTTCCTCAGAGGGCCGGCTGACCTCGATTTTTCTATCCTCGCTGCCGGTGATTATTCTTGTGGCGACCTCAGTCACCGCGCCGGATTACTATCTTGGTGTCAGCGATGACCCGTTGTTCCGCCCAATGGCTATTATTGTCGGGGCTTTGATTGTCTCGAACTATTTGATCATGCGCCGACTTGTAAACTTCCGGATTTAATAAGGAGCCTGGCATGCTGAACATTATCGAACTGCTCATGGGCAAGACCGGGTTTTCTGCGGGAACGCTCGCTATGATCGGTGCCGGGCTGGGCATGCTGATCGCAGTGTTCGGCCTTGCTGGTGTGTCGTTCCGGCGCGATCCCGTCTTGCAGCGCATGGCGCTAAATGCGGCGACACGCACGTCAACTGTGGATAAGGGCCTGCTGCGCCCTTTGAGTGCCGATCCTAGGGGGCTTTTGAAAACGCTTATCCCGCAAGACCGCAAACAACGTTCTGAGGTGGGACGTCAATTGGCCAATGCAGGACTGCGGGGACCGCATGCCGTTCGGAATTACTATCTTGTCAGGCTTTTTCTCGGGATCATATTTCCCGGCCTGTTGCTGGGCATCATCTGGGCATCGCGCGCCGGATTTATTACGTTGCCGGCAAGCCTTGACGCAAAGATTGCGGGCATGAGCCAGATCATGGTCATGCAGATCGTTGCGCTAACGGTCGCAATTGGTTTTTTCGGCCCGGTCTATTGGCTGCGCGCCCGCGCTTTGGCACGCAAACATGCGATCGAAGATGCCTTCCCGAACGCGCTTGATCTGATCCAGATCTCCGTCGAATCCGGCCTCGGCTTTGATGCCGCGATGATCAGGGTTGGCAATGAACTGGAACGCACCTCTCCCGAGATTTCTGAAGAACTGATCACGGCGCAGCATGAAATTCAAGCAGGCCGCAGCCGGGAAAAGGCGCTGCGCGATATGGCGAACCGAACCGGAGTTGCCGAAGTGGTTTCATTCGCAAACGTGGTCCTGCAATCCATCCAGTTTGGCACAAGCATCGCGGCCACCCTGACCACCTATGCCAATGAAATGCGGTTGCACCGCGAACTGCGCGCGCAGGAAATGGCCAATAAGTTGCCGGTCAAGATGTCCGCCATCATGGCGGCGCTGATGCTACCCGCCCTTGTCATGCTGACGCTTGGGCCGATTGTGATCCGCTATATTCACCAGATTCATCAGTGAGCCGTTGAAGCGGTTCGCTGTAGGCGTAGATCGATCCTCACGAATTTACCCCACGAGGGCGGTTTGCGCCTGACAGGGCAGATGGCCAGCGGTACGATTTCATCGACAGTTTCGCGATGAACCCGCGAATTGACCAATCTTGGGAAACAGGGATTCACCCGACAGTTGAATAATCGTTCGACGACGCGGAAAAAGTGTTCAAATGTTGACATAAATGAGGCCAACGATAACGATTATAAACGGGGGTTAAGCAATAGGGAATTGCAGTTTCAGGGGCGCATGATTTTTGCGGCTCATGGCCTTTATTTACGGGCAGCAGTCTAAGTGGTTTTGGAGCAAATTTAATGAGTGTTCTGCCAGCGGAGTTTGAAAAAGGCGGTTCCCGGTCTGTGTCGGTGGCATCCCGCCTTGTAGATGGTGTAGCAAATTGGTGCGATGCTTTGAATGGTGGGGTATCATTGCAGCAAGCATTGGTCGGCTTGCTGCGTGCCTTGGGCGCAGAAGCCGGTATGATTGTGCGCACCCATCGAAGCGATTTTCGTCCCATCGCGATTGCCACTCATGATGCCGACCACCAGCATTCCGGGCGTCCGTTGCGGGCATCTTTTGCGGATGGATATTTCGGCACCTCCATGCGGGTTCCGCGCACAGCCAGCATCTGGCTTGCATCAGCGCATGACAACGAAACCGGCCCCGATTGCAGCCCGGCACTGCGTGAATGGCAAGCACCGCGCCGATTGGCGGAGTTCGCGGTTTTGGTGTTATCTGGCGGGCCAACCACGCGCGATCATATCGAACTGCATTTTTCGCAACGCTTGGCACCCGAAACACAGCATGTCCTAACGGCACTGCTGCCAACGCTTGCCCGCACTTGGGCCGCGCGTCAAGTCGGGCTTATCACCCGAACAGTGGTCAATCACCGCGTTGTAAATCGCCCCGCCATAGATCACACCACCCGCCCGCTTCTCAGTACGGTAAACCCCGCGCACCTTAGCCGGGCCGAGTTTCGGGTCTGCTTATTGCTAAGTCGGGGGTTATCTGTTGCCGGAATATCCGAGGAATTGAAACTAAGCGATGCCACGATCCGCACGCACTTGCGCAATATCTATGCCAAGGTAAATACCACCAGCCTGGCTGAACTGGTTTTTCTGCTATTGTCACCGCGCCCTGCCTCCGATGTTTCTGACGCGCGCTGCGCTTGATTGATCGTGAGGGGCCGATCTCATGGAAATTCCGCTACTGCTAAGCGCGCCTTTGCTTATCCTCGCCGCTTATTATGATTTGCGGTTCCTAAGGATTCCCGATCTTATAAGCGTGGCGCTGATTACGATATTCGTGTTTTCCGCGCTGTTTTATACACCCGATGATCTGATGACCCGATTGTTGGCCGCCGCCGTGGTCTTTGGCATCGGCTTTCTGGCCTTCAGCCTTCGACTGGTAGGCGGGGGCGATGTAAAACTATTGTCGGCCCTGATGCTCTTCATCCCCACCAACGGCATCATCCTGTTTGCAAACCTCTTTTCCGTCTCATTGCTGATCGGCGTTGCCAGCATCATCGCTTTGCGCCGCAAACGGTGTGCCAGCTGCGCGGGCTGGAAGTCCCTTTCCAAACCGAAGGCCTTCCCAATGGGCATTTCCATTGCCCTGGCGGGGCTGACCTATCCCCTGGTGTCCGGCCTGACCTGACCCAACAGATTCAATACGATGCAGGGTGCTGTTGGTGATCGTCAGGCGCCGCCGGCGCGTCTTGCCTGGGACGGCAATCAGCACCTCGTGCCGGTGTTTGGAAATGTCGATGCCTACCAGAGCACGGGCATCCGAAGTATGCTCAACCTTGGCCATGGCCGGTCTCCTCTGTGGTGTGGTTCGCAAAACCACCATAGAGACCCGAGACCCGGTTATGGCCGCCAGCTGCGCGATTTAAGGGCTGCGCAGGCGGCCATAACCTTCAACGGCGCTTCATTCCCAACATGCTATGGGACCGAGTTCACTTCCAACGCGATCCTGACCTTCGCCAACGACCGCAAGATCGACTGGCATTACATCGCGCCGGGAAAGCCGACACAGAATGCCTTCATCGAAAGCTTCAGCGGCCGCCTACGGGACGAACTCCTGAACGAAACCCTGTTCCCGTCCCTGCACTATGCCCGCGCCACGCTGGCCGCCTGGCGCAAGGACTACAATACAGAACGACCCCACTCCCGCCTCGACTGGCAGACGCCCGCCGCGTTCGCCCAGACCTTCGCCCCGCAACGGGGCCCGACACTGCGCAACCCGCAAAGCTCCGCGCCAGCCCCCGTTGCCCAACCCGCCCAAACAGGCAAAACCGAAACCAGGAGCCTTGCTCACGCTGGATAAAAGTTGGGGGCAACGTCAGAACAGATGAGAATGACCCAGACCGGCTGATTGCCTATATCAGTGATATCAGAAAGTATAGGTGCGCGACTTTACACACACAATTCAAGTGGCGCGGGACGAGACCCGAAGGGCTTCTGGACCGACACTGTGGCACTCATCAGCAAGGATGAGAACCTGACAAAGAGCCACGCGCGCTCCGTTGAGGCATGCTTCATTAGGGCGGTGGGAAGTAATCCATGATGGTTCGTTCCCAACAGCAAGCATCCTTCTGAAGACGCCAGTAAACTCCTGCTGCCATACAGGGCGGCGATGGAGGAGTTTGTAGACCAGACGAAGACGCTCGTTGGCGCCCTCGGCTGGGACCTGTTCCGAGAGATGCGCGGTCGCCTTACAGAGCCAACAGCGCAAATGCACCCAAGCCCAGTCGATCCAAGTCCGGTTTTCTTTTTTAGGGGTGAGGGCCTCAGTGCGGAAATGACGATCGCGCAGTCGGGCGACTTTGTAGTCAAAGCCGGTTCCAAGGCGCGCGCTCGTATTACGCCGACCATCCCGAAAGGCACTCTCGCCTTGCGTGACACACTTCAGAAATCAGGCGTTCTTCAAGAGGATGCCGGATCACTGGTCTTCGCAAGTGACTACAGCTTCCCATCGGCTTCGGCTTCGGCGGCGGCTGCCACTGTGATCGGGGCCAGCGCGAACGGACGCATTCTTTGGAAGCTCAATGACGGACGTTGCTATGCGGATTGGGAGGCAGGAGGTGCCTTGTCATTTGTGGCCGTCAGCGAAAAGAAACGTAGGGCAGTTCGACGGCAGTCGCAGTACAGGGCAAACGGAACTCAGAACGGAGATTGTTCAGAAGCTACAGAATATTGCTTAAAATCATATGATTGTGACTTTGAACCGAGAGGGGGGGGGCAAGTTGACGGCTCCGGAGAATGTCGACCCAGAGAGACCGCTTCCGGACCTCAGAGCGCCTAGGCCGGTTTACAGCCCCTCCCGCATAACCCTCGAAGACAACGGAAAAATCCGGCCGCAGCCGGATCGGGAGAACGCTTTCGTGAGGGCAAGTGGCGGAGGTAACGGGACTCCGGTCCAACCTTCTCTGCCTCGGCGAAAGCGCACTTTGAACCGGCGATCCCTTCATCTACCAAGTCAAAAGAAAGCGCCGCCGCGGGATGTCGAACCCTTCTTAGCGCATGAGGGCTTCCTCTTGACGCACATCAAAGGTGCCTTGGCGCAAGTCCGTTATCCTTGCGGCGAAAGAGGAGAAGCCCACATGCCCATGCTTCGCCGATCGAGGCGTCGCGTCGCTGACTGCGGATTGAGTGTGATGCGGCTTGCGGCTTTCGTCCTTCTGTTTTCAAACGCCGCCAGTGCCGACATGCTCACCGTCAGTCCCGACGGTGTGCTTCTGAAGGACGGCAAGCCTTATCGCGCGATCGGGGCAAATCTCTACGACGCTTTCTTCAGGCTTTGGGAGCAACCCGGCGACCTGACCTATGATCGAGATTTCGCAACGCTGGAGGCCGAGGGCATACCGTTCGCCCGTATCGCCGCCACCTACTTTGAGCCAGACGCGATGATGGAATACGTCAATCATCGAGAGGACTATCTCTCCAAACTCGACGGCGTCGTCGCCTCGGCAGAAAAGCATCATGTCGGCCTGATAATGGACCTCTTCTGTTGGGACGCAGCCGTGCCTGATGTTGTTCATGAGCCACGCAGCGCATGGGGTGACCCGCACAGCAAGACCATTGCATTCATGCGCGAATACACACGCACGATCGTCTCTCGCTACAACGATTCACCTGCCGTCTGGGCGTGGGAGTTTGGCAATGAATTCAGCCTACAAGTCGACCTTCCGAACGCGGCCGACTGGCGCCCGCATATCAACACATATTTCGGCTGGCCCGCAAAGCGGACCAAGGCTGATGACCTGACGACGAGTATGATCCTTGTCGCCTTCACTGAATTCGGCAAAACCGTGCGCGAAATTGATCCCAAGCGCGCCATCTCCAGCGGGAATTCGCTCCCTCGCAGCATGGCCGACTTGCAGCGACGGACGCTGCATTGGGGCAAGCCGGACACCCGAGCCCAGTTCCGTGCCAACCTGGCCCTGGTCAACCCCGATCCGATCGATACACTGTCCATTCACCTCTACCGGGATGATATGGTCGATCGCTTCGGGCTGTCTTACGCCACATATGGCGACGTTTTGGCCGAAGCGATGAAAGTAAGCGCGACCGAGAAGAAGCCATTGCTTGCGATTGAGTTCGGTTCATTCCTTGGATACGGCGGCCTGACCACTCCGGATGCCGTGCGCAATGACTTCGAGGTCAAGTTGAAGGCAATCGTCGACAACCGCGTACCGCTCGCGGCTTTCTGGGGGGTCAGCAGCTCGATCAGCTACGCATCAGACGACTTCACGGTCAGCCGCGAGAAGGGCCTTGGCTATATGTTTGACGATATCAAGGCGGCCAATGCCGAGATCGCCACCCAGCTGGCGTCCGAACAGCGGATCACAGATGTCCTGCCGCAGTTCGAAGCTCCTTGAGGGCCGCAGATCGCGACGCCGTCCGCGCTCTCCAGATCCTGCTCACCGATCGCGGCTTCAAGCCCGGAACCGCAGACGGCAGGTACGGTGCCGCGACCCGGCAGGCGCTGACCGCCTGTATCGCCGCAGGAGAATGCTCGGCCACCGACGCACCCGATGCAAAGCCGTCACCATAGGAGGACCTGCCGAACCGGTTGTCAAAATATCTGCCGGGCAAACTCGGTCTCGATGTCCCTGGCGATCAGGGCGGTTTCAAGGTATACACGCGCGAACGCGGCCTTCATGCAGGACTGCAAGATCACGCAGGCGCTTCTCGAAGTCATTGGCAGCAGTGCTGTCCAGCGGCGTCTGTTTAAGCTCTAGCACCGGTTCCGCCCCACGCAGACCCAGAACAATTCTCGCGGGGCAGGCGGATAGTCTCCGGGCTCGTCTTGACGTAGCTGAAGGGGCCGTGTCAAAATATGAGGAACGCCAAGCAGCGGTGTTGTCGGTTTTAAGGCTGTTTCTTCTGACTGTGCCGAAATAGCGGTCAATTTTGCGCGCTGCTCATCTCGCTTAATGCACTGATAAAACTTGCAAACAATTCGCCTTGGGACGAAATGCCGAGCTTTGCATAGATGTTTCGGCGATGAATGCGCACCGTTCCCGCTGCAATGTTCATGATAAGCCCGGTTGCATCGGCAGAATGACCTTTCAAAGTAAATTCCACAACTTCCCGCTCTCTTGGCGTTAAGACCTGCAAGCCAAAGTTTGCGAAGGCCCGGCTTAAATCACCAGAGGTGCGCGGCAATTCGGGTGCATCAGCGCCCGATGCCAACTGATGCGATAGACTGGCCCATTGCCGGTGGATGGCAGCTTCCACCACGGGATAGGCCGACTGAAAGTCGCGGAACTCTCGCACCGAAAAGGGCCGCTCGGCACGCATCAGGGACAACACCACGGTCACGTCGCCGGGAAGGGAGACGAAATAGCCGATTTCTTCGGCCAGCCCGGTCTGGATGTAGTAGTTTCGAAAGTACTCACCCTGATAGAATCGGTCGGGAGCAAGATCCTTGATCCGAAAAAGCCCCGTCATGCCGGGTTTACCAGAGGCAAGATAGAAGGGGTCCAACAAGTAGGGCCCTTCTTGATATTCGCCCACGAACACCCGCCACTTGCTAGCAGGAAAATCATCAAACAGCGCCAAAGGCCGGGATGCGCCCCGGTAACCAAAAACCACGACATAACTGATTGGCGCAATCGTGCGCAGCATAGCCGCAAGTTTTTTGGGCAGTCGTTCGGTTCCCAACGCCAACATGACGTCAGCAACCGCCCCTATGGCGATTCTGCCTGGCATTGGCGCGTCCCTATGCAAATTGCGATATATACACCGATTGGGTGCCTTACTACACTTTCGACGAGTCTATGAGATATGCCCCAACGATGCAAAGCGCCGTCGCACATACAGGTTTGGGTTCAGACCACACACCCATTGCCGAGTTTCGCAATGCCGCGAAACACTATGGCGATGTGATCGCGGCTGACAACATTTCGCTGTCTATCATGCCCGGCGAGTTTCTTTCCTTTCTTGGCCCGTCGGGCTGTGGCAAGACAACCGCCCTGCGCATGTTGGCGGGCTTTGAAGTACCGACAAAGGGTGAAATTCTGCTCGACGGGGTGATGGTCAACAATTTGCCGCCCCACAAGCGACCCGTAAACATGGTGTTTCAGCACTATGCGCTGTTCCCGCATATGAATGTGGCCGACAATATTTCCTATGGCCTGCGCCAGCAACGCCCCAAGCCCGCCGCCGCCGCCATCGCGCGGAGTGTGGAGGCAACGCTTGCGACGGTGCGTTTGCCCGGCTTTGGCGACCGTCGGATTTGGGAAATGTCAGGGGGGCAGCAGCAAAGGGTGGCCTTGGCGCGGGCGTTGATCAACCAGCCGAAAATACTGCTGCTGGACGAACCGATGGCAGCGCTGGACCGCAAACTGCGCCGCGAAATGCAGATTGAACTTCAAGGGTTGCAACGCGCTTTGGGGATCACGTTCGTTTTGGTGACCCATGATCAGGAAGAGGCGCTGAGCATGTCTGACCGGATCTGCATCATGCGTGCGGGACGGATCGTGCAGATCGGATCACCGCGCGAGCTGTATGATGCGCCAATAAGTCGCTATGTTGCTGACTTTGTTGGAAAGTCCAACTTCTTTGACGGACCGCTGGCCAAGATTGATGGGGCCATTGGCACAGTTGATTTGCCAGGACAGCCGGGCAAGGGCAAACTGGGGCCAGGTACGGAAATTGGCACCCGCGTCAGCCTTTCTGTGCGCCCCGAACAGATTGCGTTGACGCGAACACCAGCGGCTTTTGAGGTTCAGGTGAAGAACCGCATCTTTATGGGCGAACACACCGAGTATTTGGTGAACAGCGCGATATTGGGTGATTTTCTTGTTCTGGTGTCGCGGCAGGCAGAGGCTGTTGAGGGAGGCTTTGCACCCGGCGACGCCGCCTATGCGGACTGGAATCCCGAAACTGCGTTGATCTTGATAAACGACTGAAGAAACCACTTAGAAACAGGGAGACTGAAATGACTGACAGACCAGACCATATCTCTGCCAAGGCTTTCATGGCCGAACTGGATCGTTATCGGAAAGGATCCGTCTCGCGTCGTCATTTTCTGGGGGTAACCGGATTGGGTATGGCGACCACAGTGCTGGGCACGGCGATGCCCGGCCTGATCACTCGGCCCGCGTTTGCCCAAGGCAGCATCGGCGATACGGTGGTGCTGGCGACATGGCCCAACTACCACGACCCGGCAAATTTTGAAGCGTTCACCGCAGCGACCGGGGCCGCGGTGCAGGTCAACGTCTTTGGGTCAAACGAAGAGATGCTGGCAAAGCTTCAGGCCGGCGGTTCTGGCTGGGATGTGTTTGTGCCCACCAATTACACGATCACCACCTATGTCGAAGAAGGGCTGATTGACCCGCTCGATCTGTCTAAAATCCCGAACTATGACGCGGCCAGTTTTGACGAACGCTTTGCCGGGCCAGGTACAGTGGATGGCAAGCTTTACGCGGCGTCGAAAGATTGGGGCACCACAGGTATGGCTGTTAACAATAGCCAGACCAATGGCCGCGTGTTGACCAGCTGGAAAGATTTTTGGGACATCACCAAAGCCGAGTTTTCCGGGCGAACAACGGTGCATGACTATCAGTTGACAACAATTGGCAATGCACTGAAATCCTTTGGCTATTCGTTCAATTCGGTTGATCCGGCAGAATTGGCGGATGCTGAAAAGCTGTTGATCGAGGTCAAGCCGCACCTCTTTGCCATCACCTCGGACTATCAGCCGCCGATGCGGTCGGGCGATGCGTGGCTGGCGATGTGCTGGACGGGCGACGGCAAGCAATTGAACCGCGACATTCCGGAAATTTCCTACGTTCTGGGCAAAGAGGGCGGTGAGATCTGGAGCGATTTCTACGCCATTCCGAAAAGCGCGCCACATATGGACGCGGCCTATGCCCTGATCAACTTCCTGCTGGACCCGGCGGTGAACTTTACCGAAGCGATGTTCCATGGCCAACCGGTGGCGGACGCGCGTGTCAACGCGATGATGTCGCCTGAAATCATGGCTGACCCGATCATTCACCCGGCCGCAGAGTTGCTGTCCGCGTTGGAATTTGGGGCTGCCGCAACCTTGACCGACCCCAACCGCGCCGAATTGATGGCCCGGTTCAAATCAGCCTGAGAATGACGCCAAAGCTGATCAACAGACTGCTTCTTGCGCCAGCCGGTGCGTGGTTCATAGCCATGCTTGTGCTGCCGCTGATTGTGGTTCTAGTGTTCAGCTTTGGCGAACGGGGCCAGTCGGGCGGCTATGTTCCGGCCTTTACCATTGAGCATTATCTGAACCTGCCGGCCCGCTGGAAGGCCTTTCAGAACACCTTGACCCTTGCGCCGATTGGCACGGTGATAGTGCTGCTGATTGCCTACCCGCTGGCCTATTATCTTGCCCTGAAATCCAATCCCAAATGGCGCACGCTGCTGTTGATTCTGGTGATCGTGCCATTCTGGACGTCGATCCTGATCCGCAGCTATGCGTGGATATTCATCCTTGGCGGGCGGGGCATTCCGGCCATTCTGGACTGGTTTGGTCTGGAAGGCGTCCGACTGATCAACACACCCTTCGCGGTTCTGGCGGGGATTGTTTATGGCTACTTGCCGCTAATGGTTTTTCCGATTTTCGTCAGCCTTGAGAGGCTGGACAAGCGTCTGCTTGAAGCGTCGGCTGATCTTGGTTCCCCCCCTTGGCGCAGCTTTTTGCAGATCACCTTGCCGATGTCTTTGCCCGGTGTGGCGACGGGCTGCATGTTGGTCTTTATCTTGCTGATGGGTGAGTTTCTGATCCCCGCAATGCTGGGTGGTGGCAAAGTATTCTTTGTTGGCAATGCCTTGGTCGATCTGTTCTTGCAATCGCGTAACTGGCCTTTTGGTGCGGCGGTGGCGGTGGCCCTTGTGGTGGTGATGCTGATCACCGTGACGATCTATATGCGGGTCATCAAACGCTGGGGCAACGGGCGCGACGATGTATCGTTGATGTAAGGGGATAGGCATGCGGATCTATGCGCTGGCGGTTTATCTGTTTCTTTATATCCCTATCGGGATCATCGGGCTGTTCAGCTTTAGCGCCGGACGCAACGCAAGCGAGTTTACCGGGTTTTCGGTGAAATGGTATGGCACCGCCCTGAGCAATCCATTTGTGATTGACGCGTTGAAGACGAGTTTCATCGTGGCGCTGAGTTCGGCCATCTTGGCCGCAATTTTCGGCACTATGGCCGCACTCGCCTTGCAGGGCATGTCGGGGCGGATCAAAGTGGTGTTTGACGCGCTGATCTATATTGCCGTCATGATCCCCGGCATTGTCATTGGCATCAGTACCCTGATTGCCATCGTCACGGTTTTTGGCTGGCTGAACCTGTTTCTGACAGCGATCTGGCCGGGGGGCGGCCCGGCACCGCAGCTAGCTATGGGGTTGGGCACACTGATTGCTGCGCACACGTTGTTCAACATGGCCTTGGTCATCATCATCGTGCGCGCCCGCATTTCTGGCATGGACCGCAGCTTTACCGAGGCCTCGGCAGACCTTTACGCGACGCCTTTCGGCACCTTTCGCCAGATCACATTGCCACTGATCCTGCCCGGAATTCTTGCCGGATTTTTGCTTAGTTTCACTTTCAGTTTCGATGATTTCATCATCGCCTTCTTTGTCGCGGGGTCCAATACCACTCTGCCGATCTATGTCTTCTCGTCTATCCGTCGCGGTGTGACACCCGAGATCAATGCCATCGGCACCATGGTTCTTGCGCTGTCATTGATCTTGCTGATCACCGCACAAGCGTACTTGCAGCGCGGGCGCAAAACGTGACCCGGCTATTGCACAATCAGGTTGCCTTTCTGACCGCCGCAGGTTCAGGCATTGGCCGCGCTGGTGCCCGGGCACTTGCGCGCGAAGGTGCGTTGGTTATTGTCACCGACCGTGATGCCGAACTGGCCCAAACTGTTGCGTCCGAAATCCGTGATAGCGGCGGCAAAGCCGAATCCATTGGCCTTGATGTCGCACGCGACGGCGACTTGACGGGTGCGATAGACGCCGTAGCCGCCCGACATGGCAGGCTTGATATTCTGCATTCCCATGCTGGCATCCAACTTTCGGGGGGGCTTTTGGAGGCGACGGCAGAGGATATGGACCGATCATGGGCTCTTAACGTTCGGGCCCATTTCGTTGCTGCTCGTGCCGCTGTGCCTTACATGAAGCGGCAGATGGGGGGGGCAATCATTATTACCGCCTCCAATTCGGGCGTCCAGATCGACCGCGACATGATTGCTTATGCCACCACCAAGCATGCGGTGATTGCTATGGCCCGGCAGATTGCCGTTGATCATGCGCGCTACAGCATCCGTTGCAATGCCATCTGTCCGGGTTTTGTGGACACCCCGTTTAACGCAGGATTTGAAAAGCAGATGGGCGGCCGGGAGCGGCTGGAAGCCTATGTCCGTTCCAAAATTCCGTTGGGCCGGTGGGCCAAGATGGAGGAAATTGCGGAAAGCATCGTATATTTGGCCTCTGCGCGCAGCGGTTACATGACTGGGCATTCTTTGGTGATTGATGGCGGCGAGTCGATGTAAGTTCGGTGGCTGCTCGCAACGTCAAAAGAACTGTGCGCGAGACTGCCGCCTTCTGCAGTGTTAAAAACAGTGCTGTCAGACCAATGCGAACCAGTCTCCGTTCCCCAATCCCGCCAGGGCGTCAGGAGGCGAGAAGGCCGCGCCACTCAGCAACACCGCCTGCCAGATACCCCCGTTCAACTGCACACCGATCACGCTGCATCTAGCCTCATCAGCAACCTCTTCACATTCGACACCTGCCACCTCCCGCCGCGCCGGGTCATCGTTCCCCGCGCGTTGAGCTGGCCCGCAATCGCTCGCAGCGGCGTTACCCCCCTGACTCCCTGATATCCGTTAACCACGCCCGCGAGGTCGGCGGCAAAGCAATCCGCGTTTGCCGACACGGCCGCCTGCAAAGCCACCCCTCCCTTCCCGGCCCGCCTGAGCGCCGCGGCCCCGTTGGGGTTGCCGAGCTTGACTCCGCGCGCCTTGACCACGGCGAGCGCCTCCTTGGTGCGTCGTGAGATTGCCTCCCGTTCCGATTGCGCCACCAGCGCCATGATGCCGACTGTGAGATCATTCGCTTCCCGCATGTCGACTGCGACGAACTGCACGCCAGAATCCCGCAGGGCCAGCAGGAAGGCGGCATTGCGCGACAGCCGATCCAGTTTGGCGATGACCAACGTCGCGCCGGTGACCTTGGCCAGATGCAGCGCCTTGGCCAGTTCCGGCCGATCGGCGCGTTTGCCACTTTCCACCTCGGTGAACCGCGCAAAGACCTCCGCGCCCCGGGAAGCAGCGAAGTCCTCGATGGTCTTGCGCTGCGCTTCCAGCCCCAGCCCGCTGGCCCCCTGCCGTGCCGTCGACACCCGCTCATAGGCCACCAGTCTCTGCGATGCCGCCATCTCCGCCCCCCTGTGCACACCTGCCTAACGTTCGTTGCGCAGGTGTGTACGATGGAAAGCAGGGCTAGTGTAGTTTCAAGTCATTGGCTTTGCACGATAGCGTTATAGATCGCCATCAAGCAGGATCTGACCATCATGGGGAGATGCAGGCTTGCGCAGTACGGCTGGACCGTCGCCATTCATCGGCTTTTCGTAGGTCAGACCATCTTCGCCGCGATAGACCATGACCATTTCGATCTTGCGGATTGGATCGGCCTGCACCCGCGTATAGGCGGTAACGCGTGACCGCGCTGCCGGGGTAAGGCCCAGTTCCGCCATGTAACGGCCCATAAGTTCCATCTGCTTGTTGGCAATCGACAGCCACGGGGATTGCTGAACATAGCCCGTTGCCGTCCTCAGCAACATCGGCGTGGTTTGCAGCTTCTCTTCGGCTTCCACCCAGCGGCCGTAGCACTGACAATAGGCGGCGAGCGCCACGCGGTCGACAGCGGTCACGACACCCATGTCATGCAGAACATGGGCCAGCCTGTCCCACTCTTCGCGCGCCGCCGCATTCAGATGTGCAGGGCAGTCCGGCACGCCCTCTGGTGGTTGCGGCTCGGCATGGTTGTATCCCCGCTTGCCGGGGTTGCCCTGCAGCCGTCTCATCGCCGTCGGCTTGGGTTTTGCTCCTCGGATCAATCGGAAGCTCCCGACCTTAACCGTTCGAAGAGCCTGCGCAGGATGTAGCTGCGCAGCAAACTAGCACGCACGGATCCCCGAATAGCCGAAACCGGTTCAGCCTGGGATCGCGGGCCGATGATCCTGAACACGCCCACCGGAATTATAGATCTGGCAACTGGTGAGTTGCGCCCGCATGATGCGACTTTTCTTCTCACACGCTTGGCTGGCGCATCGTCAGCGGGCACTTGTCCGCGATGGCCTAAATTTCTGCAAGAAGTCACCGATGGAAATCAAGAACTGATTGACTACTTGCAACGCGTCGTGGGCTATTGCTTGACCGGGTCAATGACTGAACAGGTCTTCTTCTTTCTGCATGGCACGGGGGCCAACGGGAGAAGCATTTTCATCTCGACCCTTTCGGACGTTTTGGGCGACTATGCAGCGACTTCCCCCCTTGACACCTTCACGTCCAGCCATAGCGAGCGCCACCCCACTGATTTGGCGGGTCTTGCGACCGCCCGGGCGTTGTTTGTCACTGAGACTGAATACGGCAAGCCATGGGCGGAAAGCCGGATCAAGGCAATCACGGGCGGTGATACGCTGCGGGTCAGGTTTCTCTATCACGACTTCTTTGAGATTGACCCCTCCTTTAAAATCATCGTCGCGGGCAACAGCCGTCCTCGACTGATTGGCGTTGGTGAAGCGATGAAGCGCAGGCTTCATCTCATTCCGTTCGAGGTGACCATTCCTACCGCCGCGCGCGAAAAGGATCTGCAGGACAAACTTCATCAAGAAAGAAACGGCATTCTCGCATGGATGCTTGCAGGTTGCGCAGCGTGGCAAAAAGGCGGCCTAGCGGCCCCAGACTGCGTTCACCAAGCCGCAGAGGAGTATTTCCAAGATGAAGATCTCGTTGGCCAGTGGATTGACGAGAACTGCAACACTGGTGATCAATCGAAAGCCCGATCCTCCATGTTATTTTCTGCTTGGTCGGCGTGGGCCGAACCCCGGGGCTTTGACATCGGTTCGCAGCGGTCACTGGGCGAAGAATTGCGGACCCATGGCTTCAAGCCCTACCGAACTGGCAAGGAACGCGGTTGGCTAGGTTTATGTCCGCTGCATGGCACTGCAGGCGCTTCGAAGGGCCGCAATCCATTAAACGCCCCAATCCGCTTTCGCGACACCACATGAAACTGCTTGAGCGTCGCGCGGAACTTTGCGCCATCCTCGCCCTAGGCCGGCGCCGCCTGCACCTGCGAAATGCAAGTGAACGATCTGACCCCATTGGAGAAAGTTCTCTACACTCTCCGCCCGACCAATGCTGTCATGCAACTCCACCTCACCGGAGATCTGCATGACCAAACCTGGCCCCATCCCCGTGCGCCTTACCGCGCTGAAAACCACCTCGACGCCTGACCTGAAGACCCAGTGGCGCGACCTGTTCGAAACCGAACCGCCGCCGTTCAACCGTCGCTACCTTGAATCCCGTTTGGCCTACCGCATCCAGGAACTGCCTATGGCAGGCGGAAGCTCGAAACCATCAAACGGCTGGAGGCCTTGGGCGAGCAGCTTGACGGCGGCAACATTACAACGCGCCGGATTCGGGCCGATCTGAAACCCATCGCGGGAACGCGGTTGATCCGTGAATACCAAGGCGTCGAACATATCGTCGCCGTGCTACAGGGTGGCTTTGAATGGCAGGGGCGGCTCTACCAATCACTGTCGGCCATTGCCCGCGCCATCACCGGCACACGCTGGAACGGCTGGGTGTTCTTTGGGTTGAAAAACCATAGGGGGCGCATATGAACGCGCCGAACAAACCCAACGTGTGCAAGCTGCGCTGCGCGGTCTATACCCGCAAATCCTCGGAGGAAGGGCTGGAGCAAGAGTTCAACAGCCTGAATGCACAGCGCGAGGCTTGTGAGGCCGACATCGCCAGCCAGCGGTCGGAAGGCTGGGTGATGGTTCGCGATCAGTGTGACGATGGCGGGATTTCGGGCGGCACGCTGGAACGCCCCGGCCTGAAGCGGCTGCTGGCCGACATCGAGGATGGGCTGGTTGACGTGGTGGTCGTCTATAAAATTGACCGCCTGTCCCGCTCGCTGATGGATTTCTCCAAGCTGGTAGAGGTGTTCGACCGGAACGGCGTGACCTTCGTCTCGGTGACGCAGTCGTTCAACACCACCACCTCCATGGGGCGGTTGACGCTGAACATCCTGCTGTCCTTCGCCCAGTTCGAACGCGAGGTGACGGCCGAACGCATCCGCGACAAGGTTCGAGCCAGCCGGATGAAGGGCATCTGGATGGGCGGCTGCCCGCCGCTGGGCTATGTGGTCGATAACCGAAAACTGGTGGAACATGCTGCCGACGCTGCCTATGTGCGCTGGGTCTTTGACCGCTTCATCGAAATCGGATCGGGCACCGAACTGGCGCGGGACCTTGCCGCGCGGGGCGTCACCACCAGCCGTGGCTTCCGCATCGACAAGAAGTTCATCTACCGGATGCTGAACAACCGAGTCTATATCGGTGAGGCGGTGCACAAGGGCACCGGCTATCCCGGCGAACACAAAGCCATCATTGATCGCGAGGTTTGGGACAAGGTGCACACCATCCTGACGGAAAGCCCCCGCAAACGCGCCAGCAACACCCGCGCCCAAACACCGGCCTTGTTGAAGGGGCTGTTGTTCGGGCCGGACGGGGCGGCCTTCTCCCCCAGTCACACCCGCAAAAAGAACCGGTTGTATCGCTATTATGTCAGCCAGTCGGTCCCAAAACATGGGGCGGGGTCTTGTCCGGTGGGTCGTGTCCCATCGGCAGAAATCGAAGCTGCGGTGGTAGAACAATTACGGGCTGTGTTTTGGCAGCCGGAAATCATCATCGGCACGTGGAAAGCTACGCGGACTGGAGATCCTGACATAACTGAGGCCGAGGGCCGCGCGGCAATGATGCAGCTGGATCCACTTTGGGAGGAGTTGTTCCCCGCCGAGCAGGCGCGGATAGTGCAGCTGCTGGTCGAACGGGTGGATATCGGTACAATGGGGTTGCACGTCCATCTGCGCGTGGAGGGGTTGACCGGGTTGGTGCGTGAGATGGCCACGAACGGGGAGCGGGCTGCATGATGACCGTGGGCTCGGAAACTCTCAGCGTCCATGTTCCTTTCATCCTCCGTAAGCGCGCGGTGGGTGCAAGGTGATGGAAATGCCAGACGATGCGCCTACCCCGCGGCAGAACGTCGACAATACAATGATCAAGGCGCTGGCGCGGGCTTTTCGATGGAAGCGGATGCTGGAAAGCGGGAAGTTTACCACCATCGCGGAGCTGTCTGAGGGCGAGAAAACTGCGCCGTCCTATTTGACGCGTATCCTTCGACTAACGCTACTCGCGCCTGACATCGTCGACGCGATCCTCGAGGGCCAGAATGCAATTGAGACGACGCTGGCGGACCTGATAGAGCCGTTTCCCTAGGATTGGATGGTCCAGCGGACACTGATGCGCTGACCAATCAAACGGCCCACTGCAGCCATTCAGGCCAACATAAGCGCTGCGACGCAACATCCCATTAGTGGACGTCCGCACTCATTCGCACTCGCATGGACACTGCAGAGCTGCGCCCCCATAGGTGCCATTCGTGCCTCGCGCGGTATCGGCACCCGTCATTTGATCGGGTGTGTGCACACTGTAAAGTCAAGATCGGCTTCTAACCATCTGCTCTCTGTAGCCACGAGCTTTGGGGGTGAGCTTGCATTTCTGTTCGCTCTGACCAAGCAGCCCGTCGCGACATTTGGCTGAGATTGCTGGTTGGACGACGATCAAGCCAGTATGGTTCGACAAGGCCATCAGAAGCACTTGATGCTGAGACCGGCGTCGGGGTCAGGTGAAACATCTTGTAACCGCAAGGGCGCTTCCTCTGACGCAACCGGCGATGACGTGGCAGCCGGCGAACAACAATCTCTTGACTTCCGGTACATACCCAAAGCTATGATTCAGTAAGACTGGGGAGGTATCGATGTCCGGAATCGCGCTGGATCGGGTGTCTAAGAAGTTTGGCTCGGTCGAGGTGATCCGCGACCTCAGCCTGGAGATCGGCTCGGGCGAGTTCGTGGTGTTTCTTGGGCCGTCCGGGTCAGGCAAGACGACGCTTCTACGGATGATCGCAGGTCTCGAACGCATCGACAAAGGTACGTTGACCATCGATGGCGTGCGTTCCGAAGAGCTTGCGCCTGGCCAACGCAACCTGGCGATGGTCTTCCAGAACTATGCGCTGTACCCCCACATGACTGTCGCCGATAATATGGCCTTCGGGCTGAAGAACATCGGCCTTCCGGTCGACACCATCCGCGCCCGAGTGGCAGGCGCGGCCCGGATGCTGGAGATGGAGCGCCTTCTGGAGCGCCGCCCGGCCGAGCTTTCTGGCGGGCAGCGACAGCGGGTGGCGATCGGGCGGGCGATCGTGAAGGAACCGAAGGCGTTTCTCTTCGACGAGCCGCTTTCAAACCTGGACGCCGCCCTGCGGGTCAGGACGCGGGTCGAACTGGCAGAACTGCACCAGCGGCTTGGGGCCACGATGATCTATGTCACCCACGACCAGACCGAAGCTATGACGCTGGCGGACCGGATCGTGATCCTGAACAACTGCCGGATCGAACAGGTTGGCTCGCCGATGGAGGTCTACTCCCGCCCCGCCTCGCGCTTCGTGGCGGGGTTCATCGGGTCGCCACCGATGAACATTCTGCCGGTGACGCTGACCGGTTCGGGCGACCGTGCCGCGGCGCGGCTGGGCGATGGGTCGGTGGTGCCTTTGCCGATGGCGCCCGGCGGGGACGGTCGCTTTGACCTGGGCATCCGCCCCGAGGCGCTGACGGTGGTGACGACGGGTGGGCTGACCTCGGCAACGGCAACGGTGGTGGAACGGCTGGGCGAGCGGACGCTGGTCTACGCGCGTCTGTCCGACGGCGCGCTAGTCATTGCGCAGGACAGCGGCAAGTCGCTGGTCAAGGCGGGGCAACCGGTGCGGCTGGATTTCGACTCCACGGCGCTGCATCTGTTTGACGCCGCAGGCCGGGCGGTGACGCCTTAGCCCTTGATCCCGGCCGATAGCGTGATCGCCTCGGTCACGCGGCGCTGGAACAGCAGATACGCCAACGCGACCGGCAGACCCGCCAGCACCGCCGCGGCCAGCTGCCGGGCGTAATAGACCCCGAAGGCGTCGTTCACCTGAGTGATTCCGACCGGCATTGTCATCATCTCGGTGCGCGTCACCGACAGGAAGGGCCAGAGAAAAGCGTTCCAGGTCCAGATGAAGCAGACAATCGACAGAGCCGTTGTCACCCCCCAGTTCATCGGCAGGTAGACCTTGAAGAGGATTGCAAACTCGCCGGCGTTGTCCATCACGGCGGCTTCCCGGAAATCCTTCGGTACCTGGTCGAAGAACTGCTTGTAGACGATGATGATCACCGGGTGGATCAGCTGCGGCAACATGATCCCCGCCCAGGTGTTGATCAGGCCCAGCTGCGAAATCAGCACGAAATGGTTGATGATCAGCGCCTGGGTCGGAACCATGAAGCTGGCCAGGATCAGCCACCACAGCGCCTTGCGGCCGGGGAAGCTTAGCTGTGACAAGGCGTAGCCGCACAGCATCGACGAGGCGATGGTGATCACGGTCACACCGACCGCGACCGCAACCGAATTCAGATACCAGTTGCCGATCTGCGTCGTGGTGATCGCGGTCACGTAGTGCTGAAAGGTCAGGTTCTCTGGCCAAAGCTCGATGTAGGGCCGGACAACCTCGTCCTCCGGCTTCAGCGAGGAGATGACGCCCCAGTAAAGCGGGAAGGCCCAAAGAACTGCGGCCAGCACGGTGACGGCGGTCAGAATCCCGCCCCAGAAGTTGGCTTTACTCATACCCGCTGCGGTCATTTGCGGCTCCCCACCATGCGCAACAGCTGGAACTGCAGAACCGAGACGACGACGACCAGGACGAACAGCGTGACCGCCACCGCCGCCGCGCGCCCGCCCTGATTTTGCTGAAAGGCGCGCTGGAAAATGTAATAGACCAGAACCATGTTGTCGTTCGGGCGTCCGCCTTGCGAAAAAAGGTAGACTTGGTCGAAGATCTTCAGCTGCGAGATGAGCTGGATCGTGAACACCAGCGACGTGACCGGCCAAAGAAGCGGCCAGGTGATCCGGCGGAAGGTCGTCCAACGGCCCGCGTTGTCCAGTGCCGCGGCCTCGTAGATCTCCGGCGGGATGGACCGAAGACCGGCGAGGAACAGCAGGATCGAGAAGCCGGCAGTCCACCAGATCGTCACCAGTGCAACAGCGGGCATGAACCATTCGCGCGACTTAGTAATCGGGACCCGGTCGATGCCAAGCAGGTCGAGGACGTGCATCAGGATGCCGAACTGGAAGTTCAACACCCAGTCCCAGATCAAGTAGACCACCGAGACCGGCAGGATATAGGGCAGGAAGAACAGCGCCAGGATTGCCGCCTGCATCCGCCCTTTCAGCCGGGACACGCCAAGCGCGATGAGAAGCGCAATCACGGTGCCGGGAAGGACGGTCAGAACCACGAAATATGCCGTATTCCAGGCGGCCTTGCGGAAGCGCGGATCGTTGTCCAGCTTGGCGTAGTTGTCGACGCCGACCCAGTCTCCATCGCCGATCAGCGGGGCATCGGTGAAGGAAATCCCGAACATCTGAACCGTGGGCCAGACGAAGACCAGAAGGTAAATCGCAAGAAACGGCGCCACCAGCAGGGCGGCGATCCAGGCATCCTTGCGGCGGTTGGTCAGCATCGCATATCCCCGATAACGCGGGCCGCCCAGGAAGCAAGGCGGCCCGGTCTGGCGTTCAGGTCAGAGCGCGTTCAGCTCTTCCTTGATGGATTCGACAGCTTCAGCCGGTTCCATCTCGCCGTTCAGCGTCGGCACGAAGTAGGTAGACATCACGTCGAAAATCGGCCCGGCCACGCCTGCAAGTGGCGATTTCGGATCGAAGATCATGTTGGCCGTCAGCGAGGAATAGGTCGCGTTCGGTTCCATCGCTGCGTATTCCGGCGTCGCCGTCACTGGACCATAAGCCGGGATGTGGCCCGCGGTGGCCCAGAAGAGCGAGTTCTTCTCGATCCAGCCGATCACCTCCAGCACAGCGGCGCGCCTTTCAGGTGCCATCTCCTTGCCCTGGTTCAGCGGCAGCGCGAAGGCATGGCTGTCTGCGTAGGTGGAGGGCTTGTCAAAGATCACCGGCAGTTCCACCGCGCCCCAGTTGAACAGCTTTCCTTGCGCGTTGAGGTCGGTCATCGTCGGCACTTCCCAGACGCCGTTGATCATCATCGCCGCCTCACCGCTGGTGAAAAGCGCGACCGTGGCCGGGTAGTCGGTGTAGGTCGATTGCAGGCCCGCCGTCGTCCATTCCGCCAGCACACCCAGCGCATTCGCCAGTTTGTCGCCGTTGTCTCCGGCCAGGAACTCACCGCCCGTCATCAGCTCGCCGCTTTGCTGGCCCATCAGCGAATAGATCGTGCGGAACATGAAGTTGCCGTCAGCGGTCACGCTGCCCAGCGGGAACTTGACGCCGTTGTCCTTCAGAGCCTGCAGCGTGGCAGTAAAGCCCTCGCGGCTGTCAAGGCCCTTCGGCTTGCCGCTTTCGTCCAGCATTCCTGCGGCTTCCAGAAGGTCCTTGTTGTAGTAAAGGACGATGGGGTGGGTGTCCAACGGCACTGCGTACTGCTTGCCCTTGATCGTCACCGCGTCCCAGGTTGCCGGCGCGAAATCGGCCTGCCCGATCCCCATCGCGGCAAAGTCATCGGCAGTCAGTTCCTGCAACACACCCTGCTGCACCGCCAGCGGGATGCGGCTGGCGTGGTAGGTCATGATGTCGGGGGCCTCGCCCACAGCAGCCGAGGTCTGGACCTTGGCATAGAAGGGCGTGCCCCATTCCAGCGTGGTCGCGTCGATCTTGACCTGACCGGCATGGGCGGCGTTGAAGTCTTCGATCAGCTTCTTCATTCGCACGCCATCGCCGCCGCTCAGGAAATCCCACCAGACGACAGTCTCCTCCGCCTGCGCGACCCCGGCAAAACCGATAGTCGCAATGACGGCAGCCTTAAGCATTCCGTGAACGGTCATGTTCTTCCTCCCTGAATGCGGCGTTATCCGCCGCTCCTCTGTTGGCGAAGGCTATACCCTTCGCCAATTCGATCAACGCAAAAGGTGATACGTATCCGGAAATCGGATACTCATAACCCCACCCGGATCATCGAGTAGGAATGCGGCGGCAGGGTCAGGTGCAGGCCCTTGCCTGCGATCTTCGCCCCGTCGCCTTTGACCGGGGCCACATTGTCCGGCAGCGCCTTGGTGTTCCGCGCCTCAAGATCGGCGTGCTTGATCAGCGTATGCTCCACCGTCTTCGCCGCGAACCCGTCCAGCGCGAGGTCAACCTCCATCGGCTCGGTTCCGGAGCGGTTAATCGCGAAGAATGTCAGCGTGCCCGCGTCGTCGTCCCGCACCCCGGCGATGTCCAGCCAGGGTACATCGGCAGCGACATCGGCGTCATAGCTGGCCACCTCGACTGCCAGCTGCATCGCCGTGCCGCGCCCGTGCTTCGACGCAAACAGGAATGGCCAGTAGATCGTCTGTCGCCAGGCCGCACCACCGGGTTCGGTCATGATCGGGGCGATTACGTTCACCAGCTGCGCGATGCAGGCGATCTTGACCACATCGGCGCGGCGGATGAACGTGTTCAGGATGCAGCCGACCTGCAGGACATCCTCGAAATTGTACACGTCCTCCAGCAGCACTGGCGCCTCGGGCCAGTCCCAGGTTCGCATGCGCTCGGTGTCGGACTTGCGCTCGTGATACCAGACATTCCATTCGTCGAACGAGATGCTGACCTGCCGCTTCGACCGCTTCTTCGCCTTCACATAGTCGATGATCCCCGCAACCGTTCCGATGTAGCTGTCGAGCTTCATCGGCAAGGCAAGGAATTCGTTGGAATTCTTCTCGTAGTTCTCGAAATACATGTGCAGGCTGATGTGGTCGACCTGGTCGTAGGTTTCCTCCAGCACGGTCGCTTCCCATTGCGGATAGGTCGGCATGTTGGAGTGACTTGAACCACAGACCACCAGCTCCAGCGTCGGGTCCAGGCCGCGGAGCGCCTTGGCGGTTTCGTTCGCCAGATGGCCGTATTCTGCGGCGGTCTTGTGGCCGACCTGCCATGGCCCGTCCATCTCGTTGCCCAGGCACCAGAGCCGACAATTCCAGGGGTCCTTGCGGCCATTCCTAGCCCGCAGGTCCGACCAGTGGCTGCCGCCCTTGTGGTTGACGTATTCTACGAAGGCCCGCGCCTCGTCCAACCCCCGCGACCCAAGGTTTACCGCGAGCATCATCTCGGTCCCGGCCTTCTCGGCCCAGTCGGCGAATTCGTGGATTCCGACGTGGTTAGATTCCGTCGTCCGCCAGGCCAGGTCCAGCCTGCGCGGTCGATGCTCTTTCGGGCCGATCCCGTCTTCCCAGTTGTAGGCCGATACGAAGTTGCCACCTGGATAGCGGCAGATCGGGGTGTCGAGCGCCCGCACCAGCTCCAGCACATCGCCGCGCATTCCGCTGCTGTCGGCGGTCGCATGGCCGGGCTCATAGATGCCTGTGTAGACCGCCCGGCCAAGGTGTTCCAGAAACGACCCGTATAGCCGCTTGTCGATGTCCGCGACCGTATAGGCGCTGTGCGCCGTGACCCGTGCCTTCATCGCTCCTCCCATCCGGATTTCCCAATCCGCAAATCCGGTTCATACCAGACTTCTTGGTATAGTTCGTCGGGCGGGGGTGCCGGTCAAGCGAAAAAGGTTGTCGCAATCGTCAGGCACGGACCAGACGAAGCGCGATTTCTTGATCGTGGTTGCCAAAGCCGCGACCGAAGATGTTGATCCCGCCGGGGTGGCGCGCATCGTCCTTCACGCCGATCCGCACCCGGATCGAACGGTGTTCGTTCAACTGCAGATCGTGCAGCGAACATGCCGAGACCTTCTCCCCGTCGCGGAAGGTGCCTTCAGTGGTGACCTCCCACCGCTTGAGGTCGCCGTACTGCGAGCCTGCCAGCTTCCACCAGTCCGGTGTGTACTTGCCGCGCTTGTCGCCGAAGTCCCCAGGCGAGGTCCAAGTGTCCACTTCATGACCGTTGATCGCAACGGTGATGTCCGAAGGCCAATCCTTTGATGTTCCCGGCACTTCTGAAGATAATTCCACCGACAATTCAAGCGATTGAACCAGTGCGCCGGCAAGCTTGGCGTTGTTGGGAAACTGGTATTCCACAAACCCGCGGGTGAACCACAACAGCCCCGCGCGCATTCGGTCAGGATCAAGGAATGTGTCCGGCACGTCAAGAAGCCCGATCACGCCCTCGGGCGAGCACAACCCGCAAGGCGCGCTGACTTCGCAGCGGGTATAGAGACCAATCGGCATCGCGACCTCGATCACGTTGGATAACTGTGCGGGCGTGGGGTCCTTGAAGGCGATCAGCAGCTCGGTAAACGTAGAATGACAGATTTTCTGGCTGCCTTTGCGGCCTTTCTCGGATCGGGTCTGTACCAGCCCGGCATCTACAAGGATCTGGATATTCGAAGAGACTGTCGACTGCGGCAGGTCGAGTTCTTCAGCAACCTGGTTTACGTTGCGCGGCCCCTTTCGGGTTAGATGTTCCAGAATCCGCACCCGTACCTCACTGGCGAGGCTTCGAAGAATATCTTGCCGCTCAAGCGGGTCAACAACGAGGATCTGGTTTGTCATGATGGCATATACGTCATTCTCGCGATATGTATCAAGAAACCTGATGTAAAGAAAGTCGGTTCCTGAATTGGGAACGGTCAGATTGGCGGGAACCAGTTCCAGTTGCCCTGCTCTCGACCATCGTCAAGCAGCGGATAGGCAAGGACACTCGACGAGAATATCGGCTCGGCTAAGACCGTTGATTTATGCCGCGCAATCATTTGGCATCAGTCTCAATGGCGGGCCTCAAACCGGCTGCTTCAGTGTCGTCGAATCAACCGTGGGCCGAACCCCAAATTTCCGCAATACTTGGTCCGGTGAACCGTATGGACTTTCCGCCCCGCGACGCTGGTGGCGTGTCAACACAGGAACGGATGTCCACGTCCGCGCAAATTGACCATCGTCTCTGGTCAGGCTTAGCTGCCGCTGCGAATGACCGCTATCGCGCGATCCTGCGAATGCGATGCCGCACCTGCTCGGGTCCGCTTCCCCCCTTCGCGACGGTTCGACCGCAGCCCAACAATTGTCCGGTCGCGACTCCGATCGAACTCTACTCTTTGAGAGCTGAAAACTGTTCTGTTTCAGCAGCCTACAAGCTGTTCACCAAAACGGCGCAGGCAACAGGTCCGGAGATTATCGGCCCAGAGAGAAAGCATCCGGGTCTGTTGGAGCAGTAGCAGGTGAACAGCTCCGCCCGCATAACCCTCCAAAACAAAGGCAAAATCCCGCCGCAGCCGGATTGGAAGAACGCATTCACGAGGGCAAGTGGCGGAGGTAACGGGACTGGTGTCGAACCGTCTCTGGGACGTAACATGTTGAATAACAGAGATCAGCCCTCTCTGAACGTGTTTCCTTAGGCTTCGGCTGAGCAAATCAGCGCAAACATCTTCCACCAAAACCGCACCGTCTCGTGGCTGAGGTCAATGCCGCGCTCGCGCAGCACGTCTTCGACGTTGCGCAGCGACAGTGGAAACCGAATGTAGCGCATCACAGCCAGGCGGATGACCTCGGGGTTCGTCTTGAAGTAGCGGAAAGGGGAGTGTTTGGTCATTCTCGTAGGCTAGCCGTGCACCCCACCCGCGCGCTGTCATGAGGCGGTACACCATCTTGATTCTAAATTGCCCTAGCGTTATTATTTCTGTATCTACGGAGCTAAGTCGATTGGTGGAGCACGCCATGAGAGCCGAGCTGGAATACGGGCATTTTGTTTCTTTGGGCGCGTGCTTAGGGAAGCCTCCTTTGCCGTCTAGGACCCCCAAACGCCTAATTCAGGTTGTGCTTCTATTGCTAGCCGCGTGCCTGATTTCGGTGGGTGCGGCAAAGGCTGCAGATCTTCGCGTGATGATCACGGGGCTCGGAGCCGGGCGTGTGGAAAGCATCACGCCCGGCGCCCCCTTCACCTGCAACGACGCCTGCGATGCAAGTTTTCCCGACGCGCAGCAACTGACTTTGAGTGCTATCCCCGCTACAGGCTCCGTGTTTCTGGGGTGGGATGTTGACATAAACGCTGATCCCACAACGCCAGCGGACTGTACGGGCGTGACAAGCGATTGCGTGCTGTCGATAAATCAGTTGCGCAGCCTGCGGCCGCGTTTTGGCCTGATGTTCAGCCCGGCGCCGCTGACAGACTTAACGCCTGCGGGCATCTCCAGCTACTTGTCGGCCGACCCTTCAGTCGATACGCCGAGCGAGTTCTTCGCTGCTCTGCCGGAGGCTTTCCGCAGCAACTGGATTTTCATGACCCGGTCCGAAAGCCTCCAGACGGGCACGTCCCATTCACCGCGCGTGCTTGTGTTCAATGAGTCAGCGTTGAACGTGTTCACCTTCGCCCTCGCGGGCCACGCCTCGTTTCCGCAAACAGCAACGACCAAGATTGAATACATGCAGTGGGATCCGGCGGACATGAATTTCCGGATGCATGAAATCAATCTGGTGCCCTTCACCACCATGGTGAACAGCAACATCAGCGTTGATGACGTCAAATGCTCGAAGTGCCACTCCACCCGCAATGTGCTCAACCGCAGCTCATTCCCAGGCACCGATGGACTGACGCCGCGCAGCTTGAAGGTGAAGAACAAGCCCAACTGGGATGCTTATGACAGTTGGGGCAGCATGTTGCCGTTCAACCGCGACCGCATCTACATGGGGTCGGCAGAGGCGGCGGCGCTTCGAAAGCTTCTCAACCCCTGGACATGGCGCGCGCAGCCAAGCGTGCGCGCCCTCATTGAGCAGCTACGCCTGCAACCTGCCAACACGCCGGACGTTCACATGATCTGGCGGATGCGCGGCGGCGCCGGGGACGGCGGCATCAGGTTTGCCTTTGACACCCCGGGCCCTTTGCCAGGCCAGCGCGAGCCAGCGCCAATCTTCGGAGTGGGATCGGCAACGACCAACTATAACTTCAACAACCAGCCAGGCAGCGGGGCCGCGACCACAGTGCAAAGGGATGGCAATTTTGTCACCTTATTAGCTGCTCCATTCCCACCACTCGCGTCTGTGTCGGCGAACACGGACTTCGAAGGGAGAGGCGTTCAACTCTTTGATTTGTTGGGCGGGCTGGACGGCCAGCCCAATGCGCTCCGTATCGCCGACGAGTTGATTAACCACCGTGTCTTTAAGGACGATCTTTTCACAGACCCCATCGACATCCGCCCCTTGGCGTTGGCGATCTTCGAGGGCTGCATCACCCGCAACAACATCGGCACGGTCGGAATTCCAGCCGCCGTCACAAGTTTCTTCGATCAGCGCAATGGCGGAAATCTGACAAACGTCTTTAACGACACGCGGCAGCGCATGACGCAGATGCCCCAGCGCAAGGCCGACTTGCAGCGCTTTAATCTTGACAATGCGCTAGATGCCTACGTGGCGCGCTTAGGCGGCACTCCCGTAGATCCCCATGTGGGGCTATTGCAGCAGTATCTGGACGTCATCAACAACGAAACGGAAATCGGCGTCACCCGTATCCGCAAGGACGTGTTCCGGCGCACGCAAGGCGATGGTGGCGGCACAGGCGACCAGACAGTCGTCATGGGCGGCTTGTACACGGACCGGGAAATTTATTCGAATGCCGAGTTCATTGCCGTTGCCCGCTACTTCCTCGAGCCGTTGGGCGTCTCCGTCGACAAATGGTCTATGAATGTGCGCGGCCGCTCGCGCGGCTACAATTTTGCGGATGTGCTGGACCGTCAGATTGGGATGGCTTTACCGGAGCTCCGCAGAGCCGTCGGTCTGGCCGCGAACACGCCCGCCAACTGCGCAGACGTGAACGCCCGCGTGTTCGGCAACCTGCCCGCCGTGACCGGCACCATTACAACAGCCACGCTGCCACCTGTCGGCCAGGTGCCTTCCTACACAAATGTGCAGCGCATCTTCAACAAGGCCTGCATCGAATGTCATGGCGGCCTGCGCTATCCGCCCTACAACAATGTCGGTAGCTTCGTGGACTTCTCCGAAAATGAAACACCGCCCGCCGGTCAACGCCGCATGACGCGGTCCTATCAGCTTGCGGCTGCGCTCGGGGCGGAGATCCGCACCCGGATCAACAGCAATGCCGTGGGATGCGACACGTCCGCCTTCACCTTGGCTGATGCGCAGATGCCCTTCTGCGGGCCAAAGCTGAGCGGGGCCGACATCAACGTGATTGAACGATGGCTCACTGGCGGCTCCACCTATTCTGAAGGCGATCCCCACATCCGAACTGTTGATGGCATCAACTATGATTTCCAGGGGGCTGGCGAGTTCGTGTTGCTCCGCGATGAGGGACTGGAGTTGCAATCCAGAATGTGGCCGGTGTCAACGGCCGGGCCTCTAGGGCCAAATGGCTACACGGGTCTCACGTCCTGTGTCAGCGTCAACACCGCTGTTGCTCTGCGGTTGGCAGGAGACAGGATCACTTACATTCCGCCCGAAAAAAGTCGCGGAGGCGAGCGGGGCCCCGAGCTTCGCATAAACGGCGAGCGTGTGACCCTCGGCAAAGGTGAAATCGTCCTGCCGTCCGGAGGCAGGATCGTCTCCGTCAATGGCGGCCAATCCGTGTTGATGCAATCCCAAGGCGGAACGACTGTCACCGTCTCGCCTTGGTTCTGGCAAAACCACAATGTTTGGATCATGGACATCCGCGTCGACAAAGCGCGGGCGACGGCGGGATTGATGGGCGCTCTTGTGCCGGGCAATTGGCTGCCATCGCTGCCCGACGGCTCCGAGCTTGGCCCAATGCCTGCCGATCTCAATGACAGGTACAAGTTGCTATACGACGCGTTCGGCAATGCTTGGCGCGTGGATGAGTCAACAACGCTGTTTGACTATCCGTCCTGGCTGTCATGGAAGGACTTTGCTGACTTTGAATGGCCGCGCGGCGAAAGCCCCTCGTCCTGCGAGGTGACAGCGCTACCGGGCGGCGTTCCGCCGACGCCGCCGATGAAGCCCATCGACGTAAGCAAAGCCGAGAGTCTGTGCAAGGGCATTGAGGACAAGCAGCGCTTCATGAACTGTGTGCAGGATGTAACTGTGACGGGGGAGCCCGGCTTCGCCCGGAATTTTGCCCGCGCCCAGGACCTTGAAGCTGTCGCCAGCACGCCCTTGGGCGAAGTGCCGACGCCGGAATTTCCAAAGCATGGCGAGAGGCTGAAGGCAGGTGACGTCCGTCTGGCATGGGCTGAGGCCAAAGGTATCGTCGAGCGCGGCGGCACCTACCGGCTTTGCGTCTGGCCGTCAGATCGGCTGTTCGGCTTCAGCTATTGCGACAAGGAGCGCTTGAGGGAGAATGTAGCAACACTTCCCGATCTGGAGCCGGGCGTGACCTACAAATGGAAGGTGCTGGTGGACTATCCAGACGGCAGCTTCGCCGAATCCAAGACGCGGCGTTTCGAAGTTGAATGAAGAAAGCCCAACTGTCCGTCACCAGCTGCAGCGCAGTTCATCAATGAACCCGGGGAGCCGTGACCTGTCACTGAGAAATTCCTCCACCTTCAACTAGAGTCCGACCCAAGAAAGGGGACGGATGATGAAGCGAGCACGGTTTGCGGAAGAGCAGATCATTGGCATTTTGCAGGAGCATCAGGCGGGCGCGAAGTGCCCCGATTTGTGCCGCAAGCATGGCATGTCGGAGGGCACGTTTTACGCCTGGAAGAGCAAGTTCGGCGGCATGACGGTGCCGGATGCCAAGCGGCTGAAGGCATTGGAAGATGAGAATGGCAAGCTGAAGCGGTTGCTGGCGGACACGATGCTGGACATGTCGGCGATGCGCGAGCTTCTGGCAAAAAAGTGGTAGGGCCTGTTGTTCAGCGCGAGGCAGTCGCGCATTTGCAGGCTAAGGTGGGCCTGTCCGAGCGGCGGGCCTGCCAGATTGTCGGGGCGGATCGCAAGATGATCCGTTACAAATCACGGCGCCCGCCGGACACAGCGCTGCGAACGCGGCTGCGCGATCTTGCCAATGAGCGCAGGCGGTTCGGTTACCGGCGGCTGTTCATTCTGCTGCGGCGGGAGGGCGAGCCATCGAGCATCAACCGCATTTACCGGGTGTATCGTGACGAGGGCCTGACGGTGCGCAAACGCCGGGCCAGACGCAAAGCCATTGGAACCCGCGCGCCAATCCTGGTGGAAGCCCGCGCGAATGCGCGCTGGTCACTCGATTTCGTGCATGACCAGTTCGGCTGTGGGCGGCGGTTCCGCATCCTGAATGTCGTCGATGACGTGACCCGCGAATGCTTAGCCGCAATCCCGGACACCTCGATTTCCGGGCGACGGGTGACCCGGGAACTGACGACCCTGATCGAACGGCGCGGAAAGCCGGGGATGATCGTGTCCGACAATGGGACAGAACTGACCTCAAACGCGATCGACACCGTGACCACGCTGTCCGAGGCAACCGATGTCAACGTGTTGCACGAGCTGAAGGACGCACTGGACCAGGTGGGCGTATACGAGTGGCAGGAGGTCGAAGACTTCGTGACCCGGTATTTTGCCGGTGAAGATGCCCAGACCCTCAGCCCGATCATCGATATCGCGGCCAACCGTTTCAACGCCGAACTGTTTGCCTCTGATCCGGCGTTCAAGGCCGCGCGGGCCAGAACATCGAACAAGTTCTCAACAAGAACCTGGACAACCGACCCAGCACTTAAAGCGATCGGTCGGAACTGCCGGGCCATTATTTTTCCAAGGAGTTTTGTTAACCGCAGGGCAATCATATTTACAAATTGCTGAATTCGATTTGTGTCCCTTTCGGCACGCAAAAGAAAACGCGAACCAGACAAACTTTGCGAAGTAAATAGTCGAGCAAAAACAGAGATTTATAGCTGTGAACCAAAATCACGCAGTGCACGGCTCTAGAGAGACACGGGTAGGAGAGACCCATTTGCGCCGAGTTTGCCGCAGCCGCAGTTCACAGCACGACGCGCATAACCTTTGAATCACACAAGAAAATTCCAGTCCGCTACGGCGGAGAGAGCAGTTCCGAAATGACTTGTGGCGGAGGAGGTGGGATTCGAACCCACGGTGGACTTTCACCCACGTCGGTTTTCAAGACCGGTGCATTAAACCGCTCTGCCACTCCTCCGTTATGACGCGGCTTAATCGGGCTTCCGCGATTCTGAAAGGGGGGGATGGACGAATTCCGCGCATGGGCACTGCTGCCCTTCCAACTGGCTCGAACTGCGGTTACAATCCGCGCGACGCAAGGCGTCATACGAGCAGCAGCAAAACCGTCTTCAAGGCGGTAGAACCAAGTGCGGCGCAGAATCCGCGCAAGATAGGGGCGAGCAATGGCAGGAACGTCGATCAGGCATCTGGCTTTCTTGGTGGCGGCGGCAGTTACTTTATCGGCCTGCGAAAATATGCCTAACCCCTTCGCGGGCAAGGATAATTCTGCGGCAGAGCCAATCACAACCGACGCTGCGAAATCGGTGCGTCTGGTCGACCGTGATGTTGAAGCACCAGAAATATTCCAAGTTACTGACACCGCCCTTTGGGACGGCCGCCCGTCGCTTGGCGGCGTCTGGGTTGCGTCGCCCGATGTGGTCAACCCCGAACGTGTTATCCTGCGCAACGAAGCGAATGGCAAATTTGTGATCGGCGCGCTATTTCGGCGTGAACGCGATAACCCCGGACCAAAGCTGCAAATCTCTTCCGATGCCGCCGATGCTTTGGGCATGTTGGCAGGCCAGCCGGGCAAGTTGAACGTCACCGCCCTGCGGCGCGAAGACAGCAAAACCGAGGCTGTGGCGGAAGCCGCACCAGTTGCAGCCGACGCAGTGGCGAACGCAGACCCGGAAGGCGTGGAAACCGCAGCGCTTGATCCGATTGCCGCCGCAAGGGCAGCAATCGACAAGGCCGATGGGGTGCAATCTGCTGACGGCGATCAAACTGCCGAAGGCGCCGATCTCGCCGCCGCAGCACCCGCGCCAAGCGATGATCTCGATCCGACACCCCGCCCCGGCGAGACGAAACGCCAAGCCCGCAAGCGCGCCCGCGCCGCAGCAAAAGCCGCTGCCACAGCCGCCGCCGCAGCACCAACAATTGACGGCGAGGCCGCATTGGCCCCCGTGTCTGGCGCAGAATCCGCATTGGAAGTTGCCCCATTGCCAGACCCTGCCGCCGCACCTGCACCGGCACCTGCCGCATCAACTGGATCAACCCGCATTCAGATTGGCATCTTCAGTGTCGAGGCGAATGCAAACCGCGCCGCCGATACGCTGAAATCCGGCGGGGTTGCTGCGGACGTGCGTGAAGAAACCAGCAATGGCAAGACTTTCTGGAGCGTCGTCGCCTCGGGCGATGGCGACCGCGCGGCATTGCTTGCCAAGGTCAAAGGCCTGGGGTTTGTTGATGCCTATGCCGTTTCTAAGTGATCACCAAAGGGGTTCAACTATGATCCATCTGCGTTTGATCTTGGCGGGGCTGGTGTTGGTATTTGCCCAAGGCCTGCCCGCCGCAGCCTTCGAAACCCGGGCCACGGCCGCTTGGGTGTTTGACGTCGGCACCCATGCCGTGCTGATGGAAAAGAACTCGGATCAGCCGCTGCCACCGGCATCGATGTCAAAACTGATGACCATCAACATGCTGTTCGAAGCCCTGCATGATGGTCGGGTCACCATGGATACTACCTTCGGCGTGTCCGCCCGCGCGCATGCCATGGGTGGATCGACGATGTTCCTGAACGAACAAGATCGCCCCACTGTGCGCGACCTGATCCATGGCATGATCGTCAATTCCGGCAATGATGCCTGCGTGGTGGTGGCCGAAGGTCTGGCTGGCACCGAAGAGGCGTTTGCCGCCCAGATGACCGAACGCGGCAAGGCGCTGGGAATGACGCAATCGGTGTTCGCCAATGCCTCGGGTTGGCCGGACCCGAACCACCGGATGAGCATGCACGATCTGGGCATCCTTGCCCTGCGCCTGATCGAAGAATTCCCCGAGGATTACAAGATTTTCGCCGAAACCGAGTACAACTACGCCGACCGCGCCCCCGATAACCGTTTCAACCGCAACCCGTTGTTAAAGCTGGGTATCGGTGCCGACGGCCTGAAAACCGGCCATACCAGCGAGGCGGGTTACGGCCTTGTCGGATCGGCAGTGCAGGGAGATCGGCGGGTGATCGTGGTGATCAGCGGCCTTGCCACTGAAAAGGAACGCGCCGAAGAGGCTGAACGGCTGTTGAACTGGTCGTTTCGGCAATTTGCCCAGAAAACCGTAGCCAAAGCTGGCGTGCGCGTAGCCGAGGCTGATGTCTGGATGGGGGCTGCATCACGTGTGGGCCTAGTCCCGGCAAACGATGTGCGCATTCTTGTGCCTGCTTTGGTGCAGGAAACCATGACTGCCGAAGTGGTTTACTCCGGCCCGCTGACCGCCCCGATTGTGGCGGGGCAAGAAGTGGCAAAGCTGGTGGTCCATGTGCCCGACCTGCCCGATGTCGAAGTCCCCCTTGTGGCGGAAACCGATGTTGGTCCCGGCGGCTTTTTCAAGCGCCTTACCTCTGCTGGGCAATCGCTTTTCCTGTTGGTCCAAAACAGGATTGCGGCCTCATAACATGGCAGGCAACGGCCAAATTGGTAATCGCCCCGACCATTCCGGCCGTTTCATCAGCTTTGAAGGCATCGACGGTTCGGGCAAATCCACCCAAGCGCGGATGCTGGCAGACCGCCTGCGCGCCATAGGTCAAACCGTCGTGCTGACCCGCGAACCGGGCGGCAGCACTGGTGCCGAACAGATCCGGCGGCTGGTTCTGGAAGGCGATACAGATCGCTGGTCGGCCGAGACTGAAATCCTGCTGTTTACCGCCGCCCGCCGCGACCACTTGGAAAAGACCATCCGCCCCGCGCTAAATGCAGGCTCGGTCGTAATCACCGACCGTTTCGCAGATTCCACCCGCATCTATCAGGGCATCACCCGCGGCGATCTGCGCGGCAAAGTCGACGCCCTGCATGATCTGATGATCGGTGCCGACCCCGATCTGACCCTGCTGATTGACATCGATCCCGGCACAGGCCTGTCACGCGCCGTCGCCCGTGCTGGCAAGGAACTGCGGTTCGAGGATATGGGCGTCGATTTGCAACGCCAGATGCGCGCCGGTTTTCTTGATCTGGCGGCAAACACCCCCCGCATCACGGTCATCGACGGTGCTGGCACCCCGGAAAGCGTGGCAGCTCTGGTGTGGGCCACTGTGCAAACCCATCTTGGTCTGGCACCGTGAGCGATGAGATACCGGAAGCCGACCGTGTGGAAGGTGCCCCGCACCCGCGCCAAACAGCACAGCTATTCGGACACAAAGATGCAGAAGTTGCGTTCCTGACCGCCTTCAACTTGGGCCGTCTGCACCACGGCTGGTTGATCTCGGGCCCGCGCGGGGTGGGTAAGGCCACGCTGGCATGGCGGCTGGCGCGGTTCCTGCTGGCCACGCCAATGCCGGATGGCGGCATGTTTGATCCACCCCCACCCACCACGCTGGACATCGCCCCAGATAACCCGGTGGCCCGGCGCATGGCGGCTCTGTCCGAAGGCCGCATGTTCCTGCTGCGCCGGGGTTTGAACGACAAGGAAACCGCCCTGTCCGCCGACATCCGCGTTGACGAAGTCCGCAAGATGAAGTCGTTCTTCACCATGTCGGCCGCCGATGGTGGCCGTCGCGCCGCCATCATTGACGCTGCCGATGACATGAACCCGCCCGCCGCCAATGCGCTGCTCAAGCTGCTGGAAGAACCGCCCGCCAATGTCACGCTGTTCCTGATCAGCCATCAACCGCACCGCCTGTTGCCGACAATCCGCTCGCGCTGCCGCGAACTGCGCCTGTCGCCGCTTAGCCCGCAACAGCTGTCCGACGCGCTGTCTGCCGCCGGTGGCACACTGCCACCCGAAGACGTGCAAGCTATGGCCGAACTCGCCGGCGGTTCGGTCGGCGACGCGTTCCGGCTGACCAATCAGGACGGGCTCATCGTCTATGCCGACCTGATCAAGCTGTTCACCACCCTGCCCCGGCTGGACCGTATGGCCGCCCTGAAACTGGCCGAAACCGCCGCCGGTCGCGGTGCCGAAATCCAGTTCGACCTGATCGTAACGCTGGTCGATCTGTTCCTCGGCAGGCTCGCCCGCACCGCCGCAACCGTCACCTACCCGCCCGAGGCCGCACCGGGCGAAACCGCGCTGATCAGCCGCCTTGGTACACCGCCCGGTGCCGCCCTCGCATGGGCCGACCTCGCCCAAACCCTGACCATTCGCGCGCGGCGCGGGCGGGCGGTCAACCTTGACCCTGCCGCCCTTCTGATGGATATGCTTTTAAAGATCGACGAGACGGCGGGCACACTCCTCGCCCAAAGATGAGCCCCAGAGATGACCCCCGAACTAGTCGATAGCCACTGCCACCTCGATTTCCCGGATTTTGAGGGCGAAATCCCCGATCTGATCGCGCGGGCAAAGGCGGCTGGTGTTACCCGCATGGTCACAATCTGCACCCGCCTGCGCAATGAGCCAAAAGTGCGCGCCATTGCCGAGGCACATCCAGAAGTATTCTACGCCGCAGGCACTCACCCAATGAGCGCCGCCGAAGAGCCACTCGCCACGGTCACCGAACTGGTCGCCCTCGCCGCACATCCGAAATTCGTCGGCATCGGCGAATCCGGCCTCGATTACCACTACACCGCAGACAGCAAAGCCATCCAGCAAACCAGCCTGCGCATCCATATCGAGGCGGCACAGGAAACCGGGCTACCCCTGATCATCCATGCGCGCGGCGCAGATGACGATATGGCTGCAATCTTGACAGAAAACTTCAAGAGACACCCCTATCCTTGCGTTATGCATTGCTTTTCGTCCGGTGAAGGGCTGGCCCGCGCGGCACTTGAACTGGGCTTTTACCTGTCGATGTCGGGTATAACTGCCTTCCCCAAAAGCCAAGACCTGCGCGATATCTTCGCCGCCGCGCCGCTGGACCGTATCTTGCTGGAAACCGATAGCCCCTATCTTGCCCCACCACCCTTTCGCGGCCGCCGCAATGAACCCGCCTATACCGCGCATACCGCCAAAGCCGGGGCCGCAATCTACGGCCTGACCATCGAGGAATTTGCTGCCCGTACCTCTGCCAATTTCGACCGCCTGTTCACCCGCGCCAAGCATCCCGAAAAGGCCGCCTGACATGGCCAAACTGCGCTTCACCATCCTAGGCTGCGGATCATCAGGCGGCGTGCCAAGGCTTGGCGGCGACTGGGGCGATTGCGACCCCGCCAATCCGAAAAACCGCCGCCGCCGCTGCTCTATGCTGGTCGAACGCATCATGCCAACCGGCACTACCCGCGTGCTGATCGACACCTCACCCGACATGCGCGAACAGCTTCTGGATGCCGGCGTCGGCACGCTGGATGGCGTCGTCTACACCCATTCCCACGCCGACCACATGCACGGCATCGACGATCTGCGCCAGATCGTGTTCAATCTGCGCCACCGCCTGCCGGTCTGGGCCGACGGCCCAACGCAAGAGGCGCTGATGGGCCGGTTCAGCTATGCCTTCGTGCAGCCCGAAGGTTCATCCTACCCGCCTATTCTCGAATTGCACACCATCGCCGGGCCGGTAGACGTGCCAGGCCCCGGTGGACCAATCACCTTCACTCCGTTCCGCGCCGAGCATGGCACGATGGATGCCTTGGGCTTTCGCATAGGTGGACTTGCCTACTTGCCCGATGTCATCGACATACCGCACGAAAGCTGGCCACTGCTGATGGATCTGGATGTTTGGGTGCTGGACGCCCTGCGCCGCAAACCGCACCCCACGCACGCGCATCTGGCGCTGTCGCTGGAATGGATCGCCCGCGCCACACCGCGCCAAGCCGTGCTGACCAACATGCATGTCGATCTGGATTACGAAACCCTGCTGACTGAATTGCCAACCGGTGTGACCCCCGCCTTTGACGGCATGGTGATCGAGATTGATGCCGCATGAGCGCGCTTCTTGACGTCATCCTGCCGGTCTTTCTGGTCATCGGCTTTGGCTATGCCATGGCTCGTGCCCGCCTGATCGGATCGGACGGCGTCGATGGCGTCATGAAATTTGCACAAAACTTTGCGCTGCCTTGCCTGCTGTTCAAATCCGTCGCTACGCTGGACCTGTCCGTCGCCTATGACCCCGGGCTGATGATCAGCTTTTATGTCGGTGCCTTTTCTGGCTTCGCCGCAGGCTTCTTCGGCGCGCTTTATATCTTCAAGCGCCCCCTGACTGATGCTGTCGCAATCGGCTTTGCCTGCCTTTTTTCCAACTCGCTGCTCCTCGGCCTTGCCATTACGGAACGTGCCTATGGCGCTGACGCGCTGGCCGGCAACTTCGCCATCATCTCGATCCATTCGCCGCTGCTCTATGCCTTTGGCATCACATTGATGGAACTGGTTCGCTCTCACGGCCGGGGTCTGGCAACGGCGCAACTGGCGACCCAAGTCGGCCGCGCCATCCTCAGCCAGCCTTTGGTCATCGGCATCCTTTGCGGCTTTGCCGTAAATCTCTCTGGCCTGCCCCTACCCGGCTTCATGATGGCGGCCGTCGAAATGATGACCCGCGCCGCCATCCCCGCCGCCCTCTTCGGCTTAGGCGGCGTGCTGATCCGCTACCGCCCCGAAGGCGACCGGCTGACCATCGCCATGATCTGCGCTGTATCGCTGATCGTGCATCCCGCCGTGGTCTATCTGCTGGCGCGCTTCATCTTTGGCCTTGATACCGCAGGCCTGCGGTCAGCGGTGATCACCGCCGCCATGGCCCCCGGCGTGAACGCCTATATGTTCGCCAGCCTCTACGGTGTTGCGATGCGCGTTGCGGCTTCCTCCGTCTTGGTCGCCACAGCCCTGTCGATTGTCACCGTCTGGGGATGGCTGCAGATTTTGCCATGACGTCAGAGCAGGCTAGTGCGGCGATACCCCGCGCAGCCGTTCAGACCTGCGCCGCAGCAGTTCGACCGTGGTCAAGAGACAGATCGAAACGATCACCAAGATCGTCGCCACCGCCAGGATTGCCGGAGAAATCGCCTCGCGGATGCCATTGAACATCTGGCGCGGAATAGTTTGCTGCTCGGGTCCGGCGATGAACAGAACCGCCACCACCTCGTCAAACGAGGTGACAAAGGCGAACAGCGCACCCGAGATGATGCCCGGCAAGATCAGCGGCATCACACCTTGAAGAAGGTCACACGTGGGTTGGCCCCCAGCGAATGGCCGGCACGGATCAGCGATTGGTCAAAGCCCGACAGGGTGGCGGTGACGGTGATGATGACAAACGGAATGCCCAAGACCGTATGGGCGACGATCACCCCAAGGTGCGAGTTCACGAGGCACCCCTTGTTCGACAGGAACACCCCCAGAACCGAACCCAAAACGCTGTCTGGCGCGATACAGAATTGGGCGAAGAAAAAGCTCATCCCCACCGCGATGATGATGATCGGCACAATCATCGGCGAGATCAGCACCGCCATGATCAGCCGCCGATACGGCATTTCCGGGCGGCTCAGGCCAAGGGCGGCAATTGTGCCCAGCGTGGTGGCCAGAATCGTCGCCCAAAGCCCGACCCAGAACGAGTTCTTCGCCGCCTGCACCCACGTTGCCCGTTCCCAAACCGTATTCCACCAAGCGTTGTCGCGCGGAGCGTCAGGCGTCGGATGCCCCAGCGTCAGCAGCGTGTCATACCAGCGCAGGCTGTACCCTTCTGGATCAAGGGTCAGCATTTTTTCGGTGAGTGAAAAGTAAGGTTCCGCGTTGAACGACAGCGGAACAACGATCAAGATCGGCGCGATCAGGAAAATGAAGATCAGCACGCAGAACGTCAGGTACGTGTAGTACCATGTTCGCTCCAAAGGTGAGGCATAGGTTGGAAGTGCCATGATCTTCTCCTTAACCCAGCTTCAGCCGGTCGATGCCGATCAAGCGATCGTACAGCCAATACAGCACCAGAATGGCCGCCAGCAGCATCGCCGCCAGTGCCGCCGCCAGTGACCAATTGGATTTCGTCATGTGAAAACTGATCAGATTCGAAATCAACTGCCCGTCCGCACCGCCCACCAAGGCAGGCGTGATGTAATAACCGACGGCCAGAATGAAGACCAAAAGCGAGCCCGCAGCGATCCCCGGCAGGGTTTGCGGCAGATAGACGCGGCGGAAAGTGGTCCATGACTGTTGCCCCCAGTGACCGCGCGGCACGGGCGTAAGACGGCGGAATAACCCGCATGACCGAATAAAGCGGCAGGATCATGAACGGCAAAAGCACATGTGTCATCGCCACAATAGTGCCAGTCATGTTGTACATCGCTTGCAGGCGATTGTCGTCGCCAATCACCCCCAGCCCGACCAGAAGATCGTTGACCATCCCCTGCTCTTGCAACAGCGCGATCCAGCTTGTGGTTCGCACCAGAAGCGAAGTCCAGAACGGCAAGAGCACAAGGATCATCAGAAGAGAGGACTTTGCCATTGGCAGCACGGCCAACAAATGCGCCACCGGGAAGGCCAGTAGCAGGCAGATCACGGTGATGATGGCCGAGACGACAAAAGTCTTGAAAAAAAGATAAAGATAGATCCGCTCCTTGTCACCGCCCATTTGCCAGCCGTCGTCGGTCAACTTACGGTCAGCAGCCACTTTATAGAACTCGGTGGTGTATTTGCTTGAAGCGGCTTCCATGCCGCGCCACAGCTTGGCCGAACCCCATTCCGGATCCAACGCCAGCATCGCCTCTTTGTAGGGCGGCACCATTTCGGCCGCAGCCCGAGCGCCCGCCTTGAACAGGCTGATCGAGCCGGGAACTGTGTAATTCACCCGCGTGCCTGCCATGCCGGTGTTTTTTTCAGCCTGCATCCGTTTAAGGTCGGCAACCAGTGCGGCAAAAGCCTCTTCCGGGGGATTTGACTGGTCATACTCGGGGTTGGCGGCAAACCAGGCCGCCAGATCGGGCGCCGATTTCGAAAAGCCGTCATGCTCGACAGACCGTTTCAGCATATAACCGATGGGAATAAGAAAAGTAAAAAGAACAAACAGCAACAGTGGCAGCACCAACAGAAAAGCCCGGCGCTTGGCGCGGACCTGCGCTGTGGCAAGCGCTTCTTTCAGCGGGCGGCCATCGGCGGTTTTCAGCAGGTCGGTGGCAGCCTCGGTCATTGCATGTCCCTTGTTCGTAAGGTTCCGGGCGCGAGGGAAACCCCCCGCGCCCGGCGATGGGCTAATGCCCGATCATTGCGCCAGCCACGCCTGGAAGCGCTCGTTCAGTTCCGCGTCATGGTCGACCCAGAAATCCGCCGAGGTTTCCAGCGCGTTGGTCAGGTTCTCCGGGGCCGTCGGCAAGTGCGGCGCCATAGCGGTCTTGCCGTCCTTGAAGATGATCTCTTCCAACATCGACGACTTGCGGGCCGGGCCGTAAGAAATATGCTGGGCCGAAGCGCGCAAACCTTCGGTCGAGGTCGCGAACTTCACGAACTCCATCGCGTCTGCCATGTTCGGCGCGCCCTTCGGCACGACAAACATTTCGTTTTCATAGATCTGGCCGTCCCAGACGATCTGGAAGGGCTTGCCCTCGTTCTGCGCAGCCGCGAAGATACGGCCGTTGTAAGCAGTGGTCATCACGACTTCGCCGTCCGCCAGAAGCTGCGGTGCCTGCGCGCCGGCTTCCCACCAGACGACATCTGCCTTGATGGTGTCCAACTTGGCGAAAGCGCGGTCAACGCCTTCGGGCGTATTTAGCAGAGCGTAGACTTCCGACGCCGGAACCCCGTCGCCCATCAGTGCCAATTCCAGAACCGCCTTGGCGCCCTTGCGCAGGCCACGCTTGCCGGGGAACTTTTCCAAGTCGAAGAAATCGGCGACTGCAGTCGGGCCTTCGGGCAACTTGGTGGTGTCATATGCGAAAACGTTCGACCAAATGTCGGTTGACACGCCACATTCGGTCACAGCGCCGGCAATGAAGTCGTCAGCAGCCGGGGTGCCATCGGCACCGGCGGGCAGCGAAGCGGCGTCGATCGGCTCCAGCACGCCTTCGTCGCACAGACGGATCGCGTCGGCATATTCGACCGATGCGACGTCAACGGTGACGTTGCCTGCTTCGACCATGGCTTTCAGCGCCGGGGCCGGGTTGTCGCTGTCGACCATGATGGTAGGCTTGCCGGTTGCCGCGATGAACGGCTTCACGAAGGCTTCGGTCTGGGCTTCGCCATAAGCGCCGCCCCACGACATGACTGTCACATCTGCCTGTGCGGCAAAGCCCGCGACGGTCAGTGCCGTCGACAGGATCAGTAGTTTCTTCATCTCAGATAGCTCCCTTGGTTGAAACAGTACTCTTTTGATTGGCCACAAAGCTGCGGCTGCCCTTGCTCGGGCGTCCTTACGTATCAAGCGCCCGGGCATCCTGCGGAGCCCAGCCAATCTTGATCTTTTCCCCCGGTGTCAGCATGCGCTGACCCAGGGTATTGCGCGATTTGATCACGAAATCATCCGATCCGGCAACACGAAGCCGTGTGCGGAACATATCGCCCATATAGATGAATTCCAGCACCTCGGCACCAATGGTATGCGCGTCGGTCGGCAGCAATTCCGGCTTGTATTCCACCCGTTCAGGCCGGATCGACACCAGCGTTTTCTGCCCCTTGGTAGCAACGTTCACCGCCGTCGCATCAATCAATTCGCCGGTGGTCAGCCGCACCGTGGCGCGCCCACCCGATACTTCTTCCAGGGTGCCGTACAGTTTGTTATTCTCACCGATAAACCCCGCGACAAAGCTGTTATCCGGGCGTTCATACAGATCAGACGGCGGTGCCAGTTGCTGGATGCGGCCGTCGTTGAACACGGCAATGCGGTCCGACATCGTCAGCGCCTCGCCCTGATCATGCGTCACATAGACCACAGTGATGCCAAGGCTTTCATGCAAGTGCTTGATTTCAAACTGCATATGTTCGCGCAACTGTTTGTCCAGCGCGCCCAGCGGTTCATCCATCAACACCAGCTTCGGGTCAAACACCAACGCCCGCGCCAACGCGATCCGCTGCTGCTGCCCCCCCGACAGTTGCGCCGGTCGGCGGTTGATGAACGCATACATCTGGACCATATCCAGCGCCCGCTTCACCTTCGCCTCGCGGTCGGCTTTGCCCATCCCGCGCACTTCCAGCGGGAACGACAGGTTTTCCCCCACGGTCATATGCGGAAACAGCGCGTAATTCTGAAACACCATGCCAATGCCGCGCTTATGCGGTGGCACCTGATTGATCGGCCGCCCATCCAGCGTGATCTCGCCATTGGTCGCCGTCTCAAACCCCGCCAGCATCATCAGGCACGTCGTCTTGCCAGACCCCGACGGCCCAAGCATCGTCAGAAACTCGCCCTTCGCAATGGCAAGGTTCAGGTCTTTAACCACCAGCGTTTCGCCGTCATAACTTTTTTGCACGTGATCAAACACGACAAATGCATCAGCGGATTTAGCAGCAACCAATCCGTTCTCCCCGTCTTCTTTTTGGCGTCAACCTTTTGGCCGCGCAATTTTGTTGTCGATGACTTAAGCGGATCATCTCTTCGATTGCAACGGACTTGTCACATTGCACCCCATCAATGCCAGAATGCAGGAAAAGCGCCGATATTGCGCGGGGTGACGGGCGCAATCAACCAAATTGCGGTCATCAACAGCCAAATCGCCTTTCCCCCATGCGACCGAACAGGCGCAAGCGCTGCATAAGATCAACGCGTTGCGCCAATGCGCCTGCAAAGATCGGATCGAACAGAATCGGCATTGGATCAGCAATCCAGCGGGCCGTCGGCCAAGCTGCATAAACAAATGGTGCGGATGAAAGGACTCGAACCTTCACGGGAGTTACCCCACAGCGACCTCAACGCTGCGCGTCTACCAATTCCGCCACATCCGCATGTTTTGATTTGGTCGGGCGGTATCTAGCGGGTGTCTGGTACGAAGGGAAGGGGCTTTTTCGCCCCTTCCCCGCAGTTCTGTCAGCGGTCAAAAATCAGGAATGGCAGCCGGGCCGCCATCAACACAACCTGCGCCCCCGAGGTCGGCACTGGCAACTCACCGGGTGTCGCGGCCTCGGGCAATGCGGCTTCGGGTGCAGTCGCCACCATCTCAGGCACTACAACCGCCTCTGGCAAAGCCGCCACGTTTTTCTCAGCCACGGGTGGTTGCACAACCTCTGGCACCGCAGTTGCCACAACCTCAGGTACCGGTGCCGCCTCTGGCTCCAGCGCGAACTGCGGCAAAGCCGGTTCCACCTCCATCGCCCGCCCGCCAATCGTGAACGCTGCCTTGCGAATCACATCCGGCCGATCGGCAATCCCCGGCGCAAACACCGCCGCCCCGGCCCCCATCGCGGCAAGCCCGGTATCATACCAATCCAACGCCAGATCAGGCCGCACATTGGCCCCGTAGCCTTGCGACAGGTGATGGCCCAGCAACTCGCCATACGCCCCCTCGCCCAGCGCTGTCAGCAACAGCGCCGATCCGATTGCAACATCCATATTGTCAGTGGTGTAGCCAACCCCAAGGCACACCTTCGCCGTGCCCGAAAGCTGCGCCGGTGACATCCCGCTTTGCAGCACGAACGCCTGCACGCCCTGCAACACCTGATCACGCGGCTGCAACGACAGCGCCGCCACCTGATCTTTCAACACCGGGCCAAAGGCCTGGCACTGCTCGGCAATCTGCGCGGGGGTGAAGCCAGCCGCCTTGGCCGCCAGCTCCTCGCCCGAAGCCATGGCATAGGTCCGCGCCAAGCAGAACTGTTCAGACAGCGCAAACAGCGGGTCCGTCATCGTGGCAGCAGTGGTGTAGCCGCCATTGGTATTGGTCACCAAGCTGATCTTGTTGCACTGCGATGCCAGCGACACCTGCGTTGTACTGTCATTCATGAAACTCGGCAGCGCATTCGGATCGGCCGCCGGTTCCGCCACCAATGATGGCAGCGCCGTTGCTGCCAGTGCCGGTTCGGAAGTTGCCACAACCCCCGCCGGTGCTACCGGCTCTGCCGGGGCGATGCCCGCCATTTCATCGCGCTGCACCAACAAGAAGCCCTGCATCCCCAACGGATGCGTGGCCACCGTTCGCGCCACCAAAGGCCCACCCATGATTGCCCGCTGATAAGCGGTCACCAGCAGCATCCGTTCGTATTCCGTCAGTTGCCCGGTCGGCGGATAGCCCAGCAACACCTGATACTGCGAAATGGCGTTCCGGCTTTTCGGGCCGATAGACCCGTCCGGCGCACCAACAGGATAGCCAAAATGATTAAGCGCTATCTGCACGTCGCGATTTGCCTCGCGCTGCGCTGACGAAATGCCCGATGATCTGGTCGACGACCGCGACCGCGTTGTCGTGGTTCTGCGCTGCTTCGATTTGTTCGCCTCGTTAACGATGGCGCCACCGATGATGCCGCCGATGATACCGCCGACCAGCCCGTCAGAATCGGCATAAACCGGTTCGGCCCGGTTGACGGCCAAAGCCGCGACGACGGCGGCAGTTGCAATTAGCTTCAACTTCATCACATCTCTCCTACAAATGCTTGGTCCTTAATCGGGTCATCGTAACACGCAAATTGCCAATGAAAGAAGGTGGATTCTTTCGTTGCAGGGCAAAGATTTAGGGGCCGAAATGGTCGAATGGCAGCATCTACCGGGGCTTGCCCCCTATGTTGAAACGCTTGCCGCGATGGAAGCACGGGTCGCGGCCATTGCCGCAGGCACTGCACCTGAGGCGATCTGGCTGCTGGAACACCCGCCGCTTTATACCGCTGGCACATCGTCCAAACCGGGTGATCTGATCGACCCCAACCGCTTTCCCGTGCATCTGGCCGGGCGCGGTGGGCAATACACCTACCACGGGCCGGGTCAGCGCGTTGCCTATGTGATGCTGGATCTGAACAAACGTGGCCGCGATGTGCGGCAGTTTGTTTGCGCATTGGAAAACTGGGTCATCGCGACTTTGGCCGATTTCAACGTCAAGGGCGAACGCCGCAAAGGCCGCGTTGGCGTCTGGGTCCGCCGCCCCAACCTGCCCAATCTTCCAGACGGCAGCCCTCGCGAAGACAAGATCGCCGCCATCGGGGTCAAACTTCGCAAATGGGTCAGCTTTCATGGCATCTCGATTAACGTCGAACCCGACTTAAGCCATTTCGACGGCATCGTGCCCTGCGGCATTGCCGATCACGGCGTCACCAGCCTGGTCGATCTTGGCCTGCCTGTCACAATGGCCGATCTTGATGCCAGTTTGATGCGAACTTTCGCTCAAATCCTGCCGGATTAAGTGGCAAATCAAAGAAAAAGTGCTGCTTGCTATTGCTTAACAAGCGATCCGCGCTTTTTCTTTCCCTACCGGACGCGACTTCGGTTCGCCAAGCAAACGATGAGGATACCTTTATGAAGTTCACTGTGATTGCAACGTTGGCCGCGATCGGCCTGTCTGCCCCTGCATTTGCCGAAGGTGATGTAGCCGCTGGCGAGAAGGCTTTCGCCAAATGCAAAGCCTGTCACTCCATTATCGGTGATGACGACACCGCCATTCAAAAGGGCGGCAAGGTCGGCCCGAACCTGTACGGCGTCGTCGGTCGCCCAGTCGCGTCCTTCCCCGAGTTTGCATACGGCGAAGGCATCATGGCCGCAGGTGCCGCTGGCCTGATCTGGGACGAGGCGATGATTGCCGCCTACCTCGTTGATCCCGGCAAGTGGCTTGCTGAAAATTCGGGCGATCCAAAAGCGAAATCCAAGATGGCATTCAAACTGGCCAAAGGTGCCGAAGATGTCGCGGCGTATTTGGCGTCAGTGAAGCCAGCGGAATAACCGCTTCCCTTCCGTCTGAACTGCCAATTGGGGCACGACCATCGATGAAGATCGCGCCTCAATAAGTTGGTCAGTACCCGCGTGCGCGACCCCACGGCTGTCGCCGTGCAATCGCTGCTGCAATTAATTGTCTGCACGGGGGGTGCACGCGGGGTGTACGGCAAGTGCATTGCGAAAAACCCACTGCGACGAAAAGCGTCAGGCTTTCTTGCTGCAATGTCGCGATTTTCTTCAACTGCGTCAAAGTCAGACATTGCCGTCCGCCAGTTGCCCCCTTAAACACTGCCATCAAGTCTTATGGCTGCGGTGTGGCCAGTTCATCAATTCGAATAGCGGGAGGCGACCATGGCCGATGCAGCCATTCATGGCCACGATCATGATCAACGCGGGTTCTTTACCCGGTGGTTCATGTCCACGAGCCACAAGGATATTGGTATCCTGTATCTGTTCACCGGGGGCTTTGTCGGCCTGATATCCGTTATTTTCACCGTCTATATGCGGATGGAACTGATGAACCCCGGCGTGCAATACATGTGCGAAGAAGGCATGCGCCTGACCGCCGCCGCCGCCGCTGACTGTACGCCCAACGGCCATTTGTGGAACGTGTTGATCACCGGCCACGGCGTCTTGATGATGTTCTTTGTGGTTATTCCGGCGCTGTTTGGCGGCTTCGGCAACTACTTCATGCCCTTGCAAATCGGCGCGCCCGACATGGCGTTTCCCCGCATGAACAACCTGTCGTACTGGATGTTCGTCGCCGGTTCTGCCCTTGCCATCGCCTCGGTCTTCTCGCCGGGCGGTGAAAATTCGACCGGTGCTGGCGTGGGTTGGGTGCTTTATCCGCCGCTTTCAACCAAAGAAACCGGCTACTCGATGGACCTCGCGATCTTCGCGGTTCACCTTTCCGGTGCCTCGTCCATCCTTGGTGCGATCAACATGATCACCACTTTCCTGAACATGCGCGCCCCCGGCATGACCATGCACAAAGTGCCGCTGTTTGCCTGGTCGATCTTCGTTACCGCGTGGCTGATCTTGCTGGCGCTGCCGGTTCTGGCCGGTGCTATCACCATGCTGCTGACCGATCGCAACTTCGGCACCACGTTCTTTGATCCGTCAGGTGGTGGCGATCCGATCTTGTATCAGCACATCTTGTGGTTCTTTGGCCATCCAGAGGTGTACATCATCATCCTTCCCGCCTTCGGCATCATCAGCCAAGTCATCGCGACCTTCTCGAAAAAGCCGATCTTTGGGTACCTGCCGATGGTTTACGCGATGGTCGCCATCGGCGTGCTGGGTTTCGTCGTGTGGGCGCACCACATGTACACCGTCGGCATGTCGCTGACCCAGCAAAGCTATTTCATGCTGGCCACCATGGTCATCGCAGTGCCCACCGGTATCAAGATCTTCTCATGGATTGCCACCATGTGGGGCGGCTCAATTGAACTCAAAACCCCAATGCTTTGGGCCTTTGGCTTCCTGTTCCTGTTCACCGTCGGTGGCGTCACCGGCATTGTTCTTAGCCAAGCTGGCGTCGACCGCGTCTATCACGACACCTACTACGTGGTTGCCCACTTCCACTACGTGATGTCGCTGGGTGCGGTGTTCGGTATCTTCGCTGGCATCTATTTCTGGTTCGGCAAAATGTCAGGCCGCGAATACCCCGAATGGGCTGGCAAGCTGCACTTCTGGGCGATGTTCATCGGCGCGAACCTGACCTTCTTCCCGCAGCATTTCCTGGGTCGCCAAGGCATGCCACGCCGTTACATCGACTACCCAGAGGCGTTTGGCTACTGGAACAAAGTCTCGTCCTACGGCGCGTTCCTGTCGTTTGCATCCTTTGTGTTTTTTATCGGAATCATGGCGTATTCACTGCGTTACGGCAGAAAGATCACTGTGAACAACTACTGGAACGAGTACGCCGATACGCTGGAATGGACCCTGCCCTGCCCACCGCCCGAACACACGTTCGAACAGTTGCCAAAGCGGGCCGACTGGGACAAAAGCCATTCGCACTAGGTGTTTGATCTGTGCCTTATGAAAGCACTTTTGCTGAAGAAAAGATGGCCCCGGATCATTCCCGGGCCATTTTGCCATTAAAGACCCACACCATTACTCTGTGGCCGCATCGCTCGCTTCCTCGAATTGGTTTTGTGTGGTTCATCGCGGCAACGGCAATGCTGATCTCGGTTCCGATAGTTGCCCTGATTGGCACCCCCGTTCTGTGGGGCGTGTTGCCGTTTCTGGTGCTTGCCGTCGCCGCCATTTATTGGGCATTGCAACGCAGCTACCGCGATACAGAGATCGTCGAACACCTGACAATGCTGCCTGACCGCATGACGCTGGTCCGACAGGGCCCCCACAGCAAACGGGCGGAGTGGGCGGCGAACCCCTATTGGGTGAAGCCAGTTTTGCACGCGACTGGCGGGCCAGTGCCGAACTATCTAACCCTGCGCGGTGGCGACCGCGAGGTTGAACTGGGTGCGTTCCTAAGCGAGCCAGAGCGTGTTGCCCTGCACGCGCACATGATCAGAATGCTGGCAGCCTTGCGTTGAATACAGGTCTGCAAATCGGGCGCAGTAAGATTCTGACGGGACAATTGCCGGCAGGATCTTCCTAAAACCCTTGCCTTGTGCCTGCTCTAGCTCAGCCGGCCCTTCACTATCGGCCCGACTGCGCCAAAATCCATCTGCCCGGTGTATTTGCCTTTCAGCACTGCAATCACCTTGCCCATATCGCGGATCGAAGCCGCGCCGACTTCGGCGATAGCCGCCGAAATCGCGCCTTCAACTTCCGCAGCGTCCAGCTGACGCGGCAGGAACTCTTCAATCACCCGCACTTCCATCAGCTCTTTTTGCGCCAACTCCATCCGACCGCCATCTTCAAAGGCGCGCGCGCTTTCTTGGCGTTGCTTGACCAACCGGCCAAGAATACCAAGGATATCGCTGTCGCCAACCTCTGTATCTTGCCCATCGCCGCGGTTCGCAATCTCGCGGTCCTTGATGGCCGCGTTGATCAATCGCAGCGTGGAAAGGCGGTCCACCTCGCGTGCCCGCATAGCGTCTTTAAGCGCCGCCTGTAGACGGTCTTTCAATGTCATCGGTGGTTCCATCCCCATGGCTATCCGAATGCGCACAATACAGGGTTGCCACGGCATAGACAACCAAAGCCTGTCTTTATAACCCATTGAAATAACAATAAAACCCTTTTGCGCCCTAGGCTTGACCCCACCGCCGCGCGCCCTTAGTGTCCGCGAAATTCGATCCAGGGGGAGTCGCCAATGCCAACCCGTTCGCAAACCCAACCAAAACCGACCGCTTGCTTGGCTCTTGCCGATGGCACGGTGTTTTACGGACTTGGGTTTGGCGCAACTGGGCAAACAGTGGCCGAACTGGTGTTCAACACCGCGATGACCGGCTATCAGGAAATTATGACCGATCCGTCCTATGCCGGGCAGATTGTCACCTTCACGTTTCCGCATATCGGCAATGTCGGCACCACCGCGGAAGACGATGAAACTGCCTATCCCGTTGCCGCAGGCATGGTGGTAAAATGGGATCCGACAGAGCCGTCAAATTGGCGCGCGACGTCCGATTTGCACACGTGGCTGGCCGCGAAAGGCCGGATTGGCATTGGCGGGCTTGATACTCGCCGCCTGACCCGTGCCATCCGCCAGCAAGGCGCGCCGCACGCCGCCTTGGCGCATGACCCCGACGGCAATTTCGACATCGCTGCACTGGTTGCCAAAGCCCGCGCTTGGGTCGGCCTCGAAGGGCTGGATTTGGCAAAAGACGTCACCTGCGCCCAGTCGTATCGGTGGGATGAGATGCGGTGGGCCTGGCCGCAGGGCTATACCAAGCGCACCGGCCCCGGCCTGCGTGTGGTGGCAATCGATTATGGTGCCAAACGCAACATTCTGCGCTGCCTTGCTTCGGCCGGCTGCGAAGTGACCGTATTGCCCGCAAGTGCCACCGCCGAAGACGTGCTGGCGCTGAACCCCGAGGGCGTCTTTCTGTCAAACGGCCCCGGTGATCCAGCAGCAACCGGCGATTACGCGGTGCCAATGATTCAAGGCGTTCTGGCGAAAAATCTGCCAGTGTTCGGCATTTGTCTTGGTCATCAGATGCTAGCCTTGGCGCTGGGGGCGAAGACAGTAAAGATGAACCACGGCCACCACGGGGCGAACCATCCAGTCAAGGATCTGGACACCGGCAAGGTAGAAATAACCTCGATGAACCATGGCTTTACGGTTGATAGTCAAACCTTGCCAAAGGGTGTGCTGGAAACCCATGTCAGCTTGTTTGACGGCTCCAACTGCGGCATTCGGTTGGATGGCAAGCCGGTGTTTTCGGTGCAGTATCACCCCGAGGCCAGCCCCGGCCCGCAAGACAGCATGTATCTGTTCGAACGCTTTGCCACGGAAATGCTGGCTCGGCGTTCGACCTGATTAATTGGCAATGCTGTGCCTTAACAATATTATCATGCCTGTAGCCCGGAAAGTTCGTCGGCCCTAATGGTCTGTTAACCCATCTTTAACCCTTTTCAGCCGACGCTCACTCAACTCGATTGTGTGAGACGCCATGATTACCTCCCAGATGCGCAAATTCGATGATAGGTTCGCACCGCCGCTTTTGGGGCCTAAGCCTGCACGTTCGACGACGCTCGGCGTAAAGTTGCTGCAAGAGGGTCTGATCAGCAGCGATACCTTGGTGAAAGCCCTCGCCCTGCAAGCGACACGCGGCGGCAGGTTGGCCGATGTCTTACTGGCACGCGGCATGCTGCCGGAGGCGGCGCTGTATGGTGCTATGGCAGACCATCTGGGCCTGCGTCTGGTCGACCCGACCCGCGCCCTGCCCGATCCGCGTCTGATTGATCGCTACGGTGCTGCGCGCTGCATCGCCGACGGCGTTCTGCCCTTTGCCCATGCCGGGGCCGCGACAGTCATCCTTGCCGCAGACCCCGATGATTTTGCCCGCCACAACGCCGCCCTGACGGCCACATTCGGGCCGGTGGTAATGGCGCTGGCATCACCACGCCAGATCGAGGCGGCGCTGCTGCTCTTGCGCGGGGCATCACTTGCCCACCGTGCCGAAAACCGCGTGCCGGATGCCGAAAGTTGCCGCAGTTGGCGGCTTGGTGATTATGGCCCGCGCATGGCGCTGGCACTGGCGGCATTTGGCATGCTGCTGTGGGTTGCCCCTGCAGTGGTGGTAATGGCGCTTAGCATCTGGGCAATCGTCACCCTCATTCTGGCAACTGGCCTGAAACTCGCCGCCACCATCGCAGCCCTGCGCCCGCAGCCACCCGAGGCTGATCCGCCGATCATCGCACGGCTGCCCATCGTGTCTGTCATCGTGGCGCTATACCGCGAAGGCAATATTGCCGGTCGTCTGGTCAAGCGTCTGGAACAACTGGATTATCCGCGCCACCTTCTGGATATCGTGCTAGCGGTCGAGGCGGACGATGCTGTCACCTTCAAAGCCCTCGCCGCGGCCAACCTGCCCACCTGGATGCGCGTCGTTACCGTGCCCGACGGCCAATTGCGCACCAAACCTCGGGCGCTGAATGTCGCCCTTGATCATTGCCGCGGCTCCATCGTCGGCGTCTATGATGCCGAAGACGCACCAGACCCCGACCAGATCCGCAAGGTCGTCACCCGTTTTCACATGCGCGGTGCGGATGTTGCCTGTCTGCAGGGTATCCTCGATTTCTACAACCCGCACACCAACTGGCTGTCGCGCTGTTTCACCATTGAATATGCCTCGTGGTTTCGTCTGATGCTGCCCGGCCTGCAACGCCTCGGCATCGCCATCCCACTTGGCGGCACCACGCTGTTTTTCCGCCGCGCGGCGCTGGAACAACTCGGCGGCTGGGATGCCCACAATGTCACCGAAGACGCCGATCTTGGCATTCGGCTCGCCCGCCACGGCTACCGCACCGAGCTGATCGAAACCACCACGGGGGAAGAGGCGAATTGCCGCCCGCTGCCATGGGTCAAACAACGCTCGCGCTGGCTGAAAGGCTACATGGTCACCTACGCCGTCCACATGCGCGATCCGGCCCTGCTGTGGCGGCAACTAGGCCCGCGCAAATTCATCGGCTTCCAGATCCTGTTCCTCTGCACCCTTTCACAGGCCCTTCTGGCGCCGGTCCTGTGGTCGTTCTGGGCATTGGCGTTTGGCCTGCCACATCCGGTTGTCACGCTGCTGCCACCTGCTCTGATCTACGGCATTTTCTGGCTGTTCCTTGCAACCGAGGCGGTGACGGTCGGCATGGGTATCTTCGCCTTGCGCCGCACCTCGCACAAACTTAGCCTGCTGTGGGTGCCAACGCTGCACATCTACTACCCGCTGGCCGCGTTGGCGTCTTACAAGGCGCTGTGGGAACTGGTCACCAAGCCGTTCTACTGGGACAAAACCTCGCACGGGATCTTCGACGAATAATTCCGGCTTAAAGCGTTCTGCGTTTGATAAAATCAAACACCCGCTTTAAGCTTTTGTTTTGTCGCGCATTTTATCCGAAAACCGTTTCACACGTTTCGGAATGCGCTTTAACGCAGCTTCAATTCTCCCGCATCCACCCGCAACCGCGTCTCGAACGCACTGGAAATATGGGCTTTCAGCGCCTGATAGGCCGCCTCGCCATCGCGCGCCGCAATCGCCGCGACAATCTGGTCGTGCTCCTCCAACGCCACTGTATCCCGGCCCTCGGCGGCAAACGATGTCGTCGCCATCAACGCCATTGACCGATGCACTAGGTCCAGCTGCTGCACCAGAAACCGGTTGTGCGACGCCAGATGTATCTGCTTGTGAAACCGCTTGTTGGCCCGGCTAAGCCCGCGCGGATCGCCCCCCAACAGGCCGCGATCATCCTGCACCATGCCGCGCAACACACGAATTTCCTCATCCGTCGCATGCCGTGCCGCCAGCCGTGCCGCCAGACCTTCCAACTCGGTGCGGACTGCGTACAGTTCCGACAATTGGTTATGATCCAGCGATGCCACAATCAGGCTGCGCCCATCGCGCGTCAGCATGGATTGGGTTTCCAGCCGCTGCAGCGCCTCGCGCACCGGGGTGCGTGAGACCCCCAGCCGTTCGGCCAATTCAGACTCGACCAACCGATCGCCGGGCTTGTAAAGCCCCGCATCAATCGCCTCCAGGATCAGCGTATAGGCGTCTTTTTGCACTGCTTTTCCGGCCCTTTGAACCCTGCCCGACTATCGGCCAAAGATTAGCCACGCATTCCGCGCCGGATCAACCGCAAAGCATTGCCGGGGCGGTCGCACCGCATTACCCTGCCCCCATGCAGAACACCAACTTCTCTCATGTCCGCGCTTGGGTCTTCGACCTTGATAACACGCTTTATCCGCCATCCGCCCGCCTGTTCGATCAGATCGAGGTGCGGATGACTGATTGGGTAATGCAGTCGCTGTCGGTGGACAGGCCCGAGGCTGACCGCCTGCGCCGTCACTATTGGGCGACCTATGGCACCACGCTGGCGGGCCTGATGCAGGAACATGGTGTCGATCCCGCGCCGTACCTGACCGACGTTCACGAGATCAGCTTTGATGCCCTGATCCCTGACCCAGCTCTGGCGCGCCATATCCGCGCCCTTCCCGGCAGGCGCATCGTCTATACCAATGCCTGTGTCCCCTACGCCCATCAGGTGCTCAAGGCGCGCGGCTTAAGTGATGTTTTTGATGCCGTCTACGGCGTTGAAAACGCAGGATTTCACCCAAAACCAGCGCGAATTGCTTTCGAGACTATCTTCGCCAAGGACGGCTTGAACCCCACAACAGCCGCGATGTTCGAGGATGACACCCGCAATCTGGCCGCCCCACACGCAATGGGCATGCAAACCGTCCACGTCGCCCCCGAACCCGAAGCGCAGCCGTTCATCCACCATCATACTGATGATCTGACTGCGTTTCTTGGCCGCCTTCTGGCGTGACCCGCCCGAGGCATCGTGTCACTTGGACAGCCCGGCATCCCGGCCTATCTTGATTGATGAAGGGGCCAAAATGACGCGCATCACCACAGACATCCTGATCTCGGGCGGTGGCGTCGCTGGCCTTACGGCTGCGGCGGCATTCGGCTCGGCGGGTTTCAAGGTCATCTGCACCGATCCCGAACCGCCGGTTACCTCGGCCACCGCCGCCGGGGCGGATCTGCGCAGCACTGCTTTCCTGCAACCCGCCATTGCCGTACTGCAAGCTGCGGGCTTGTGGGATCGCCTGTCGCCGCACGCCGCCCCCCTTCAGATCATGCGCATCATTGATGCCGGGGGTGCCGAAAACGAGCCGCGCCGGATCAAGGATTTCGATGCTAGCGATGTCTCCGACCTTCCCTTTGGCTGGAACCTGCCGAACTGGCTGTTGCGCCGCGAAATGGTGGCACGGCTGGCCGAATTGCCGAACGTCGATTTCCGTCCCGGTGTCGCCACCAAGTCCGTGCTCACCCGGCAGACCGAGGCGCGCGTTGACCTGACCGATGGCAGCCATATCTCGGCCCGCCTGCTGATCGGCGCCGATGGCCGCAATTCGTTCGTGCGCCAAGCCCTTGGAATTGGCGTGCGCACATGGCGCTACGGCCAAAAGGCGTTGACCTTTGCGGTCAGCCACCCAATCCCGCACGACAATGTCTCAACCGAAATTCACCGCTCCGGTGGTCCGTTCACGCTGGTACCGCTGCCAGATCGTGACGGCATGCCCTGTTCTGCCGTGGTCTGGATGACCGAAGGCCCCGAAGTGCAGCGCCTTGCAGCCCTGCCGCCTGCGGAATTCGAGGCCGCAGCAAACGCCCGCTCCTGCCACATCCTCGGGCCGCTGACGCTGGTATCGCCGCGCATGGTCTGGCCGATCATCAGCCAGATCGCCGACAGCATGGTGGGCGAACGCACCGCCCTTATGGCCGAAGCTGCCCACGTCATGCCGCCCATCGGCGCGCAGGGCCTCAACATGAGCCTGACGGACATTTCGACCCTGCTAGACCTCGCCAAAGCAACCCCCGGCACGCTTGGCGACGAGACGATGCTTGCCACCTACCAACGCGCCCGCCACCGCGATGTGCAGACCCGCGTCATTGGAATAGATGCGCTCAATCGCGCCTCAATGCTGGGTGCCCCGGCCCTGCGCGATCTGCGTGGTGCTGCTCTGAACGCGCTTTATGCCGTGACGCCCCTGCGGAAAACCCTGATGCGGGTAGGGCTTGGCCTGCGCTAAAGCACTTGGTCAATCACACGGGCCAACCGCTCCAATGTGCCCGGCACATCGTAAAGCTTGTCCAGCCCGAACAGGCCCAGCCGGAATGTCTTGAACTCCGGCCCCTCGCCCACCTGCAACGGCACCCCGGCAGCAATCTGCATCCCCAAGGCGGCAAACTTTTTGCCATTCTGTATCTCCGGGTCGCTGGTGAACGACACCACCACCCCCGGTGCGCCAAAACCATCGGCAGCAACCGACTTCACGCCCTTTGCCGCCAGCATGCGTCGTACACCGGTGCCAAGCGCCCATTGCGCCGCCTTCAACGCCTCAAACCCACGCGCCTTCGTTTCCGCCATCGCATCGCGAAACCCTACCAGCGCGTCGGTCGGCATCGTGGCATGATACGCATGGCCGCCGCCTTCATACGCCGCCATAATCGCCCGCCATTTCTTCAGATCAATCGCAAAGCTGTTCGAGGTCGTCTCCGCCAACCGCGTCTCAGCCCGCGCCGATAGCATCACGCAGCCCGCCGATGGTGACGCTGACCAACCCTTTTGCGGCGCAGAAATCAGCACATCCACGCCAGTCGCCGCCATATCGACCCAAATGCAACCGCTTGCAATGCAGTCCAGCACCAACAGCGCCCCCACCTCATGCGCCGCCGCAGCCATCGCCGTGATATAGTCATCCGGCAAAATCAGCCCAGCCGAGGTTTCCACATGCGGCGCAAACACCACATCCGGCCGCACTTCATGTATTTTCGCCACCACTTCCGCAATCGGCGGCGGCGCAAAAGCCGCCTGCGCCCCGTTCCCCGAAGCCCGCGCCATCACAACCGTGGTTTCCCCAGCAAACCCGCCCGCCTCGAATATCTGGGTCCAGCGATACGAAAACCAGCCATTGCGCACTATCAACGCATGCCGCCCCGCTGCAAACTGCCGCGCCACTGCTTCCATCGCATACGTCCCGCCACCCGGCACCAAGGCCACCGCGTCTGCCTGATACACCTCGCGCAGCATGGCGCTGATATCGCGCATCACCGCCTGAAACTTCGCCGACATGTGGTTCAACGACCGGTCGGTGAACACCACCGAAAATTCTTCCAACCCATCAGGGTCAACATCCGCATGCAATCCGGGCATCCTAAATCCTCCTGTCAGGGCGTGGCCCAAACCTACCCCGTTTTCCGCCGTAGCCAACACCGAAATCACCCAATCGGCCCCGGCCTGCGTTCCTCGGTCAACAGCACATTCGCCTCCACCTGCCCCAACCCCGGCAACGTCATGATGCGCCGCCGCAGAACCCGTTCAAAATCCGCAATATCCCGCGCCACGACCCGCAATCGGTAGTCAAACAGCCCCAGCACGTGCTGCACCACCTGCACTTCTGGTATCGCCACCACGGCCCGCTCAAAATCCTCCAGCGACACCCGCCCCTTGGTCGCCAGCTTAACCCCCAGAAACACCGTCACCCCAAACCCCAGCGCCGCCCGGTCCACCGTCACCCGCTGCCCCGCGAGAATGCCCGCCTCGGTCAGCCGCTGCACCCGCCGCCACGCCGCCGGTTGGCTTAACCCCAGCCGCCGCCCCAATTCGCCCGCACTGACAGTAGCATCCGCCACCAACGCCCGCAAAATCGCCCGGTCCGTGTCATCAAGATCAATCACAGCGGCAATCCTTCACCATCTTTGATCGTCGCAATCAGCATCAGCGCCTCGATATCGGCAATATGCGGCAGGCTCAGAATGCGGCTGCGGTACACCTCGGCATAATGCGCCATATCGCGCGCAACCAGGTTCAATCGCACATCCACCCGGCCCAGAAACGTCTCAATCGCAATCACTTCCGGCACCCCGCGCGCTGCATCCAGAAACTGATCAAACGCCCGCGGGTCGGCCTTATCCAGTGTGAACCGCAGTGATACCTCCACCTCATAGCCCAACCGCCGCCAATCAATCCGCGCGGTTTGCGCCTGCAAAATCCCCGCCTCGCGCAGCCTTTCCAACCGCCGCGTACAGGTCGCCGACGTCACGCCGACATGATCAGACAGCGCCTTGGCCGCCATTTCAGGCTCGGCCAACAACTGGCGCAGAATACGGCGGTCGATCTGATCGGTCTGCATGATTTCTGCATGTAAAGTAATTTTGGCGAATGATATAGCCTCAATAATCGAAAAACTATTGAACTTCGCAAAGATCACCGAGCGAAAACCACTATAGTCCGACCATTGAATCCAGCAAAGGAACCCGCCCATGCGCGTGTATTATGACCGTGATTGCGATATCAACCTGATCAAAGACAAAAAAGTAGCCATTCTTGGCTACGGCAGCCAAGGCCACGCCCACGCGCTGAACCTGCGCGACAGCGGTGCGAAGAACATCGTCGTGGCCCTGCGCCCCGGCTCGGCTTCCGCCAAGAAATGCGAAGCCGAAGGCCTCAAGGTCATGGACATTGCCGAGGCCGCCAAATGGGCCGACCTGATCATGTTCACCATGCCCGATGAATTGCAGGCCGAAACCTACAAGAAATACGTGCATGACAACATCCGCGAAGGTGCTGCCATTGCCTTCGCCCACGGGTTGAACATCCATTTCGGCCTGATCGAGCCCAAAAAAGGCGTCGACATCATCATGATGGCCCCCAAAGGCCCCGGCCACACCGTGCGCGGCGAATATGTCAAAGGCGGCGGCGTGCCCTGCCTTGTCGCCGTCCACAATGACGCCACCGGCAAAGCGATGGAAATCGGACTATCGTACTGCTCCGCCATCGGCGGCGGCCGCTCTGGCATCATCGAAACCAACTTCCGTCAGGAATGCGAAACTGATCTCTTCGGCGAACAAGCCGTGCTGTGCGGCGGCCTGGTCGAGCTGATTCGCATGGGCTTCGAAACCCTGGTTGAGGCTGGCTACGAGCCTGAAATGGCCTATTTCGAATGCCTGCACGAAGTCAAACTGATCGTCGATCTGATCTATGAAGGCGGCATCGCCAACATGAACTACTCGATCAGCAACACCGCCGAATACGGCGAATACGTCAGCGGCCCGCGCATTCTGCCCTATGCAGAAACCAAAGCCCGGATGAAAGAAGTGCTGACCGACATCCAGACCGGCAAATTCGTGCGTGATTTCATGCAAGAAAACGCCGTCGGCCAGCCCTTCTTCAAAGCCACCCGCCGGATCAACGACGAACACCAGATCGAAAAAGTCGGCGAAAAACTCCGCGCCATGATGCCTTGGATTTCCAAAGGCAAGATGGTGGATAAAGCACGGAACTAACCCGCAAGACACAAGGCAAGGCGATCCCGGCGCAGGCCGGTATCGCCGTTCTTTTTCCGACATCAGTTTCAACAAAGAAGCGGCTAATCCCACGGCACCACCCCCGCTAAACTCTGGCTGCAAATCCCGGAGAAAGCCGCCGCCATGCAAATTTCGGACGAAAGACTACGCTCACTGCCAAAGGCAGAGGCCCACGTCCACCTCGAAGGCTGTTTCGACGCAGACACGCTGGAACGTTGGGCCGCCGAGGCCAATGTGCCAATGCCGCGCCCCAAAGACAGGCTTTTCACCTTTCAGGAACTGACCGATTTTCTGCAATTTCTGGATTGGGCTTGCGGTCTGGCGAACAGCCAAGACCGTATCGCCGAACTCGCCTATCAATTTTCCCAGCGGTTGGCCAAAGATGGCACCGGTTATGCCGACGCGATTATCAATCCAACCCATTGGCACGCTTGGAAAAACCGCCCTAAGGCGCTGATCGAGGCGCTCGATTCCGGCTTTCAGGCCGCAGAACAGGATGGCCTGCCCCCCGTCGGCCCATGCATCAGCCTGCTTCGGACCCAGACCGCCAATGAGGCCACCGATCTGGTCGAGTTGCTGACCGATTGGCGGCACCCACGCGTGGTGGCACTTTCGGTCGACGGCAACGAGGCGACGGCTGGCCGCACCGGGCCAAAATTCGCCGAAGCGTTCGCCCGCGCCGGACGCGCCGGTCTGAAACGTACCATGCATGCCGGCGAATCCAGCGGGCCAGAGGGCGTGCGCGATGCCGTCGAACTTCTCGGTGCCGACCGGATCGATCACGGCGTTCGCGCCATCGAGGATGTCAGCGTTGTCGATCTGCTTGTGGCGAAAGGCATCCCGCTGGGCATCTGCCCAACATCGAACCTCACGCTTGGGGTCTACCCCTCCATCGGCCAACACCCGGTTGAGAAATTACGTCAGGCAGGTGTGCGGTTCTCGCTCAACACCGATGATCCCGGCTTACTCGGCACCGATCTGCCGTCGGAATACAGTCTGGTGGCAGCCAGTTTCGGTTGGGACGACAGCACTCTGAAACAGGTGGCGCGAACCTCAATCGAAGCAAGCTTTGCCAATGCCGACCTCAAATCCGGCCTTCTGCAACAGCTGGCGCGCTGGTAGTCCGCTCTTCGGTTTTTTTCCCGCCGGATCGACAACGAACACCAGATCGAAAAAGTCGGCGGAAAACTCCGCGCCATATGGTCGACAAAGCACGGAACTGATCCGTTAAAGGCCGCTTACTCACAGCATTGGGCGGAAAGCTAGTTTCCGCCCATGCTACGCCAATGACGTCGACAATACTTTACAATTCGAGTGGCCAGTTTTATCCCGGCAAGAAACAACAATGCGTGGGTAGAATGAGTGGTATCAGGTCAAGTGTTTTTCGGCGCGCCAACTTTGTCCTAACCGCACTAGGGGTGCGAAAAAAGGGCTTCTATACACCCTACAACTACTTGGACGCGGTCGCTTCAGGTGCTCCACCGTTTCAGGAAGTCTTTGATCTTTTCGGCGAGAGTAAGCCGGCATTCAATGACTTTCTATCCGTCATGAATTCGCACGAACGGCATTATATGAATAGCCGTAACGGGGCAATATCGCCGAACTGGTCATCCTCTTTTTTGTCCCGCCTTGATGCCGCCACCATCTATTCGGCAGTTGCACATTTCAAGCCGGACCGCATTGTCGAGATCGGTTCCGGAAACTCCACGATGTTCATGTCGCGGGCGATTTTCGATCATGGGCTTGGCACAAAAATGCGGTGCATAGATCCTAAACCCCGGATTGACATTGATAAACTTCCTATTCAGATTGACCAGCGCGTGCTGTCTTTGGATGATGTGGCGCAGATTGCAACACTCAGCGCCGGGGACATCCTGTTTGTCGACAGCAGCCATATCTTACAACCGGATTTCGACGTCGACATCATCCTGAACCGCATCATGCCCCGCCTTGCGCCGGGCGTTCTGGTGCATTTTCACGATATATTCTTGCCGTTTCCCTACCCTGCTTCGTGGAAAGGCTATCGTTTCAACGAACAGAACGGCCTGATCAGTTGGTTATTAAGCGGCGCTGTAGAGCCGCTATTTGCCAGCCACTTCGTCTGGCGCGAAATGCAGATTGAACTAAACGCCGTCTGCAAATCGTTTCCGCTGAACACAACCGCCAATGGCGGTAGCCTTTGGCTAAGAATGAAGGCGCGCTAGGCCGCTATTCGACCTAAACCGCCGCCTGAACGGCATCAACAATGCCTTCCATCACTTAGGCCAACACCGCCTAGTGCTCTCATTGCGCCTTCACCCGCACCAAGTGCGCTCCAATCGCAGGCCACGCCCTTGCAGAAACCACTACAACCCACGGCTGAACATCACTGTTGCCACCAATGCGCCTCCGCGGCCCAATACGCGCCAATGCCGCGATAGCTCCACCGCGGCATACTTCCGCCATTTTGTTTTGATCCAATTAAACAGCGCCAAACGAATTCTGCTTCCTACAATATCAGGCATCAGCTACGCTCCGGTCGGCAGAGATGTGGAATTATCTGTGATGACGTCACGCTTACAATCCGATTTAGGGAGACGCAACGGCAGCGTAGATGCGATGCGGCTAATCGCAGCCGCAGGTATCGTCTGGTTTCATGCAGACGCGTGGGGGAAGACGATAAGCTACTCTGCACTTAGCCTATTCATTGTGTTCCTGATTGTGTTGCCACTACAGCGCCCGTGGTCCGGCAGCTTTGCAAGCTATATATGGGATCGGGCTGACAGGCTTCTGCGCCCTTGGTTGATCTGGTCATTGTTTTATGCAGTCCTCAAAGTTTTTCAGGCTATCGAGCAAGGACATCCAATAATAACAGAGTTTGGCTGGCCAATGTTGGTAATAGGAACGATGACCCACCTTTGGTTTTTGCCGTTCGGATTTATCTGTTCGATTGCTGCATTCTGGCTCGTCAGACACTTGAAAAGCAGGTCAGGCTTGACCTTGTCTGTTCTGGTGCTTTTGGCCTTAGTGAGCGTTCCTGTCAGTGTGGTAACACTCAATAGCGGATTAACCACACCAATGGCCCAGTGGTGTTACGGACTACCGGCTGTATTGTTCGCATTAGCAATTCATTTTGCAAATCTCGATCCAAGAAAGCTGTTATATGTTGCACTGGCAACGGCTCTTAGTTGGCTTTTGGTCATTGCCATTACCGATCAGACGCTGGATGCGGCCTCATTACTTCTTGGCATAAACGCAGCCATTTTTGTCCTTGCTTCCCCCACGATTTCGCAGCCTTGGACGCGTTGGGCGGCTACTATAGCTATGCCGGTATATCTTTCTCACCCAATATTTTTATCGCTCGTCCACGGCAAGCCTGGCTTTGAAAACGGCGCCGTCGCCGCGATTGCGGCCATTTTACTTAGTATGGCTCTAGGGACCTTGATCCTCAAATTGGGTTGGGCACGTTGGCTTACTTAGGTTTGGCCTCGCAATAATCAAAACGATTTGGGAAGCGGCTGAATTTCAGACACCGTTAGATCGTTCTCCTGCGCGCCCGAGATAACACACTTTAAATCAATCGCAGATGGCATTTTGTAAATCACAACCTAAACTGCCGCCTGCACCGCATCAACGATGCCATCCACCACGTCAACCAACAACCCCTCATCCTCACATTCCGCCATCACCCGCACCAAAGGCTCGGTGCCCGAATTCCGGATCAACAGCCGCCCCTTGCCCGCTAACCGCACCTCTGATGCCGCAATAATCGCCTTCACCGACGCGGCTTCCAGCGGTGCCGACCCCGCCCCGTACCGCACATTCTTCAACATCTGCGGCACCGTCTCAAAACTCTGCGTCAACGCCGACGCCGGCTTTCCAGTGCGCGCCATTTCCGCCAGAAACTGCAACCCCGCGATCAAACCATCCCCGGTGGTCGCATAATCGGTCATCACGATATGCCCCGATTGTTCGCCCCCCAGATTGAAGCCCCCCTCACGCATCCGTTCAACAACATAACGGTCCCCCACCGCCGTGCGTTCCAACCGCAAGCCACGCCCTTCCAGAAACCGCTCAAGCCCAAGGTTGGACATCACGGTTGCCACCAGCGCGCCACCCTGCAATCGCCCCTCATCGGCCCAGCGACCAGCCATCAACGCCATGATCTGGTCGCCGTCCGCCACCTTGCCATGTTCATCCAGGATCATTACGCGGTCCGCATCACCGTCCAGACTGATGCCCACATGCGCGCCATGCGTGACCACGGCTTCGGCGGCGGTTTCGGTATGGGTCGATCCGCAACGATGATTGATGTTGGTGCCATTCGGCGACACCCCGACCGAGATCACCTCTGCGCCCAATTCCCAAAGCACATCCGGTGCCGCGCGGTAGGCGGCCCCATTGGCACAATCAATCACCACCTTCAGCCCATCAAGCCGCAACCCGGCGGGAAACGTCGTTTTAGCATATTCCTGATAGCGCCCTCTGCCATCGTCAATCCGTTTGGCCCGACCGATGTTTTCGGGCTGGGCGGGCGCGATATCACCGTCCAACATCGCCTCAATCTCGGCTTCCGCCTCATCCGACAGCTTAAATCCGTCCGGGCCGAAGAACTTGATGCCGTTATCGTGGTGCGGGTTGTGGCTGGCCGAAATCATCACCCCCAAATCAGCGCGCATCGACCGGGTCAGAAAGCCAACAGCCGGCGTCGGGATTGGCCCCAGCAACAGCACATTCATGCCGGTGCTGGTCAGCCCCGCCGTCAGCGCGTTTTCCAGCATGTAACCCGACAGCCGCGTATCCTTGCCAATCACCACCCGGTGCGCAGATGACCCGTCACGGCGAAAATACCGCCCCGCCGCCGCCCCAAGACGCAAGGCCATGTCGGCCGTCATCGGATAGGTATTGGCCCGACCGCGCACACCATCGGTGCCAAACAGCTTTCTCGTCATCCCGCGTCTCCCACATTTACCGCACGCCACAGCGCAAGTGCCGCCCGCGTCTCACCCACATCATGCACTCGCAAAATCTGCGCACCTTGTGCCACGGCGCACTGGGCTACGGCAAGCGATCCCGGCAGCCGCGCCTGCGGGTCGTCGGTGCCCGAAATCACCCCGATAAACCGCTTGCGCGACGCGCCCAACAACACCGGGCAGCCAAGCCCGTGAAACACCGAAAGCGCCCTGATCAGCGCCAGATTATGGTATTGCGTCTTGCCAAAACCGATGCCGGGGTCAATCACAATTCGGTCACGCGGAATGCCTGCCGCTACAGCAAATTCAACCTTTTGTGCAAGAAAATCATAGACGTCCAGCACAACATCGCCGTAGCGCGGATCGTCCTGCATGTCCGCCGGAGCACCCTTGGCATGCATCAACACAACTGGCGCACCGCTGCGCACAGCCACTCCCGCCAAAGCCGCATCGTACCCTAAAGCCGCAACATCATTCACGATATTGGCCCCCGCCTCGAGCGCCGCAGTTGCTACATCAGCCTTACGAGTATCAATCGAAATCGCAGTGGAAACGCCCGCCGCCCGTAATCCTGCAATCACCGGCGATGTGCGCGAAATTTCTTCACCAGATGCCACGTCAACTGCGCCCGGCCTGGTACTTTCGCCGCCAATATCAATGATATCTGCCAGCCCGGCCATCGCTTGGCCTGCATTCAGCGCGGCGTCGCGCGTCAAGAACCGCCCGCCGTCGGAAAAACTGTCCGGTGTTAGGTTCAAGATACCCATGATGCGCGGTCGGTTCATCGCCAACCCGGCAAAATCGGCACGCGGCGTGCTTAACGCCAATCGCTGTTCGGCAGTCAGGTCGGCTATATCGCCCAAACGAGGGCTCCGCCCGCGTTCTAAAATCTCAACCCGATCAAACCAGCACCAGCCACCGGCCAGCGACAACGCAGTCGCCGGGCGCGCGGCATCCGTCATGGCGATGGGGCGGATGTAAATCATAGGCCGGGAATTAGGCCCAAGCCCCAGCAGTTGGCAAGCCCCGCGCGTTCAGGCGCGCACCACCGGCACGCGGCTTCCCGCCGGAAGTGTCACATCGCCGTGAACGATCAGCCGGGTGGCGGCAACCGTTTCGGCCAGCCAAAGTGCCAGCGCCACCGCGTCGCGCGATTGCGGGCCATCCACCGCGTCCAGCACCAGTTTCGATGGGGCCCAGACAATCATCTGGCGGTGCTTCATCGCCCAGTCAATTTCCGTTCGGGTCGATACCACTACGCAACGCGGGTCGCGCGCCGCCAGAACCCAGGCATTTTGTTCAATGCCCAGCAGGTCAATACGGCGCTGCGTCGGCTTGTGCCCGGTCTGCGGCAAGGCCATATCAAGCGGCCCAACGGTTAAGATCACTGGCAACTCGGTCGCTTGCCAAGCATCCAGCCGCGCCTCCAAATCAGCCGCAGCAATGGTTGGATTGTCCAGGTGAACAACCAATGGATGCAGCGCGCCCTCTTCCCCGTCTACGCCACTGGCACGCACTCCCGCCTCGGCGCGACTGCGTACGATCTCTACCCCCAAGGCATAGGGACCGATGTCCAGCTTTTCGATCCGTACGAAAACCCGCATCGCCTGGGGTTCGGCCAATATCCGTTCGGCAACCCGTTCTGCCAATGTTTCCAGAAGGTTAAGCCGTTCCGCTGCTAGTTCCGTTGCTATGGCTTCGGTGATCCGATCATACGACAGAATGCGGTCTACATCATCGTCCAACGGGGCTGGGTTCGGCCGCACCTCGACCACAACGTTGAACTGCACCCGCTGCCGATGGCCGCGTTCTTGTTGAAAGGCGCCGATATCCACCTCGACAACATGGTTGCGCAAACTGATCCGGTCACGCGGATCGGCCCCCGCCGACGCCACGCTGCGTTCTTCGGGATGGGCAAAGGCAAGCGATATATCGGTGGTCATGGCAGGCTCCGTCAGCACATCGGGGCGCTGGTCAGCCAAGTCTTAGGGCGCAACGCCTCGCCAGCCATGCCCGAAGGCGGCAGACAAGGCAAGGGACGCGACACGCGCCCAACATTCCGATACCGCATGCGGCAGTTGGAATGAGCAAGGTTCAACGGGTTACGGTTGGCGATAGAACATATGCGCGCCGATCGCGGCTGTGCGTGGGAAACGGTGCGCCCAACCGGGGCGAACAGCTTTAGAATGGAAATAGGTGGCACCCTCGGTCAAAGCCCGTGGCGCACCATCCAGCATCACCCGCGCAATGCGGCCAGCCCGATCAATAGCTCCGCGTTCGCGCATCACATCCTTGTGACCATCGCAGACATAGGAAAACTGACAGCCTTTGCGCCCGCCTTGATTAACCACACCGCAAACCGAGCTTGGAAAACGCGGGCTATCCGCACGGTTCAAAATCACTTCAGCAACGGCGAATTGGCCTTTCAGGCTTTCACCGCGTGCCTCAAAGTACAGTGCCGTAGTCAGGCACTGCCATTCGGCATCGCCCGTGGGCGCAGGTTGGCTGGCCAACCACTCGGCATCGTAGCGCAACAGCGCCACATCGCCCGCCTTGGCCTTTTTGTTGCCCCGCGCTGCACCTTCTGGGCCCGCTGCCAAATTGGCCAGCTGCTGTTGCGGTATTGCGGCCACGGTTCTGTATTCCGCGCCGAGCACGGCAGACATTGCCCCCGCCAAATTGGCGGTAGGGTCGTTGGATTGGCTCACCGTCACTTCGGCGAAACCCGCTCCGCTCAGGATGATCAACGCCACCGTGGCGCTCGCCCAGATTTGTCGCAAGTTCATATACGTCAGGTCCCGGTTGTTGTCTCATCGTTGCGCGTTCGGACAAGCCGATCAGCAACAAGGTTGGGGGCTAAAGGACATTGCCGCGGGCGTCCATCCTTGTGACATAATTAGCACACAAAAATGCCATATTTAGGCGGTTTCCCGCCCGAAAGTGAATGTATTACATTCACTATCGCCCATTACATACTGATAAATAACCATATTCAACTATGAGGATCAGTCAACGCCAAGTGAGCAGCCGCAAGTCGAGCCAACGGCACGCGATACGGTGAGCAGGAAACATAGTCGAATCCAGCCTTGCGGCAAAAGGCGATTGATTCGGGGTTGCCGCCATGTTCTCCGCAGATCGACAGCGTTAGATCAGGCCGCGTTTTGCGCCCTCTGTCAGCCCCGATATGCAGCAGCTCGCCCACCCCATCCACGTCCAAAATCTGGAACGGGTCTTCGGGAAAAACGCCCTGCTGCACATAGGTATTCATGAACCGGCCCGCATCATCGCGGCTAAGCCCATAGGTCATCTGCGTAAGATCATTGGTGCCAAACGACAGGAACGTCGCATGTTGCGCAATCTCGCCCGCCCGCAACGCCGCGCGCGGCGTTTCCACCATCACGCCCAAGCGATAATCAAACCCGACACCGGCCTTTGTGCGCACCGACGCAGCCACTGCATCAATCCGCGTCTTGACCAGTTCCACCTCGCGCTTGGCAGATACCAGCGGGATCATGATCTCCGGCACCACCGGGTCGCCACGCCGCCCGATTTCCACCGTCGCCTCGAATATCGCCTGCACCTGCATATCGTAAATCTCGGGCAGCACCACGCCAAGACGCACGCCGCGCATGCCAAGCATTGGGTTCACTTCGGTCAGCGCTTCGGCCCGGCGCGTCACGTCCGACAACGGCCGATCCAGCGCTTCGGCAAGTTCGCGCAGACCTTCGCGTGAATGTGGCAGAAACTCGTGCAACGGCGGATCGAACAGGCGAATGCACACCGGCAAGCCTTGCATGATTTCAAACAACTGCACGAAATCATCCCGCTGCATCGGCAGCAACCGCGCCAGCGATGCCGCACGGTCTTTCGGCGTGTCAGCAAAAATCATCTCGCGCATGGCGACAAGACGGTCTTCTTCGAAGAACATGTGTTCCGTCCGGCACAGGCCAATGCCTTGCGCGGCAAAGTCACGCGCGGTTTGCGCATCGGCAGGCGTGTCGGCATTGGCGCGCACGCCAATATCGCGCACGGCATCTGCCCAGGACAGCAATTTGCGGAAATGGTCATCCAGCGCCGGGGCCAGCATCTCGGCAGACCCCGCCAGCGCCTCGCCCGCCGTGCCATCAACCGTGATGATATCACCTTCGGCAAAAATCCGGCCATCCTTGGCGACCAACCGCCGCTCGCGCCCGTCAATGCGCATGTCCGATGCGCCAACGACGCACGGCAGGCCAAGGCCGCGCGCGATCACTGCCGCGTGGCTGGTCATGCCGCCGCGTTCGGTTAGCACAGCCGCCGACGAATGCATGCCACGGATATCCTCGGGTGCGGTTTCGCGGCGCACCAATATGCACGGCTCGCCGCGCGCGGCAGATGCTTGCGCCGCATCAGATGAAAACACGATCCGCCCGGTTGCCGCACCGGGGCTGGCGGCAATACCGCGCACCAGCACGTCGCGGGCCCCGCGCGGGTCCACCTGCGGGTGTAAAAGCTCCGTCAGGGCGCGCGGTTCAACCCGCAAAATCGCGTCGGACCGGCTGATCACACCGTCATCTGCCAGCGCCACCGCTATGCGCAAACCGGCCCGCGATGACCGCGCCACCTTAACTGCGTCCAGCACCGCCAGCTTGCCGCCATCAACGGTAAACTCGATCTGCATTTCTTCGCGCAGCCGCTGGCGACACACCGCGCCAAAGCCTTGCAAATCGGCAAAAACGTGCGGTGCCAGCTCTTCCAGCGACGGCCCGCGCGGATCCCGCGTCAAATACATCGCCTCGGTCGCCTTCAGCGCATCACGGCCCTGACTTTGGCCCAGATAGCGCCCAATCACCTTTGGCGTGCCCGTCACTGGATCGACGAATTGAATAACCCCAGACCCCGAAATGCCCCGCCCGATGCCCTGCGCCATTTCCTGCACCACCAGGCCGAGTCCCGCCCCATCGCGCGCACCCTTGGCTTGGCGCAACAGCCGCGCCGAAGTACCTTCCCACGCCCGCGCCATCGACCGCAGCACTTCGGCAAGTTGCTTGGCAGGGTCTTCGGGAAACGGCTCGTCCATTTCGCGCGCATAGCTTTGCAGGGCCGCCTGCAACGCGCCGCCGTTTTTCGACGTGTCTATATCCAGTTCAAGCCGTGCCACGTGGCTGGCATAGCTTTGTACAAACCGCAGATACAGCGCATCCGCCGCCACTTGCCCATGGCTTTCGCAGAGCACTTTATGCCGGGCCGCATTCATGCCGATGTTCAGAATGGACCCCGGCCCGCCCCAATCCGGGTTTTCCGGGCTTGGCCGCACCGATATCAACGGGGCTGACCCGAAATTCCCGAGTATCGCCTCACAATCCACCGGATGCCCTGCCGCAATCGCCCGCACTGCTGTTCCCGGCAGCGACACCGTGCGCGGCACCGGCAGATCAAGCCGCACCAACCGCTGCAAGCATTTCGCCCGCCAGCCATGCGTTGCCGTCGTGATCGCCGCCGAGGGCGTGATTTCAGCAAAATCAGTGATGATCTCAAGTTTCTGCACTGCGGCACCTTTTGGTTCACGCGCAGCATAGCTTGATTGCCGCGTCACGCAAGCGTTACACGGCACCGGGCGGGAGGCCGTCTGCCCCCCGCACCCCCCGAGGATATTTGTGCAGAAACGAAGCCCGTCAGCCTTCCAGCTTGGTCAGATCAGCAACTTGGCCGCAGAGCGCGCGGATACGATGCAGCAGGTTTAACCGATTGCGCCGGATCATCGCACTGTCGGCATTCACCTGCACAGCGGTGAAAAACGCATCAATCGGCGCGCGCAATTGGGCCATCGCGGCCATAGCAGCAGGGAAATCTTCCGCTGCCATCGCCGGGGCGATCTTCGTTTCCGCCGCATCGAGTGCGGCAAACAGTGCGAGTTCTTCATCACAATCGGCAAATTTGACGTTCGCGCCGTAGGAATATTCAACGCCATCCTTGGCTTCGGCCTGCGCCAGAATACTCGACGCCCGTTTGTAGCCCTGCAGCAGGTTCGGGCCATCCTCTGTTTTCAGAAACGCGGCGAGGGCCTCGGCGCGTTTCACCAGCAGAGTCAGGTCGTCATTGCCGGGCATGGCGAGGCAGGCGTCGATGACATCATGGCGGATGCCTTGATCGCGGAGATAGACCTTGAGGCGGTCGTGGAAGAAGGCGAGGAGGTCGGAGGTGTGTTTCATACTTCGATCTAAAAGATCAGCCCAGTATGCATCTTCCATCAATTGCGCATTCTTTAGGTCTGCACGACGGGCTTCAAGTAGAGTCGAGCCATCATCCAAAATCGTGTCGGGAATTATCGCCTGAATTGTTTCTAAAAGTGGTGAACCTACATCAAATTCTCTGGATTCAAACTTCATCAAAAGACGCGAAAGTCTTGAGAACAGCAGAGATTCCGCACTAAGCTCAACCCTCACCCCATTCCCCAGCACCAACCGAATAACCCCCAACGCCGCCCGCCGCAGCGCAAATGGATCCTTGCTTCCCGTCGGCTTCTCATCAATCGCCCAGAACCCGGTCAGCGTGTCGATCTTGTCGGCGAGCGCCACGGCTACGGATACCGGGTCCGATGGCACCGCATCGGCCGGCCCCAGCGGCGCATAGTGGTCGCGGGCGGCGAGGGCTACGGCTTCCGGCATCCCAGCAGCACGGGCGTAATACATGCCCATCAGCCCTTGCAATTCCGGGAACTCACCGACCATCGCGGATCGCAGATCGGCCTTGGCCAAACGTGCCGCTTGTTCGGCAAGATCAGCATCAGCCCCCACCAGCGGTGCAATCTCAGCCGCCAGTGCCGCAATCCGCGCCACGCGGTCGGCTTGGCTGCCCAGCTTGTTGTGGAAGGTGACTGACGCCAGCCCATCCAGCCACTCGCCCATGCCCGCCTTGGCCACGCGCAGGTCATTCTCCCAAAAGAACTTGGCGTCCGACAACCGCGCCGACAGCACCTTCTGGTTGCCCGCAAGGATCGTCGCCCCGTGATCCTTGGTCACCGTGTTGGCAACCGTCACAAACCCTTCAATCCGCCCCGACTTCGCCCGCACCGAGAAAAACTTCTGATGTTCGCGCATCGAGGTTTGCAGCACTTCCGGCGGCAGGTCCAGAAACGCCTCGCCGATCCGCCCCATCAACACCACGGGCCATTCGACAAGCCCGGCCACCTCGGTCAACAACCCGGCATCCGGCACCACGTCCATGCCGCCTGCAAAAGCCAGATTGGTGGCGTCATTCCAGATATGCGCCTCGCGTTCAGCCGTATCCAGCATCACAAAGGCGCGGCGCAGTTTGGCGGTGTAATCGTCCATCGACGAGACGGCAAAGCGCGCCGGTGCCAAGAACCGATGGCCGCAAGTGGTATTGCCCGCCGTCAGGTGATCAACTGTCAAAGGCACTACATGCGGTCCGGCCTCATCGCCCAGAATGCACAGGATCGAATGCAAAGGCCGCACCCAGCGCAGCGCGCCGCTTCCCCAGCGCATCGACTTCGGCCAGGGGAAATTGCGGATAACGCTTTCCACAACCTCGGCCACAATCACCGGCGCGGCACGACCGGGGCGTTCAATCACACCGAAAAAAACCGGCCCCTTCTTGTCATCGCGCAGTTCCAGCTGCTTAAGGCGCAACCCGGTAGACCGCAAAAATCCCTCAATCGCCACCGCCGGCGCGTCTGATTTCGGGCCTTTGCGTTCTTCGCGCACGGCACGACTTTCCCCCGAAAGCCCCTCAATCGCCAGAACCAACCGCCGCGGCGTCGAAAACACCCCCGCCGAGGCATAAGTCAATCCGGCCCCGACCAACCCATCCGTCACCAGCTTGCGCAAATCCTCGCGTGCCCGCGCCTGCATCCGCGCCGGGATTTCTTCGGAAAACAGTTCTAGCAGCAGATCGGGCATGGGTTAGTCTTTCGGGGTTTGCAGTTGATGCCAGGCATAGGCCCGGCCATCAGGAAAAACGGCAACAACGCGGTCAACGTCGGGGCGAATATCCGCTTCGGACAAAAAAGCAATCGCCTCGCCGGTTTCCAGCGCCTTGCCAATCGCCACGGCATCAAAGCAATCAAACCAACCGGGGGCAACCCGTGGCTCTGCAGTATCGTAGACCACATAGGTTTCGGTCAGCATCGCCTGACTAAGCGGCGTGGTGAAACAGGCGCGAAACCGCAGCGGCGACGATGTCGCATCAATGCCGGTGACATCATCGGCAACAATCACCTCGGGCACTTGACCAATGATCGGGGTCAGCCGAATTTCATTGCCCGGCGCAAAGCTGACCGGTTCGTAATAGGCATAGACCTGCAACCAATAAATCGCGATCCCCGCGAGCAAACCGCTTAACACCAGAAAGCCTCCGATAATCTTGCCATTCACGAAGCCGCCCCCGCCAGATCTTGCCCGGCAGTGGTTTCCCGAAACGCATCGGCGCACCGCTTGGCCAGTGCCCGCACCCGGCCAATGTAGGCCTGCCGTTCGGTGACTGAGATCACCCCGCGTGCATCCAGAAGGTTGAACAGATGCGAGGCCTTGATGCATTGGTCGTAAGCCGGATGCGCCATCACAATAGTGCGGCCAGCCTTATCGGGCTGAGGTGCCATCAGGATGCGGTCACACTCACTTTCCGCGTCAACGAAATGCTGCAACAGCATCGCCGTATCTGCCTGATCGAAATTCCAACGCGAGTATTCCTGTTCGGTCTGCAAGAAAACATCGCTGTATTTCAACGGAATAGGCGATGCCGGGTCATTAAACGGCATGTCCATCACATGATCCACACCCAGCACATACATTGCCAGACGTTCCAACCCATAGGTCAGCTCGCCCGAAATGGGATGGCAATCATGCCCACCGACCTGTTGGAAATAGGTGAACTGCGATACTTCCATACCATCGCACCATATTTCCCAGCCAAGGCCCCAGGCCCCCAAAGTCGGGCTTTCCCAATCATCCTCGACAAAGCGGATGTCGTGCAGGCTGGCATCAATACCGATGGCTGCCAATGACCCAAGATACAGATCTTGCAGGTTTGGCGGCGATGGTTTGATAATGACCTGATACTGATAGTAGTGCTGCAAACGGTTCGGGTTTTCGCCATACCGCCCGTCCGTTGGTCTGCGCGATGGCTGCACATAGGCCGCCGCCCAAGGCTTGGTGCCGAGCGACCGCAGCGTTGTGCCGGGGTGAAACGTGCCCGCGCCAACTTCCATGTCATAGGGCTGCAAAATGGCGCAGCCCTGAGCCGCCCAATAGGATTGCAGCCGCAGGATAATCTCCTGAAAGCTGCGAGGCAGGGCTGGGGCATCAAGCATCGGCACACCTATTGTCAAAGCGCCTTCTCCATAGGCAAGCTCGGCCACAGGGTCAATGCGTGCCGGCGGTGCACAGGGATGATAAAACCACTGCGACTGGGACAATTTTCGACATTGCTCGGCAGGGGCTGGCAGATAATGTGACGGCGATGTAAAGCACATCAAATTGACCGCAGGACGAAATTGATGGGAACGGCAACACGATGAGAACGATCCTTTTCGCGCTTGGCCTTTTGGTTGCATTGGCCCACACTCCGGCAGCGCAGGCGCAAGATCAGGTCTGGGTGCAGATCGAGGCTTTGCCGACCCTGCGAGAGGCAGAAGACCGCGCCCGCGCCTATGCGTCAGCATTTCCCAACGTGGCAGGCTTTCAATTGCGATCCGGCTGGTACGCTATCCTTGTGGGCCCATATGGGGTCGAAGCTGGCGCGGGCCGATTGGTCGAGCTGACCCGAGAAAATCTGGTTCCGGCCGACAGCTTCATCGCCGACACCACGGATTTTCGCCAGCAATTCTGGCCTGTTGGCGCCCAGCCAGCACTCATAGCCCCAGATACCACGGCGACCACCGAACCCACACCTGAAACCCCAGAGGTTGCCGTTGTCGAACCCGCGCCGATCCCAGAACCCATCCTCATCCCCGAGGAAACCAAAGCCGAAGCGCGCCGGTCCGAGGCAGACTTGCCGCGCGAAGACCGCGAGGCGCTGCAAACCGCCCTGCAATGGTTCGGCTATTATTCCTCGACCATCGACGGCGATTTTGGCCCCGGCACCCGTAATTCCATGGCGACGTGGCAAACCGATAACGGCGTCGAACCGACCGGCGTTCTGACCACCACCCAGCGCGAAACGCTGCTAGCCGCTTATGGCCAAGCCCAGGCGGAACTCGGCCTGCAAACCGTGATCGAACCCGAGGCGGGCATCGAAATTACCCTGCCAACGGCTTTGGTGAAATTCGATCACTACGAGCCACCATTCGTCCATTTCGCCGAAAAAGATGGCTCTGGCGTGCAGGTCTATCTGATCAGCCAGCCGGGCGATCAAAGTTCGCTCTACGGGCTTTACGACATACTGCAAACGCTGGAAGTCGTGCCGTTTCAGGGCGAGCGTACCCGCGGTGAGCGGTCCTTCACCATCTCCGGCAAAAGCGCCAAGCTGGAAAGCTACAGCTACGCCGAAATCAAGGGCGGGCTGATCAAGGGCTACATGCTGGTCTGGAATCCGGCAGACGGTGAACGCATGGGCCGCGTTTTGGCGGCCATGCAGGCCTCGTTTAAATCTTCCGGCGATACTGCGCTTGATCCTGGCCTTGCCCCGATGGCGGCTGATGCACGCGCGGGCCTGCTGTCCGGCCTCGAAGTGCGGCGTCCGAAACTGTCACGCTCCGGCTTTTTCATTGATACCACGGGCACTGTCCTGACGACGGTCGAGGCGGTTGCGAATTGCGGCCGTGTCACGCTGGAACGCGACAAAGACGCCGATGTGGTTTTCGCCGATGCCGCCACTGGACTTGCCATGGTCAAACCGCGGGTGGCGCTGTCCCCCGCCGCAATCGCCGAATTTCAAACCACACCAGAACGGGTCGGCTCTGAAATCGCGGTTTCAGGTTATTCGTACGAAGACACCCTGCCCGCCCCCGTGCTGACCTTCGGCGCGCTAGAGGCGCTGCAAGGCCTGAACGGCGAAGCTGGCGTGAAACGTCTGTCGCTTGACACCCGCCCCGGTGATGCTGGCGGGCCTATCCTTGATGGCACGGGATCTGTTCTAGGTATGCTGCTACCGCGCATTGTCGACGCCAAAAAGCTGCTGCCCGCCGATGTGGTCTTTGCCGCATCTGCCGCATCCATCGCCACCCGTCTCGCCACCGAAGGCATCACCACGGCGCCATCACTGCGCAGCGGTGCCATGGCCCCGGAAGATCTGTCAACGTTGGCCAACGGCATGACCGTGCTGGTGTCCTGCTGGGAATAAACGCGGCCTCACGCCCGCCAGAACCGCGGCAGCACCAGTACCAAGACCGCCAGCAATCCAAGCCTGCCCATCAGCATGGCAAGGATCAAAATCCACTTCGCCGCCTCGGGAAAGTCGCCGGCAGTGCCGCCTTCCGTCGACAGCGGGGCAAAATGATAGCCGATATTGCCCAGTGATGCCCAAACGCCAAACAATCCCGGCCCAACCTCCACCCCCACCATCGACATCGCCACCGTCAGCACACCGATGATCAGAACGTAACCTGTGATGAACAGGATCAAGCTGTTCAACACATCATCCTGCACTGTGCGACCGCCGTATTTGACCGGGCTGATCCGGTTCGGATTGCTGATCAACCTAATCTGCGCCAGCAATGCCGCCATCGAAACCTGTACCCGAAACACCGTCAACGCCCCCGCACTGGACCCAGAACAGCCCCCGATCAGCCCGATCACAAAGGCGATGATCACGGCAAACCCACCCCAAGCGAAGTAATCGCCGGTAAAAAAGCCCGTCCCCGACAGGATCGAGGTCAGGTTGAACAACGTCTGCCGAAACGCGGGCTCAACCGCCGCCTCCGAACTGACCACGCGCCAGACCGTAACAATCGCCACAACGCAGACCAAAATCCGCAGATACCCGCGCACCTGAACATCCCGCCACAGCGCCAGCGGCGCACCTGACACTAGCTGCACATAGCGCAGAAACGGCAGGCTCGCCAAAATCATGAACAGCACGCCGGCATATTCACCTGCCCCCGCGTATTTGTTGAATGACGTGTCCGACGGTGAAAAACCGCCTGTGCTGATCGTCGCCATCGCATGCACGATCGCATCAATCGTCGACATGCCAATCGCGGTGTAAACCACGCCGCAGATCACTGTCAGCCCGGCGTAGACATACAGCAATTGCTTGGCGATATCGGTGGCACGCGGCATCGCCTTGCCAAAGGTATCAAAGCCCTCGGTGCGGAAATACTGCATCCCGCCGACCCGCATCAGCGGCAAAAAGATCATCGCGACAAAGACAATCCCAAGGCCACCCAACCAATTCAGCAAACCGCGCCACAAATTGGTACCAATGGACAGGGCGTCCAAACCGACAATCACTGTAGTCCCCGTGCCAGTAATCCCCGACACCGCCTCAAAATACGCATCCGTCAGCGTCAGATGCGGCGCGCCCAGATGGAACGGCAATGCGGCAAACAGCGGCACCGTGCCCCAGATCGCCGCCGTCAGCACATAAGCTTGCCGCGTATCCAACCCCCGCCCAACCGAGTTCTGGGTCGACAGCGCCAGCAAGGCCCCCATGCTACCCGTCAGGATCGCACATTGCAGGAAATCGAGGCCGTTTTGCAGCCCGGCGCGATAGTCGATGATCGCCGGGGCCAGCATCAAGATCGCAAACACGATCAAGATGCGCCCGACGACATAGGTAATGGGCCGGATATCAATCATGCTGAAACGCAATAGCCGTCGCTCGCAGCGCTCGTCAATGCGCGCGCTGCGAAATCTGCGGTCAGCCGACGTGGAACAGCGTGCTGAACAACCTTGGGTCCAGGCTTTCGGCGGCAAAAGTTGGCCCCTCGGTCAGCAGGCTTACCGCATCATGGCTGTGCAGGCTTTCCTGATGGCTGGCCAACACACGGAAGTCGCCAATCCGCACATCGCCTTTTAGTTGCTCGCAAAAACTGCGCGCCGCGTCTTCCACAAAGATCGGGTTTGCCGCGTTCAATTCGGCGAACGCCTGCTCATCCTCGCGCTTCACCATCACTTGCGTTTCCGTTGGCACCCCGGCGCGGGCCAGATCCACCAGATCCTCAAACCACAGCACCGCGCCCGGCAATACTTCAACCGATATCCGCGCGACCGACCGCTGCGAATGCGGCGTGGCCAACTGCGCCCGCGTCATCCGCGCATGTTCGGCCAGTTCCAGCGAACAGGGGCACGTGCTGGAATAGACGTAATCCAGATGCATGATCTTCTTGCGCGTATCGCCACTATCCACCAGTTCCAGCGCGATATCGTAATACTGCCAGCCGACCAGCCCCGACCGCAGCGATGTCACCTTCATCGGGAACGACACCCGCATCTGGATGCGCGCATCAAAGCTGCCCAGATCGCGCTTGTAATCCTCCAGCGCCGCCTCGATCACCTCGAAACTGAATCGCCGCTCCGAATGGGCATAGAAAGACCGCATGATGCGGCTCATGTTGATACCCTTCTTCTCCGCCTCAAGGCTAACTGTGCCAGTCACCGAGGTCTGCAGCAGCATATCCTCGGCATCCCGCGTATGATAACGGATCGGCAGCCGGAAATTTGAAATCCCCACATGCTGAATCTGGGTTTTCGACCCGACGATCAGGCTGGACGGCCCGTTCTGCAAGTCGGGAAGCGAGTGCTTGTAGGCGTCATCCACCCGAAATTCTTCCGGATAGACCCGGCTTAGCACAGAATGCCCCTGCCCCACCAACACTCCCGCCATGAGGTCCAGCGCCGCAATTTCGGCCTCTGACGCCTTGCCCGCCCAATGGCGCAGCAGCGCCAACGCGGCTTCGGCCTCGCTTTGGCTTGGTTTCGCGTCAATCGCGGCTGAATGGATGGTCATACGATGCCCCTTCCTTGGTCTTTAGTGGCAAGAGATCAATATGGGCTCAAATCCCCAACAATCCACCCCAAACCGCCGCAATGTACGAAAAACCAATTTCAGATCACCGCAAGCGCCTGCATCAGATCACCCACAAGATCGCCCGCATCCTCCAACCCCACCGACAGCCGGATCAGCCCCGGAGTGATCCCCAGCAGGTCTTTCTGATCCTGCGGCAACCGTTGATGCGTCGTCGTCGCCGGATGCGTGACGATGGATTTTGCATCACCAAGGTTGTTGGAGATTTTGATAATCTCCAACGCATTCATAAATTTGAAGGCGGCTTCTTTGCTGCCCGCTATGTCGAACGTCACAAGTGTGCCGCCCGATCCCATCTGTCGCTGCACCAGCTCAAACTGCGGATGGCTGGCCAACCCCGGAAAGATCACCCGTGACAGCGCGTTATGCCCCTCCAGCGCCTTTGCCACCACCAACGCCGCATCCGCCATGGCCCGACAACGCAAATCAAGTGTCGCCATCCCGTTCAGCATAATCCAAGCCGTAAACGGGCTCATCGACCCGCCGGTGTGCTTCATGTACGGCTCCACCACCTTGCGGATGAAATCCTTTGTGCCGCAAATTACGCCACCCAAGGCCCGCCCCTGACCGTCGATATGCTTGGTGGTCGAATACACCACCACGTCCGCCCCCTGATCAACGGCGCCGCTGAAAATCGGCGTGGCAAACACATTGTCCACCACCACAATTGCCCCAACCGCATGGGCAATCTTTGATACCGCTTCGATATCAATCACTTCCAGCGTCGGGTTCGACATGGATTCGAAGAATACAGCCTTGGTGCCCGGCTTCACCGCTGCCGCCCACGCCGCCAGATCAGTGCCGTCGACAAAATCGACATGCACCCCATAACGCCGCAGAACCTCCTCCAACACATACAAACAAGACCCGAACAAAGCGCGCGAGGACACCACTTGATCCCCCGCCCGCAGCATCGCCGTCAGCGCGCCCGAAACTGCCGCCATTCCGCTGGCGGTGGCAAAAGCGTCTTCCGTGCCCTCAATCGCCGCAATGCGGTCTTCGAACATCCGCGTGGTCGGGTTGCCGTAACGGGCATAGATGAACTCGTCATCCCCGGCCTTTTGAAACCGCGCCTCTGCCGCCTCGGCGGTTTCATAGACAAAGCCCTGCGTCAGAAAGATCGCTTCCGCCATCTCGCCATACTGGCTACGACGGCTGCCTTCATGCACCAATTGCGTGCGTGTTTTCCAATCTTTGCTCATCGCAGCCTCCCGGCCATAAAAAAACCCCGGCCAACCAAAGGTGCCGGGGCCAATGCCCAGAACCTCTTTAGCGGAATATTTAACGTGGCCCGCAATCCGGTAACAAAGCGCCACTCAGCCGAATTACGCCGCTTCGCCGTTGCCGTCAACCATAACAGCAACCGTCATCGTCAGATTGCCGCCTCAGCGCGCCAAAGCTTCATCCGCCAGCCGTATCATCACGTCACGAATTCTGTCCGCGCCGCCCGGGTTAACCGCCAACGACAATGTCACACCTTGCCGACCGGCGATGCTTGGCCGACACTCGCCCCAAGCCCGAAAAAGGAGCACCCATGACCATTGACCTGCACTATTGGCCTACGCCCAACGGTTGGAAAATCACCATAGCGCTGGAAGAATTGGCACTGCCCTACCGCATTCATCTGGTCAACATCGGGGCGGGGGATCAGTTCAAGCCGGATTTCCTTAGGATCGCTCCTAACAACCGGATGCCGGCGATTGTCGATCCTGATGGCCCGGAGGGCGCACCGATTTCCATCTTCGAATCCGGCGCCGTCCTGCAATACCTCGCCCGCAAAACCGGCAAGCTCTATGGCACCACCGAACGCCAGCGCATCGCCGTTGACGAATGGCTGATGTGGCAAATGGGCGGCGTCGGCCCGATGGCAGGCCAAGCCCACCATTTCCTGACCTATGCCCCGGCGATGGACCCGCCAAACGACCTGCCCTATGCCAAAGCCCGCTACCGCAACGAGGTGGGCAGGCTTTACGGCGTACTCGACCGCCAGCTTGCCAACCACGAATTTGCAGCAGGCGATTTTCTGTCAATCGCCGACATTGCAATCTGGCCATGGGCGCAAAACTGGAAGGGCCAGCAGCAAGACATCGCTGACAAACCGCATTTCGCCCGCTGGCTAGATACTCTTGGCGCCCGCCCGGCATTCATCAGGGGCAAAGCCGTCGCTGAAGACAAGCGCAACAACGCCGCCATAACCGACAAGAAGGCACAAGAGATCCTGTTCGGCAAACGCTGATACGGGCTCAGGTGGCGTCGTCGTTGCTGTCCGGTTCAATCATGTACCGCTGCAATGCCATGATCTGCAGCCACAAAAACACGAACAGCGCGGCAGGCATCCCGAATGTCTCCAGCTTGACCCACAGCTCGGTCGTTTGCGTGCGCCAGATCACCTCATTCGCCACCGCCAACGCCACAAACATCAACGCCAAACGTCGCGCCAGCTTCATCCAGCCTTCATGCTCCATCGGCAGGAATGACCCGATCACCCATTCCAGATAGCTGCGGCCCTGCAACAAACCAATCCCAAGGATCGTCGCCATCGAGCCATAAACGATGGTGGTTTTCATCTTGAAAAACCGCTCATCGTTGAAATATGCAGTCAATCCACCAAAGAAAATCACCATGAAGGCGGTGAACAACTGCATCCGGCTCAATGCGCCCGACAGCCACCACAACGCCCCCATCGCCAGCAGCAAAATCGGCACAAAGATCAACGCCGCCACGATGAAACCGGAATATTCCGTGCCCGCAATCGTGAAACTGCTGTCCTTGATCCGCAGATAGACCAGAAAGAACACCAGCGTCGGACCCAGCTCCAACACCTGTTTCATCATCGGATTGACCCGTCGTTCCGCCATCACCCTACCCCGCCATTTTCACAACCACAGCACCTAGCGCTATCAATGCCAATAGCGAAAACCGAACCGCGCCGACTTTTTCCCCCAGCATCAACCAGCCGATCAGCCCGGCAAACACAGTCGAGGTTTCGCGTAGCACCGCCGCCTCGCCCACCTTGTCCAAACGTGTCGCCACCATGATCGCGCCGAAACTGAAGAACGCCACGAAAGCCCCAATCACGCCCCGCCGCAACAAAGGTGCGATCTCTGGCCCCGTCATCGCTCGCCAGCGCCGATGGGTGACCACCGGAATAAACACCCCGTCAATCATGAAAAACCATGCCAGAAAGGTAAATGGGTCCGCCGTCGCCCGAATACCATAGGCGTCATAGGTGGTATAAATCGCAACGAACGCCCCGGTCGCCACCGCAAAGCCCAGCGCCGCGATCAGACTGTCCCGCTCCAGCACCACATACCGCAGGTTCCACGCCGCCAGTCCGAAGATCCCCGCAACGAGGATCATCACACCAACCCACTGGCCGGGCGCGAAATGCTCACCAAACACCAACCCCGCCGCCAGCACAGCAAATACCGGCCCGGTGCCACGCACCACCGGATAGACCACCGTGTAGGCACCGCGCGAATATGTCATTGCTTGCAATATCTTATAGGCGCAATGCACGATAAACGCGCCCGCGAAGATCAGCCACATATGCGGCTCTGGCCAAGGCACCACAAACAGCGCAAACGGTGCCGCGATCAGCCCGTAACACGCATCAATCGCAGCGCGGGATAGCCATGGATCATGCCGCCCCTTTTGCAACGCCCCAAACAGCGCATGCAATACCGCCGCCATCAATGCCAATGCCAAAGCCAGATCATGCCCGGCAGGCGTGCCTTCAATGGAAACCAACCATTGGCTCATTCTGCCCGGCCCTTGCTGATTGCCGGGAACGGAAACACACCCCGCGCGTTGACCAACACCCAAAGCCCGGTGGCGCACCCTGAACAGAGATTTCGCATGACCCTGACCGAACTCATCCAAGCCGAATTTTCCGGTTCCTTCGATGCCACCCCACCGGCCATCGTTGCCCTGCGCCTGACCGCCGCCGTAATCTTGGGTGGCATCATCGGGGTGGAGCGTGAGGTGAACGCCGAAACCGCAGGCCTGCGCACCCATATTCTGGTGTCGCTGGCCGCCTGCCTGTTCGCCCTGATCGCCTTCGAAATGCTGGCCGATCCCACCGGCAAAGGCAGCGATCCGCTTCGGCTGATCGAGGCTGTGACCGCCGGCGTCGCCTTCCTTGCCGCAGGGTCTATCATCACCTCAGGCGGCAAGATCAAAGGCCTGACCACCGGAGCCGGTATGTGGATGGCGGGTGCAACAGGGCTTGCCTGCGGCGTTGGCAACATCGCGCTCGGGGCCATGGCATCCGTTATCGCCGTCATCATCCTGTGGATTTTTCGGCACCTGTCCCGACGGCTTAGCAAACTGGGTGAATAGCCCGGCTGCACCCTAGTCCTGCATTCCAACCAGCGCGCGGGCAAAATCGTCCGGGTCAAACGGCGACAGGTCATCAATCTGCTCGCCCACGCCAATTGCATGGATCGGCAGCCCGAACTTATCCGCCAGCGCCACCAGCACGCCGCCCTTCGCCGTGCCATCCAGCTTGGTCATCACCAGCCCAGACACATCGGCAATCTTGCGAAAAATCTCCACCTGCAGCAGCGCGTTCTGCCCCGTCGTCGCATCCAGCACCAAAATCGTGTTGTGCGGCGCGGTCGGGTCTTTCTTGCGGATAACCCGCACGATCTTGGATAATTCCTCCATCAGATCGGCCCGGTTCTGTAACCGCCCCGCCGTGTCAATCATCAGCAAATCCGCCCCGGTTTCCTGCGCCCGACCCATTGCATCAAACGCGAGGCTGGCCGGGTCCGACCCTTCGGGCGCCGTCAGCACAGGCACCCCCGCCCGCTGCCCCCAGATTTGCAACTGCTCCACCGCCGCCGCGCGAAAGGTATCGCCGGCCGCAATCACCACCGATTTGCCCGCCGCCTTGAACTGGCTCGCCAGCTTGCCAATCGTCGTGGTCTTCCCCGATCCGTTCACCCCCACCACCAGAACCACCTGCGGCTTGGTCGGGTAAATCGGCATCGGCTTGGCCACCGGTGTCATGATGCGGGCAATCTCTGTCGCCAGTGCCGCCCGCAGTTCCGAGGTCGAAATGCGCTTGCCAAACCGCCCCTCGGCGATATTCGCTGTCACCCGCACCGCAGTATCAACGCCCATATCGGCCCCGATCAGCAATTCCTCCAGGCTTTCCAGCATCGCATCATCCAGCACCCGGCGCGGTTCTTCCGGTGCAACACGCCCGAATATCCGGCCGAGTAGCCCCGGCTTCGCTTCAACAACCGGCACCAACGGCGGCGCAACTGGGCGCACCACCGCGGGCTTCGGTTCGACCGGCGTCGGCGACGCAGGTTCCGGTGCAGGACTTGCTGGCGCGACAACAGGGGCAAGCGCAATCTCCACTGGCTCCGGCATCGCAGCAGCCACCGGCTCCGCCACGTCAACCGCCGCCTCCGCAACAGCAGCATCCTCCACCGCGCCATCCGCCACCAAAGCATCCAGCCCTTCGCCGATTTTGGCCGAAGACCGGAACATCTTTTCGCGCAGCTTCTTGAGGAACGACATCGCACATCCTGTTACGCCATTTGGCCCCATCCACCTAGTCGCTTCGAGCGCTTGAGGGAAGGGCAAATGCCCGAAAACGCCGATCGCGTCGCTGTGACTGGTCAAGCCATTCCCGGTCTGGCAAACTGCACCCTGGCTAAAATGGACGGAGCGGCCAATGCGTTTCACAGCAATCACCAGTGCCGCACTCTCCCTTCTGTGCGCCACGCAAAGCCTTGCCGAAACCCCGATGACCTCTGCCGAATTTGACGCCTACTCCATCGGCAAAACCCTGACCTATTCTGTCGGCGGCGAGGTTTACGGCGCCGAGCAATATCTGACGGGTCGCCGCGTGGTCTGGGCTGTCAAAGGCGATGATTGCACCGATGGCGTCTGGTACGAAGATGCAGGCCTGATCTGCTTTGTCTACGAAGGCTTGGGCGCACCGCAATGCTGGAACTTCTACCTCGATCCTACCGGCGTGCGCGCAGAATTTGTTGGCGACGGCCCCGGATCGGAACTCTCTGAGGTAGCTCAAAGCCCGGCCCCACTCAGCTGCGCGGGTCCAGACGTCGGCGTCTGACTTTATAGGTCGACCAGATGGCATCAACCGAGCTATCAGTTATCGAACATTTCTGGCAGGCCGTCGTCTTAGATTTACAACCAAACTTATACAATCCGAACATAACTGCCTAAAACAAACTCCCCTGATCACCACCTTCACTGCCCTTGCCCCGCCGCCCACCGCCTTTACCCGAAATCGCCACCCGGCCATCGTGAAACTCCAACTCCAATGCCGACGCCTGTTCCGCCCCGGCTTTCGTCGTCACCACATGCCCATCGGCCCGCACCACTGCATAACCACGCTTCAATGTATCAAAATACCCCAGCGTCAGCCGCGTCCGGTCCAGCGCCTCCAGCCGCGCCGCCAATGCCGTAAACCGCGCCGCCGGGGCCGCCTGCAACCGCGCCGCCAACACTCCTAGATCAGAAGCGTCCCGCGCACTTTTCCGGCTGGCATCAACAATCAACCGCCCCAAAGACGGCGCAAGCCGTGCCGCCCAACCCGCCACCCCTTCCCGCGCCCGCTCCATCCGGCGCAAGATCGCCGCCTGCAACACCCGGTCCCGGTCACTCAGCCGCTCCGACTTCTGCCGCACCAATGACATTAGCATTTCCGGCCTGATCAACGCCGAACGCCGCTCAAAATCCGCCCTCTTGCGCGACGCCGCCATGCCCAGCGCACCACCAAGCCGCCCCGACCACAGATCAAACCGCTGCGCCGCCTGTCCTGTCAGCCCCTCCAGCCGCGGCAAAGCCCGGGCCAGATCGCGCAACCGCTGGCCCCGCTGCCCCATCGCATTCGCCACCGCCCGCGATTGCCGGGCCCCAACGGCATCCAAGCCTGCCAGCAAATCCATCCGCACCGGCACTGCCATTTCCGCAGCCGCCGTCGGCGTCGGCGCGCGCCTGTCAGCGGCAAAATCAATCAGCGTCGTATCGGTTTCATGCCCCACCGCCGAAATCAGCGGGATCACTGAGGCCGCCGCCGCCCGAACCACACTTTCCTCGTTGAACCCCCAAAGATCCTCCAACGAACCGCCACCCCGCGCCACGATGATCAGATCAGGCCGCGGAATAGCCCCCCCCGGCGCGATGGCATTGAACCCGGCGATCGCCGCCGCCACGTCTGGCGCACATGCCTGCCCCTGCACCGCCACGGGCCAGATCAGCACATGGCGCGGAAACCTGTCGCGCAGCCGGTGCAAAATATCCCGGATCACCGCCCCGGAAGGCGAGGTTACAACCCCGATCACCCCCGGCAAATACGGCAGCGGCTTCTTGCGGCCCTCATCAAACAGCCCTTCCGCCGCCAGCGCCGCCCGCCGCTTTTCCAGCATCGCCATCAACGCGCCGGCCCCCGCAGGCACCACATCTTCCACAATCAACTGATATTTCGACTGCCCCGGAAATGTGGTCATACGGCCCGTGGCAATAACCTCCATCCCCTCCTCCGGCCGCACCTGCATCTTGGCGACCTGCCCCTTCCAGCTGACCGCATCCAGACTGGCCCGGTCATCCTTCAGCGCAAAATAAAGATGCCCCGAGGCCGGACGCGACACCCGCCCCACCTCGCCCCGCACCCGCACCAGCCCAAACTCCCCCTCAATCACTCGCTTCACCGCCCCGGACAGTTCCGAAACGGTAAATTCCGGGCTATTACCGGGGGCGGTCGGGGTATCGTCGATCAAATCCATCAATCAGAACCGCCGTCGACGCCACCGCCGTTGTCTTGGTTGCGCAGTCTTGCTCGGTCTTCGTCTGTGGTACCGGGATAATTCGTCAAGCCGCGCTTCGGCTTAAGATACGACGCCACGATCAGCCCGACCAACGCGCCAACAATTACGATCAAAATTATGTCGCCAATAAACATCGCCGTTCCTTGTGACCCATCTCATCTCAGGTTATGCGCAGGAGCATTCAAAGCCAAGAGGCCCGCCCATGAATATCCTGATCCTCGGTTCTGGCGGGCGTGAACATGCACTGGCTTGGGCCTTCAAGCAAAACCCGAAATGTGATCGGTTGATCGTCGCCCCCGGCAATGCGGGTATCGCGATGCTGGCGGAATGCGCTGATGTCAACATTCTGGATGGGGCCGTTGTGGTCGAATTCTGCGAAGAAAACGCCATTGATTTCGTGATGATCGGCCCCGAGGCGCCGCTTGCCGCAGGTGTCGCCGATGCCACCCGCGCCGCTGGCCTGCTCACGTTCGGACCGTCCGCCGCTGCCGCCCAACTCGAAGCCTCCAAAGCCTTCACCAAAGAGATTTGCGACGCCTGCAACGCCCCCACCGCCGCCTACGCCCGCTTCACCGAACCCGCCCCCGCCAAAGCCTATGTCCACGCCAAAGGCACCCCCATCGTCATCAAGGCCGATGGCCTCGCCGCTGGCAAAGGCGTGATCGTCGCCATGACAATGCCCGAGGCCCTCGCCGCCATCGACGACATGTTCGGCGGCGAATTCGGCGCAGCCGGGGCGGAAGTGGTGATCGAAGACTTCATGACGGGCGAGGAAGCCAGCTATTTCATCCTGACCGACGGCACCCACGCCCTACCCATCGGCAGTGCTCAAGACCACAAACGCGTAGGCGATGGCGATACTGGCCCCAACACTGGCGGCATGGGCGCCTATTCCCCCGCCCCCTGCCTGACCGACGAAATCGCCGCCCGCGCCATGCGCGAAATCATCGAGCCAACGATCCAAGAAATGGCCCGACGCGGCACTCCCTACCAAGGTGTCCTGTTCGCCGGCCTGATGATCGAAAATGGCCAAGCCCGCCTCGTGGAATACAACGCACGCTTCGGCGACCCCGAAACCCAAGTGCTGATGATGCGGCTCGGCGCGCAAGCTCTGGACTTGGCGCTCGCCTGTGCCGAAGGCAGGCTTGCCGACGCGCGCGTAAACTGGGCCGATGACCACGCCCTAACCGTTGTCATGGCCGCGGGCGGCTATCCCGGCACCTACCAAAAAGGCTCCGTCATCAATGGCCTCGACACCCTGCCCGAAGACAGCTTTCACATGGCCTTCCACGCAGGTACCACCCTGACCGACGGCCAGATCACCGCCACTGGCGGCAGGGTGCTGAACATCACGGCACGCGGGGATACCTTGCAGCAGGCACGGGCCCGCGCGTATGACATGATCGAGGCAATAGACTGGCCCGAAGGCTTCTGCCGCCGCGACATCGGCTGGCGGGCGCTGTAACCCCACCCTCATGAAGCACCTTGCACCCGGTCCGACTGCCGCATAAGACACGCCCGACTGTAGGCAAGGCGCGCGGGGGGATACCATGCCGCTTCTCGTGATGAAATTTGGCGGCACTTCGGTGGGCGATCTGGCACGCATCAAGAATGCAGCCGGCAAGGTCAAGCGCGAGGTCGATCGTGGCTACGATGTGATCGTCATCGTCTCGGCCATGTCTGGCAAAACCAACGAACTGGTAGGCTGGGTCGAAGGCACCTCGCCGATGTTCGATGCGCGCGAATATGATGCGGTTGTCTCCAGCGGTGAAAATGTCACCGCTGGCCTGATGGCATTGACCTTGCAGGAAATGGATGTGGCCGCGCGGTCCTGGCAGGGCTGGCAAGTGCCGATCCAGACCACATCGGCGCATTCCTCGGCCCGCTTCATCGATATCCCGCGCACCAATATTGACGCGAAATTTGCCGAAGGCTTCAAAGTTGCCGTCGTCGCGGGTTTCCAAGGCGTCAGCCACGAGCACCGCATCACCACCCTTGGCCGTGGCGGATCAGACACCACGGCCGTCGCCTTCGCCGCCGCCTTCAACGCGGAACGCTGCGATATCTACACCGATGTCGATGGCATCTACACCACCGACCCGCGCATTTCGCCGAAAGCCCGCAAGCTGGAAAAGATCGCGTTCGAGGAAATGCTGGAATTGGCCTCGCTTGGGGCCAAAGTGCTGCAAACCCGGTCGGTCGAACTTGCCATGCGCTACAAGGTGCGTCTACGCGTGCTATCCTCGTTTGAGGATACTGACGAAAACTCTGGAACGCTGGTCTGCGACGAGGATGAAATCATGGAATCAAAAGTTGTCTCTGGCGTCGCCTATTCCCGCGACGAGGCGAAAATGACGCTGGTCAAGGTGCAAGACCGCCCCGGCATCGCGGCCGCGATCTTTGGCCCGCTGTCCGCCGCAGGCGTCAACGTCGATATGATCGTGCAGAACATATCCGAAGTTGAAAATGGCGGTGCCGTCACCGACATGACGTTCTCCTGCCCCACCAATCAGGTGCCGCGCGCCCGCAAAGCCATGGAAGACGCGCAGGCGGCTGGCCTGATCTCTTACGTCGATCTTGTGCAAGACACTGATGTTGCCAAAGTTTCCGTCGTCGGCATCGGCATGCGCAGCCACGCCGGCGTTGCCGCGACTATGTTCAAGGCGCTGGCCGCCGAAAACATCAACATCAAGGTCATCGCCACGTCCGAGATCAAAATCTCAGTCCTGATCGACCGCAAATACATGGAGCTTGCCGTGCAAGCCCTGCACGACACGTTTGATCTGGAAAAGGCCTGACGCCAGCTTCCCCTCTCCCTTAGCCCCTCGCCGCCCCGGAGAGGGGCTAGCGAAGACGCGCGCCCCAACAGATAGATATGGCCAAACTCAGCAATCACCGGCAAAGTCAAAGCGGTAAGGGCACGCCCATCGCCAAACACCATCAGTATCATGACTTGAATGGGACACCCCATGAAACGCATTTGTATCGTCGGCATCTCTGGCAAACTCGGTCGATACATGCTGCAACACGCCCTTGCCGCCGGATATGAGGTGCGCGGCGTCTGCCGTCCCGAAAGCGTCGCGAAACTGGCGGCCTACAAAGACCGCATCACGTTATTCCCCGGCCGTACCGATGACCGCACGGTTATGGAAAAGGCGGTCGCGGGCTGCGATGGAGTACTCTGCGTCCTCGTGCCCTGGGGTGTGACGGGTTATGCCACCAACACCGCGCAGGCGGTGCTGAACTTTGCCCCCAAGGACGCGCGGTTGGTCTTCTCCTGCGGCTGGCACATCAGCCGAGACGGCAAGGACCGCTATTCGTGGTTGCTTCGCACGCAGGTCGCCCTGTTCGGCCCAATCGCCCGCCTATTTCGCTTCGCCGATCTGGATGATCAGGTCCGCGCTTGTGACACCATCTTCGCGTCGCAGCGCAAATGGACCGTGGTGCGCGGCAGCGATCTGGAGGAAGGCGAAAGCGAAGGTCTGCCGCTTTGGGCCGAACATGTCGGCGACCCCATTCTTGCGTTAAACCGGACCCGGCGGACAGACTTCGCGCTGTTCATGGTTGGTGCCCTCGCCGATGACAGTCTGATCGGCAAAGCGCCCGCGATTGTCAGCCGCCGCGCCGCATCTGGTGCAGAGCTGCGCAGCGCCCGCTAGACCGGCTCACCCGTTCTGCCGCGAAAAGCCGGCGAACACCACAATCGAGGTTCCCCTTCGCACATTAACTCGCCTATAGCTTGGACGGGCCGGAAAAAAGAAGGGACAGCATGGCAGATCGCAGCGAAAGTGACAGCCGCAAGCTTCTTCGCCGCTTGCGCGATACCCTTGGCACTGCCGGGCAAGGCCAGGAACGGCTTGACCGCATCACGCATCTGATCGCGGATTCGATGCGCACCGAAGTGTGCTCGATCTACTTGTTCCGCGACGCCGACACGCTGGAACTCTGCGCGACCGAAGGCCTCAAGAAAGGCTCCGTCCACAAAACTCGCCTGAAACTCGGCGAAGGTCTGGTTGGTCGCGTCGCTCGGTCCGGTCTGCCAATCAACACCCCCAATGCCCCAGCGGAAAAAGGCTTCCGCTTCATGCCCGAAACCGGGGAAGAATTATATTCGTCTTTCCTCGGCATGCCGATCCAACGCGTGGGCGAAAAGCTGGGCGTGCTGGTGGTGCAATCCAAAGCTGCCCGCGCGTTTTCAGAAGACGAAATGGACGCGCTGGATGTGGTCGCCATGGTGCTGGCCGAAATGACCGAACTTGGTGCATTCGCTGGCGAAGGCGCGGCCATGGGTGCCCTGCACAAACAATCGGTGATGATCCGCGGCAGCACTGGTCAGGAAGGTGCTGCCGAAGGCCATGTCTGGCTGCACGAGCCGCGCGTTGTCGTCACCAACCCGGTCGCCGATGACCCGCTCACCGAAATTGACCGCATCCGCGAGGCGGTCGGCAAATTGCGCGTTTCAGTCGATGATCTTTTGGCCGCCGAAAGCCTGGACAAAGAGCAAAAACAAGTGCTTGAGGCGTACCGAATGTTCGCCCATTCGCGCGGCTGGCTGCGCCGCATGGAAGATGACATCGCCCTTGGCCTGTCTGCCGAAGCGGCGGTTGAAAAAGAACAATCCGCCACCCGCGCCCGGCTTGAACAGGTGCCAGACGCCTATCTGCGTGACCGCCTGCATGATCTGGATGATCTGTCGAACCGCCTTTTGCGCATCCTGACTGGGCAAGGGTCAGACACCGGGGCAGAAATGCCGGAAAACCCGGTGTTGATCGCCCGCAATATCGGCCCCGGTGAATTGCTGGAATATGGCCGCAAACTGCGCGGTGTCGTGCTGGAAGAAGGCTCGGTCGGCAGCCATGCCGCCATCGTCGCCCGCGCGCTGGCCATTCCCTTGGTCATCAACGCAGGCCGCATCACGCAAGAGGCGCTGAACGGCGATCACATCATGGTTGACGGCGATCAGGGCATCGTGCACCTGCGCCCGGAAGAAACCGTCGCCCGCGCCTTTCGCGACAAAATCGCGATGCAGGCCAAGGCGCAAGAACGCTATGCCTCGCTGAAGGGCCTGCCCGCCCAATCGCTGTGCGGCACTGTGACCACGCTCTACATGAACGCTGGCCTGATGGCCGATCTGCCCAGCCTCGAAGGCTCCGGTGCCGAGGGCGTCGGCCTGTTTCGCACCGAATTGCAGTTCCTCGTCCGCAACCAGATGCCAAAGCGCGATGAGCTGGCCAAACTTTACGCACGCGTGCTGGATGCCGCCAAAGGCCGCCGCGTCGCCTTCCGCACGCTGGATATCGGGTCGGATAAAGTACTGCCCTACATGAAGCCGAACGACGAGCCAAACCCCGCCATGGGGTGGCGCGCCGTGCGGGTCGGGCTTGATAAGCCCGGCGTCATGCGGATGCAGCTGCAAGCCCTGATCCGCGCCGCGAACGGCCGCCCGCTGACCGTGATGTTCCCGCTGATCAGCGAAATGGGCGAATTCACCGAGGCCCGCAGCCACGTCTTGCGCGAAATTCACCGCGAACGCAGCCTTGGTCACCCCGTGCCGTCAACCGTCGAAATCGGCACCATGATGGAAACCCCCAGCCTTGCCTACGCGCCACAGGCTTTCTTTGACCTCACCGATTTCGTGTCCATCGGCGGCAACGACCTCAAGCAGTTCTTCTTCGCCGCCGACCGCGAAAACGAACGCGTCCGTCGCCGTTACGACACGCTGAATGCCAGCTTCCTCAATTTTCTTGAACATATCGTCGCCCGCTGCGCCGCCTCGAACACGCCGTTATCGTTCTGTGGTGAAGACGCGGGTCGCCCGATCGAAGCGCTCTGTTTTGCGGCCCTCGGCATCCGCGCCTTGTCGATGCGCCCCGCATCCATCGGTCCAGTCAAGGCCCTGCTGCGCCGCGTCAACCTGAACGACGTGCGCGCCGTCATCCGCGAAGCCCGCGATGGCGGTGCCGAATCCGTCCGCCCCGCCATGATGGATTGGTTATCGCAGCAGGCCGAATGACCGCGCATCAGGTCAGGTCGCACGGTGAGTATTCTTACAAATAGGAAGCCGCAAGGCAGCCTGCGATCCCGGCCTTATGCCTTCAAAATGGCCGCAGGCAGCGTTGCCTGCTGAAACGCCACCATAACAGTTTCCGCCCCATGGCGTTCGGCCAACCGCAGCAAGCCAAACCTGATCTCGGCAATCTCGCGGTAGTAATTGATATAGGCTGCGTTCAACCCGGCCCCGGCAACAGCCCCCAGCAGCGGCACCGATTGCGCGAACAGCTTTGGCCCCAGCGCCGCCGCAAGCCGGGGCGCTATCTTGGCGATCAAGGATTGCAGCGCAGGCCCGGTCACCGCCAGCCGCGCCCCCAGAAACGAGGTATTGACCCCGTCATCCCCCGATAGCGGGCTACCCGCGCCAAATACCGCCAGACATTCTGCCCGAATAGACGGCGTGTCGGGATCAAACCCGTTCGCCACAGCCGCCTGCCGGATCGAATGCAAAATGATGGTGATCGTCACCGGCAATTCCGCCAATGCCGTTGCCAAACCGCCGACCCCACCCGCAGCCCCCGATGCCATTGCCATCGCCATCGGCCCACGCCGCCCGAAATTCGGCGCATTGGCGCCATACGCCGCCAGATCCATCGCCCGACTTAGCGCCGCCGCCGTTACCACCACGATCTGGTCACGCAGTCCCTTCGGCAACACCTTCAATTGCGTCTCAAGCGACCCGCCAATGCGGTTCATCAACGCCATCAACGGCCCATTGGCTCGCCGATACCGCACCGCAAAGCCGGACACGTCCAAATCAACATCCGACAGCGGCATGGGAAGCATGTTTGTCATGGCCTGAATGTGGGGGTACTGCCGGGCAAGCGCAAGACATTGCTTGCGCGCCATGCTGTGGGCGATTGTCGGATGACACGCAGAAACTCGCGGTTGAAGTTCGACTTCGTGTTGAACCCCGATGCCAGCATCGCCTCGGTTACGCTATCGCCCTGCTTTAGCAAGGCGCAGGCGGCCTCGACACGAAATCCGTTAATATAGCGGGCAGCATTCCCCCCCGAATGGCGATTGATCGCCTCAGATAGCCGCTTGGCCGGCACCCGCAGTCGGCGCGACAAGCGGTTAAGCGTCAGTTCTGGGTCCAGATACAGGCGCTCAGCCGTCATCATCTGGCCCAAGCGCTGCAGCACGTCCGCCTCGGCAGCAGCCTCCTCTAGGTCCGGTTCTGGGGCATTGGGCGCGTCTGGCTGCAAATCTGGGGCCAAAGCCAGCCCACCCACCAACACCAGCGTCAGCGAAGACGCGACCGACACGATCCAAGGCACCAGATCGCCTGCGCCCGCCACCTGTGCTGCAACAATCGCCGCATCGCTGACCGCCGATCCAATCAACGCCCAAGCCACAGCGCGCCACAGATGGGTCGGCCGCTCGCCCGCGCCAAGGGCAAGACGCGGCAACCCGTCCGCCCCGCGCCGCAAGACCAACAGGATCGCCACGCCGTAGCCCAGAAACAGCGCGGGAATGACAATATCCAAGGCAACGGGGGTGAACAGCCTGCAAAACCCCACAAAAGCTGGCCCGATAAGATGCGCCAGATCCCGCAGCTCGGCCTGTCGCACTGCCGTTGTAATAAACGCCACCCAAGCCAGCGCCGGAATGGCCGCTGCCGTGACTGGACGCAACAAGCCCGCCCAAACCTGCCCGTAATGCATCGAAAGCGCCGTAATCAGCGCCTGCCCCGCGCACAGCGCCAGTAGCGCCAGAAACACCCCCGGCCCTTCGCGCCGCACCGTAGCCCGCACAAGAAACCACACAAGCACTGCGGCCGCAAAGACGGGTATCGGGAAAGCAGGCATCAAGAACTCGGGCATCGCGGCTCCATATCTTTCGCCCGAATAGTCCCAAAACCGGTTTCAGGCGACCGAAAACTGGTTTTAGGTCGCAAGATCGGCCTGCTTTCCGCCACCCAACCCTCATTCGCAACCAACCTGATGAGGATATGATGACCCGATTGATTCCCCTGCTCACCGTCTTGCTGATCTCTACCGCCGCTTGTGCCGAGCCCCCAGGCCTTACTCAACGCGCCCTGCCCGCAGACCACGCGCCGGGTGCAATCGAGGCCGCCATCTGGTATCCGGCAGCCGAAGGCGGCGCACCGATCACCTATGCCAGGAACCCCGTCTTTCTTGGTGTCGAAGCACGCGAAGACGCACCCCCGCTGGCAGGCAAGCATCCTTTGGTGCTGCTGTCGCATGGGCTGGGTGGCAACAACCGCTCCATGGCGTGGCTTGCAGCCGGGTTGGCCGAAAAAGGTGCCATCGTCATTGCCGTTAACCACCCCGGTTCAACCACCAGCGATTTTGACATCGACCGCGGCCTCAATCACTGGACCCGCGTCGCCGATCTTGGGGCGGCCACCGATGCCCTGCTGGCTGATCCGGTCTTTGGCCCGCTGATTGATCAGACGCGCATTTCCGCCGCCGGTTTTTCCTATGGCGGCCGGACGGCGCTTTCTGTGGGCGGCCTGCGCGGCAACCTTGCGGGTTACGCCGCCCATTGTGACGCGGTTGGCGACCGATCCAGTCATTGCAGCGATCTGGCCAAGGCGGGCGTCACTCTGGCCAGCCGCGACGCCGAAAAGTGGAATGCCGATTACCACGATCCGCGCATCTCAAAGGTCATCGGCATCGACGCGGGCCTAACGTGGGGCCTGACCGCGCAAGATGCAGCAACCCTGCTGGCCGACACACTGCTGATCGGCCTCGGCTCAGGCGATGACCGCCTTTTCGCCACCGATACGCGCGTCGAGGGTAGTGGCTTTGTCACCCTCGCCCCGCAAGCCGAAGTGGTCGAGATTGCCCAGGCAAGCCATTTCACTGCCCTTCTGACCTGCACTGAAAATGGCGCAGCCATCCTTGCCGAGGAACAGGATTACCCCATCTGCACCGATCCTGCAGGCACCAACCGTGACGCAGTGCATGCCCAGATCATCGCAAAAATCGCCGCATTTCTGGCCTTGTGACACCTCGCCGGGGCCTAAAGCACCCCGCTCAGGCCCCGCCCCTACGCGCCCACAGTCCCCGCCGCCTTGCGAACCAAACCCGTTACCCCAACCCAAGCGTCCTTTTTCAACGCCAATCCCAAAACCCGGTCCGGGTTGGTTGGCGGCGGCATTTCCACCCCGTTCAACCTGCTAAAGCCAAAGCGCGCATAATACGGCGCGTCGCCCACCAAAAGTACCCGTTCCCAACCCAAACGCCGCGCTTCAGCCAGACTTTCGTGGATCAGCAGCCCACCCAACCCTTCACCCTGCCGCGTCGGATGCACAGCAATTGGCCCCAGCAGCAGAATATCATGCTCGCCCACTTCGGCAGGCCAATACCGGATTGCCGCTGCCAATGTGCCATCCTCATCGCGCAACACGCCGCACAGCGCTGCCACCGTCGCCACCCCGTCGCGCAAACGGTAACTGGAAAGCGCCGTCCGACCCGGTGCAAAGCACAGGTCATAAAGCGCCTCCACCTCCCACCAATCGGCTTCGGTTTCTTCTTCCAGATGGTACAAAGGGCGCGCCCTCACTTGCGACGAATCTTCTGGAATCGCGCCTAACACGCGGATACGTCAGGTTCAAACGCAGATGTGAGGCACCCATGTTCTACAAACCCGAAGACGGCCACGGCCTGCCTCACAGCCCGTTCTACGCCATTGTCACCCCCCGCCCAATCGGCTGGATTTCCACCCGCGGCCACAGGGGCGACAACCTGGCCCCCTATTCCTTCTTCAACGCCGTCGCCTCCAACCCGCCCCAAGTCATGTTCGCCTCAAACGGCGTCAAGGACAGCCTGACCAACATCCGCGAAACCGGTGTCTTCGCCGTCAACATCGTATCCGAAGCCTTGATGGAGCCGATGAACCAGACCTCCGCCAAACTCCCCCTCGGCACCGACGAATTCACAAGCGCCGGACTGCAGCGCGCCGAATGCCAAACCATCCGCTGCGCTTTCGTCGCCGCCTCCCCCGCCGTGCTGGAATGCCGCATGACGCAAATCATCCCGCTCGACGGTCCCGACAACTACCTGATCCTGGGCACCGTCACCGGCATCCAGATCTCGGACGACTGCTTGGTCGATGGCCGCCTCAATGTGACAAGGTTCAACCCCGTCGCAAGGCTGGGGTATAAGGATTACACGGTGGTGCGGGAGGTCGTGGCAATGGACAGGCCGCACGATTAACTGATCGCTAACCCAAGATCACCGACTTCGCTGCCAGATCACCGCCGCGCCACAGATACAGCGCCAGCAACGGATCACTCCCACACCGGATCGCATGCGGCACCCACGGCGCATGATGGATCACCGCGCCCGGCGTTACCGGGGCAAACTCCCTGCTCCCCTGCTGCCACTCCGCCACGCCCGAAATAGGCACATAAATCTCTTCCGCCTGATGCGCATGGGCCGGATAGATCACCCCGGGCCCCAGTAACAACACCCCGCAGGCCAAATCGTCGCTGGGAATCGGGCCACGCAGACCGATAAACTCACTCCACCCATAGCCGCGCAAAAACGCCTCGCCAAAATCGGCAGCACCGTAGGTCTGCCGCCACGCCAGCCTCTCCGCCTCGGCAACAATCGCCGCCACCAACGGCATGCGAACGTCCAGTTGCCCCAACCACTCGCAAACTGGCAATTGCCCGGGCAGGCAAACCCGGCGCTCCTGACCGCTGGGCCAGTCCGCCAGAAATGGCGCGGCCTCGGGCACACATCAAGCAGGCACTTCGCCGCCTCCAAAATTCGCATCATCCTGCGCCCCGTTTCCTGATCAGCCGCCCGACTATCTCGCCCTGCAAATCAGGTTTCAGCAATAGTGGCGATATGCTCCTCCCCAAGAAAACCGTCTGCACATGGGGTGTACAGGGGGTGTACGCACAACATACCGCTGTTCGCCGCCATTTCCGCCCCCTAAACTCGCCGCCGAACAACCCCGGAGTCTCCCCATGCAAACCATAATCGGCGTCATTGGCGGCTCTGGCATCTACCAGATCGACGGCCTCGAAGGCGCATCATGGGTGAAGGTCAAATCGCCATGGGGCCAGCCCTCCGACGAGGTGCTGGTGGGCCGTCTTGGTGGTCTGCCGATCGCCTTCCTGCCCCGTCACGGACGCGGTCATATTCATACTCCCACAACCGTGCCGTACCGAGCCAATATCGATGCGCTAAAGCGGCTTGGCGTCACCGACGTGGTCGCAGTTTCCGCTGTTGGCTCGCTGCGGGCGGACTACGCGCCTGGTGATTTTGTCATTGTAGATCAATACATTGACCGCACCTTCGGACGCGAAAAATCGTTCTTCGGCCCAGGCTGCGTCGCCCATGTGTCAGTGGCGCATCCAACCTGCCCGCGCCTGTCATCCACCTGCGCAGAAGCCGCCAGTTCTGCCGGAATTCGCGTGCATCAGGGCGGCACATACCTCGCCATGGAAGGCCCGCAATTCTCCACCCTCGCCGAATCCCGGCTGTATCGATCATGGGGTTGCGATGTCATCGGCATGACCGGCATGCCTGAGGCGAAACTGGCGCGCGAAGCCGAACTTTGCTACGCCTCCGTCGCCATGGTAACTGATTTTGACTGTTGGCACGAAGCTCACAGCGCCGTTGATGTCTCTCAAGTTATTCAGACACTTACAGCCAATTCCTCAAGCGGAAAGTCTATGATTTCCAAACTTCCAACTTTTCTGGATCGCACCCGCCCCCCCTGCCCACACGGCTGCGACCGCGCCTTGGAACATGCCCTGATGACCGCCCCCGACAAACGCGATCCGGCCGTGCTTGCCCGCCTCGATGCCATCGCGCGGAGGGTTCTATGAAGCTTGCCATCGCCCTCTGCCTGCTGGCGTCACCGCTTCAAGCCCAAGAATACCTGTCCACCGACACCCGCCTGTCAGACGATGATTTCTACCGCCTCGTCGCCTGCGCCGCCCCGGGTTCCGGCAGTTGTCAAAAAGACATCGTCCGCTGGTCGCCGGCAGACGCCCAAGACGTCTCAGTTGGCATCGTTCAAGTCGCTGACGGCTACCCACCACACCTGGTGCAGACTATCGACAGAGCCCTTGAGGTGGCCATTTCCGAAGTTAATGCAGCAGGTGCCAATCTTCGCCTAACCCGCTCCGAATTATCGACAATTCCGGATGTTGGAATTCATCTTCTGGACATTGTCGAAGGTGAAAAGATCATTGGCACCGGCCTCGATCCGCTTGATGGCCAAATCATCGAAGCGGCTAAAGCGCAACTGTGGTGGCGCGGTGATCTTAGTTTGATAGAGGGCGCGATTGTATTCGGCACCGATGTCGATCCCGACGAAGTTGCCTCGATCATGCTGGAAGAAGTGACCCAAACCATGGGCCTGCTGACTGATATTGGCGGATCGTACTATCAAAGCCGCTCGATCTTCTCTGAAACCAGCAATCAGTTGACGCGGCTCGGCAGACAAGATGTCATGGCTCTGCGTCGCCATTATCCCTGATCGCCAGAAAGCTCTGAAATCATGAAGAAAACCGTCAAAGACTACATCCGTACCATCGTCGATTTCCCGCACGAAGGTATCTTGTTTCGCGATGTCACCACGCTTTTCGCCGACGCCCGCGGTTTCAGAATGGCCATCGATCAGTTGCTAACCCCTTATGCCGGCCTTCGGATCGACAAGGTCGCGGGCCTTGAAGCACGCGGTTTCATCCTTGGTGGTGCTGTGGCCCACCAACTGTCCACCGGCTTTGTGCCGATCCGCAAAAAGGGCAAGCTGCCGGGTCGCACCATCGCGCAATCCTATACGTTGGAATATGGTGAGGCGGTGGTCGAAGTGCATGATGACGCGCTGCAGCCCGGTGAAAAAGTGCTCGTCGTTGATGATCTTCTGGCCACCGGCGGCACTGCCGAAGCTGGCATCCGCCTCATTGAACGACTGGGCGGCGAGGTTGTCGGTTGCGCCTTTGTCGTCGATCTGCCCGATCTTGGGGGTCGCAAACGACTTGAGGCGATGGGTATGGACGTCCACGCCCTTTGCGCCTTCGAAGGCCTCTAACCCATTGCTTACATGCCTATTTCGTATCTGTAAAAATATCCAGCCCGGCGCTGGCCACGCAGTCGAACCTCACCAAGAAAGGCGTCATCCGACCACCCCCTAGTCGATGGACGCGTTATCGGTTGCGAAGACCCGTCGTCCGAACTTCGCCCCACTCCTCCTGAACCATTTCTTAACGGAATCACTCTAAGCATGGTCCCATCAGGTTGCACCCCAATCTGATGGCACGCTGCTTGCACCACGTGACCCACTTCGACCCCAGCCCCGCCGGTTCACCCCGGTGGGGCAAATTCGGAACGGTGCCGCATCCCGTGGCAACGCCGCTCGCCGGGGCCTAAATGGCCCCAAGGGTGGCACCCCCGATTAGGTCGCACGCAGAACGGCACCGGGATTCATGATGCCAACCGGGTCCAGTGCGGCCTTGATCGCCCGCATAGCCGCCAGTTTCGCCGGGTCACTATAGCGTTCCAGATCACCCACCTTCAGACGCCCGATGCCATGTTCCGCACTGACTGATCCGCCAGCAGCATGCACCAAATCATGCACACAATTCTTTATCGCTTCGCGCCGATCCTCATACTCATCTCGGGTTTTTCCCTTTATTGGGAACACGTTATAGTGCAGATTGCCATCGCCCAGATGACCAAAACAATTGATCCGCCAATCCCCCAACGCTGCCAAAGCCACCTCGGCACGCGGGATGAAATCGGCAATCTCGCCTAGCGGCAGCGAGATATCATGCGATGAAATCGCCCCGATCTTGCGGTTCGCCAGTGGGATCGCGTCGCGCAGCACCCAGAACTGCGCCCGCTCGGCAACCGATCCGGCAATCACGCCGTCGCTGACCAATCCGCGTTCCAGTGCCACTTCAAACAACCCCGCCAGCGCCCCTGGCACCGATTGCCCCGCCCCCAGACCCAGATCAATCAACACCACCCAGTCCGGCATCGCCGCGAAAGGCTGCCGCACCTCCGGCATTGTTTCGGCCAGAAACTGCAGCCCCTGCCGCCCGATCAACTCGAACGCCGATATGCCCCCGCCCAGTCGATCCCCCGCCAAGGCCAGAAATTCCAACGCCGCCGCTGGTCCCGGCACCACCATCAGCGCCGCCCCCTGTTCGGCAGGCACTGGAAACAGTCGCAAACTGGCGGCCGTAATCACCCCCAACGTACCTTCTGATCCAATCAAGAGGTTACGCAAATCATACCCGGTGTTGTCTTTGCGCAGCCGCTTCAGCCCGTGCCATATCGACCCATCCGGCAGTACCGCCTCGAGCCCCAGACACAGATCGCGTGCATTGCCATAGCGCAGCACGTTCACGCCACCCGCATTGGTCGCAAGTGTGCCGCCAATGCGCGCCGACCCTTCCGACGCCAGTGACAGCGGGAACAGCCGGTCCACCGCCGATGCCGCTGCCTGCACGTCGGCCAAGATCGTCCCTGCCTCGGCAATCAGCACATTTTCCGATGGATAAACCGCGCGGAGCGCCGTCATCCGCTCCAACGACAAGATCACCGGCGTAGCCCCATGCGGCATCAACTGCCCGCCAACAAGCCCCGTCCCGCCCCCCCACGGCACGATGCCAACGCGCGCTGCACTGCACGCACGCACCACAGTTGCCACCTCGTCCACTGTCTGGGGCCGTGCCAGAACGCCGCCATGGCCAATCAAACGACCACGCGGCTCTTCCAAGTGGCGCGGCTCTGGCGCGCCAATTCGGCCGTCAGGCAAAAGTGATCCAAGATGAGCGGCAAAGACGGCTTCGGCGGGATTTAACATGCCAATTTCCTACCCCGTTTCCGTCTTCCCACGCCGATCAGACCGCAGATTGGCGTATAGCACATGGTTGCGCCAGCGCCCGCTGATCTGCAAATAGCTTTGTGCCACGCCTTCGTATTTGAAGCCGGTCTTTTCCAGGACACCGCGCGATGCCGCATTGCCTGGCAGGCAAGCAGCCTCTATCCGGCTTAGGTCCAGTTGCACAAACGCATGGTGAACCACCGCCTCGATCGCCTCACGCATGTATCCCTTTCGGGCGTGGGCAGCGCCAATCCAATAGCCAAGCGTGCCTGCCTGCGCGGGCCCACGGCGAATGTTGTCCAGCGTGATCGCCCCCAAAAGCGCGTTATCTTCCCGCCGAAACATCAATAGCGGCAGCGCGGTGCCTTGGCTTTCGGCACGGTTCGCCCAATAAACCCGGTTGGTAAAGGCGCGGCGCGACAGATGGTCATGCGCCCAGACCGGTTCCCACGGGCGCAGAAAATCCGCGCTGTCGCTGCGCAGGGTTGACCAAGCGTGCCAATCGCCGTGCTGCGGCAGGCGCAGGGTGATACGGTCCGCCTCGACCCGAACTTTGCGGCGCAATGCCAGCAACATCAGGCCAGCAGACTTTTGCGCATCGCCTCCAGCCCCGGCGCAGATGTCACGGGGCCGTACAGGGCAAGGGCCGCCCGCGCTTGCGCCATTTCGCCAGCATAGCGGCGCACGTCCGATGTGCCAACCGCATCAATGCGCTGCACGGCCTCTTCCACGTCGGGTACCCGACCCCAAATTGCCAACAAGCGCGCCAGACGTTCCGCCCGGCTGGAGGGGCTTTCAAGCCCCATCAACAACCCGGCTTTCAGTTGCGCCCGCGCCCGCGCCACTTCAGCATCCGACATATCATCCGCGGCACGCTTCAGCTCATCTACCGTCAGCTGCATCAAATCGGTTATCTCGTCCTCGGACGTGCCCGCGTAGATGGTGATCTGCCCGGTGTCTTCATACGCGCCGCTTTGGGCAAAAATCGAATAGCACAGCCCGCGTTCTTCGCGAATTTTCTGGAACAGGCGGCTGGACATGCCGCCCCCCAATGCCGTGGCATAAATCTGCGCCGCATACACGTCCGGCGCACGGTAATTGGGCGATTCAAACGCCAGTGCGAAATGCACCTGCTCCAGATCTTTTACCTCGCGCCGCTCCAGCCCGCCAAAGGCCGCGACCTGCACATTCGGTGCACCGACGGGCTTCAACCCGCCGAAAACCTCAGTCGCCTGGGCGACAATTGCATCGTGATCAACGCCGCCTGCCGCAGACAGGATCATCTGATCCGGTCCGTAATGTTCGGCCACAAAGCGCGTCAGGTCATCGCGGGTAAAGCCCGACACCCGTTCTGCTGGCCCCAAAATGGTGCGGCCAAACGGCTGATCCGGGTAGCTGGCCTCTTGCAGCCAATCGAAAATAATGTCGTCCGGCGTGTCCATTGCCTGCCCGATCTCCTGCAAGATCACATGGCGTTCCACCTCGATCTCGCGTTCATCGAACACCGGGTTCAGCACGATGTCAGAGATGACATCCAGCGCCAACGCCACATCAGCGGACAAGACCCGCGCGTAATAAGCGGTCATTTCCTTCGACGTGTAGGCGTTGATGTACCCGCCAACGTCTTCAATTTCCTCGGCAATTCGCAGTGCTGACCGTTTTTTGGTGCCTTTGAACGCCATATGCTCCAGAAAATGCGCGATGCCATTTTGCTCGGCGCGTTCGTGCCGCCCGCCCGCCGTCACCCAAATGCCGACGGATGCTGACAGCAGCCCCGGCATATGTTCGGTGACAATGCGAAACCCATTGGGCAGCGTATCAAGGCGAAGCGTCAATGAGTAATCCTTTCACGGATAAGGGCCTGCAGGGCCCCCAGATCATTCGGCACGCGGGTCACGCGTTCGGCACGAGTATAGAGATCAGCCATGCGTTCAGGCAAGCCGGGCCGCACACCCATCGCCGCCTCGACTGCATCGGGAAATTTCGCCGGATGCGCGGTGGCCAGTGTGATCATCGGGGTGGCCCCCAGATGGGCACCAGCGACATGCACGCCAACGGCAGAATGCGGGCACAAAACTTCGCCAGTCGTTGCGTACAAATGCCTGATTGCAGCGCGGGTTTCATCCTCGGAACAGCGACCCGAGGTGAAGGTGGTACGCAAAAATTCCAGCGCGCCTCGGCTGATGTGAAAACCGCCTTTGCCCACTTCGCCCATAAGTGCCGTAACCGCCGCGCCATCGCGACCATAGGCATCGAACAACGCCCGCTCAAAGTTCGATGATACCTGAATATCCATCGACGGGCTGATTGACGCACGCACGCCGTCCATCACATAATCGCCGGTGCTGATGGCACGGTGCAGAATGTCATTCTGGTTGGTGGCAATCACCAACCGGTCGATCGGCAGCCCCATTTTGCGCGCGATATAGCCCGCGAAAATGTCACCAAAATTGCCCGTCGGCACGGTAAAGCTGACCATGCGGTGCGGGGCACCCAAAGACACGGCGGCGCTGAAGTAATACACCACCTGCGCCAAAACCCGCGCCCAATTGATGCTGTTCACCCCCGCCAGCCGCACCCCATCACGAAAGGCAAAATCATTGAACATGTCTTTCACGCGGGCTTGGGCATCGTCAAAATCGCCGTCCATCGCCAGCGCATGAACGTTTGCCTCGGACGGCGTGGTCATCTGGCGGCGCTGCACTTCGGATATGCGGCCATGCGGGTACAAGATGACCAGATCAACGTTCGGCAACCCGCGAAACGCCTCCATCGCCGCCGATCCGGTATCGCCCGACGTGGCCCCCACAATCGTGATCCGCGCGCCGGTTTTCGCCAACGCCGCCTGCATCATCTGGCCGATCAACTGCATCGCAAAGTCTTTGAACGCCAGGGTTGGGCCGTGGAACAGCTCCAGCAAGAAATGGTTCGCACCAATCTGCACCAGCGGCGCGCGGGCGGCATGACCAAAGCCTGCATAGGCCTTGGCGATCAGCCCGCGAAATTCGTCATCCCCGAATGTGTCGCCCAGAAACGGCCACATCACCTGAAACGCAATCTCTTCGTAGCTTTGCCCAGCCATCGCGGCAATTTCACCATGGCCAAACACCGGCACCGTTTCCGGCACATAAAGCCCGCCGTCGCGCGCGAGGCCCGTCATCATCGCTTCGCCAAAGCTAAGAACCGGCGCTGTGCCGCGGGTCGAGATGTAACGCATTATTTCCTCAGCTCACACTGTCCGTCGCCTGATACGCCACACCAGCAGCGCTGTCATCCCCAGCCACACAACAGCCAATGAAAACCAAGTGATCGCATAGTTCAGATGGTCATTCGGAATGCTGGCAATATCCACCGGCAACGGTGTTGCCGCCGGAATTGCCGGATCAATCGATTTTGCCACCACCAGAACCGGTTCAGTGCGCAGCACATTCGCCATGCGGTCGACATCACGCGCGAACCAGAATTCTTTCAACAGCTCAGGCTCTGGCGTGAAGCTGTCAACCTCTTCCGGCCAGTGTACGTTTCCTGTGATGGTGAAAGGCGTCGTCGGTCGAACAAAGTCGCGGTCAACATCGGCCACGAACCCCAGATCAACCAGAATTTTGCGCCCCGACCCTACCTCTTCAAAGGCGCCAATAAACCGAAGTCCGGGCCCCGCTTCCGTCAAGGCAGTCAGAACACGCGCCTCCGGTCCAAGCAACCTTCCCGTTACTGTAACCGGCAGATATTTGTCGGCCTCCGGCGTCACCGAGCCGGGCAATGCCACGGGTGCTGCGCTGATCTTTGCCTCAATCTGCGCAATCACGCCGGTTTTCCATTCCAGCCGCTGTAACTGCCAGACGCCTAGGCCAACCAGCACGCCCGCCCCGACAAAGCCCAAAAGCAACGGAAAAATCAGGCGCAGCATCATTCGCTCCACTCAAATAACCAGCTACGCCCAACAACAACCACCGGGGTGTTGGCCCCGGCAAAGCAGGCTTACTGGCCCCAAACGTAAATGGCTGCGAACAGGAACAGCCAAACCACATCAACAAAATGCCAATACCAGGCTGCCGCTTCAAAACCGATATGGCGTTCCGGGGTGAAATGCCCCTTCAGCACCCGAAACAGGCAAACCGTCAGGAAAATCGTGCCAATCAGCACATGAAAGCCATGGAACCCGGTCGCCATAAAGAATGACGCGCCATAGATGTTGCCCGCGAACCCAAATGCCGCATGGCTGTACTCATAGGCCTGGAACAGCGTGAAGAACGCCCCCAGAACAATCGCCAAGATCAGGCCGTTGACCATATCCTTGCGGTTGTTTTCATGCACCAAAGCATGGTGGGCCCAAGTTGCCGCAGCCCCCGAACACAGCAGGATCAGCGTGTTGATCAGCGGCAAGTGCCACGGATCGAACGTCTCAATCCCCGCTGGCGGCCAAACACCATCAATCACCGGGCTTTGCGGCCCCATCGGATACAGCGCATGTTTGAAGAACGTCCAGAACCACGCCGAAAAGAACATCACTTCCGACATGATGAACAAGATGAACCCATAGCGCAGCCCAATGCTGACCACGGGCGTGTGATCACCGACATGCGCCTCGTTCACCACTTCCGACCACCACGCGAACATCACGTACAGCACCACAGCAAACCCGATCAGACCAAGCCACGGGCCTGACCCATGCATCCAAAGCACCGCACCCAGCAGCATGGCAAAACCGCCCAACGCGCCAAGAAACGGCCAGATCGACGGCGGCAGAATGTGGTAGTCGTGGTTCTTGGCGTGGGCCATGGTGTGGTGTTCCTTCGTTTTCTTCAGTTTACAGCGCCAGCTTTCGCCGGGGCAAGTGCTGCTTGTTCTTCGGGCAGCTCTGTTTCATGAAAAGTGTAAGATAGCGTGATCTCGGAAACGTATTTTCCCTCTGGATCGTCGGCAATCGCCGGATCTACAAAGAAACTGACCGGCATCTGTACCGTCTCGCCCGGTTGCAACACCTGCATCTCAAAGCAGAAGCAGTCAATCTTGCTAAAATATCCGCCTGCCGAATAGGGGAAAACGTTGTAGCTTGCGGTGCCCGCCACCACCCGGTCGGTCGGGTTACGCGCCTCGAAAAACGCAAGTCCCGTCTCGCCGATCTTCAGGGTCATCTGCCGTTCGACCGGTTTGAAGTCCCACGGCATTCCCGCCTCCAGCGAGGCGTCAAAGCGCACTGTGATCGTCTGGTCCAAAATCTGTTCGGGTGCCGCCTCGGCCACCGACGTGGTGCCGCCAAAGCCAGTCACCTTGCAGAACCAATCATAGAACGGCACTGCCGCAAACGACAAAGACGCCATGGTCAGCACGACGCCCACCAGCATCAACGCCGTTTTTCGCGTGCCGGGTGCCGGTGTCATGGTGCCTTCACCTCAGGCGTTGTTTCCTGGCGCACGACGCCGTCAAAGCCGCCCTTCTCGCCAATCGCCAACACCTTCACAACCGTCAAGCCGAACACCAGCGCCACGAACAGCGCAAGCAGCAGCCCGACCCCAAGGTTGCGGCCAAAGCGGCGTTTGTAAATCTCGTGGTCCGGGCGAAATGACATTACCAGCCTCCAATGCCGTAGGGGCGCAATGCCGCGTCCGCCAAGAACGCCGCAAAATGCAGGAACAGGTAATATAGCGAGAACCGGAACACAGCTTTTTCGACGCGATACTTATCAGCTTCGGCCTGCACTTCGTCACGCTGCCATATCCGCCAGGCCCCGATCAGGAACCAGCCGTTCAACAGCACCGCCGCCGCTAAGGTAAACGGCCCACCGATGGATGTGAACGCAGCCGCAATCCCCACCGGGGCCAGCAAAATCGTATAAACCAGAATATGCGCCCGCGTTGCCCGCCGCCCATGCGTCACCGTCAGCATCGGCACCTTCGCATCCGAATAGTCAGTCTTCATGAACAGCGCCAAAGCCCAGAAATGCGGCGGCGTCCACATGAAGATCAAGGCAAACATCAGCGCCGATTCAATCGAAACCCCGCCCGTTGCGACAGCCCAACCGATCATCGGCGGAAACGCCCCCGCCGCCCCACCAATCACGATGTTCTGCGGCGTCAGCCGTTTCAGCCACATCGAATAGACCACGACGTAAAAGAAGATGGTAAACGCCAGCAGCCCCGCCGCGACGAAATTCGCCGCCAAGCCCAGCATCACGATCGAAATGCCCGACAAAGCCATGCCAAGGCCCAAAGCCTCGCCCGGTGTCACGCGCCCTGACGGAATAGGCCTGCCCTTGGTGCGCTTCATCAGCCCATCAATGTCGGCGTCCCACCACATATTCAGCGCGCCTGACGCCCCGGCCCCAAGGGCAATGAACAGGATCGAGACAATTGCCACAAACGGATGCACGGAAACCGGCGCAACCAGCAGCCCGACCAACGCCGTAAACACCACCAAAGACATCACGCGCGGCTTTAGCAGCTGCACATAATCGCCAAAACCCGGCTCGCCGGCCAAGTCGTTGATCCGAGTATCGGTCATCGTGCAGTCCAGTTCCTTGGTAAGCCACGGCGCGCTCAACCTGCTCGCCGCATGACAATCCCTAACGCTTCCCCGCCGATTGCGAGGAAACGGCTTAGTCGGCTGCAGCCACCATCAACGGCGCAGATGCCTCGGTCGCACTCAGCACGACATCGCCACCTTTTGCCTTTTCCAGCCACGCATCATATGCCGCCTGACTGACCACTTTCACCGTGATCGGCATATAGGCATGGTCCTTGCCGCAAAGCGCCGAACACTGGCCAAAGTAAACGCCTTCGCGGTCAGCATTGAACCACACTTCGTTCAAGCGTCCTGGCACCGCCGACGAATGTACGCCCAAGGCTGGCATCATCCAGCCATGGATTACGTCGGCACCAACCAATTGTACGACGATGTTCTTGTTCACCGGAATAACCATCGCGGTATCCGTCGCCAACAAGAACTCGTCCTTGGTATAGCCCGCAGCCACCAGTTCGGCCTCGACCTCGGCGTTCATTACCTTGCCGCTGCCGATCAGGAAGCTGTCGAATGTCACCCCTGCCTCCGGGTATTCATAGCTCCAGTACCACTGGTTGCCCGTCGCCTTCACCACCAGATCGGCTTTCGGCGGCTCCATCTGGCTAAACAGCACCGGCAGCGAAAACGCACCGATGAACACCAGAATGACAATCGGAATGATCGTCCAAGCCACTTCAAGCGGCGAATTATGGGTAAAGCTGGCAGGCTTCGGATTGCGCTTGGCGCTATAGCGGAACATAACCCACAGCAGCAGCCCGGTCACAAAAACGGTAATAACCGTGATGATGACCAACAACATATAGTCAAGGTCATGCACCTCGCGCGCATTCAAGGTCGCCGCTGGCTGAAATCCCATGGCCGTATCAACGGGACGCCCGACGATCTCCAGCGTTTGCTGTGCCGCACTTGCCGTTGCCAGCAAGGCCGCCGAAGTTGCCGTTGCAAAACCGTTCAAAAAGGTCGAAAGCCGCATGTTCTATTCCCGCGCTAGGGGCCGCATTTCCGCCGCCCGATAGACATGCCCAGTCTTTGGGCAGAATCCCGTTGTTTCTGGCCCCGGTGAAACCATATTAAAGGGCTGGCGACAAGCAAAAGAGTTGCGGCAAAGAGACGCCATCAGACCTCATCAAAGGACGAAATCATGACCGGCCCCACCTCTGACGCCCCGTTTCGCCCGTTTGAGACGAACCTTGATGAAGCAACTGCCCTTGCAATACTGCGCGAAGCCACAGCCGGTGCCGACGACGGCGAGCTGTTTTTAGAACGCAAACGCTCCGAAGGCATCATGCTGGATGACGGTCGCATCAAAACCGCCAGCTATGACGCAAGCCAAGGTTTCGGCCTGCGCGCGGTCAGGGGAGAGGTCGCAGGCTACGCCCATTCCACCGACATTGCTGAACACGCCCTGCGCCGTGCCGCCGAAACCGCCCGTCTTGCGGTCGGGTCCGGTGGTGGCACGCTTGCCCCTTCACCCAAGGGCACCAATCAGCACCTTTACACCGACGCCAACCCAATGGCCGACGCCACCTTCGCCATCAAAATCGATACCCTGCGCGAGATTGACGCCTACGCTCGCGCCCTCGACCCGCGTGTCGTGCAAGTCTCCGCCTCGATGGCCGCTGGCATCCAAGAGGTTGAAATTCTGCGCCCCGAAGGCCTGCGCCTTGCCGATATCCGCCCCATGGCGCGCATTTCCATCTCTGTCATCGTCGAACAAAACGGTCGCCGGGAAAGCGGCGGCACGGGTGGCGGTGGCCGCTACGGCCTCGCCCGCCTGATGGAACCCAACCACTGGCAGGGTGTGGCCCGCGAGGCCCTGCGCATCGCCCTCGTCAACCTCGACGCCGTCCCCGCGCCCGCTGGCACAATGGATGTGGTTCTCGGCCCCGGCTGGCCCGGTATCCTGTTGCACGAAGCCATCGGTCACGGGCTGGAAGGCGATTTCAACCGCAAACAAACCTCGGCCTTCTGCGGCCTGATGGGCACCCGCATCGCCGCCCCCGGTGTGACCGTGCTGGATGACGGCACCATGCCCGACCGCCGCGGCTCTATCAGCTTTGATGACGAGGGCACTCCGTCGCAGCGCAACGTGCTGATCGAAGACGGCATTCTGGTCGGCTACATGCAAGATCGCCAAAACGCGCGGCTGATGGGCGTGCCCGCCACCGGCAACGGTCGGCGCGAAAGCTTTCAGCACAGCCCAATGCCGCGCATGACCAACACCTATATGCTGGGTGGCAACGATGACCCCGCAAGCATCGTAGGCTCCCTCAAAGACGGCATCTACGCCGTCGGCTTTGGTGGCGGGCAGGTCGATATAACCAACGGCAAGTTTGTGTTCTCCTGCACCGAAGCCTACCGCGTCCGCAACGGCGTGGTCGGCGAGGCGGTCAAAGGTGCCACCCTGATCGGCGATGGTGCCACCGCCCTGAAACAAATCCGCGCCATCGGCAACGACCTTGCCCTCGACCCCGGGATCGGCAACTGTGGCAAAGCAGGCCAATGGGTGCCCGTCGGCGTCGGCCAGCCAACCTTGATGATTGGCGGGCTGACAGTAGGAGGCTCCGCCACATGATCCTGGTCGGCCAGTTCGACAGCCCCGTCACCCGCCGCGTCGGCATCGTGCTGCATCATTACGGTATGCCGTTCACCCGCGACACCAGGTCGATCTTTGGCGATGCGGCAGAGATTGCCAAGATCAGCCCCCTGACCCGCATCCCGGCGCTTATTCTTGATGACGGCGACGTGCTGATCGACAGTGCCGCCATCCTCGATCACCTTGATGAAGTGGTCGGCCCCGCCCGCGCCCTGATACCGCCAACAGGCCCTAATCGACGCCGCATCCTGCAAGCCACCGCACTGGCGCAAGGCTGCCTCGAGAAAGCCGCCGCGGTAGTTTACGAACGCCACTACCACCCGCCGCTTCACATCAGCTACGACTGGGTATCACGGTGCCAAGGCCAATTGGCATCAGGCCTGACCCATCTTGAAACCCACAGCAACGCGCCATGGTATTGCGGCCTCACTCTCAGCCACGCCGATGTCATGATCGCCTGCACCATCGGCTACATGAACCTGCGCCTGCAAGAAGCGTTCCGCCCCGGCGCCTACCCCAAACTCGAGGCACTGGCCGCAAATTGCGAAGCCCTGCCCGCCTTCATTGCCGCTCGGATCGGTGCCAACGAAACCATGCCAACCCACTGACACCACTGCCAATTCGCATTTGCCAAAATATCCTCAGGGGGTGAGCCGCCTTGCGGCGAGGGGGGCAGACAGCCCCCCTTCTGTCTGAAAATTCTTACTCAAGAATTTTTCTTCACCGCCCTCAGTCGCGCCCGAACTTGCCCCGCAAAGCCTCAAACGCATTGCCAGACGCCTGCACGACAGGGGCCGCCACCGAGGGCCCCGGCTTGCCCTTAGGCGGCAAAGGCGCCCGTTCCGCAACCCGCTCCCGTGCCTCAGACGTGTCCGATTTCATCGACAACCCGATGCGTTTTCTCGCCGCATCCACCTCAACCACCCGCACCATCACCACGTCGCCCGCCTTCACGACCTCATGCGGGTCGCGCACAAACTTATCCGCCAACTGGCTCACATGCACCAAACCATCCTGATGCACGCCAATATCGACAAACGCGCCAAACGCGGCCACGTTGGTCACTGTCCCCTCCAGCATCATTCCCGGCTTCAGATCGCGAATTTCCTCGATCCCCGCTGCAAATGTCGCCGTCTTGAAACTGGGCCGTGGGTCGCGCCCCGGCTTTTCCAGCTCCAGCAGAATGTCCTTCACCGTCGGCAGGCCAAACCGCGCATCGGTGAAATCGCCGGGCTCCAACTGTCGCAGCATCGCCGGATCGGCCATAACGCTGCGCAAATCCCGCCCGCAAGCCGCCACGATTTTCCGCGCCAGATCATAGGCTTCCGGGTGCACCGAACTTGCATCCAGCGGCTCCGCCCCACCTGCAATGCGCAAAAACCCCGCCGCCTGTTCAAACGCCTTCGGCCCCAACCGCGCAACTTTTAGCAACGCGCGACGCGACGCGAACGGCCCATTTGCGTCGCGGTGGCTGACAATCGCCGCGGCCAGTCCCGGCCCTAAACCCGACACCCGCGCCAGCAGCGGGCTTGACGCCGTGTTCAAATCCACCCCCACCGCGTTCACCGCATCCTCTACCACCGCCTCCAACGACCGCCCCAACCGATGCTGATCAACGTCATGCTGATACTGCCCGACGCCAATCGCCTTCGGTTCAATCTTCACCAATTCCGCCAACGGGTCCTGCAGCCGCCGCGCAATGGACACCGCCCCCCGGATCGACACATCCAGATCGGGAAACTCCCGCGCCGCCAGTTCCGACGCCGAATACACCGACGCGCCCGCCTCGGATACGATCACCTTAGCGGGCTTGGGCGCATCCCCCGGCAAAGCCGCCAAAACATCCGCCACCAGCTTTTCCGACTCCCGCGAAGCCGTGCCATTGCCAATCGCAATCAACCCAACCCCATGCGCTCGGATCAACCGCGCCAGTTCCACCTGCGCCCCACGCACATCATTCTTCGGCTGGAATGGATAGATCGTCGCATGGTCCACCACCTTGCCGGTCGCATCAATGACGGCAATCTTGCAGCCCGTCCGAATGCCCGGATCAACCCCCAGGGTCACTTTGCCGCCCGCAGGTGCCGCCAGCAGCAAATCCTTCAAATTGCGGGCAAATACTGCAATCGCCTCGGCCTCGGCTCGATCCCGGATATCGCCCATCAGGTCAAGCCCCAGCGTGGTTTTCAACTTCACCCGCCACGCCCAGCTTGCCGCATCCCGCAACCAAACATCGCCCGGCAACGCACTACCGACCCGCAACTGCGCCGCACACATCCGCTCCGCCACGCTTGTACCCCGCGCAGCATCCGCTTCAACTTCCAGATCAAGCGACAAAAACCCCTCGTTCCGCCCGCGCAGCATCGCCAAAACCCGGTGCCCCGCAGCCTTCCCGTAAGCCTCCGAATGCGCGAAATAGTCGGAAAACTTCGCCCCTTCCGCCTCTTTCCCTGCCACTACCGAAGACACCAGACGCGCCTCCGCCTTCATGTGCGCCCGCAACCGCGCCAGCAGTCCCGCATCCTCGGCCAGCCCTTCGGCAATGATATCGCGCGCGCCCTCCAGCGCCGCCTTCACATCCGGCACGGCCTCGGTCACAAACCCCGCCGCCACCGCTGCAGGATCGCGCGACCGGTCCGCCAAAAGCATGTCCGCCAGTGGCCCCAAGCCATTTTCCCGCGCAATCATCGCCTTGGTCCGGCGTTTGGGTTTGAATGGCAGATACAGGTCTTCCAATTCGGCCTTCGTCACCGCCCTGGCAATCCCCGCCTCCAGCGCATCGGTCAACACGCCCTGCCCGCGGATGCTGTCCAACACCGCCATCCGCCGCGTCTCCAATTCGCGTAAATACTCCAACCGTTCCGCCAGCCTGCGCAGCTGTGTATCGTCCAACCCCCCAGTTGCTTCCTTCCGATAACGCGCGATGAACGGCACAGTTGACCCTTCATCCAGCAACGCCACTGCGGCATTCACCTGATCCGCCCGCGCGGCAATGTCGGTGGCAATCAATTGGGCAATGCGGCGGGTTTGTTCGGGGGTCATCGGATATGGCCTTAAATTGCAAGGACGGTCACCCTACCGAACCTGCATGCCAAGGCCAAGACCCGCGATCGCGCAAATCGGCTGCTCTACAGCAATGTCAGGAAAAGGATGGTACCACGTCCCCGGCTCGAACGGGGGACCCCTAGATCCACAATCTAGTGCTCTAACCAACTGAGCTAACGCGGCGCCAGCCTGCGATTTAGACCTGCATCATTCAGATTGCAAGAGCATCATGCCACGAATTTGCCTCCAAATCTAGGCAGACTTGGTATCCAGCAGGCTTGAAAGCGCGGCCATTCGGCGTTAGGCCAAGACACCAACGCGATGAAAGGGCCGACCATGGGCATCGACAAACAAAGCGATCTTGCCGCCAACATCCAGATCGGCCCAACCAACCTCGGCATGGTCCGCATTTACATCGAGGCTGAAGGCGGCATTGACCTGCCATTAGACTTCGATCCCGAAGAAGCAGACGAGATTGCTGAAGAACTGCGCGCCGCTGCCGTGGCTGCGCGTGCCATGTCCGCAGGCAATCCTAAACCGAGAAAACGCTAAACCCGGGGTCGCGCAGTGCTTGCAGCCGCAACGCCGCGTGCCGGGCAAATCCTTGCACCATCGCCTTGCGCCGCGCCGGTGCCACCGGCGTATTCGGCCCCATGCGCATGATCTCGGCATCATAGGCATCGGCCAAAATCAGCCCGGTGCCGTCAGGCAACAGATCAGTTGGAAAATCGGCATCCACCGCCCAGAAAAACCGATCACACCATTCCAGATAGCCGTTCCACTTGCGATCAGTCATGTAATCGGCGCGACCCGATTTGCATTCCACCACCCAAATCTCACCCTTGGGGCCCAGCGCCATGACATCCACCCGCAGCCCCGGCGAAGGCACCAATTCCTCAACCGTCACAAAGCCATGCCCGCTCAGATGTCGACAAACGCCACGCGCCAAGCGCTGACCGGGCGTCAGCCTTGCAAGACCAAAAAGATCACTGCGCGCGTCATCCATCGCGCAAATATGAACCAAAGGTGAACATCGCGCAACCCCGCCGCAAGCCCACCCTAAAATCCCTCTCGCAGAATCCTTGCGTCAGCGCCCCCGCCGCCCTATGTTCCCTATTGACGGTTACTGCTCTTCTCGTGCGAGGCCCTTTTCCAGTGGCCGATAAGCATCTCCGAGGGAGCTGGCTCTGCCTTGGTTCCGGCCTTGGTATCTGGCGACCAACCTGAACACTCAGGCTCTCGGGAAATTCACGCCTACACGGCTGCTGCGGTTTCCGTCACATTGCAGCCTCCAACTCCAGCGCCCGCCTTGCCACAAAATGTTCCGGCGCGGCTGCAGGACGCACGTCGTTTGGCCGCTTCGGCATTACTCCAAGCCGCCGCATCGCTGGCAGGAAATGGTTGATCAGCCTCACCTGTTCCAGCGCTGCCATCCCGACACAGTATTTCGAACATCCCGGCACCGGATGCTCGTGCAGCGCCCGCAGCACCTTGTCCGCCAGCCCATTGCCGCGCGCCGATTTGGTTTCAACCACGAACAACTCGGGCGAAACCGCTCGAACCTGATTGCCGGCACGAAACACAATGTCGCAGTCAATCGTCATCCGCTCGCCGCCTTCTTTGGCCACAAGCGTCATGCGACGATAGCTCATTTCGATGACGGGCCGCAGTTCGGCTTCAAGCGCCTTGCCATAAAGCCCCCGATAAGACCCATCCACATGCGCCAACGCGCTATCATCCAACGCGTCAAACTGGTCGCTCTGATTGGGCAGTCGCCGCTTGATCGTGGCACCGCGCTTGTCCTTCAACTTGACCTCGACAAACGATATCCCCGCATCGCGGTAATTGCGCACCCGCACTTTGCACCGCTGCCTGCGCCCCTGATGGTGGTCGTAATAGCTGCGCAGATCAGCATCGTCGAAATAACAGGTGTCGTAGGCAAAGGTGCGAACCCCGGCAATATCAAGCACGTCAAACTCTGCCGCCAAAGGCTCCGCCGCCTCTTCCAGCACCCCGCGCGCGACGATGTATTTGTTATCCAGCCTCTCCAGCATTGCCGCCCGGGCGTTCAACCGATCCAGACTGATCGCGTCAAACCGATTGGTGAAAGTCTGGGCAAAGTCCGCGAACTGGCCCATGGGAATGGAGTAGGTCATCGTACTTTCCGATCAGCTACGTTGAAAAAAACCTGAATATTGGCCAAATCGTTGACATAGTTCAGCGACGATATCCGGTACGACTTCACTTCAACCCCAAGCCGCGCCGACAATTCTGCACGCATGGTTTCCCGGTCCGAAAGCGCGTGGGCGTCGATCTTGTCCAGTATGATTCTGATGCTGTCCGCCGTCCGCAGCATCCGTGGGTGATCCATGATCCAAGCGCCCACCAACACCAACGCCGCAGTGCCCGCTACAAATTGCAAGGACGTTCCCTGCACCGATGTGATGACTGCCAGCGCAATTGCACCGAAGAAATACGTGATCTCGATCTTGCTGATTGCTTCAGACCGCAAACTGAACAGCGACAGAATGGCAAACAGCCCAAAACCCGCCGCCACCGAGAAGTCTACGTTCGACAGCACCGACAAAACCGCGAACGTAAAGATGTTGAACATCGACGCGGTGGTGGTCAGTTCCTTGTCGCGATACCGCCGATAGTACAGCCAAAAAATCAACACCAGCATTGCCAGAATATTGATGCAGATCCGCCAGATCGGCTCGGCGTTCGGGTGGTCTAGTAGGACTGCGAAATTCATATCTTAAGCTTTCATGACAAGGCCCGATGGGCGTGATGTCACAAAACTGATACAAAAATGTTGAGCTTGCCTATAAGCTAAAGGCTATAAATCGGGGCTTTACACCCAAGCGGCTACACCCGCACGACCCGAGTTTATGCTTCACCCACACCCTAAAGGGATATCATACCGGTATTAAAACGCCGTTGGCTTGGCCTCATGCGCCATATGGTCCAGCACGGCGTTCACGAACTTGGCCTCTTTCCCCTCGGGGAAAAACGCCTTCGCCACATCGACATATTCCGTGATCACAACCTTCGGCGGCGTCGGCATTTCCACCAGTTCGCCGCCCGCGGCACGGAACAGCGCGCGCAAAACCGGGTCGATCCGGTCTATCGGCCATTTCGCCACCAAGGCCCGGTCGGTCAGCTGATCAATTTTCGCCTGCCAGTTGACGGCATGGCCAACGACAGCACGAAAGTGATCAACATCGCCTTCGGCCATCTCGTCGCCGTCATAGATCGCACCAAACCGGTGTGTCTCAAACTCGCGCACCACGTCTTCGACAGTCTGGCCGCTGGATTCCATCTGAAACAACGCCTGCACCGCATATAGGCGCGACGCCGATTTCATCTGTTTCTTCAACTCACGCTGATCCGGGCTTTTCATGGGCGAAATCCGATGCCCTTGGTCTTGCCTACCCAACGGCGCGACAATGCGACCAGATGCAAGGCTGCAGCCGCCGCCCCGCCGCCTTTGTTCTGGCCCGCCGCCTCGGCCCGAACCGCCGCTTGGGCCATGTTTTCAACCGTCAGAATGCCGTTGCCGATGCACGCCCCCTGCAACCCCAGCAAAGACAACGCCCGGCTGCTGTCATTGCACACCGTATCATAATGCGTCGTCTCGCCGCGAATGATGCAGCCCAGCGCCACATAGCCGTCAAACTCGGCCAACCGCTCCGCCATCGCAATCGCCGTTGGCACTTCCAAGGCACCCGGCACTTCCACCACCTCAACCTCCGCCCCGCAAGACGCAGCAACCGCTTTCGCCCCGGCAATCAACTGATCCGCAATATCGCGGTAATAGGGCGCAACGACGATCAGCAGCTTTACCGGCTTGTCAAATTTTGGCAGCGGCAGCGTGTAGTGGTTCTCATTGGCAGCCATAGCCTATCCTTCCGTGATCGCGCGGGTGCCGGTGATAGTCAGGCCGTACGCATCAAGCCCCACAACTTTGGGAGCCTTCGAATTGGTGACAAGGGTAATCTCGCTCAACCCCAATGATGACAAGATTTGTGCCCCCACGCCGTATTGCCGCAGGGTTTGCGGTGACGCTTCACCGTCCATCACCAGCTTCATCGCCGTATCGCGCAGCAACACCACCACGCCGCGCCCCTCGGCTGCGATCAACCGCATTGCATTGGCCAATTCACCAGCATGGTGCGGGCCAATGCCCAACACATCTTCCATCGGGTTCATCGCGTGCATCCGCACCAGAACCGGGGCCGGTGACGTTAGATCACCCTTCGACAACACCACATGTTCGGCACCTTGAATGTCGTCGGTAAATACCCGCATCAGCCAATCGCCGCCATAGGCCGAGGTGACAGGCTTCACCACTGTTTCGCCGACCATATTGTCGTGACGGCGGCGATAGGAAATCAGGTCTGAAATCGTGCCAATCTTCAGATTGTGCTTTTGCGCAAACGCCACCAGATCGGGCAGCCGCGCCATCGTGCCGTCTTCATTCATGATCTCGCAAATCACGCCCGAAGGGTTCAACCCCGCCAAACGGCTGACATCCACTGCAGCCTCAGTATGCCCGGCCCGCACCAAAACGCCACCATCCCGTGCCCGCAGCGGAAACACATGCCCCGGCGTTGCAATATCCGCGCCAGACCGCATCGGATCGATTGCCACCGCCACCGTCAACGCCCGATCCGCCGCCGAAATGCCGGTTGAAACCCCTTCACGCGCCTCAATCGACACTGTAAATGCCGTCTCATGACGGCTGGAGTTCTTCGAGGCCATCAACGGCAACCCCAACTGGTCAATCCGCTCGCCGGTCAGCGTCAGGCAGATCAACCCACGCCCGTGCATCGCCATAAAGTTCACCGCTTCCGGGGTACACATTTGTGCCGGGATCACCAGATCGCCCTCATTCTCGCGGTCCTCATGGTCCACCAGAATGAACATGCGCCCATTGCGCGCGTCATCAATGATCTCTTCGATGGTCGAGATCGCGTTGGAATATTCGGTCTTCACATCGCTCATCGCTCAGGCTCCGCAAACTCTCGCCCTGCCCTTACTCTGCCCCGCCTTCAAACGCCAGAGGCGGCGGTGTCTGCATCCGCCCACATCCCCTGTGCGCCGTTGATATGGGATGCCCCAGCCTAGCCTGCCGCGAAGTACCGCGCCGCGGGCACATATCCGGCAAGCCGCCCTGCCGCACACCAGCCCTGTTCCAGCGCCATATCCCCCACCAGCAAAACCCGGTCGCCCGGCAGCCCGGCCTTTGCCACTTGGATCATGGCTCTTGCTTCAGCAAAACTGGCCAACGCCCCCGGTGCCACATGTGCCGCCTCAATCAACCCCTGCGCCGCCTGCAACGCCACTTCTGGCTGCAACGGCGCCGACACCACTGCCAACCGCCCGCAGTTCACCAGTGATGCCAGTTTATCCGCCCGGTCTTGCGGCAATGCTGGCATCGCCCCCAGCAGCCGTAACGCATTCGATGAAAACAGAAATGCCACCACATCATGCCCGGACGCCGCCCGTACCGACGCATAGGTCTTGTATTCCAACCCGAGTTCTTTCGCCCGCCTGATCCGCCCGCGCAAAACCTCAATCGGCAGATGCGGCAACAGCGCCTCGCGCGCCTGACCCCAGCAATGCTTGCGCCAACTGGTGCCAGCCTCCATCGTCGGTCCGAGGTTATGGCCCAGCCCCGGCAAAGATTGGCCCGGCAACGCCATCAATCCCACTCCCGCAGCCGGGCTACATAGCGCGCCATCGTGTCAATCTCCAGGTTCACCCGGTCGCCCAAAGCCACCTCGCCCCAGGTTGTCGCCTGTCGTGTATGCGGGATAAAATTGATACCGAAATCGCATCCCTTCACCTCGTTCACCGTCAAAGACGTGCCGTTCAGCGCGACCGAGCCTTTCGGTGCGATGAACTTCGCCAACGCCTCGGGCGCACGGAACGTCACCCGCAAACTATCCCCCTCCGGCCGCAGCCCCACCACCTCGGCCACATCATCGACATGCCCCGAGACAATATGCCCGCCCAACTCATCGCCAACCTTCAACGCCCGCTCAAGATTAACCCGCTTGCCTGGCTGCCAACCATTGCGGCCAATGTTCGTGGCCCCCATAGTTTCCGCCGAAATTTCAACGTCAAACCAGCCCTGCCCGGCTGCGTTGCCCAGCGCCACAACCGTCAGGCAAACCCCGTCGCAGGCAATAGATGCGCCAATATCAATGCCTTTCACGTCATAGCTGGTGCCGATCCGCGCGCGCATATCGCCGCGCTGCTCCAGCTCCAGCACGCAGCCAATATCGGTGATTATCCCAGTGAACAAAGCGCACCTCATTGCAAACCATTGGTATTTTGGTAGCCCTCTGATGCACATAGTGCAACACCAAGTCCCTGTGACGCCCGCGCAAGCCCCGCATAAAATCATGCCTCAGCCCCCGGCATTTGCTTGAACACTGCACAAAAACCGCCGTAACCCTAGGCTCAACTAGAACGGCCCCACCAAAGGCACCAATGCACACCCCCGGCAAACATCGCAGCTTTCTGTTCCTGCAAAGCCCGCACGGTCCGTTCTTCGGCCAATTGGCCCGCATGTTGCAGCGCACCGGCGCAGGCGTTTGGCGCGTCAGCTTCAACCTTGGCGATCAAGCATTCTGGCCCGACAAATCCCGACTTACGCCCTTTCACGGCGCAATCGGCACTTGGCCCGCCACTCTCGCAACCCTGTTCACCGCCCACAACGTCACCGATCTGGTCCTCTACGGCGACACACGGCCAATTCACGCCCGCGCAGTCGCCGCCGCCCACGCTGCTGGCATTACCGTGCATGTATTCGAAGAAGGCTATCTTCGCCCACATTGGGTCACCTATGAACGCGGCGGGTCCAACGGGCATTCCCGGCTGATGACCATGTCCGTCGCTATGATGCGCGATGATCTGGCGACCACCGATGTCGATCTTGCCGCCGCCCCGGCCCATTGGGGCGATATGCGTCTGCACATGCTGTGGGGGGCAATCTATCACGCGTTCGTTTTGGCCGGTCGTCGGCGCTATCCCGCGTTTCGCCCGCATCGCAGCCTGACGGCAGCGCAGGAATTTTGGCTATATGCCAAACGCTATGCCCTGCTGCCCCTGCACGGGTTGGAGCGTATGGCCGCCACTTTCCGCATCCGTCACGGTGGCTTTCCCTACCATCTGGCGTTGCTGCAGCTGGAACATGACGCTAGTTTTCAAATGCATAGCCCTTTCGCCAGCATGGCCGACTTTGTCGCCGAAGTGATCGAAGGTTTCGCCAAAGGCGCGCCTGCCCATCATCACCTTGTGTTCAAGGCGCACCCGCTGGAAGATGGCCGCGTCAACCTCGCCCGCATGATCCGCCAACTGGCCCGCAAACACCGGCTTGCCGCCCGCGTGCATTTTGTGCGCGGCGGCAAACTGGCGCGCCTGCTGGACCACGCCTCCACGGCTGTTACGGTCAATTCCACCGCTGGCCAACAAGCCCTTTGGCGCGGCCTGCCGCTAAAAACCTTCGGCGCATCCGTCTATTCCAAGCCCGAATTTGTCTCATCCCAGCCGCTGCCCAGCTTTTTCGCCCATCCCGATAAACCCGACAGCCGCGCTTACCGCGATTTTCGCCACTATCTGCTGCAAACCAGCCAGGTCGCGGGTGGCTACTATTCATCGCGTGGCCGCCGAGTTCTGCTACGAGGGGTGGTAGACATGATGCTGGCGGCGTCTGATCCCTATGATGCGCTGACCCAGCAAGGCGCGGCACCACAGCAACAGTTGCGCCTTGTAATGGGCAGCGCCACCTGAACGCTCGCCTTTTGCGCAACCAGCCGGTATCTTTACAAAAAACTTGAGGCAAGCCCAGTAAAGGAGCCCGAGCAGTGAAATCGAACTTATCAAGGGGGGCGAAAGCCCTGACCCTTGCTGTGCTGATTGTGGCCCTTGGGTCATGCGGTTTGCCAAGATCCGGTCCCACCAAGCGCGAAATTTATGCAGGTTCCGTCCTGAAACAGGGCGATGCCTTCGTGGTCGAGGTTAACCCAAGGGTTACCCAAGCCACCGCAGTATTGCCGTCGTTCGGCTTCGGCAGCAATTTCGAAAATGCCGGGCTTGTCGGCTCCGATACCATCGCGCCGGGTGATACGCTGGCGATCACGGTGTTTGAAAACGTCAAGGAAGACCCGCTTTTGGGCAACACCGGGCAGCGGGTTACGCCGTTGAACGAAACTCAGGTCGATGGTCAGGGCTACATTTTTATCCCCTACGCCGGCAAAATTCGCGCCGCGGGTCAAACCCCGGATGGATTACGCCAAGCCATCACCCGCAAGCTCGACCCGCAAACGCCAGATCCGCAAGTTACCGTGCTGCGCGGCGCAGGCGAAGGCTCGTCCGTTTCGCTGGCGGGTGCCATCAACGGCCCCGGCGTCTATCCAATTGAACTGCCGACCCGGACTTTGGCGGCCATGCTGTCCAAGGCGGGCGGCATTTCCATTGAACCCGCCATCGCCCTCGTCCGCATTACGCGCGGCGGTCATACCGGCAAAGTCTGGCTGCAAGACCTGTATGATAACCCAAGCCTCGACATCGCCTTGCGCGCCGGCGATCAGATTGTCGTTGAACGCGATACCCGCGCCTTCACGGCCCTTGGTGCCACCGGCCAACAAAACCGCGTGCAGTTTGAGACTAAAACCATGTCCGCGATTGAGGCTATTGCCACCGTAGGCGGTCTGTCCACCAACTCCGCCGATCCAACCGGCGTGTTTGTTCTGCGCAATGAACCCGCCGAAATTGCCAATGCCGTGCTAGGGCGCAACGATCTGGTCGGCGATCAGCGCATGGCCTACGTGCTGGACCTCACTCAACCCACTGGCATGTTTGAGGCCCGCGATTTCCTGATCCGCGATGGTGATACCGTCTATGTCACCGAAGCCCCCTATGTTCAGTGGCAAAAAAGCCTGTCCGCCCTCACCGGCACCGCGGGCGTTGCCAACCAAATTGGCAATGCTACCGGCGGCATATAAGCACCGCCTTGACCGGCGATCGAACCGTTACCAATTCCGCTGCCGGGCCAATCCCCCGGCGGCTTTTTACGTTCTCGGGCGGCTTTCTGACGCAAAGCCGCCTGCGCCGCATCCTTCATCTCTCCGGCCACCAAATCCGCGTGGGCCGCCCCGGTCCCGCCGACGGCGTGGTTGTCTGGGGCCAATCCCCCACCGCAAAACGCGGCGAAAAAATCGCCCGCCGCCTCGACCTGCCACTGATCCGCGTCGAAGATGCCTTTCTGCGTTCCCTTCGCCCCGGCCGCATGGGCGACGCCCCGCTTGGCTTGCTGATCGACCCGCTCGGCGTTCACTATGACGCCAGCAAACCCAGCCTTCTGGAACACATCCTCAATTCCAGCCAATTGAATGATTCGAACCTTCTGTCCCGCGCTGAAGCTGGTATCGCCCGCCTGCAATACCTCGACTTATCAAAATACAATCATCATGACCAAACCCTCCCCGTGCCGGACCCCGGTTACGTGCTGGTCATCGACCAAACCCGCGGCGACGCCTCACTGCGCGCCAGCAGTGCCGATCAAACAACCTTCAATACCATGCTGGCTCGCGCCAAAGCCGATCACCCCAACACGCCGATCATCATCAAATCCCATCCCGAAACCACTCTGGGCCTGCGCCCCGGCCATTTCGGCCCACAACACGCCACGCCCAACGTCACCCTGCTAACCGCCCCAATCTCCCCCCAAAAACTGCTCCAAGGCGCAATCGCCGTCTACACCGACTCGTCACAACTAGGCTTCGAGGCCATCCTACAAAACCACACCCCCACCGTCTTCGGCACGCCGTTCTACGCTGGCTGGGGCCTGTCCAACGACATCACACCCTTACCCAACCGCACCAAGACCCTAACCCCCGCCCAACTTTTCGCCGCCGCCATGATCCTTGCCCCCACATGGTATGACCCCTGCCGCGACCGCCTGTGCACGTTCGAGGATATCTTAGATCAACTCGAAGCCGAAACGCGCGCCTACCGCGATGATCATCAAGGCCATGTCGCCTACGGAATGCGCGCTTGGAAACGCCGCCATCTGCAATCGTTCTATGGTGGCCAAAAGCCCCTGCGCTTTGCCAGTACCGTCGAAAAGGCCACCCAGCTTGCCGAAACCCTAAACCGCAGCCTGTTGATCTGGGCGGGAAAAGAACCTGAAAACCTGAGAACCACCGCCAAAATCCACCGCATCGAAGACGGCTTCCTGCGTTCACGCGGCCTCGGTGCCAACCTGATCCCGCCCGTAAGTTTGGTCACCGACGATCTTGGCATCTACTACGACCCAACCCGCCCCAGCCGCCTCGAAATCCTGATCGCCGCCCCCCTCCCCCCCGGCGGGGCCGAACGCGCCAAACAGTTGATCGAAACCCTGATCAACGCCGGCGTCACAAAATACAATTCCGGCACTCAATCCCTGCCAAACCTACCCAAAGGCCACCGCATCCTCGTGCCCGGCCAGGTCGAGGATGACGCCTCAATCCGCCTTGGTGCCCCCGACATCCGCACCAACCTAGCCCTGCTGCAAGCCACGCGTGCCGCCAATCCAAGCGCAATTCTAATCTACAAACCGCATCCGGATGTCGAGGCTGGCCTACGCCCCGGCACCATCCCCGACGCCGTGCTGAACCGCCTCGCCGACGTCATCTTACGCCAAACCGACCCCGCCACCATCATCCCACACTGCGACGAAATCTATACCATCACCTCCGCCTTAGGCTTCGAAGCTCTGCTGCGCGGCAAACCCGTCACCTGCTTTGGCGTACCGTTCTACGCAGGTTGGGGCCTGACCACCGACCTTTGCGCAGTCCCCGACCGCCGCAAAGCCCTCGCTGACCAAGCCCGCCAGCACGCCCCGCTCACCCTTACCAGCCTCGCGCATGCCGCCCTGATCAGCTATCCACGCTATTTTGACCCGCTAAGCCGCAAAGCCTGCCCACCGGAAGTGGCCGTTGATCGATTGATCCATGGGCCAATCCCAGACCCCAGCCCGATGCATCGCAGCCTTGCCAAACTGCAGGGCTATTTTGCCAGCTATGCTTACCTTTGGCGCTAGCCCAAAAACCCCCGCCGAAGCCATCAATAAATATACCGGATCTGTTCCGTCCAGAATCGCTCCATCCGCTTCAGCGACGTGTTGATACCGTCCATCGCACTCGGCCCGATCAGCCCGCGCTTTTCCAGATTTTCGGCATGGCGCGCAAACAAGTCGTTCAACATCGCGCGCACTTTGCGGCCCTTTTCGGTCAACCGCACCCGCACCGAGCGGCGGTCAATATCAGACCGCTGATGGTGCATGTAGCCCAGATCGACCAGCTTTTTCAGGTTATAGCTGACGTTGCTGCCCTGATAGTAACCCCGCGATTTCAACTCGCCCGCCGTCACCTCGTTGTCGCCAATGTTGAACAGCAACAACGCCTGAACCGAGTTAATCTCCAGCACCGCCAACCGTTCAAATTCATCCTTCACCACGTCCAGCAGCAATCGGTGCAGCCGTTCCACCAGTGCCAGACTTTCCAGATAATTCGACAATAGCGCCGCGGGCGCCCCGTCGATCCGTGTTTCATGAATGCTCATTCGCCGTCTCCGCCCTCGTTCAATCAAGGGGCAGAATCAGCACAAATAGAAAACATTCCGTAAACTAAAGAAGATTAAGTCTCAAATCCGCGCCGAATCCCCTGTCGAATGCACCCCCAGCAACCGCGCCCGCGCAAAGCTGGCAATATCCGCCACCAGGTTTTCCAGCCCCAAAGGTGCCGCCGCCTGCCCCAACATCATCGGCAGCAAATCCTGATCATTCTCGTCCAACAGCACGTCATACAATGCCAGCTGATCCTCCCCCATCGCGCCCAAATGCGCATCGGCAAACGGTCCAAGGATCAAATCCATTTCCTTGGTGCCCCGCCGCCAAGACCGCATCGCCATGCGTTTCAATCGCGCCTCTGTCGTCTCTGCCATCAAACGCCCCAATAAGGCTTGAACCAGCCAAGCCGTCACCCTAAGAGAAGCTGCCCGAAACTGCAAACGGGCCTGCATCGCCGGAGCGTTCAAATGCCTTTCCTGTCCGATACCTTGTCACGCGTAAAACCCTCGCCGACCATCGCCGTCTCCACCAAGGCGGCCGAGTTGAAGGCAGCGGGCCGCGACGTCATCGGCCTGGGAGCAGGCGAGCCAGACTTCGACACCCCGCAAAACATCAAAGACGCGGCCAAGCGCGCCATTGACGCTGGCAAAACCAAATACACCGCAGTGGATGGCATCCCAGAGCTGAAAAAAGCCATCTGTGAAAAATTCCAGCGCGAAAATGGTCTCACCTATACGCCCGCCCAAGTCAGCGTCGGCACTGGCGGCAAGCAAATTCTGTACAACGCCTTTGTGGCCACTCTGAACCCCGGCGACGAAGTGATCATCCCTGCCCCGTACTGGGTATCCTACCCCGATATGGTGCTGCTGGCTGGCGGCACGCCCGTAACCGTGCCCGCTGGTATCGAAACCCACTTCAAGCTGACCCCGGCGCAGCTAGAGGCGGCAATCACCCCCAAAACCAAGTGGTTCATCTTCAACTCGCCCTCCAACCCGACTGGGGCGGGCTATACCTCGGCTGAACTGCGCTCGCTCTGCGACGTGCTGATGCGCCATCCGCATGTCTGGGTGATGACCGACGATATGTACGAACACCTGGTGTTCGACGATTTCGTCTTCACAACGCCTGCACAGATCGAACCCGGCCTTTATGACCGCACGCTTACCTGCAACGGCGTCTCGAAATCCTATGCGATGACTGGCTGGCGCATCGGTTACGCCGCTGGCCCTGCACATCTGATCAAGGCAATGGCCACGGTGCAGTCGCAAAGCACCTCGAACCCCTGTTCCATCTCGCAGTATGCGGCACTGGAGGCTTTGACAGGAACGCAAGATTTCCTCGCCCCCAACCGCAAACTGTTCCAAGACCGCCGCGATTTGGTGGTGTCCATGCTCAACCAAGCCAAAGGCATCATCTGCCCCCGCCCCGAAGGCGCGTTCTACGTCTATCCCGATATCTCCGGCTGCATCGGCAAAACCTCCGAGGCGGGCACTCTGATCACCGATGACGAGGTGTTCGCCACCGCCCTGCTGGAAGAAACCGGCGTCGCCGTAGTCTTCGGCGCGGCCTTCGGGCTTTCGCCAAACTTCCGCGTCAGCTACGCTACTTCCGACGCCGCCTTGACCGAGGCGTGCAGCCGCATCCAGAAGTTCTGCGCGGCGCTTAGGTAAATGGGGGCGCGATGACGGCCGATCTGCCGCAGTTCTACTTCCGCGTCCGCGACAACGGCGCCACGGTGTTTCGGGTTGATACCGAAAACCGCCAGCGCCGGATCGAGATGGAAGAAATTGCCACCGTCAACGTCAAGAACGGCAACATCAAACCGCATGGCGAGGTGGTGCTGACTGCGCCTGAACTGGCCGAGATCAAAGTCTGGCTGGCGTCCCGTGTCGACATGCTGGCCGCCCGCGACATCGACGACATCCACCGTGCTGTCGATCATATGAACCTGACGACGCATTGGGCGCAAAGCCGCGCAACTGACGATCAGCTAGATCAAGTCACCGATGCCCTGCTGCTGGCAATGCACGATCTGCGCAGCGTTCTGGTGCGCAAAAAGGCCGAACGCCTGATGAAAAACACCGACAGCTAGGATACCCGCCGTCTCGTGCGGCGGGCATCGGGTTTTTGAGTATTTTTGCGAAAAGGAAACCGCACCTTACACCCGCGCCCGGAACCGCGTCATCAACATGCCCGCCGCCGCCGTCAGCCCGATCACCAGCCCCAGCCACAGCCCAACCCCACCATAGCCCGCCTTGAACGCCAGCAGATAACTGGCCGGAATCCCGATGATCCAATAGCTGATGGCTGCAATCCACATCGGTGCCCGCGTATCCTTGATGCCGCGCAACAACCCCAGCGCCATCACCTGCAACGCATCGAAAACCTGGAACAGCGCCGCCACCGCCAGCAACGCCGTGCCATAGACGACAATCTGCGCAGACTCCGGTTTGGCCGTATCCAGAAACAGTGTGATAATCTGGCCGGGCACTGTCAGAAACAGCACCACCGTGGTCAGCGCAAATCCAATCGACATCGCAATCGCCACCTTACCGCCGGTGCGCATTCCCGTCCGATCACCGGCCCCCGCCGCCAAAGCCGTCCGCACTGTGGTGGCATTCGACAGCCCCAGATGCACCATGAACGTCAGCGCCACCGCCTGCAGCGCAATGCCATGCGAGGCCAATTCAACCGTGCCAATCCACCCCATCATCAAGGCCGAGGCCTGGAACATGCCGCCTTCGGCAAGGCTGGTCAGCCCGATTGGCATGCCAAGCCGAAACACCTGGCGCAGCGCATGCCAATCTGGCCGCCAAAAGCGTTGAAACAACCGAAACCGGCGCAATTCCGGCAGCCAAGCCGCATAAATGGCCAACAGCACGAATGTCAGGGTTTGTACCACGACCGATGCAATCGCAGCCCCCCGCACGCCCAGTTCCGGCGCCCCCCAATTGCCAAAGATCAACGCCCATCCAAGCGCTATATTCACCCCAACCGCCGCCAGCGTCACCCATAGCACCACCTGCGTGCGCTCTAACGCGGCCAGATAGCTTTTCAACACCATCACCAGCAGTGCCGGAATCATGCCAAACCCCGCGATGCGCAGAAAATCTTGACCCAGGCTTGCCACTTCCGGCTTTTGCCCCAAGGCCAGCAACACCGGCTCTGACCACCAGAAGAGCGGATAGGTCAGCAGCCCGCACCCAATCGACAGCCACAGCCCCATCCGGGTATCGCGTCGCACCTGAACTTCATCACCGCGCCCCATCGCCGACGCAACCATCGGCATCACCGCCTGCGCGAACCCTGCCCCAAGGATGAAAACAATGAAAAACGCCGATGACCCCAGCACAAGCGACGCCAATTCGGCCACCCCGTACCAGCCCATCATCACGGTATCGGTGACATGCAGCAGCATCTGCGCCAAATGGCTGCCGATCAGCGGCAGACCAAGCCCTAAAAGCGCCCTTGCATGGGCTTTTTTGGTCAGCGGAGAAGACATGGGATGCGTCTATCGCGCCGCCCCAGTCGCCGCAAGCGCGGCTTACTGATAGTGCCACCACCAGCCCCGCCCCAAATTCCTACACTGGCTCGGGGATGGGTGACGTTGGCCTAACGGGGTGCAGACCGCCTCAACTCGGGGTGCACCGCGGTTTCCAGAATATGATCGGACGCATGTATGACTTGCGCCGCCCGGCCGACAAGCAACGGATCGGGTTGCCCAACCACGTCATAGTCTTTCTCCGGGTACTCAAGCGTTGACAGGAAATGTCGCATGCAATTCAGCCTCGCGCGCGTTTTGTCGTCGGACTTAACGATGATCCACGGCGCATCTGCGGTGTCGGTGTAAAAAAACATCGCTTCTTTCGCCTCAGTGTAGTCATCCCACCGATCAAGACTGGCCTTATCGATGGGGGATAGTTTCCATCGCTTCAATGGATCGGTCTCGCGCACCTTGAAGCGGGCCCGTTGCTCGTCACGAGTGACCGAAAACCAATACTTGTAAAGCCGGATACCCGACCGCACCAACATGCGTTCAAACTCAGGGGCTTGACGCATGAATTCCAGATATTCCGTTGGAGTGCAGAACCCCATAACGCGTTCAACCCCGGCGCGGTTGTACCAAGACCTGTCATAAAACACCATCTCGCCCGCCGTCGGCAACTGCTCGATGTAGCGTTGAAAATACCATTGGCCGTTTTCTTTCTCGCTGGGTTTGGTCAAGGCGACAATGCGGGCGTAGCGCGGGTTCAAATGCTCCATGAACCGCTTGATGGTGCCGCCCTTGCCAGCAGCATCACGGCCTTCGAATAGAACCACGAACTTCTGCCCGGTGTCTTGCGCCCATATCTGAACTTTCAGAAGCTCCGCCTGAAGCTTTGCCTTTTGTGCTTCATAGCTGCGCGTACCAATCAGCGCAGGATAGGGGTAGCGCCCGCTTTCAAAGGCCTGCCTCAAAGGGTCGGCGACAACGTCCGGGAATTGCGTCGGCCCGGTTGCAGGCCCGTTTGATCCGTTGATCAGCGCTGGCGTCGCAGACAAGGGCTGTTCGCCAGTGCTCGCCTTCGTTTTATTTGGGAAGGCCTTTTGCATCAAACTCTCCTCACCCTTGGGCGCAACTTAAGTGTGACGGTCCTTATCCAAAGAAAACTTGATCTACATCAATCCCGGGCCAAGACCGCAGTTTCGCCCTTTTCGCCCCCAGCCGCAGCGACTAAGCTGAGTGCCACATTTGATGATGGAGGCCTTCATGATCACTCTTTACGGTGTTTACCGGTCACGCGCGTCGCGCCCATTGTGGCTTTTGGGCGAAACTGCCACGCCCTTTACCCATGTTCCGGTCATTCAGGCCTACCGCCTCGCCGACCCGCAAAAAACCGACACGCCGCTGCACACCGCCTCGCCGTCGTATCTGAAGATCAACCCACAAGCGCAAGTCCCGGCGCTGACGGACGATGATCTGACCCTGACCGAAAGCCTTGCCATCACCCTCTATCTTGCGCGGCGCTACGGCGGCAGCCTCGGGCCAGGGTCCGATGCCGAAGCCGCCCTGATGGACCAATGGGCACTGTTTGCCGCGACCTCGGTTGAAGGCCCGGCGCTGGAAATCCAGTCCATCCAAGCCAATGGCGGCGACAAAACCCTCGAAGGCCAAGCCAGCATCGCCGTGAATGCCGAAAAGCTGCGCCGCCCACTTGCCCGCCTGAACCTGCATCTTGAGGCCAACGATTACATGGTCGGTAACCGCTTCACCGTCGCCGACATCAACACCGCCGAATGCCTGCGCTACGCGATGGGCCACCCAACCCTGCTGGCCGAATTTCCCGCCGTCAAAGCATGGCTGGAAAAATGCCAGGCCCGCCCGGCGTTCCAAACAATGTGGGCCAAACGCATGGCGGAGCCTGCCTGACGCGGGCTTAGGCCTTTGCCAAAGGATCAGCCACGTAACGCCGCCAGTTATGGTCTTCTTTAAAGCCAAGTACCCGCCTGATCTTGGCGTTTGACAGCAAGCTCTCATGCGGCCCAACCGCGCGCGACAGCGGTACATTAGGAAAGAATTTCGCCAGCAACTCCTCATTCGGCTGGCACACCGAATTGGTATCATTGCAGGCGTTGAAAATCTGAAACCCCAACCCCTCGGCCTTCAGGCACAGATCGACAATCTGCCCCAGATCGCGCGCATCAATATAGCTGAACGCAATCCGCCGCCGCGAACCGGGGTCCGCGAAAAAGCCGGGGAAGCGGTCATATTCATGCGGCTCGATGACATTGCCAATCCGCAGCGCATAAATCTCCGCCCCCGATCGCCGCTGAAACGCCCGCGCGGTTTTCTCGTTCAGCACCTTTGACAGACCATAGCTGTCCATCGGATCAACATCGTAATCCTCGTCCAGCGGCAACACCTTCGGATCGACCTGACCATCCGAAAAACACACGCCATAGGTCGTCTCGGAACTCGCAACTACAATCTTGCGGATCCCTAACTTCACCGCCGCCTCGACCACATTATAGGTGCCCATCGTGTTCACCCGGAACGTCTCATTGTCCGGCACGATCAATATCCGCGGCACGGCGGCAAAATGCACCACCGCATCAAACTTCGGCACCCCCGACCCTGCCTCCATCTCGGCAAATCCGGCATAGGACGTCATTGCATTGAATATCTGCCCGCTATCGGTGATATCAGCGATCAGGTTCTCCACCCCCGGCACGTCCAGCGCCACCAGATCCACGTTCAACACCCGGTGCCCCTGCGCCAGCAAATACGCCACCACATGCCGCCCCGCCTTGCCTGCCCCGCCTGTGAATAAGACCCGCATATCGCACCTCCCCAAATGTCACCCCTTCGCACATAATCCCCACATGCCAATTCGGCAACACCCCTACATCTTGCGCCTCCCCCCTCAACAATGCTCTAATCCCAGCGCTACCTGACCCAACAAGAGGCATCCATGGCCGAAGACCTGCTTTCTAGCCCCAATGATACCTACGACGCCTCGTCCATCGAGGTGCTGGAACCGCTGGAGGCCGTTCGCCTCCGCCCCGGCATGTATATCGGCGGCATTGATGAACGCGCCTACCACCACCTCGCCGCCGAGATCATCGACAACTCGATGGACGAAGCCGTCGCAGGCCACGCCAACCGGATCGAGGTGGAACTGCACGCCGACGGCTCTCTCACCGTGCGCGACAATGGCCGTGGCATCCCGGTCGATCCGCACCCCAAATTCCCCGACAAATCCGCCCTCGAAGTCATCCTCTGCACCCTCCATTCGGGCGGCAAATTCAACGGCAAATCCTATGAGACCTCGGGCGGCCTGCACGGCGTCGGCTCCTCGGTCGTCAACGCCCTGTCGGATCATCTGTACGTCGAAGTCGCCCGCAACAAGGAACTCTACGCCCAATCCTTCTCGCGCGGCAAACCCCTTGGCCCCATCGCCAAAATCGGCGCCGCCCCCAACCGTCGCGGCACCGCCTTCACCTTCCACCCCGACCCCGAGATTTTCGGCTCCCACCACTTCCGCCCGTCCCGCCTGCTACGCATGGTCCGCTCCAAGGCCTACCTGTTCTCAGGCGTCGAGATTCGCTGGAAATCCGCCATCCCCGACGGCGACACGCCGATGGAGGCCAGCTTCCACTTCCCCGGCGGCCTCGCCGATTACCTGTCCGACACGCTGGATAAAACCACCACCTACGCCGACCGCCCCTTCGCCGGCAAAGTCTCGTTCCAGGAAAAATTCCAAGTCCCCGGCTCGGTCGAATGGGCGATCAACTGGTCCCCGGTGCGCGACGGCTTTCTGCAATCCTATTGCAACACCGTTCCCACCCCCGAGGGCGGCACCCACGAATTCGGCTTCTGGTCCGCCATCCTGAAAGGCCTCCGCGCTTACGGTGAACTCACCAAAAACCGCAAAGCCGAACTCATCACCCGCGATGATATGCTGACCGGCGGCTGCGCGCTAATATCGGTCTTTATCCGTGAGCCGCAATTCGTCGGCCAAACCAAAGACCGCTTGGCAACCGAAGAAGCCACCCGTTACGTCGAAAACGCCGTGCGCGACCATTTCGACAATTGGCTGGCCAACGATACCAAATCCGCCGGCGCGATTATGGATTTTCTGGTTCTGCGCGCCGAAGAACGCCTGAAGCGCAAACAGGAAAAAGAAACCCAACGCAAAACCGCAACCAAAAAACTGCGCCTGCCCGGTAAACTGACCGATTGCTCCAGTAAAACCCGCGAAGGCACCGAATTGTTCATCGTCGAAGGTGACAGTGCAGGCGGTTCCGCCAAAGGCGCGCGCTCCCGTGAAACCCAAGCCCTGCTGCCGCTAAAAGGAAAAATCCTCAACGTCCTTGGGGCTGCGTCATCCAAACTCAACGACAATTCCGAGATTCGCGATATATGTGAGGCGCTCGGCGTCCAAATGGGCACCCGCTTCAAAGTCGACGATCTGCGCTACGAAAAGATCATCATCATGACTGACGCCGACGTTGACGGCGCGCATATCGCGTCGCTGCTGATGACCTTCTTCTTCACCCAAATGCGCCCGCTGATCGACAAAGGCCACCTCTTTCTCGCCTGCCCCCCCCTCTACCGCCTGACCCAAGGCGCCGAACGCCTCTACGTCGCCGACGATGCCGAGAAAGAGCTTTGGCTGGCAAAAGGTCTGGGCGGCAAAGGTAAAATCGACGTGCAACGGTTCAAGGGTCTGGGCGAGATGGACGCGAAAGACCTGAAAGACACCACAATGAACCCCGCAACGCGGAAGCTGATCCGGGTTTCGATTGACGAGGACGCGCCGGGAGAAACCGGCGATCTGGTGGAGCGTCTGATGGGCAAGAAGCCGGAACTGCGGTATCAGTACATTCAGGAAAACGCGCGGTTTGTGGAGGAGTTGGATGTTTGAGGCGCTCGTCCGAAGTGCCAAATGCAGAAAGTAATTCAAAACCTGCGTAAAGCACTACAATCATTGGAGAACCCGCTCTATTTGAGCAAACGTTTTCCATGGCTCTACTGGAAAATCTACGACTTCAAATGGTCGAACTATGTTTGGCTTCTTGATAACACCTTGGCTCGTTTTTCCCCAGCAGCGTCTGCTGCAGGATACCTTATTTATCTAAATGACTTCTTGGTTAAAGAGTTTGGGTTCGAATTCGTTACTAGAGGCGGAGGCTCCGCGTTTGGTTTGGACATCCGCGTTAAACTTGCAATGATCTATTTTGGTCTCATATTCGTTGCAATAGGAAGAGTAATTTACTTGGCTCGCAGGCCAAATGTAATCCGGTTTGGACCGACTTTATCTGAGTGGGTTGCATTTGGTCTTCAAAATTTTGTTTTCTCAGATTATTTAAACATGCACGGCGAAATACAAAACGGCCATCGAACCTTGTATGGTAAGTACTACACAGACGATTGGGACGCATTCCAAGGTGACGCAGTGTGGGAGCAAAGTGGCCGAAGTGATGGAATGGACACAATTCAAAAGAGGAACAGTAGAGAGCACGTTGGATTTGCTCAGGCGAAGCAAAGGCACGAGGATCTTCTTCGTTCAATCTTGATTGATCGCTACCATGAGCGCGCGGCCAGCAAAAAAGTATCTCTGTTCTTTTCAGTTCTTCTTTCTGGCTTTGGCAGTATCCTTTTCTTGATCCCAAGCCTCGATCTGTTTTTCTCCATCTTGCTCACTTTTATTTAACCAGTAGCGCACCGCCCACCCCATCTCCCAAAAATCAGTGCGCAATAAATGCGCACCCTTCGCCTCACCACCTTCCCGGACCGATCTGGAAACTCTCCAGTGGAGAGTTTCTCGGTCCGTTGCCTGAAGGCGAAACGCCGTAGGGCAAGGGCACATCAGCAGTCCGAACGCCGGGCCAAATCAGGCCGCGTCTGTCTGGGCGGGTGCGGAACGCGCCTGCCGGGGGCAGGCAGGCGCGGCCTGATTTGATTGAAATCAAATCCGGCAAAGGAACGGGTCACCACTTCACCCCCAACCCGATAACCATATCGTGATCCCGCCCGCCGCCGCCACTCCGCTATCCTTCCCCCCATGCGCTACGCCCTGCCCTTCCTGCTGCTAACTGCCCCCCTGCACGCGCAGGAGGTGGACCTTGAACTTGTCCTGCTCGCCGACGCCTCTGGCTCCATCACGCAAGACGAGATTGATTTCCAGCGCATGGGCTATGCCGCCGCCATCACCGACGCGGCCGTGCTGAACGCGATCAAAAGCCAACTGACCGGGGCCATCGCCGTTACCTACGTCGAATGGGCCGCCAATCAGGTGACGGTGGTCGGCTGGACGATCATCGACAGCGACGCCGCCGCCCTGACCTTTGCCGAAAACCTGCTGGACCCGCCGCGCTTGGCCTATGGCCGCAACGCCATCGGCGACGCGTTGATCGAAGGCAAGCGCCTGATCGATGCCAACACCATCACCGGCCTGCGCCGCGTCATCGACTTTTCCGGCGACAGCATCGGCAACTTCAGCGGCGCAAGCATCGCCGAAGGCCGCGCCGAAGCACTGGCCGCCAACATCACCATCAACGGCCTGCCGATCCTGAAAGACGCAACCGACAGCACGTTGGCAGACACCTACACCGACCAAATCATCGGCGGCCCCGGTGCCTTCGTGGTACCGGCCGAGACGCGCGACGGCTTTACCGAAGCCGTCCGTCGCAAGCTGATACTGGAGATTGCAGGCGAAATGCCAGTGCAGGTGGCGGCGGATTAAGCCCCCCTTCCCCAAAACGCCCATTCATGCCAGCCTGCGCCAAACAACCGGGCCTCGCCGCGCATGACCTTTCTGCTCGACAACCAGATCGCCGTCATTCTGACCTGCTTTGTTGCAGGCAGCGTTATCGCGTCGGTGATTTACCGCACCGCAAAAGGCAGCCTGTCGTGGAAAATCGCCGATTTCGTCTGGGTGGCACTGGGGGGCCTTGGTGCAGTAACCGCCCTGCTGGCGGGCAGTTATCAGGATGAACGCGGGCGGGTGGATCGGCAGATCGACATCTCCTACGCCACCTCGAAAAACTTCGACGCCAACGCAGGCCGCTTTCGGCTGCTGCATTGCGAAAAAGACCGGCAAGGCGTGCCCTACCGTACCGCCGTCCTTGCCCTGTGTGACAAGGTGGAATTCCTGTCCGCCTCTGCCGCGATCAACCGCGATCTGCCGCTGTTTCTGGATGTGGCACAGACCCGCACGCCGCTGTCATCGCTGGGTTGGCTGGTCGGTGATGACAAACAGATTGCCGCCGAAACCGGCATGACCACCAATCAGATGATCGCCCAGGTGGAACAGTTTGATGCGGTGGAATTGCTGACTTTCGCCGCGACAGATGACACGACCCGCGCGGCCGTGGCCACTCTGAAAGCCTCGCCGCATGCCGAAATTGCCGCCGAATATCAAGTGCTCGCCACCACCTATGACGACCTGATCGATCAGCTGGGCCGCGTCAAAACCGAATGGGATTATCTCGAGGCCAACTCGCTGGTGCTGCACCTGCAAGTGCTGGCTCTGTGCATGATCGCCTTTGCAGCGCCGTTCCGGCTTGGCAAATCACTGAACGATATCTAGCGGCGTGATACCGCGTTACCGAAAGGTTAATGAAAAACACGATATTGTTTTATATCAATACGTTACGCCGCGTAACACGCGTGTTACCACGGCCTATTTCTGCAAGGTTTTCAGATATTCCGCAATCTGAACCAGCCTGATCGGCGTCGGCGTTTCAATTCCATCCCCCCCATCATAAGGCACCAATTCGCCGTCCAAAAGCGGGCCGAAATCCGGCATCACATCCTGCCCCTTCTTGCCCGCATACCCCCAGATTTGCGCCATCACCCGCGTTGTCGGAAAGTCGCCGCCATTCTTCGCCGAAAGCGTGGTCAAATCAGCAGGCTTCGCCGCCAATTCCTTGGCCAGCTCGCCGTCTCCTTTTCCAGCCGATCCATGGCAAGCCGAACAATAGGCCGCATAATCCTGCGCCCCCATCGCTGGCACCTCTTTCGATTGCGGCAAACAGCCCGAAACCCCCAGCAAAGCAATCAGCAGCAGCGGCAGTCTGGAAATAGTTTGCATCATAGCCTCCGTCGTTTCCCCACGAAAACCACGCCCGCCCCCGCAATGCAAGCTCAGACGACCCGCCCCGCCGAAAGCCGAACAATCCGGTCCATCCGACCCGCCAATTCCAGATTATGCGTCGCAATCAAAGCCGATAATCCGGTTTCCCGAACCAGTTCCATTAACACCCCGAAAACCTGATCCGACGTCCCCGGATCAAGATTTCCAGTCGGCTCATCCGCCAGCAAAAGCCGCGGATTGTTCGCCAACGCCCGACAAAACGCCACCCTCTGCTGCTCTCCCCCGGAAAGCGCCGCCGGCCGATGATCCGCCCGTTCCGCGATCCCGACCCGCCCCAGCAAATCCATCGCCCGAGTCTTTGCCAAAGCCTGCGAAACCCCATTCGCGAGCTGAGGAAGAACGATATTTTCCAGCGCCGAAAACTCGGGCAGCAGGTGGTGGAATTGATAGATAAACCCCACCTCTTCGCGCCGAACATCTGTCCTTGCCCGGTCAGAAAGCCCCCCCATATCCTGCCCGCCCAGCCGAACCATCCCGGAATCCGCCGTATCCAGCAGCCCCGCTATATGAAGCAGCGTCGACTTCCCCGCCCCCGAAGGCGCCACCAAAGCCACCACTTCGCCCCGCTGAACGGAAACGGAAGCCCCGCGCAGAACCGTCACTTCCGACGGCTTGCCGCGATTGTAGGCCTTCTCGATCGCGGTCATTTCCAACATCGGCTCACTCATATCGCAGCGCCTCAACCGGGTTCATACGAGCTGCCCGCCGCGCCGGAAACAGCGTCACGATGAACGACAGTCCTAAGGAAAGCGATATCGCCGACAAAACATCACCCCACTGAAGCTTCGCCGGCAGGGCATAGATACCACGAATGGACGGATCCCAAACCCCACCCCCAGAGACGTAGTTCACAAGCGAAAAGATGGTGTCGATATAGACCGCGAACAGGCAACCCAAGGCCACGCCAAGCACCGTTCCAATCAACCCGGTCGACGCGCCGCAAATGAAGAACACCCGCAGGATCGATCCTTCCGTCAGGCCCATGGTGCGCAAAATTCCAATATCGCGGCCTTTGTTTTTGACCAACATGATCAGCCCGGAAATGATGTTCATTGCAGCGATCAGCACGAGGATCGACAGGATGATGAACATGACGTTGTCTTCAATCTTCAGTGCCCGAAGAAACGTTCCAGCACTGTCGCGCCATGTCCAGATCAACGCATCTGGCCCGCCCGCCATCATGATTTGGCCCGCCAAATCATCCACTTCTTCCGGCGCCTCGACCATCACCTCGAATTCATCGACGAAGCCTTCGCGGTTGAAAAAGCTTTGCGCGTCGACCAGCGGCATATAAATTCGTGTTCGGTCAATATCATAGCGGCCTGCGGTGAAAACATAGACCACCTCGTAGGCATTCACTCGCGGGCTGATGCCGAACGCGGTTTTGGCCCCGTTGGGCGAGATGAGGCGCAGCCTGTCACCAACCGTAATCCCAAGTTCGCGCGCGATACCTGACCCGATGGCAATGCCTTGATCAAAGCGGTTGATGTCGCCGTAGGCCTCGGCCCCGATACCCACGCGCGGAATGGTTTTCAGATCGGCGGCTGACATGCCGAACACTTCGGCCCCCAGATTTCGGTCCGCCCCCGCGGCCATCACCTGCCCTTTCACCACCGGTGCGGCACGGGTCACACCGGCAACGGCTATGAGGTTTTTCTCGATGCCGTCCGCTTGGGGAAAGCCGCTGATGGTCACACCGTCCGCGTTTTGCCGTGCCGTGGAATAGACGCTGATATGAGCATTTGCCCCAAGAATGGTATCAACAAACTCCGCCCGAAACCCAGCCCGCACCGCCAGCGTCGCGATCAGCGCGAAGACGGCCAGCGTAATACCGACCAAGCTGATCCATGTCATAATCGACACGCCGCCTTCGGCACGTTTGGCGCGCAGATAGCGCCAGGCAATCATCCATTCAAAGCGCGAAAAGGGGGAGGTGCGGGTGGCCATGGTCATTCCTTGAAATCGCGCGGCTTCGTTTGCTCATGCATTTGTCGGGGGGTAGCCGATTGTTCGTTATTGATTCAAGAACAAACAGCCACGGGCCGCCGACCCCGGGCTTAGACGCCGGCGTAAATTTCCGCCACCCGCGCTACTGCTGCTTCGGCCGACATCTCTTCACTAACACCCGTGCGGCGCGAGGTCAGTTCGACCACGCCGTTCGCCAATCCGCGCGGGCCAACGGTGATGCGCCATGGCAGACCGATCAGGTCCATCGTCGCGAATTTGGCGCCTGCCCGTTCGTCGCGGTCGTCATACAGCGCCTCCAAGCCCCTGGCGGCAAGTGCTTTGTAAAGGCCGTCACAAGCAGCGTCGGTTCCTGCGTCGCCCTGTTTCAAGTTTACTATGCCGACCGGGAACGGGGTTACGCCTTCGGGCCAGATAATGCCCTTGTCGTCATGGCTTGCCTCGATGATAGCGCCCAAAAGTCGGCTGACGCCAATGCCGTGCGAGCCCATTTCCACGGGGACACGCGACCCATCGGGGGTTACAACGGTGGCCCCCATCGCATCGGAATACTTGGTGCCGAAATAGAAGATCTGCCCCACTTCGATGCCGCGCGCCACTTTGCGGCGGTCTTCGGGGATGGCGTCGAACAGGGCTGCATCGTGAGTTTCGTCAGTACGGGCGTACAGCGTGGTGAATTCCTGGCAGACGGCGGCCACTTCATCGCGGTTGTCGTAATCGACTTCGCGGGTGCCAAGTTTCAGCTCTGTTACAGCGCTGTCGAAGAACACTTCGGACTCGCCGGTAGCTGCAAGTACCAGAAATTCATGGGTATTATCGCCGCCTATTGGCCCGCTATCGGCGCGCATCGGAATGGCGGTCAGGCCCATGCGTTCGTAGGTGCGCAGGTAACTAACCATGTGGCGGTTGTAGGCGTGCAAGGCGGCAGCTTTGTCGATGTCAAAGTTGTAGCCGTCTTTCATCAGGAACTCGCGGCCCCGCATCACGCCAAAACGCGGGCGCATCTCGTCGCGGAACTTCCACTGGATGTGGTACAGCGTTAGCGGCAGATCCTTGTACGACGTGACGTGTGACCGGAAGATGTCGGTGATCATTTCTTCGTTCGTCGGACCGTACAGCAATTCGCGTTTTTGGCGGTCGGTTATGCGCAGCATTTCCTGGCCATAATCGTCATAACGGCCGGATTCTCGCCATAAATCAGCGGGTTGCAAGGTGGGCATCAGCAACGGTATGTGCCCAGCGCGCACCTGTTCTTCGTTCACGATCTGCTCGATCCGGCGCAGCACCCGCAGGCCGAGCGGCAACCACGAATATATTCCCGCAGCCTGCTGTTTGATCATGCCCGCGCGCAGCATATAGCGATGCGAGACGATCTGTGCCTCGGCCGGATTTTCTTTCAGGACGGGCAGGAAGTAACGGGTCAGACGCATTGCAAGGCCTCGGGTCAGGAACATTTGCACCGTTCGTAGCGGGAAGGCCCGGGGCCTGCAAGCACGGCCAAACAGGGGGCACCTGCTGTACACCCCCTGTGCACCCCTAGTGCATACTGGAAAGGCGCGCGACAGGGCTGCGCCTACGTACCTGAGGGACTGCTATCGGCAAGCAACCAAGCCAAAGCCACGCCAAGATCACGGCCAATCACGCCTGCGTCAGTCGGTGAACCGGTTTTGCAACGCCAGCGTATCCCTTTCACCAACTAACAAGGTTGGCTTTTTCTTGGGGAGACAGAATGAAAATTGCATCCAGAATGACCGCCGCCACCGTGATCGCACTGACATTTGGCGCTGGCGTCGCGCGGGCCGATAACATCGTTGAAATCGCCGCAGCAGACAAGCGTTTCACCACTTTGGTCGCAGCGGTGACAGCTGCCGGCCTTGCCGAAACCCTATCCGGCCCCGGCCCCTTCACCGTATTCGCACCAGTGAATGATGCGTTTGCCGCCCTGCCCGCCGGCACGGTTGACACGCTGTTGAAGCCAGAAAACAAAGGTCAGTTGACCGATGTTCTGCTGTACCATGTTGATGATCGCAATCTGAGTGCGGCGGCCATTCCAAATGGGTCGAACTATTTCAAACCTCTGCTGGCATCGCAGCGCCTGTGCATTTCCAAAGGCGCTGATGGTGTGAAGATCGCCGACGGCACTGGTGATGTGGCGACGGTGATCGTCGCCGATATCGTGGCCGATAACGGCGTGATCCACGTGATCGACAAAGTGCTGCTGCCGGGCAAGCGCCCTGCCTGTCACTAAGACTTTTACCCCTGCCGGGTTGCAAAACTACTGTCCCGGCAGGGCCATTCCCCTTGCAAGCCAAGGCCCTAAGGGCAATATGAGCGTAAATGCAGGGATGAACCATGGTACTACCCGTCAAAGATCAGGCCAGATACTGGGGCATCGCGGCGGCGGTTTTTCTGCTGATGCTGTGGTTCTTTGGCGATGTGCTGCTGCCATTTCTGGTCGGCGGTGCGATTGCCTATTTCCTTGACCCAGTCGCAGACCGGCTTCAGCGGTTTGGCCTGAGCCGCGTCATGGCCACCTCGATCATTTCTGTCGCGGCACTGTTGCTGATGGTGCTTCTGGTGTTATCGGTGATCCCGACGCTGGTGTCGCAGTTGACGGCGCTGGTGAACGCGGCACCTGACATCGCCCATCGTCTGCAAGCTTTCCTGACCGAAAGGTTTCCGCAACTTTCTGATGAAACAAGCACGATACGGCAGACTTTGGCGCAACTTGCTGCGGTGATCCAATCCAAGGGCGCGCAGCTTGCAAGCGGTTTGCTGAACTCGGCGCTTGGGGTGATTTCTGCGGTTGTGTTCATTGTCGTGGTGCCGGTGGTGGCGTTTTATCTGCTGCTGGACTGGGACAATATGGTTGCCAGAGTTGATGCGCTTTTGCCGCGCGATCATGCAGCCACGGTCCGCAGTCTGGCATTGCAGATTGATCAGGTAATGGCGGGCTTTGTGCGCGGCCAGGTCAGCGTATGCCTGATCCTAGGCACGTTCTATTCCGTTGCTTTGATGATGGCGGGTTTGCAGTTTGGCCTTGTGGTCGGGGCAATTGCCGGGGCGATTACGTTCATTCCCTATGTCGGGTCGCTTGTTGGCGGGACTTTAGCCCTTGGCCTCGCACTGTTTCAGTTTTGGGGCGATTGGCTGTCCATCGGCCTGATCGCGGCGATTTTTGCGGTTGGTCAGTTTGTTGAAGGCAACATTCTGACGCCAAAGCTGGTGGGTAAATCGGTTGGCCTGCATCCTGTCTGGCTGCTATTCGCGCTGTCCAGCTTTGGATCGGTTTTTGGCTTTGTGGGCCTGTTGGTTGCAGTGCCAGTTGCAGCATCAATCGGGGTGCTGACGCGCTTTGGTATCTCACAGTATCAGCGCAGCTTGCTGTACCGGGGCGATGTCGGTCGCAAATACGCCGAGGGAGAAGAAGATCAACCGTGATCCGGCAACTGACCTTTAATCTGCCGCCAGATGCCCGCCTAACCCGGACCGATTTCTTTGTCTCTCCGGCCAATGCGCTGGCGCTGGCAGCTATTGATGCCTGGCAAACCTGGCCTAACCGGAAAATGGTACTGGTCGGCCCACAAGGTACGGGCAAAAGCCATCTTGCGCAGATCTGGGCGGCAGATACCGGTGCTGCCATCGTTGCCGCAAAAGATATTGCGGATGCAGATCTGTCTAATGTGAACGCAACCCAGGCAGTGGTGGTCGAAGATGCTGAAATGCTGGCAGGTGATCCGGCGGCTGAGGCAGCGTTGTTCCATCTGCACAACTTGCTGGCACAGTCCGGCACACTTCTGGTGACGGCGCTATCGCCGCCGCGCGATTGGGGCCTGCAACTGCCCGATCTCGCCAGCCGGATGCAGGCAGCCCCGCTAACCCGGCTGGACCCGCCGGATGATGCGCTGCTGTCGGCAGTGCTGGCAAAGCTGTTCTCGGATCGCCAGCTTGCAATTCCCGCCAACCTGATCCCCTATCTGGTGGTGCGCATGGATCGGTCAATCGCTGCGGCCCGCACATTGGTTGCAGCCTTGGACGCGCGCGCGCTGTCGCAAAAACGCCCAATCACCAGGACTTTGGCGGGTGAATTGCTGGAAAGTGGTGAAACCGAATGAAATGCTGTCACATCCCCTTCACATTTGGCCCTGATAAGCGGCGGTTATGACCCAAGCAGATTTCCTCAAATCCCCGTTCGCCAAGCCTGTCAAACTCGGGCCCGATGAAACCACCGGACCCAAGCGATTCTTCAACCGCGAACTTAGCTGGCTTGCCTTCAACTGGCGTGTGCTGGATGAGGCCTCGAACCCCGCCGTGCCGCTGCTGGAGCGTCTTAGGTTCTTGTCGATCTCTGCCACCAACCTGGACGAGTTTTATACTGTCCGCGTCGCGGGCCTGCGCGCCCTGCAGCGCAGCGGCAATGCTGGTCATTCCGAAGATGGCCGCAGCCCTACCGAGCAGCTTTTGTTGATCCATGAAGATGCACGCCGATTGTTGCAAACCCAGCAAAGCGTCTACAACAAGCTAAAGAAAGAAATGGAAAACGAAGGTATCATCCTTCTGACCCGATCGAAACTGACGACGCGCGATCTGAAGTTTCTGGAAGACCATTTCTTGAACAAGGTGTTCCCGGTTCTGTCGCCGCTGGCGATTGATCCAGCACACCCTTTCCCATTCATCCCCAACACCGGCTTCAGCCTTGCCCTGCAACTGGAACGGGTGACGGACAACCGCGAATTGCAGGCTCTGCTGCCCATACCTCAGCAAATCGCGCGGTTTGTGCGGCTGCCGGGCAAGGCCGGCGAGAACCGATTTCTACCACTGGAGGAGCTGTTGTTGCTGCATCTGGACATGCTGTTTCCCGGCTATACGGACCGTGGCCACTGCACCTTCCGCGTGCTGCGCGACAGCGATCTGGAGGTTGAGGACGAGGCCGAAGATCTGGTGCGCGAATTTGAAACGGCGCTGAAACGTCGACGTCGTGGCGAAGTGATCCGGTTGAAGATGAGCGCGGGTGCCCCCGAAGATATGCGGGCGCTGATCATGCAGGAACTTGGCGTGACCGAGGCGGAAGTGGTTGAAGTGCGCGGTCTTCTGGGCATCGCCGATCTGAAGGAACTGGTGCTGTCGTCGCGGCCCGATCTGCTTTGGCCGGTGTTTACCCCGCGCGTACCGGAACGGGTTGAGGATCATGAAGGCGACATGTTCGCCGCGATCCGCCAGAAGGACATGCTGCTGCACCATCCGTATGAAACCTTCGATATGGTGATCCGGTTTCTGGAACAGGCGGCGCGTGATCCGAATGTTCTGGCCATCAAACAGACGCTGTACCGCACCAGCCATGATAGCCCGATTGTCGGCGCGCTGTGCGAGGCCGCCGAGGCGGGCAAATCGGTGACGGCATTGGTGGAATTGAAGGCGCGGTTTGACGAGGCCGCAAATATCCGCCAATCGCGCCGTCTGGAACGGGCCGGCGCGCATGTGGTATACGGTTTCATTCACTACAAAACCCATGCCAAGATCAGCACAGTGGTGCGCCGCGAAGGCGAAAATCTGGTGACCTACACCCATTACGGCACTGGAAACTATCATCCCATTACTGCCCGAATTTACACTGACCTGTCGTTCTTCACCTGCGATCCCGCCCTGGGCCGCGATGCTACCAAGGTGTTCAACTATCTGTCCGGCTATGTGCAGCCAGAAGGCCTTGAAAACCTTTCAATCTCGCCAACCACGCTGAAGCCTCGCCTGCTGGAAATGATCGCCGCCGAGGCGGACTACGCGCGTGCGGGGCGGCCCGGCGAAATCTGGGCCAAGATGAACTCGGTGATCGAACCGGATGTCATCGACGCGCTTTATGCTGCCAGCAACGCCGGCGTGAAGATCAGCCTGATCATCCGCGGCATCTGCGGCGTGCGCCCCGGCGTGGTAGGCCTTAGCGAAAACATTCGCGTGAAATCAATCGTTGGCCGCTTTCTGGAACACAGCCGGATTGTGTGTTTTGGCAATGGCCATGGTCTGCCGTCGGCGCAAGCACGAGTCTTTTTCTCCTCTGCCGACTGGATGGGCCGCAACTTGACGCGTCGGGTTGAAACACTGGTCGAAGCTCGCAATCCAACTGTCAAAAGCCAGATCATGGATCAGATCATGGCGGCAAACATGGCGGATGAGGCGCAAAGCTGGATTTTGCATCCGGATGGCAATTTTGAACGCCAGTTGAACGCCAAAGATGACAAACTGTTCAGTTGCCACCGGTTTTTCATGGAAAATCCATCGCTTTCGGGCCGTGGCACGGCGGGTGCCAAGGACGTTCCGCGCCTTGCGCGGTTGATCGGTGAAGGCGCATCTGCGGGAATTACCTGACGCCAATATCCCGCACAGACGCGGCTAGGACATTGACCGTGCCGCATCAAAACGGCAAGGATTACGCTGCATGATAGTGGGGATGCGCCATGGCTGCCAAAGACGGACAAACCGCCCCTGACATGGCGGGTGACGAAGATTGGGGGCCATTTGGCCGCCCGCTTTTTGATGATCCCTCCGCCCGCGCCCTCAGCCGAGTTGGGGTTGTGGATGTTGGATCGAACTCGGTGCGTATGGTGGTGTTTGACGGCGCGGCCCGGTCACCCGCCTACTTCTACAACGAAAAGATCATGTGTGGGCTTGGCAAGGGTCTTGCCGAAACAGGGCGACTGAACCCCGAAGGCCGCAAGCGGGCGCTGGCGGCGTTGAAGCGTTTTTCGTTACTGGCAGATGGGATGGGCATATCGCCGTTGACCGTTGTCGCCACTGCGGCGACCCGTGAAGCCAGCGATGGCCCGGATTTTCAGGCCGATGTGCTGCGCGAAACCGGGCTGCGGCTGTGGGTTATTGATGGCGATGAGGAGGCGCGGCTTTCTGCCCAAGGCGTGCTGTTGGGCTGGCCCGAAGCGCAGGGCATTGTCTGCGATATTGGCGGCAATTCAATGGAATTGGCGCGTATCGGTGGTGGCAAGGTGGGCAAGCGGGTATCAACCCAGCTTGGGCCGTTTCGCCTGCTGCAAATCGAAGGCGGTATCGAGAAACGCCGCGCCCATATAGACCGCGTGCTGAAATCGGTACAGGCTGATCTGAAATCCACCGGAGAACGCATCTATCTGGTCGGCGGGTCTTGGCGGGTGATCGCTCGGTTGGACATGGAACGCCGCAATTATCCGCTGACCGTGCTGCACGAATACCGAATGACGCCAAAGGGGTTGATGGACACGCTGGATTGGATCGCGGCCAACGATCTGACCATGCTGCGCGCCCGAACCGGCACGTCGGGGGAGCGGATGGAACTGGTTCCGCAGGCCTGCGAAGTTCTGCGCCAGATGATCACCATCTTCAAACCATCCGAGATTGATATTTCGGCCTATGGCATCCGCGAAGGCCTGCTGTTCGAACAAATGCCGGAACGCCTGCGGGCGCGTGATCCATTGATCGAAGCGGCGCGGGTGTCTGAAATGACATCGGCGCGGGTGCCGGGCTTTGGCAAGAAGCTGTTCGAATTCCTGCAGCCGCTGTTCAAGGAGGCCACGCGCGAACGGCTTCGATTGGTCAAGGCGGCCTGCCTTTTGCACGACACCACATGGCGCGCGCACCCCGATTACCGCGCGGAGGCTTGCTTTGATAACGCCACCCGCGCCAATCTGGGTGGCCTTGATCATCCGGGGCGCGTGTTCCTGGGGCTCGCCCTGCTGCACCGCTACAAAAATTCGCATTCCGGGTCGCGGATGGAGCCGCTGTTTCGCCTGCTAAGCGATGACGAGATGCAAGACGCCGAGGTGTTGGGCAAGGCCATGCGGTTTGGTGCGATGTTTTCCATCGCCGATCCGGCGGTTGCTGGCGAATTGCACTGGTTGCCGAAGAAACGCACGTTGGAACTGGTGCTGACACCGCTTGGTGAAGGTCTGTTCGGCGAGGTGGCTCGGGCGCGCTTTGCCTCGCTGGCGCTGGCGCTGAAGGCGCAGCCGGTCATCACCATGCAAAGTGCCGATGCTGCGGTTTGACCATTTCGCCCTGTCCGCCGTTACCTTGGAAGACGGGGTTGCAGCGGTTGAAAATGCGTTGGGCCTATCACTGGCGGGGGGTGGCAAACACTCCCATATGTCAACCCACAACCGCTTGCTGGGCTTGGGCGACATTTATCTTGAAGTCATCGCGACTGATCCTGCCGCCGCTGCCCCCGCTTGGCCGCGTTGGTTCGACTTGGATCACTTCGAAGGTGCCCCGCGGCTGACCAACTGGGTGGCCCGGTGTGATGATCTGGACGCGGAACTGGCCCTTAGCCCCGATGGCACTGGTGTTCCCGTAGCATTGGAACGGGGCGATTTGCGCTGGCGTATGGCGGTGCCTGCCGATGGCCGCTTGCCCTATGACGGTTGTTTTCCAGCGCTGATCCAGTGGCAAGGCACGCTGCACCCGTCGGCGTTGTTGCCCGATGTCGGCGTGCGGTTAACCTTGCTTGAGATTGTGCATCCCGAAGAGTTGGCCTTGACTGAACATTTGAAGCCGCGCCTGCACGATCCGAGGATCAGGTTCACAATTGGCCCGCAAAAGGCGATGCGCGCCACGTTTTCCACCCCGAACGGACCACGTATTCTGGGCTGAAGCGATCACGCCCCACCATTTCTGTCAACTTTTTGCGCGCGCAGCATTTCCAGACTGACACTGGGTAAATGTCCAGCTATGCTGTGCGCATGTCAATCTGGGCCCGCATCGCCGAAGCTCTGTCTGCTCTCGCCGCTGGCGAGGGTCTTTCGGTTGTATTCGACCGTCTGCGCAGTAGACCCGAACGATCGGTTGGCTTTACCATCGCCGTGATAGCACTTGGCGCAAAAATGGCCAAGGCTGATGGCGAGGTCACCCGCAACGAAGTTGCCGCATTCCGTCAGATCTTCGCGATTCCCGAAGGTGAAGAGGCGAACGCGGCCCGCGTATTCAATCTCGCGCGGCAGGATGTTGCTGGCTTTGATGCCTATGCCCGAAAAATTCGAACGATGTTTCAAGCCGACGATCAGAAAGTGCTGATCGACCTGATGGAAGGCCTGTTCCATATCGCGGTGGCGGACGGCCATTATCACGATGGCGAAGAGGAGTTTCTGGCGCAGGTTGCATCGATCTTTGGCTTAAGCGATGCGTGTTTCCGGTCGCTGCAAGCGCGCTGTGTCGAAGGGGCGCTGCCCGATCCTTATGCCGTGCTGGGGGTCACTGAAGACGCGCCGATAGAGGCGGTTCGCGCCGCCTGGAAACAGGCTGTGCGCGACACCCATCCCGACGTGATGATCGCGCGGGGGGTGCCTGCCGAGGCGGTTAAGTTGGCCGAACGGCGGCTGATCGCGATCAACGCGGCTTGGGAAGAAATTTCCGCTAAAGAGGCGGCGTAGCCGCGTGGCCGACACTCTGCGCCTTGCCACTTATAACGTCGAATGGTTCAATGCGCTATTCGATAGCCGGGGCCGGTTGCTGCGCGATAAATCGCCATCGGAACGCTACGGTGTTGCGCGCGAAGATCAGATTGCGGCCCTTGGCGCGGTGTTTACAGCCCTTGATGCCGACGCCGTGATGATCATCGAAGCCCCTGATACGCAAGGCAAAAGATCAACTGTCACAGCACTTGAACGCTTTGCCGCCCATTTCAACTTGCGCGCCCGAAAGGCGATTATCGGCTACCCCAGTGATACTGAACAAGAGATTGCCCTATTGTTTGATCCGGCAAAGCTGGGTGTCAAACACGACCCAAAAGGCGCGCCTGTTGACAAGCGTGGCCAAGCGCACGCGCCGCGTTTTGATGGCGTCTATCATTATGATCTGGATGACGACGGCGTGCCGGAAATCATCCGTTTCTCAAAACCGCCGCTGGAACTGGCAGTCACTACTGCATCGGGCAAAGTGCTGCGCTTGATCGGGGTTCATGCAAAATCCAAAGCCCCACATGGTGCCCACAATGAAGCCGAGAAGGTTCGCATTTCGATTGAAAACCGCCGCAAACAATTGGTCGAATGCATCTGGCTGCGCCAACGGATCGAGACGCATCTAAAGGCGCAGGATCCGTTGGTCGTGATGGGCGATTTCAACGATGGGCCTGGGCTGGATGAATACGAAAAGCTGTTCGGCAAGTCGGGGGTAGAGGTGGCAATGGGCACCGACAGCCCGCCCGAATTGCGGTTGGTTGACCCGCATGCCCATATGGCACTAAGCCGCCCGATGGGGGCACAGCCAACATCGGCTCGGTTTTATCTGGCCCCGCAGAAGCGATACTTCGAGGCATTGATAGATTTCATCATGCTGTCCCCGGACCTTGCCGCAACAAACCCGGAATGGCGGATCTGGCATCCGCTGAATGACCCCGCGGTGGTGAAAAGGCCCGATCTAAGTGCCGCCCTGCTAACGGCGTCTGACCATTTTCCCGTCACGCTTGATCTGGTTTTGTGATTTGAAACAAAGGCCCAAAAGGCGCAAGATGGTTCGATGAAATGCAGAATATACGCCCTTGTTGCCCTTCTGACTGTGACTCCGACCTTTGCGCAGGAAACTGTCCCCTCGCCCGAGGTTGAAGAGGGTTTCAGCATGATGGAACAGGGCGTCAAGTTGCTGTTCAAAGGCCTGATGGCTGGCATGGAACCCGCGATGGACGACATGAGCCGCGCGCTGACCGAAATGCAGCCGGCATTGAAAGATCTGATGGCGATGATCGGCGATATCGACAACTACCACGCCCCGGAAATGCTGGAAAACGGCGACATCATCATTCGGCGCAAACTGCCGTCGGAGCTGGCCCCAACGGCACCGGAAATAGAGCTTTAGGGCCCAAAATCCCCCGAAAACCGCGCAGCCTGCGCGCCTAATTCCTTGTATTCCCGCCAACTTTGCCCATCTTGAGCAGAGGCCCAAGAAGGCAAGGAACGCTTATGCCCGTCGACAGTTTGTTCAACCGCCTGATCCGGCACGAAGCCGCAGGCGGGGTGGTTCTGATGTTGGCCGCGGCGTTGGCGATGATTATCGCAAATTCGCCGCTGAATGGGGTCTATCAGGGGCTGTTTGATAAACAATTCTCGGTGCTGATTGATGATGTCGGGATTTCTAAGCCGTTGATCCTGTGGGTCAATGACGGCCTGATGGCGATCTTTTTCTTCTTGATCGGACTGGAATTGAAGTACGAAATTCTGGAAGGCAAGCTGCGCAATCCGCGTGATGTATTGCTGCCGGGGGTTGCGGCTTTGGGTGGCATGGCGGTGCCTGCGCTGATCTTTGCTTCGCTGAACTGGAACAGCCCCACCACCCTGCCCGGTTGGGCCATTCCTGCTGCCACCGATATTGCCTTTGCCGTCGGCGTGCTGGCCCTGCTGGGCAAACGAGCGCCCGCCTCGCTGAAAGTGTTTCTGCTGACCTTGGCCATCTTGGATGATCTGGGAGCGATCATCATCATCGCCGTTTTCTACACCGCCAAGCTGGACGTGACCTATCTGGCGCTGGCGCTGATCCCGCTGGCGGGTCTGTGGTGGCACCACCACGTGCGCGCGCATCGCATCGCACCCGTGGTGCTGTTGGGGGCCATGCTGTGGGTTTTGGTGCTTGAATCCGGTGTGCACGCCACACTTGCCGGGGTGATCACGGCATTTTTTGTGCCGCTGAAAGACCGCTTTGGCAAGTCGCCATTGCACGCGCTTGAAGACGGGCTGACGCCTTACGTGAAATTTCTGATCGTGCCGCTGTTTGCCTTTGGCAATGCCGGGGTCGTGCTGGCCGGGATCACGCCGAACGATCTGGCGTCGCCCTTGCCGATGGGCATCGCGTTGGGGTTGCTTTTGGGCAAGCTGATTGGCGTGTTCGGCTTTACGTGGCTGCTGGTCAAATCAGGCCTCGCCCGCCTGCCACACGGTGCTGGATGGCTGCACATCTTTGGCGTCGCGGCGTTGGCGGGCATCGGTTTTACCATGTCGCTGTTCATCGGATCACTTAGCTTTAGCGACCTTGCGCAGATGAACGCAGTGCGGCTTGGCGTGCTGACCGGATCGATCGCATCGGCCTGTCTGGGGTTTGCAGTGCTGCTGATCGCTGGCCCCGAACGCAGGCCCTAGGCCCGATTGGCCCGGATCAGCCGCAGAATATCGCGCGCTGCTTCGGGAATATTGGTGCCGGGTCCGAAGATCGCCTTGACGCCCCGATCATACAAAAACTGGTAATCCTGCTGCGGAATAACGCCGCCGCAGATGACCAGGATATCACCTGCCCCCGCCGCGTTAAGGGCCGCCACCAGCTTTGGTGCCAGCGTCTTGTGGCCTGCCGCTTGGCTAGAGATTCCAATGACATGCACATCGTTATCAATCGCATCCTGCGCCGCTTCTTCCGGGGTCTGGAACAGCGGGCCTACGTCGACATCAAAGCCGATATCGGCAAAGGCGGTGGCAATCACCTTGGCCCCGCGATCATGCCCGTCCTGCCCCATTTTCACCACCAACATCCGGGGGCGGCGGCCTTCTTCGGCGGCAAAAGCCTCCACATCTTTCTGGATGGCGGCAAAGCCTGCGTCGCCTTCGTAGGCGGCACCGTAGACCCCGGCGAGGGTCTTGACCTCGGCCCGGTGGCGACCAAAGATTTTCTCCATAGCCATGCTCATCTCTCCAACGGTTGCGCGGGCGCGGGCGGCGGTTACGGCGGCTGCAAGCAGGTTGCCGTTTGATGCGGCGGCGGCGGTCATTGCATCCAAGGCGGCGGTGCAAGCGGCGTCGTCACGGCTTGCCCTGATAGTATTGAGCCTTTCAATCTGGCCGTCGCGCACGGCGACGTTGTCGATATCCAGCAGGTCGATCGCGTCTTCGGTCGCGAGGCGGTACTTGTTGACGCCAACGATCACCTCGTCGCCCCGGTCAATAGCGGCCTGGCGTTTCGCTGCCGATGTCTCGATCCGCAGCTTGGGCATACCCGACGCAACGGCCTTGGTCATGCCGCCCATCGCCTCGACTTCGGTCATCAACGCCCATGCTTCGGATGCCAAATCAGCCGTCAGACGTTCGACATAATAGCTGCCGGCCAGCGGGTCGATCACGTGTGCCACGCCAGTTTCTTCTTGCAAAATCAACTGGGTATTGCGGGCAATGCGGGCGGCAAAATCCGACGGCAGCGCCATCGCTTCGTCCAGCGCGTTGGTGTGCAGGCTTTGCGTGCCGCCCAGCACGGCCGACATCGCCTCGAACGCAGTGCGCACGACGTTGTTGTAGGGGTCTTGTTCTTGCAGGCTGACGCCGCTGGTCTGGCAATGGGTACGCAGCATCAGGGATTCCGGCTTGGTCGCGCCAAATTCCGTCATGATACGGTGCCACAAGAACCGCGCTGCGCGCAGCTTTGCCGCCTCCATGAAAAAGTTCATGCCGATGGCGAAAAAGAATGACAGGCGCGGCGCGAAATCATCCACTTTCATGCCGCGCGCCAAGGCGGTGCGCACGTATTCGCGGCCATCGGCCAGCGTGAAGCCCAGCTCTTGCACAAGGTTCGCCCCGGCTTCTTGCATGTGGTAGCCAGAGATCGAGATGGAATTGAATTTCGGCATCTCTGCCGCGGTATATTCGATGATATCCGCCACGATCCGCATCGAGGGTTCGGGCGGGTAGACATAGGTGTTGCGCACCATGAATTCTTTCAGAATGTCATTTTGAATGGTGCCGGACAGGGCGGCGCGCGGCACGCCTTGTTCTTCGCCTGCCACAATAAAACTGGCAAGGATCGGGATCACTGCGCCGTTCATCGTCATGGAAACGCTGACTTTTTCCAGCGGAATACCGTCGAACAATATCTTCATATCCTCGACGCTATCGATCGCCACGCCAGCTTTGCCAACGTCGCCTTCAACACGCGGATGGTCTGAATCGTAGCCACGATGGGTGGCCAGATCGAAGGCGACGGACACGCCTTGCTGGCCTGCTGCCAGTGCTTTGCGGTAGAACGCGTTCGAGGCTTCGGCGGTTGAAAACCCGGCGTATTGCCGGATTGTCCAGGGTCGCCCGGCGTACATTGTGGCCTTCACGCCGCGGGTAAACGGCCCGATGCCGGGTGTCCCACCTAAGTGATCAAGGCCCTGAAGATCGGCTTCGGTGTACAGCGGCTTTACCGCTATCCCCTCCAGCGTATTCCAGATCAGGCTGTCGGGATCTGCGCCTTTCATCTCTTTTTTCGCCAGCGTGCGCCACGTGTCCAACGGGTTGGTCATCTGTTTGTTCCTATCTTGCCGTTCGGGCAAATTTCGCGCTTTGGTCCTTTGGTTATCGCCAGCGCTGCCTTATATGTTTGGCAACGGAGCAACCATGAACCTGTTTTACATCATTGCCTTGGCGGCGTTTCTTCCCATAGCCGGCGCTGCCCAGACGGCGGAGCCGAAGTTATTCGTACCCGCGTCAGAGGTTATTCTGGCCGACCTGATCTGGGTCAAACGGCCAGTTGTGGTGTTTGCCGACAGCCCGAATGACCCCAATTTCATCCGCCAGATACAGCTGCTGGAGCGCAATCCAGACGATTTGGCAGAGCGGGATGTGCTTGTGATTACCGACACTGATCCGGCGGCAAAATCGGAAATTCGCCAGAAACTGCGACCACGCGGATTTGCTTTGGTGTTGATGGATAAGGACGGCCAAGCCAAGTTGCGCAAGCCGCTGCCGTGGGATGTGCGCGAGATTTCGCATGCCATCGACAAGTTTCCGCTGCGGATGCAGGAAGAGCTGGACCTGTATCCGTCGGGGCGGTGACGCCCGTAAATTCGGTGCACCGGAGGTACACCCCCTGTGCACCCCCTGTGCAGACGAAACTGCGCCCTTTGATGGTGCCTGCCGGTCATTCAAACTCCATGATCACGTCATCCACGCGCAGGCTTGCGCCCTCAGTGGCGTTGATAGTTTTGACCATGCCGCGCCGTTCGGCCTTCAAGATGTTCTCCATCTTCATCGCCTCGACTGTGGCCAGCGATTGGCCGATCTGCACCTCGTCGCCGACGGCCACCATGATCTTCACCACCAGCCCCGGCATCGGGCACAGCAGATAGCGCGAGGTGTCGGGGGGCAGCTTTTCGAGCATCAGGCACGCCAGTTCGGCGGCGCGCGGCGTGCGGATGTGGCATTTAACCTCCGCCCCGCGCAGCCGCAGGCGGAAGCCAGATGGGATCTTGCCAACCTTCATCACCAAAGGTGTGTCGTCGACCATCAACCGGGCCAGCGGTTGCCCCGGGGTCCAATCGCTTGTCACCCGCAAGGCCGTGCCATCGGCAAAGCTGACCGTTGATCCGGCTTTGTCGGCGTGGACAGTTACCGCATGGGTTTCGCCTTGCAGGCAAACCACCCACGCATCGCCAACTTTGCGTTCGTGATTGTCCATCGTGCCGGAAATGCGGGTGCGCCGAATTTCGGCAACCCGGTTCATCGCGGCGGCAGCGGCAGCCACGCGTTTGACTGTGGCGGCATCAAGCGTGGCCCCTTGAAAACCATCCGGGTATTCTTCGGCGATAAACGCCGTGGTGATATTGCCGGACGCAAAACGCGGATGATCCATCACGGCGGCAACGAACGGCAGGTTGTGACCGATGCCTTCCACCTCAAACGTGTCTAACGCCAGCCGCATTTCATCTATCGCAGCCGCGCGGGTTGGTGCCCAGGTGCACAGCTTGGCGATCATCGGGTCGTAGAACATGCTGATCTCGCCACCCTCAAACACGCCAGTATCATTGCGCACGATACCGCCCGCCGCTGTCGGCCCTTCGACCGGTGGGCGGTAGCGGCTTAGGCGACCGATAGAGGGCAGAAAATTGCGATAGGGGTCTTCGGCATACAGGCGGCTTTCCATCGCCCAGCCGTTGATCTTCAGATCAGCCTGCTTGAACGGCAGCTTCTGCCCCGCCGCAACCCGGATCATCTGTTCCACCAGATCAACGCCGGTGATCAGCTCGGTAACCGGGTGTTCGACCTGCAACCGGGTGTTCATTTCCAGGAAATAGAACTTTCGATCACCATCAACGATGAATTCCACCGTGCCCGCCGATGTATAGCCAACGGCGCGCGCCAAGGAACAAGCCTGTTCACCCATCGCTTTGCGGGTGGCGTCATCAAGGAACGGCGAGGGGGCTTCTTCGATGACCTTCTGGTTGCGCCGCTGGATCGAGCATTCGCGTTCGTGCAGATAGACGGTATTGCCATGCTGATCGGCCAGCACCTGAATTTCGATATGCCGGGGTTGGGTGACAAATTTTTCAATGAAAATCCGGTCATCGCCAAAGCTTGCCGCCGCCTCGTTCTTCGAGGATTGAAAGCCTTCGCGCGCTTCGGCGTCGTCATTCGCGATGCGCATGCCTTTGCCGCCGCCACCGGCCGAGGCCTTGATCATCACCGGATAGCCAATCTGGCGAGAGATTTTGACCGCCTCTTCTGCGTCGGCGATCAGGTCCATATGGCCCGGAACAGTGCTAACCCCAGCCTCTATCGCGATTTTCTTTGAGGTGATCTTGTCACCCATTGCCTCGATTGCCGCACTTGGCGGGCCGATGAACACGACACCTGCCGCTTCCAGCGCCGCCGCGAAGGCCCGGTTTTCGGATAGAAAACCATAGCCCGGATGCACGGCTTCGGCGCCCGAGGATTTGACCGCCGCCATGATCTTTTCGATCACGATGTAGGATTGGTTGGCGGGCGACGGGCCGATATGAACCGCCTCATCTGCCAATCGCACGTGCAGCGCGTTGCGGTCGGCATCGGAATACACCGCGACGGTTTTGATGCCCATCGCGTTGGCCGTGCGGATCACCCGGCAAGCGATTTCACCCCGGTTCGCAATCAGTATCTTCTTGAACATTGCCGTCCTTCCGAGGTGCCGCCGTTTGCCGGGGACAAAATGAAAAAACCACCCGGGCGATGTGCCCGAGTGGTTCTGTAGCCTTGATACGTGCCGTGCTGTGATGTGCTTGGCAGCGCGGTCGATGGTGCCTTACTTGCAGACGCCCACGTCGTCGCAAAGCAAGCCGCCAGCGCCGCCGATAACCGCGCCGGTAAGCGCGCTGCCGCCGGTGACTTCCGAGATAACTGCACCACCAAGGGCGCCAGCGGCACCCCGTTCGATATCGTTCTCAAGACACCCTGCAAGGGTTGTTGCACAAAGCGCCATGATGAGAAGGGTCTGTTTCCGCATATTACACTGCCTCTGGTTATGGTTGTTCTTGTGGCGGATTCTATCGCAATCGGTGGCAGATGGAAGCCAAAAGAACGCGGTGCGAAAGCATCGGCAATTCTGCGCCATTGCGGGCTGAAACCCTGCGCCGCAGCAGATGCCCCGCAGAAAAATGGCCCGACCCGCAAGGGGCCAGGCCAAGGGTAAGGGGAAGGGTAACAGTCATCACAGAACAGACCACGGGCAGAACATGCCAAGGCCTTAAGATTATCTTGGGCAAACCGCTTCGGTCTGGCAAAGGCAAATGCAGGACCGACCCTGAAATGGGCCAAACTCTGCCGGAATCTGGGGTGCCGTAGCGGAAACATGCCTAGTCGTCTTCGTCGTCATCATCCCAATCGCCAAAAACTGGCGCGGGGGCGTCTTTTGCAAACACTTCCGGAAAGGAAACCTGAGCTTTTGCCACGTCAATGCGCAAAAGCGCATCATAGCTGGCCGGATCGAACGGGTCTTCGGCGGGCACCACTTCGCGGCCAAACAGCCATGACAGGCGGGCAGCGTCCAGATTGCCGCGCTCAAACGGTTCTGCGCCGAAATGGGCCCAGAGGGCAGCCATAAAGCCTTTGTCCGCCGCCTGATCCGGTTTTTTGCGGTCGCGAAAGCGTTCGCGGCGGATGATTTTGGAAGCACCGTCTTTGGCGGCGCGGCGGATGACGAATTGAAAATCCGTGCTGGCCAGACGGCCGGGAAAACCGCGATGTTTTAGCATAGGCTGCGATCCTGCATGATGGGAACCGCAGCAGGCTTTAGCACCGCAGATAGGTGGGCCGAAAGCCCGCTTCGCACCATTTGCGCGCTAGTTTGGAACGGTGGCGTCAGGGGTGTTCGGAGTTTTTGGACTGTCGCTGCCCTGCGAGGCAGGTTCGCAAGCCTATCGTTCTGGCGCACCGCCACGGCGCACGCGTCACGACTGTTACTTTCAATGATACTATCCCGACGACCAAAATAACGCCGCAGGTCCGGCTGGGTAGAAGTGGCGTGCCGGGTCAGGCTTTGCTGATCGGCACGCCGCAGGGTATTACTTGTACTTGCCCGTGTAGGTAGGCTCGGTGGTAACCGGCTCATCCACAAATACGACAGGCTCTTCTTTCTTTGCGCAAGCTGCCACAAAGGCCAGCATGCAAAGACCGAAAACGATACGTGTGCTCTTCGACATCCTCTACTCCAGTATTCTTGAAAGGCTGGGGGTTTGCCCCCCCATGTCCCTCGTTGCAAAAAATAGACCGCTTGGGTTCGGCCTGCGGAAACCTTAGCCGAAGATTCAGTGAAAAGACAATGAAGTCTGCCATCCGTCGCAAGGTGTGGCACCGCTACATCAGCAAGAATGCGCTTGTTTGGCGAAGCGCGCAGATTTTCGGCCCGCATCAAAAAGGCTCCAGAATGCAGAGGCCGTCTTTGATGTTGAAGGCGACAAAGAACTGCGTGGCTTCGGGGTTTGTCTCGCCAAATGGCACGGCCATGTCGGCGAAAGAGATGATCACCTCCAGCTTGGCAGGTAACGGAGCAGTCAGGCGTGGCAGCGCGTAGGTGTCGCATAGGTGTTGCATGTCGTCGATCGAAGCATCGAATGTCACCGTGCCACCATCGCGCGCGATGGCCGGGGCCAGATAGCGAAACCGATAGATGGCGGCGTCTGGCGACGGTGCATCGACGATAACATCGTGCAGCGTCACCCCCTGCCCCGATGGCACGACAATCGCCTCGTCACTGCCGGGCAGAACGGTGCGACTTTGTGCTTGCGCAGTCCACAACGTGGTATCCGGTTTGGGGATCAGGGTTTCGGTCATCGGATCAGGGCCTTCAAAGCGGGATATTATCGTGCTTTTTCCATGGGTTGGTCAGTTTCTTGCTGCGCAATGCAGCAAAAGCCCGGCCGACCCTGCGGCGCGTTGAATGCGGCGTGATCACCTCGTCGATGAAGCCTTTTTCGGCAGCCACAAAGGGGTTTGCAAACCTGTCTTCATAGTCTTTCGTGCGTGCGGCGATCTTGTCTTTGTCGGCCAATTCACTGCGATATAAGATCTCGACCGCCCCCTTGGCCCCCATCACGGCAATTTCTGCGGTCGGCCAGGCATAGTTGAAATCACCGCGCAAATGCTTGGAGGCCATCACGTCATAGGCCCCGCCATAGGCCTTGCGGGTGATCACGGTTACCTTCGGCACTGTCGCCTCGCCGTAAGCAAACAGCAGCTTTGCGCCATGCTTGATCACGCCGCCCAATTCCTGCGCGACCCCCGGCAAAAACCCCGGCACATCGACCAGCGTCAGGATTGGAATTTCAAAGGCGTCGCAAAACCGGACAAACCGCGCGGCTTTGCGCGAGGCGTCGATATCCAGACAGCCAGCCAACACCATCGGCTGATTGGCCACCACGCCGACAGATTGGCCTTCGATGCGAATGAAACCGGTGACGATATTGGCGGCAAACGCGGCTTGGATTTCAAAGAAATCGCCTTCGTCGGCAATCTTCTGGATCAGCTCTTTCATGTCGTAAGGCTGGTTCGGATTGTCAGGGATCAGAGTATCAAGGCTTGGCTCAACACGCCCCGGATCATCGAAGAACGGCCGCACCGGTGCCTTTTCCCGGTTGTTCAGCGGCAGGAAATCAAACAGCCGCCGGGTTTCGGCCAGCGCCTCGACATCGTTTTCATAGGCACCGTCTGCGACGGATGATTTTTTGGTGTGGGTGGCCGCCCCGCCAAGCTCTTCTGCCGTCACCACTTCATTGGTGACAGTTTTCACCACGTCCGGGCCGGTGACGAACATGTAAGACGAGTCTTTGACCATGAAAATGAAGTCGGTCATCGCGGGTGAATAAACCGCACCACCGGCGCAGGGGCCCATGATCAAGCTGATCTGCGGCACCACACCGGAGGCCAGAACATTGCGCTGAAACACCTCGGCGTAGCCTGCAAGCGAGGCGACGCCTTCTTGAATGCGCGCCCCACCCGAATCGTTGATGCCGATGACGGGTGCACCGTTTTGCATCGCCATGTCCATGATTTTGCAAATCTTTTGCGCATGGGTCTCGGAAAGCGAGCCACCAAAGACAGTGAAATCCTGGCTGAACAGATAGACCATGCGGCCATTGATGGTGCCCCAGCCAGTGACCACGCCGTCGCCAGCGGGGCGGTCCGCCTCCATCCCGAAATCGGTGCAGCGATGCGCCATGAACATATCAAATTCTTCGAATGACCCGTCATCCAGCAGCAGTTCGATCCGTTCGCGCGCTGTCAGTTTGCCCTTGGCGTGCTGCGCGGCGATCCGGTGTGCGCCGCCACCATTGCGCGCGGATTCGCGGCGTACTTCAAGCTGCTGAAGGATGTCTTTCATCGCCGCGTTCCCTTATGAGTTTGGTCACAATAGCCGCGCGGCCTGCAGACCGAAAGGAAAATTCGGATAATTTGCAAATCTTATCGCATAGAATAATTGCAAACTGCATATCTGCAAACTATGGCGATCTGTTTCGGCAGTTCATACGACGGCGCAAATAACCAAACGCGAGGCGTCATGTCATCCATTCCTGTTCCGTTTTTGACCATCGGCCTGCTGTTGGCATCGAATATCTTCATGACTTTCGCTTGGTATGGCCATCTAAACTTCAAATCCTCGCCGATCTGGATTGTCATAGTTGTCAGTTGGAGCATCGCTTTTTTCGAGTATTGCCTGATGGTTCCGGCCAACCGCTTTGGCCACAGCCATTTTTCAGCGGCAGAGTTAAAGACCATTCAAGAAGTGATAACGCTAGGCGTTTTTGCGGTGTTTTCAGTGCTATACCTGAAAGAGCCGCTGACGTGGAACCATTTCGCAGGCTTTGGTTTTATCGCGCTGGGGGCGTTTTTTATCTTTCACAAATGGGTGTGACACGATTTTGCACGCCCTGTATGCAGGCGGCCAATGGACAAGCGACACAGGCAGGCGTAGCGCTGCGTCATGTCTGATTTACCGCAAACCCGGTTTCTCAACCGCGCCACCCCGCCGCATATAATGACGCTGATCCTGATTGCGGGTTTGGCGGCGCTGTCGCTGAACGTGTTTTTGCCATCGCTGCCGTCGATGGCCAAGCATTTCGGGGTGGAATATCATCTGATGCAACTGTCGGTATCGCTGTATCTGGCGATGACGGCGGTTATTCAGGTGTTTATCGGCCCGGTGTCGGACCGGTTGGGGCGGCGCGTTGTGATGCTTGGCAGCATCGCGGTGTTTGTGGCGGCGACGCTTGGCGCGGTGCTTGCGCCGAATTTCGCGGTGTTTCTGACCTGCCGGATGTTGCAAGCGGCGATTGCCACCGGGTTCGTGCTGACCCGTGCGGTGGTGCGCGATATGGTGCCGCAAGATCAGGCGGCGTCGATGATTGGCTATGTCACGATGGGGATGTCGGTGGTGCCGATGATTGGCCCGGTGATTGGCGGCATGCTGGATCAGGCGTTCGGCTGGCAGGCGTCGTTCATCATGCTGGGCGTCGGTGGGGTGGCGTTGCTGGCGCTGGTTTGGGCCGACCAGGGGGAAACCGCGACCAATCGATCGGCCAGCTTTCGCGAACAGGCACGGCAATATCCTGAGCTGTTGAAATCGCAGCGTTTTTGGGGCTATTGTCTGGCTGCTGCCTTTGCGTCTGGGGCGTTCTTTGCCTATTTGGGCGGCGCGCCCTATGTCGGCACCAATGTGTTTCAGATGGATGCCGCGACGCTTGGCTTTTACTTTGGCGCACCGGCGTTGGGCTATTTGGTGGGCAATTTCCTGTCGGGGCGCTATTCGATGCGCTACGGCATCAACCGCATGGTCATGGCGGGGGCGTTGGTGACGACAGCAGGGCTGACACTGTTGATGCTGCTGACATGGGTTGGCCTTGGCAGCGCGAATGTGTTTTTCGGGCTGATCATCAGTGTGGGCCTTGGCAATGGCATCATGCTGCCCAGCGCCAATGCAGGGTTATTGTCGGTGCGGCCTGCTTTGGCGGGGTCTGCGGCGGGGCTTGGCGGTGCGCTTACCATTGGTGGCGGGGCAGCGCTTTCCGCGCTGGCGGGGGTGGTTCTGACGCCCGGATCAGGCACTATGCCATTGATTTTTCTGATGCTTGCGTCATCGGCCATTTCGATATTGTGCATCATGTGGGTGATGCGCCGCGCCCGTACCATCGGGATTGGCCCTTGACGGCGGTGGTTTGCAAAGCCAGTTTCAGGTTTGCAAACTAGGGGGCGCTGATGGCAATTGCCAAGCTGTATGCGGGTGCGAAACTGCGCGAAATGCGGGGCCGGCTTGGGCTGACGCAAAAGGCGTTTGCGGGCAAGCTGGGGGTGTCTTTGCCCTATTTGAATCAGATGGAAAACAACCATCGCCCAGTATCGGCGGCGGTGGTTTTGGGGCTGGCGCAGGAATTTGGCCAAGATGTAACTGAACTGTCAGTCGGTGACGGCGAACGTATGGTCAGCGATATGCGTGAGGCGCTTGCCGACCCGGTGTTTACTGCCACAACGCCGCCGCTGGCCGATTTGCGGCTTACTGCATCGAACGCGCCGGGGCTGGCGCGGGCATTTCTGGATTTGCACCGCGCCTATCGGCAAACGCATGAACGGCTGGCGTCCTTGGACGAGGCTTTGGGTCGCGACGGCACGGCACAACGATCATCGCCATGGGAAGAGGTGCGCGACTTCTTTCACTATTGCGACAATTATCTGGATGCAGTCGATCAGGCGGCAGAACATTTCGCTTGTCCCGCAGGTATTCGAAAAGACCCGACTATCCTGGCGATGGACCGGCTGCGGCAGCATGGCATCAGCTTGCACTATTCCGATATTTCCGGCATCCGACAGTTTGATCCAGGCTCCGGCAGTTTGCAAATTTCAACGCAAGCCAGTGGCCCGACGCAGCGGTTCCAGATTCTGCATCAATTGGCGCTGATCACCCAAAATGACCTGCTGGAAGCGACGCTTGATCTGGCACGGTTTCAAACGCCCGAGGCGCGCGATATCGCCAAGATCGGGTTGGCGAATTACTTTGCCGGCGCGGCCCTGCTGCCCTACCGCGCGTTTCTGGCGGCGGCGCAAAGCACGCGGCATGATCTGGAACGGCTGGCCGATATGTTTGGCGCGTCAATCGAGCAGGTGGCGCATCGGTTGTCGACGCTGCAAAGGCCGGGGGAAAAGGGCATCCCGTTTTTCTTTGTGCGGGTGGATCAGGCGGGCACCATCACCAAACGGCATTCGGCAACGCGGCTGCAATTCGCGCGGTTTGGCGGCGCTTGCCCGCTGTGGAATGTGCACCGCGCGTTTGAGACACCGGGGCAGTTTCTGCGCCAATTGGCCGAAACCCCCGACGGTGTGCGCTATCTGTGCCTTGCGCGCGATGTCTCAAAACCCGGCGGTGCGTTTCTTGCCCCGGTGCGCCGGTACGCCATCGGGCTGGGGTGTGAGGTACAGCACGCCAGCAATCTGGTTTATTCCGACGGCCTTGATTTAAAAGGGCGATTTGACCCTATCGGCATTTCATGCCGCATTTGCGAGCGGCAAAATTGCCATCAACGATCCGTACCACCGCTGGAAAGACGCCTGAGCGTCGATCCCAACTACCGCGGCCTGCTTCCCTATGATATTGCTTAGTGATCAGTCTTTGATGTGCATCCAAAGGTGATCTTTCAGATGGGCGCGCTGTTTGCGCAGCACCTCTTCCTGGTCTTCGGTCAGCAGATCAAGGCGCGTCTCGGCGCGGAAAACCCGCTCGTTCACCGCGTTGTAGTCATCGATCAATTTGGCGAAATGGGCATCGTTTTGCTTCATCGCGCTGATCTTCTGCGCATGGTCGGGGAATTCGTCGGCAAGCGCGTGCGGGGTATGGGGCATGGAAACTTCCTTTGTCTGGTCAGACAAGGACGCTATCCGCCAAACCGCCGCAGAACTTTGACCTCGATCAACTAACGCTGACTTTGCCGCCAATTTGCGTTGATCATCGGTTCAAGGTTTGATCGCGCCAACGGCACCCGCCCCAAAATGTGATCGGCGGCCTTTTCACCAACCATGATCGACGGCGCGTTCAAATTGCCATTGGTAACCTGCGGGAAGATAGAGCTATCGGCGACGCGCAGTCCCTCAACCCCAATGACCCGGCATTCGGGATCGACCACTGCCAGCGGATCATCGGCCCGGCCCATGCGCGCAGTGCCGCAAGGGTGATAGGCGCTTTCGGCGTGTTCTCGAATGAAGGCATCAATCTCGGCGTCGGTTTGCACGGCGGTGCCGGGTTGAATCTCGTGTTTCACATGCGCCTGCATGGCGGGTTGGCCAAAGATTTCGCGCGTCAGCCGAATGCAGGTGCGGAATTCTTCCCAATCCTGCGTCTCGCTCATGTAGTTGAAGCGGATCACCGGCGGCGCGCCTGGGTCGTTTGACCGCAACGAAACCGCGCCGCGCGACAGCGATCGCATCGGGCCAACATGCGCCTGAAAACCGTGGCCTTCGGCGGCGGCTTTGCCATCATAACGCACGGCGATGGGCAGGAAATGATACTGAATATCGGGGTAATCGATGCCTGCGCGCGACCGGATAAAGGCACACGCCTCGAACTGGTTGCTGGCACCTATGCCCGTGCCGGTGAACAGCCACTGCGCGCCGATCAGGCCCTTGCCAAACAGGTTCCAGTGTTTGAACAGCGTGATCGGCTGCTTGGCGGCGAATTGCATGTAAACTTCGAGATGGTCTTGCAGATTTGCGCCCACCCCGGCCCGGTCCGCCCGCACCGCAATGCCATGCTCCGCCAGATGCGCGCCAGGCCCGATACCAGACAGCATCAGCAGTTTTGGCGTGTTGATGGATGACGCTGCAAGAATAACCTCGGTGCGGGCGCGGATCACTTCGATCTGGCCGCCCCGGTCCAGTTCAACCCCCACAGCGCGGTTGCCGTCAAACACCACGCGCCGGGCCAACCCGCGTACCAGTCTGACCTTGCCACCCTTCAAGGCGGGTCGCAGATAGGCATTCGCCGCCGACCAGCGCCGCCCCTTCCAGATTGTCGCCTCCATCGGGCCAAAGCCTTCTTGCGACTGGCCATTATAGTCTGACGTCACTGGATAGCCCGCCTGCGCGCCCGCTTGAATAAAGGCTTCGAACAGCGGGTTCGACCGTGGTCCGCGCGTGATGTGCAAGGGCCCATCCGTGCCGCGAAACGACGCATCGCCCGGCCCGTGCCAGTTTTCCATCCGCTTGAAATACGGCAGCACATCGGCATAGGACCAGCCAGTCGCACCCATGTCATCCCAAGTGTCAAAGTCGCGCGCATGGCCCCGGACATAGACCATGCCGTTGATCGAGGATGACCCGCCCACCACTTTGCCGCGTGGCGTGGCAAGGCTGCGCCCGCCCAAATGCGGCTCGGGTTCGGTGCGCAGGCCCCAATCGTACATCGGCATGTTCATCGGGAACGACAGTGCGCCCGGCATCTGGATGAACGGCCCGGCGTCGGTGCCGCCATGCTCGATGATGGTCACGGTGCGGCCTGCCTCGGCCAGCCGGTACGCCATGGCGCAACCGGCACTGCCCGCACCGACGATGACGTAATCAGTAAAGGCCATCAATAAACCCCATCGACGAACTTGCTGGCCTTAGGTTGCGCAGTCATGGATGCGCCCTTTTCAATTCTGCATTCAGATAATCCAGCACCAACGCGACCGAGCCTTTGCCATCGGGTGCGGTGCCGGTCAGCGCCTCACGCAGATAAACGCCGTCGATCAGCGCACCCAGACCGTTGGCCACCGCTTCGGCCTTTGCCCCAGCAAGGGGGCGCAAACAGACCAGCAGGTTAGAGCGTAACCGGCCCTGATAAACTGCCAGCAAACGGCGGGCTTCGGGCAAGGTCTGCGCCAGAACGTAGAAATTCAGCCACGCGCCCACCACTTCGCGTCTAAAGTTGGCTGGGCTGAACGACGCCCGCAGAATGGCATGCAACCGCTGCTCTGGTCCGGTGGCAACCGCAAGTGCGCCTCGCACTTCCGCACCATATAGCGACAGAACATGCCGCATGGCCGCCAGAAACATGGCCTCCTTGCTGCCAAAGTAGTGATGCGCCAAGGCGGTCGACATGCCCGCGCGCTTGGCTATTTGGCTCACCGTTACGTCCAGACTGCCCGAACGCCCGATCTCGACAATCGTTGCGTTGACCAGCGCCGCCTTTCGGATAGGCTCCATTCCAAGCTTGGGCATCATGACCTCGCAAAAAAGACTTGCCAAGCCGAGGGTGCGTGAAGTTTATTGACTCGTCAATCAACAAAAAACAACAATCGAAAAACCAACGGGAGCCACCATGAATACCTTGAAGAAAACCCTACTCGCCTCGACTCTGGCCTTCGCCTTTGCTGGCAGCGCTTATGCCGAAGGCTGCGACAAAATCGTGTTCTCTGACGTGGGCTGGACGGATATCACCGCCACGACCGCCGCCACGACGTTGATCCTGGAATCGCTTGGCTATGAAACAGAGATCAAAGTTCTGTCGGTGCCAGTTACCTATACCGGTCTGGCAGAAGGCGATATCGACGTGTTTCTTGGCAACTGGATGCCAACAATGGAAGCCGACATCGCGCCTTACCGCGATGCGGGTAAGGTAGAAACCGTGCGCACCAACCTGGAGGGTGCGAAATACACGCTGGCGACAAACGAAGCCGGTGCCGCCCTTGGCATCACTGATTTTGCTGCCATCGCCGCCCAGAAGGACGCGCTGGAAGGGCAGATTTACGGGATTGAGCCGGGCAATGACGGTAACCGCCTGATCATCGATATGATCGCCTCCGGCCCGTTCGGCCTCGACGGGTTCGAAGTCGTCGAATCCTCCGAACAGGGCATGTTGGCCGAAGTGAAAAAGGCGTCTGAAGACGGCAAGCCGATCGTGTTTCTTGGCTGGGAACCGCATCCGATGAACGCCAATTTCAAGATGACCTACCTGACCGGCGGTGATGATTTCTTTGGCCCGAACTTTGGCGGTGCCACTGTTGCCACCAACGTACGTGCAGGCTACGCGGCCGAATGCCTGAACACTGGTAAGCTGTTGCAAAACCTTGTCTTCTCGCTGCCGATGGAAAACGAGATCATGGGTGCCATTCTGAACGACGGTGCCGATGCGGCTGATGCCGCCAAGGCCTGGCTTGCCGCCAATCCTGATGCCTGGACCCCCTGGCTTGAGGGCGTAACCACCAAAGACGGTGGCGATGCCGCGGCTGCTGTGACCGCAGCCCTGCAGTAAACCGACAAAAAGGGCCCCGGGGAAATCCGGGGCCCTTCCACTTTCGGAATGTGGGGGGCACATGGACTGGCTGACCGATTACAAGATCCCGATCGGCAAGACGGCGAAGGCCGTTTTCGATTGGATGAACGACAATCTTGGTGGGATGTTTGATGCCATCTCGGCTGTCATGGAAGCCATGATCGATGGCATTCTGTGGCTGCTGCAAACGCCACATCCGCTGGTCATTATTGGCGTGTTCATCGCGCTGACGTGGGTCTTGCAGCACAGCTGGAAAACCTGCCTTGGCGTGCTAGTCGGTTTCCTGTTCATCCTGAACCAAGGCTACTGGGAAGAAACCACCGAAAGCCTGACGCTGATCCTGTCGGCCTGTGTGGTGTGCATGGGCCTTGGTGTGCCGATTGGCATCGCCGTCGCCCACCGCCCCCGCCTGTACCGCTTCATGGTGCCAGTGCTGGATCTGATGCAGACATTGCCGACGTTCGTCTACCTGATCCCTGCAATCGTGTTTTTCGGCCTCGGCATGGTGCCCGGCCTGATCGCGACGGTGATCTTCGTGCTGCCTGCGCCCATTCGCCTGACTCACTTGGGCATTTCCACTACCCCGCAACCGCTGCTAGAGGCTGCAACTGCCTTCGGGGCCACCCCCAAACAACGGCTTTGGAAGGTCGAACTGCCCTATGCCTTTCCCCAAATCATGGCCGGGCTGAACCAGACGATCATGCTGTCCCTATCCATGGTGGTGATCGCCGCCCTTGTCGGTGCCAACGGCCTTGGCGTGCCCGTTGTGCGGGCGCTGAATTCGGTCAACACCGCCCTTGGCTTCGAATCCGGCTTCATTATCGTGGTCGTCGCCATCTTGCTTGACCGTATGCTACGGGTGGAACGCAAATGACCAATCATAGCCCCCTGAATGCCGTCGAGTTTGACAAGGTCAATATCGTGTTCGGCGACAACCCCGAACGCGCCCTGCCCCTTATGGACGAAGGCCAAAGCCGTAGCGAAATTCAGGAAACCACACGCCAAGTGCTGGGCGTGCATGATTGCAGCCTGACGGTTGGCAATGGTGAAATTCTGGTGCTGATGGGTCTGTCCGGGTCTGGTAAATCCACCCTGCTGCGGGCGGTTAACGGCTTGAACCCGGTCTGCCGGGGCGAAGTGCGGGTGCTGGACGGCGACAAGATGACCTCGGTTACCCATGCCGATACTGACACTCTGCGCCGCCTGCGCCTGTCGAACATCGCCATGGTGTTTCAAGCGTTCGGCCTGCTGCCATGGCGCAGCGTGCGCGAAAACGTCGGGCTGGGGTTGGAACTGGCTGGCATCTCGGAAGCCGATCGCAAAGCCCGCGTCGATACGCAGCTAGAGCTGGTAAACCTGACGCAATGGGCGGACCGCAAAGTTGGCGAATTGTCCGGCGGCATGCAGCAACGCGTTGGCCTCGCCCGCGCCTTTGTGACCGAAGCACCGATTTTACTGATGGATGAGCCATTTTCGGCGCTTGATCCGCTGATCCGGTCGCGCCTGCAGGATGAACTTCTGGATCTGCAAGACAAGCTGAAACGCACCATCATTTTCGTCAGCCACGATCTGGATGAGGCGTTCAAAATCGGCGACCGTATTGCCTTGATGGAAGGCGGCCGCATTGTGCAATGTGGCACCGCGCGCGAGATTATCGCCAACCCGGTATCAGATTACGTGGCCGATTTCGTCAATCATATGAACCCGTTGGGCGTTCTGACCGCGCGCGACGCGATGGAGCCGACACCGGGGGCTTTCCCCACATCTGGCAACGCCGATGTCGATACGCCGATCCGCGATGTTATGTCGCAGCTGCGCGGTGATGTGCGGGCCGTGACCCTGACTGAGAATGGCAAGGTGATCGGCCAGATCACCCGCGAAGGCGTTATCAAGCGGCTGTTGAACCCGCGCGGCACGTTGAAAGAGTGACGCGCGGATAAAATAGTTGCTATTCTGCCTCGGCGACCGCTTTTGCCGGGGCTTTTTTTGCAGCCGGTTTCTTGGCGACCGCTTTCTTGGCGACGGGTTTTTTCGCTGCTACCTTCTTTGCCGCAGGTTTCTTCGCGGCGGCAGGTTTCTTCGCCGCCTTGCCCTTGCCGCCTTTGCCAGCCTTCTCCGCCACCAGCGCCAGCGCCTCGTCCAGCGTCACTGTTTCCGGGTCCAGCTCTTTGGGCAAGGTCGCGTTGACCTTGGCCCATTTCACGTAAGGCCCGTATTTTCCGGGCATGACCTGCACCAAGCCGCCGTCGGGATGCGCACCCAATTCGCGCAATGGGGCCGCCGCCGCACCACGGCCGCCGCGTGTGGCTTTCTGCGCCAACACCTCGACCGCGCGGTTCATGCCGATGCTGAACACTTCCTCAATATCCGCGACATTGGCGTAGACAACGCCGTGTTTGACGTAGGGCCCAAAGCGCCCCAAGGCCGCCTCGATCATCACGCCGTCTTCCGGATGCGGGCCAATCTGGCGCGGCAGGTTCAACAATTGCAGCGCGCGTTCCAGCGTAACGGCATCCGCCGCCCAGCCTTTGGGCAAACTGCTGCGAGGGGGTTTCGGCAACGCTTCCGTCGCCTCGCCGCGCTGCACATAAGGGCCAAAACGGCCCGACCGCAACGAGATTGGCACGCCGTTTTCATCGAGGCCGAGAACCTGGCCGTCGGGTGAAATGCCGTTACCGTCGTCATCTGCCGAAACCGAAATCGGGCGGGTATAACGGCATTCGGGGTAGTTGCCACAGCCGATAAACGCACCACCTGATCGCGCGGTTTTCAGATGCAAACGCCCGGTACCACAGACTTGGCAGATACGCGGGTCCGATCCATCGGCGCGCAGCGGGTACAGGTGTGGCGCCAGAAAATCATCAATCTTCGTAAGCACTTCGCCAATGCGCAGATCGGCGGTTTCGGCAATGGCTGCCGAAAAATCGCGCCAGAACCGCGCCAGCACTTCTTTGTAATCACGTTCCCCGGCCGACACATCGTCAAGTTCGGCTTCCAGATCGGCAGTAAAGTCATACTCCACATACTTGCGGAAATAGTTCGACAGAAACGCTGTCACCAAGCGCCCTTTATCTTCCGGGATCAGCCGGTTCTTATCTTTTTTCACATATTCGCGGTCCACAATCGTGGTCATGATCGAGGCATAGGTTGACGGGCGGCCAATGCCCAGTTCTTCCATCCGTTTGACCAGCGTGGCTTCGGTATAGCGCGGCGGTGGCTGGGTGAAATGCTGGTCGTGGCTGATGGATTTTTTCGCCACCGGCTCGCCCTGCATGATCTGCGGCAGGCGGCCTTCATCGTCATCCTCGTCGTCGCGGCCTTCTTCGTAGATCTTCAGAAAGCCGTCAAACAGCACAACTTGCCCAGTCGCGCGCAAGCCCACCTGCGCATCGGGCGACAGGATATCGACCGTTGTCCGTTCCATCCGCGCCGCCGACATCTGGCTGGCAATGGTGCGTTTCCAGATCAGATCGTACATTTTGCGCTGATCCGCATCCGTCAGGCGTAGGCTTTCTGGTGCCGCCGACATGTCGGTTGGCCGGATACATTCATGCGCTTCCTGCGCGTTCTTGGCTTTGTTTTTGTACATGCGCGGGCTGTCGGGCACATAAGTTGGGCCGAACCGGCGTTTAATCTCATCGCGCGCCGCCATCACCGCCTCGGGGGCCATGTCGATGCCGTCAGTCCGCATATAGGTGATATAGCCCGCCTCGTACAAACGCTGGGCTGCGTTCATGCATTGCTTGGCCCCCATACCAAACTTGCGCGACGCCTCTTGTTGCAGGGTTGAGGTCATGAATGGCGCGTAGGGGTTGCGCGAAGCGGGCTTGGCTTCAACGGAAGCGACCGAGAATGTTCGAGAAGTAACAGCTTGCACCGCTATTTCCGCAGCCGCAGCCGTTGGAATATCGAATTTGTCCAACTTCTTGCCGCCAAGCACAGTCAGCCGCGCCTCAAAATCCTGCCCACGGGGCGTGGTCAGCACAGCCCCGACCGTCCAGAACTCGCGGGCGCGGAAGGATTCAATCTCCATCTCGCGGTCAACGATCAGGCGCAGGCAAACAGACTGGACGCGGCCTGCCGATTTGGCACCGGGCAGCTTGCGCCATAGGACGGGCGACAGGGTAAAGCCGACCAGATAATCCAACGCGCGGCGGGCAAGATAGGCATCCACCAGTGGCACATCCACTTGGCGCGGGTTCTTCATGGCTTCCGTCACTGCGGATTTGGTAATCGCGTTAAACGTCACCCGGCTAACCTTGGTGCCCTTCTTGATGCTGCTGGCCAGCGCCTCTTGCAGGTGCCAGGAAATTGCTTCGCCTTCGCGGTCAGGGTCGGTTGCGAGGATCAGTTCGTTGTCGGTTTTCAGGGCTTCGGCAATAGCGCGGACGTGCTTTTTGCTGTCAGCGGCCACTTCCCATTTCATCGCGAAATCGGCTTCTGGGTCTACTGAGCCGTCTTTGGGGGGCAGATCGCGGACATGGCCGAATGATGCCAAAACAGTGTAGTCAGAGCCAAGATACTTGTTGATTGTCTTGGCCTTAGCCGGTGACTCGACGACGACAACTGCCATAAGAACCCCTGTTCCAACCATCCATACAATGGCGGCGCAAGATGTGGGTCGCATCTGTGAATGTCAATGGAGGCTGGGAAATCAAAGCTTGCCGCGTCAGGATATGCGCGACAAAAGGCCCCCCGCCTGCCGCTGTATCCGGCCATCCAGTTCCAGCGACAGCAGCTCTGGCGCGACAAAAGCCGCAGGCATTGCCAGATCACGGATCAGCTGATCTTCGGCCAGCGGGCTTGGCCCGAGCCGGTCTAAAATCTTGGTATGCAGGGCGGCAATTTCGGCCAAAGGCCGGTGGGCGGGTTGCGGGCCGGGCAGCACCAGTGTGGTCGGCTCAAAGTGCGGTTGCACATCTTGCGGGCGCTGCGGCGGCTGCACCCGTCGCTGCGCGTCGATCTGCAACTGGTCCGCAAAGCCCGCGTGTGGCCGGTCGCCGCGCTGGGGCCGCTCGCCGCCCAGCGCCTCGATCACATCCGCCGCCGACCGGATCAACGTAGCACCGTCGCGGATCAGCATGTTGCAGCCCGCCGCGCGCGCATCAAACGGATGCCCCGGCACGGCAAACACCTCGCGCCCCTGATCCAGCGCGTTTTTCGCCGTGATCAGACTGCCAGACCGCGCCGCCGCTTCGACCACAATCACCGCCCGCGCCAACCCCGAGATAATCCGGTTGCGCAGCGGAAAATGCCGCGCCTGCGGTTCGGTGCCCATCGGTTGTTCCGACACGCGGCAGCCCTGCGCCGCAATCTTGCCCGCCAATTCGGCATTTTCGACCGGGTAGATCACATCGACCCCGCCCGCTTGCACCGCAATAGTGCCCGTCGCCAAACTCGCGCCGTGCGCCTCGGCATCAATGCCGCGCGCCAGACCTGACACCACGACAAACCCCGCCTCCGCCAGACTTTCCGCCAACCGCCGCGCCATCCGCAAGCCCAACGAAGACGCATTGCGCGCGCCCACCAGCGCAATCGCAGGCCGGTTCAACAGTGCCATATCACCCTGCACCCACAAAATCGGCGGCGCATCGGGCAGGTCCATCAACGCCACCGGATAATCCGCTTCGCCAAAACACAGCATCCGCGCGCCCGCCACCCGCGCCTGCGCGATCTCGTGCTTTGCCACCTCGACAGGGCACACCGAATACGCCTCCACGCCCGCCGCCCGCGCAATCCCCGGCAAGGCCGCCAGCGCCGCCACCGCAGACCCGTGTTCCTCCACCAGCCGATGATACGTCACCGGCCCGACCTTGCGGGATCGGATCAGGCGCAACATCGCCAACGCCTCGTCTTGCCGCCCGTCGCTTTGCACCATATCCATCATCCCCCCACCTTCACCGCAAACAAGTTAACGCTTCGTAAACGCGAGCCCGCAAAACCCGGTTGAACCCCGACCGAATATTTGATCAAATGCGCCAACCGCTGGCCACCCCCGGCCCGCAAATCCCCGGAGCACCCCCATGCAAAACGCCGAAGTCGCCAAACGCCGTGATGATGCCATTTCGCGCGGCATCGGCGTGATGACCCAGATTTACGTCGACCGCGCGCTAAACTCCGAAGTGTGGGATATTGAGGGCAACCGCTACATCGATTTCGCCGCCGGCATCGCCGTGGTCAACACCGGCCATTGCCACCCGCGCGTCATGGCCGCCGTGACGGAACAAATGTCGCGCTTCACCCATACCTGCCATCAGGTGCTCCCCTACGAAAACTACGTCCGCCTCGCCGAACGCCTGAACGCCGCCGTTCCCGGTGATTGGCCAAAGAAAACCGTGTTCGTCACCACCGGCGCGGAAGCCATTGAAAACGCCGTCAAAGTCGCCCGCATCGCCACTGGTCGCAACGCCGTCATCGCCTTTGGCGGTGCCTTCCACGGCCGCACTTTCCTTGGCATGTCGCTGACCGGCAAGGTAGAGCCCTACAAGAAGGGCTTCGGCGCAATGATGCCCGATATCTACCACGTCCCTTTCCCGCAAGAGGTGCACGGCATCACCACCGCCCACGCGATGGACGGCATCACCAAGCTGTTCAAGGCCGACCTCGATCCCGCCCGCGTCGCCGCGATTATCTTCGAACCCGTGCAGGGCGAAGGCGGCTTCTACCCCGCGCCGAAAGACCTTGTGCGCGCCATCCGCAAATTGTGTGATGACCACGGCATCGTGATGATCGCCGACGAGGTGCAAACCGGCTTTGCTCGCACTGGCCATCTGTTCGCGATGGAAGGCTACGGTGTGGCCGCCGACATCACCACCATGGCCAAGGGCCTCGCCGGTGGCCTGCCGCTGGCCGCCCTGACTGGCAAAGCCAGCCTGATGGACGCCGCCCACCCCGGCGGCCTCGGCGGCACCTATGGCGGCAACCCGCTTGGCATCGCCGCTGCCAATGCCGTGCTGGACGTGATCGAGGATGAAGACCTCTGCGCCCGCGCCAACGAGCTTGGTGGCCGCCTGAAACAACGGCTGGAGGCGATCCGCTCCACCACCCCCGAAATCACCGACATCCGCGGCCCCGGCTTCATGGTGGCGGTAGAATTCGCCAACCCCACCAACCACGAACCCGACGCCGGCTTCACCGGGCGGGTACGGGTCGAGGCGCAAAAGCGCGGCCTCATCCTGCTGACCTGCGGCGTGTATGGCAACGTCATCCGGTTCCTGGCCCCGATCACCATCCCGGATGCGCATTTCGCCGAAGCGATGGAGATACTGGAAGACGCGGTAGCGGCGGCGCGGGTGGCGTAGACCAAGCCCGCCACCGCGCCCACTCCTCCACACCACGCAGTCCCGGGCTCGACCCGGGACCTCGACCTGCACCCACCGCAGCACACCGGCCCTCCCTTTTTCTCGGACCGATCTGGAAACGCTCCAGTGGAAAGTTAGCCGGTCCGTTGCCCAAAGGTGCCAAGCCGCCGGGCAAGGGATGTGCTGCTTGGCCCGGCGGCAGGTAAATCAAACCGCGCCTGCCTGAGCTGGAGCGCGAGAAGCACCGGCCCACCCCATGCAGCACCTGTCGACCCCACGCAGTCCCGGGCCCGACCCGGGACCTCGACCCTCACGCACCGCACCGCACCACCCCCTCTTCTCCCGGACCGATCAGCAAACTCTCCAGTGGAGAGTTTGCCGGTCCGTTGCCCAAAGGTGCCAAGCCGCCGGGCAAGGGAGGTGCCGCTTGGCCCAACAGATGTAAATCAGACCGCGCCTGCCTGGGCTGGAGCGAGAGTAGCGCCTGCCCGCCCCCCGCAGTCCCGGGCCCGCCCGGGGACCTCAACCCTCACGCGTCGCACCAAACCAATCCCCCTTCCCTCGGGCCGATCTGGAAACTCTCCAGTGGAGAGTTTGCCGGTCCGTTGCCCAAAGGCGCAAGCCGCCGGGCAAGGGAGGTGCCGCTTGGCCCAACATTCGTAAATCAGGCCGCGCCTGCCTGGGCTGGTGCGAGAATCGCGCCTGCCGGGGGCAGGCAGGCGCGGCCTGATTTGACGCGTGTCAAATCCGGCAGGTTGCGAGCGTGAAACCCACCGCGTTCTCGCGCAGGGGAGCGCCACATTCGCTAAATATCACGATCTACTTTTTATTTACATTGTCAGCCTTCGAACGATCTGGATTGTCTCGCGCATATTCACGGTCGTTGATTTTTATGACATGAGTATCGGGGTGTTCCCCGCGCTTGATTTCCGCAACTATGTTGCGCCGAGGGACGTTTGTTCGATTCCCCACATCGTAGTGCTCGTTCCGCCCACCGGGCCCATCATTCTTACCAGTTAATTTTGACATATCAGTCTCCTTTAAATTCTAGAGATTTTCAAAGAAATCGAGCTGGTCACTGTCCTTCTTTGGTATTGCTTCTGGAAAGGCCGAGAAGAAAAGTCGATCAAACTGAACTTTGTCTCGTGACGCTTGACCTATGCCCACGACCTGCCAGAGATGTTGACGAAAGGCAGGCATTCCAACATTTTCTGTTAAGAATTGAAAAAATTTGAATTTCCGCCCACCCCCAACGTACACTACCGGATTCTTTTCTGCGAGTTGCTCCAAAATAGCCCCGTTGCTATGAGCCAGTGGATAATACACGTATTTTCTGATAAATTTCCCAAAGAACTGTGGGTGTTTCGTTGTATCAGGTTTCTGTCTTTTTAATCCATAAATTCGATAAATCATTTCAAAGAATTTTTCAGGAAACTCCTTCTCCCATTGAAGAAACTCCTTCCTAATAAATTCGTCAAAAAGTCGCCTATATTCATCCTTCGTCTTATTTTGATACCCCGTTGCTTCGTCAACAAGTGCTAAAATTCCAATCTTAGCTGCGGCTCGAACTATAATCTCGCCTTGCATTGCTAGAAAAGCCTGAGAAGGCAAAAGACGGCCCTGGTTTCTCGCCTCGATTAATGCATCACAAACTTCAATCAAAACTTCCGCCTCGTATCCATCGGCAGATCCTCCAGTGAGCGTCTTGAATACTACAGGGTTATCAAGTTTCTCCTTCAACTCGTCAGACAGAACACCTTGAATACCTGGTCGCGACATCGTTCGAAGAAAAGCATTCCCACCTTTTGATTGCAGATGGAGAGCACGTGCCATAGCTTTTTTGCTAATTACTCTTCGCCTATCGTTCAGCACATAGACCTCAAGGCCAACGTCCCCAATAGTAAGAACACCGTCGGTCTCGGCCTCAGCGTCAGAACTACGAATTTTAGCCCATCGGGCCGAAGCGGCCTGAGAAGCGATAGCCTTTCGCTCTTCAGACGAAAGCTTTTCTGCTCGCGCTTGCCCACCCCTACTTTGGAACGATTCGGTCATCTCACCTCCATGCTTGCTGTGGTGATAGGAGAAGTTATGCTTGCAGTCAAGCAAGCATGGGATAATTTCGTATAAGCAAGCATGACGAGCGACTGGATGCGCAGTGCCATGCATCCAAAGGTCAAAAATTTCATAAATGGCCCCTAACAACCCCTTAACAAAGCCCACACCCCCCAACGATATCAACCACTTACCTCGCGTAACACGCGTGTTACCCACCCCGTAACACACCCCTTCCCCCCCCTCCCCTGACCCGTTAAAAGACCCGCAGACCTGAACATAAGGCCCGCGATGACCCTCCCCGGAATTTCCCTCCTCGACGCAGGTTTTTCGGTGCCCGGAAAGGTCATTCTATCGGGAATAACCGCCGATCTGACGGAACATCGGATCGGAATTCTGGGCCGGAACGGGTCGGGAAAATCGACCCTGCTGCGATTGATGGCGGGCCTGATTGCCCCCACTTCCGGCTCGGTTTCCACGGGCGGCCTCGATCCGGCGGGGGATCGAAAAGCGATGCTGGCCGAGATCGGCATCCTGTTCCAGAACCCCGATCATCAGATCCTGTTCCCCACCGTGATCGAAGAGCTTTCCTTCGGCCTGCGCCAGATAAACCACCCCGACCCCGCCGCCCGCGCCCGCGAAATCCTTAGTATCGACGGCCGCCGTCACTGGGAAACCGCCGCCACGCACAGCCTTTCGCAAGGCCAGCGGCATTACCTGTGCCTGCTGTCGATCCTCGCGATGGAACCCGCGACGATCCTGCTGGATGAACCCCTCGCCGGCCTCGATCTGCCGACCCGAGCCCGCCTGTCGCGCCGGTTCCAATCCTTGCCGCAACGATTGATCACCGTCACCCACGACCCCGAAACCGTGGAAACCTACGACCGGGTTCTGTGGCTGGAGTCCGGCCATATCCGCGCTGACGGCCCCGCCGCGACGATCACCGCCGCCTTCCGGGCAGAGATGGCACGTTTGGGGGAAGCCGATGCTGACACTGACCTCACCCGTTGAAACACCGCTGCACCGGCTTTCCACGCCGCTGAAGCTGGCCCTGCTGGCGGTGTGGACGGCGGGATTGTTCTGGATCGCCTCGCCGACTGGATTGCTTGCCGCCGTGGCGCTGATTGCCGCCCTTCATGCCCCCGGCGGCACCATCTTTGCCGCGCACGCCCTGCGCATGCTGCGCCCGTTATGGCCGTTTATCCTCGTGGTCGCGATCTGGCATCTGTGGACCGCGGATATTCGTGGCGGCACCGTGGTGATCCTGCGGATGATTGCAGCGGTTGCGGCGGCCAATCTGGTGACGATGACGACGCGCTTGCAAGATATGATGGCGGTTGTCGAACGCCTTGCCCGCCCGCTGGCAAGGCTGGGTCTGCCCCCCCGCAGCCTGGCTTTGGCGATGGCATTGGTGATCCGTTTCATCCCGGTGATGGCTGAACGGCATGGCCAGATTGCCGACGCCTGGCGCGCGCGGGCGGCCAAGCGGCCGAGTTGGCGGGTGTTGTTGCCGACGGTTCTGGCGGCGCTGGATGATGCGGATCATGTTGCCGAGGCCTTGCGCGCGCGGGGTGGATCGCGTTAGGTCGCGCACAAGAAAAACCTGAGGGGACCATATCTTGGAACGCAGCCTAACTCATATCGCCTTATTCGCCGCTCTGATCGCCGTGCTGGGGCTGGTGCCGAAAATTGATCTTGCGGCGGGTGTGCCAATTACCGCGCAATCGCTGGGCATCATGTTGTGCGGTACGGTTTTGGGGGCCAAGCGCGGGGCGCTGGCGGTTCTGTTGTTCTTGGCGCTGGTGGCCGTTGGCTTGCCGCTGTTGGCCGGTGGGCGCGGCGGGCTTGGGGTGTTTGCAGGGCCGTCCGTCGGGTTCTTGGTCGGGTTTCCGGTTGCCGCTTTTGTTGCCGGTTGGGTGATGGAACGCACGACGTTACCGGTGGGTTGGGCGGCGGCGGCGGGGTCGGTTCTGGGTGGCATCGCGGTGCTTTATGTCTTTGGGATTGTTGGACTTTCGATCATGCTGGGCAAGGCCTTGACCGAGGCTGCGCATCTTTCGATTGCCTTTCTGCCGGGGGATATGATCAAGGTGGTTCTGGCTGGGGTGATCACGCAGACGCTGGCGCAGTTGCGGCCGAATTCGGTGCTGTCGCGGGCCTGATCTGGGGTTAGGCTTGTAGTAGTAATGCCGAGCCTAGGCCACCTGCTGCCGCGATGGTGGCGAGGCCGTGGCCCGTTTGCAGGTCATGCCAAAGCCGCACGGCTAGGACCGCGCCGGAGGCCCCGATTGGGTGGCCCCGGGCGAGGCTGCCGCCGTGTTGGTTGACCGTTTCCGGGTTTAGGCCTGCGCCGTTGACGCAGGCGATGGCTTGGACGGCGTAAGCCTCCATCACTTCAGACAGGGTTAGGGACGCGGGCGAAATCTGGCTTTGCCTTAGCACGCGGGCGATGGCGGCGAGGGGGGCGAGGCCCGGTTGGTCAGGGGCGGCCCCTAGCGTGGCTGCGGCGGCGATGCGCAGGGGGCGGCTGGCGCGGGCGGCGATCTTGGCGGAAACGACAAGGCAGAATGCGGCACCGTCGGCGGCGACGGCGGCATTGGCCGGGGTGATGCTGCCGGTAATCGGTTTGGCGCGGGAGGCTTGTGCCAAGGTTAGCGGGCGGGTGAACGGATCGGCGTCAACGCCCAGCAGAGGCACGATTTCGGCGCGCATTTGGGGAGTACCAGCACGGGCTTTATGATGGCTTTCACAAGCCCACAAATCCTGCATTTCCCGTGTGATACCAAGGGTTTGCGCCAAGGCTTCGGCGGCGTCTGCCATGCGCGGGTTGCGGTTTGGCCACGGCGTAAACGGGGCCTCGTCATAGGGGATGCGCGCGCCACCGGCGGGATCGGTAGCAGAGCGCAACGGGCGGCGGGAATAGCTTTCGACGCCACCTGCAAGCACAACCTCGGCTTGGCCTGATACGATCAAGGCGCGGGCCAGCAGCAGCGCGTCAAGGCCGCCGGCGCATTGCCGATCTGTGGTCAGGCCCGCCACATGGTCTGGCAAACCCATGGCAAGCGCGATGCGGCGGGCAGGGTTTCCGCCTGCGCCCAGAGCATTGGAGACGATGATTTCATCGACTTGGTCGGCGCCAATTCCGGCGGCGTGCAGGCAGGCGAGCGCCACGGTTGCGCCCAGATCTTCAATGGAAAGGGCGGCGAATGCCCCACCCCTTGGCACGACAGCAGATCGTTTTGCAGCGATGATGAATGCGGTCATTGCAGACCTCTTTGAAGGGCCTGATAGTCGGTTTTGCCCGATGCCAGCACCGGCCAATCCCCCCGCCAGATGATCCGGCGTGGCGATTTCAGGGAACCGAATTGCGCCCGGGTGGCGGCTAAAATCGCCGGTTCACGCGCTGGGGTGCCCACGGCAAAGGCCATCAGGATTGCGCCCCTTTTTGCATCAGGTTCCGGCATAACGGCGACGCGGTCAACACCGGGAAGTGTGGCCATGAATACCTCGATTTCCTCGGGGTAGACCGATTGATCGGCAATCTGCACCATGCGGGTTTTACGACCGGAGATATACAGCAGATCGTTGATAATGCTGCCAATCTCGCCCACTGACAGCCAGCCGTTCTGCCATATCGCCGTGCCGGGATCGCCGCTGTAGCCTTGGAAAAGGTAGGGGCTTTGCGCCCAAATCTCGCCTGTCGCGCCGGGGGGTAGGCTTTGACCATCGGCGCCGCGAATATCCAGCGATACCCCGGGATAGACACGACCGACTGAGGCGGGTGGATCAGAGGCGGTGGCGAGCGTCAGAAAGCTGGTTTCGGCGGCACCGTAAAATTCGTGGAGGGCGGCGTTTGGGGCGATGTCTGCAAGGCACTGGCGTAAGGTGGGGTCAAGTTTGGAGCCGCCGATCAGGATCAGGCGCAGATTGGGCAGCGTCGGCGTTTCTGCATCCGCCAATTGGCGCGCTTGGGCGGGGGTGGCGTAGAGAGCGTCGATTTTCGCTGCAGCGATGGCTTGGCGTTGCCGGTCGGGGCGCAGGTCGGCCAGCAGGTGCAAGGCCGCCCCCAAATGCAGCGCTTCCAGTGCGCCGTACAGGGCGAGTGAGTGGATCAGTTGCCCCAGAACGGCAACGCTTGTGCCGGGGCCGATACCGAACATTTGTGCGTTGACGACGAACGAGGCTATCCAGGATGCTTGGCTGCGCCAGATGCGGCGGGGAGTGCCGGAGGTGCCGGAGGTTAGGGTTTCGAACATCGGCTGCGGGCCGGGGCGTGGGGGTTCAGCGCCACCGCCGATGCGAAACGGCAATCCTAGGGCAGACCGCGCCATGGCGGCGGCGAGCGCTGCGGCGGCAGGTTGGTCGGGGATTGAGACGTGATCGCCCCCCGGGGTACGCGTTACCGAGCCGTCTGCCAGCACGATGCGCGCCGACGGGTGCCAGCGAAAACGGTCGTCCGGCAATACAACCTGATCAGCCAACGTAGGTGTCAAAGGTTTGCCGAAAGCGCGTCATTTCTTGCCGTCCGGCAGCAGGCTGACTATGCGGCGCAGGGCCAGAAGATAGCCTTCGACGCCACACCCCGCGATCACACCATCGGCGCGGGCAGAGACGAAAGAATGATGCCGAAAGGCTTCGCGCTTGTGGATGTTGGAGATGTGAACTTCGATCACCGGGCCGTCAAAGGCGGTTAGCGCATCGAGGATTGCCACCGAAGTATGCGAATAGGCAGCCGGGTTGATGATGATGCCCGCCGCCGCACCGCGCGCTTCGTGCACCCAATCGACCAGTTGGCCTTCGTGGTTGGATTGGTGAAAGCGGATCGACAGCCCCAAATCCTCCGCCAGCGCGGAACAGGCTTCGGCCACGTCATCCAGCGTTTGATGGCCGTAAATCTCTGGCTGGCGCAGGCCCAGAAGGTTTAGATTTGGGCCGTTGAGAATGAAAATGGGCTTGGGCACGGGACTATCCTGTTTTCGGTTGTCCCGAGGATAGCGAATTTATGGGCTGGAACAAGGCGTGCAGGAAAAGGCGCTGACGGCGGTGCCGGGTCAGGCCACCTTTTCCAGCGCAACCTCGGGCGTCAGGCCCAAAGCGTGGCAAACATCGCGCGTCAGATGCGGGCGATTGAGTGTGTAAAAGTGCAGATCTTCGGCACCACCCTGAATGAGCCGGTCACAAAGGCCAGTGCATTGCGTAAGTGCAAGCAGGTCTTCACGGCCATCGCGGACGGCCATCGTAAACGCCTCGTCCAGGCGCGGCGGCACGTGGGTGCCGCAACGGGCGGCGAAGCGTTTGGTGCCCTCCCAGCTTTGGATCGGCAAGATGCCGGGGATGATTGGCGCGGTTATGCCAGATTTGACGCAGGCATCGCGGAACCGGAAGAACATGTCCGTGTCGAAGAAGAACTGAGTGATGGCGCTGGTTGCTCCGGCATCGATCTTGCGTTTCAGCCACGTTACATCGGCCGTGGCATCGGCGGCATCGGGGTGGGTTTCAGGGTAAGCACCGACACGCAGCTTGAACTTGCCGGTCTTGGCCAGTGCTTCGATCAGGTCGACCGAACTGGCGAAACCATCCGGGTGGGGCGTAAAACGATCAGCGCCTTTCGGGGCATCACCGCGCAGGGCGACAATCTCTGTCACCCCAGCATCGGCATAAGCGGCTGCAATTTCAAGAGTTTCCGCGCGGGTGGCGTCAACGCACGTAAGGTGTGCAGCGACGTTCAGGCCGTAGTTCTTGCCAATGGTGGTGACCGCATCATGCGTCAGTTTCCGCGTCGTGCCGCCTGCCCCATAGGTCACGGAGGTGAAATTGGGCTTCAGTGGCGCAAGAACCTGCACCGTTTCCCATAGCCGAAACGACGCATCAAGCGTTTGCGGCGGGAAAAACTCGAAAGAAACACGGGGAATTGTCATTGGCAGGCTCCTGTTCTTGAACCCTTGTCTCAGAATTGAGTTTGTGAGACAAATTCATAATACTAATGATGAACATGAGGATGACCGCATAATGCATCTGGAGTTTCGCCATCTGCGAACGATTCGCGCGATCCATCAGGCGGGGGGATTGGCGCGGGCGGCGGATTTGCTGAACATGACGCAATCGGCGCTTTCGCATCAGGTGAAGGGCTTGGAGGATCAGGCGGGGATTGAGTTGTTCGTGCGGCGATCAAAGCCGTTGAAGCTGTCGGTGGCGGGCCTCAGGATGTTGAAGCTGGCGGAGCGGATTTTGCCGGAGATTGACGCGCTGGAGGATGATTTCAAGGCGTTGAAATCGGGCAAGACCGGGCGGCTGCATATCGCGATTGAATGCCACGCTTGTTTTGACTGGCTGTTTCCGGTGCTGGAATTGTTCAGGCGGGCCTGGCCGGAGGTGGACGTTGATATTCGGGCGGGGCTGGCGTTTGAGGCGCTGCCGGCCTTGATGCGGGAGGAGGTGGATCTGGTGATCTCGTCCGATCCGGTGAAGGTGGAGGGGATGATTTTCAACCCGCTGTTTGATTATCATCCGATGTTTGTCGGGTCGGCCAGCAATCCTTTGGCAACGAAAGAGGTGATCGTGGCGGAAGATTTCCGCGATCAAATGTTGATCACCTACCCGGTTTCTCGGGACAAGCTGGATGTGTTCACCGAAGTTTTGACGCCGGCGAAAGTGGAGCCGCGGGGGATGCGGCAGGTGGAGCTGACGGCGGTGATTTTGATGCTGGTGGGATCAAATCGCGGGGTTTCGGTGCTGCCGGACTGGGTTTTACGGGACGTGAAATCGAACGCGGACTATGTGACGCGCCCGCTGGGGCCGGGGGTGATTATGAGGCGGCTTTATGCGGCGACCAGGGAAGAGGATGCTTTGAAGCCGTTTATGGCTCATTTTTTGAAGCTGGCAAGATCGGAGCCAGTTAAGTTGCAGCGGGGGTAACACGCGTGTTACGTTTTTTAAGTTGTTGTATTTGTTATATTTTAATGTTTTCGTTAGAGAATCATTAAGGAATTAACACGGGCGCGCGGCACCATCGGCGATCGAATTGACCTTGCGTCAATGACGCTCCGATGACGGTCATCGTGTTACGTTGAGTCTGCGGGGATTGACCCCGTGCAGGGGCGTTTTAGTCGCCTTTGCGGAACCACCCTACATTTATGACGACGCGTGTTGGAGGAAAAAATGAATATCTGGGCAAAGATTCTGGTGGCTAGTAACGTTACAATTATGGCGGTGGGTGCCGCCGAGGCGCGGGGGCCGTTGCGGCAACCGTGGTTGATTTACCCGGCTCGGGCGATGGATGAGTGCAGGGAGGGGACTGCGCCGCAAAGTTATGCGGCGAAGTGTAGTGATCTGCTTTATGCCTATAGCCGTGAGTTGGAGGCATGTTTGCCGGGGCGTTCAGCTGGCCCGTTGATAGCGGCGGAGCAGGTTGCGGTGCAGCAATCGTCGCCGGATTGTGCGGCGGTGGCGGCGAAAACAGCTGCTGAGTCGGTGAAATGAGCGGCTGGGCGCGGTTTGGGCTGATTTGGCGGTATCTGCGGGCGCGCAGGCGGCGCGGTGTGTTGCGGCCCGGTCGGCTATTGACGACGCTTGTTTCACGCGCAATCCTGATCCCGATGAGTTGACGCGACTTGTGACCTGACACCGAGGAGGGGGCGCATGGAGTTTATGTATCGGTGCGAACGTTGCCCCGGCCCTGTTTTGGCCCTGCATTCTGTGCGGGGCCGGTCGTAAACCTAAGACTTTGGTTTGATTGACCTGCCCGTTTTGCGGTTGTTGTGCCCGTTGTGGCAAGCCCGCGTTGTCAGTCGGGATCAAACCATGAGCATTCTTGCGACGAAATCACTGTCATTGACCATAGGCCAGCCGCTGTTTGCGGGGCTGTCTTTTAATGTAGAACCCGGCGACCGCATTGGGCTGGTTGCGGCGAACGGGCGGGGGAAATCTTCGCTTCTGCGCAGCCTTGCCGGGCAGCTGGAGCCGACCTCGGGCGACATTACCCGCGCGCGGGGTACGGTTGTGGGGTTGGTGGAGCAAGATGCGCCCCCGGCCCTGTTGGGGATGACTTTGCGCCAAGCGGTGACAAGTGCACTGCCCGCCGAGGAAGCGGAGGCGGAAAGTTGGCGAGTGGATGTGATCCTTGACGATCTGGAGGTGCCGGAGGATTTGCGGGACCAAACGCTTGGCGCTTTGAGTGGCGGTTGGCAGCGGGCGGCGTTGTTGGCGCGGGTGGCGATAGTGGCGCCAGACATTTACCTGCTGGATGAACCGACCAACCATCTTGATTTGTCGAGGATTGGCAAGTTGCAGCGCTGGTTGGCAGGGCTGCCGCGCGATGTGGCGGTGATTGCGGCCAGCCATGACCGGGCGTTTCTGGATGCCGTGACCAAGCGGACGTTATTTTTACGCACCGAGGCGTCACGCATGTTTGCGTTGCCGTTCAGCACGGCGCGGCTGGCGTTGATGGAGGCCGATCAAGCCGACGACAAGCGCTATGTGCTGGATCAAAAATATGCCGATCAATTGCGCCGTCAGGCGGCGAAGTTGAAGAACATCGGGATAAACTCTGGCAGTGATTTGCTGATCACCAAGACCAAGCAATTGAAGGACCGCGCCGACAAGATCGAGGCGGCAGCACGGCCTGCGCATAAGGAAGGATCAGCCGGGGTGATACGGCTGGCCAATAGCGGCACTCATGCCAAGGCGTTGTTATCGTTGAATGATGCGGTAGTGATGGCACCGGATGGGCGGCGGCTGTTCAGCACCGGGCAGAAGTGGGTGGAGCGTGGCGACAGGGTGGTGATCCTTGGGGCGAATGGCACGGGCAAAACGCAATTGGTTGGGGCGATGTTGCGGGCGATTGGTGGGGAAGACGGCGCGATCCGGGCGGTGCCTTCGGTGGTGCTGGGGCATTCGGACCAGAATCTGGCGCAACTGTCGGAAGGGGCGTCGCCATTTGATCTGATCAGCAGGTTGAACACCGGCGATCAGGTGGCGCGCAGTTTGCTGGCGGGGGCCGGAGTGCGGTTGGACAAGCAGGGGGCGGCAGTTGCCACGTTGTCGGGCGGGCAAAAGGCGCGGTTGGCGATGTTGATCTTGCGGTTGACGAAGCCAAACTTTTACCTGCTGGACGAGCCGACCAACCATCTGGATATCGAGGGGCAAGAGGCGTTGGAGGCGGATTTGCTGACGCAAGGCGCGACTTGCGTGCTGGTGTCACACGACCGCAGTTTTGTGCGGGCGGTTGGCAACCGGTTCTGGCTGATTGAGGGCAAGCGGTTGGTCGAAGTGGATGACCCGGAAGCGTTTTTCGCGGGCGCTATGAGGTAGTGCCGGGGCTACATACCGATAGTCAGCATCCATGCGGCCATGGCGGCCATGCTGAGGTTTTCGACGATGGTGATGGTGGACATCGGCAGGTTGAAGACAGTGCCGAGGCAGGCGCATTTGATGGTTTGTTTGCGCATCACCGATTGGATGACGCCGATTGCGCCGACGAGGCTAAGGATCAGGGCGACCCAGGTGGCGGTTTGCATCTGGAAGTGGAACAGGAAGGCAAAGCCGAGGGCAGTTTCGATGAAAGGATACGCCATGCCCCAAGACCGGAAGCGTTTGGCTATGACATCGTAGCTGGCGTAGGCATCGGCAAAGGCGGGGACGTCGAGCAGTTTGAACGCGCCGAACACGAGGAAGAAGCCGGCCATGAAGCTGATCATCCAGGACGAGCCTGCGAAGGCTGCGAGGGCGATCAGGGCAAGGACCAGAAACAGCGGGAAGTAGATTTTCAGAGTGTTGGCGCTTGGGGCGGCTAAGGGCGCGCTTTGGCTTAGCCGGTATTTGCCGATAGCGGACAGGGCGGAATTCAGCGTCTCAAGCGTTGCGCCGGTGACAGTGGCCGATGGTGGATCAAGCGTGACCGAGGCCGAGGGGACAACCGATTTGAGGGTTGCCTCGACTTTGCGCGCGCATCCGGCGCAGGTCATTCCGGTAACTGTGTATTGGGTCATGGGGTTGATTTATTGCGGCGGTGGGCCGGTTACAAGGCTGATGCTGTGGGTGCCGGTAAATTTGGTCGGTGAAAGTGGTGGGATGGTGTAGGGTTTATGGAAACTGGTGAGGAGCGCGCCCTGCCCCGGATTTGCTTGGCCTTGCTGTTGATGCTGTTGGCGGCACCTGCGGGGGCGGGCTGTCGGTTGGCATTGGCGTTGGCGATTGATGTGTCAAAATCAGTCAGCTCGACAGATTACGCGATACAGCGCGACGGGGTGATTGCAGCACTTGCGGATGACGAGGTGCGCGACCTGCTATTGCGACCCGGCAATCATGTGGCGTTGATGATCTATCATTGGAGCGGGGCGGATTATCAGGGCATCGTGGTGGACTGGCGCGAGGTTTTGGGGCCCGACGATTTGGCGGCGATTTCCGAGATGGTGAGGGATCACCCGCGGTTTGCCCGGAATATGCCAACGGCGATTGGGCATGCGTTGGAGTTTGGGCGACAGGCCATGGCCTATGCGCCAGACTGCGCGCACCATGTGATTGATGTGTCGGGCGATGGGCGCAACAACGACGGGACGACGCCAAAACATGCCTATGAGTGGGAGGATTTTGGCAACATTACAGTGAATGGTCTGGCGATTGGCGGGCATGAGGCCGATCTGGCGGATTATTACCGCAGCAATGTGATCCGGGGGCCCGGGGCGTTTGTGGAAGTTGCGACGTCGCCGGATGATTTTCCTGCGGTGATAAAACGCAAGTTAGTGCGGGAGTTGGCGGAGCAGGTGTCTTTGCTGGGGGTTAGAGCGGATGAGGGCGGCGGGTGATGGGGGATTGGCGTATTCTCGTCTGAAATCCGGGGTGGATCCGGATGGCACCAAGTTGCAACCCGCTGTCATGGAAAAGATGCCGGCTGATCCGCGGTCGGCTGCGGCGCTTTCCCCTTCCCATCGGCCTGCCCGCCCTATAGGGAAGCCTCTGCGAATGATGGAGCCCCCGGTATGCAAGGCAGTGCCAACCTTAACCTGATGATCAAAGCCGCCCGCAAGGCCGGGCGCGCCTTGGTGAAAGACTTCCGCGAGGTGGAAAACCTTCAGGTTTCGTCGAAGGGGCCGGGCGATTTTGTCTCGAAAGCCGACCGCGAGGCAGAGCGCATCATCAAGGAAGACCTGATGGGCGCGCGGCCAACCTATGGCTGGGTTGGTGAAGAAACCGGCGCTACAGAAGGGGCCGATCCGACCCGGCGTTGGATCGTGGACCCACTGGACGGCACCACTAACTTTCTGCACGGGCTGCCGCATTGGGCCGTGTCGATCGCGCTGGAACATAAGGGCGAGATCGTTGCGGGCGTGGTGTTTGATGCTGCCAAGGACGAGATGTACGTAGCGGAAAAGGGTTCCGGCGCGTGGATGAACGAAAGCCGCATCCGGGTATCGGGGCGGCGGGCAATGTCGGACGCGGTGTTTGCGACCGGCGTGCCCTATGGCAACAAACTGACCCTGCCCGCGACGTTGCAAGATTTGGCCCGGCTGTCGCCTGCTTGCGCGGGCATTCGGCGCTGGGGGGCGGCGTCGCTTGACCTGGCCTACGTCGCTGCCGGGCGGTACGAGGGCTATTGGGAGCGTGAATTGCACGCCTGGGATATTGCCGCCGGGATTATTCTGGTGCGCGAGGCGGGTGGGCTGGTATCGGCCATTCGCCAAGACGATGATCCGTTGGAAAAGGGTGCGGTGATCTGCGGCAACGAGGCGCTGTTTGCCGGGTTCGCCAAGATTATTCGCGGCGAGTAAGGCTGCGCTTGCTGCCTAACCGCGCTATCGCCCAGAGGCCGTCTTACAACAAAACCGCTATCCCCTTTTATCGGACAGGCTCTCGCTATTGTCGGATGGCAAAAAACCTGAATGGGCGATTGCCCGCTACCGTTGGGCTATAGGTGCAGACTAGCCGTGCGACGGACGGATTTTCAGGCACCACCAGACGTTTGTCGCCCGATCTTTGCAGTTTGCCCACCAATTCATCGAGCAACAAATCCAAGGCGTCGCGAGGACGGCAGACAATGTTGGCCCCGGCCCAAGCGAGACGCCGGTTGCACGATTGGCGGCGCAAGGCGATGTTGACATCGCGGCCCGTTATGTTCCACGTCAGGGTGCCATCGCATCTAAGGCCGTCGCCCCGCACTGCGTAGATGCCCCTGCGTTGCAGACAGAATGTCAGCCGGTAGGGGCCGTAAAGATTGCGATCCGCCCTATAGCAGCCCGAAACAAGGGCCCCGCCGGGGACATCCGGCACCGCCACGCGCGCATCATTGCCTTCGACCTGCGCCGCGCCAAGGCTGGCGCTAAACATGACCAAGAGCGAAATTAGGGCCACGAACGATTTGAGGGACATGGATCATACTCTCCAATCTTGCGGGTGCGGGCTTTGATGTAAGGTGTTTTTCAGTAAGCCAGACTCACTGCTTGATGCGCTGCAGGTGAATAGTGCACCAGATACCGCAGCGCCTACGCAACGCAGGTTAGCAATTCTGCGCATTGGTGGGATTATTTCTTGCTGCGCACTACAGGGATGCGGCTTTTGGCGAATTGATATTCGGCCGCCGGATGGGCCGGCACGCCGTGGGTGCGTTGCCAAAACCCGGTTCCGCCCAAGCCGCGCCATAGCGGGATGCACAGTAGCAGGCCCGCGATGAAGCCGCCGGCATGCGCCCAATAGGCGACGCCGCCACTGTCTGACGGGGTGGTGACGCCGCTGAACACCTGAATGACAAACCAAAGGCCGAGCATCATCCATGCAGGGACTGGGAAGACTTTGAAGATGATCACCAGAATGATCAGCACGTCGACGCGGGCACGGGGGAACAGCAGCAGATAGCCGCCGAGAACGCCCGCAATGGCACCGGACGCGCCTACCATTGGGATTTGGCTGGAGGGATCGGCCATGATTTGCAGGCCAGCGGCAGCGAGGCCAGCCGCGACATAGAACAGCGCGAATTTGACCGGGCCCATCAGGTCTTCGAGGTTGTCACCAAATATCCATAAAAACAGCATGTTACCTGCCAAGTGCATCCAGCCGCCGTGCAAAAACATGTGGGTGATCAGGGTGGGCAAGTTGTAGCCGGAGGTGACGAACTGCGGAACGATGCCCCATTGATAGTAGAATTCGTTCAGCGCGTTTTCGCTTTGCAAGCCGAACCAATAGGCCAAAAAGACCGCGATGTTGGTCGCGATCAGTGTGTAGGTGACGAAGGGCGTGTTGCCTGAGGGATTGTGATCGCGGATCGGAAACATGGGGGCAGGGTTTCCGATCTGCGGGCTTGCGTCAAGGGAATTGGGGGGCCTAGGTCTGGCCCACCTCTGCCAGCAGCTGGGCATTGCCACCCGAGGCAGTGGTATCAATGCAGACGTGACGTTCGAGCAGCACATGGGCCGCGTCGGGCATGCCGGTGACCAGCGGCAGGATCGGGCCTTTGCGGGTGGCGAGGGCTTTTGCGTAGCCGCGGCCGACAGAGGCGTCGCCCCACCAGATGGCCGCGCCGAAGTTTGGTAGGGTGGCGAGGGCTTCGGGGGCAAGGCTGGGCAGCTCGACGGGGATGCCGCCGAGGCTGCGGACGCGGTCGGCTTGGGCGAGGGCTGCGGCGGCGGTTGGGCCGAGGCACAGGATTGGCGCGCGGGGATAGGTGGACAGGCGATTGGACTCGCCCGTGGGACCGGGCAGGTTATGGGCATGGAAGACCGCGTGGTGCGGGGCCGCTTTCAGGGCAGCGACAGCATCGGCGGGCTGCGCCGGGGTGGCATCGGTGCCGGTGATTTCGGGGACGGATTGCAGGGTGAAGCGGGTCAGGTAGTCTGGTCCGCCCGCCTTGGGGCCAGTGCCGGATAGACCTTCACCACCAAAGGGTTGTGATCCAACGACAGCGCCGATCTGGTTGCGGTTGACGTAGATATTGCCGACGTGCAGCGCCTCGACCACAGTTTGCACCCGGTCGTCGATGCGGGTGTGCAGGCCAAAGGTCAGGCCGTAGTTCGAGGCGTTTATGGCAGTGGTGACCTTGCCGATGTCTTTGGCGCGGAAAGTGGCGATGTGCAGGACGGGGCCGAAAACCTCGCGCGGCATGTCGGCGATGCCTTTGACGCGAATGACAGTGGGGGCGATGAAGGTGCCGGATTTTGGGGATTTGAGTTCGTGCAGGACGCGGCCTTCAGTGCGGGCTTGGTCGATGTAGGCAGCGATGTCGGATTGAGCGTCGGTGTCGATGACCGGACCTATGTCGGTGGAGAGGTGCCATGGGTCACCAAGGCTGAGTTCATTCATTGCGCCGAACAGCATTTCTTGCACGGTAGTGGCAACGTCTTCCTGCACATAGAGGCAGCGCAGCGCGGAGCAGCGTTGACCGGCGGATTGGAAGGCAGAGGCAAGGATATCGCGCACGGCTTGTTCTGGCAGGGCGGTGCTGTCGACCAGCATGGCGTTGAGGCCGCCGGTTTCGGCAATGAGCGGGGTTCCGGGATCAAGGTGTTCGGCCATGGATTTGGCGATCAGTTGGGCGGTGTCGGTGGATCCGGTGAAGCAGACGCCGTTGATGCGGGGATCACGGGTCAGGGCAGCGCCGACAGTGGCACCATCACCCGGCAGCAGTTGCAGGGCGGTTTTCGGGACGCCCGCTTTGTGCAGCAGGTCAATGGCCATAGTGGCGATCAGCGGGGTTTGTTCGGCGGGTTTGGCGATGACGGCATTGCCGGTGGCGAGTGCGGCGGCAATCTGGCCCGAGAAGATGGCGAGTGGGAAGTTCCATGGGCTGATGCAGGTGAAGATGCCGCGTGGGGGGGCGGCGAGGGTGCTGGCATTGGTGGCATAGTAGCGCAGGAAATCCACGGCTTCGCGCAACTCGCCGACGGCGTCGGCCAGGGTTTTGCCAGCTTCGGACGCGAGGCAGGCGAATATGGGGCCGGCGTTGGCTTCATAGAGGTCGCCGGCTTTGAGCAGGATTTTTGCGCGTTGGGCGGGGGCTGCGGCCCAGGGGCTGGCGGCGGCGAGTGCGGTTTCCACGTCGGCGTTTGAGGTGGATTGGACGTGGCCGATGAGGGTGCCAGTGGCGGGGTTGTGCATGGGGGTTGGCGGTGTGGCGCTGACAGTGCCCGCGATGCGGGGGGCGGCGGTGCGTTGGGTGGTTTGCGATGGCAGGCGGGCGGTTTCGATCTGGGCAAGGTCGGCGGCGTCGGTCAGATCGTAGCCTTGGGAGTTCTTGCGGGTGCCAAAGATGGCTTGGCCTGCGGGGATGGCGGGATTGGCGAGCGGGGTCAGGCGTTCGGCGGCATCTAGGGGGCACGCGGCGACAGTGGCGGGGGGCACGTCTTCATCGACGATCTGGTTGACGAAACTGGAGTTGGCACCGTTTTCCAGCAGGCGGCGCACGAGGTACGCCAGCAGATCGCGGTGTGCGCCGACGGGGGCATAGATGCGGCAGCGGGTTTTATGATCGGTTAATACGATGTCGTGCAGGCGTTCGCCCATGCCGTGCAGGCGTTGAAATTCGAAGGCGGATTTGTCGGTGGCCATATCGAGGATGGCGGCGACAGTGTGGGCGTTGTGGGTGGCAAACTGGGGGTAGATGCGGTCGGTTAGCGCCAGCAGTTTGCGGGCGTTGGCGATGTAGCTGACGTCGGTGGATTGTTTGCGGGTGAATACGGGGAAGCTGGTCAGGCCCAGAACCTGGGCGCGTTTCACCTCGGCATCCCAATAGGCGCCTTTGACAAGGCGGACCATGATTTTGCGATCCAGTTTGGTGGCGAGGGCATGCAGCCAGTCGATAACGGCGCTGGCGCGACGGCCGTAGGCTTGCACGACGACGCCGAAGCCATCCCATCCGGCGAGGGAGGGGTCGGATAGCACCGCTTCGATGACTTTCAGGGATAAGGCAAGGCGATCAGCCTCTTCCGCGTCGATGTTAAAGCCGAGGCCAGCGGCTTTGGCCAAGCCAGCCAGCGCGCGGACGCGGGGGACGAGTTCGGCCATGACGCGGTCTGTTTTGGCCACTTCGTAGCGGGGGTGCAGGGCGGAGAGTTTCACCGATATGCCGGGATTTTCGCGGATGTCATTGCTTTTGCAAGCCGACGCGATGGACGTGATAGCCCCGGAATAAGACAGGTGATAGCGGCGGGCGTCGGATTCAGTACGGGCAGCCTCGCCCAGCATGTCGTAGCTGTAGGTGTAGCCTCTGGATTCCAGTTCGGTGGCGCGTTTCATTGCGGCGGTGATGGTTTCGCCCAACACAAACTGGCGGCCCATCTCTTTCATCGCGCGGGTGACGGCGGTGCGGATGACGGGTTCGCCAAGCCGTTTGACGGCGGCGCGCAGGTGGCCTGCGATGCCGGGTTCCTGGTCTTCCAACACCTTGCCGGTGAGCATTAGGGCCCAAGTGGAGGCATTGACCAGGCTGGACGCGGATTTGCCCAAGTGGCGGCCCCAGTCGGATGGCGCTATTTTGTCTTCGATCAGGGCGTCCATGGTTTGCGCGTCTGGCACCCTGAGAAGCGCCTCGGCCAAGCACATCAGAGCAATGCCTTCTTCAGTGGAGAGGCCATATTCGGCGAGGAAAACCTCCATCAGCCCCGGTTTGACCGAAGCGCGGATGCGGGACACCAAATCTGCACCAGCGGCGGAGATGCGGGCGCGGGCTTGCGGGGAAATATCTGCCGAGGCGATAAGCTGCGTGACCAAGCCAGCCTCGGGGGCGAGGCTTTGGGTATCTATCACAGACCAAACGGCATTCATCGCGTTCATCGGCATAGGCAGAGCCTCCTCTTTTGGCTATGATAGCGGGGAAGTTGCAGTCTGTTGTCCTGATCTTTGGTGAAAGATAGGGCTGTTTGATCTGTGTTTGGAGAAAACATGATGCAGAATGACCGTGCAGAGCTTGACCGATTTGATCAGGCGATTTTGCGGGTATTGTCGGCTGAAGGCCGGATTTCAGCAACTGAATTGGCAAAGCGCATCGGGCTGTCGAAATCGCCGACGCAGGCACGGATGAAACGGCTGGAAGAAAGTGGTGTGATCATCGGATACCGCGCACAGCTTGACGTTGGCAAACTGGGGCTGGCGCATGTGGCGTTTGTGGAGGTGCGGCTGTCGGACACGCGCGAAGCGGCGCTACAGGCATTTAACAAAGCGGTGCTGGCCATTGTGGAAGTGGAGCAGTGCCACATGATTGCCAGCAGGTTCGACTATTTGTTGAAGGTGCGAACCAGCGACATTCAGCATTACCGGCAGGTGCTCGCGGAAAAGCTGTCGGCGCTGCCGCATGTGACATCGACCTCGACCTATGTGGCGATGGAAGCGGTGAAGGACGCCGCTTATTGACGCAGCGTTTTGATGCGACCTGGGCTGCAATCGGTTGCAAAAAACAACCTGTGCGTTAGATGCTGTATTGGGAACAGGAGGCTGTTGCGATGGCAGCGACGCTTAAGGATGTTGCGGCAAGGGCGGGGGTTTCAACGTCGGCGGTGTCGCGTACCTTTACTGATGGCGCGTCGGTATCGGCCAAAATGCGCGAAAAGGTGGAACAGGCCGCAGCGGCGCTGGGCTATCACCCGAACTTTCTGGCGGCGAGTTTGACGACGCGGCGGACCAAGATGATTGGGCTGGTGTCGAACAACTTTCACAATCCGGTTTTTCTGGAAGTGTTCGATCTGTTCACGCGGGCGTTGCAGGACCGGGGGTTGCGGCCATTGCTGGTGAACCTGTCGGATGAAACCGATCCGCAGCAATCGGTGCGGATGTTGCAGCAGTATTCGGTGGACGGGGTGGTGGTTGCATCATCGACGTTGCCGCCGGGTTTTGCCGAGGCATTTCGCCGTGCAGGGTTGCCTGTGGTGCATTCGTTTGGCCGCAAGACCGACACGCCGCTGGTGCATATGGTGGGGGTGGATAACGTGGCCTGCGGGCGCATGGCGGCGCGCGAGTTGATCGCCTGCGGTTACGCCAGCGTCGGGTTTTTGGGCGGGCCGCAAAGTGCGACCTCGACGCAAGACCGGCTTGCGGGGTTCAAGGCGGCGATTGGGCGGCACCGGTCGGTCAAACTAAGCATCAGTTATGCCAGTGCTTATTCGTTTGAGGCGGGCCGCGCCGAAATGCAGCGGTTGCTGGCAGAAGCCCCCCCGGCCGAGGCGTATTTCTGTGGTGACGATGTGTTGTCTATTGGCGCGCTGAGTGCTTTGGCGGAGGCAGGGTTGGCAGTGCCGGGGGATGTGGGGATCATCGGGTTCAATGATATGGAAATGGCGGGGTGGGCGAATATCGCCCTGACCACCATTCACCAGCCGGTGGCGAAGATTATCGAAGCGTCGGTTGATCTGGTTGTGGCTTTGGCGGACGCACCGCAGACAGCGCCTGCGGTGCGGTTGTTTCCGTGCCATGTGGTATCGCGCAAGACGCTTCGGGGAAGAGTTTAGCGGTACATTGGTGGGCGGGCGTCGACCCATTCGCCATTCGCTTTGCCCGATTGCGCCACTGCGAAAACGGCCGCCATGGAACGCAGGCCATCTGTTGCGCGCGGGTAAAGATTGGCGGCGGGGTCCATTTCGCGGCCTTCCTTTTTGGCGCGGATGGCCTCGGCGAGATCGGAATAGATGTTACCAAAGGCCAGTGGCATGCCTTCGGCGTGGCCGACGGTGACGCGGCTGGACCGATCAGCCTCGGGGGACAGGTTTGCCTCGCCGCGTTCAATGATTTGCAGGCGCTGGTTTAGCGGCATGTAATACAACTGGTTCGGCTGTTCTTGCGCCCAGCGCAGGCCCCCAGTTTCGCCGAAGACTTGCAGGGTCAGCCCGTGTTGGCGACCGATGGCGATGGAGGAGGTCCATAGGCGGCCAACGACGCCGCCGGTCATGCGGAAGTTGACCATGGCATCGTCTTCCAGCACGCGGGACGGGATGCAGGAGACGCAATCGGCGGAGAGTATTTCAACCTCTTGGCCAGTGACGAAGCTGGCCATGTGCAGGGCGTGGATGCCGCAATCGGCAAATTGGGCCGAAACGCCAGCTTGTGCCGGGTCATAGCGCCAGCGGACGCGGGGGTTGTCGGCATTGGCGGCGTCGGCGTGGTGGCCATGGGCAAATTCGGCTTTCACCAGGCGGATTTTGCCCAAGTCGCCACGGGCAACCATGGCGCGCATGTGACGGACAAGGGAATAGCCGGTGTAGCCGTAGTTGACGGCGCAAATCTGGCCGGTTTGTTCGGCGATGCGGACGATTGCCTCGGCTTCGTCCACCGTCATGGTCATTGGTTTTTCGCACAGCACGTGGAAGCCCGCTTCGAGGAAGGCTTTGGTGATTTCAAAGTGCGTGTTGTTGGGGGTGGCGACAGTGACCAGATCGACGCGGTCGGGGCGATTTCTCTCACCCGCCAGCATTTCGCGCCAGTCGCCGTAGGCGCGATCTGCGGCGAGCCCGAGTTTCTGGCCGTAAGCGCGGCCTTCATCGGCGCGGTGATCGAGCGCACCGGCGACGAAATCATAGGCCGCATCAAGACCCGCGCCAAGGCGGTGGGCGGGGCCGATTTGGCTGCCATCACCGCCGCCGATCATGCCCCAGTTCAGTTTTGCCATTTGGGGTGATCCTGATCAGAAGCCGATGGATTGCAGATATTCGCGGTTGGCGCGGGCATCGTCGATGGGACGCACATCCATCGACGGATCGCAGTCTTGTTCGACCGTGCACCAGCCTTCGAAGCCTGCGTCCAGCAGCAGTTGGCGGACGGCGGGGAAATCGACATCGCCTTGCCCAAGGTTGCAGAAGATGCCTTGACCGCAGGCGTCGTAAAAGCCGGTGCGGTTGGCGATTGCTTTCGCTTTAACAACGGGGTCTATATCTTTGAAGTGCATGTAGGAAATGCGCGGCATGTGGCGGCGCATGAAGGCGACGGGATCAAAACCCGCATAGGAATGGTGGCCGGTGTCGAAGCAGATTTTGAGGTGCTTTTCGTCAACTTCATCCAGCAGGCGTTCGAGTTCCGGCTCAAAATCGATGAAGCCTGCGGCGTGGGCGTGGATGCCGACAGTCAGGCCGTACTCCTCGGTTCCCATTTTGGCGACGGTGGCCAAGCGGTCGCGGAAGGCGGTCCATTCGGCCTTGTCCATTTGTTCGGCTTCGGCAGCACGGCCGGCAGTTGGGGCGCGGCGGGGGGAGATGCTGTCGATCAGCACGAGATGTTTGGCACCGTGGGCGACCAGTGATTTGCAGGTGCGCACAGCACCGTCCATGACATTATCCCACATGGCGGGATCGTGGAAGGCGCGGAAGACGACGCCGCCGATCAGGGTCAGGTCGTTCTCGGCCAGCGCGTCGGCAAGGATTGCGGGGTCTTCGGGCATGAAGCCGATCGGGCCAAGTTCGATGCCCTTGTAGCCAGCGGCGGCGCAATCGGACAGTACGGATTGCCAGGATGGATAGCTGGGATCGCTGGGAAATTCGATGCCCCAGGAACAAGGGGCGTTACCGATGCGGATGGTCATAGCGTGGCGTCCTTTTGGAGTTAGAAATCGGTGACTTGCACCCAGGATTTGGCGGCAGACGCCGCATGGGCGGCGGCGATGATGCGGTTAACCTCCATCCCGTCTTTGAACGTGGGCCAAACGGGCTGGCCGGTTTCAATCGCGTGCAGGAAGTCTCGTGCTTCGATGATTATCTGATCTTGATAGCCGGTGCCATGCCCCGGACCAAGGCAAAATGCACGGAAATCGGGGTGATCGGGGCCCATCAGGATTTTACGGAAACCACGTTGTGCTGCTGGCCCCTCCATCTTGTAGAGCCAAAGCGCGTTCTGATCTTCTTGGTCAAAACGGATAGCACCTTTGGTGCCGGTGATTTCATAAGCATAGCCCATTTTGCGGCCGGTTGCGACGCGGCTGAAGTACATCGAGCCCATTGCGCCATTGGCAAAGCGGCACATCATTTGCGCTTGGTCATCATTGGTGACGGTGCCGCCCGGACGCGTGTGATGCACGGTTTCGATATCGGCGATCAGGCCTGCGATGGGGCCGATCAGGGCAAGGGCGGCGTTGATCATATGCGGGGCAAGATCGCCCATAGTGCCGTTTGCTTGGCCGCTGGTGCGCCATGAAGCCGGGCTTTGCGGATCGGCATAGAAATCTTCGGTATGTTCACCGCGAAACCATGTGACATCGCCAATGTCACCATTGGCAACCAGCGCGCGCGCATACTGGCTGGCGGGGGTGCGGATATAGTTGAAGCCAACCATGTTGGTGACCCCTGCCCTATCTGCCGCCGCAACCATGGCGCGGCTGTCGTCCAGCGTGGCCCCGAGCGGTTTTTCGCAGAACACGGGTTTGCCAAGCGCAAAGGCTGCTTCGGCAATGGCGCGGTGGGTTTGCTGGGGTGAGGCGATGACAATGGCCTGCACCTTTGGGTCGGCGACCAGCACCTGCCAATCAGCAGTGGCGCGGGCAAAACCGTAAGCGGCGCGGTAGCTTTCGGCGGTTTGCGGTGTGGTGGCGCCGATCATTTCCAGACGCGGGCGCAGGGCTGTGTTGAACACCGCGCCGACCGCCGCCATGGCCACGGAATGGGCTTTGCCCATATAGCCGCCCCCGATGATGCCGATACCGATCTGTTCCATAGCCCGCGCGCCTTTGAGATTCAGTTTGCAACCGGTTGCAAAGCTTGTATCCTGTCTGACAATATATCGTCAACCGGCAATCGGTGGTGCCGATGCCATTGCAGACAAGGCCGGACGCATGACCAAAGCAGTTGCCCGCTGATGACCGACCTTGCGCGCATTCGAGGCAAGCGGTTCTTGGTGCTGGGTCGCGCGGGGATGGATTTGTATCCGGACCCGCCCGGCACGCGGATTGAGGATGCCTCGCAGTTTTTCGCCTGTCTCGGCGGATCGTCGGGCAACATCGCGGCAGCTTTGGCGCGGCAAGGGGCGCAGGTTTCGCTGATCAGCAAGCTGTCAGATGATGCCATTGGGCGGTTTACGCGAGCAGAATTGGCGAAGTACGGGATTGATGATCGCTATGTCAGTTTGGCGGATGACGGTGCGCGGACCACGCTGGCGTTTGCTGAAACGCGGGTTCAGGATCATCAGTCAGTGATTTACCGCAATGGCGCGGCTGATTTCTCGCTGTCAGTTGAGGATGTGGCGGCGGTGGATTTTGCGGCGTTTGATGCGCTGATAGTGACAGGCACGGCGCTGGCGGCGGAACCTTCGCGGTCTGCGGTGTTTCATGCGCTAGAAATGGGGCGGGCGGCTGGGGTTCCGTTGATTTTGGACATTGATTATCGGCCCTATAGTTGGCCGTCTGTCGAAGTGGCAGCCGATACCTGCGCGCGGGCGGCGGCGTTGTGCGATATGGTGATCGGCAATGATGTGGAGTTTGGGGTTTTGGTGGGGTCGGTTGCCAAAGGCTTGGCGCGGGCGCGCAACCTTGCCGCGACTACGGCGCAGATTGTGGTTTATAAGATGGGGGAAGACGGCGCGATTACGTTTGCGGGCGGGGCCGAGCATCGCACCGGGATTTATGCCGTTACCGCGTTGAAGCCAACCGGGGCGGGTGATGCGTTTATGGGCGGGTTTGTCTCTGCACTTGCTGGTGGGCTGGGCCTACGCGACGCGGTTTTGCGCGGGTCTGCGGCGGCGGCCATTGTAGTGGGCAAAGTTGGCTGTGCGCCGGCGATGCCAACGACCGCCGAGTTGGACGAGTTTTTGGCGCGCCATGACGGGCCCACTGAACCTTAAGGAGCCAAGCCGATGCATATTGCCCCCTATGACAACAAGAATATCGCCATCGTCGGGGTTGATGATCCGGTTGTGCCGCTGACCTATTTCAACATCGTCAGGCTGGTGCAGGGTCAGGTGTTTGACAGTATAGTGCCGGGCTATGAGACCTGCATTGTGCCTGCGACCGGGTCGGTGGATGTGGGCGTTGGGGGCGAAGTTTTCGCCAAGATCGGCAACCGGGGTGTTGATGTTTGGGACGGAGAGCCAGAGGGGGTTTACGTCCCCGTGGGGCTGACAGCGCGGATTACCTGCCTGTCGGACCGGGCGGAAGTGTTTGTGGCGGGTGCCAAGTTTGATGAAGTTCTAGCGCCGTTTGCGGTAAGGGCGGACGCGCTGGATGTGATTCAATATGGGTCGGACGACACCAAGACGCATCGCAAGATCAAGCATATCCTTGGCACCAAATACCATGGCCGGGTGGGGCGCTTGCTGGTCAGCGAGTTGTTTACAGTGGGGGCGGGCGGCTGGTCGGGGTTTCCCAGCCACAAGCATGATACCGACCGGCTGCCGCTAGAGACGCGGCATGACGAGACGTATAGTTTTCGGTTCCGCCCCAGCCACGGGTCGGGTGTGCAGATGTTGCAAAGGGAAGATGGCAAGCCGGGGGATGCGTATCACATCGTCGATGGCTCGACGATTTGTTTGGATCGGGGGTATCATCCCTGTGCGGTGCTTCCGGGGTATGAGATGTATTATTTCACCATTCTGGCAGGGCTTAGTCAACGGTCACTGGTGCAGTATTTCCAGCCGAGCCATGCCTATCAGATTGAAACCATTCCCGGCATCAAAGACATGATTGCCAAGTTCAAATGACATTGGTGACCCTGCGCGATGTGCTGACCCCTGCCCTAGCAAATGGCTATGCTGTGGCGGGTGTGGTGTGTCTTGGCTGGGAAGATGCGCGCGCCTATGTGGCGGCGGCTGAGGCGGAAAACTGCCCTATCATCCTGCAGGCAGGGCCCGGTTGCCGCGCGCATACGCCGTTGGCCGTGGTGGCACCGATGTTGCTGCATCTGGCGGAAACGGCGTCAGTGCCCGTGGTGGTGCATCTGGACCATGGTTACGGCTTGGACGAAATCCGCGAGGCAATTGAGCGTGGGTTTACATCGGTGATGTATGATGGATCAAGGCACGGGCTGGCGCAGAACATTGATGAAACCGCGGCGATTGCCGAATTTGCGCACGGTGCGGGGGTATCATGCGAAGGCGAGATCGGGGTTGTAGGATACGTCGAAGGGGCGGCATCGGCGGGAACCGATCCTGCCGAGGCGGCACGGTTTGCGCGGGAGACTGGGGTTGATGCGATGGCGATTTCGATCGGCAACATGCATCTGCAGCGCGGACCAGCGGATCGGCTGGACGAGGCAAAGTTGCGCGCGATTGAGGCGGTAACGGATGTGCCACTGGTTATTCACGGCGGTACGGGGGTGCCAGAGGATCAGCGCCGGTCGCTGGCGCGGGGATCGAACATCTGCAAGTTCAACATCGGCACCGAGTTGCGGATGGTTTTTGGGTCAGCTTTGCGGGTGGCGGTGAATGCCGACAGATATCGGTTCGACCGTATCGCGATTTTGCGCGAAACCCATGATCCAGTGGTGGCCGCAACCCGCCGCGTGCTGCGCGCCTTTGGGGCACCGCCGCAACGGTGATGGCGGCGCAAGAGTATCTGGTGCCCGCGGCCGGACTTGAACCGGCACGGCCTTCCGGCCTGGGGATTTTAAGTCCCCTGTGTCTACCATTTCACCACGCGGGCGGGCGCGTCACCATAGCGTCCGGGGCGGCGGGGTAAAGTGGGGTCTGACAGTATCTGCCATGTATAGCATCGAAAAGGCGATGAATTGTGCCGCGCTGCGGCAATTGACTTGGGTAACCCCGTTCGCCACAAAGGGGCCAACAGTTTGCATCCTGGGGGACGGTTGATGAAAAAGGTCTATGACAGCGCTGCTGCCGCCCTGGACGGGGTGCTGTTTGATGGGATGTTCATTGCGTCGGGCGGGTTTGGCCTATGCGGTATTCCTGAACTTTGCATTGCGGCCATCAAGGACGCGGGGACGAAGAACCTGACGGTTGCCTCCAACAACGCGGGCGTTGATGGCTTTGGTTTGGGGGTTTTGCTGGAAACCCGGCAGGTGAAGAAGATGATCTCGTCTTATGTCGGTGAGAATGCCGAGTTCATGCGGCAATATCTGAGCGGCGAGTTGGAGCTGGAGTTCAACCCGCAAGGAACCCTTGCCGAACGGATGCGGGCGGGGGGGGCGGGCATTCCGGGGTTTTACACCAAAACCGGCGTCGGCACAGTGATTGCCGAGGGCAAGGATGTGAAGAATTTTGACGGGCAGGATTACATTCTGGAACGCGGCATTGTGGCCGATCTTTCCATCGTCAAGGCGTGGAAGGCCGATCCGTCGGGCAATCTTGTGTTCCGCAAGACGGCGCGCAATTTCAACCCGCCTGCTGCAAGCTGTGGCAAGGTTTGCGTGGCCGAGGTTGAAGAAATTGTCCCGCTGGGGTCACTTGATCCCGATACCATTCATCTGCCGGGCATCTATGTGCACCGGATTGTGCAAGGCGACCACGAGAAGCGGATCGAACAGCGCACCGTGCGCAAGCGGGAGGCAGTATAATGTGGGACCGCACTCAAATGGCGGCGCGCGCGGCATTGGAACTGCAAGACGGCTGGTATGTGAACCTCGGCATCGGCATTCCGACGCTGGTCAGCAATTACATCCCCAACGGCATCGAAGTGACGCTGCAATCGGAAAACGGCATGCTGGGCATGGGCCCGTTCCCGTTTGAGGGCGAAGAAGATGCCGACCTGATCAACGCAGGCAAGCAAACCATCACCGAACTGCCGCAAACGGCGTTCTTTGATAGCGCGCAAAGTTTCGCGATGATCCGGGGCGGCAAGATTGCGATGGCGATTTTGGGCGCGATGGAAGTGGCCGAAAACGGCGATCTGGCGAACTGGATGATCCCTGGAAAGCTGGTCAAGGGCATGGGTGGGGCGATGGATCTGGTCGCGGGCGTTGGCCGTGTTGTGGTGGTGATGGATCACACATCGAAGCATGGCGAAAGCAAAGTGCTGAAATCCTGCACCCTGCCGTTGACGGGCAAGGCGGTGGTGGACCGGATCATCACCAATCTGGGCGTGCTGGATGTGGTGCCGGGCGGGTTGCGCATTGTCGAATGCGCCGACGGCGTCACCGAGGCCGAACTGCGAGCCGCAACCGAGGCGACAATTGTTGACTGAGGTTTTGCGCGAAGTCTTCGACAGCAAAGGGCGCTATGTTATTCGGCAGGACGGCGAAGAGGCGGAAATGACCTATTCCATCACCTCGCCTAATTTGGTGATCGCCGACCATACATCGGTGCCCGAAAGCATGCGTGGCACCGGTGCCGGGCTTGCGATGCTGACGCAGTTTGTTGCCGATGCCCGCGCCGAAGGGTTCAAGATCATGCCGCTTTGCCCGTTTGTAAATGCAACGCGTAAAAGGCATCCGGAATGGGCGGATGCATTTTCGGTTTAGGTGCTTTTTTAGTTGCTGGCCGAGATGATCTTGAACACGCAAGGATCGGTTACCAGTTCCGGCGGGCTAAGGCATAGGCCTTGGGCCACCTGCCACGCGGCAAGTACTTTTGGCACGTAGTCGCGGGTTTCGGCGTAGGGTGGGATGCCTGAATTAGCCTCGACCGCGCCCTCGCCTGCGTTATAGGCGGCAAGCACCATCAACGGATCGCGTTTAAATCGCTTCATCAGCCAGTCCAGATAGGCGACGCCGCCCTTGATGTTCTGAGTGGCATTGGTGGCATCGGCGACGCCAAAACGTTCAGCCGTTGCCGGGATCAGCTGCATCAAGCCTTCAGCACCGGCGGAACTGACGGCATCTGGCCTGCCAGCGCTTTCAATACCGATCACGGCCAGAACCAGTGCTGGTGACACTTCGGTGCCAAGCGTTGCTGTCAGAATGTCGGTACCGTATTTTTCAGCTATTTCCTGCATCCGTTGTAGACGCGGTGCCGCAACGGATTTACCGCCCGGCCCTTGTGATAGCGTGGCCATGGCAAGGCCGTAGCGGCCATCAGTAGCATCTATAGCGGTTGGGACAGTATCCCAATACCACGCATAGGAAGAAATGACCGGCGCTGACGGGGCAGGAAGCGGCGCTGCACCCTCTTCGGTTCTTGGCGGATTTGGGTCAACCTTCGGCAGGGCGGCCAGCGCGCGGGCTTGTTCAGCAGGATCTATCTGCACGGTGATGCGCTTTGATACGCCGGGGCCGGGCACCTTAACGCGCTTGAAGGTGAAGCTGGGCTGCGCTGGCGTTTCTTCGGCCAACATGGCTGCCGGACCGCCAAAGGCAACCGCAATAATTAGAACGCCTGCCCGGATTCGCATCGGTTTGCCCGCCTGCTGTTGTTTGTTTTTGTTGCGCTGGTTGTCGCAGAGAAACGGCTTTTGAGCCAGTATTTCCGGGGTAAATCGCGGCAAAGCTGTCGAGATCGGCGGGAAAGCCACGGTTTTCTGGTGGGGGATGGCAAAAGGTAAAAAAAAATATCATTTATTTTCAGATCATTATGCGGAAAATTCAAACTAATTTTGGGGTGGCCAAAAATGCCGCGCCCATTCCCCAGTGTTGCCATGATTGAGGGGGCATATGGGGCCATGCCGAAACGGAAAGCGGACGGAACAGAGACCAACGCATAGGACCGAAGCGGTAAGTTAATTTAGAGCAACCCCTGAGAAAGAGACCCACCATGACATTCCTGAACATCTTCAAATCTTTTGCGAACGACGAAGCCGGCGCAGTAACCGTTGACTGGGTCGTGCTGACCGCAGCCATCGTTGGCCTTGGCATGGTTGTGATGACCACCGTCGGTGGCGGCATCGAAGGCCTGGGCAACAAAGTTGTCACCGACCTGAACGCACGCAACTCCGGCTACGTTAGCCCTTAATCCTGATCTCGCGCTCGCGAGTATCACGTGGCCGCATTCCTCACGGGATGCGGCCATTTTCTGTGGTCAAAGCGCATAGCCCTGTCCCAAATCAACAGTGGTATTGTTTCTTGCGCAAACCCGGTGTGTTTCCTGAACATTCCGTTCCGATAAAATTCTTTCTTAGTGTTGCCCTAATTTAGACACTTTTGGTGCACAACTTTGCTTCATTCCGAGGCGGGGCGCGGACGGACGAAGATCAGTCCCATCTGACGCGGTATTGTTAAAACAGTGTGACTTTTGAAAGAGTAAAACAAATGACCCTCCTGAACATCTTCAAATCTTTTGCATGCGACGAAGCTGGCGCCGTAACGGTCGACTGGGTCGTTCTGACTGCGGCCGTCGTTGGCCTTGGCATGGTTGTGATGTCGACTGTCGGCGGCGGCATCCAGAGCCTTGGCAACAAAATTATTACTGATCTGAACAACCGCAGCTCCGGCTACGTCAGCCCATAATTCCGAACGCGCTGTTGTCAGCGCCAAAAGGCCGCATCCCACGTGGGGTGCGGCCTTCCGTCATTGTCGCCGCTCGACGCGGCGGACAGGCGGATCGGCAGGCCGATCACTGTTTCCCAAAGACACCGGCAGTGTTTCGAAAAAAAACATTTGTGACCAATTTTTTCATACCACCGCCCAAATCCAACCACTTTTATACATCAAATGATGGTCATGCCTTGATGGGAAGCGGATCAAACAGAGACCGGCCAGCAAGACCAGAACAAAGTCATAGTACAGAGCAACCCCTGAGAAAGAGACCCACCATGACATTCCTGAACATCTTCAAATCTTTTGCGAACGACGAAGCCGGCGCAGTAACCGTTGACTGGGTCGTGCTGACCGCAGCCATCGTTGGCCTTGGCATGGTTGTGATGACCACCGTTGGCGGCGGCATCGAAGGCCTGGGCAACAAAGTTGTCACCGACCTGAACGCACGCAACTCCGGCTACGTTAGCCCTTAATCCTAATCTCGCACTTGCGAGTATCACGTGGCCGCATCCCACACGGGGTGCGGCCTTTCTTCATTTTAGGCCGGCGACACGGGGTATCGACGAAACGCACCGCCTACTGTTTCTCAAATGCGCGGGCAGTGTTTCCAACAAATCGTTTTGTCTGCAATTTTATCATATGGCCGCCCAAATCAGACCACGTTTGTAACGGCATATGTCTTTATGCCGAAACGGAAAACGGACGGAACAGAGACCGGGCCAGACGACCGCAGCGGTAAGTAGTTTGAGCAACCCAGAAGAAAGAGTAACACCATGACATTCCTGAACATCTTCAAATCTTTTGCGAACGACGAAGCCGGCGCAGTAACCGTTGACTGGGTCGTTCTGACCGCAGCCATCGTTGGCCTCGGCATGGTTGTGATGACCACCGTTGGCGGCGGCATCCAGGGCCTGGGCAACAAAGTTGTGACCGACCTCAACGCACGCAACTCCGGCTACGTTAGCCCATAATTCTGACCTGCTTTTGCAAAGCTAACCCGGGGGGGCTGCGTTCGTTTCTTACGCCGCCCCCTTTTTTGTTTTGCGTTATGCCGCCTGATCGAAATGCCTGCTTAAAGCAATGATTGGTCCCAATTCTGGCCACATTTGTATAGTAGTTCAGCTGATGACGGTGGCGTGGCGTGAGTGACCAAATAGTGCCTGAGAGGAAGTACATATGAAGAACATAGTTTTCAGGTTTTGCCACGACGAAACCGGCGCCGTTACGGTGGACTGGGTCGTGTTGACCGCAGCCATCATCGGTGTGGGAATGCTGGTGCTGACGCCCATCGCCTTCAGCACCGACAGTTCTGCCTCGAAAATAGCGGCAAACATCGCCAATCAAAGTGTTGGATACACATCCAGCCCCTAATCGGCACCTCAGGTGCCTTTGGCCGACGCAGGGCGTGTTGGTCTGTTTCGTACATATGTTAAAGGGGAAATGAGATGCGTATGGTATTTGGGCTTGTTTTGGTGGTGGGTCTGGCACTCGCTGGCTTTGCCGTCTACATGGCTCAGGGCTTCATCAGCCAAACGCAGAATGAGTTGGAGCAAGAGCGCGCCATTCGCGAGAAGTCCGGGCCTTTGGTCGAGGTTTTCGTCGCGAACAAGCCACTCAACTATGGTGATGTCTTGACCAAAGAGGACGTCCAACTGATTTATTGGCCAGAGAACGCGCTGCCGGAAACCATTTTCCGCGACGGCGAAGTGCTTTTTCCAGAAGATGGAAAAGAGCCGCGCTATGTGGTCCGCCAAATGGAAATGTTCGAACCGGTTCTGGCAACCAAAGTCACCGAGCCTGGGCAGCCGGCTGGTTTGACGGGCCAGTTGACCAAAGGCATGCGTGCCTTCGCCATCAAGGTTGATGTGGAATCCGGGGTATCAGGCTTCTTGCAACCCGGCGACAATGTCGATGTTTACTGGACAGGCCAAACCTCGGGCGTCGATGGTGAACTGACCCGGTTGATCGAAAGTACCATCAAGATCGTGGCCGTCGATCAGGTTGCCAATGGCGAACGTGCCAATGCCGCAGCAGTAGCGCGCACCGTCACGGTAGAAGTTTCGCCGCAGCAAGTTGCGCGTCTGGCACAGGCGCAGGCAACGGGTCGTCTGGCGCTGTCGCTGGTCGGTACGGGTGACGAGACGGTGTCGGCCGGTGTCGAGGTCGACAATGCAGGTTTGTTGGGCATCGAAGCACAGCAGATTGTTGCCGCCGAAGAAGAGAAGGTCTGCACGATCCGCACGCGTAAGGGCGGCGAAGCGGTGGAAATCGCGATCCCCTGCACAAACTAATGTAATGTAAATTAAAGGGCGCAACCCCAGATGCGGTGGTTGCGCCCTTCCGTTTGCGCGACTGATTGAACCCTGTTGCAAGTTATCCACATCAGGAACCGCCTTTAACCTTTTGATTCTTGCTTAAAAAGCGATTGTGCGGCATGTTGCTTGCAAGAGCGGGCGTTCAAGACCCGATATTGAGGCGTGATCGAAAGGGCAGGTCACATGAGCATGCGTAAATTTTGGGCCGCCGGCTTGCTTGGCATGGCGATGGCTACATCGGCGCTAAGTCCGGTGGCAGCTGAAACCTTGCGGGTGATGCAAGGTGCAGCGTCTTCGGCGCTGAATGTGCCGCTGAACCGGGCCGTAGTTGTGGAAAGTGATGTCCCTTTTGCGGAACTTTCTATTGCCAATCCTGGCATCGCCGACATCTCCACTCTATCAGACAAGACAATCTACGTTCTGGGTAAGGCGCCGGGTCGTACCACGCTGACCCTGCTGTCACCCGATGGCAAGTTGATTGCAAACGTCGAAGTTCAAGTGACGCCAGATATTGGCGAGTTCAAAGAACGCTTGCAGCAAATTCTGCCCGGCGAAAGAATTGAAGTGCGCACCGCGAATGACGGCATCGTGCTGTCGGGCACCGTATCGTCGACGGTAAAGCTGGATCGGGCCCTTGATCTTGCGAACCGTTATGCGCCCGAACGGGTGTCAAACCTGATGACAGTCGGTGGCACGCAACAAGTGATGCTGAAAGTGCGCTTTGCCGAAATGCAGCGGTCGGTGTCGAAAAGTCTGAGTGCGTCGTTGGCTATTGGCGGCACCGACGTTGACGCGGAAACAGGTACTTGGCTTGATACTGGGAACGGGATCGGCAGTCCTATCACCGTGCAGGCGGGCACTGAAGGTGCGGCATCAATCGGCTTTTCCGCTGGTTCGCTTGAGTTTGCAGTGTTGATTGAAGCACTTGAATCAAAAGGCATGGTTCGCACTTTGGCCGAACCAAACCTTACAGCCCTTTCGGGGCAAGAGGCCAAGTTTCTGGCGGGTGGTGAATACCCCATTCCTGTGTCTACTAACGACGGTCTTGCGATCGAATATAAGCCATTTGGGGTGGAACTGAATTTCACCCCGACAGTCGTCGATGAAAACGTCATCAACTTGATTATCAATGCAGCGGTTTCGTCGCTTGATCCGCAGACGACCGTCTCGCAGAACGGGGGGATTTCCGTCAACGCGTTCCGTCGCCGCGAAACATCGACGACGGTGGAAATGCGCGATGGAGAAAGCTTTGCAATCGCCGGTCTGTTGCAAGATGACTTCCGTGATCTGAATGGTCAGGTGCCTTGGCTGGGTGACATTCCCGTGCTTGGCGCACTGTTCCGCAGTTCGGAATACCAACGCGCGCAGAGCGAGCTTGTTATTATCGTAACACCGCATCTTGTGACCCCGACTCGCGGCGAGGCGCTTGCCTTGCCAACGGATCGGGTTCGTTTGCCCACAGAGCGCGATCTGTTCTTGTTCGGCAATGTATCCGGCAGACAGGGAGCTGCTGGCGAAGTGGCCCGGCAGGACTTTAGCGGTTCCTACGGCTATGTGATGGAGTAAGAGATGAAACACGCACTTCGCCCTCTTTTCGTCTCGGTGTCGTTGCTGGCGCTGGCAGCTTGCGGCAGCAACTTTGACCGCGCGGTTGGAGCATCGGCTGATGCTGGTCAGTTCGGCAATGCGACAATGAACAATATGCTGGTCCAAACTGGGCAGCAGTCGTTCAGCGTTGCTTTGGGTGAACGCTTTGCCGCCGAGGTTCCGACAACAATCACCTTCGCGTTCAACAGCGCGGAGTTGACGGATGCCGCAAGGACAACCCTGCGGAACCAGGCTGACTGGATCCGTCAGTTCCCCGAAATCCGGTTCCGGGTGTATGGACACACCGATCTTGTCGGATCAAACGCCTATAACAAGGCGCTTGGCTTGCGGCGGGCGCAGGCGGCCGTTGCGTATCTTAGCAGCCAAGGGATAAATGGCGCACGGCTTGAAGCCATCGTATCGTATGGCAAAACCCGTCCCGTTATCCAGACATCGGGCCCGGAAGAGCGCAACCGAAGGACCGTGACCGAGGTTTCCGGCCTTGTCAGCGGTCATCCGGCACTGCTGAACGGTAAGTATGCGGCGATCATTCATCGCGACTATGTTGCATCGGCGGAATGGCGGCATCCGGCGTCAGAACCTCCCACAACAGTGTTCGCGCCAACGGGTGGTTGATTTTGTTGGGCCCGCAGATGCGGGCCCAACGCATTTGAAACGGTTGTTTCGAATACAGCTAAAAATCAAAGATTAACGGCTTTTTAGCCCCAATATCGCCACCATTCGAAGGCATTCCTCATCAAGTGGGAACAGTCGCGCGGCCAATGTGCCGTGCACGGGGCCCCGGACATGGCATGTGGTGGCCCCGCAATTCTGCGAACCAGCGCTTGCTCTATCTCCGGACCCCGTCTTTGGAAGGGCATGAGGCTATGACGAGCGTGGCTACTTTACAGCCGGAACCGGCACCGATTGTTGCGTGCACGATTTCGCGCGATGTGCAGAATTTCGATCTGCTGATCGACGATATGGAGCTGGAACTTGGCGAAAGCTGGGGCGATCTTTCGTTTGACGATGCGGTCGTCTTTCTGGAGCAGCCCGAAGCATCGGTCCTGGAATTTGTGGCCATTGCGGTGGACCACGACGACGAAGCCGACCTGTCGCGAATCACCGATATCATCAAGACCGCCAAAGCCAAGGGCATCAAGATTGTCCTGATCGCCGACCAGGTCAGCCCGATTGCGCTGCATCAACTGCTGCGTCTTGGCGGTGATGATTTTGTGCCCTACCCGCTTCCCGAAGGTGCACTGCACGAAGCAATCGAGCGGATGCGCAAACCTGCCCCGCAGGCGGCACCGGTGCTGGCTGCTGTGGCAAAGGCTCCCGATCCTGATGACGTGCCGCACCCGACATTCAAAGCCAAGGGCGACCGGGATGGTGTGGTTTTGCCGGTGCATGGCCTTGCAGGTGGTACTGGCGCATCAACTTTCGTAACCAATTTGGCGTGGGAACTGGCGACGATTTCCAAGACCGAGGCACCGCGCGTTTGCCTGCTGGATTTTGATTTTCAGTATGGGTCAGTTGCGACCTATCTTGATCTGCCGCGCAAAGAGGCTGTTATGGAGCTGCTGTCGGACACAACTGCTGCCGACAGCGACAGCTTTGTGCACTCACTGCTAACCTTCAACGACAAACTGCACGTGTTTACTGCGCCCGCCGATATGGTGCCACTGGACATCGTATCCGGTGACGATATCGGGCGCATCATCGACATGGCGCAGGCCAACTTTGACTTCGTACTGATCGACATGCCAAAGACCATCGTCAGCTGGACGGAAACCGTGCTGACCCGCGCGCATGTCTATTTTGCCCTGATGGATCTTGATCTGCGGTCGGCGCAGAACGTGCTGCGTCTCGTGCGAGCGCTGAAGGCCGAAGGCCTGCCACATGAAAAGCTGCGCTTCGTGTTGAATCGGGCACCGCGCTTTACCGATCTTTCTGCCAAAAGCCGGGTCAAGCGCATGGCGGAAAGCCTGGATATCGACATCGAGGTACAGCTTCCCGATGGTGGCGCACAGGTAACCCAGTCGAACGACCATGGGCTGCCGCTGGCGGAAAATGCGGCCAAAAATCCGCTGCGCCGCGAACTGCAAAAGCTGGCGAAATCGCTGTTTGATTTGAACAAAGCCGTTGAAACCGGCAAGGGCTGATCCGCCCCGGGGGAATAGATGTTTAGTCGCTTCAAGAAAACTGATCAGCCAGACGCCAAACCAGGCCTGATGACAAGCGTTGGTGCAGGAAATCCTGCATCGCGGGTTGCTGCTGTTACAGCGTCAAGCCCTGCGAATGCGGGCCGTCCGAACGGCGGCCCGGCAGCTGCCCCCAAACCGTCGGCCGAAGTGGTCGCTGCGGAAAAGGAAAAGAAGCGTAAAGACCGCTTGATGGAGCTGAAGGTAGAGCTGCACAAACGGCTTTTGGAAAACCTGAACCTTGCCGCGCTTGAAAAGGCCTCCGAAGCAAGCCTTAAGGTGGAAATTGCGGCTATCGCAGCCGAAGCACTAGACGAGATGAGCGTTGCGCTGACCAAAGACGACCGCATCATCCTGAACCAGGAACTGTATGACGAGGTCATGGGGCTTGGTCCGCTGGAACCCTTGCTGAAAGACGACACGGTCAACGATATTCTGGTGAACGGGCCGAACCGGATTTTCATCGAACGCGCCGGGAAGTTGGTGCTGACCGACATTACTTTCAAAGATGAACGCCACCTTTTGCGCATCATCGACAAGATCGTGTCGGCGGTGGGTCGTAGAGTCGACGAAAGCAACCCCTATGTCGATGCTCGTCTTGCTGATGGGTCGCGTTTTAACGCCATGGTGCCACCTGTGGCCGTGGACGGAAGCCTTGTTTCCATTCGGAAGTTCAAGAAAGAAAAGCTGGCTATTGGCGATCTGGTCAAATTTGGTGCCTTCACCGAAGAAATGGCCGCCTATCTGCAAGCCGCTGTGTCGTGCCGCCTGAACATCATCGTGTCGGGTGGTACGGGTTCGGGGAAAACCACCACGCTGAACGCACTGTCATCGTTCATCGACAACACCGAACGGGTGTTGACCATCGAAGATACAGCCGAACTTCAGCTGCAACAGGTTCACGTGGGCAGGATGGAAAGCCGCCCACCAAACGTTGAAGGCAAGGGTGCCGTTACCCAGCGCGATTGTCTGCGCAACGCGCTGCGGATGCGTCCAGACCGGATCATCGTGGGGGAAACCCGGGGTGAAGAAGTGATCGACATGCTGCAGGCCATGAACACTGGCCACGACGGGTCGATGACCACAATTCATGCCAACTCTGCCCGTGACGGCATCAGCCGTCTGGAAAACATGGTCGCTATGGCAGGTATAGAGATGCCGCTCAAGGCGGTTCGGGCGCAAATCGCATCGGCTGTGAACCTGATTGTGCAGGCGTCACGTCTGCAAGACGGATCGCGCCGCATGGTGTCGATCACCGAGATTACCGGCATGGAAGGCGAAGTTATCTCGATGCAGGAAATCTTTCGCTATGAACGCCTGGGTCTGGCCCCTGATGGCAAAATCATCGGGCGCTTCAACGCCACCGGTGTGCGGTCGCACTATTCGGAACGCTTCCGCCAATGGGGTTACGACCTTCCCGCCTCTATCTATGAACCGATCGTCTAAGGACACACCATGCAGGTCAGCGCCGCGCCCCTAATCTATGTCTTGATCTTTGTTGCCGTCCTCGTTCTGGTCGAGGGCATCTATCTGACCGTGTTCGGCAAATCCATCAGCCTGAACAGCCGCATCAGCCGCCGCCTCGCCCTGCTGGAAAAGAACGGCAACCGCGAACAGGTTCTGGAACAGCTTCGCAAGGAAATGGGTCAGCACCTCGCCGTGCGGGGCATCCCGCTGTATTCAATTTTGGCGACCAAGGCGCAAAAGGCGAACATCGCATTTTCACCGAAGGCCTTGATTGGTTTGATGGGTTTGCTGTCTGTCTTCAGCTATCTTGGCCTGACGATCGGAACCGAGGCGTCAACCCCTATCCGTATCTTGATTGGCATCGTGATGGGCGTTGGTGGCATTTACACTTGGGTCAACAAAAAAGCGAAAAAGCGCATGGCGCTTATGGAAGAGCAACTGCCTGATGCCGTTGAACTGATGGTGCGGTCGTTGCGCGTTGGCCACCCATTTTCTGCCGCCATCGGTATTGTGGCGAAAGAAGTTCCCGATCCCCTAGGGACGGAATTCGGTATGATTTCCGATGAAGCCGCTTATGGCCGTGATGTATCGGAAAGCCTTAAGGCGTTCGCCGAACGCATGGACAGCCAGGATTTGCGCTTTTTGGCGGTGGCGGTGACCATTCAACAGCAATCAGGTGGTAACCTTGCTGAAATCCTTGAAGGTTTGTCCAAGGTTGTGCGCGCGCGTTTCAAGCTGTTCCGCCGCGTGAAGGCGATTACCGCCGAAGCGAAGTGGTCCGGCATGTTCCTTTCGGCGTTTCCTATCGGTGCGTTGGTGATGATCAACGTCGTAAAGCCCGACTACTTTGACGAGGTAAAGGACACGCCGGAATTCATTCCAGCTTGTTTGGTGGTGGCGGTTTTCCTGATCATTAACATCATCTTCATGAAGATGATGGTCAATATCAAGGTGTGACGGATCATGGAACTTCTTAACAATATCAATGCAATACTTGTCGGCGCTATAGGCCCGCTTGGCCCGCTGGTCGCTGTAGGCGGGTTGGGTCTGCTGCTGATCCTTGCAGTATTGCCAACCATGCTGAAGAAAAAAGTGGAGCCGTTCGCCAAGCTTAAGGCACAGCGCGCGCCGACAGTGTTGACAAAGAAACCGGGCGATGCCCTGCGACATGGCGAAAAATCAACGAAGCTGGACAAGTTCGCCAACTTTCTTGAACCGCAGAATGCTGAAGACATGTCGGCCGCGCGGCTGAAGATGCTGCGCGCCGGTTATCGCGGCAAGAACTCGGTTAGAACCTTTCACTTTGCCCAGTTCGCGCTTGGCATCGGCTTTCTGATCCTCGGCGTGATCTACGCAATGATCATGTCCACCAAGGGCGAAGTCAGCACGCAAATGATGGTCATTTCGACCATCGGCCCAGGTGCTGCCGGCTATTATCTGCCGCAGTATTGGGTGCAACGCCGCTTGCAAAGCCGCCAGGCAGAGATTGTATCGGGTTTCCCTGATGCGCTTGATATGATGCTGGTTTGCGTCGAGGCGGGCCAATCGCTTGATCAATCCATCATCCGGGTGGCCAAGGAATCTGCGGCGGGCTACCCTGCCCTTTCGGAAGAGTTTGAAATGGTCGCACACGAGGTGAAGGCAGGTAAGGAACGCGTTGCCGTTCTGAAAGATATGTCAGAACGGGTGGGCATTTCTGATGTGTCGTCGTTCGTCACCACATTGGTACAATCAGCTACCTTCGGTACTTCTGTTGCCGAAGCACTGCGGGTTTATTCGGCCGAAATGCGTGACAAGCGCGTGATGCGGGCCGAAGAAAAGGCAAACACTCTGCCGACCAAGCTGACGCTGGGCACAATGATGTTCACTTTGCCACCCTTGCTAATTATTCTGATCGGCCCGTCGGTGCATGGTATTGCCAAAAGCCTTGGCGGTGGTTGATACCTACGTCCATGAGACGTAGTGCTTTCGCGACCGTTATGATCTGCCTATCCTTGGCCGCCTGTGGCAACACCGGCGGTCTTGGGGCGCGCGATGTAACGCGCAACGCCCCCTACGGAGCCGATAAGAACGGCGAGGGCGTTGACGGTCTTTTGGTTGGCCACCGATTGATGGAGGCCGGCGAATATGAACTTGCCTTGCGATCTTATCTGCGGGCGGCAAGCGAGCAGGGCATAAATGCCGATGTTCTGTCCGCCATCGGGTCTGCCAATCTGCAACTTGGCCGTTTGGGCCAGGCCGAACAAATTTTGCGCCGCGCGCTTGAACTTGAGCCCGCCTTTGTGCCCGCAATGAATAACCTTGGAGTTGTGTTGATGGGCCGCGACAAGGTTGGCGAGGCGCGGGTGGTATTCCAGCAAGCTTATGCCTTGGACAGTGGCGAAACAGACGCCATTCGCGAAAATCTGCGCCTTGCTATCGCACAAAGCGAAAATGAAGCGTATGCTGGTCCAGACGAAGAGGCTAATTTTTCTCTTATGCGGCGCGGACAGGGGGAGTATCTTCTGTTGTCCAAGCTCTGAGGGATGAGTGTTACCGAGCAGTAAAAAGGACGCAAAATGCGCCACCCTATTCTGACGATCCTGTGCCTTGGCGGCGCATTTGCACTGAGTGCATGCAACAAAAATTCTGATGCTGACGTTCAGCGCGCTGTAAAAGCCGTAAACGTCATCGACGAGAGCAATCTTAACGATATCATGCTGACGGTCGGCGACCCGAACGAAGCGGTTGCCTATTTCCAAAAGGCAAGCACCGAAAACCCGGACCGGGTTGATCTGAAGCGGGGCTTGGCCAAATCGCTGATCCGTGCACAACGGCCGACCGAGGCGATCGGCGTTCTGGACCAGATTACCGCATCTGCCGAAGGCACCAATGATGACCGGGTGGACCTTGCCGATGCCCTGATCCGCGCCAACGAATGGGACCGTGCCAAAGCGGAATTGAATAACATCCCGCCGACGCATGAAACCTTTCAGCGCTACCGCCTGGAAGCTATGGTTGCCGATAGCAGCAAGAATTGGAAAAAGGCTGACAGTTTTTATGAAACAGCGGCGGGTCTTACCACCAAACCTGCCGGTGTCTTGAACAACTGGGGCTTTTCCAAACTGTCGCGCAACGACTTTCCGGGCGCTGAAAAACTGTTCCTGGAAGCGCTAACTTATGACCCCAACATGTTCACAACAAAGAACAATCTCGTCTTGGCTCGTGGTGCGCAGCGCAAATACGAATTGCCGGTAATAAAAATGACCCAAGCCGAACGCGCGCAGCTTTTGCACACGCTGGCGCTGACCGCAATCAAGCAAGGCGATGTCACCGTTGGCAAGGGCCTGTTGCAGCAAGCCATCGACACCAGCCCACAGCATTTTGAAGCCGCATCAAACGCTTTGGCCGCCCTTGATGCGAATGTGACCAACTGATCATGACTGTGACCCAAGCGCTGCTGTTTCTGGTATTCGTTCTGCCGATTGCCATCTGGGTGTCATGGTCTGACATGAAGTTCATGAAGATCCCCAACAAGGCGGTCATCGCGCTTGCCTCGGTCTGGCTTGTTGTGGGGTTCTTGATGATGCCGCTGAACGCCTGGCTGTGGGGTTGGGCCTTGCTGGCCATCGTGCTGGTGATCGGTTTTGCCGCAAACATGCTGAACCTGCTGGGGGCAGGCGACGCCAAGTTTGCTGCCGCAATGGCGCCGTTCTTTGTGCTGGGCGATATTCGCTATGTACTGGCGCTGTTCGCAGCCTGTCTGCTGGGGGCATTTGTCTGCCACCGCGTCGTGCGGCGCATTCCGGCGCTAAAATCACTTACCACGGAATGGGTCAGTTGGACGAATAAAGACTTCCCCATGGGCCTTGCGCTGTCTGGAACGATAGTTTTTTACCTTGCAACGCCGCTTTGGGCACTTGCGACCGCTGGTTGACAAAATAACGACAATATTCCGGGGAATATAGGGATTAGCGCTTTTCCCTATCCGCCTGAGGCACCCCCGATGAACATCCAAACTGTCCCGACCGTACTTGCCCCACCACAGCCAAGATCGCTTGCTGATGTGGGTATTTCTATCATCATGATGCGGGATCTGCTGCTGAAGACGATGTTCCGCACCAACCTTGATCTTGTTACTGCGCTGTCGCGGGTGATTTGCCTGCCATCGACATTGACGCAAGAGTTAGTCGATCTGGCGCGGACGCAAAAGCTGGTGCAAGCAACGGGTACGCTGCACGCGACTTCTGGCAACGAAATGGGTTATCAGCTGACTGATGGCGGCAAGGCGCGGGCCTTGGACGCGCTGGCGCAATCTGAATATTACGGCGCAATGCCGATCCCGCTGGAAGCCTATAAAGAACAGGTAAAGCGGCAATCCGTGCGCAATATCAAACTGTCGCGGACAGAGCTGTTAAAGGGCATGGGGCACCTTATTCTGCCCGAAGACCTTATCGAAAACCTTGGCCCAGCGGTAACTTCGGGCCGGTCTATCTTGATGTACGGTCCACCCGGCAACGGCAAATCATCCATCTCGAACGGTATTCGCGATGCGTTGGGTGACAAGATCTATGTGCCACGCGCGCTGGAATACGCAGGTCAGGTGATTACGGTTTATGACCCGATCGTGCATTCGGCCGCCACGGAATCCGTCGATGACCCCAATGCCATTCGGCGAACCTCAGCGCGGTTTGACAACCGCTATGTCTATTGCGAACGCCCGACAGTTATCACCGGCGGTGAATTGTCGCTGGAAATGCTGGATCTGACCTATAACCCAACGGCCCGCACCTATCAGGCACCGTTGCAGTTGAAATCCACCGGCGGCATCTTCATCGTCGACGACCTTGGCCGCCAAGCCGAACCGCCGCAAAAGCTGGTCAACCGCTGGATCGTGCCGCTGGAAGAATCCCGCGATATTCTGGCGCTGCAATCGGGCGAAAAATTCACCGTGCCGTTTGACACGCTGGTTATCTTTTCGACCAACTTCCACCCGAATGAGATTTTTGACGGCGCGGCGCTGCGGCGGATTTTCTTCAAGATCAAGATCGACGGGCCTAACCAGGAAAACTTCCTGAAAATCTTTGCAATGATGGCGCGCAAACGCAAAATGCCGTTGGATGAGGCGACGATGATCCATCTGCTGAAGGTGAAATATCCGACTATCGACAACAATTTCGCCAATTATCAGCCGGTGTTCCTGATCGACCAGATGATCGCGATCTGCGAGTTCGAGAACATGCCCTACCACATGACGCCTGATCTGATTGACCGGGCTTGGGCGAACATGTTCGTGCGCGACGAAAAGATCGCGAAGTAGAACCAAGCGGACAAGAAGCAGCGGGGGGTTTTGCCCCCCCCCCCCGCACCCCCCGCAGCGTATTTATACGAAAAAGAATCTACAGCGGCATGAGGCCCTGCTCAGTAATGATTGCGTCAAGCCGTTGATCATTCTGGTCAATCGGTACTTCCGGCACTTGTTGTGCCGAAAACGCAAAGCCCACAGCCAATGTCGGACGTTTGGCGCGCAGGGCCTGCAAGGTGCGGTCGTAAAAGCCGCCGCCATAGCCCAACCGATAGCCACGCGCATCGAAGGCCAGCAGTGGCACGATCAGCACCTGCGGTTCGATCCAAGCCCCCTCGGCCGGGATCGGCGCGCCAAACTCTCCCGCTATCAAGGCGCAGCCGGGGCTCCACTCGCGGAATTTCAGCGGCTGAGCCTTGCCAATAATCACCGGCACGCAGACCGGGCCTTGGTGAGCGGCCATTGCTGGAAGCGGGTCAATTTCGGTGCGCATCGGCATATAGCCCGACAGCGCAGCGCCTCGATAGGCCACCAACCAATCGGCCAGCAGGTCGGCAGCTCTGCCCTGCCCAGCATCAAAAGCCAATTTACGCGTGGCAAAAGCGGCTTTGCGAGCATCGGCCTTGACGACGTCGATAGTCACAACAGCACCACGGACGCGAGGCCAAGAAACACAAAGAACCCCAGGACATCGGTCATCGTGGTCACGAAGGTGCCCGATGAAAGCGCCGGATCAAAGCCAACCCGGTTCAGCGTCAGCGGCACCAGCACCCCAGCAAGGGCTGCGACAAACAGGTTCACGATCATCGCCATGCCGATCACCACGCCCAGCATCGCCGATCCATAGCCAAGCCAGCCCACAATCGCCATCACGGATGCAAAGCCTAAGCCATTGATAACGCCCACTGCCGCCTCCCTGCGCACCACGCGCATAGCATTTGATGCGGTCAAATCGCGAGTCGCAAGCGCGCGCACTGCCACAGTCAGCGATTGCGTCCCAGCATTACCCCCCATCGAGGCCACGATCGGCATCAGTGCTGCAAGGGCCACAATCGCCGTAATGGTATGCTGGAACTGCCCGATCACCAGTGCCGAGATATTGGCCGCGATCAGGTTCACGAACAGCCACGGAAACCGCTGTTTCACCGTTTCGCGAATGCCATCGGCGATCGAGCTTTCCTCGCCCACCCCCGCCAGCAAAAGCACATCTTCGTGGTGTTCTTCGTCCAGCACATTCATCGCATCATCAATGGTAATGACGCCAACCAACCGATCATCCGCATCCACCACCGGGCAGGAAATCATGTGATACTGGTTGAAATAATAGGCCACGTCTTCTTCTTCTTCCGTCGCCTTCACGGTGCGAAAGCCGTCTTCCAGAATATCGCGCAGCCGGGTTTCACGCCGCGATGACATTATCCGCCCCAGCGTGGCATAGCCCAGCGGCTTCATCCGCGGGTCCACCAAAATAACATGGTAGAACTGATCCGGTAGCCTGTCAGACGTGCGCAGATGATCAATCGCCTCGCCCACCGTCCAGTGTTCGGGGGCTACAACCACTTCGCGCTGCATCAGGCGGCCGGCCGATCCTTCGGGATAGCCCAGCGCCTGCTGCACGGCAAAACGGTCTGCATCCTCTAGCGCGTCAAGCAGAATACCCTGTTGCGGCGCGTCCATATCTTCAATAATATCAACGACATCATCAGTATCCAGCTCGCGCAGTGCCTCGGTCAATTCGGCGGGAGACAGGGCGGCAATCACCTCGTCACGAATGGCATCGTCAATTTCGGACAGAATTTCGCCGTCAATTTCGCCTGCCCACATCGCCAATAGGTCACGCCGTTCCGACGGGCCGATCTGTTCCAACAGATCGGCAATATCGGCCGCATGCAGCGGTTCCATAAGTGCGGTCAAACGCCCGGTATCAACCGCATCCACCGCCGCCAGAATGGCCGCAACGCGGCGATCATCCAGCGCCTCTTCGTTCAGGTCTGCCGCCAGACTTTCCGCCATGATGCCCCCTGCGCGATTACCCCAAGTCTAGGACAAGCTGTTTCAAAGAAACAGAGGGGCTTGGCAAATTTACCAGTTCTCCAAAATCGCCTAATGGGTATAGCGTTGCATGAAAAGGGAAAATGGGCATGGCCGATCTGGTTTTGGGGCAAGTTCTGTCCTTTGTCGGCGATCCGTTCACGGATGGCCCATCCGCTGCACGCCATTTGCAGCAGGGTGCTGTGCTGATCGATCAAGGCCGCATCGTGGTGGTTGATGATGCGGCCACCCTGCGCCGCAGCCATCCTGATGCGAAGGTAACGGATTATGGCACATCGCTGATTTCCGCAGGCTTTATCGACGCACATGTACATTACCCGCAGACCGCCATCATTGCGTCATGGGGCAAGCGGCTGATTGATTGGCTGAACACCTACACTTTCCCCGAAGAGATGCGCTTTGCTGACGAAACCTACGCCGATGACATAGCTAATCGCTATCTTGATCTGGCTTTGGCGCATGGCACCACATCGATGTGCAGCTATGGCACCGTTCACCCGGCCTCAGTGGACGCTTTCTTTCACGCTGCACAAAGCCGCAGTATGCGAGCCTATGCTGGCAAAACCTGCATGGATCGGAACGCACCCGACGGCCTGCGCGATACCCCACAAACTGCCTATGATGACAGCAAGTCCTTGCTGCAAAAGTGGCATGGGTTTGATCGGCTGTCCTACGTCATCACACCGCGTTTTTCACCGACCTCAACGCAGGAACAACTGGCCGCCTTAGGTGCGCTATGGCGCGAACACCCCGACTGCCTGATGCAAACGCACCTGTCCGAACAGCCTGATGAAATCGCCTGGGTCCGCGATCTATTCCCGCAATCTCGCGATTACTTGGACACATACGAAGCACAAGGCTTACTACGGGAAGGTGCCGTCTACGGCCATGCTATCCACCTGACCCCCCGCGAAAAAGACCGTCTGATCGAGGCGGGGGCAAGCTTGGTGCATTGCCCAACCTCCAACACCTTCATCGGCTCGGGCTTGTTCGACATGGGCCTTGCCCAGCACTTGCGGGTAGGCCTTGCTACCGATACCGGCGGCGGATCGTCGTTTTCAATGCTGCGCACCATGGCCGCCGCATACGAAGTGGCCCAGTTGCGCGGCCAAGCCCTGCACCCAGCGCAACTGTGGTGGCTGGCCACTGTCGGGTCGGCGCGCGCGCTGCATGCCGACACCCAGATCGGCAATATCGCGCCGGGGATGGAGGCTGATCTGGTGATCATCGACTTGGCCTCGACCGCAGCTATCGAGCAAGCAACGCGGCGGTCGGATGATATCTGGCAGGCGATTTTTCCGACCATCATGATGGGCGATGACCGCGCGGTTCGGGCAGTTTGGGTTGGGGGAGTGGTGCGGTAAGCAGACTACAATATCCTAGCCCGTTCGCCCCATCTCTGCCCCGACCGCATCACTGCAGCCTTCTCAAATTACGGCTCAATGTCGAAATGCAGCACGTCCTCGCGCTGTCCCAGCTTGGTGTAGAGCGCCACGGCCGGCTCATCTTCATAGTCGGCCTGAATGTAAATCACCCAAGCGCCCCGTTCTCTGGCGATTTCTCGAACTAATTCAATTAATTGCGTTGCAACGCCTTGCCTGCGAAACCGTGCATCAACCGCCAGATCATAGATATAAATCTCGCGCCGTTGCTGTTCCAGCTTGTCCAGCTCATAGGCAACCAACCCACCGATCACCTCACCATTCAGCATCGCAACCAGCGCAATTACATGCGGTTTGGCCAAGATATCGGCAAAGTATGACGCCGGGGGCGGTGCCGAAAGATAGCTGTCGGCGTCGTCGAACACCACCGCGAACAGGGCGTTCAACTGCTCGCACAGCGTGATGTCGCCCGGCAGAATACGCCTGATGGAAATATCGTTTGCCATGCGGCAATCATAGGGCTGGACGCTTTCCCATCCAACAAAAAATGCCCGTCTCTGGTGTCAAAGCCGTATCTGAAAAAACCTGCGCCGCAGCCGCCACCAGTCCAATCTCGCCCGGACTTAATCCGCCAATTCCCAGCCATCGGGATAGAAGTCGTGCTTCAACGCAATCCCGGTTGCCGTGCGCTCGTGCTGCCAAATCTCTTCGGGGGTCACCGGTATCGGGCCATAGCTTGCGATCAGCGTCTCGTTGTCGCCCTTGCGCTTGGTCTTAAACCCTTCTGCCTGCAGCGCTTTTTCCAGAGATGCCCAATTCGCATCCAGCTCTTCGATGAAGAAGATAAAATCGACCACGGCGGTTTTCGGCAGCTTCACCCCTTGGATGTTCTTGAAGCTGGCGTAGGTTTCGCGGCGTTGCGTTTCATAGTTATGTGACATGGCTCGCCCTTACCCTTGGTTACCGACCGATTATCACCGCATCAAAGCCCGCGCCAGACGGTTCTGGCGCTCCACCACAACGGGCAGATCAATCGTCACCATCTGCCCGGCCTTCACCACCTGACGCCCCTCGACAATCAAATCGCGCACGCGCACGGGCCCCGCAAGCAACATCGCCACCCGGTCCCAAGAGCCCGCCGCCTCGACCCCAGACATATCCCAGACCGCAATATCGGCGCGCTTACCAACCTCCAGCGATCCGCAATCACTGCGTCCCAAAACCTGCGCCCCACCCAGCGTTGCAATCTCCAGCGCCTCGCGAGCCGACATCGCATCGGCACCGTTTGCGACGCGTTGCAGCAGCATCGCCATACGCGCCTCCGCCACCAGATTGCCCACGTCGTTGCTGGCCGATCCGTCCACCCCCAACCCCACTTTCACCCCCCTGTCGCGCATCGCACGAACAGGGGCGATCCCCGACCCCAATCTACAATTCGAACATGGGCAATGAGCAATACCCGTGCGGGACCGGGCAAAAAGTTCAATTTCCGAACTATTCAGCTTCACGCAATGCGCGTGCCAAACGTCATCGCCAGTCCAGCCCAAGCTTTCAGCATACTCCCCCGGACGGCAGCCAAACTGCGCCAATGAGTAGGCAATATCCTCGTCATTCTCGGCCAGATGCGTGTGCAGCATCACTCGCTTGTCGCGCGCCAAAAGCGCCGTCTCGCGCATCAAATCGCGGCTAACCGAAAACGGCGAACACGGGGCCAATCCCACCCGCACCATTGCGCCGTCGGATGCGTCATGAAACGCATCCACCACCCGGATGCAGTCTTCCAAAATCGCCGCTTCACGTTCCACCAAACTGTCGGGCGGCAGCCCGCCAGCACTTTCCCCAATGCTCATCGACCCGCGCGTCGGATGAAACCGCAGCCCGACCTCGCCCGCCGCCGCGATCGTATCGTCCAGCCGCGCGCCGTTGGGATAAAGATACAAATGATCCGACGTCATGGTGCAGCCCGACAGCGCCAGTTCGGCCAACCCGACTTGGGCCGAGACAAACATCTCCTCCGGCCCAAAGCGTGCCCAGATCGGGTACAGCGTTTTCAACCAGCCGAACAAAAGCGCATCTTGGCCACCCGGAACGGCACGCGTAAGTGTTTGATACAAATGGTGATGTGTGTTCACCAGACCTGGTGTCACCACACAGCCCCCCGCCTCGATCACAACCCCAGTGGTGCGCAACCCCTGCCCTACCGCCGCAATCGCGCCGCCCTGGATCAGCACGTCACCCTGCGCAATTTCCGCACGCGCGGCGTTCATCGTCACCACTACATCGGCATTTCGGATCAGAATTTCAGACATGAGTTCCCCGTCTTCCACCCCCTTCGGTGGATGGGAACACGGCCGCAACAGAAGGGGGGCTAAAGGACTTGCGGCAAATCAATGCTAGCGCAAAGCCCCTGCCCTGCCAATACAGCGCTTCCTGTTCGCACAAATACTCCCGGGGGACGACACCGGCAGGTGACGAGCGGCAGACAGCCCCCAAATTCTTACTGCAAGAATTTTCGCCTGTTATCCGTTCAGCAGCGCCATCGCTTCGGCATGAATGCGGGCATTCGCCGCCGCCAGCACTTGCCCGCCCTGATGCACGGGCCGTCCCTGCCAGTCGGTCACGATGCCGCCCGCCGCCTCAATCACTGCAATCGGCGCTTGCACATCATAGGCTTGCAACCCTGCCTCGATCACCAGATCGATCTGCCCCGCCGCAATCAGCGCATAGGCATAGCAATCCATGCCATAGCGCACCAGCCGCGCCCTTGGGGCTACGCGGCGGAAGGCTGCGCCTTCTTCTGCTGTGCCGACCTCGGGGAATGTGGTGAACAAAATCGCCTCGGCCAACGGTCGCGCGGGCCTGCACCGCAACGCCTTAGTGCCCATAGGGCCGGTAACCTGCGCGCGGCCAAAGCCACCCTCAAACCGCTCGCCGATGTAGGGTTGGTCGATGATGCCGTAAATCGGGCCAGTCTCATCGGCCACCGATATCAACACGCCCCAAGTTGGCGTGCCCGACAAATATCCGCGCGTGCCGTCGATTGGATCTAACACCCACGTCAGCCCTGACGTTCCGGCCTTGGGCCCGAACTCTTCGCCAAGCACTGCGTCCTGCGGGCGACGGCGCGCCAGAATATCCCGCATCTGGCTTTCGGACAGCCGATCAGCCACCGTCACCGGATCAAACCGATGATCTTCCTTGGTATCCGCCGTCAGATCATGGCTGCGAAAATGGGCCAACGTGGCAACCCTGGCCGCATCCGCAAGTTCTGCGGCAGCTGCGACAAGATCGGCAATCTCTGCCGTGCTTAACTTCGTCATACCTGCCCTCAAATCTCTTCCTGCCCTCCCCGCGCGCTAAAGGCTGCGGGGGGGGCAGGTCAAGAGGCAAGTCTAGGCAGCGTCGCTTAGCACACGTGCAAGGTCAAACAGACGGCGGCGTTGCGCTTCTGGAATCGCATAGTAAGACCGAACCAGTTCAAGCGCTTCACGGTCTGCCATGATGTCATTCTCGCCAGCATTTTGCGCTTCACGCGCGTCATCGAGACCTTCAAAGAAGAAACTGATCGTCACACCCAAAGATTCGGCGATGTCCCACAGACGGGATGCGCTGACACGATTCATCCCCGTTTCATACTTTTGAATTTGTTGAAATTTAATGCCTACTTTGTCAGCCAATTGCTGTTGGGTCATACCAACCATCCAACGACGGTGCCGGATACGTTTGCCGACATGTGCGTCTACTGGGTGCTTCATCAAAAAATCTCCATTACAACTGTTACTTCCCCAACTGGATACAAGCAATTTTCGTGCCAAAACCTGCTCTTCATGTGTTTTTCATCGAAAATCATTGGCTCCCCCCGAAACCTATCTTTTTAGATATGTCCAATTATACAGACGAAGAACTAAATGTCACGCGGCACCGTCTTTCGCCCCTAACGCGCTTCACAATTTTTCTATTCGCGTTAAACGGGTTTTCCATTTTGCATTGCATTTTGCAATCTTTTTGCTCCATATCCGCATTTTGCAAAAGCCTTGCATCAGGCGGCAGAACGGCATTCAGTAGGTTCAGCTTAAGAATTACTACGGAAATAGCAACATGCGCGCATGGATAGTCGAACAGATCGGCATTGCAGCCGTCCAAAAGCAGATGCCCGATCCCCTGCCCGCAAAGGGCGAAGCGCAAATCGCCATTGCAGCCTGTGGTTTAAACTTCGCGGACCTGCTGATGCAGGATGGCACCTACCAAGAACGCCCGCCGCTGCCGTTCATACCGGGCATGGAAATCGCTGGTACGGTGCTGGCACTTGGCCCCGATACCACTGGCCCGGCCCCGGGCAGTCGTGTGGCTGTTCTGGCGGGCAGGGGCGGCTTGGCGGAGCAAGGTTGCTTTCCGGTTTCGCAACTCGTTCCGCTGCCGCCGTCAATGCCCTTCACCCAGGCTGCTGCGTTTCAGATCGCCTATGGCACCAGCCATCTGGCGCTGCACCACCGCGCGCGCCTGCAAACGGGCGAAACGCTGCTGGTGCTTGGGGCCGCGGGCGGCGTTGGCCTGACGGCGGTAGAACTGGGCAAAAAGATGGGGGCGCGGGTGATTGCCTGCGCACGTGGGGCCGACCGGCTTGTCGTGGCCAAGGCCGCCGGGGCCGACATCGTGATCGACAGTGAAGCAGGCGACTTGAAAGATCAGCTCAAATCGCTTGGTGGTGTCGATGTGGTCTATGATCCGGTCGGTGGCGCAGGCTTTGATGCCGCCCTGCGCGCAACCAAGCCTGAAGGGAGGATACTGACGATCGGTTTTGCGTCTGGCCATGTGCCACAGATACCCGCCAATCTGCTGTTGGTGAAAAACCTGACGGTCATGGGCTTGTACTTCGGCGGCTACCAAAGCTTTGCGCCCGAAGTGCTGAAAGCATCGCTTGCAACGTTGCTTGACTGGTACGCTGCGGGCAGCCTTCACCCCCACATCGGCCAGACCCTGCCATTCGACCAACTGCACGACGGCCTGAACCTGCTGCGCAGCCGTGCAGCCACCGGAAAAGTCGTCATCACGATGGGCGGAACGGCTACATCAGACTGAACGCGGCTTAATCCTGCAGGGCCAGATCATCCAATGCCACAGCCACAGCCGCCCGTTCAGCCCGTGGCGCACGCGGCGCAAAGGCACCCCGGATCAGATCGGCCAAAGCCGATACTGCCGGGCTATGCACCGGGTCTGCCACGTAAAGATTGACCTTTCTCCAGGACAGATCGGGCAGCGCGCCACCGTGGACAATCCGCTCCAGATGCGGGGGCTCTGATCCGGCCAGCACCGTATGCACCGCCAGATCAGCACTCACCGATGCCTCGATGGTGCGGGTGTTGTCACTTTCAACTGCCATTTCCCATGGGACGCCTGCTGCGTCCAATGCCGCCTGCACGCCTTGGCGAAAGATGCACATATGCTCATACGCCAGCCGCAACGGGCGCTGCCGCCACGCCTGCCCGCCGGGCGCGCCTATCCACACCAGCGGCAGTTCCACCAAGGTTTCGCCTTGCGCCCCAACGCCATTTTCGGTGGTCAGGATGATATCGCATTCACCACGGCCAAACTGGTCCAGCAAACTGCGCGTAAAGGATGAAAGCAACGTAACCCGCATCTTCGGGTAGTCGCGGTTAAAGCGCTGCAAAACCTGCGGAATATTCGGATAGACGATGTCATGCGGCACCCCCAAAACAATCTCGCCCTCAAAGCTGTTGTGGGTCAATCGGCCAAACGCCTCGTCGTTCAACGATAGCATCCTGCGGGCATAACCCAGCAACTGCTCGCCCGGTGCCGTAAGCGCCACCTTGCGGGCCGAACGATCCAGCAGATCGATCTGAAGCATCTCTTCCAGCCGCTTGATCTGCATCGACACCGCCGATTGCGTAAGGTTCAAAAACCCCGCTGCCCGCGTCACACCGCCAGCATCTGCAATGGCCACAAAAGACCGCAGGGCGGTTAGATCAAGATTGCGCGTCATATCACTATCCTTGATGGCTGGCGTCAAAATCATTCGCTTTAAAAATGTACCAGAAAGATGCAGAGTGATCAAGCAATCGAATGCGTTACGTGAACCATATCACGAAAACGAATGCTAAATGAAAGGAAAGCCGATGACCTCCCGCATCCTGACCGCCCGCTCCACCGTTGCTTCGTGCGCGCCAACTCTTTCCTGGCCAAAGCGGCTGCTGGACCGGCTGCATGCGGCACAAGCCCTGCACCGGCAGCACGTTGCGTTGGCCCGTCTCGATCACGCGCTTCTGCGTGACATTGGAATCACCCGCGAACAGGCCATGGCCGAGGCTGAAAGTTCGGTCTGGGACGCTCCAAGCCATTGGCGCGGGTGAATTTATAGCTGTTTTTCGGCACACCATCTAATAATCCGGGGATTATTGTCGGGAATGCTTGAAATCTATCGCATCCGCCCCGATATTTGAGCGACGAGGCATCCGTCTTTATGGATCGCCCATTTGGTTTCACTCGGAGGCTCTAGATGGCTGAATATGAATCAACTCGGACAGTCGGCGTAGGTACGCGGACAGCCGATATCGACGTGGGGCTTCGCACCCATATGAACAAGGTCTACGGACTTATGTCCGTTGGCATGGCTATCACGGGTGGTGTCGCTTGGGCCATCGGCACCAATGACGCGATGGTTCAGGCCATCTTTGCGACCCCGCTGAAATGGGTCGTGATGTTCCTGCCGCTGGTCATGGTGTTTGCCTTTGGCGCGCTGATCCCCCGCTTGTCGGTGGCTGCGGCACAGCTGTTCTTTTACGTCTACGCCGCTGCGATGGGCCTGTCGCTTAGCTTCATCTTCGCGGTCTACACCAGCACATCGATCGCACAGACCTTCTTCATCACCGCCATCGCGTTTGGCGGCCTGTCGCTCTATGGCTACACTACCAAGAAAGACCTGTCCGCCATGGGCACGTTCTTGATGATGGGCCTGATCGGGCTTCTTGTCGCCATGGTCGTGAACATCTTCCTTGCGTCCTCGGCGCTGGCTTTCGCCATCTCGGCGATTGGTGTGCTAATCTTCGCAGGCCTGACCGCGTATGACACGCAGAACATCAAGAACACTTATCTGCAACATGCGCAGATGGGCGATCAAGATTGGCTTGGCAAAGCCGCGATCATGGGCGCACTGAACCTGTATCTTGATTTCATCAACATGTTCATGTTCCTGCTCAGCTTCCTCGGCAACCGCGAATAACCTTGCAGTCTGTCAGGTGAAACAAGAAAGGCCGGTCGCAAGACCGGCCTTTTTCATATCATATCACGGATCATCTGAACGGCGGGAAACACGATTCCCGCCCGCAACGGCACCTCGACAGGCCCAAGAACCCGAAAGCCAACCGCTTCGTAAAACGGCACCGCCGTGCGCGTCGACAAACATTCCATCTGCGTCACCCCAGCCGCCGATGCCGCCGTAAACACCACCTGCATCAACGCCCGCGCCACGCCCTGCCGGACGGCACCAGGGTCGGTCGCCAAATGCCGCACGTGGCCCACACGCCCAACAGGCACCTGCCCCACGGGGTGATCCGACGGGCCGGGCGCACCGGCACTCCACCCGCCCGCGCCCAACAACTGGCCCGCCTCCGAGAACGCCAGATAGTACCGCCCCGACGCCAACAACTCTGGCCGCGCCCGGCTAATGATCGGCAGCGCCGTCACTATGACCGACGGCGGATAATCCGCCGATAACAGCTTGGGATAACTGCGCGCCAACAGCGTATCCACCGCCGCCAGATCGGCGCGTTGTGCAATGCGTATGGTAATGGTCATTGGCATCGGTCAGACGATAGCTCCAAACATCTTGCCGACCACGGCAGTAACCGCCATCGCCACAGCCCCCCAGAACACAACGCGCGCCACAGCCCGGGGCATGGGTGCCCCGCCCGCCTTGGCGCCCACCGCTCCAAGTACAGCCAAGAATGTCAGCGAAAGCGCCGTCACCCAAAGGGTTATCGCCGCTTCCGGCACCAAAGCCGCCGTCGCCATCGGCAAGGCCGCACCCAGCGCAAAACTCGCCGCAGAGGATACCGCAGCCACCAGCGGCTTGGCCTCCGTATGTTCAGAGAACCCCAGTTCATCCCGCAAATGCGCTTCCAACGGATCCTTGGCGTGCAGCGCCACCGCGACTTCTTGTGCAAGCGCCGGAGTTAGCCCTCGCCGTTCATATATTCCTGCCAAGGCGCGCAATTCTCCCGGCGGATTGGCCTTTATTTCGGCCGCCTCACGCCGTCTGTCGGCCTTTTCGGTATCTGCCTGTGACGATACCGAAACATATTCCCCCGCCGCCATCGACAACGCGCCAGCCACCAGTCCAGCCATGCCCGCGATCAGAACTTCGGCTCGACCCGAGGCTGCAGCAACACCCACAATCAGCGACGCTGTTGATACAATGCCGTCGTTCGCCCCCAGAACTGCCGCGCGCAACCAGCCGACGCGGGCAACATAGTGTTCTTCATAATGGTCGCGTTCCACTTGGCGTCTCCGGCAACAGTTTCGGCTCCAAGCCTGCCTCAAAAACCAAGGTCGCGTAACAAAAAACCGCGCCTGAAAGGCGCGGCTTAATCGGTCACAAAGCGAAGATCTTACTTGATCTTGCCTTCCTTGTATTCGACATGCTCGCGCTTTACCGGATCGTACTTCTTCACAACCATCTTGTCGGTCATGGTGCGCGCATTCTTTTTGGTCACATAGAAGTGCCCCGTGCCCGCCGTCGAGTTCAGGCGGATCTTGATCGTCGCGGGTTTGGCCATCGTTGTTTCTCCTGTGTCAGGGAAACTGCGGTCCCCTGCGAAAATCTTGAAGCCCGCCTTGTATCCGCTCAAGAGGTGGAGTCAACTGCAAATCCGCCGGATCACTGCCACATCTGCGAGCGTAACTCCCATGGCGTAACCTTTCCGTCGCCGTCTCCATCCGCCGCATCATATTGCGCTTTTTCTGCCGCTAGGAACTCCGCCATCGTGATCTTCCCGTCGCTATCACCATCCTTGGTTGCGAATTGGGCGGCATGACGCTGCTGCATGGCTTCCGGCATCGCGGGGTTCAACGCGCGCATCATTCCCATGCGCCCCCCGCCGAACTCTTCGGCCACCAGGGCGCCATCCTGATCGGCGTCCATCCCCACGAACATCAGTTCTGCATGTGCGGCCGCCTCTTCTGCCGAAATGCTGCCGTCCTGATCGGTATCAATGGCGCCCATCATCACGCCGCCTCCACCCATGCCCCAACCTGGCTGCATCATGCCCTGTCCCCTGCCGGGGCCACCCCACACCGGACCATTCCAACCTTGGCCATTCCAACCTTGGCCATTCCAATTGGGGCCGCCGCCATAGCCGGGTGGCATCATGCCCCAGCTTGACCATCCATCCCACCATCCCGGCTGGCCCTGCGCGAGGGCCGTCGACGCGACAGCAATACCAATGGCCGATACAAGGATTAGCTTTTTCATCGTCTCTGCTCCTTTTGGAAAATGGACCCCGGGCAAACGCCCCAGCGCCACGCAAGACTTTGCACCCGCACAAAGACGGCTGTCTTGACGCAAATCAAAAGAAGTGCCGTCGCAGCAAACAAACTGCACGGCCGTCACGTGCCGGGTTTTCAGGATGCGTGCGGATGGCCTGTAAGCCGGGTTCTGTCCCGGGGGTTGCCCCCCTTGGATGACCATTCCTCTGTCGCACTTGTTACCAAGGCGATCAAGCTGCCAACCCGGGCCTCTGGGCTGAAGTATCCCTGCGGCGGTATCCTTTCGGACCAGCCCGCGTGAGGCCCCTATTCGGCATTGCTCCGGGTGGGGCTTGCCATGCCAGTTCTGTTGCCAGACCTGCGGTGGGCTCTTACCCCGCCGTTTCACCATCACCTTGGACCCGTCACGGGCGAACCCCTGACACCAAGGCAGTCTCTTCTCTGTGGCGCTTTCCCTCGGGTTGCCCCGGCCGGGAATTACCCGGCACCCTTCCTTCATGGAGCCCGGACTTTCCTCGATCCCGGATCAAGTCCGGTACCGCGGTCATCCAGCCATCCGCACGCGTTGGGGGTTAAGCCACGCGGGCGAATGCGTCAATGGGGTGCAGCATCGGCAGCCAAGCCACAGCGCGGCCAAACGCCAATGGTTCGTGAATCTGATACTACGTTGTCGTGGCAGTCCTAGCCCCGACCAGGCCACCGCTGGCACTGCGGAGGCGACCGCAGAACCAGACTGACGCGCCACGGCTTGCCGGATAGCCCAGTTGTCCCAACGCCGCCGCCGCAATGGTGCTGCACGTTGCGGTGCATCTGTTACGCTGCGCTGTTGGTTTCACCATCCCAAGCCTCGGCACCCTGTCTGCGGGCTAGATCAGCAGCGGCTGGTGACTTTAGCTTGCCGCCGCCACAGCGCCATACCGGTCTGCCAAGTCCGCAGCCAACCCGGCGTCCACCGCGTCCGTCGGTCCCGTCGCCCAGGGTCTGAACCGCAGCCGGAACGCCGCCAGCACCAGATCATCGCCTGCATCGGGGTAGCCAAAACGGCGCGCGTCACGGATGAAATCACCCGGGTTTCCCGGCTTCACAGTCTCTGGCCAAACCGACAGCCCCGCCAGCGCCAGCCGCTGCCAATCAAATCGCGGGCCTGGATCAGCCTTGCGCCCCGGCGCCATGTCCGAATGGCCAATCACCCGTTCCGGCGCAATAGCCCAGCGCCCCATCACATCGCGCAGCAGGGTTTCTAGCGTCCGCATCTGTGCTGCTGCAAAAGGATGCGTGCCGACGTTGGCCAGTTCAACTCCGATAGAGCGTGAATTTATGTCATCAAGCCCGCCCCATTCGCCAGCCCCGGCATGCCACGCCCGCATGCCTTCGGGAACCAACGCCAGCACCTCACCGCCTTCGGATATCAGGTAGTGTGCCGACACTTCGGCAGCTGAATCGCACAGCCGATCCAATGCCGCCTGACAACTTTCCATCGCGGTGTAGTGCAGCACGATCATATCAGCGCGCAGCCCGCCCCGCCGTGTCCCAAAGTTGGGCGACAGCCCGACCATCTGGGTTTAGCGCAGGGCGGTGCGGAACGGTCGCGGATCCCAACCACAGGCAAAACCATCGCCATCGGGGTCAACCCCCAAACGGTCGCGGTCTGGGCCACCCTTGGCCAAGAACGCCTCTTGCGCCTGATCAGGCGATCCGTATTTGGCGCAATTCGCCGCCGCCCGGTTGGCCCGCAACGATGACCGCTTATGCAACTGCGTGCCCGGCGCATGAGTGGTGGCCAGCGCATATTCCACGATGTTCGGCCCGGCATCGCCTGTTCGTTGCGGCAACGCACCCGGTTGCACCACCTGATATTGCGCACGGTTCTGGGCAATGCGTTCAGCGTCGCTTTGAATGGTTTCGCGCGCTGCAACAGCCGCGAAGTCATTCTCATCGGAAATTCCGGTCCTGACGGCCGACGTCTCACCGTCTTCCACCTTGATGCCTGCGGGTGCATTGCCGCGTGGTCGGCTTGGGTCGTTCGATCCGATCACCACGCCTTGCAACGGCGCGCCGGGCTGTTGTGCCACCGGTTGCGGTGCAACCCGCCCATCCGCCGCATCAATCGCGGCCCCCACTGCAGCGGTCGAAAATCCAGTCGTCGGGGTAATTGGCCCCGTTGGCCGCGTGCTGGCCGCCAGTGATGCCTCACGGCTGCGCTGATAGGTGGTGTAATCCTGAAATCCAACACCTGTGCCGGACTCCGGCACCTGCGGCGTACAGGCCACAAGGCCAACAAAGATCATCAGGGCGACGGGCAAACGCATAGCAAACCTACTTGAAGACTTCATGACCTCGGGCCTTTACCACCATTTTTGCGGTTTGGCCACAAAGCCCGCGCTGCGTTCCAGCACATAGGCGTGATTAAGCAGATCAGCCTCTTCCCAAGGCCGCCCGATCAGCTGCAACGCCAACGGCAATCCTTTGGCATCCAAACCTACCGGCACGGCAATGCCCGGCAATCCGGCCAAGTTCACCGTCACCGTGAACACATCATTCAGATACATCTCGATCGGGTCAGCATTGGCCATTTCACCCAATCCAAACGCCGCGGACGGTGTGGCTGGCGTCAGTATCGCATCGACTCCGTCCGCAAATACCGCCTCAAAATCGTGCTTGATCTTCGCCCGCACTTTACGCGCCCGGTTGTAATAGGCGTCGTAGAACCCCGCCGACAGCACATAGGTGCCAATCATGATCCGGCGCTGCACTTCTGGCCCGAACCCTTCGGCGCGGGTTTTCTCGTACATCTCGGTAATGCCATCACCCGCCGCCAGCTTTGCCCGGTGACCATACCGCACGCCATCATAGCGAGCCAGGTTAGACGATGCTTCCGCAGGGGCCACCACATAATATGTCGGCAAAGCGTATTTCGTATGCGGCAGAGAAATATCAACAATCTCCGCCCCCGCATCCTTCATCATCGCCACGCCATTCGCCCACAGCGTTTCAATCTCCGCAGGCATCCCGTCCATCCGGTATTCGCGCGGAATACCGATCTTCTTGCCCCGAATATCCCCCGTCAAAGCTGCTTCAAAATCCGGCACGGCCAAATCCGCAGATGTCGAATCCTTCGCATCATGCCCTGCCATCGCGCCCAACATGATCGCCGCATCGCGCACGGTTTTGGTCATCGGCCCAGCCTGATCCAACGACGACGCGAATGCCACAATCCCCCAGCGCGACACCCGGCCATAGGTCGGCTTAATACCCACAATCCCGGTAAACGCCGCAGGTTGCCGAATAGACCCGCCAGTATCCGTCCCCGTCGCCGCCAGACACAAATCTGCCGCAACGGCAGCAGCCGATCCGCCTGAAGACCCACCCGGCGTCAACGCCCGGTCATCCACGCGCCAGGGGTTCACCGCATTGCCATAGACGGATGTTTCATTGCTGGACCCCATGGCAAATTCATCCATGTTCAACTTGCCCAACATCACTGCACCCGCCCCGAACAGTTGCGAGGTTACGGTCAACTCATACTCCGGCTTGAACCCCTTCAGAATGTTCGACCCGGCTTGCGACGCCACCCCCTTGGTGCAGAATAGGTCCTTGATCCCCAACGGAATCCCGCACAAAGACGGCGCATCCCCCGCCTTCAACCTTGCATCCGCCGCCCGCGCCTGCTCCAACGCAATCTCCGGCGTCTTATGCACAAACGCGTTCAACCCGTCGCCCGCATCAATCGCCGTCAGGCAGGCCATAGTCAGATCAACCGCCGTCAGATCACCGCTACGCAGCGCATCCCGCGCCCCCGCAATCGTCAGTTCATTCGCGCCCATCATTCGACCACCTTCGGCACCGCAAAGAAGCCTTCCCGCGCATCCGGCGCGTTCTTCAAAATCTGTGCCTGAATATCCCCATCCGTCACCACATCCGCGCGCCGTGCCAGCCGCATTGGCGTGACGGATGTCATCGGCTCAACCCCGGTCACATCCACCTCGTTCAACTGCTCCATAAACGCCAATATCCCCGACAATTCGCCCGCAAGAGCGGGCAATGCCGCCTCCTCCACCCTAATGCGCGCCAACTTGGCAACCTTGCGCGCGGTGTCGATATCAATTGACATAGGGCCACTCCGATCGTCGTTTCGCCCCGTTTAGCCGCGCTGCTCTTGGCCTGCAAGCATATGGCGACGGTAAACCTCGATCATCCATCCCAGCATCACAGCGTTCAGGATGTGCCAGATAAAATGCAACCCCACGGGAATCGCGTCGCAAAGTGGACCGTCCAGGGTCCGCACGGTCAGCGATACAAGCAAGATCACCGCCCCCAAAGCCACCCCTTTCGCCGTATCCGATGCCCGGCTGCGCAACAGCCAAGCATAGGCGAACAACAAAACCGGCACTGGCATGTAACCCGCAGATGACCCTAGACCGGGGATCATCGCCCACAGCGGCACCGTTGCCGCCGCATAGGGTACGAAAGCCGCCGCGATCAACCCTGCCAGCCACAGCTGCAGCCGCAGAAAATCGCGACTGGCAGCAAAAACATACAGCAAAATAAACGCCGTGATCGGCATTGTATCCATCACCCCCGTCAGCCGATTGGCGTGGGTGTGAAACAGATAAGACCCAACGCCGATCGTGGCGACAATTCCCGCCATAAAGCGCGCCATGGGTAAATCAGCATTTCGTTGCCACGCAATCAACGCCGCCAGCAGAAACGCCAAATTGCTGACGGCATTCACCGGCTCTGCCCAATAGCCCGGGCCAATACGTTCGCAATAGCCGTCTACCGCTACAAGCCAACCCATTTCATTTGTCCTTTGACCCGCTACATTCAGCATAGGACGTTGCCGTCGAAATCAGAAGGATTTGTGCACATGAACATCACTTGGCTTGGCCATTCCGGCTTTCGGATCGAAATTGAATCCGCCGTTCTGCTGGTCGATCCTTGGCTGACCGGCAACCCGATGTTTCCCGCCGACCAGCGCGCTACTGCGCTTAAGGGTGCAACCCATGTGCTGTTGACCCACGGCCACAGCGACCATGCAGGCGACGCTTTGGCGATTGCCAAACAACTAAACGTCCCTCTGGTCGGCATCTATGACCTGATGAATTGGTATGAAACCCGCGACGGCGTTGCCGTTATCGGCTTCAACAAAGGCGGGACGGTTGATCTTGGCGGCGCAAAGATAACAATGGTGAACGCAAGCCACTCATCTTCCGCTCTAGGGCCTGAAGGCAAGCCGATCTACGCCGGGTCCGAGGCGGGCTATATGATCGCCGGCAGCGGCCACACAATCTACCTGTCCGGCGATACCGACATCATGGCCGATATGGACTGGATGGGCGATCTGCACAAACCCGATATCGGCATCCTATGCGCCGGTGGCCATTACACCATGGATATGGCCCGCGCTGCCTATGCAGCTAAGCGTTACTTCAATTTCAAAACCGTAATCCCCTGCCATTACCGCACGTTCCCGGTGCTGGCGCAAACCGCAGACGTATTGGCCGCAGGCCTGCCCGGCGTAAAGGTGATCGAACCGCAGGTGATGCAGCCGATCATCCTTTGATACTGGGGGCTGCTGCGGCGGGGTCATGCCCTACCGCACCCCATGCGCAAAGATGTGCCGCTACGGCAACGTCGCTGACTCAATCCTAGCGACGCGCCCCAAAAAATTCCCGCAAGATCGCCTCAGCCTCGCCCGCCGCAATGCCTTCATAAACCTCTGGCACATGATGGCATTGGGCATGCGAAAACACCCGCGCGCCATGCGCCACCCCGCCTGATTTGGGGTCCGCCGCGCCATAATACAGCCGCGCAATCCGCGCTGCCGATATCGCCCCCGCACAAATCGGGCATGGCTCCAGCGTCACATACAGATCGTGCCCGACAAGCCGCTCCGACCCCAGCACCGCACAGGCCGCCCGTATCGCCAGCACCTCGGCATGCGCTGTCGGATCAGACATCTCGCGCGTCCGGTTCCCGGCCTGCGCCACCACCGCACCTTCGGGGCCTACAACAACCGCCCCCACCGGCACCTCGCCCCGTGCGCCCGCCGCCCGCGCCTCAGCCAGCGCCACATCCATGAATGATCGAAACCCCGTCATCCCGCCTTTCTGCCCGCAGCCAAAGCCTGACACAAGGCCCCTGCCCCAGCGGCTTCTTTTTCGCACAAATACTCATCTGCCTTAACCGTGGGTGGAAACCCCGCCGCCTTTGCCCTAAAGGGATGGATCAAACCCCCGGGAACCCCCACCATGACCGATGCCAAAAACCCAACCACCCCCGCCGGGGATCGCATCGCCAAGGTGCTGTCGCGTGCCGGTGTCGCCTCGCGCCGCGAAGCCGAACGCATGATCGAAGCGGGCGAGGTGTCGGTCAATGGCAAGGTTATCACCAGCCCCGCCCTGAACGTCACCGGATCCGACCGCATCACGGTGCGCGGTGAACCCGTCGGTGCCGCTGAACCTGCCCGCCTGTGGCTTTACTACAAACCTGATGGCCTGGTCACCTCCACCAGCGATGAAAAGGGCCGCCAAACCGTTTTCGACACCCTGCCCGAAGACATGCCGCGCGTGATGTCGATCGGCCGCCTCGATCTCAACTCCGAAGGTCTGCTGCTGCTGACCAACGACGGCGAGTTGAAACGCAAGCTTGAACTGCCCTCCACCGGCTGGCTGCGTAAATACCGCGTCCGCATCAAAGGCAACCCCACCGACCCCGATCTTGAGCCGCTGCGCCGCGGCATCACGGTCGATGGCGAACGGTTCCAGCCGATGATCGTCATCCTCGACCGCATCCAAGGCGCCAACGCTTGGTTGACCGTGGCCCTGCGCGAAGGCAAGAACCGCGAGATCCGCCGCGCCCTCAGTGCCATCAACCTGACTGTAAACCGCCTGATCCGCATCAGCTACGGCCCGTTCCGCCTCGGCGACATGGAACCGGGCGCGGTGGAGGAAGTCCGCGGCAAAGTGCTGCGCGATCAGTTGGGCCTTGATCCAAACGCCGATGGCGACGGCCAGGCCAAAAAGGCGCCGCCCAAATCACGCGTTGTCACCCGGTCCACCGCCAGTGCCGCCAAACCCGCCAAAACCCCGGTAGCCAACGCAAAACCGCATACCCCCCTCGGCAAACCACGCCCGACATCCGGCAAGCCTGCCCCCGCTCGCCCAACCGGCAAATCCCCCCGCCCAAAAACCCGCAACACTTGAATAAAAGGGGAATAATCCCCGCCTATTCCCAGCATCGTCTCTGGCATGGCATCGGACCATCGCCTATAGTCTGCCCGCAAACCGCCCGTTAAACGGGTTCGCAAAACAGGGCCAGACAGGGAAAATCATGCAAACCCGCAGCATCCAGACCCTCGCCTTTTTCCTATTGCTGGCGCTGACAATCTATGTCGGCGCACTGGCAGGGGTGTGATGGCAACACGTTTTGGCGGACCCTACAGCCCCGATGGCAGCCGACAGACCGACGGGCCAGCCATCGGCCCACAAGGCCCGCGCCACTCCCGCCGCGATACGCGCCTGAAAATCCTTTACTTCGCGCCTGTTGTCATCCTGATCAACGCCTTTCGCGGCGATACCCAAACACACCTGATCCCCGGCCTTGCCGCCTTCGGCTTGCTGATCCTCGCCGCATGGCTCACCCAATCAGGCGCTGCCGCCCAAGCCGCCTATGACACCCGCCGCATCGCCCGCCGCCCCGCCATCCCGCGCAAATTGTTCGCCACGGCCCTTACCTTCGCTGGCCTCGCCCTTGCCGGCACCATGTCGCAGCAGGGCCTGCTGATGCCGCTCGGCTTCGGCCTTGCCGGTGCGATCCTGCATTTCATCGCCTTCGGCCCCGATCCCTTGCGCAACAAAGGCATGGAGGGCGTTGATGATTTTCAGAATAACCGCGTCGCCTTGGCTGTCGATGAGGGCGAGAAATACCTGACGGCCATGAAGGACGCCATGCTGCGCGCCGACGACCGCAAACTTGACGCGCGGCTCGATAAATTCGCAGCAACTGTCCGCACGATGTTTCGCACTGTCGAAGGCGACCCGCGCGATCTGACGGCAGCCCGCAAGTATCTCGGCGTGTATTTGATGGGTGCCCGCGACGCGACGGTAAAATTTGTCGATCACTACGCCGCCACCAAAGACGCCAGCGCCCGCACCGCATATGAGGCGCTGCTTGATGACCTGGAAGGCCACTTTGCCGCCAATACCAAAGCCCTGCTTGATGATGACCGCACCGGCCTTGATATCGAAATTGATGTCCTGCGAGAACGCCTTGCCCGCGAGGGTTGATCTTTTGTCCCAGTCCCGCCCGGTACGCCAAAACCGGGCCTGAACAGTGAGAGTACCAAGATGACCGAAACGATCCGCACTCAGGCCGCCACCGAATTGGCCGAAATTGAAAAAGTAACCGCCGTCATCCTGCCCGAACCCGGCACCGCCATTGTCCCGCTAGAGGCTGCGCCAGCCCCGCAGGCCGAAGCGATCCGCAAGCGCATGGGCGAACTTGATATGGCCAATACGCAGTCGATCATCTCGTTTGGCTCATCCGCACAGGCAGAACTGCAAGTCATCAGCCAGGAAATGCTGGCCGACGTGAAAAACAAGGACGTCGGCCCTGCTGGCGACAGCCTGCGCGATATCGTCTCCACCATCCGCGGGTTTTCGGTATCCGAACTCGACGTGCGCCGCAAAGCCAGCTGGTGGGAACGCCTGCTGGGCCGCGCCGCGCCCTTTGCCAAATTCGTAGCCCGTTTTGAAACCGTTCAGGGCCAGATTGACAAGATCACCGGCAGCCTGCTGGTGCATGAACACACGCTTCTGAAAGATATCAAATCGCTCGATGTGCTGTATTCCAAGACCTTGAATTTCTACGATGAGCTGGCACTTTACATCTCCGCCGGCGAGGCCAAGATCAAAGATCTTGATGCCAAGGATATCCCGGCAAAAGAAGCGGCAGTTGCCAAAGCTGCCGAAAATGAGCAGGTCAAAGTGGCGCAAGAGCTGCGCGATCTGCGCTCTGCCCGCGATGATCTCGATCGTCGCGTGCATGATCTGAAGCTGACACGGCAAGTTACCATGCAATCGCTGCCCTCGATCCGTCTGGTGCAGGAAAATGATAAAAGCCTCGTCACCAAGATCAACTCCACCCTCGTCAACACCGTGCCGCTGTGGGAAACCCAGTTGGCGCAAGCGGTCACCATTCAACGCTCGCGCGAAGCGGCGGAATCAATTCGGTCTGCCAATGATCTGACCAACGAACTGCTCACCTCGAACGCCGAAAACCTGCAAATTGCCAACAAAGTGGTGCGCACCGAAATGGAACGCGGCGTGTTTGATATCGAAGCAGTAAAAAAGGCCAACGCCACACTGATCGCGACCATCAACGAAAGCCTGTCCATTGCCGAAGAAGGTCGCAACAAACGCGCTGCCGCCGAAGCAGACTTGAAAAAGATGGAGGCCGACCTTCGCGATACTCTCGCCTCGGCCCGCGCCCGCAGCACCGGCTTGGGTGATGCAACCGGCACGGCGATGGGTCGCGGCTAAGGTTATTCGCAGATGCAAATCCCGCAATTCCAACAGTCGTTCCGCGCAGGTGTCGTCGCACTGGCGCTGCTTGGTCTTGCGGGCTGTGATCTGCTGAATTCCCCCGCAACACAGGTGTCCACTACCCCGCCAGACTTGGCCGATACTACACCGATGCCCCCATCGGCGGCCAGCCAGGAACTCAGCCGTTACTACGCCCGCGTGCAAACCGAACTGGTGGCCCAGGGCCTGCTGCGCACCGACGGCGGCAGGCGAGACGCCCCCTTTACCGACCGGATATTGGCGCAAAACTTCATCCGCATTGCCGCGTTTGATGAATACGTCTCGGGGGCGAAAGGCCCGATCCAATCCGAAACCCCAAGCACCATTCGCCGCTGGCAGGCCCCGGTGCGCATCGGCCTGCGCTTTGGTGCCTCGGTGCCACCCGGTGTGCAAACCGCCGACACCGCCCGCGTTGCGGCTTATGTCGCGCAACTGGCCCGCGCCACCCGCCATCCCATTCGCATTGATAACGCCAACCCGAACTTCATCGTCCACATCGTCAACGAAGACGAACGCTTGGCCCTCGGGCCCGTTGCCGCCGCCGCACTTGACGGCGCAACCGCGACTGATATCGCCGGTATCACCAACATGCCCCGCTCCACCTATTGCCTCGTCTACGCCCAGTCCGACGCTGGCAAAAGCAGCTACACCCGCGCCTTTGCCGTCATCCGCGCCGAACACCCCGACCTGCTGCGCCTGTCTTGCCTGCAAGAAGAAATCGCCCAGGGCCTCGGCCTCGCCAACGACAGCCCGCAAGCCCGCCCCTCGATCTTCAATGACAACGAAGAATTTGCTCTGCTCACCCCGCAGGACGAACTGATGTTGCGCATTCTTTACCATCCCAGCCTAACCCCCGGCATGACCGCCGACCAAGCCCGCCCCATCGCCAAGGCCCTTGCCACACAATTTCTGGGCGGCGAAAGCTGACCCCATGTTTCCCAGTAACAGGAGCACCCCATGTCGATCTTCGATTTCCTCACCGGTGAATTCATCGACGTCATCCACTGGGTCGATGACACCCGCGACACCATGGTCTGGCGTTTTGAACGCCAAGGCCACGCCATCAAATACGGCGCGAAACTGACCGTCCGCGAAGGCCAATCCGCCGTCTTCATCCACGAAGGCCAGTTGGCCGATGTCTTCGGCCCCGGCCTTTACGAGCTTGAAACCAACAACATGCCGATCCTGACCACCCTGCAGCATTGGGATCACGGCTTCCAATCGCCGTTCAAATCCGAGATTTACTTCGTCAACACCACCCGCTTCAACGATCAGAAATGGGGCACCAAAAACCCCATCATGTGCCGCGACCCAGAATTCGGCCCCGTCCGCCTGCGCACCTACGGCACCTATTCGATGCGCGTCTCCGACCCAGCCAAATTCATGGCCGAAATCGTCGGCACCGACGGCGAGTTCACCTCGGATGAAATCAGCTTCCAGATCCGCAACATCATCGTGCAGGAATTCTCCCGCATGATCGCCAGCTCCGGCATCCCAGTCCTCGACATGGCCGCCAACACCGATGATCTGGCCAAACTGGTCGCCACCGCCATTGCCCCCAAAATCGCCGAATACGGCCTGACCCTGCCGGAATTCTACATCGAAAACATCAGCCTGCCCGAAGAGGTCGAAAAAGCCCTCGATAAACGCACCTCCATCGGCATCGTCGGCGATCTCAACAAATACATGCAGTTCAACGCCGCCGAAGGCATGTCCGCCCCCGGAGGTGCCGCCGCAGGTGGCATGGCCGCAGGCATGGGTGCCGCCATCGGCCTTGGCATGGCGCAACAAGTCGGCCCATGGGGCGCACCCCCAGCCCCACCTGCACCCCCCGCCACTCCAGTCTGGCACATCGCGGCAAACGGCTCCACCACCGGCCCGTTCGACACCGCAACCCTTACGCAAATGGCCGCCAAAGGTGCCTTGACTGCTGCAACCCTCGTCTGGACCGCTGGCCAGGACGGCTGGCAAGCCGCTGGCACAACGGCGCTGGCGTCACTACTCAACCAAACGCCGCCACCCCCACCCGCAGGCTAAGACATGCCCGCGGCAACGCAAGAATTCCGCTGGCCCTGCGATCAATGCGGGTCCGACCTGCGCTTTGCGCCGGGCCAGACAGACTTGATCTGCCCCCATTGCGGCCATGCCCAGCACATCGAACCCGCCACCCCCCGCGCCCGAAGCCGCGCGCTTGGCGAAATAGACCTCGCCCGCGGTCTGCAAGACGACCTGCCGCAATCAAACATGGAGGAAATCCGCACCGCCACCTGCCCCAACTGCGGTGCGCTGATCGAATTTGACGGCGCCGTTCACGCCATGGATTGCCCGTTCTGCGCCTCGCCCGTGGTTGCCGACACTGGCACCCACCGCCAGATCAAACCACAAGCCGTCGTCCCTTTCGTTCTTACCCACGATCAGGCGCGCGACGCGCTGACAAAATGGCTCGGCTCACTCTGGTTCGCCCCCTCCAGCCTGCTTGAATACACCCGCAAGGGCCGCGCGATGACCGGCATCTATGTCCCGTTCTGGACGTTCGACGCCGACACGCAAAGCCGATATCGCGGCCAACGCGGCGATTACTACTACGAAACCCGCACAGTCACCGTCCGCGTCAACGGCAAATCCGAACAGCGCCAACAACAGGTGCGCCACACACGGTGGAGCCCCGCATCCGGCACTGTCGCACGCCCTTTCAACGACGTCATCATCATGGCTTCGAAAAGCCTGCCGCAAAGACTGGGCGACGAGCTTACCCCGTGGGATCTGGGCGCGCTGCATCCCTACAGTCCCGACTACCTCGCCGGTTTCCGCGCCGAAGGCTACACCATCCCGCTTGCCGACGGTCACCAGATGGGCCGCGCCAAAATCGACGCCGTCATCCGGTCCGACGTCGCCCGCGACATCGGCGGTGACGAACAACGCATCTCATCCGTCGACACGGATTACGGGGCAGAGACGTTCAAACACATCATGCTGCCCATCTGGATGGCCGCCTACAAATACAACGCCAAAAGCTACCGCTTCCTGATCAACGGCCAAACCGGCGAAGTCCAGGGCGAACGCCCCTATTCCATCTGGAAGATCGCGTTTGCGGTATTGGCCGTGGCAATTGTGGTGGGGGCGGCGGTGTACCTAAACGACCCCGAGGCTTTGGGGTTACCAAGGCCGGAGTGGATGAGGTGAGAATTAACGGGTAGGGTCCGGAACTAGCTCCATTCCTTCGCTTTCGGCCTTTAGTCTAACGTATCCACGAACCACATTCTCTCTAAACGAAAACCACCCTGAGCCATGGCCGACCAGTACGTTTGCATGACTGTCAGTTCGGAGCGTCAGTAGTCTTGAGTTCAGCTTTTCGCGGCTAAGCGGCTTCGCATTTTTTCGTTCGTCTGAAATTCGAAGGTAAGAGCTTTCGTATATTTCCTTGATTTGCCGCCGCGTAGCTGTTCTATCTGCAAGTGCCCAAAGCGCTTCTTCATAGTCTGTTTTGTTCTTACTCTTCTCAGTAGCCATCTGGTAGATGCGTCTCAATGATGGCTCTGCCTTTTGTAAAGCCTCAGTAAGTGCAACATCAAAATGGTGGCGCTCGCACTTCGAAACATCAATTTCATCATCAAACATCGCGTAAAAAAGGCATTCTCCTATTAAATGTACAAAATGCGGGAAACCATCGCTGATGAGGCCTATTCTTATTTTGTACCCGATATCGATGCTTACCTTTAACTCACCAGCTACATCTTCCACAATCTTCCACAGTGAGTCATGACTGAGTTTTTCGACCTCAATCGGATCAAACATTCGCCCTGTTGATAGGTGCTCGCCTAGTACTTCGTCTACGTTAGCGCCAATACCGCAAAGTATGAACCGCATATCATCAACTTGAGTTCCAATATTTTTCAAAAGCTCCGCAAAAAGGGTTTTTTCACCCTTGCTTGCAACTCGATCGAGTTCATCCACAGCAACAATAATCTGACCTGTCAATTTTGACCTAACGAACCGCAAAATATCAACTGCCTCGGAATATGAGTTGGGCAATGAAATTGAAGTCGCTCCTTTAGCAGTGGAACCCGCACTGAACCCACCGATCAAAGGGGCGCTCACACTGAATGTTAACCCACGACCATTCACACCAATACGCTTATCCACGTCAATAATGCTATTGCCTATCGCTGCAACTACCTCAAAGAACGTTGACTTCTCACCACACGGAATATAAATAAAGTTCTTCTTTTCATGGGTTGCCAAAAGTCCGGCAGTGTAAGCAAGCGATGTCTTACCGACACCTCTTTCGCCGAAAATGAATATGTGCCGCCCCGGCGACTGAAGAGAGCGTCTAATACGAGTTAGGTACTTATCGCGCCCAATAAGTCTATCTGGATCGTTAATTTCTTTGGAAGGAGAAAGATGCGCAGCAAGAATTTCGGTGAGTTGTACTTCATTAATACCTTTGATCGACATGCATCACACTCCTACTCTAATTCCTAGAATGTGGTTCGTGTGACGAAGTGTCAACCACTCATAATGTCATCTGCGCTAACAAGAACGTCATTCTAAATCTTCGAAAACTGCTAAGTGTTATTCTGTTCTCGATAGCCCCCAGCTCATGCCCCCCTCACACAAACTCCACCCGCAACGTCTTGCCCACCGCCACCGCGTAGCGGCGCAGCGTCTCGACGGAGGGCGACACCCGCCCGCCTTCCAGCCGGGCGATCGCCGATTGCGTCGTGCCCATCCGTTCCGCCAGCGCCTCTTGCGTCAGCCCGGCCTCGCTGCGGGTCCGGATCATTTCCTCGATCACACGGTATTCCACATCCGCCACCGCGTAGCGGCGCAGCGTCTCGACGGAGGGCGACACCCGCCCGCCTTCCAGCCGGGCGATCGCCGATTGCGTCGTGCCCATCCGTTCCGCCAGCGCCTCTTGCGTCAGCCCGGCCTCGCTGCGGGTCCGGATCATTTCCTCGATCACCCGGTATTCCACATCCGCCACCGCATAGGCAGCCGCAAATTCCGGGTCTTTCATCAGGCGTGCGTTCAGGTCTGCCAGCTTTGCCATCTCTCAATCTCCTGACTCCGCGCTCAGAATTCATCCCGTGCGGTGAGCAGTGCTGCAACCGTCCATTCTATATACGCTCTACACCCTATCCGCTGCTGCCGCAGCCCGATGCCCCCGATACTGTCAAACCTAAACGCACTATGCGAACGAATTGCTAAGGCCGCCGCATGACTGCAGGCCGAACGACCCCACGTCACGCGGAACCATCCTCTCTCTGCCGCGTAGTATCCCCATATACAACGCGCGGATGTTTCGGCGTGCTGTCATCACAATCCAAGGGCTCAGGAACATGGACACCGAAAATCAGTTCCCAACCCGCCCGGAAATGGCGGCAGGTCGTAAGACGACAAATCTCTCTGACGCCCCACAGAAGGGCTATCTGATCGCCCATATTGATGTGTCGGATCTGAGGCGCTACGCGCTTTATGCCGACGTCGACGAAGACGCGTTCACGCGCTACGGCGGGCGGTTTATCGTGCGTGGTGGCGAGCAGCATTCGCTTGTCGGCAAGCTGAAAACCCGGACAATCGTGGTCGAATTCGAAAGCCTGCAAGTGGCGATGGATTGCTATAACAGCCTAGAAAATCAGTCGGCAAAGTCCATTCGGCTGGCCTTCGCCACCGCCGACGCCGTCATCGTCGAAGGCCACACCGACCCGTAGGGCGGGGTTCACCCCGCCATCCAACTGCCATTCCAATGGTCCGCCCCCTCTGTCCAGACCCCTAACAACCCCTTAACAAAACTCATATATATATTATATTTCAAAGACTTAAAAACCGTAACACGCGTGTTACCTCGCCTCGTAACACACCCCGTTGACTCCTCCCCCCCCACATCCGATTAAGGCCCGTCCCTTCGGAGGCCAAAATGCCCGACCTGACCCGCATCCTCGATCACGCCCATATTCCCGAACTTCCGAACCCCTATTTCGGAAAAGTCCGAGATTGCTATGATTTGCCCGCCTCCGAAAATCACGGGCCCCGCCGAATTCTGATCTCCTCCGACCGCATATCAGCCTTCGACCGCATCCTCGCCGCGATCCCTTTCAAAGGTCAGGTTCTGACTCAGGTGGCCCGTTTCTGGTTCGATCATACCGCCGACATCTGCCCCAATCACGTGATCACTTACCCCGACCCGAACGTCGTGATCGGCCAGCATCTGACGATCCTTCCCGTAGAAATCGTCGTGCGCGGCTATCTTGCCGGCACCACCGGAACCTCGATCCTGACCCAGTATAAGGCTGGTCACCGATCCATGTATGGCCACGTTTTCCCCGACAACCTCCGCGACAATCAAGTCCTGCCCGCCCCGATCATCACCCCCACATCGAAAGCCTTCGATGGCGGCCACGATGAACCCCTGACGGTGGCCGAGATCATCGAAACCGGCCTGCTATCCGCCGCCCAATGGGACGAAGTCGCCGCCATATCCCTCGCCCTGTTCGCGCGGGGCCAAACGATGGCGGCTGAAAGGGGCCTGATTTTGTGTGACACGAAGTACGAGTTCGGAACCGATGCCGCGGGCCGGATCCTGATCGCCGATGAAATCCATACCCCCGACAGTTCTCGTTATTGGATCGCGTCTGGCTATGAGACGGCTTTCGAAGCGGGCACCAGACCACCATCGTTCGACAAGGACGTGATCCGAGCCTGGGTGGCCGCAAGGTGTGATCCCTACAAAGACCCGATCCCCGAAATCCCGCCCGAAATGATCGAGGCCACCAGCCGTACCTATATCGCGGCGTTCGAGGCGATCACCGGGCAGACTTTCGTGCCCGATATGACGGGCGACACACCGTTAGCCCGCGTCCGCGCCAATTTGGCACCGTATTTCACCTGCTGAACGACGAGCATTTGCGCCACCAACGCGACCTCCGCTATGCTGCGGAAAATTCTGTTGAAGGACAAACCCATGATTCTGAGCGTCGGAGAAGCCCTTATCGACATGCTGCCCCGCACCAGTACGCTGGGCGAGGCATCCTTTGCCCCTTATGCAGGCGGGGCGGTAATGAATACGGCAATCGCTTTGGGGCGGCTCGGGTCGTCGTCGTCGTTTCTGACTGGGCTGTCATCCGATCTGATGGGTGATGTTTTGCGCGATACGCTGAAGGCATCGAACGTAAACCTCGATCACGCCGTGCGGTCAGACAGGCCGACAACGCTTGCCTTTGTCAAACTGACGAACGGCCACGCGAGTTACTTCTTTTATGATGAAAATACGGCCGGGAGGATGATGACGCCTGCCGACATGCCCGAGTTGCCCGATACTATCCGCGCTTATTTCACCGGGGGTATCTGGCTTGCGGTGGAACCCTGCGGCACGGCGCTGGAGGCGCTATTGACGCGCGAGGCGACCAAACGGGTGACGATGATCGACCCGAACGTGCGACCAGGTTTTGTGCGAGATCGCGCGGCCTATACCGCTCGGATTGACCGGATGATCGGGCTTTCGGACATTGTGAAGCTGTCGGACGAAGATGCGGAATGGCTGTATGGTAAGACCGATCCGCAGGCTTTGCTGGCAAAGGGCGCGAAGGTTGTGCTGATCACCGAAGGGGCGAAGGGTGCCACCGCCCACACGGCGCGGGGGCAGGTACAGGTCCCGGCCCCCAAGATTACCGTGGCTGATACCGTTGGCGCGGGCGATACGTTCAATGCGGGTTTTCTGGCTTCGCTGGATCGGGCCGGGCTTCTGACCAAATCATCCGTTGCAGCACTGTCAGATGATGCACTGCGCGATGCGCTGACGCTGGGGGCCCGGGCAGCCGCCATTACATGCTCACGGCCGGGGGCAAACCCGCCCTGGGCGCATGAACTGTGAGAGCACTGATCCAGCGGGTCAGCCAGGCATCGGTCAGTGTTGACGGGCAGGTTGTTGGCCAGATTGGCCATGGGCTGCTGATTTTGGTTTGTGCAATGGCGGATGACGGCGATGCGCAGGCGCAGGCTTTGGCCAGCAAGATCGCCAAGCTGCGGATATTCCGTGATGACGCAGGCAAGTTGAACCTGGCGGTTCGGGATGTTGGGGGAGCGGCGTTGATCGTCAGCCAATTCACCCTTGCCGCCGATCTGCGGGGCAATCGCCCGGGCTTTTCAACCGCCGCTGGCCCTGACGAGGGGCGCAGGCTTTATGAGCGATTTTCTGGAATGATCGCGGCAGAAGGTATCGTCATCGCAAACGGCGTTTTCGGTGCTGATATGGCCGTCAGCCTGATCAACGATGGACCCGTGACGATCTGGATGGATACCGCCAGCCAAACCGCCTGACCTGCAGCAGTTTGTGGAATCATTTCTGCGCCACAGGGTAAGCGGGCAAGGTGTCAGCTTGCCCATTCCCAAGGGTTGGTAAACGCGCCCAGCACCGCCGTGACCGAGTGATCATCTACCTGCCCCGATTTGTGCAGTTGCGCGACGAGACCGCGCTTTTTGTCTTCAACAACCCGCTGCACCTCGGCCGCAATTCCGGCTTCCGCCAGGGCAGCGTTATAGACACGGGTTATTGCTTTGCGGCGCAGATCGGGTTTGAACACCTTGCCGACGGCGGTTTTTGGCAAATCGTCCAGCAGCTCGATATATTTCGGGATAGCGGCACGTTCCTGGATATGATCGTGAGCGTGAGCCATTAGAGCGTCTATGCTGACATCGGCCCCTTTGATCAATTCAACGTAGGCGCACGGCAGTTCACCAGCGTGGGCATCGGGTTGGCCTATTGCACCGACGAAGGCCACCTGCGGGTGGCTGACCAAGGCCTCTTCGATAATCGCGGGGTCTATGTTGTGGCCACCCCGAATGATCAGATCCTTGGCGCGCCCAGTGATGAACAGATAGCCATCCGCATCAAGCCGCCCCAAATCGCCAGTGCGCAAGTAGCGATCCTCGACATAAAGGCCCTTGTTCTTGTCGGCCTCGGTATAGGTCGACCCAACGAACACGCCGGGGTTATGGACGCAGATTTCGCCCACTTCATCAACCGCGCAGTCTTTTCCAACATTGCCCGCCGCATCAAGATGCAAGATACGCACGTCGCTATAGGGGGCAACCAGGCCCACCGAGCCGATTTTCTTTACGCCGTTGGGCGGCGAGCAGGACACGATACAGGTGCATTCCGTCAGGCCGTAACCTTCGATGACCTGAACGCCCGTTGCCTTTTCGAACCGGCTGTACAGCTCTTGCGGCAGTGCAGATGATCCCGAGAACGCCCCCCTGATCGACGATATATCGGCATTGATTGGCCGCTGCATCAGGGCTGCCAAAGCGGTTGGCACGGTGATGATCTGGGTGACACGCCAGCGTTCGATCAGCTTCCAGAAGTTATCAAACACCCCATCACCACGATAACCGGCTGGGGTTGGGTAGACCACGTGAGCACCGCTCATGATCATCGACATCAGGACGGGATAGGCCGCAAGCACGTGGAACAGGGGCAATGGGCAGATCACCACATCACTTGGGGCGAAGATCAGCTCGCTTCCCGTCCAGCCGTTGTAAACCATGCCAGAGACGCGGTGTTGGGCCACTTTCGGCATGCCGGTGGTGCCGCCGGTGTGAAAATAGGCGGCAACGCGGTCTGTTGTGATATCGGGGAAGGCCAGTTTGTCGGCGGGCTGGCGCGACAGTTCTGCGGTGAAGTCTTTGACGGTGGCGCTGTGCTGGACCGGGTTTTTCGGGCGCAGTAGGGGCACAATCCACGATTTCGGCGGCGCCAGATAGCGGTTAAGATCGATCTCTAGCACGGTTTTCACATTCGGCGCCTGACGCACCGCTTCGGCCACGCGCTGTGCCAGTTCGGTTTTGGGGAATGATCGCAGGGTGACCACGACCTTTGCGTTCGTCTCTCGCAGGATCGATGCGATTTGCTCGGGGTCCAGCAAGGGGTTGATCGGATTGACAATTCCTGCAACCGCACCGCCAAGAAGGGTAATCACAGTTTCCATGCAATTGGGCATCACATAGGCCACGACGTCTTTTTCACCAATGCCAAGCGACCGGAACAGGTTGGCGGCTTGCGTGACGCGGCCATGCAATTGGGCCCAAGTCAGCGTTTCTGCACGGTCTTTCGGGCCCGAGGTAAGCTGAAAGGTGACGGCATTCCGAGTGCCATGCGAGGATTTGGTGCGGCTGACCAGCTGGTAGATGCTTTTGGGCACATCAAGCGTGGCCCAAGCCCCCTTCGCCTCGATCGCCACCACGCTTTCGCGCGATGTGAATGTAACCATTGTCGTCCTCCCCAAAATCCGCCGTTATCGCCCGGCAGTATCTGCTTTTGCGTCAGGATGGAGCGGATTGGCATTTGAGACAAGCACCACGTTTCGACGCGACGTCACGTCAGCGGATTTTGCGGTAAATCCGAGCAAGGGGGAAAATTTGAAAAATTTCCCCCGCGGTCGCGCTAAATCTGACCATCGGTGAATTGTAGCCGGGCGAGCCGCGCATAAAGCCCACCATCTGCGACAAGTGCGTCATGCGTGCCGGTGGCGACAATCTGGCCTTGATCGAAGACAAAGATTCGATCAGCGCGTTTTACCGTGGCAAGCCGGTGCGCAACAACCAAGGTTGTGCGCCCCTTGGACAGCGCCTCGACTGCCGCCTGCACATCGCGTTCGCTTTCGGCGTCTAGCGCGCTGGTCGCCTCGTCCAGCAACAACACCGCGGCATCGCGCAGGATTGCGCGCGCGATGGCGACGCGCTGTTTTTGGCCGCCAGACAGCATGACACCGCGTTCGCCAAGCCAAGTATCGTAGCCCTCGGGCAAGGCGGCAAGGAAGGTGTGGGCCGATGCGGCAACTGCTGCGGCCTCGACCTCGGCATCGGTGGCGTCGGGGCGGCCGAAGCGGATGTTTTCGCGGGCTGACGCGGCGAAGATTACCGGGTCTTGCGGCACCATGGCGATGGCGCGCCTGAAGTCGTTGCGCGCCATTTCGCGCAGATCAATGCCGTCCAGCCGGATAGTGCCGGACTGGGGGTCATAGAACCGCATCAGAAGTTGCAGGATCGTGGTTTTTCCAGCCCCGGAAGGCCCGACGAGCGCCACCGTTTCGCCGGGAATCACCGTCAAGCTGACGCCATCCAAAGCCGATACCGTCGGTCTAGTCGGGTAATTGAAACGCACATTTTCAAAGTCGATGGCACCCTTAACTGGCCGGGGCAGGGCTTTTGGGGCAGATGGATCGAGCACGTTGTCCGTGGTGCCCAGCAGTTCCACCAGCCGCTCGGTCGCCCCTGCCGCGCGTTGAAGTTCGCCCCAGATTTCTGACAAGGCACCGACGGAACCGGCGACCATCACTGCATAGATCAGGAATTGCACAAGTTCACCGGGGGTCATGCTGCCAGCGCCAACGTCGCGCGCACCTATCCACAGCACGCCGACAATCCCGCTGAAGGTCAGGAAAATCACGATCATCGTCAGAAACGCCCGCGTCTTTATGCGCGCGCGGGCAGATTGATAGGCTTTTTCAGTGACCTCGGCAAAAGCGGCCTTGGTGCGCGCCTCGTGGGTAAAGGCCTGCACGGTTTGCACCGATGACAGGGCTTCGGACGCAGAGCCGGAGGAGTTGGCAATCCAATCCTGATTTTCACGCGACAATTGGCGCAGTCGTCGCCCGAGTAGAACGATCGGCACAACAACGGTCGGCACGATCAGCAGAACCAAGCCCGTCAGTTTGGCCGACGTCAGCATCAGCAGCACTAGGCCACCAAGCAAAATCAATATGTTGCGCAGTGCAATGGAAACAGATGACCCGATCACCGACAAGATTAGCGTAGTATCGGTGGTGAGCCGGCTGAGCACCTCGCCCGTCAGGATGCGTTCAAAGAACGCAGGGCTCATCGCCATCACACGGTCGAACAAAGCGCGGCGGATGTCGGACACAACACGTTCGCCCAATCGGGTGACAAGGTAGTAGCGCAGGCCGGTGCCGACTGCCAAAAGAGCCGCAATGCCGAGAGCTGCGGCAAAATATTGATCAAGCAAGCTGTTGTCGCCGGAGTTAAAACCGTCAACCACGCGGCGCACCGCCAGCGGGAGAACGAGGCTGACGGTTGCTGTCAGGATCAGAGCGGCAATCGCCAGTCCGGTAAGCCTGCGGTATGGCTCTAGAAAAGGCAGCAACCCCCGCAGCGCCCCTACCTGTTTCGACGCTGCCCGCTGGCCGCCGTTTTCCTTGGCCATATCATCCGCCTTTGGTTTCGGTTTGCGGTTTAGGCGCAGACGCCTGCACCTTCAAGCTGTAGCGTTGCCGCTCCCCCTTTCGCCGCGCATATGCCTGTGCCAGTTTGCGCGTGGAGGGGTATTCCATGACGCAGTTTTTCACCACCAGCGACGGCGCGCGATTGGCCTATGACGATGCAGGCGCGGGGGTGCCGTTGCTATGCCTTGCAGGGTTGACGCGCAGCATGACGGATTTCGATTATCTTGCGCCGCACATTCCTGACTGCCGAATGATCCGGATGGATTATCGCGGTCGCGGTGCGTCGGATTGGACTGGTGCGGGCAGCTATACCGTGCCGCAAGAGGCCAAAGATGCCTTGGCACTGATGGATCATTTGGGGATCGACCGCTTTGCCGTGCTTGGCACGTCACGTGGTGGTTTGATCGGGATGCTGCTGGCGGTGTTCGCAAAACCACGTCTGATGGGTCTGTGCCTGAACGACGTGGGGCCGGTGATTGATGCGGCAGGTCTGGACCGCATTTTTGCTTATGTGGGGCGCAATCCCGCCGTGCGCAGTCATGCGGCCTTGGCCGAAGCCTATGCAAAATCACTGCCCGGCTTTAGCAATGTGTCCACCAGTCGCTGGTTGGAAGAAGCGCAGAAACACGCTGTTGCCACGCCAGATGGCCTGAAAATTACCTATGATCCGGCCCTGCGCGACGCGTTCTTGAAGGCGTTCGAGGGCCCGTCTAGCGATCTTTGGCCGCTGTTTGATGCATTGTCGGGTGTGCCTATTGCGCTGATCCGGGGGGCAAATTCCGATCTGTTGTCTGTTGCCACCGCAGATGAAATGCACCGCCGTCGGCCTGACATGATCTATGCATCGGTACCAGACCGCGCGCATATTCCGTTTCTGGATGAGGCAGAAAGCCTGACCGCTATCCACGCCTTTTTGAAAGCATTGCAATGACCGACATCGCCATGATCGAGGCCGCAGCCGCGCGGCTTGCCGGGCGAGCGCGGCTGACACCAATGCTGTCGTCACCGTTTCTGGATGACATCGCGGGTCGGCGGGTTTTGGTGAAGGCGGAATGCCTGCAACATACCGGGTCATTCAAGTTTCGGGGCGGCTGGTCTGCTGTTTCCGCCCTGCCGCCAGACCAGCGCGCGCGGGGGGTGATCGCGTTTTCGTCGGGCAATCATGCGCAAGGCGTGGCGCTGGCGGCAAAGCTGCATAACGTGACCGCTGTTATCATTATGCCCGCCGATGCGCCGCGCGTGAAGATCGACAATACGCGCGCCTTAGGGGCCGAAGTGGTGCTGTATGACCGCGCCAATGATGATCGGGATGCTTTAGGGGCCAAGCTTTCGGCGTCGCGCGGCTTGGCGCTGATCAGACCCTATGACGAGCCGCAGGTGATTGCCGGTCAGGGCACGACGGGGCTGGAGATTGCCGCTCAGGCCGCTGCCGAGGGCGTGGCTGATGCCGACGTGCTGGTCTGTTGTGGCGGCGGTGGGCTGACCTCTGGCATCGCACTGGCGCTGGAGGCGAAAGCGCCCGGCTTGCGCGCGCGGCCCTGCGAACCAAGTGGGTTCGATGACGTGACTCGCAGCCTAGCGGCGGGCGCGGTTCGGCGTAATGCCGCTCTATCAGGGTCAGTTTGTGATGCGATCATCACGCCACAACCGGGCGAGATTACCTTTCCAATTCTGCGCCGTCTTTGCGGGCCCGGCCTTGTGGTAACGGACGCCGAAGCGATGCAAGCTGTTGCTTTGGCGTTTGCGCGGTTGAAGATTGTGCTGGAACCCGGCGGTGCAGTGGCGCTTGCCGCGGCGCTGTATTGCCGGGATCAGATCGAGGGGGACGCGGTTATTGTCGTGGCCACTGGCGGCAATGTCGATGCCGAGATGTTCGCCCGATGCCTTGCGATCGGTGTGTGACATGCCGCTGGCCTACCTTCCTGATCTGCGGTTGAACTACCGCCTTGATGGCCCAAAGGATGGCCCCGTGCTTGTGCTGACCCATGCGTTGTCGACCGAGCTTTCGATTTGGGACGCGGTTATTCCGCTGTTGCCGCCTAGCCTGCGCATCTTGCGGTATGATCATCGCGGGCATGGTGGATCTGACGTACCCGCAGCGCCCTACAGCATGGGGGCTTTGGTGCGCGATGCCGAACGATTGTTGGACCATCTGGCGATCCGCGATTGTGTCTTTCTGGGTTTGTCGATGGGTGGGCTTGTCGCCCAAGGTCTGGCGATCAAACGCCTTGATCTGGTCCGTGCGCTGATCCTGTCAAACACGGCCGCCAAGATCGGCCATCCGGCATATTGGCAATTAGGCATGGCTGCTGTTCGGGCGGGTGGTATGGCCGCGATCGTTGAGCCCGCGACTGAGGCGATGTTCGCGCGGGCCTATCGCGCAACGGCGGGCATTTTGCCATGGCGGGACATGATGTTGAACACCCCGGTTGAAGGTTATTTTGGCTGTGCTGCCGCGATCAATGGCACCGATTTCTACACGCCGACCGCCGGTTTGCGGTTACCCACGCTCGCCATTGCTGGGTCCGAGGACGGCGTTACACCGCCGGATTTGGTGCGCGAAACCGCCGACCTGATCCCCGGAAGCCGCCTTGAATTGATCCGAGGTGGCGGGCATCTGCCTTTTGCCGAACGGCCACAGGCTTATGCCGACGTCCTTAGTGCATTCCTGAAGGAAATCGGCCATGTCTGACGCACCCTTTCCTGATGGCAAATCCGCGCAGGCCAATCCGCCTGCCCCTCGTCTTGCGCTTGCGTTCATCTTGTTCACGGTGTCATTGGATGCCATCGGTATTGGCCTGATTTTCCCGGTGATGCCCGATCTACTGGAACAGGTCACCGGTGGCACTTTGGCCAGTGCGGCCCTTTGGGGTGGGGTTCTATCGACGTCCTTTGCCATCATGCAGTTCATATTTGGCCCTGTGGTCGGCGGCCTGTCAGATCGCTATGGCCGCCGCCCGGTTCTGCTGATTTCGCTGGCTATCATGGCGGTCGATTACATCGTGTTGGCCACTGCGCCGACAATCTGGCTGTTGCTGATCGCCCGCATCGTGGCGGGTATTGCTGCGGCCACCTATTCCACTGCCACCGCATTTATCGCCGATATCACGGCCCCCGAGGAACGTGGCCGTCGGTTTGGCCTGATCGGGGCGTGTTTCGGCGTGGGCTTTGTGCTTGGGCCGTTGATTGGCGGGTTGCTGTCTACCATCGATCTGCGTGCGCCGTTCTATGCCGCTGCAGCGCTGGCTGGTGCGAACCTGATCTTTGGCTATTTCATCTTGCCCGAAACGGTGACCGATGCCACCAGACGCCCATTCGGGCTTGCCCGCGCGAACCCGCTGGGCGCACTGCGCGCCGTCAGCCGCTTGCCCGGTCTGAAACGCCCGCTGATCTGCTTTCTGGTGCTTGGCATTGCGATGAACGTCTATCCGGCGATCTGGGCATACTACGGCCAAGCGAGGTTCGAATGGGACAGCCGGATGGTCGGCATTTCGCTGGCGGTTTACGGCGTGTCGTTCGCCTTAGGTCAGGCCCTGCTGGTTGGCCCGTTGATCCGTCGTTTTGGCGAACACCGCGCCGCGCATTACGGCATGTGGATTGATTTCAGCACGCTTGCCGCGCTTGGCCTCGTGACCTCTGGCCCGATCGCCCTGATGATCACGCCATTGACAGCTCTTGGCGGGGTGGTGACGCCTGCGTTGCAATCCATTCTATCGCGGTCTGCGCCTGCCAATGCGCAGGGCGAGTTGCAAGGGGTGCTGGCCAGCCTGAACGCGGTCGCCATGATTACCTCGCCGTTGATCATGACGGCCACGTTTTCTGCGTTCACTGGGCCAGCAGCCCCAGTGTATTCTCCTGGTGCTCCGTTCCTTTTGGCTTCGGCGATGATGGTCGTTTGCGTCATCCTGCATGTCGGCGGTCCGCGCGAAGCAGCAACGGACTAATCCTACCAATTCGTCTTGGCATAGGTATTCTACAGGGTACTCCCAGAATGAAAGCTTTCAATCATGCGCCTCAAAGACCTTGAGATTTTTGTCGTGGCACCCCCGGCCCCCGGCTGGGGCGGGCGATATTGGATATTCACCAAGCTGACGACCGACAATGGCATCGTTGGCTACGGTGAATGCTATGCCTCGACCGTCGGCCCCAAGGCGATGATCGCGGTGATCGAGGATGTGTTTTCGCGCCACATGGAAGGCCAAAACCCAGAAAACATCGAATGGATGTACCGGCGGGCCTATTCGGCAGGCTTCACGCAACGCCCCGACCCAACGGTCATGGGTGCGTTTTCGGGGCTGGAGATTGCCTGCTGGGATATCTTGGGCAAGGCCCGCAACCGGCCGGTTTGGGCGCTGTTGGGCGGCAAGATGAATGACCGTATCCGGTCTTACACCTATCTGTACCCCGAGCCGGGCAGGGAATCTCCCGAATTCTGGGTCGATCCCGACGCTGCCGCCGAGGCTGCCCTGCGTTTTGTGAACATGGGTTTCACGGCGATAAAGTTTGATCCGGCAGGGCCCTACACCATTCGCGGTGGGCACGAACCGGCGATGTCTGACATCACGCGGTCGGTTGCCTTCTGCAAAGCGATCCGTGACGCTATTGGCGATCGCGCCGATCTGTTGTTCGGCACGCATGGCCAGTTCACCACGCCCGGTGCCATCCGTCTGGGCAAAGCATTGGAGCCCTACAACCCACTTTGGTACGAAGAGCCCTGTCCGCCGGACAACCTGCTGGAATTTGCTGAAATCGCCAAACACGTGTCGGTGCCTTTGGCCACGGGTGAGCGACTGACCACCAAAGCGGAGTTTGGTGCGCTGTTGCGCCACGGCGGGGTGCGTATCCTGCAACCTGCCCTCGGGCGCGTCGGTGGCATTTGGGAGGCCAAGAAAATCGCTGCTATGGCCGAGGTGTTCAATGCCGAAATGGCCCCGCATCTTTACGCCGGTCCGGTGGAATGGGCGGCGAATGTGCATTTTTCTGCATCCATCCCCAACCTTTTGATTGCTGAGACGATTGAAACAGGCGGGGCGTTCCATCTGGCACTGATCAAGAATTCGATCAAATGGGAGGACGGCTATATCATCCCGCCTGATGCCCCTGGTCTTGGGATTGATTTCGACGAAAACCTTGCCCGCGCGCATCCATACACTGGCACCGCGCTGCATTTGCAGATGCAGGAAGCGCCGTGCGATTATCGGCACGGCAATCGGTTCGAGGGCGGTGCGCCCAGCACTATGGACCCGAAGTAGCCCAACGCATCCAAATTCGGTTTGGCGGCCTTTGAACAATATATTTTGGGGATGGGAAAGCAGGGCCGCACAACCGCTAGTGGTCTTGCCTGTCGAAAAGGACATATCTCAAACGCCACGATGCGCTCGCCGCACCAATGCGGTATCTTGTCTGCTGTAGCGGTATTGTAACGGGTGTTGTCTGTGAGTAGCGAGGAACGAGCTATCGCGCTGGAGCGGGAATTGATCGACACGCGAAAGGCAGCGGTCGCGCTGATTGTCGGATGGTTGGGCGACACACTGGCAACGCCGTCAGCGCGGCGGAACGCAGCGCAATGGTTTGATGCCTCAGCGGTGGACGCCGATGTCGTGTCAGCAAGACTTGCGCGTCTGGCGGCGGCGGCGCTTCGGGACAATTGAGCGGCGTAGGGTGTGCTTGACAATGCTCTCGTTGGTGGAGTGCGGTTTGCATATTCGCGCCTATTGCCTTGGTGCGAGCACTCTTTGAACCAGCCCGGGATCACGGTCTATCAGGGCCAGCAACACACGCGCCGGGCCTTCTGGGGTTCGGCGTTTTTGTTCCCAGTTCAGCAGGGTTGCCCGTTTGACGCCAATTGATTTGGCGAAATCCACCTGCGAAAGCCCGGTGCGGGCACGAATTGCAGGCACGTCAGGTACTGTCACTTCAATAGGGCGAATAGGTACGCGCCGGGGTTTGGTCAGTGGGCCTTGCAGGCCACGCATGATGCTTTCCAGAAATTCGGCCATGGCTATTCCCTCTTACGAACGACCTTAAATTTACGTCAGTGGCGTATCAAATAGTCACTGCAAAAACGTCAAAAAAAAGGCGCGCCACCAGGCGCGCCGTAATTGATTTGTATCTTTTTCGCTGTTTAGCCAAGATAGGCAACGACAACCGGCTGCATCTCGTTCCAGCCGCGCCAGATCATTTCCAGCGCGACGTAAAGGATGATGGCAAGACCAACGTAGGCGATCCAGCGATGCTTGTTCAGCAGGCGCGCCACAAAGGATGCCGCAAGACCCATCAAGGCAATCGACATCACCAACCCTATCACCAACACGGTTGGATGGTCGTGCGCCGCACCCGCGACAGCCAATACGTTATCCAGCGACATTGAAACGTCCGCGATGACGATTTGTAGGGCCGCTTGTTTCAACGTTTTGGTTGGACCGCCACCGGCAACGGTGCCGTCGGCGTTCAGATCCATGCCGGTCAGCGCTTCTTCCGCACGGTCTTCCTCGGCGTGGCCGTTGCGCAGTTCGGTCCACATTTTCCAGCAGACCCAAAGCAGCAGCAGCCCGCCCGCAAGAAGCAAACCGGTAAGCGCAAGAAGCTGCGTCGTGATCAAGGCAAAGAAAATGCGCAGCAGAGTTGCCGCGATGATGCCGATCAGAATGGCCCTTGCGCGCTGCTCCTTCGCCAGCCCTGCGGCAGCAAGCCCGATGACGATCGCGTTGTCACCCGCCAGCACCAGATCGATCGCCATAACTTGTAGCAGGGCGGCAAAGCCCTCGGCCGTGAAAATCTCCATAGGGTTTCCTGTTTTGTTGCGGATCAGGTTTGGGCTCTAACTAAGTGCGGTCGCCTGAAAACTCAATGGTAAATGCCAATGCCGTGGCGTCGCAAAAAACCGGTGTGCTGTCTCTACGACGGTTGCGTAGGCACAAAAAGCGCATTACCCAAAACACATGCTTTCATACCAACACCATTTTCATGCTGGAAATCTAGCCGATGTGCATAAGCATGTGATGTTATGCTATATTCTTGATTACCTAACACAAAAAGACAAGCCACTTAGCTACATTGAAACCCATGCAGGGCGAGGCTTGTATCATCTGGATGCGCCCGAGGCCCAAAAGACCGGCGAGGCCGACGCCGGGGTTTTGCAATTGGAACAGCACCTTGCACCGGGTCATCCCTACCGGACTCATCTGGCGGCGGTGCGGGCGCAACATGGGCCGTTTGCCTACCCCGGATCACCCCTGCTAGCGGCTCTGTCCTTGCGCGATATTGACACGATGCACCTTGCTGAATTGCACCCCGGCGAGGTGCGAGATCTTCGACATAACTTGATGCCATGGGGTGCCCACATCTATGAAAATGATGGGTTTTCCACCGCTCATGCTGTCTGCCCGCCGACACCCCGACGTGGATTGATGCTGATTGACCCATCATATGAGGTGAAGGCCGATTACGAAACGATACCCAAATCCATCGGGCAGTTGCACCGCAAATGGAATGTCGGTGTTGTTTGTCTTTGGTATCCGATCCTTGAAAGCGCGGCGCATGTGCCAATGCTGGCAGCGTTGGAGGCGGGGCAGCAGGGCTTCTTTCGGCATGAAGTGCGGTTTCCGCCTCTTCGCGAAGGACACAGGATGGTGGGGTCGGGCCTGTTCATCCTGAACCCGCCGTTCGGGATAGAAGATGAAGCCGCGCGGTTGACGGCGGTTTTTGCGAAGACTTAGAACAAACCGGCGTTTTCGACGCAAAATTGTCGTCGGCCCGCTACTCAAGCCATTGGCAGCGCCGGTTTCAGCGACTATTTGAACAGCATGTTTGACGCTTTACTTCGCCGCCTGACCGCCCCAAACCCCGGCCGCCTGCCTGTGGCGGATGCCCAGCTTGCGCTGGCAACCTTGCTTGTCCGAGTGGCACGGGCGGACAATCTTTATGACCAAGCCGAGGTTGATCACATCGACCGCGTGTTGGGCTTGCAGTTCGGGCTTGATCCGTTCGCATCAGCCCGGTTGCGCCGTGATGCCGAGGTGATGGAGGGCGAGGCACCCGATACCGTGCGCTTTACCCGCGCTTTGAAAGATGCCGTAGCACCAGAAGATCGGGCTGGCATGATGCAAGCACTGTGGTCCGTGGCGCTTGCCGATGGCCTGCGGGATGACGGTGAGGATCAATTACTGCGTCTGGTGTCGAACCTGTTGGGCCTGTCTGATCACGAGTCCGCAATTGCGCGTAGGCGTGCGGAGGCGCGACTTTGATTGCATCTTTGCCAATGTACGACTTGCCCGACTGCAGGGTAGCGAATGATCGATACTGGACACTTATCCGCGATGGCCTTCGTGGTCGGGGCGTTGCGGCACCGGATGCCCTCGCGCGCGGGATGCCAGATTTCATGGGACACTGGCTGCGCCCTGATTTGGTCCTGTCGCAGACCTGCGGCTATCCGTATCGGGCATTTCTGCACGGCAAGGTCACGCTGATCGGGACGCCTGATTTTGGGTTGGAACACTGCCCGCCTGGATACTACCAGTCTGTTCTTGTGGCACGGTCGGATGATCCACGCTCTGATCTATCGGCGTTCAAGGATGCCCGCTTTGCCTATAATGATGCTTTGTCACAGTCAGGTTGGGCCGCGCCACAAAATCATGCGATTGGCCTTGGGTTTCAATTCAATCCCCGTTTGCGCACCGGTGGGCATGCACTGTCTGCCCGCGCGGTGATTGAGGGCCGCGCGGATTTAGCGTCGATTGATGCGATGACTTGGCGCTTGCTGTTGCGAAATGATCCGGAAATTTCGGCGCTGAAGATTGTGGATCGCACCGAACCTGCACCGGGCCTGCCTTATATCTCTGCGCTCGGAGTCAACACTACGGTTATATTCGGGGCGATCAAGGCCGCGATCCTTGCCCTTAGCACCGAAGATCGCGAAACGCTGGGAATCAAGGGCATCTACCACATCCCGGCGCTGGCCTATCTTGCGGTGCCCACGCCGGCGGCACCTGACCAGTTTGCGCATGAAAACTGATCACTTTGTCCATCCGCTACAGCAAAAACGGCAGAAACACCGTTGCAATGGGCGATGTTTCCACCCAAATTGCCCAACAACCAGCGGCGTCAGTGAAAGATCGTGACCTCATTGCAGAAACCAGACATCGGCATCCCTGTGATCGAGATCCGCAATCTCCACAAAAGCTATGGTAATCTTGAGGTTTTGAAGGGCGTCGATCTGACTGCGCCCCGCGGTCATGTGATCTCGCTGATCGGGTCGTCCGGGTCTGGCAAATCCACGCTGCTGCGGTGCTGTAATCTGCTAGAAGACAGCCAGGATGGTGATATCATTTTTGAAGGTGAAGCGGTGCATTGGAAGGGCAAGGGCCTTGGCCGACACCCGGCTGACCGCGCTCAGGTGATACGCATTCGCACCAATCTTTCGATGGTGTTCCAGCAGTTCAATCTGTGGTCGCACCTGACCATTCTGCAAAATGTCATGGAAGCGCCGGTAACGGTTCTGGGCCGCGACAAAGCAGAAGTAGAGGCGTCGGCGCGCAAGTATCTGGACAAGGTGGGAATCGTTGAAAAGTGCGATTCCTATCCAGCGATGCTATCAGGTGGCCAGCAACAACGTGCCGCCATTGCTCGCGCGCTATGTATGGAACCGCGCGCCTTGCTGTTTGATGAACCCACCTCAGCACTTGATCCTGAATTGGAGCAAGAGGTGGTGCGCGTTATCAAGGCCTTGGCCGAAGAAGGGCGCACAATGATTCTGGTCACGCATGACATGAAGCTTGCCGCCGATGTGTCAGACCATGTGATTTTCCTTCATCAAGGGAAAATAGAAGAAGAAGGCCCGCCGGGGCAGTTGTTTGGACGTCCGCAAACCGAAAGGCTGCGCGGGTTCTTGTCAGCGACCTCGGCATAATCAATAACCAACAATATCTGGGAGATACCAATGAAATCACTGATCCTTGCCTCGGCGTTGCTTGCGCTTTCTGCCGGCGCTGCTGCCGCCCAAACCGTTCGTCTTGGCACCGAAGGCGCGTATCCTCCGTTCAACTTCATTAATGACGCTGGCGAAGTCGCTGGCTTTGAGCGTGACGTTGGTGACGAGTTGTGCAAGCGCGCCGCACTAACTTGCGAATGGGTTACCAACGAATGGGACAGCATCATCCCGAACCTGCAATCGGGCAACTATGATGTCATCATCGCCGGTATGAGCATCACCGAAGAGCGTGACAAGATCATCGACTTTTCGCAAAACTACTTCCCGCCAGCGGCGTCTGCTTATGTCGCATTGACTGCCGATGCCGACATAAAAACCGGCATTGTTGCGGCCCAGGTCAGCACGATTCAAGCCGGCTATGTGGCGGAATCTGGCGCGACAGTGTTGGAATTCGCAACGCCTGATGAAACCATCGCTGCGGTGCGTAATGGCGAAGCAGCCGCGGTGTTTGCTGACAAAGACTTCCTTGTGCCAATCGTTGCGGAATCCAACGGCGAGCTGATGTTCGTCGGCGAACCTGTGCAGCTTGGCGGTGGCGTCGGCCTTGGTCTGCGCGAAAGCGACACCGAGCTGAAGGGCAAGCTGGACGCAGCCATTCAGTCGATGAAAGATGACGGCTCTCTTAACGCGTTGATCGAAAAGCATTTCACCCCAGAAACGGCGAAATTCTGATTTGATCTGATCCTTCCCCGCGCCCAGGGGAAGGGTCTTTGAGATCTGTCCTCAAAGCAAACCTCCCCCGCGGGGAAGGTTTGCTTTGATTATGACCCCCGGAAAGCCGCCATGTTCGCATCTTGCGTTGATCCATCAACATTAGACGGCTTCGGATGGCTTTGGTGCTATCTGACATCCGGCAAGCATGTTGGTTTCTATTGGTCGTTCGTGACGGTGCTGACGCTTCTGGCGATTACCGCGCCAATTGCGCTGTCGTTCGGGTTTGCTGGTGCGATGGCGGCGCGCAGCCATATCCTGCCGATCAGGCTGGTCGGCAAAGCCTATACCGGCATGGTGCGCGGCATCCCGGACATCGTGTTTTTCCTGTTCTTCGTGATCGCGCTGGATCAAGGCATCGAATGGACGGTGCATCAAATCCGCTGTCCCGAATGGACGGAGCCTATTCGCCAAGGGTTGGAATTTCGGGTGTGCCCGGCAGCCAAAGTGCCGTCTGGCGATGCGCCGCAGTTATGGCACCAAGTGTATGGCTTTGCGCTGGCGGTGTTTACCTTTGCACTGGTCTTCGGGGCCTTTGCCGCCAACGTGCTTTACGGTGCCATGCAGGCCGTTCCCAAAACGCAGCTCGAAACGGCTGAAAGCTATGGGATGAGCAACGCCCAAGTGTTTCGCCGTATTCTAGTGCCGCAGATGTGGATTTATGCGCTGCCTGGCCTGTCGAACCTGTGGATGATCCTGATCAAAGCGACGCCATTGTTGTTTCTGCTGGGCGTCAAAGACATCGTTTACTGGGCACGAGAACTGGGCGGATCGAAAACCAACGCCTTTGCCTATCCGCATCCGGACTGGCGACTTTACTACTTTTTGTTCCTGATGGTGTTTTACCTCGCGATGACCCGAGTCTCCGAAGTTGTTTTATCTCGAGTCTCGGCACGCCTGAACCATGGGCAAGCCACCGCCGCTGGGGAAGTGCAACGAAGAGCCGCAACATGAGCTGCTGGGAAACCATCGGGCAATATGCCTTTCGCAGCCTCGGGTTTGGCGAAAAGCTTTTGCCGCGCACGGATTTCACCCTGTGCCAGCAATTCACGCTGATCGGGTCAGGGCTGATATGGAACATCTACTTCGGCTTGCTGGCACTGATCGCCGGGTTCTTTGTGGCAAATGCGGTGGCACTTGCCAAATCGTCGCGCAATCCGCGGCTGCGCAAGCCTGCGGAATGGTTCATCTTCGTGTTTCGCGGATCGCCTTTGTTCATTCAGTTTTTCTTAGCCTACGAGGCTTTGGTTTTATTACCCCGTGGCGGGATAGAATTGTTTGGCCTAACCGTTCAAGCATCATGGCTATCAAAGGCTTGGGCGGGCGCGCTGATTGTTTTGTTTCTCAACACGGCAGCCTACAGCGCCGAGATTTTCTACGGTGCGCTGCAATCCATCCCAAAGGGCGATCTGGAGGCAGCAGATGCTTATGGCATATCCGGATGGTCGCGGTTTCGTCGTATTCAATGGCCGACCATGCTGCGGCTTGCTTGGCCGTCCTATACGAACGAGGCGATTTTCCTGTTTCACGCTTCGACGCTGGTGTTCTTTTCCGGCTTTCCGGCGTTCCAGCAAAAGGGTGATGCGCTGTATTACGCAAACTACTTTGCCGACAAAACCTTCAATCCGTTCGTGCCGTACCCTATCGTTGCTTTCTATTTTATCTGCCTGACGATGACGGTGATCTTTTGCTTTGGGCTGGTGAACACTTGGCTGAACCGGCATCTGCCGCAAAATATGCGCGCTAGAATTCGCTTGCGTCCTCAGATCATCAGGTAGTATCCTAAATTTGATCAAATTCGCCGGACCCACGTCCGGGGCCATTGCTGATGGCCAGACCCGAGTTTGACCATAACGGGAGAAAGGGACCAAGGGCATGGTCCCCACCCCGCCAGTTGGCCACAGGCCATAATCGGCGTTGCGGTGGTCACTGTGCCATGGCCTTCATGTGAGAGAATGAAAGACTGGTTACGTAAGCACCCCGAAGTGCGCACTATCCGTGTGGCTGCTGCAGACCTAAATGGTCAGGCGCGGGGCAAGCGGGTTCCGGCGCGATTTGCCGACAAGGTCGTGAAGGACGGAACGCGGTTTCCGTTTTCGGTTCTGAACCTTGATATCTGGGGCGAAGATATTGACGACAGCCCATTGGTGTTTGAACAGGGCGACGCCGATGGCATTCTGAAGCCTACCGAGCGTGGCTTCATGCCGATGCCGTGGCTGGAGGCACCGACGGCGCTGCTGCCGATCTGGATGTTCCGCGAAAACGGTCTGCCCTACGAAGGCGACCCCCGCCATGCCCTGCGCGCTGTAGTGGACCGCTTCAAGGCCAAGGGCCTGACCCCGGTTTGCGCGATCGAGCTGGAATTTTTCTTAATCGACGATAGCGGCAAGACGTTGCAAGTGCCGCCATCACCGCGATCGGGCAAGCGGCGCAAGGCGGCGGAAACGCTGTCGATCCGGGCGCTGGATGCGTTCGATACCTTCTTCACCGATCTGTATGACGCCTGTGAAGCAATGGATATTCCGGCGGATACTTCGACCTCTGAAACCGGCCTTGGCCAGTTTGAAGTGAACCTGATGCATTGCGACGACGCCCTGCGCGCCGCCGATGACGCCTGGCTGTTCAAGATGCTGGTGAAGGGACTTGCCCGGCGGCACGGCTTTGCTGCAAGTTTCATGGCCAAACCCTACCCGGAATATTCTGGCTCGGGCCTGCATACGCATTTCTCGGTGCTGGATGACAAAGGCGACAACGTGTTTGACAGCGGAGGTCCGAAAGGCACCGCCCTCCTGCGAAATGCCGTGGCGGGATGTTTAAACGCGATGCACGACAGCGCGCTGATCTTTGCGCCACATGCCAACAGCTATGAACGGCTCGTGCCCGGCAAACATGCTCCCACGGCAATATCTTGGGGGTTCGAAAACCGCACCTCTGCCATTCGCATTCCTGCAGGCAACCCTTCGTCGCGCCGCATCGAGCACCGGGTGGCGGGCGGTGATGTGAACCCCTATCTTATGTTGGCGGCCATTTTGGGTGCAGCGCTTGACGGCATTGAAACCGGTGCCGAGCCACCGGCACCGATCACCGGCAATGCCTACGCGATCGAAGGTTTGCCACATATCCCCGAAAGCTGGGAAGCGGCGATTGATGCGTTCGAAGGCAGCTCTATCGTGCCGCGCTTCCTTCACCCGGAGCTGATCCGCAATCTGGTGCTGACCAAACGGCAAGAATTGCACTACATCGCGGAACTTAGCCCAAGTGAACAGGTCGAGTTGTACCTCGACACGGTTTGATCATCAGCATCCCCCTTGCCGCATGGGGGATGCGAGACTAGCCTTTGATTTCGTAGCAATGGATGTTTCATGCACATCGGCATTTTGCAGACTGGCCTTGCCCCAGACGCCTTGGCGGCAGATCACGGCGATTACCCCGATATGTTTGCCAAGCTGTTGGCGGGGCATGGCTTTACTTTTCATACTTACCGAGTGGTCGAGATGGAATTTCCGGCCTCTGTCCACGATGCCGACGGTTGGCTTTTGACAGGATCGCGCCACGGCACTTATGAAGATCACCCCTTCATCGCGCCTCTCGAAGACTTTATTCGCAAGTCCTATGCGGCAGCGGTGCCGTTAGTCGGGGTTTGCTTTGGACATCAGATCATCGCACAAGCGCTAGGCGGCAAGGTTGAACGGTTCAAAGGTGGCTGGTCAGTGGGTGCCACCGACTATGATTTTGGCACTGAAACGCTGAAACTGAACGCTTGGCATCGTGATCAGGTGACCAAATTGCCGAAGGATGCGAAGGTCATCGCTTCCAATGATTTCTGTGCAAATGCCGCTCTCGTCTACAATGATCGTGCCTTCACAGTGCAGGCGCATCCAGAGTATGGCCCTGATTTCATTGATGGCCTGATAAAGACCCGCGGCAAAGGTGTGGTGCCCGATGGTCTGATGGCAACAGCGGCAAAGCGCTTTGATGAGCCTTTGGACAATGCCACCGTTGCGGATCGCATCGCCAGTTTCTTCAAGCAGCCACGGGGCGATGCCTCTGCGGCGAAACCAAGAGTGTGACCCATGGTCGATTGGATCAATAAACTGCCAGAAGCCGCCCGCGACTATATTGCCGGGCGCCGTGTAGACGAAGTGGAGTGTGTCACCGCCGATATTGCTGGGGTTGCACGTGGCAAGGCGATGCCTGCCGCAAAGTTCGCACATCAGGCGAATTACTTCCTGCCAAACTCGATTTTTTTGCAAACCATTACTGGCGAATGGGCCGACAACCCATTCGACGCTTTCACCGAGCCAGACATGATCATGGTGCCAGATTTCTCTACCGCCACGGCAGCACCTTGGACGGCGGACGTTACGCTTCAGGTTATTCATGATGCGATGAACCAAGATGGCACGCCGGTGGCCTATTCGCCGCGCAACGTGCTGCGCCGCATCGTGCAACTGTATAACGATCAGGGCTGGACGCCTGTCGTGGCTCCGGAGATGGAGTTTTTCCTGACAGCACGCAACATCGACCCTAATATGCCAGTCGAGCCGCCAATGGGCCGGTCAGGCCGCAAGGCTGCTGGCAAGCAGGCCTACTCGCTGTCGGCCATTGACGAATACGGCAAGGTCATCGACGACATCTACGACTTTGCCGAAGCGCAGGGGCTGGAAATTGACGGCATCTTGCAAGAAGGCGGTGCTGGCCAGATCGAGTTGAACCTGGCACACGGCGAGCCGGTGCGATTGGCAGACGATGTGTTCTTTTTCAAACGCCTGATCCGCGAGGCCGCGCTGCGGCATGATTGCTTTGCCACCTTCATGGCCAAACCGATTGGCGGCGAGCCGGGATCGGCTATGCACATTCATACCTCGGTCGTGGATAGCAAAACCGGCAAGAACGTGTTCGCCGACAAAAAGGGGGGCGAGACGGAAGCGTTTCTTCACTTCATCGCGGGGATGCAGAACCACCTTAGCGGGGCGGTTGCTGTGCTGGCACCGTACGTCAATTCCTATCGTCGCTACGTTCCTGATTTTGCAGCGCCGATCAACCTGGAATGGGGGCGCGATAACCGGACCACTGGCCTGCGCATTCCGATATCGTCACCGGCCGCGCGCAGGGTTGAAAACCGACTGCCAGGCATGGATTGCAACCCCTATTTAGGTATCGCTGCGACACTTGCCTGTGGCTATCTTGGCCTGATGGAAAAGAAACAGCCGCGGCCTGAATTCAAGAGCAACGCCTATATCGACGGCGACGATATTCCTACGACTATGGGCGATGGGCTGGACCGGTTGGAAGACGACAAGGCCCTCTGGGAAGTTTTGGGAACCGAGTTCTGTCAAGTCTACGATTCCGTAAAGCGCAATGAATACAAAGAATTTCTTCAGGTGATCAGCCCTTGGGAACGTGAACATCTGCTTTTGAACGTATGAACTTGCTGCACGCCAACGACAAGGCCGGGCAATATCCGGCCTCTTATTACGCCGCGACGGCAACGCCGCTGGCACCCTTTCCGATGTTCAAAGGCCAGTCTCGCGCCGATGTTTGCATTGTTGGGGGCGGCTATACCGGGCTTTCCGCAGCGTTGCATTTGGCCGAGCGGGGCTATGAGGTGGTGCTGCTAGAAGCACACCGGGTGGGCTTTGGCGCATCGGGGCGCAATGGCGGGCAAGTGGCGTCCGGCCAACGCCGCGATCAAGATGAACTGGAGCGCATGGCGGGGCGCCACACGGCGCGTAAGCTGTGGGATATGGCGCAAGACGCCAATGCCTTGGTGCGCAGCCTGATTGCGCAGCACGCCATGCCGGTAACCTACCGCCCCGGTATTGCCCACGCCTGTTGGACCGATGCGGAAATGCGCCACGCCCATGCTTACGGCGAAAAGATGAGCCGGGAGTACGGCTATGACAAGATCGAGCCGTTGGACCGCACGGGCATCCACAGCCTGATCGGATCGCCGGTTTATCGAGGTGGCGATTTAGATCACGGTGCGGGTCATCTGCACCCGCTAAACTATGCCATTGGTCTGGCGGCGGCAGCGTCAAAGGCAGGTGCTCGTATTTACGAGAAATCTGAGGTTCACCACATTGACTATGGCCCCAAGCCGATCGTCCGCACCAATACGGGGGCCGTTGCCTGCGACTACTTAATCCTTGCGGGCAACGGCTATCTTGGCGGCCTAAACCGCAAGGTGGCCGCCCGGGTAATGCCAATCAACAACTTCATGATTGCCACCGAGCCCCTTGGGGACCACGCGAAAGATATCCTGTCGCAGCCAATTGCGGCGGCGGATACGAAGTTCGTGGTCAACTACTGGCGGCTGTCGGATGATAACCGGCTGCTGTACGGCGGGGCGGAAAGTTACGGCTACCGCTTTCCCGACATCGTCCGCGCGGTCACAAAGCCGATGCTACGGGTCTATCCGCAACTGCGCGGCGTGAAGATCGACTATGCGTGGGGCGGCACGTTGGCCATCACGACCAATCGGATGCCGTGTTTCGCCAGGCCTGCGGCAAATACGCTGTCGGCTTCAGGTTATTCGGGCAACGGTGTGGCTATGGCCACCATGGCTGGCAAGGTGATGGCCGAAGCCATCGCCGGGCAGGCCGAACGGTTTGATGTACTGGCAGATCTGCCGCAGATGAACTTTCCCGGCGGCATAGCGATGCGCTGGCCCCTGCTGGTGCTTGCGATGACCTGGTATTCGTTGCGAGACAGGCTCGGTCACTAGCGACAGGTGCCATTTCCTTGTGATAGTGCGTCGAAGCAGCACGCGCTCAGTAGCTGCCATTTAGGCAAGATCTTGCGTGTAGCCGACCCTTCGGCATCTTGTCACTGGCAAAGCCCGGCGCAGGCATGTACATATTTTCCGAATATCAGTTTCAGGAAAGCCGCGAAATGTCATTGGATGAAGCTGCTGCCAAACCCGCCCTAGCCCCAAATGTCTATGATGCCGAGCCGATCCCTGATGCGGCGCGTGCGGCGATTGATGCGATGCTGGGCACAGGTGATCTGTTTCGTTACACCGCCGCAGAAGGTGCCCCGGTCGCGTTGTTGGAAGCTGAATTCGCAGCCCTTATGGGGTCAAAATATGCGCTGGCGGTTTCGTCATGTTCGGCAGCCCTTTTCCTTGCGCTGAAAGCGCTTGATCTGCCGCGCGGAGCCAAGGTCTTGATCCCTGCGTTCACGTTTGCGGCGGTACCTTCTGCCGTGGTCCACGCCGATTGCGAGCCTGTTTTGGTCGAGGTTGGCACCAACTATCGCGTCGATCTGGCAGATTTTGCGGCAAAGCTGGATGACAGTATCTGCGCGGTCCTGATCAGCCATATGCGCGGCCATACCTCTGACATGGATGCGATCTTGGTGCTGTGCGGTGCGCGCGGCGTGCCAGTGATCGAAGACGCTGCGCATTCGCTTGGGACCACTTGGGGCGGACGCAATATCGGCACCATCGGCAAAATCGGCTGCTTCAGCTTTCAATCCTACAAGCTGGTGAATGCTGGTGAGGGCGGCATTCTGATAACCGACGACCCTGAATTGGCGGCGCGCTGCATAATCATGTCTGGCGCTTATGAGCAGAACTGGAAGAAGCACCCAGGCCTGCAAAATAGCTTTGGTCACTGGCAAAACCGCTTACCGCTGTACAACATGCGGATGCAGAATCTATCCGCTGCAGTAATCAGGCCCCAACTGGCGGAAATCGGGCGGCGTGTGGCGCAGGGGCGCGCGAACCATGATCATGTGGCAGGCCTGTTGAACAAATGCGCGTGGCTTGACGTGCCGCCACCGCTGGGTCCTGAGAACCGCGCGCCGGATTCCATCCAGTTCAATCTGGTCGGCGGATGGTCTGACAACCAAGCCCTTGCCTTCCAGGCGCAGGCCAAAAATCTGGGGGTGTCAGTTCAGGTCTTTGGGCTAAGCGAAGGCAATGCCAGGGCGTTTTGGAATTGGCAGTTTCTCGGGGAAATACCAGAGCAGCCACAAACACGCGCGATGCTGATGCGAGCCTGCGATGTGCGCTTGCCAACTCGGCTTGCGACGGCCGATCTTGATTTCATCGCCTCGGCTTTGGTGGCCGCAGCAGAAGATGTTACGGCCCCGCCGCTACAGTACGCGAAACGCGCCGTTTAGCCAAGGCATCGCGGCAATCGACGGCCCCACGACACATGCTTGCAACAGATCCCGGAGGTTTGCTGCAACCTGTTTGGGCATGTCGCGCAGGACACCGGCGCGCGCTGACAGTGAAATGCGACGTTCTAATGAGGCGAAGGGCATAGCCATAACCTCAATCGCCGGGTGCAAAGGTTGGGCCGCCTGCACACCAAGCGGTGTAAGGATGGTCCAGCCCGTTCCGGCAGCGACCATCGCCAAGATCGCTGAATAACTATCCAGTTCAAAGCGATGCGCTAGTCGTAGGTTCTGCCGCGCGAGATGTGTCGCGATGAGCCGCCCCATGTGATGGCGCGCCGAATACTGAATAAGTGGCAGCGCCAGCAACTGTGCGGCGACGTCGTCGCCGCGACTTATCGCACCTACTGGGGCCACAACGACAAAGGGCTCCACCAGCAGGGGATGCACTTCGATCCAGTCTGCATCGGCGCCAAGTTCCGTGCCCGTGTCAGCGGCAACCACGATGTCCAGCGCGCGTGCCTCCAGCTGATCCAACAGGCGATGGCTGGCCCCGGTTTCAAGCAGAAACCTGCACCCGCGTAGGCCGGTTGACAGGGCGGTCAGCAGGCGCGGGGTCACCTCGGCATCGAAGTCCTCTATCATGCCAAGGCGCAGGGTGGTCAGACCCGACATATCGGCAATAGCCAATTCTGCCCGCGCCTCGGCTGCCGAATTCACGATTGTCTGGGCATGCTTGCGGAACATCGCCCCAGCAGGGGTGATCCGCATTGGCCGCGCAGACCGATCTAGCAACACCGCACCAAGGGCAGCCTCAAGACCGGAAAGTTGTTGGCTTACGGCAGAAGGGCTTGCCCCCAAACGCCGGGCAGCTGCGGATACTGCCCCCTCTTCGGCGGCAGCCAAAAACACTTCGATCCCCCAAAGCGTGATGCGGCCGTCTTGATCCGCCATGGCGCGCCTCCGGCGTTTGTCAGATCAAAGCTTCGATAGCTTTTTCTGCAGCTCTTCGAGTTGTTTCTTGATGGCCGCAATTTCATCGCTTGAAGGCGGTGCGTCAGGCGCTTCAGGGCCTGGGCCCGATGCCCCCCAGCCAGGCATCTTGCCCAGCATGGTTTTCATGAATGCCTCTTGTTGTTTGCGCATCGCATCGAACCCCGGCATCGCCGCCAGCGGGTTTGGAATGCCACCCAGATTTTCGATGATCTTGCTTTGGCCTTCGCGCAGCATGTCAAACGATGCCGCCAAAAACTGTGGCACGACGGATTGCACGTTCGTGGTGTAGCTGCGCACGAGGTCGGTCAACACATTGATCGGCAGGACGTTCTCGCCCTTGCTTTCATGTTCCGCCACAATCTGCAAAAGGTACTGCCGCGTCAGATCATCGCCGGATTTCAGATCAATGATTTGCACTTCGCGACCAGCGCGGATGAAGCCGGCAATATCTTCCAGCGTCACATAATCCGAGGTCTCGGTGTTATACAGCCGTCGGCTTGCATAACGCTTGATCAATAGCGGCTTGTCTGTCTCGGCCATTGGTCATGCCCCCCTGATTGTTGCAGTGCAGAATAAGTCTAAGCCAGTGCAGCACAAAAAGAAAGGGCGGGCACAAGGCCCGCCCAACGCATGTCCCCAACAGGGAGGAAGGAGGATACGCGAACTCGTCAGATCACTTTGCTGCGACTGCAGCAGCTTTCTTTGCAACGGTGGTCACGTCTGCAGTTGCTTTTTTCACAGCAGCAGTTGCGTCTTCCGACAGATCTTTGCCAGCAGCCAGCATCAGCTCAACAGTTTCCATCTGCACTTTTTTCGCGATTTCAGCGAAAGCAGCCATATGCTCGGAAGCCATTTCAGCAGCAGCCGATGCGAAATCAGTTGCGGATTTGGTGTAATCGGTTGGTTCAGCCTTGGCCTTTGCAACATCGCCAAGCTTGGCAATGGTGTCTTTTGCCCATTTGCTGGTGATTTCGGTCGACTTTTCAGCCGCTTCCAGCGCCACTTTCGACATTTTCTCGGCCATAGCAGCCTGAGTTTTGAATGCGTTCTGGATGGAAGACGTGTCAACCGGGAACGAGGCCATCATGTCTTGCATAACTTTGCCGAAGTCTTGTGTCTTGGTCATTGTAACTTGCTCCTAAATGCTGGGCCCCTGCCCGCTTTCGATTACAGGAATATAGATGCTGCACCGCAGCAATTCAAGTGTTTTTTCTGCGCCGCAGCGTAAAATTGGCAGATTTCAGCTGACGCCCGGAATCCTTACGCCAGATCAGAGACTTGGCGTTGACGATACGTAAGTTCCAGGCGCGGGGGCTAAGATGGGATTGGTCGAATCACCCGGCACTCGCGCCTTTACCTGTGGGCCGGATTGGGCAGCCAGCCATGCACCCCAACGGGGCCACCACGATCCTTGGTTAAACGTGGCCCCTGCCATCCACGCGTCAGGCTCAGCTAACGGGCCGGGATTGGTATAATGCCCGTACTTGTTCTTGGACGGCGGGTTGACGATGCCCGCCACATGTCCCGATTGCGAGACGACGAAGGTTTTGTCCGCAGATCCAAAAAGCCGAATTCCGTTTAGCGACGATTTCCACGCAGCGATATGATCAGTCTCGCAGGCAATCGCCATTACAGGGATGGTGATGTCCGAAAGGCTGACCGGGTCACCGAAGACGGTGAATTTGCCCTGTGCCAATTCATTGCGCTGACAAAGGCCGCGCAGATATTCGACCGCCATCTTGGCTGGCAGATTGGTGCCGTCGCTGTTCCAATACAGCAGATCAAATGCCGGCGGTGCTTCACCCAGCATGTAGCTCTTGATGGCAGGTTGATAGATCAGGTCGTTGGACCGCAGAAAGCTGAACGTGCGGGCCATGAAGACGCTGGACAGCACACCGTCTGTTGCAACCTGACGTTCAATCCCATCAACGAAATCATCATTCAGGAACACGCCCACTTCACCTGGATCGGAAAAATCGGTCATCGTGGTGAAAAACGTTGCGGATTTGACGGTTTTGTCACCCATCTTTTCCAAATGTGCCAAAGTCAGGCTGAGGGTCGTGCCTGCAATACAGTAACCCACTGTGTTGATCTGTTGCTCGCCGGTGATGCGGCGGACTTCGGCCATCGCCCGCAGGTAGCCGTCGCGGATGTAGTCATCCATGCCGACATCGGCGTACGAAGCATCTGGGTTCACCCAGCTGACCACGAACAGCGTAAAACCTTGATCGACGATCCATTTGATCAGGCTGTTTTGTTCCTTAAGGTCCAGAATGTAGAATTTGTTGATCCACGGCGGAAAGATCAGCAGCGGTGTGGCATGCACGGTTTCGGTGGTCGGCGCATATTGGATCAGTTCCAGCATCTTGTTGCGAAAGACCACAGACCCCGGTGTCGTCGCCAGATTGCGTCCCACCTGAAAAGCCGAGGTGTCGGCCAAGGTAACCGCAAGATCCCCCTGATGCGTTTCTATATCACGCACCAGATTTTCCAGACCCTGCACCAGGCTTGCGCCATCGGTTTCTACGGCACGCTCTAGCGCATCCGGGTTGGTGGCCAGAAAATTCGTCGGCGCCAGCATGTCGATGATCTGACGGGTGAAGTAATCCGCACGTTTGCGATCAGCCGGATCAAGCGTTTCCAATGCTGCCACCGCATTGGTGACCGCTTCAGCATTCATCAGATACTGCTGCTTGATATAATTGAAGAACGGATGCGTTTCCCACAACGGGTTGGCAAATCGGCGGTCCTTGGGCGTAGGGTCCGGCGGGGCTTTCAGCTCGCCCTTCGACAAAGCCTGCTGTGCCTCAAGGTAATGTTGCAGGCTTTTTCCCCAGTAGCTGACCTGATGTTCGATAATTTTCGCCGGGTTCTGCATCATTTCGGCCACATAGGCCGCACCTGCCTTTAGGTAAACCGCCTGATCGGGGCCATAAAGCGCCTTATCGGCCTGTTTTCGCTGTGCCATGGCTGCAATCATGCGCTGCGACAGCTGTTCAATCTTGGCAAGATTGGCGTTCAGCCGATCCAGCTTTGCTACTGCGTCACTGTCTTCGGTTGTCATATTGATGTTTCCGCCTTATCTTCGCCGCTACGCAGCATACCGTCGCCTGCCCGGGGGGGAAGCAACGAATTCTGCCGGGACCCCCGGTGTTAGGAAACGCGATGAAGTACATGATGACCTACGATATGATGGAAAGCGCGCGTAACACAAACGCGTGGCTTGGATCGACAGCACGCGCCATGGCGTCCTATCCTGCCTTCGCGCTGTCGATGAACCCATTGCTGCAAATGACCGCCGCATGGGGCGAAGTGGCTGAGCGTAGTTTCGCCCGCATGGTGGTAAAACCAGACTGGGGCATCCGGTCCATCGTTGGGCCAGACGGCACCGATCATCTGATCGACATCAACGTTGTCGTCGATAAACCATTCGGTAGCCTTATCCATTTCTTTGTTCGCCGTCGCCCTCCAATGGCCCGCAAAGTGCTCGTGGTCGCCCCGATGTCGGGGCATTATGCCACGCTTTTACGGTCTACAGTAGCCAGCCTTTTGCCCGATTGCGATGTTTACGTTACCGATTGGCACAACGCGCGCGATATCCCAGTTTCGGCAGGCAAGTTCGATGTCGAGGATTATACTCTTTACCTTGCCGAATTCATGCGCGAAATGGGCCCCGACACGCATGTAATTGCGGTGTGCCAGCCAGTCCCGCTGGCCTTGGCTGCAACCGCACATCTTGCCGCCGAAGACCCGTCAGCCCAGCCGCGCAGTCTAACCCTGATCGGTGGGCCGGTTGACCCCGACGCCGCCGCCACTGACGTTACCGATTTTGGTCGCCGCGTGACGATGGGTCAGTTGGAACAAACTGCACTGCAGCGCGTTGGCTTCCGGCACAAGGGTGCTGGCCGCATGGTTTATCCAGGGCTTCTGCAGCTACAAAGTTTCATGTCGATGAACGCCGAGCGGCATTCAAAGGCGTTTTCCGAACAAATTCTGCGCGTCGCGCGCGGCGAAGCATCTGATCACGACGCGCATAATCGTTTTTATGATGAATATCTGGCCGTCATGGATATGACAGCAGAGTTCTATCTGTCGACGGTGGAGCGTATCTTCAAGAACCGCGAAATCGCTGAAAACCGCTTTGTCGTTGCCGGAAAACACGTAGATATTGGTGCCATTACCGATGTGGCAGTGATTACTGTCGAAGGTGCCAATGATGATATTTCCGCACCTGGCCAATGTGTCGCAGCACTGGGTTTGTTGACAGGGCTGCCTGACTCGAAGAAGGCCCACCACGTTGAACCAGGCGCTGGTCACTACGGCATTTTTGCTGGCAAAAGCTGGCGCCTGAACATTCGACCGCTGGTTCTTGGCTTCATTGACGCCAATTCGACGGCGCGGCGGGCGAGTGAAAAACCCGAGCTTAAGGCTGTGGTGCGTTCAGCGAAGTAACAGCGGGCCCGCCAGAAACTCTTCAAGCGCCTCGGTCACCGCCTGTGGCTGTTCCAGCGGGGCCATGTGGCTGGCGCCGGGAATCGTCACCAGCTTGGCGAACGGCATTAGACCCGCCACCAGCTCTTGCCGCCGCAAAGGCACCAGCCGATCATCTTCGCCCGCCAATATCAACGCGGGCAATGTGGCGCGGCGCAGGGTCTTTTGCTGGTCGGGGCGGCGCTGGAGGGCACGCGACTGTGCTATGAACACCTCTGGTCCTAAATCCTGCGCCATGGCTTGCAGGGTTGTATAGACGCCTTGTCGTTGGGGGCCCTCGGCAAGCGCCGAAAGCGGCACCTCGTCAGCCATCGCCTCGGCCAACCGTCCTGCGCGGGCGGCCACCATGCGCGCCTCACGTGCGGCGGCAATCTGTGGGGCTTCGGCCAGTGGATCGGTGGACAAAAGCACAATGCGCGTAACCCGATTTGCCGCGCGTCGCACCAAATCCAGCGCCACATCACCGCCAAGACCTTGGCCAACCAAGACAAACTTTTGTGGCGCACCATCAAGGATACGCGCCGATATTTCTTCCACCGTCGCACCGGGCGTTGGCAGCGCGATGGTAATTGTCCGCCCTTTGGACAACGTCATGATCTGCGGCAAAAACGCCCGCGCATCACACATCAAGCCCGGTATCAGGATCAGCGGATCATTCATTGGCCGCCGCTTTCTCGATCACGTCGTCGAGGGCTGCTTCGATCATTGCGAGACAGGACGACGTGGAAAACCGATGGTCCGCGCCTTTGACAAGCGACAGATAAATGTCGGGTCCTTGGGCGTGATTGAGCAGGGCAATCGCCACCGACGGCAACACATCAGCATCCTCTGTGCCCTGCAAGAACCGACAGGGGAAAGGCAGATGCAATGGGCTTCGCAGCACCAGATAATCGCGGCCATCCTCTATCATCCAGCGGGTGATGATCACCGGATCATCGGAATAATCCGATTCCAAGGCGATCCTCCCTACCTCCAGAAGCTGTTTTCGCTGATTTTCATCAAGTTTGGCCCAAAAGCCATCTTCAGTAAAATCCGGTGCCGCAGCCACGCCAACCAGCCCGGCAACCCGGCTGGACATGGCACCCGCCAGCAACAACGCGATCCAGCCACCCATGGATGACCCCACCAGAACCTGTGGCCCGATGGTCAAAGCGAGCGCCTCCTGCGCATCGGCCAGCCAATCTCCAATTGTACCGTCCTGAAACTGACCCGAGGATTGACCATGCCCCGAATAGTCAAACCGCAAAAAAGCGCGGCCCGTCTTTTCCGCCCAGTCCTGCAAATACAACGCCTTGGAACCACCCATATCAGATCGCAGCCCACCCAAAAACACGACGCCCGGACCGCGCCCAGCAGTTTGATGATAGGCTATTCGCCGCCCGGCTTTGGTGATCAAGATTTGCAGTGCTGACATCGGCCCCCCGGCATCGGTTGGCTCTGCTATAGCCCAGCGGATACAGTCTGGCCATTGCTGATCAAGACGGGCGCCCCAAGCGGTTGACTTTCGCCGAACTGCCCTGCAAAACGGCGCAACATAACCCGCAACCGGGCGTTTCGTTGGCGCCAAACAGACGAGGAGACTGGCCTATGGCCCCGATTTCCCTGACTTTCCCCGATGGCAACAGCCGCAGCTTTGACGCTGGCGTAACGGCTGCCGATGTGGCTGCCTGTATTTCCGCCAGCTTGGCGAAGAAGGCAATTTCAGCTTCAGTCAATGGTGATCACTATGATCTGCAATGGCCGATCACCGCCGATGCCAACATCGCCATCCACACGCTTGCCGATGACGAACAAGCGCTGGAACTGATCCGCCATGACTTTGCGCATATCATGGCGCGCGCTGTGCAGGAAATTTGGCCGGATGTGAAAGTTACCATCGGTCCGGTGCGTGACTATGGCTGGTTTTACGATTTTGACCGCGCGGACCCCTTCACGCCCGATGATCTTGGCGCGATCGAAATACGCATGAAACACATCATCAACGCCCGTGACCCGGTGAAAACCGAAGCCTGGGATCGAGCCCGCGCGATTGCATTTTACGAAGCCAAAGGCGAGCCGTTCAAGCTGGAGCTGATCGACCGTATCCCCGAAGGCGAAGATCTGCGGATGTACTGGCACGGGCATTGGCAAGATCTTTGCCGTGGCCCACACCTGCAACATACCGGGCAGGTGCCGGCGGATGCGTTCAAGCTGACGCATGTGGCGGGGGCCTACTGGCTTGGAGATGCCTCCCGCCCAATGCTGCAACGAATCTACGGCGTCGCGTTTAAAAACCGCGACGATCTGAAAGCCCATTTGACCATGCTGGAAGAGGCCGCCAAACGCGACCACCGCAAGCTGGGTCGCGAGATGGAGCTGTTTCACCTGCAAGAAGAAGCCCCCGGCATGGTGTTCTGGCACCCGAATGGCTGGACGATTTATCGCCAGTTGGAAGACTACATGCGCGGTCGTCAGCGCAAGGCCGGCTACAAGGAAATCAGAACGCCACAAGTGGTGGACCGCGTGCTGTGGGAAAAATCCGGCCACTGGGAAGCATACCGCGAAAATATGTTCCTGGTAGAAGTCGATGAAGACGGCGCGAAGGAAAAGCGCATCAACGCGCTGAAACCAATGAACTGCCCTTGCCATGTTCAGGTCTACAATCAAGGGCTTAAGTCATATCGCGACTTGCCGTTGCGGCTTGCGGAATTTGGGTCGTGCCACCGCTACGAATCCTCGGGCTCGATGCACGGCTTGATGAGGGTGCGTGGCTTTACCCAAGATGATGCGCATATTTTCTGCACCGAAGATCAGATCGAATCTGAATGCGCCGACTTCATCACCCTGCTGGCCTCGGTTTACAAAGACCTTGGATTTGACAGTTTCGAGATCAAGCTTTCCACCCGGCCACCTGTGCGCATCGGGGATGATGCCACTTGGGATAAGGTCGAGGCAGCACTTGAAAACGCCATCAAGAAAACGGGCAACGCCTATGAAATTGATCCCGGCGAAGGCGCGTTCTACGGCCCGAAGCTGGATTTTAAACTGACCGATGCGATTGGCCGGAAATGGCAATGCGGTACCTTTCAGGTTGACCCCAACTTGCCCGACCGACTAGGCGCCGAATATGTAGCGGCAGATGGCGACAAACATCGCCCCTACATGCTGCACCGTGCCATTCTGGGGTCTTTTGAACGCTTTATCGGCATTTTGCTGGAAAACTATGCTGGCAAACTGCCGTTCTGGCTGGCGCCGCGCCAAGTCGTAGTGGCCTCGATTGTATCGGATGCTGATCCGTTTGTGCATGAAGTCGTCGCTGCCCTGACAAAAGCAGGCATCCGGGCCGAGGCCGACGTGCGCAATGAAAAGATCAACTACAAGGTGCGCGAGCATTCTGTTGGTAAAGTTCCGGTGATTTTGGCCATTGGCATGAAAGAGGTTGAAGAGCGTACCGTTTCAATGCGTCGGTTGGGTGAAACACAAACCCAGTCGAAAAGCTTTGATGCCATGTTGGCCGAGTTGGGTCTCGAAGGCCTGCCGCCCGCCGGGTAATTGCCATAACAAACTGCTTTTATTCGTATAAATCGTCATGCCCCGACACGGTGGTCATCTATTCATGGGGTCCCAAGAGCCGCTTTATCGGGATCGTAGCATGCACTTCTTTGTCACGCGCCTGTGTTGCACAGAGTTGTGAATTGGCCGGTAGCGGCTTGCCACGCTATTTCTAGAGGGTCGAAACTGCTATTTTTGCTACCAACAAATGGATCACCTAATGTCACAACTCAAATCTATCGCCGTTGCCAGCGCTTTCGCTGCGGCCCTGACCGGCCACTTTGCCTCCCCAGCCGCCGCCGAAGGCCAAGAAAAGTGCTTTGGCGTGTCACTTGCTGGCGAAAATGACTGTGCGGCTGGCGAGGGCACCACTTGCGCTGGCACCTCAAAAGTCGATTATCAGGGCAACGCCTGGACGCTGGTCCCTGCTGGAACCTGTGCCACCATGGAACTGCCGGATGGCCGGATGGGCTCGCTCGAGGCACTCGATCGCGATCTGCCAGCATAAGCCTTTGTCCCCGGGGCTTTTTAACCTCGGGGATAACACTAGGGATCGCAATATGCTTGATGCCACCCAGCCTAAACGTCTGCCGCTGCGCCCCGGTGTTGGCTACAAGCCGCAGCATTTCGCGCAGATCCTTGAAGACAGCGGCGATGTTGCTTGGCTAGAAGTTCACGCCGAAAACTACATGGGCGAAGGCGGACGCACGCAGGCACAATTGCGCCACTTGGCCGAACGGTTTCCGATCTCCGTTCACGGTGTGGGACTGTCCATCGGCGGCGAAACGCGGCTTGACGAGGATTATCTGTCACGGCTGAAAACTCTTTGCGATTGGACCATCCCTGCAAGCTTTTCCGAGCATCTGGCATGGTCAACGCACGATGGCGCGTTTTTGAACGACCTTCTGCCCTTGCCCTACTGTGAAGCCACTGTAGCCCGAGTGGCCAACCATATCGACCAAGTGCAAAATACCCTCGGTCGGAAAATGCTGTTGGAGAACCCGTCCAGCTATCTGGCATTCACGCAAACCGATATGGACGAAGTGAGTTTCCTGACCGAAGTTGCGCGGCGCACCGGCTGTGGTTTGCTGTTGGACGTGAACAACGTGTTTGTGTCAGCTACCAATCTTCAGTTTGATCCACTGACTTACATCGCGGACTTCCCCCTTGCTCTGGTTGGCGAAATCCATCTTGGCGGCCATGCCGAGGACGCTGATGAGCATGGCGATTTGCTTTTGATCGATAGTCATGGCGCACCGGTGGTTGACCCGGTTTGGGAGCTTTACGCGCAATCAATCGCGCGGGGCGGACCAAAGCCGACGCTTATCGAATGGGATAACGACCTGCCCGATTGGTCGGTGCTGAAGGCCGAAGCTGCGCGGGCAGCAGCCATTTTGGCGCGCGTGGCTGCATGACAAACGCCGAATTCGCAGCCGCCGTGCTGAACCCAGAACTGGCAGTTCCAACCGGCCTAGTCGATGCCAACGGGCGCCCGGCTGGCAAGCGTTTTGCTGTCTACCGCAACAACGTGGCTTCAAGCCTGACCCGCGTGTTGGAAAGTGGATTTCCCGTTGTGCGCAAGCTGGTTGGCGACGCGTTCTTCGCGGCAATGGTTGGCGAGTTTTTGCGCATGCATCCGCCACAATCCCGGCTGATGATGCTTTACGGCAGCCAGCTTCCCAGTTTTCTGGCGAATTTTCCACCTGTCGCGCATCTTGGCTATCTTCCAGATGTCGCCCGGCTGGAGCTGGCTTTGCGGCAGTCGTATCACGCTGCCGATAGCCGAGGCATCGCTGCCGAACGGCTGGCCGCCATTGCACCGGACGGCTTCTCCCGGATAAAGCTGCGCCTGTCGCCTGCACTTTTCGTCCTACAATCGCCGTGGCCGGTTCTGTCGATCTGGCGCGCAAATACGGATGCGACAGCCGCTTCCCCCGCAATGCGCGCGGAAGACGTCGTGATTTTGCGGCCCGGCTTCGACCCGCTGCTCCATCTATTGCCAGTCGGCGGTGCTGTATTCCTGCTGGCCCTGCAAGCGGGCGAAACGCTTGCCGAAGCCATTGAGCGGTGCAGTACCAAACCTGCGGATTTGAATGGGCTGATCACGCTGCTGCTTGATGGTCAGGGCATAATTGATATTGAAGGAGCAATTGAATGATGGCCTTGATTACCTTGCATAATCGACTGTTCGCCAACCTTGAAAAACTGTCGGCATTTCTGCTGCCAACCCTTGCCCGCTTGGTCTTTGCTGGCGTCCTGTGCGGTTACTTCTGGACATCGGCCCGCACCAAGCTGGGGGATAGCTTATTCAAGGTTTCGGACGGTGCTTACGCGCAGATCTTTCCAAAGGCGTTCGAGGCGGCTGGCTATGACGCAGGCCAGCTTGGTGTTTGGCACTGGTTGGTCGTATTGGCCGGAACTTATGCGGAGTTTCTACTACCGTTGCTGATTGTGATAGGCCTTTTGACCCGGCTGTCGGCGCTGGGGATGATTGGGTTTATCATCGTCCAAAGCCTCACCGACATTTTCGGCCATGGTGCGGCGGGCGACACAGTCGGTCGCTGGTTTGATCGCGCGCCGGACGCTTTGATTGTTGATCAGCGCGCGTTCTGGATTTTGCTGCTTGTTATTCTGGTGGTGAAGGGTGCAGGGCCAATTTCGGCGGACCGGGCGTTGCGTCAGCGGGTGTCCGGCTGACGCGCAGCCAAGGCTAAGATGCCGCCGATCAGGCACATCGCTATTGGGAACATGGTGAAAACGCCAAATCCAAAAGCCCAGTAAATTGCGGCGGATGCGAGGATTAGCAGAACACCCGCGCCGACGTTTTGCGAGTGGGCCATGGCGCCGCCGGCGATGGCGAGGATGGGGGCCAAAAAGCTGGCGGCGCGGATCAGCATGGGGTTATCGACTTGTTTTGCCAGATCGCCGATCTCGCCATTTTGTTCAATGAAAACGGTGTAACCATAGCCGAAAAAGCCGATTATCATGGCCCAAACTCCGCCGATGATACCTAGGACCAAAGCTGCGTTTCTCATTTTATTCCTTATTTACAACGTGTTATAGCCAAAATGATCGGCCCTGATTCTGGCTTGCATTTTGATGCCGTTTTGGCATGATTTTTCCTGTGACGACAGCCTTTCTAACAGCCTCCTGAGTGCCAAGCAGCCGGAGACATTGGAAGACCTGGATGCACGGCCCGTGGCATGTCGCCCCGGGAGGAATAATGAAGGAGATGCGGCATGCCGACGGGCACCGTAAAGTGGTTTAACAGCACTAAGGGCTATGGGTTCATAGCCCCCGACGACGGCGGCAAAGATGTGTTTGTGCACATCTCGGCCGTGGAACGGGCGGGGTTGAAGGGCCTGAACGACAACCAGAAGATCGGCTACGATCTGCAATCTGGCCGGGATGGCAAGGAATCTGCGGGCGACTTGCGCATACTGTAAGCCGCTGAGATTGCTTGAATTAATCACGGCTCCCTCTGGTCGAGGGGGCTTTTAGGCTTGCGTCAGCATGGCTTCGGTGACGCTGTCCCAGCCGAGATACCACTTCGCGCCGTCTTGAATAACCGGGCGTTTCATCACGGCGGGTTGGGCGGCAATTTGCGCCTCGGGGTCGGAGACGCGCAGGTATTCGCCAAAGCCGCGATAGGTGGTCGATTGCTTGTTGATCACCCGGTCGCCGAATTCCGCCACGATCAAATCAATTTCTGCCGCCGTTAGCGGATCGGCGCGGACATCGCGAAAAACCACGTCTTTTCCGGCTGCTTGAAGGGCTTTGATCGCCTTTTTGCAGGTGTCGCAGGTCGAAATTCCATAAAGGATCATGGTCGTGCCCTTTTCCGTGCTTTTTGCGTGCTTTATCCGTGCATACGCTGTGCCAGCGCCACGCGCAATTCAGGCCGTGATCGCGCGGGTGATGACCACCCCCGCCCAAGCCGAAAATGCGGTCAACACAGTGCCCCAGATGACGTCGCTCATCACCAGAACGGGCGACCAGGATTTCATGATGGCGTAGCTGGTAAACTCGTAGGTGCCGTAGGCCATGGCCCCGATGATCGCAGCCGGAATGATGACGGGCGCGCCGGTTTTCAGCGCCGGGTAGCTGACGAGGTAGATCAGGCCCGCGACGTAGGCGAGGTAGAACAGGGCTGCTGGGACAAGGCGGATATCGGTCAGCAACTGGTCGCCGAGGACGCGCTGAAACAGCGGGCGCATGTGCAGCGTCAACATCACGGCATCAAGGACAAGGAAGATGACGGCAGTGCTGGCGTAGAGGATGAGAATTTGCATGGATGGGCTCCTTTTTTCAAATGTAATCTGAAATTCCGACCCGACCAGAGCGCTGGCAGCGCGCATGCAACCAATCTCGAGGTTACGCGTTGTATGGTTGCGGCGGCCGCCCATGGCCGCGCCATATCTGAAAGGATGCCGCATGCGATCTTTCACTCTGCCGCTGATCCTCGCCGCCAGCTTCGGCCTGACCACCCCCGTCGTCGCGCAAAACGACTTTGGCGACGTGCTTGGCGGCATCGCCCAAAGCCTGATCCAGCAGGAGCTTGACCGGAACGCCTATATTGCGGCGCAGCAGACCAACACGGTCAGCGCCTACCGCAACTACCTGACCGAGTTCCCGAAAGGCAAGTACCGCACCAACGCAGAGCAAGCGCTTGCCCGGTTGGGCGCGCCCGTCGATGGATCGACCGCATCTGCAGCGCAGGCAGAGGCGCGGCTTGGCATTACCTTTTCACAGCGCGTCGCGGTTCAGCGGGAACTAACCCGGCTTGGCTACCGGACCTATGGGGCAGACGGCGTCTGGGGCCGCAACACGCGCAACGCCATTGCAACATGGCAGCGCGACAAGGGCGACAAGGTGACGGGCTACCTGACCCTGGCGCAACTGCGAGCGCTGGTAAGGGGCGTCGTCGTGACCCCGCCCGATGATGACACGCCCACCGGCAATCTGTCGGCGGCGCAGGTTGAGGCCTCGCTGCGCCTGACGCGCACGCAGCGCATCGAGATCCAGCGCCAGTTGACGAAGATCGGCTATAACACAGGCGTGGCCGATGGCCTTTGGGGCAGCCGCACGCGGGCGGCAATCTCGTCCTGGCAAAAGGCGAACCGCAGGGCCCAGACCGGCTATGTGACGGCGGCGCAGGTCAAGCTGATCGCCAGCCAAGCGGGCGGTGTTGCGCCAGCGCCGGATGACAGCGATGGCGCGGCGCTGGAGGAAAGACTTCTGGGCCTGACTGTTGCCGAGCGGGCGGACGTGCAACGCCGCTTGATCCGGCTTGGCTATCCCACCAACCGCACCGACGGCGTCTTTGGCCCAGCCTCCCGCCGCGCGATTGCCGAATGGCAGGCCGATGAGGGCGAACGGGCGACGGGCTATCTGACGGCGGATCAGGTAAGGTTGATCCGGGTCGAGACGGGTGGGTAAGACGGATCAGAAAACAGTCCGGTGGACTGTTTTCCCGTCGAACGCCCGCGCACGCCTGCGCGGGCCGGGAAGTGGTAGCGAAGGGCTCTTTTCTTCCCTTCCCTCTACCCCACGCCCGGGTGCAAAGCTGACCGCGCACGGACCGACGGGGCACTTTGGGTGCGACCCCAGTCGCGCCCGCCCCGTGGGGGCGGTTCGGGCGCGGTCAGATTTGCTTTGGGCAAATCTGACGGGGTGGGGATGGTGGGTTGGTGGTCGCCCGATGCTTGCTGGATGGGCGCGCGGAAACACGGGATTGTGGAACCGCCCGAGGAGTGGCCGTATTCATCGTATCGGCGGGATCGGGATGGGGCGTAGGTCGGGGCGAGCCTCGACCTACGATTGTTACGTTTGCTGAGGAATAGGAAAGCCAGCAGGACCATCCTTAATCAAGTCAGTTATAATCTTTGCGCCAACACCGTATATCAGTCCAGTATTCTGAGAATAGACCACTTTTTCAACATGACCTTCTTTGAAGGCATAATCTAATAGGCGCTGCTCCTCGCGTAATCGTGTTACAATTCCTGCAACTTTCGGCTTGCCGTGTAAGCTAAACACTATTGGGCCACCTGAGAAACCGACGTTGTTTATGCCGTCCAAAATGATTGTCTGCGGCCTGTCTGGCGTCCCAAACATTGAGAGGCATGCTCGCTTAACAAATGGCATCGGTAAGACGCCATTGCCAAAGACACTTGCGACACCGTATTCGCCGAAGGGATAACCGAGGAAGAAAACCGTTTGCCCCCAAGCGATACCAGCAGCATCAAGTGAAAGTGGCAATGGCCGTCGATCAAGAAAGACGGGAAGCCGAACGACGATTGCGTCATACAATTCGCTAAACCCTATGACGTCGATGGCGTATGGATTCCATTTTCCATCATGAAAGATATGTAACTCTTTGGTGTTTCTATTTCCAACGATATGACCAGCGGTCACTAAATATTGGAATTCACCAAGATCAACTATCAGACCAGTCCCTTCTTCGGCGCCGCGGATTTTCAGTATCCGATTGAAGACTTCTGCAGTAGGTAAGAATGCATCACTACTCACCCCACCACCCCCTCAAACTCCCGCCATTCCCCCTTGCTCATCCCGCTTGTCTCCTGCGTCACCACTTCGCCCTTCAGCATCCGCCGCACGCAGTCCACTGCCTTCGACGACAGCGTAACCCCACCCATGCGGTAATCTTCGAACGCGGCGTGGGCCAGCGGCACCCAGTCGGCGACGACCTTGGCAATCGCGTCGGCATAGACGCGAATCTCATACTGCGCGTGGGGGTCGGCGCGCAGGCGGAGGAAGTGGAAGAGGTTGTGCAGATCGACCTTCCAATACCACTGGGTGTAGATGTTGGCGGGCAGGTTCATGCGGGCAAGTTCGCGGGCTAGCCCCTGCTGGCCATCCTGCGAAAGCATCGCCTCGTAATGATCATAGGCGCGGTTGGCGTCGGATTTCAGCAGGTCCAGCACGCGGGCGGATTCCTCACCGGTAAGGGTTTCACCGCGGCCCTGGTTGTTGACGGTGGATTGGGCGGCGAGGTGTTCGGGGGCGGGAATGTAGAACTCGCGATCCAGGATCGAGTAGCGGGCAGAGTATTCGTTGACGTTGGCGGTGCGGTGGCGGATCCACTGGCGGGCGACGAAAACCGGCAGTTTGACGTGGAGTTTGATCTCGCACATCTCGAACGGGGTGGAATGCCAGTGGCGCATGAGATAGCGGATCAGGCCTTCATCATTTTGGACGTGCTTGGTGCCAGCGCCGTAAGAGACGCGGGCGGCCTGCACGATGGCGGCGTCGTCGCCCATGTAGTCGATCAGCCGGATGAAGCCGTGATCGAGGATGGGGTGGGCGTGGTAGAGGTGGCGTTCGGCGCCTTCGGATGTGGCGCGCAGGGTGGGCCGGGGCAGGCTGCGGGCGGCGTCGATTTCGGCTTGTTGGTCGGGGGTCAGGGGCATGGCAACCTCGCTTGCGAATCCGTGGGGCCCCATGGGTTGAGGGCGTTGCGGGGGAGCATACGAGATATGGGGGATGGGCGGCAAGGGTGTGTGGGGGTTGGAATGGACGGCGGCTGTGCTAGTTTGGGTGGGGAAAGCGAGGTGCGCCATGCAGGTCAAGTATTTACATACGATGGTTCGGGTTCTGGATTTGGAAAAGTCGATGGCGTTTTATCGGTTGTTGGGGCTGGAGGAAACGCGGCGGCATGAGAATGAAAAGGGGCGATTTACGCTGATATTCATGGCAGCACCGGGGCAGCCGGAATGCCCGGTGGAGCTGACCTATAACTGGGATGGTGACACGGGGCTGCCGTCGGATGGGCGGCATTTCGGGCATTTGGCGTATGGGGTGGGGAATATCTACGCGATGTGCGCGCAGTTGCAGGCGGCGGGGGTGGTGATAAACCGGCCGCCGCGCGACGGGCATATGGCGTTTGTGCGGAGCCCGGATAACATCTCGATCGAGTTGTTGCAGATTGGTGAGGCACTGGCACCAGCGGAACCCTGGGTGTCGATGGGAAATACCGGGCACTGGTAGAGATGCCTCCGGCGGGGATATTTTTGAACAGAAAAAGCCGTCAGTAGATGCGCCAGCGGGTCATGGTGTCGGGGCCAATTTGGTGGGTTTCGATCAGGCTGAGGGCGGGCAGGTTTTTGAGCGGGGCATCGGGGAGTGGGCCTAGGGCCGGGTGGCCGGTGGCACCGATCAGTTTGCCTGCGGTGAAGGTGATCAGGTCGTCGACCAAGTGATCGGCGATCAGAGAAGCGGCGAGGGTGGCACCGCCTTCGCAGAGGATACGTGTCAGGCCCAGGGCGGCGAGGCGTTGCAAGGCGTCGGTCAGGTTGATTTGGGCATCGGCGGCTTCACACAGGATCAGTTTGGCACCAGTTGCGGCCCAAGCGTTGATCGCGGCCTTTGGCGCGGCATCGGTGTGGCACAGCCAGACCGGTGTTTGGCGCGCGGTTCGGCCGAGGCGGCTTTGGGCCTCATGGCTTAGGCGGGGGTCGATGACGATGCGGATCGGTTGGTGGCTGGCCCCCAAATCGCGGACAGTCAGATCGGGATCATCGGCGCGGGCGGTGCCGGCACCTATCAGCACGGCGTCGTGAGTCAGGCGGAGCGCGTGGACTGCGCGGCGGGATTGTGGGCTGGTGATCCAACGACTTTCGCCGCTGCTGGTGGCGATGCGGCCATCCAGGGTGGTGGCGAGCTTTAGGGTGACAAGGGGCGAGTTTTGGGTGACGCGCTTCAGGAAACCGGCGTTGGCGGCGCGGGCGGCGTCGGCGAGGATGCCCTCGGTGACCTCAACCCCCGCGGCGCGCAGAAGGGCGTGGCCTTGGCCGGAAACGCGGGGGTCTGGGTCTGTGAGTGCTGTGACCACATGGGTGATGCCCGCGGCGATCAGGGCCTCGGCGCAGGGTGGGGTTTGGCCATGATGCGCGCAGGGTTCCAGCGTGACATAGGCAGTTGCCCCGCGCGCGGCCTGCCCTGCCTGCTGCAAGGCCATAACTTCGGCATGCGGGCGGCCGCCGGGTTGCGTCCAGCCTCGGCCCACAATGCGACGGCCGTGGACGATCACGCAGCCGACAGCGGGGTTTGGCCATGTGCGCCCAAGGCCGCGCTGGCCCAGGCTAAGTGCATGGGCCATGTGCTTTGTGTGGTCTGGCGTCACTCTTCCGGGCTGCTGGAAGGGCGCAGCTCTGACACGAACCGATCAAAGTCATCGGCGGCCTGGAAGTTCTTGTAGACCGAGGCGAAACGGACATAGGCGACGGTGTCGATCCGGGCCAGGCTTTCCATCACAATTTCGCCGATGATTTTGGATGAAATGTCGGTGTCGCCAAGGCTTTCCAGCCTGCGCACGATGCCGGAAATCATCTGATCAATGCGTTCGGGATCAATCGGGCGTTTCTGCATGGCGATGCGGATCGAGCGTTCAAGCTTGCTGCGATCAAAATCTTCGCGTTTGCCAGAGGATTTGATCACCACCAGATCGCGCAACTGCACCCGTTCGTAGGTTGTAAAGCGGCCACCGCATGCGGGGCAGAACCTGCGCCTGCGGATGGAAACGTGATCTTCGGCCGGACGGCTGTCTTTTACCTGAGTGTCAATATTTCCGCAAAATGGGCAGCGCATCGCTTCCCCCCTTATGTTGTCGTTGCCTGCCACAGTGCGGGGGTTCAGCCCCCCGTCATCCACCGACTATAGAAGGGTATGCTATGGTTCGGGTAGAGGAAAGTTGGCGCCACAGGATATGGGAAGATCACTGTGGCTTTGCTGACTCAGGCGGTTTTGCTGACGTGAGGGGGATTGATGGTTCGAGCGTGCGGATAACGCAGGCGTGACGCTTGAATTTTGCAGAATCGCCTTAAGCTTTTGTTGTGACTGAGCCCGCAATCCAATCTTAGGAGGACAAGATGACCCGGATGACCGCCAAGGACTTCGCCCCTGAACTGTTGGAGTTGTACGATTTTTATGCGCATGGCCATATTACCAAACGCGAATTTCTGGACCGTGCCGGAAAGTTCGCCGTTGGCGGCATGACCGCGATAACTATTTTGGGCATGATGAGCCCGAACTATGCGATGGCCGAGCAGGTACCGTTTACCGACCCCGAGATTGTGCCGGAATATGTGATGTATCCGTCGCCGAATGGTCATGGCGAGGTGCGCGGCTATCTGGTGAAACCCGCAGGCATGACAGGCAAAGTGCCCGGCGTCGTGGTGGTGCATGAAAACCGCGGGCTGAACCCATATATCGAGGATGTGGCGCGGCGGGTGGCCAAGGCGGGCTTCATAGCACTTGCCCCGGATGGGCTGACGTCAGTTGGCGGATATCCCGGAAACGATGAAAAAGGCAGAGAACTGCAATCAACCGTTGATGAAGCCAAGTTGATGAACGATTTTTTTGCAGCGGTGGAATGGCTTATGGCGCAGCCCGATGCCGGGCGCGTTGGCATCACCGGCTTTTGCTATGGCGGCGGGGTGGCGAATGCGGCGGCAGTGGCGTACCCGGAATTGGGTGCCGCAGTGCCGTTTTATGGCAGGCAGCCAGCCGCAGAAGATGTGCCGAAGATCAAAGCACCGTTGTTGATCCATTACGGCGAATTGGACACTCGGGTGAACGAAGGCTGGCCCGCGTTTGAGGCGGCGTTGAAGGCGGCTGGCACGAAGTATGAGGCGCATATCTATCCAGGCGTCAACCATGGGTTTCATAACGACAGCACGCCGCGCTATGACGAGGCCGCGGCGGAGTTGGCTTGGACGCGGACGATTGATTTCTTCAAGGCCAATCTGGTCTGAGGTGGGGCCGGGGGCGGCGGATTGCAGCCTTGTTGCCCAGCGGGATCTGAGTTTTTCACAGCATTTTGGCACCGCATCTGCTTTACTGGCAGCAGCGGTGCCAGTTTGGGCACGTTACCCTAGCGAAAGGACAGATCATGAGCGTTGCACGCGTTACCGAGATTTCGTCAACCTCAAGCAAAAGCTTCGAGGACGCGGTGCAGACCGGCATCGACCGCGCCACCAAAACCCTGCGCGGCGTTTCTGGGGCTTGGGTGAAAGAGCATAAAGTTGCGGTGAAGAACGACAAGATCGTCAGCTATCAGGTGAACATGATGGTGACGTTTGTGTTGGAGGATTGATCCAGCAACGCGCGGGCGCGAGCGGTTGCGTGCGCCCAATCCAATGAGTTCGGGTGCGGCTGGCACCCCGCGCCCGGTTTTTTTCGTGGTGCCCTAGCCTGCGCTTACGGCTGCAGGTGCAGCGCCACCTCGCCGGACCAAGGTTCCGTGACACCCCGCCCGCCGCCGAGGTCTTCGAGGATCGGGCGCAATTTATCAAGGCTGGCAATCATCGCCGGCCGGGCGGCGACCATGGCCGCCATATTGGCCCATTCGCCAACCACGACAAAGCTGCGCTCACTCGATTTGACCAGCCAGAAATTCCGTCCGCCCGGCATTGCCTTCATATCGAAGTCTCTGTGGAGCCAGACAAATTCCGCCTCCATTCCTGGTTTTACCCGCATATGCACCACATTCATCGCTGTCATAGCATCCCCCTCGCTTGCGACAAAGTGGGTGGAGTTTAGCACGGAATGGGTGAGTCGGGGGGATTGGGGGATCAGGGCGCGTAATGGTAGCGGCAGGAAAGTATTTCGAGCGCCTGTGGCGTTACGCGGCAAACCAGGCGATGTTCCCGGTCGATGCGGCGGGACCAGAAGCCTGCCAGATCACCTTTCAGGGGTTCGGGCTTGCCGGTGCCTTCAAACGGATGACGGAGGCATTCCTTGATCAGCGCATTGATCTTGCGAAGTGTCGCTTTGTCGGTTTCCTGCCAATATTGGAGCTGTTCCCACGCAGTTGGCTTGAAGACGAGGTTCACTCTTTTGCCATCGCCTCAAGCTCGGCCATCGTCTTGGTGATCATCTTTGCCGGGTCAGTTTCCGCCATCGCCTTGAGAAGCATCGCCTTGTTGGCAGGGGAGGACATCAGATGGGTTGTCTCGTCCATGCTGGCCCAATCTTCCAAGCTGACCATCACCACCGGCTTGCCCTTGGCGCGGTGGACGATGACGGGTTCATGATCATCATTCACGCGGTCCATGACAGCGGAAAGATTGGCGCGCAGTTCGGTGGAGGAGAGGGTTTTCATGGGAAGTTGTGTACGCGATTGCGTACGGAGAGTCAAGGTGGGGTGGGCTGAACCAAGAAGCCAACCGCGCGAACGTCGATTTTCCGATGTGGATGGTGAAGGGGCTGGACAAGCGGGCGGCGCATTTGGGCGTGACGCGGCAGTCGCTGATCAAGATGTGGATTGCGGAGAGGTTGGAGTGAGGGCGGGGTGAGAAATGCCCGAAATTTACAGCGGATTGAAGCCCGCCCTACTTTGGCGGGGAATGTGATGGATTTTAGGGTGCGTGAGCACGCACTCTACGCTGGCTACGGGCTGTTGTGAGCCGGAGGGAAGTCGGCGCCGAGGGCAGAGAGTTTGGTGGAATGGGCGGAGGTGTAAATCGAGGTTCACCCCAGCATTGCGCGGACAGCAGTTTGCAACCACCCAGCAGGTTGTTAAGCAACGCCAGACAAATGCATGATCACGGCCATCCCAATAAGGCGCGAAATGGCCTTACAATGCATTTCTGCTCGGCAGGAAAAAACACAACTGGGCTGCCGCCATCTGGTGAATTCCCCCAAATTTCGGGATCAGTCCAATTGACCGTCTCGGTCCCGCTATTCAAATCCACATCAACCCAGAGATCATAAACAATATGAGCCGCAACAAACGCCTGACTGTGTCCAATTGCGTATATAGATGGCCTAAGAAGCATCTGATATCGTTCTCGAAATTGCTTGCGCTTATAGGCAGCGGCCCGCATCTCAGAAGCAGAGAAATATCTTCTCATAAACTCTAACTCGACCGTAGCGCGAGCCGCGCCAGAGGTCGCGGGTAGAATTGCCACAAGCCTGTCTTCAACCGGCGGCAACTCCCTAGATGTACCGTACCACTGAACTACGCAAGCGGAGGCAGGTCGCCGAGCGGTCAATCGATCTGCTGTTTCTGGAGACGCGGCCATGACACGATTCTCACTGATCCAGAAAACTCCGCAACTTCCTGCTCCTTGACGGATGCTTCAGCTTCCGCAAAGCCTTCGCTTCGATCTGCCGGATCCGTTCCCGCGTCACCGAGAACTGCTGCCCCACTTCTTCCAGCGTATGATCCGTGTTCATGCCGATGCCGAAGCGCATGCGCAGGACACGTTCTTCGCGCGGGGTCAGGGAGGCCAGAACCCGGGTGGTGGTTTCCTTCAGGTTTTCCTGAATGGCGGATTCCAGTGGCAGGATGGCGTTTTTGTCTTCGATGAAATCGCCAAGCTGGCTGTCTTCTTCGTCGCCGATTGGGGTTTCGAGGGAAATCGGTTCCTTGGCGATTTTCATCACCTTGCGGACCTTTTCCAGCGGCATTTGCAGCTTTTCGGCCAATTCCTCGGGCGTCGGTTCGCGGCCGATTTCGTGCAGCATTTGGCGGCCGGTGCGGACCAGTTTGTTGATCGTTTCGATCATGTGCACCGGGATACGGATGGTGCGGGCTTGGTCGGCGATGGAGCGGGTGATGGCTTGCCTGATCCACCATGTGGCGTAGGTGGAGAATTTATAGCCACGGCGATATTCGAACTTATCGACCGCTTTCATCAGGCCGATATTACCTTCCTGAATAAGATCAAGGAATTGCAGGCCGCGGTTGGTGTATTTCTTGGCGATGGAAATCACCAGACGCAGGTTTGCTTCGACCATTTCCTTTTTGGCCTGACGGGCCTCTTTTTCGCCCTTTTGAACCTGGTTCACGATGCGGCGGAATTCGGAGATGTCGACGCCGACGTATTGGCCGACGCGGGCCATGTCATTGCGCAACTCTTCGACCTTGTCGCGGGATTTCTCCATCAGGGCTTGCCAGCCACGGCCCGATTTGGCGGCCATGCGGTCTGCCCAGCTTGGGTCCAACTCGTAGCCCTGGTATTCTTCGATGAATTCGCGGCGGTTGATGCGGGCGGCGTCGGCCAGTTTTACCATGCCGGAATTGATCGCCATGATGTTGCGGTTGATGCCGTACAGCTGATCAATCAACGCCTCGATCCGGTTGTTGTGCAGGTGCAATTCATTGACCAGCAGAACGATTTCAGAGCGGAGTTTTTGGTAGGCAGCCTCATCCTTGGTGGTGAAGCGGCTGGCGTCATTCATAGTGGCGTGCATGCGTTGGTCTTGCATGTCGGCCAGTAGGGAATAGTCGCGCGCGATCAGGTCCAGGGTTTCCAGAACGCGGGGCTTCAGCGCGGCTTCCATCGCGGCGAGCGAGATGTTGGCGCCTTCGTCGTCTTCGTCATCGTCATCGGCGCGCACGATGGGTTCGCCGTCGGCGTCGAGTTCCGGTTCCTCGGTGGCGGGGCGGCGGGGGGCGGCGGGATCGATATCGTCGATCGGCGCGCCTTCGAGGTCTTCTTCGCCGTCGAGGCTGCGCCCGAAGGTGGCTTCAAGATCGATCACGTCGCGCAGGAGGATGTCTTCGTTCAGGAGTTCGTCGCGCCAGATGGTGATGGCCTGAAATGTCAGCGGGCTTTCGCACAGCCCGAGGATCATGGTGTTGCGGCCAGCCTCGATCCGCTTGGCGATGGCAATTTCGCCTTCGCGCGACAGCAGTTCGACCGAGCCCATTTCACGCAAGTACATGCGCACCGGATCATCGGTGCGATCCAGCGCCTCGGCAGAGGTGCCGGCAACCGCGACTTCGCGCGAGGTCGAGGTTTCGACCAGTTCGCCCATCGGCTCGGCTTCGTCAGCTTCGTCATTTTCGATGACGTTGATGCCCATTTCGGACAGCATCGACATGACGTCTTCGATTTGCTCGGACGAGGCCTGTTCAGGCGGCAGGACGGCGTTCAGCTGATCATAAGTAATGTAGCCACGTTCGCGGGCGTCCGCGATCATCCGCTTGACGGCGGCCTGGCTCATATCAAGCGAGGCTTCGGCATCCTGCTCTTCTGGTTTGGTCTCGTCAGTGTCTTTAGGTGCCATGGGTGCTCCTCACGGGCGGCGCGGGCCGAATCGCCGCGAATCGGGTCCAGTCAAATCGAATCAATAACGCGAATCACGCGGGGGGAAAGGGGATCAACCCTTTTTCTTTACCCAGATTTCGCCATCAATCAGATTTTGTAGGTGTTTTGACAGGGCTGAGCGGTCTTCGCCCAAATCGGTTGCGTCTTCTCGGGGTGGATTGTCGGCACGGTGGCGGGCAAGTACCGCCTGTGAAAGTCGCCACGTTAGCCCTTCGTCGGCCAAACCGGACAGATCTTCAACCGCATCTTCAATCTCTTTTCTTGCCCCACGGTGTGCATCCAGTTTCGCGAGTTCCTCGGCCAGACAAAGCATGGCCAATTCTGTATCGTCGGTATTGCGCACGGGCGGTGCAATCTGGACGTGGGTCCGCGCGAACAGGGTTTCAAGAGCACCGTGCGCAGCTTGTTGCAGAGAATTGCGCAGATCAATCGGGGTTTCTGAGGCGTGGGTCAGCAAGCAATCTCGCAGGCGGTTGTGATCGGTGCCGGTCAGATCAAGCCGTTCGAGGGTGGATTCGAAGCGGTGGATCAGGCCGGGATGCACGATGAGGGTGGCGAGGATGACGGCTTCGCGCAGAGTATCGTCGGGCTGGTCATCGCCACTGGCGAGGAATGAGGCGCGCGTGCTGGCGAGGGGGGCGGTTGGCGGTTGGTAGGCTTTGCGACCCTTTGTGGCGTTAGGATTGGCGGGGCGAGTGCCGAAGAGATCCCAGCGCAGGCGCTTGATTTCCTCGCCGTAGTGGCCACGGATGGAGGGATCTTTGATGCGTTTCAAGGCGGCGCGGAGCGTCTTATCAAGTGTCGCCTTGCGTTCGGGGCTATCGAAACTGCGGCCCTCGGTTTCGCGGGTCCATAGCAGGTTGACCATGGGTTGGGCGGCATCGAGCACGCGGCTCATGGCGGGGGCACCTTGGGCTTTGATCAGATCATCGGGATCAAGCCCGGTGGGCAGGATGGCAAAGCGCAGGCCCTGCCCCGCCTCTAGCACTGGCAGGGCCAGATCAATGACGCGCAGCGCGGCGGCGATGCCGGCTTTATCACCGTCCAGCGCGATGATCGGTTCGGGGTGAATGCGCCAAATCAAACGAAGTTGGTCTTCGGTGACTGCCGTGCCCAAGGGAGCGACTGTGGCGGTGAAGCCTGCTTCGGACAGGGCGATCACGTCCATGTAGCCTTCGGCGACGATCAGAGGTTTGCCTTTGCCAGCGGCTTCACGCGCGGGGCCCATGTTGTAGAGGCTGCGGCCTTTGTCGAACAGCTCGGTTTCGGGGCCGTTCAGGTATTTGGCGCGGGCGTTCGGGTCCATCGCGCGGCCACCCAGCGATATGGCGCGGCCACGGGCATCGCGGATCGGAAAGATGATGCGGCCACGGAAGCGGTCGTAGGGTTGGTTTGATTTGCCTGGCTCATCGTCGGGTTTGATGGCGAGGCCTGCGTCGATGATCAGGTCGGGGGCGATGCCTTTGGCGGTTAGGGTGGTGAACAGGCCTTGGCGCAGGTCTGGGGCGAAGCCGATTTCAAAGCGGTCCTGGCCTTCGGGGGAAATGCGGCGTTTGGTGATGTACTCGCGGGCGGCGGAACCGGCGGTGGACCGCAGTTGCAGGCGGAACCATTTGATCGCCTCATCGAGCACTTGGGATAGCTGTGTGCGACGGTCGGCTTTTTGCGCGGCTTGCGGATCACGGGCGGGGATTGGCATGCCTGCTTCGCGGGCAAGGATTTCGACGGCTTCGAGGAAACCGACGTTTTCGGTTTCTTTCACGAAGCTGACAGCGTCGCCTTTGGCGTGGCAGCCGAAGCAATAGTAATAGCCCTTGCGGTCATCTACGTGGAAGCTGGCGGATTTTTCCTGATGGAACGGGCAAGGGGCCCACATGTCGCCCTTACCTTGGTTCGATTTGCGCAAATCCCATGTGACTTTGCGCCCGACGACGGACGAAAGTGATACGCGGGTGCGCAGTTCATCTATGAAACCGGGGGGTAAACTCATACCCTTTATATCGGGTCTGCCGCCCCCCAAGTCCAGTGGTCAGACGATGCCACCGCCAGCGCCGGACACGGCCGGGCGGATTTTGGCGACCGACGCGCGGTAGCCAGAGGCGCGGTAGGTGGCGATGGGGTCGATTGCGCCGCCAGCCTCAACCCGGGCCATGGCGAGGATTGGCTCCACATCAGTTCGAAAGGCGGTTTGCAGGGTATTTGTCGCCATCAGGGCATCGTTTTCTTCTTGGAAGCCAGCAAGGGCCGGGCGATCAACCAGCAGGGCATTTGCATAGGCGCGGCGGACGGCCATGGCACTGACCATCAGGCTTTCGATGGGATCGGTGACGTTGTGCGATTGATCCAGCATGTGCGACGGGGTGAAGCCGGGTTTGCCTTCGGCAGGGACCAGTTCGTTGAAGACGAGGAACAGGCGGTAGGGGTCGATTGAGCCGGTATCCAGATCATCATCGCCATATTTGCTGTCGTTGAAGTGGAAGCCGCCCAGTTTGCCAAACTGGATCAGGCGGGCGACGATCATTTCGATGTTCACGTTGGGGGCGTGGTGGCCGAGATCGACGAGACAGAAGGCTTTTGGCCCTAGCTCCTGCGCGATCAGGTAGTTGGTGCCCCAATCCTGCACGACGGTGGAATAGAAGGCAGGTTCGTACATTTTGTGTTCAGAGAAAATGCGCCAATCGGCGGGCAAGGCGGCAGTGATAGCGCGCATGGCGTCCAGGTAGCGTTCGAATTGCTTGGTAAAATCGGTTTGGCCGGGGAAGTTGGAGCCATCACCGATCCATACCGTCAGGGCCTTGGAGCCAAGCATTTTGCCAATTTCGATACATTCTATGTTGTGATCGATGGCCTGCTGGCGGGTTTCTTTGTCTTTATGCGACAATGAGCCGAATTTGTAGCTGTGGGTTTGGTTGGGCTGATCCTGAAAGGTGTTGGAGTTCATCGTGTCGAACCCGAGGCCCTGTTCGGCGGCGGCGGCAAGCAGGTCGGCAGGTGGGGCTTTGTCCCATGGGATGTGCAGAGAGACGGTTGGGGTGGTGCGGGTCAGCGATTGGATGACGCCGCAGTCTTGCAGTTTGTCGAAGATATGGCGCGGCTCGCCCGGGCCGGGGAAGCGGGCGAAGCGGGTGCCGCCGGTGCCGACGCCCCAAGAGGGGAGCGCGACGGAGTAGTTGGCAACGCGGGCTTTGACGGCGTCGATGTCTATGCCAAGGCGGGACAGGCGTTCGCCCAAACTGTCATAATCCGTTTGCAGGGCGTTGGCGCCGCGAGCGTTTTCGGAGGCTATCAGGGATGCGGTGATCATGGCTACCTCGTGAAAGACTGAACGTTGCCAGCATCGACATTCAGGATATTTCCGGTCGATTTGGCAGAAAGGTCGGAGGCGAGGAAATAGGCGGCCTCGGCGATGTCTTCGGGAAGGACGGAGCGTTTCAGAAGGCTGCGTTGGCGGTACATTTCTTCCAAGCCCTCCTTATCCTTGCCGTAAGTGCTGGCGCGTTGGGTCAGCCAATCGCCGGACCAGATCTTTGATCCGCGCAAAACGGCGTCGGGGTTAACGACGTTGACGCGAATGCCAGCCTCTGCCCCTTCCAGTGCCAAGCAGCGGGCGAGGTGAATTTCGGCGGCTTTGGCGGTGCAATAGGCCGAGGCGTTCGGGCTGGCGGCGAGGCCGTTCTTGGAGGCGACAAAGACCACAGCCCCGCCGATGTTTTGGACGCGGAACAGTTTGAACGCCTCGCGGCTGACAAGGAAATAGCCGGTGGAGAGGATGTCCATGTTCTTGTTCCACAGCGCCAGTGTCGTGTCTTCGATGGGTGCCGACGAAGCGATACCAGCGTTGGACACGAGAATATCGATGCCGCCAAACTCGACCGCGGTCTGAGCGGCGGCGGCGATAACGGCGGTTTCATCGGTTACGTCCATTCGGACGGTTCGGACGACATCCCGGCCATGGCGTTGGCTAAGACTTTCGGAGGTGGCGGCGAGGGCCGCCTCGTCAATATCCGCCAGCATCACGCAGGCACCTTCGCGCAGGTAACGGTCTGCCGTGGCGGCACCGATGCCCCCTGCCCCACCGGTGACGAAGGCCACGCGGCCCGCAAGGGATTTGGGCTTTGGCTGGCGCTGCAACTTTGCTTCTTCTAGCAGCCAGTATTCGATATCGAACGCCTCTTGTTCAGGCAGGCCGCAATAGGTGGATACGGTATCCGCACCACGCATCACGTTGATTGCGTTGATATAAAACTCGCCCGAGATTCGGGCGGTGGCTTTGTCTTTGGCGAAGGTGATCATACCGACGCCGGGGATCAGATAGACCACGGCGTTTGGATCGCGCAGGGCGGGGGAATTGGCGTGTTTGCAGCGGGTGTAATAGGCGGCGTAATCGTCGCGGTAAGTGGCGATTTGGCCCGCGAGGGCGGCAAGTGTTGCGTCGATGTCGGGTTTGGCGGGGGTGAAGCCCACCACGAGAGGCCGGATTTTTGTGCGCAGAAAATGGTCGGGGCAGGATGTGCCGAGGGCGGCCAAGGGCACCATCCCCTTGGCATTGACGAATTCCAGCACGGCGGCGGAGTCATCGAAATGACCAACCATGTGGTGATCGGCAGAAATCATGCCGCGGATAGCAGGCATCAGACGGGCGGCGACGGCGCGGCGATCTGGTGCAGGCAGGCTTTGGTGGGCGGCACCGCCGAAGATGGTTTTGCCTTTGGTGGCATCAGCGAACCAATCCATCGCGCGGTTGATGATGCGCAGGGTCAACTCGTAGCAGGCTTTGGCGTCATCATCCCATGTGAAAAGACCGTGGCTTTCCAGCACAACGCCTTTGGCGGATGGGTTTTTGGCGCAGAAGTCTGACAGCCATAGGCCGAGCTCAAATCCGGGGCGTTTCCAAGGCAGCCATCCGATCTCGTCACCAAAAATCTGCTGGGTCAGGTCACGCGAATTCTGCGATGCAGCAATCGCGATGATCGCATCGGGGTGCATGTGATCTACGTGTTTGCGCGGCACATAGGCGTGCAGCGGCGTGTCGATTGATGCCGCCCGGGTGTTCAGATTGAAGGTGCAATGCGGCAGCAGGCCGACCATTTCATCCTCATAAGCCACGCCTTTGTAGATGCCGCGCAGGGCGGTCAGCTTGTCCATATAGAGGGTGGCAAAGCCGTCCATCTTGATAGAGCCGACATCGCCGCCAGAGCCTTTGACCCACAGCACCTGCACCTTTTGGCCAGTCAGCGGATCGGTTTCCATGACTTTGGCCGATGTATTGCCGCCGCCGTAGTTTGTGATTCGCTTGTCCGACCCGAGAAGATTGGAGCGGTAGAGCAGCTTTTCAGGCTCTGACATTTGGGCGGCTTTGCTGTCATCCCAAAGGCTTGCGAGCCGAGCATCGGCGGTGGTGTTTGACATCAAATCCCTCCTCAGCGCGGCAGGTGGCAGCGCGCGCAACTGACTAAAACTTGCCAAGCGCGCGGCAAATGTCAATCAAAAACGGTCAACTTCAATCATGCTGCACCTGCAAACGTCACTCCGTGATTGAAAATGATTGACAATGATTGGAATCGGTGGAAGTTTTTGGTTTGGGGAGAGAATAATGCACGAAAGCGAGCGTCATCGAATCATCCTGTCGGCAATTCAGGAACGGCCACTGGCAACGGTGACGGATCTGGTTTCCTTGACGGGATCATCCGAGGCGACGATCCGGCGCGATATTGCCACGCTGCATGTGCAAAAGAAATTGCGCCGAGTGCGGGGTGGAGCCGAGGCAATTACACCACCGCAGTTCGTGGGGCTGGCGGGGCGACCGTTCAGCGTGAACGAAGGCATGAACATTGCAGCGAAACGTGCGATTGCGCGGGCGGCGGTTGATCTGTGCGATGATGGCGACGCGATTATCATCAATGGTGGGACGACGACGTTTCAGATGGTGCATCCGCTGTCGGCGCGCCGGATGCAGGTCTTTACCAACTCTTTCCCCATTGCCGAGCATCTTCTGAAGCACTCAAAGAATACTATTCTGCTGTCAGGCGGGGCGATCTACCGAGAGCAGAATATTATCCTTTCTCCGTTCGACAATGACGTGACGCGCAATTTCTATGCGCAGCGCATGTTCATGGGCGCGCAGGGGCTTGGGGCACTTGGCCTGATGGAAGCGGACCCGCTGCTTATTCAGGCGGAACAAAAGCTGATTGGTCAGGCGGACGAGCTGATTGTATTGGTTGACTCATCGAAATTTCGCAACCGGTCCAGCCTGATTTTGTGCCCGCTGTCGCGTATCCATACGGTGATTACCGATGATGGGATCAGCGACCGCGAGGCACAGATGCTGGCGGCGGCGGATATACGGCTGATCGTGGCACAGGTTGCTGCCGCCGACAGGAAGAACGCCGCGCGCGAAGGATAGCGGGCGGTGCAACGATGGCTCTAGGGAGGACAACATGAGCATTTTGAAGAAGGCACTTACGACAGCGGCACTTGCTTCGATTCTTTTGGCAGGGGCGGCTCAGGCGGAAACCAAGCGGATCGCGTTGGTAGTGAAGGCGCTTGGCATCGGGTTCTTTGAAGCCGCAGCCAAGGGTGCGGAAGAAGCGGCCAAGGAATTGGGCGAAGTCGAGATCATCTACACCGGGCCAACGGATACGACCGCAGAAGGCCAGATCGAAGTGATCAACGCGCTGATCGCGCAGGGTGTGGATGCGATTGCGATCTCGGCGAATGACCCCGATGCAGTGGCCCCTGCCCTGCAAAAGGCGATGGAACGCGGGATTACGGTTATCTCGTGGGATTCGGGCGTGGCCAAAGAAGGCCGTCAGATGCATTTGAACCCATCGTCCAGCGCCTTGATCGGCAACACGATCATCAAGCTGGCTGCGGATCATATGCCGGATGGTGGTGATGTGGCCGTACTGTCGGCATCGGCGACAGCGACGAACCAGAATGCCTGGATCGAGGAAATGACCAAGGTGATGGGCAACTATCCCGGGGTCAATCTGGTGGCGACGGTTTACGGCGACGATCTGGCCGACAAATCCTACCGCGAAGCACAGGGGCTTATCGCCAGCTATCCGAACTTGAAGGCGATCATTGCACCGACGACAGTTGGTATTCTGGCCGCATCTCAGGCGGTGACGGATGCTGGGCTGATCGGCAAGGTCAATGTGACGGGGCTTGGGTTGCCATCGGAAATGGCCGGCGCAGTGGAATCGGGGGCGACGATTTCGTTCGCAATCTGGAACCCGATTGATCTGGGGTATGCAGCGACGATGCTGGCTTACAACATCTCGAACGGGGCGGAAGCAAAACCGGGTGCATCCATTCCGATGGGACGCATGGGTTCCGCGACGCTGGACGACAATAATGAGGCGGCGATGTCTGACCCGTTCACTTATGACAAGTCGAATATTGCTGAGTTCAAGTCGATCTTCTGATTTGACGATGGCCCGGCGCGTAACGTGCGCGCCGGGCACTTTCATTTTTTCCGATAGTTGGATGATCCCATGACCGCTGCCACGCCCGTGCTGCGCCTTTCAGGTATTTCCAAGAGCTTCCCCGGGGTGAAGGCCTTGTCGGAGGTTTCATTGGAGCTTTACGCTGGTCAAGTGACGGCGCTGGTCGGTGAAAACGGGGCGGGTAAATCGACCATCGTGAAGGTGCTGACGGGGATTTATCAGCCCGATGCGGGGGTTATCGAGGTGGATGGGCAGACGGTAACTTTTGGCTCACCCCACGCCGCATCGGATGCGGGGGTGACGGCGATCCACCAAGAAACGGTGCTGTTTGATGAATTGAGCGTGGCCGAGAATATCTTTCTGGGCCATGCGCCACGCGGCCGGTTCGGGTTGATGGACTGGGCCGCGATGAATGCGCGGGCGCGGGAATTATTGGCGCGGATTGGGGCAGATCTGGACCCCGAGGTGAAGCTGCGGGATTTGGGGATTGCGTCGAAACATCTGGTGGCGATTGCGCGGGCGCTGTCGGTTGATGCGCGCGTGGTGATCATGGACGAGCCGACGGCAGCACTGAGCTATAAGGAAATCAGTGAGTTATACGATTTGGTTGAAAAGCTGAAAGCCGAGGGCAAGGCGATTTTGTTCATCAGCCACAAGTTTGATGAGGTGTTCAGGATTGCCGACCGCTACACCGTGTTCCGCGATGGGGCCTTCATCGGGGCGGGTCTGATGGCGGACGTGACCGAAGGCAAACTGGTGCAGATGATGGTTGGCCGCGCCGTGGATCAGATTTTCCCCAAGCGCAGCCACAATGTCGGCGAGCCGGTTCTGACGGTGGCCGGATACAGCCATCCGACGGAATTTGCCGATATTGGTTTTACCCTGCGGCGGGGGGAAATCCTTGGGTTTTACGGGTTGGTGGGCGCGGGGCGGTCTGAGGTGATGCAGGCGATTTTTGCGATCACGCGGCCCTCGAAGGGGGCCTGCCGGATTGATGACAAGGTGGTGGTGATCCGGTCCACCGCCGAGTCGATTGAAAACGGCATCGTCTACGTGCCGGAGGATCGCGGCAAGCAAGGCGCGGTGAAGGGGCTGCCGATATTCCAGAATGTCACGCTGCCGTCTTTGGGGCAGACATCGCGGGCGGGTTTTTTGCGGCTGGCGCAGGAGTTTGCATTGGCGCGGGAGTATACGCAACGGCTTGATCTGCGGGCCGCGAGTTTGGATCAGGATGTTGGTCTATTGTCGGGCGGCAATCAGCAAAAGGTGGTGATTGCCAAGTGGCTGGCGACCAAGCCGCGGGTGATCATCTTGGATGAACCCACCAAAGGCATCGATATAGGGTCCAAGGCGGCAGTGCATGAATTTATGGCGGAGTTGGCGGCAGAAGGGTTGGCGGTGATTATGGTTTCATCGGAAATCCCTGAGGTTTTGGGCATGTCGGACCGGGTGATCGTGATGCGCGAGGGGCGGATTGTGGATGAGGTGGCAGGGGCGGATATGACGCCCGAGCGGTTGGTGCGGGCGGCGGCGGGCATTGCCGAGGTGGCAGCATGAAGCGCTTTGTTGCATCGCGTGAAGGGCTGTTGTCGGCGGTGATACTGGCGCTGATTGCGCTGATCGCGTTCCGGTTTCCGGGGTTTGTGACGCCGCGCAATCTGGCGAATGTCTTCAATGATACTTCACCGCTGATCATTCTGGCCTTAGGGCAGATGATCGTGATTTTGACCAAGTGCATTGATCTGTCGGTGGCGGCAAACCTTGCGCTGACGGGCATGGTGGCCGCGATGATGAATGGCGCGGGCGTGCCTTTGCCAGTGATCGTGCTGGCGGTGGTGGCGTTGGGGGCGGCGTTGGGGCTGATCAACGGACTATTCGTCTGGAAGCTGTCGATCCCGCCCATTGTGGTGACACTTGGCACAATGACAATTTATCGCGGTGTGATTTTTCTGATGTCAGACGGCAAATGGATCAACGCGCATGAGATGACAGATGGCTTCAAGGCGCTGCCGCGCGTGGTGTTTCTGGGTCTGCCGGTGATGGGCTGGGTTGCGATAGTTTGCTTGGGTGCCTTTGCGGTGCTGCTGGGCCGAACGGCGTTGGGGCGTAGTTTCTATGCAGTGGGCGGCAACCCGCATGCGGCAGTTTACACCGGGATCGACGTAGGGCGGGTGCAGTGCACCGCGTTTGTGATTTCTGGCGCGTTGGCGGGGTTGGTGGGGTATCTTTGGGTGGCGCGCTACGCAGTGGCGTATGTCGATGTGGCAGGCGGGTTTGAACTGGATGTGGTTGCGGCCTGCGTCATTGGCGGAGTGTCCATCGCTGGGGGGATCGGGTCGGTTGGGGGTGCATTGCTTGGGGCGCTGTTCCTTGGGGTGATCAAGAATGCGCTGCCGGTGGTGGGGATTTCACCGTTCTGGCAGCTGGCAATCTCGGGGTTGGCGATCATTCTGGCAGTGGCGTTTAATGCGCAGCAGGGGCGGCGCGCGGGCCGGATTATCTTGCGCGATGCAGAGGTGCGGGGATGAGTGTTTTGCAGAGCAGAGTGATTCCGGACCGGTTGACCAGCCGATTTGGCTGGGCGTTGAAAAGCTGGGAAGCGCTGCTATTGGTGGTGGCGGTTGGGATATTCATTCTGAATTCTTTCGCCTCGCCCTACTTTCTTGACCCGTGGAACCTGAGCGATGCGACGTTCAACTTTACCGAAAAGGCGATGATTGCCTTTGCGATGGCGATGTTGATCGTGGCGGGGGAGATTGATCTTTCGGTGGCGTCGATCATCGCGCTGGCATCGACCGCGATGGGGCTGGCGATGGAGGCGGGGGTTGGCGTGCCGGGGCTGGTGGCGGTGGGGATCGCCACAGGGTTGGTCTGCGGGGCGGTGAACGGCGTCTTGGTGGCACGGATGGGCCTGCCGTCTATTGTGGTGACAATCGGCACCATGAGCTTGTTTCGCGGCATCAGTTACATCGTTTTGGGCGACAAGGCGTTTACCGGCTATCCAAAGGAATTTGCTTACTTTGGACAGGGATATGTCTGGTGGGTCTTCTCGTTCGAACTGGTGTTGTTTGCGGTTTTGGCGGTGATTTACTGGGCGCTTTTGCACCGGACGAACTTTGGCCGCACGGTTTATGCGATTGGCAATAACCCGACGGCGGCGCTGTTTTCGGGGATCAGGGTCAACCGGGTGCGGTTTATTCTGTTTTTGCTGACGGGCGTGATGTCGGGGATCGCGGCGGTGTGTCTGACGTCTCGGCTGGGGTCGACGCGACCTTCGATTGCCACCGGGTGGGAGCTGGAGGTGGTGACGATGGTGGTGCTGGGCGGCGTGAACATTCTGGGCGGATCGGGGACGATTCCGGGCGTGGTGCTGGCCGCGTTTGTGATGGGGTTGGTGACGTTTGGCTTTGGCCTGTTGAATGTGCCGGGGATTGTGATGTCGATCTTCATCGGGCTCTTGTTGATCGGGGTGATCGCACTGCCCCGGCTGTGGGCGAGGTGGCGATAGGATGGAGCGGTACGCCTTTCGGATGCGCCTGAACGTGGGGATGGAGGCGGAATACAAGCGCCGCCATGATGCGATTTGGCCGGAATTAGTGGAGCTGCTGCACGGCGCGGGGGTCAGCGATTACTCGATCTATCTGGACCGGGAAACGCGGTTGCTGTTCGGGGTTCTGACGCGCAGCGCCGGGCATGGCATGGATGATTTGCCGAACAGCCCGGTGATGCAGCGGTGGTGGGCGCATATGGCGGATATCATGCAGGTGGCTGCGGACAAAGAACCCGTGGCGGTGCCGCTGGTGCCGCTGTTTCATATGCCATGAGTGGGGCTCCGCGCCATATTGCGGTGATCGACATTGGCAAGACCAATGCGAAGCTGGCGCTGGTGGACCGGGCCCAGATGGTGGAGCTGGCGGTATTGACGCGGCCGAACCGAGTGCTGGCGGGGCCACCGTATCCGCATTTTGATACGGAGGGGATTTGGGCGTTTGTGCTGGACGGGTTGCGGGCGTTTCAGGCGTCGCATGGGGTGGAGGGCGTTTCAGTGACGACGCATGGGGCGTGTGCGGCGTTGCTAGGCGCGGATGGGACGCTGGCCACGCCGGTGCTGGATTATGAGCATAATGGGCCAGCGGAAACGACGGTAGCGTATAATGCGCTGCGGCCGGATTTTGCGGTGACGGGGTCGCCCCGGTTGGGCGTGGGATTGAACCTTGGGGCGCAGTTGCATTGGCTGCTTGCGCGGGATGCGGGGTTGGCGGACCGGGTGCAGAGCGTGGTGACATGGCCGCAGTATTGGGGTCATCGCTTAACCGGGGTCTTGGCGTGCGATGTGTGTTCGCTGGGGTGCCATACGGATTTGTGGGAACCGGGGGCGGGGCGATTTTCGGGGCTGGTGGAGCAGTTGGGGTTGGCGGGCAAGATCGCCGAGGCCCGCCTGCCGGATGAGGTTTTGGGGGTCCTGCTGCCAGAGGTGGCTGCGGCGACGGGGGTGGCGGCGGGAACACCGGTGGTTTGCGGCATTCATGATAGCAATGCGTCGTTGTTGCCGCATCTGCTGACGCAAAGCGGGGCGTTTGCGGTGGTTTCGACTGGCACTTGGGTTGTGTGCATGGCGGTGGGGGGGGCAGCACCCGTGCTGGATGCGGCGCGCGATATGCTGGTGAATGTGGCTGCGGACGGGCGGGCGGTGCCTTCGGCGCGGTTCATGGGCGGCAGGGAATATGAGGTGATCCGGGCCGGACGGTCGGTGGTGCCGACGACGGCGGATGAGGCGGCGGTTTTGGCGGCGGGTCTGATGCTTTGGCCGTCGGTGGTGGCGGATGGCGGGCCGTTTCCGGGGCGCAAGATGAGGTGGAGTGAAGACCTCGGCGGGTTTGGCGAAGGGGTCCGAGAGGTGGCACTGTCGTTCTATCTGGCGTTGATGACGGCGGAGTGTTTGGTGCTGACTGGGGCTGCGGGGCCGGTGATTGTGGAGGGGCCGTTTACCACGAATGCCGCCTATTGCCGGATGCTGGCGGCGGCCAGTGGGCGACAGGTTCTGCGGGCGGCGTCGCAGACCGGAACCAGCATCGGGGCGGCGTTGTTGTTTGGTCGGGCCGAAAGTGCGCCGCCGTTGGTGGCAACCATGCAGGCCGGGGATGGGGATTTTTATCGTGCCTATGCCCGGGCGTGGCGCGAGGCGATTGGTGGTTAGCCGAGGGCTGCGCGGGCGGCGAGGGTTCGCATGGCGGCCTCAATCTCGTGCCAGGCGGTGCGGGCCATGGAGCGGAATACCAGCAGGTCGAAGGCGTAGGGGGCGGTGCGCATCAGAACCGATTGCATGTGGTTAAGCGGCGCGCGGGCGGCGGTGCCGACGGGGAAGGATTTTAGGCGCAGATCCAATGGGTACGGCCGCATCAGAGCGTCGGCTGTAGTTGGACCTTCGATGCGCAGCCCAGCCCAGCCGTCGGACTGGTCTGTCAGAGCGGCACCGGGCATGGCATTTGGGGCGGCGACACCGATCAGGAAGGCTTGATTGCGGGCGGTCCAGACCAGTTTGGCCTCGGCGGCGCTGGCGAAGGTATTGGGGGCAGGAAAGGTGAGGCCAAGCGGTTTCAGCGCCTTGCCAACAGCTTTGTCCTGACCGGGCAAGGGCGCGATGGAAGTGATGGGGCCAAGCGCCAGTTCGGACAGGCGCAGACCGCCAAGGGTGATTGGCGTGATGTCGGACAGCGGGGATTTTGCAATCAGTTCAGGCACGAAGTTTGGTCCCTTCCTTATCGAAAAATACCGGATCACTGACGGTGCACAGGCAATCAATATCGCGCAGATGATCAACAAGGCGAATAGTTTCGCCATGCCGTGCGCGGCCATCTTTCAGGAACGCCAAACCCAGCCAAGTGTTCAGCGTGGGGGAATAACCCACCGAAGTGACATAGCCCTGATCATGGGTGCGGTGCACCGGATCGCCGGTTTTGAACAGGTGTGCGCCGGCGGAAATGGCGGTGGTGGCGATCGGGCGAAGGCCTACAAGCTGTTCGCGGTCGGGGCCTGTCATGCCGGGGCGGGTGGCCGGGGCCCTGCCGATGCAGTCTTTCTTGGCCGATACCATCTTTTCCATGCCGATATCATAGGCCGTGATCCGACCATGAATTTCGGCGTGGGTGATGAAGCCCTTTTCGATGCGCAGGACGTTCAGCGCCTCCATCCCGTAGGGGCCGCCGCCGATCGTTTCGGCACGGGCAAGAAGATCGCGGAACAGCGCCTCGCCGTAGCGGGCGGGGACGGCAATCTCGTAGCCTTCCTCGCCGGAGAATGAGATGCGGAACAGGCGCGCTTGCACGCCTTGCACCGTGACTGGCGCGACGCCCATGAAGGGCAGTGCGGGGTCGTGATCGAGCATCGAGGTGAGCAAGGCGCGGGCTTTTGGCCCGGCGATGGCGAATTGAGCCCAAGATTCCGTCACCGAGATAAGGCGCAGATCCCAACTGGCGCAGTAGGCTTGGTGGACGAAATCGAGATGGCGCATGACGGGGCCAGCGGCGGCGGTGGTGGTGGTTAGCAGGTAGTGGTTTTCGCCAAGGCGGGCGGTGGTGCCGTCATCCAGAACATGACCGTCTTCGCGCAGCATCAGGCCGTAGCGCACTTTGCCGACGGGTAGGGTCGAGAAGGTGTTGGCATAGACGAAATCGAGGAAGCGGGCGGCGTCTTTGCCTTGGATATCTATCTTGCCCAAGGTTGACACATCAGCGATGCCGACGGTGCCGCGGACCATGTTTACCTCGCGATTGCAGGTCTGTTGCCATGTCGTCTCGCCCGGTCTTGGGAAATAGCTGGGGCGATACCATAGGCCAGCTTCGATCATCGGCGCTCCACGATCTCGGCTGGCTTGGTCGGAGGTCATGAAGCGTTGCGGGGCAAAGCCTGCGCCGCGCCCCCCTGCCCCCATGGCGGCGATAGAAACGGGAACGTAAGGCGGGCGGAAGGTGGTGATGCCGGTTTCGGGGATGCCGCGACCGGTGGCATCGGCCAGAACGGCGAGCGCTGCGACGTTGGAGTTTTTGCCCTGATCAGGGGCCATGCCTTGAGTGGTATAGCGTTTCATATGCTCGACGGATGCAAAGCCTTCTTGTGCGGATAGCTGCACATCTTTGACAGTGACATCATTGGCGAAATCGAGCCATGCGCGGCCTTTGCCGGGCACGGACCAGAGCGGTTGCAGCAAGTATGGCGCGTCTTCGGCGGTTGGCGGTTTTACGGTTTGGGTTTTCCGACCCAGCGCCGATAGCGCGCCATTTGCGGCGGCGATGCCGTTTGTCAGGCATGTTTGGGTGGAAAAATAGCCCGCAGCGGACCCGGCAGCGGTGAGGCCGGGAACGGACCCGGCCGATGGGACGAATGAGGCGATGTCGGCGTTCCAGGCCGGGCGGCCGTTCATGTGGCACGTCAGGTGCAGAGATGGGTTCCAACCGCCGGACAGGCCCAAGCAATCAGTTTCTATTTGGGCGGTGCCGCCAGCGTGGGCGATCGTGATGGACCTTAGCGCTTGGCGGCCAGTTGTGCCGGTGACGGTGGCACCTAGGTAAACCGGGCAATCCTCGATGGCGGATGCGTCGGGGCGGCTGTCGATGATGGCGGCAACCTGAACGCCGGAGGCGATCAGATCGCGGGCAGTGCGGCGCGCGTCATCGTTGTTGGCAAAAATGGTGACACGTTTGCCTGCGGCGACCCCGTAGCAGTGCAGGTAGGTGCGGATGGCCGAGGCCATCATGATGCCGGGGCGGTCGTTATCTTCAAACGCAATAGCACGTTCGAGGGCACCGGAAGCGAGGATGGCTTGCCTTGCGGTGATACGCCAAAAGCATTCGCGCGGCAGGCCGTCACGGGCGGGAAGGTGCAGACCGACGCGTTCTAGTGCCGAGTAGGTGCCGTGGTCATAAGCGCCGGTGACGGTGGTGCGGGTCATCAGGCGGACATTGGGCATGGCTTCAAGTTCGGCCAGTACAGCGTCGGCCCAGTTGGTAGCGGGTGTGCCGTTTATCTGTAAGGTTTCCGATAGCAACCGCCCGCCCATTGTGGAGTCTTCGTCCGCTAGGATCACATCAGCCCCGGCGCGGGCGGCGGTTAGGGCGGCGATCAAACCAGTGGGCCCAGCGCCGATGACCAGTAGGTCGCAAAAGGCGAAGGCTTGTTCGTAGGTGCCCAGGTCGTGGTTGCCGGATAGGCGGCCAAGGCCTGCAGCGCGGCGGATCATTGGTTCATACAGGCGTTCCCAAAAGGCGCGCGGCCACATAAAGGTTTTGTAGTAGAAACCGGCGCTTAGGAAGGGAGCGGCGAGGTCGTTCACCGCGAGAAGATCGTATTTCAGGGAGGGGAAGCGGTTCTGGCTGCGGGCATCAAGGCCTGCGAACAGTTCCTGCGTGGTGGCGCGGACATTGGGGGTTTGTTGGCCGCCTTCGTGAATTTCGACCAGCGCATTCGGTTCTTCGGAACCAGCGGTCAGCACACCGCGCGGGCGGTGGTATTTAAAGCTGCGCCCGATCAGTTTGACGCCGTTGGCCATCAGGGCTGATGACAGGGTATCCCCTTGCAGGCCGATGTAATCGCGCCCGTCGAAGCGGAAACCAAGCGGCGTGTTGCGGTCGATCAGGCCTTTGCCGTCAATTCTCATAGTGCGGGCACCTTGCGGTCGGCGACCAGTTCGGCGGAGAGGATGTCGTGGGTGACGGTGTTGCGGGTTAGCAGCAGCCACTGGCCGCAGCCGGTTTCGTGATACCACAGGTCTTTGGTGAGGCCAGCCAGGTTGTCGCGCAGATGCAGGTGATTGTCCCAAGCCTCAAGTGGGGCGTCAGGGGCGGGGCGATGCACGAAATCCTCCGCGCCGTAATAGTAGAATTCACGCCGATCGCGAGGGCCGCACAGGGGGCAAGGTATGCGCATTATATGTTCCTTATCATCCCCTCACCCTGCCCCTCTCCCACAATGGAAGAGGAGGCAGTGAAGTAAAGCGACGCTGGTCGCCCCCTCTCCCCCTGTGGGAGAGGGTGAGGGTGATTTGTTATTTGCGTCATTGCGAAACCCTCAATGCAAATTGTGCTGCGCCCCGGTGCCTTCTTCGTCAAGAAGATGCCCTGTGGCAAAGCGGTTGAGTTTGAAGCGTCTGGCGTAATCGTGCGACTCGCCAGAGGCCATCAGGTGGGCCATGCACCAACCCGAGGCCGGGACGGCTTTGAAGCCGCCGTAGTTCCAGCCACAGTCGATGAAAAGGCCGTCGATATGGGTCTTGTCGATGATGGGGCTGCCATCGGGCGTCATATCCATGATGCCGCCCCAAGATCGCAGCACTTTTGCGCGGCCGATCATTGGCATCAGGGTCATGCCCGCCTCCATCACATGTTCGACCATCGGCAGGTTGCCGCGCGCGGCGTAGCTGGCGTAAAAGTCGAGGTCGCCGCCGAACACTAGACCGCCCTTGTCGGACTGGCTGATGTAGAAGTGGCCCATGCCGAAGCTGATGACGTGGTTGATGATGGGTTTCAGCCCTTCGGTGACAAAGGCTTGCAGGATGTGGGATTCGATGGGCAGGCGCATTCCGGCCATGGCGGCGACTTGGGATGAACGCCCCGCGACAATGATGGCGACTTTTTTGGCCCGGATCGCGCCGCGCGTGGTTTGCACGCCTTTGACGACACCGTTTTCAATGTCGATCCCAGTCACTTCGCAGTTTTGGATCAAGTCCACGCCGCGCTGATCGGCCCCGCGCGCATAGCCCCAAGCCACCGCATCATGCCGCGCGGTGCCTCCGCGCGGATGCAGCAACCCGCCATAGATCGGAAAGCGGGCTTGGTCGTAATCCAGATAGGGCAGCACCTCACGGATGCCATCTCGGTCCAAAAGGATCGCATCGTCACCCTGATTGATCATCGCATTACCTCGGCGGGCAGCGGCGTCGCGTTGGCCGTCCGAGTGGAACAGCACCACCTGACCCCGTTGCGAATGCATGACGTTGTAATTCAGTTCCGCCTCCATGCCTTCCCACAGTTTCAGGGAGTGGGAGTAGAACTCGGAGTTGCCGGGCAGGAAGTAATTGGCGCGCACGATGGTGGTGTTGCGACCAATGTTGCCGGAGCCGATGTGCGACTTTTCGAGCACGGCGATGTTGGTCAGGCCGTGGTTCTTGGCAAGGTAGAACGCGGTCGACAAGCCGTGGCCACCGCCACCGATGATGATCGCGTCATATTCGGCCTTTGGGGCCGGGTTGCGCCAAGCAGGCGTCCAACCTTTGTTTCCGAACAGGCCTTCAGTGATGACCTTTAGACCAGAATAGCGCATTCGCTGCCCCTTGAATTGCGGGGCCATTAAAGCCGGCTTTGGCGGCGAAGTTCAATGGCGGGGGCGACAAACACTGCCCACCTGCGACAGAATGCGTCGCAGGCGGCAACTTCAGGGGGGGGGAATGTGGATTTCCCCCCAATCTGCGCCGACTGACACAGCGCAGCCAGATCACGGAAACAGCATCACGGCGCTTATAGACCTTTTGTCTGATACGTCTTCGCCACGCGTCCGATAGACACCAGATAGGCGGCGACACGCAGGTCTTCGACATCGTTTCGGCCATGCCAGACCTCGCGCATTGCCTGATAGGCGCCGCGCATCGTATCATCGAGGCCGGAACGAACCAGTTCCAATTCACCGGCACCACGCAGATAGTTTTCTTTGAAACCCGGCGACATCGTCCAGCCGAGGCCTTTGTCACTGGACAGGCGTTCAAGTTCGTTCACCAGCAGATGGTGGCGAGCCTCTTCGGCGCGCCGTTGCATACGACCAAAGCGGATGTGCGACAGGTTCTTGACCCATTCGAAATAGGAAACCGTCACGCCGCCCGCGTTGGCGTACATGTCGGGCACGATGACGGTGCCTTTTGCGCGCAGAATTTCATCGCCGCCAAAGGTGATCGGGCCATTTGCCGCTTCGATAATCAGCGGGGCCCGGATGCGGGGGGCGTTGCCCTTGTGGATGACGCCTTCCAGTGCGGCGGGGATCAGAATGTCGCAGGCGGTTTCCAGAAGGGAGACCCCGTCTTCGACATGGGTCGCGTTGGGATAGCCCTTAATGGTGCCGTGTTTGACGATCCATTGGTGGATGTCTTCGACTTTCAGGCCGTTATCATCGACCAAGCCGCCGTCACGCTCGATGATCGCGATGACCTTGCAGCCATCTTCTTCGGACAGAAACTTGGCGGCGTGATAGCCCACATTGCCAAGACCCTGCACGACCACGCGCTTGCCATCAAGATCGCCGGACAGACCCGCCTTGGCGGCGTCTTCCTTGTGACGGAAAAATTCGCGCAGGGCGTATTGCACACCGCGGCCCGTTGCCTCCACCCGGCCTTGAATGCCGCCGGCGTGGGGGGGTTTGCCAGTGACGCAGGCTTTGGCATTGATGTCGGTGGTGTTCATGCGCGCATATTGATCGGCGATCCATGCCATTTCACGCTCTCCCGTGCCCATGTCGGGGGCGGGAACGTTTTGCGCTGGATTGATCAGATCGCGCTTGATCAATTCGTAGGCGAAACGGCGGGTAATCTGTTCAAGTTCGTGTTCATCCCAGGCGCGTGGATCAATGCAAAGGCCACCCTTGGCACCGCCAAACGGCGTTTCGACCAACGCGCATTTGTAGGTCATCAGGGCAGCCAGCGCTTCGACTTCGTCCTGGTTCACGGAAAGCGCAAAGCGGATGCCGCCTTTGACGGGTTCCATGTGTTCGGAATGGACGGAACGGTAGCCGGTGAAGGTTTCCATCTTGCCGCGCAGGCGCACCCCGAATCGCACCGTGTAGGTGGAGTTGCAAACCCGGATCTTCTGCTCAAGACCGGGGCTAAGGTCCATCAGCGACACGGCACGATTGAACATCAAATCGACCGACTCTCTAAAGCTCGGCTCACCTTTATGCTGCATTCCCGTCCTCCCATGGTGGTGCGATGCGTCATCGCGCCTATCCGGATAGCCTTACGGCATCTTGTTAGCAAAATGCTGAAAAAAGCGGCACGACTTGGCCGCGTTTGTCGCTTCGTCGCAAAAAATGCTGTGGAAGTGATTCGATTTGTAACGGATCAACCGAGGAGCGCGCTGCGTATCAGGCATGGCCGCGAGGGTTGTGGGGCCCGGATCGGGAGAAAATGTCACAGAACGATCAACAATCCTATTGGCGCAGGCCCAGTGTTTCTTTGGGGCTCAAATTTAGTCAAGATCGGCGGATATCCGCCATATTTCCGCCTTACCTCGGCGATTAAAAGCTTAACGGACCAAAGTATTCCGCGTTGCCTGTCCCGTAGTGACGGTGACGGGCGGCAAAGGAACGAGTGATGGAGACGCAAATTTTGAAACGTATTTCAGAGATAGCACACATGAACCGCGCCATTAAGGGTGCTCGTCAACGCTTCGCGAAAGACGAAAGCGGCACGATGATAATCTTTGCGTTGATTCTGTTCGTTTTGATGGCGATGATGGGCGGTATTGCTGTCGATCTGATGCGCTATGAAACGACGCGGACGACATTGCAGAACACGCTTGACCGCTCCACCCTGGCGGCGGCCAGCCTGTCGCAAAGCCTTGATCCTGAATCGGTGGTGCGGGACTACTTTGCCAAAGCGGGAATGACGACTTACCTGACTTCGGTGAATGTGGACGAAGGGCTTAACTTCCGCGAAGTCAACGCGAACGCTGTTGCCGACAGCAAGCCGTTCTTCTTGCACATGATCGGGATCAACGAATTTATGGCCCCCGGGGCATCGACCGCTGAACAGCGTATTTCGAATGTGGAAATCATGCTGGTGCTGGACGTTTCGGGCTCGATGGCGGGCACCAAGATGACCAACCTGAAATCTGCCGCAAGCGAGTTTGTGGATACTGTGCTGTCCAGTGATGGCGAGGACCGCATTTCCATCGGGCTTGTGCCGTACAATGGGCAGGTGAACCTTGGGCCGACGATGGCCGCCAAGTTCAACGTGACACTGCCTACCGGCGTGGCCGACACGGCTTGCGTCGATCTGCCAGCCAGTGTCTACACAACGACAGAGATGTCGCGCACGGTTGTGTTGCCGACAACGGCCTATGCAGACACCTTTTCTGCGATGAGTGGTGCCTCCGGCAATTCGCAGACCGCTCCCACATCGACTTCATATCAAGCTACCAGTAGCAATGGCCCGGTCTCCACGAACCGTTGGTGCCCGCCGTCCGCTGTCAATATTGTCCGCCCGCCGATCAACGACATATCGGACCTGCAAGGGTACATCAACAATATGAATGCGATCGGTGCTACGTCGATCAACGCTGGCCTTAAGTGGGGGCTTTCTCTTCTTGACCCGGCGGCGCGGCCAATCTTTGCGGAATTGGCAGACGACGACGTTATTCCAGAGACTTTTGACGTACGTCCATTCGACTACACGGATGAAGAAGCGATGAAAGTGATCGTGTTGATGACCGATGGTAGCCACTTCGCCGAAGAGCGGATGAACGATGCCTACAAGGATGGCACGTCACCAATCTACAAGGGTACGGATGGCTATTATTCCGTCAAGCACACAACGGGGCGCCCAACGGCTGCTGGTACGAACGAGTATTTCGTGCCGCACTTGTGCACCACGACGAATTGCCGGAATGGATCAAACACTGCTGAGGCTTGGAAAAGTGCCGCGCATAGCAGTGGGGTCGCCCAGTCGTGGCAAACTGTCTGGAAAGACCTGCGGGTCAGCTGGGTTGCATGGCAGCTATACGCGCGCGCGCTTGGGACCGATACGACAAGAACGTCACTTTACAGCACCTGGATGACGAACTTCCGGTCTTTGACGCCCACCGGCACCATGGACACTCAATTGCAGGACGTTTGTACGTTGGCAAAGGGCAAACGGAACATTGTGATCTATGGCATCGCATTTGATGCACCGGCCGCTGGAGCCCTGCAGATCAAGAAGTGCACGTCTGGCTATGATCCTTTGCAGCCTACCGGTGAAAACCCATACTACTTTTCTTCGACGCCTTCCAACATCAAGACTGCATTCCGTGCCATTGCAACCAACATCAGCCAGCTGAGGTTGACCCAATGATGCGTATTGCGAAACGTATTGCTTGTGCCTGGCGGCGCGAGGAAGGCACGGCGACAGTTGAATTTGTCTTGGCCATTCCGGTTATCATGACGATCTTCACGGCGTCGTTTGAAAGTGGTCTGTTCATGACCCGATCGATCATGCTTGAGCAGTCGCTTGACATGGTAATGCGGGAATTGCGGCTGGGCCACTATGTGGCACCAGATGCGGCGTTGCTGAAGACAGAAATTTGCGAGCGGACAGTAATCTTTCCAAACTGTGAGGCCAGCTTGACGATTGAGTTGCGCGAGATCAGCACGACGACGTGGACCATGCCGTCTGCGACTGCGACATGCACCGACGTGACTAAAGAAGTGCAGCCGGTGACCGCGCTGCAAATTGGCCAACAGAATGATCTGATGTTGGTAAGGGCCTGTATCCGTCTGGCTGCGATGTTCCCCACGACGGGCATCGGTCTTGGCCTGAACAAAGACTCGCAGGGTGCCTACGGGATTATCGCTATGTCAGCATTTTCGAATGAACCTAGTTGAGGAGCGTAAAGATGTTTTCCCCGCTGTCGTCATTTCGGCGCTTTGCACAAAACGAAGGTGGATCGGTTGTTGCCGAGACGGTTATCGTGTTGCCAGTCTTGCTATGGTCGTATCTGGCGCTTTTTGTTTATTGGGATTCTTTCCGGTCTTTGAATACGGTTCAAAAGACGTCGTATACCATTGCCGACACCATTTCGCGTGAAATGGTGGTGTTTCCCACAACTTATATCGACGGTCTTCGCAATGTGATGGAGTTCATGTTGGACTCGGACCAAGACGTGAAGATGCGGGTCACAAGTATCACCTATGATGAGGATGATTTGCGGTTTGAGGTGCTGTGGTCTTATTCGCCCAGCGGTGCTTTGCCTGAACTGACAACCGATACACTACAACTGCTGAAAGAGCGCATCCCGAATATGGCGGACGCGGATTTTGCAACCATTGTGGAAACGCAAGTGCCTTACGTACCAACGTTTAACGTTGGAATGCCTGATCAGGTTCTGCAGCAGTTCATCGTCACGCGGCCGCGCTTTGTGGCACCAAGTTGCATGACCGGGCGGTCTTGCACAGGTTCCTACTCGTAGATCGGATCGCGACACCTCCGACTGCCTCGGATCTTTGATCCGGGGCATTTTGCGTTTTTGCACGGTGGTTCTGCAAGCGGCGGGCATTGATGTGGCCGGGGATCGGGCCTAAATCTTGATCAACGTTGGCATCACAAGGAACAGCACCCATGTCGATCCGCCCGATTGTTTACGAAGCCCAGGCCCAACCGACGATGGAGGGGGCGGGGGTGCATCTGCACCGTGCGTTTGGATTTCGCGATCCGGATCAGATGGATCCGTTCCTGCTGTTCGACGATTTCCGCAATGAACGCGCGGAAGACTACTATCGCGGCTTTCCCTGGCACCCCCATCGCGGGATTGAGACGATCACCTATGTCTTGGCCGGATCGGTTGATCATGGCGACAGTCTTGGCAACGTCGGCACCCTGCGCGGTGGTGATGTGCAATGGATGACAGCGGGGCGTGGCATTTTGCATCAGGAAATGCCGAAAGGTAACGCCAAGGGGCAAATGCACGGCTTTCAGCTGTGGGCGAACCTGCCGAGCAGTCTGAAGATGACGACGCCGCGGTATCAAGACGTCAAGGGCCGCGACATCCCCGAGATTATGGATGATGACGGCTCGGTCGTGAAAGTGATCGTCGGTTCGTTCTGGGGCAAGACCGGGCCGGTGGACGGTATTGCTGCCGACCCGCAGTATCTGGATATCTATGTGCCGCCAGGCTTGCGCAAAGTGTTCAAAGTTGACACCTATCGTCGGGCGTTTGCCTATATCTTTGAAGGAGCTGGCACATTCCGCGATGCCAGCCGCCCGCGCGGGGTGTTGCTGGAAAAGGAAGTGAAGGGCGAAGAGGTCAATATTCGTGATCTTTCAGGGGATCGGACGTTGATTCAGTTTGGTACCGGCGACGAGGTGACGGTGCAGGCGGGGCCGGACGGCATTCGGTTCTTGCTGATTTCCGGGGCGCCCATTCAGGAACCGGTGGCGTGGCACGGGCCGATCGTGATGAACACCCAAGCTGAATTGCAGCAGGCAATGGCCGAGTTGCGCAACGGGACATTTATCAAGCCTGCGCATTGAGTGCGGGTTGTTGTAACGGCTGCCGAGGCGATTTGCATTGCCGATGGCAGGTGGTCGGCGATAGGTTGCGCCCGGACCCTGCCGGAGTGACCTAATGCCGCTGCCCCGAACTTTGTTATGTGCGTGCGGCGTGCTGTGGCTGCTTGCCGCATGCAATGCGCCGCCGGGGCTGGAGGCCGGAGCAGTGCTGCCGCCGTCGAACCAGCCAGTCGAGTTGTTGCCGCTGGATGAACTGCTGGCGCAGGCCAATGGTGGCGTGGCTGATGATGCATCTGCGGTGGCGCTGGCTGCACGGGCTGCACAGTTGCGGGCGCGGGTCGGGGCGATGTAGAGCTGCCTTGCGTTGCAAGCCTGAGTGCAAACCGATAACACACCGGCAAATATCCTAATGACGGAGTGATCCCATGCCTGCCCCATTGCGTATTGGTCTTGCCGGGCTTGGCACGGTTGGCATCGGTGTTGTCACCATCGTGCAGCGCCACGCAGGGCTGATTGCGGCGCGGGCCGGGCGGGACATCGTGATTACGGCGGTGTCGGCACGGGATCGCACCAAAAACCGCGATGCCGATCTGTCTGGCTATGCGTGGGAGGCCGATCCTGTTGCCTTGGCCAAGCGCGACGATGTGGATGTGTTTATCGAGGTGATGGGCGGGTCAGAAGGCCCAGCGCGCGACGCCACTTTGGCGGCCATTGCTGCAGGCAAAGACGTCGTGACGGCAAACAAGGCGCTGCTGGCGCATCACGGCCAGTCGCTTGCCGAAGCGGCCGAGGCGAAAGGCCGGGTGATCCGGTTTGAAGCGGCGGTTGCGGGCGGCATTCCGGTGATCAAGGCGCTGACCGAAGGGCTGGCGGGCAATGCGATGCGCCGGGTCATGGGGGTGATGAACGGCACCTGCAACTACATCCTGACCCGGATGGAAAGTGCGGGTCTGCCCTATGACACCGTGTTTGAAGAAGCGCGGCAACTTGGCTATCTGGAGGCCGACCCGAACCTCGATGTCGGTGGCATTGATGCGGGGCATAAGCTGTCTTTGCTGGCCGCAATTGCGTTTGGAACGCGGGTCAGTTTTGACGCAGTGGAACTGGAAGGCATTGGCGCGATATCCATCGACGATATTCGCCTTGCCGCAGATATGGGCTTCAAGATCAAGCTGCTCGGCGTGGCGCAAATGACCGGGCGCGGATTAGAGCAGCGGATGGCGCCGTGCCTTGTGCCCGCCGACAGCCCGCTTGGGCAATTGCCGGGTGGCACCAATATGGTGGTGCTGGAAGGCGATTCCGTGGGCCAGATCGTGCTGCGTGGCGCGGGGGCTGGTGCGGGGCCAACGGCAAGTGCCGTTATGGGCGACGTTATTGATATTGCGCGCGGCACACGGGTTTCAACCTTCGGTCAACCTGCCGCAAGCCTGATTACGCCGATTGCGGCGGCGGCGGCGACGCCCGCGCCGTTTTACCTGCGGATGACGTTGTTGGACAAACCCGGTGCGCTGGCGAAGATAGCGACGGCACTGGGCGAGTCTGGTATTTCCATCGACCGGATGCGGCAATACGGCCATGCTGGTGCCCATGCGCCGGTGTTGATCGTGACGCATAAGGCAACGCGCGATGACGTGACCCATGCGATGGGACGGTTTGCCGCAACCGGCGTGTTGGTCGGTGACCCGGTGGCAATACGCATCGAAGAGGTCTAGGCTTGCGATGTTCAGCCATGTGACGGTCGGGATTACTGATTTTGACCGGGCTTTGAGGTTTTATGTGCCAGTGATGGCGCGGCTTGGGCTGGAACAGCGGTTTTGTGATGCCTTGGTGCCTTGGGCGGCGTGGCAAGTGGCAGGCGGCGGGCGGCCGTTCTTTTTGATAATGCGTCCATTTGATGGCCAGACTGCCGCGCCCGGAAACGGACCAATGGCGGCGTTTACCGCGCCGGACCGAGCAACCGTTCACACGATACACGCCGTTGCTTTGGCTGCTGGAGGCACTTGTGAAGGGCCGCCGGGACTGCGCCCGCAGTATCATGCCAACTACTTCGCCACTTACCTGCGTGATCCTGATGGCAACAAGCTTTGCTTCGTTTGCCATTCCGATTTGCAGGACGATGCATAAGCTATGGCCCGTTAGCGTCACCATACTTGCCGAATGCCCAATGCGCAGGCTAGGACGGGCGCAGCGACGTCGCGCGGGACATATCAAAGGATCGCCTCAGAATGGCTGACAAAGAGGAATTTCAGGACCGGCTGCTTTCGCTGGGGCTTGCACGCGTGTCCGAAGCTGCGGCACTGGCATCGGCACGGCTGATTGGGCGCGGCGATGAAAAGGCGGCTGATCAGGCCGCTGTGAATGCAATGCGCGATCAGCTGAACCTGCTTGATATTGCCGGGGTCGTGGTGATTGGCGAGGGCGAGCGTGACGAAGCACCAATGCTGTATATCGGCGAAAAAGTCGGCACGGGCAAAGGCCCGGCGGTGGATATTGCGCTTGATCCGCTGGAAGGCACTACGCTGACCGCGAAGGATATGCCGAACGCACTGACGGTGATTGCGATGGCACCGCGCGGCACGCTGCTGCATGCGCCCGACGTCTATATGGAAAAGCTGGCGATTGGTCCGGGGTTTGCAGTGGATACCGTGACGATGGCGATGAGCCCGTCAGAGCGGGTGCGCGCCTTGGCGGCGGCAAAGAACTGTGCGGCAAGCGACATTACCGTTTGCGTGCTGGAACGCCCGCGCCATGAGGCGTTGATTGAGGAATTGCGCGCAACCGGCGCCGCGATCCGGCTGATTACTGATGGCGACGTGGCGGGGATCATCCACTGCGCCGAGGCAGCGGTTACGGGCATTGACATGTATATGGGATCGGGCGGCGCGCCCGAAGGGGTTTTGGCCGCAGCCGCGCTTAAATGTATGGGCGGGCAGATGTATGGCCAGTTGTTGTTCCGCAACGACGATGAACGCGCGCGCGCGCGCCGTGCCGGGATTACCGATTTGAACCGCATCTATACGCGCGACGATCTGGTCACCGCCGACGTGATTTTTGCCGCCACCGGAGTGACGCAGGGATCAATCCTGAAGGGCATCCAGACCGAGCCGGGGTGGGTGACAACCGAGACTATTCTGATGCGGTCCAAGACCGGATCGGTGCGGCGCATGACCTACCGCAGCCCGGTCAAGTGACCAAGACACCAGCCTTTCTTGGGGTTGAAGCATCGTTGATGGGCCGCCGATGGATCGGCCCGTCGGATGATCAGAACCGCCGCGCCGAAGGCATGGCGCAAATCACCGGTTTGCCGTTGGCTTTATGCCATACGCTGGCGGCGCGAGGGGTTGAACCTGCTGAGGCGGGGGCATTTCTGAACCCCGTTTTGCGGGATTTGCTGCCTGATCCGTTGCGGCTGCGCGATATGGCGCAGGCAACGGCACGATTTCTAGTGGCGGTTAAAACCAACCAGCGGATTGCGATTTTCGCCGATTACGACGTTGATGGCGGGGCGTCGGCGGCGCTGTTGCTGGTTTGGTTGCGAGCGATGGGGCGACTGGCCACCCTTTATATTCCGGACCGGATCGATGAAGGCTATGGGCCGAATGTGCCCGCGATGGCCGCCCTTGCCGCCAAGCATGATCTGATAGTGTGCGTCGATTGCGGCACTCTAAGCCATGATCCGATTGCAGCGGCCAAAGGTGCCGATGTGGTGGTGTTGGATCATCACCTTGGTGCCGAAACCCTGCCGCCTGCGCATTCGGTGGTAAACCCAAATCGGCAAGATGAAGATGGATCACTCAGCCATTTGTGCGCGGCGGGTGTGGTGTTCTTGATGCTGGTCGAGGCAAACCGGCAGTTGCGAGTGGGTGGCGCGCAGGGGCCGGATTTGATGGCGATGCTGGATCTGGTGGCTTTGGCAACAGTGGCCGATGTCGCCCCGTTGATTGGCGTTAACCGCGCGTTGGTGCGGCAAGGCCTGAAAGTGATGGCGCGGCGGGAACGGGTGGGCATTCGGGCGCTGGCCGATGTGGCGCGAATGGATCAGGCCCCGACGCCCTATGCGCTGGGGTTTCTGCTGGGGCCACGGGTGAACGCGGGGGGGCGCATCGGCCAAGCTGATTTGGGCGCGCGGTTGCTTGCGACCGACGATCCGCACGAGGCGGCAGCGCTGGCAGAACGGCTGGATGCGCTGAACACCGAACGGCGCGATATCGAGGCCGCAGTGCGTGCCGCGGCAATGGCGCAGGCCGAAGCACGGGGGCTTGACGGCCCGTTGGTTTGGGCCGCTGGCGAGGGTTGGCACCCGGGGGTCGTGGGGATTGTGGCGGCACGGCTGAAGGAAGCCACCAATCGGCCCGCCGTGGTAATCGGCCTTGATGGCGATGAGGGCAAGGGATCAGGGCGTTCCATCAGTGGCGTCGATCTGGGGGCGGCCATACACCGGCTGGCGACCGATGGGCTGTTGCTGCGCGGCGGCGGGCACAAAATGGCCGCGGGGCTTTCAGTAGCGCGCGATCAGTTGGAACCAGCAATGGCGCGGCTGGGCGAGTTGCTGGCGAAACAGGGCGCGGGGGATGCGGGGCCCGCCGATCTGCGGCTGGATGGCTTGCTGATGACGTCTGCCGCGACGATGCAACTGGTGGAACAGATAGACCAAGCCGGGCCGTTTGGTGCATCGGCCCCTGCCCCACGCTTTGCATTTGCCGATCAGGCGGTGAGCGGGCGGCGCATCGGCGAGAACCACCTGCGCATCAGTTTTGGTGATTCTGGCGGGCCAAAGCTGGAGGCAGTGGCCTTTGGCGCATTTGACGGCCCGCTTGGCCCGGCGCTGGAAAATGCCGGTCATCAACGGTTCCATCTGGCTGGGCGGTTAGAGATCAACACCTATGGCGGTCGGTCAAAAGTGCAGCTTCGGCTGGAAGATGCAGCGCGCGCCTGATCCACTTGCAGTCACACGCTTTTTCCTCTTGCGAGTCGGACCGCTGGCCACTAAACAGCCCGGACTGATAAGTGGTCCGTTCGTCTATCGGTTAGGACACCAGGTTTTCAACCTGGGAAGAGGGGTTCAACTCCCCTACGGACTGCCAGTTTCCAAATATTTTGCCAGGGCGGTGGCGCGAATTCTTGCGTCATGCGGCGGTCTGTTGCAAGGATCGGTAAGCAATCCAGGTTATGCCCCGTACACTCCTTATAGGTGATCCCGTGACTAGAAATCTTATCCTGACCACACTGCTGCTCTGTGCTTTTTCGCTTGTCTCTGGGCAGGCTACCGCCGCGCCCTGCGGCAATACCGGTGGTGGCTACGAAGACTGGAAAGCCGTCATGGCGAAAGAGGCTGGCAAAGCGGGCGTTGGTGCGCGCGGGCAAGAGGCCCTGCTGGCAACCAGCTATTCGTCGAAAACCATTTCGGCAGACCGCAATCAGAAAAGCTTCAAATATTCGATCGGCAAGTTCCTGCAAGTGCGCGGTGCGGATACGATTGTTGCCCAAGGGCGCAAGCGCAAAGCCAAGAATGCCGACTTCTATGCCGGGCTAGAGCGTAACTATGGCGTACCCGCTGGAGTCGTGATTGCGATTCACGGCATGGAAACGGGCTTTGGCGGCTTTATGGGGGACACCAATGTTGTGTCTGCAATCGCAACTCTGGCCTATGATTGTCGTCGGACCGAGTTTTTCACCGGGCATCTTCTCGCCGCGTTAGAGTTGGTTGACCGCGGTTCGATCAGCACCAAGACGATTGGGGCGAAGCATGGCGAAATTGGCCATACCCAGTTCCTGCCGGGCAATGTGCTGGCCTACGGGGTTGACGGCAATGGCGATGGCCAGATTGATCTGACCAACCAGACCGACGCGCTGGCGTCCACTGCAAATTTTCTGGCGCAAAAGGGTTGGCGACCGGGGGCCGGCTATCAGAAGGGCGAGCCCAATTATTCAGTGATCAAAGAATGGAACGCCGCCAGCGTCTACCAGGAAGCGATTGCGATCATGGGATCGCAAATCGACGGATAGCATTAATTGGCCCTAGGGCGCGGCCATTCGCCGTGCCCCAGATTTGCGGTGGCAAGTAGATCGGTTTTTCGCTTGCGTGGTGAAATGACCTGACCTAAACACCCGCCGATGTGAACGATGGCCCGTTCGTCTATCGGTTAGGACACCAGGTTTTCAACCTGGTAAGAGGGGTTCGACTCCCCTACGGGCTGCCACTTCTTCATTTTTTCGTCTTCCTTTCAATAGGTTGTGACACCCTTGTGTCCAACCCTTTCGATAGGTTGGACAAGTTTCGTTCCACTTCTGTGCTGGACAGCCCGACAAACCCGCTATCTGCAAGCCGCGAACGATCCGCCTTTTTGGTGTAAGTCGCGCCTTCTTTGTTGGTCTTATGGGCCATCACGGCGCGTATTTCGTCGGGTGACTTGCCCGCGTTCGCCATCAGGGTTGCAAGCGACTTTCGCAGCCCATGTGCCGAACAAAGCGGGTTGCCTGCGGCCTTGCACTGATCCTTGAACCAGTTGCCCAAAGTTGTCGGCTTATAGGCCAAGCCGTCCCCATGCGTGACGAACAGAAACTGGTCACGCGGCACATGGGCCAGTTCGGCGGCAAGTTCTTCATGGATCGGCAGATCGGCCCCGATTCCTGTCTTGCCGCGCCTGTAAGTGATCCGATCACCCTGCACGTTGCGCCAGCCCATCGCCGCCACGTCTTGCCGCGACGCGCCCGTCCAGAGGAACAGCATCATCGCCAGCCGGGCTTTGCTGCCCGTCGGGTGGTGTTCCTTGAACCGGGCAATCTCTTGATCGGTCCAAGTGTGATAGCCGTCGGCGTTTTCCTTGCGCCTGTCAGCATATCGGGCCGGGTTGAACGTCACGCCCATTTCCCGCTTGATCGCAAAGTTGAACAGCATGGACAGGTTCTTCTTGACCGTGTTCGCAGCGGTCGGGCCAGACTTCTTGCCCATCAGCGCTTCGACGTGCTGGGTGCCAAACTTCGCATAGGGCAGATCGCCCGCAACTGTGCGAAGCCAATCCAGTTCGCCCCGGATGCTGCGCTTGCGACTTTCCGACAGGTTCCGATACTTCGGGCTGGCCAGATACTGTTCAACAAGCCAAGCCAAGGTGCCGTGAGGCGTTGTGCTGCGGTTCGGTGCCTTCGCGCCGTCAATCGCCGCGTCATAGGCCGCGCGAAACGCGACAGAGCCATACGGTCCCGGCAGATAGCAAGTGAACCCTTTACTTCGGAACCGGAAACGGGTTTGGCCGTGCCGATCCACGATCCGGGTCACGCCGGGGTAAGGGTTCTTGCGTCGTATCATTTCAGTAACCTGTCACAAGGGTTGGTCCCGGTAGAGGCTTCGGACTCGCCTTGGAAGATGACGTGAGTTCCATCAGGCTTCACTTCAACTCTGCCGCCCTCATTGCCAGCGGCTTTCATCGCCTTGAGATAGCGAGTCAATTCAGACTGTTTCAGAAGAGCGGGTCGGTTTGCCATCACATACCTTTAGAGGTTGAAAAGTTGATATTGCCGGGTCGGGGCGCAGAGGCGCGGCGGATACGGGTTTCCAGATCGGCGAGGGCGTTCGCCATTTCGGCGTCGCTGCCATATTCAACCCGCTTGCCCTCAAACATGACAACTCGTGTTGCACTTGCGCGCGCCCTGATCAGGGCGTCGCGCAGGGTTTCCAGTTCGGTCGGGTCGATTGCCATTATCCGTTCCGATACCAACCGCGATGGTCGATCCATGCTGCGCCGAAGTCCAAGCGGACCTTGATCATCATGGCGTCCACCTCAAAGGCGACGGTCGTTTCCACCTGCGGGCCGGGTGCGCCTTCAAGATAGGCGTATTCCAGACCGTCGATGTTCGCCGGGTCTGCCGCCAGATACCATTGCGTCGCGTTGGTCAGGCGGGGTTCCACCAGAAGCGACAACTTGGCGAAGGGGTTCACATCAGCCACGGCGGTTGCTGCCAGCGTGGTCAGCAACTGTTCCCCGATGGTTTCGTATTCGGGCGGCACGATCAGATAGCGCGGCGCGGCATTGATCGGCATCCCGTTCGCCGAAGTCTGTTTCCGCATCTTAACCCGCCCGGCGTTCAGGCTGGTGACGCTTGGCGCAGACGCGGCGTCAAGGTTGCCGTGGCCAGCGACGAACACCGCCAGACCGTCGGCCAAGATCGGGTTGCTGGTCAGGGAAGTGACAAGCTGCGCGTTTTCGAATTCGCGCGACGCGATGCCCATGCGCCGGGAAAAGTCTGCCAGCGCGCCCAGATCGTCGTTGATCCACATTTGCCGGGTGTAGGGGATGATGGAACCGAAGGTTTGCAGGGTGTTCGTGTTCGCCAACTCGGCAACCGAACCCATCGGGTATTCGCCGCCTTCCAGCACCTTTTTCAGGGCCGGGGCATCGCCAAGCATATATTTGGTCTGCACCTTGAAGTTCGGATACTGCGTCTGGCGCGCAGCGGGGCGCAGGCCGGACGGGGCGGCGTCATAGGCGGTGCGCAGGCTGCGCCCGGCGCTATCGCCAAGGATGCCCGCCAGATCGCCCGTGACCATGCTGCCCGCGCGGGTGAACACCTGACTGTCAGACAGCCCCTGCACCGCAATGCCGTGGCGTTTGGACACTTCCCGCACCACGTCAGGCAGGCGCATGTTCGCATACTGGCGCGCCGGGGCGGACAGTTCATGCGCCGGGTTCATCCGGGCATGGATTGCCTCGCCCATGCGGGCTGTGAACACGGCGGGGTCGTTGTGGTCGAACGTGATCTGCGCCGTGGTGCGGGTGCGGGTTTGGGCCTGACGCTGCGCCATCGCGGTAAAGGCCAGTTCACGGGCCAATTCCGGCGTAGCCTCAGTGTCGATCTGCGCGTCGGTCCAAGCCCGGTCCAGCCCCGCCAGTTCGGCGATGCTGCGAATTTCGGTGTTCATTTCAGCGCGGGTTTGCACCTGCACTTCAAGTTCGGTGGTCGGCATGGTGACTCCATTTCTGAAATGTGCGCCGGGATCGGCGGGAACGGGAACGATGGACACTTCAATCGGCGTCCATTTGGTTGCGGTGCGAATCCGCTTTGCGCCGTCTTTGGCCTCGCGGGTCTGTTCAATCGTGTAGCCAATCGACAGCCCGCGCAGGGTGCCATTGGCAACGTCGGTCATCACGGCTTGCGCCGGGGTGCTTTCCCGAAAGCGGATGACCACCAGCAAGCCCTCTGGCGTCATCCGCGCCGCCTCGATCACGCCCAACTGATCGCGGGTCGTGTCGCGGCGGTGCCCGTCCAGAACCGGGGCACCGACAAGCCGCGCCAGATCGACGCCGCGCAGGTCAAGCACTTCGCTGAAACCGGGACGGGCAACCGCTGCCCCGGTCGAAACGATTGCCTCAATCGTGCGGGCCTCTGCGTTGAAGGTCGCGGGGCGCATGTTCGCTGCCCGAAGGTGAACAGTCATGGTTCGGGTTCCTGTCTGTCAGCGGATCGCGCCGTCCAGCAGCACTTGACCCACCGTGTCGGCGGCAAGGGCGGCTGCGAAGGCGGCACCGATGATCTTGTTGCTGGCAACCGTCGTGGTGACGGCACGGGCGGCGTTGTCCCAATACAGGGTCTGGCCTAGGGTCCATGCCTGCGCGGCTGTCTTGGTCAGGGTGAACACGCCTTGGCGCACAAGCACCACGTCGGCACTGATCGCAGCGGCGGCTTGCGCCACGCCGATGATCGAACCGACCTGCGCCACCTGCCCCGAAGTCAGGGCATAGGGCGCGGGCAACGTGACGTTGTTGCCAGAGAAAAGAGAGTTTCGCATTTCAGACTCCTGTAGGTTTGGTTGCGCGGGCGAACGTGTCGGCCGCGATTTCTGCGTCCAGTTCTTCGATATCGCGGCCACGGCCTGCGACCACTTCGGCGCGGGATTTCAAGCCCGCTTCAATGGCGCGGATATCGGAATTCGCTTCCTTCAGCGGGTCCACCCATTGCCAGCCGGGGGCAACGAATTTGACAGCGCGGTAATCGGCCAATTCGGCTTCGCTTGCGCCGATTTCGCCCGCCAATGCCTTGGCGTCGATCCAGCGCCGCCAAAGCGGGCGCAGCAACTGCGCTTCGATCAGGGTGCGTTGCAGCATTTCCGCGCGACGCCGGAATTCCAGCAATCCGACACGGGCGCTTGAATAGTTGGTGCCCGACAGATCGCCCGTCACCTGTTCAAAGGTCAGACCGACACCGACGGCGATTTCGCGTTGCTGGCCTTTCAAGAATTCCACAGCCTGCGACAGACCTTGACCGGGCTGCGAGAATTCAACCTCTGCACCGAATGGCAGAACGCGCATAGCGCCCGGTTCAAGGGACACGTTCAAACTGCCGTCGGTTGACTCGAACCCCGCCGTGCCGCCTTCGGCGTCGCGCACAAAGCCCGTCATCAGGCTTTGCACCTTCAGCGTCATCAGCATGGCGTCGGACGCGGCGTCGAAGTCCGCCAGTTTCAGCAGCACCGGGGCAAGCCAAGAAATGCCGCGCACCTGTCCGGGGAAAAGCTGGTCAAAGACGTGCAGCACTTCGCGCGCCGGAACCCGCACCGCCTGCCCGATCATCCCGAACGGGGTTCCGGGGGCATCGGGCAGAATATGATAGGCGACGATCCGGTCGCTTGCGTCAAACTCCACCCCGGCAACGATCCGTCCGCCGTTGCCCAGATCACGGGTCAAGGACGGGTCGATTTGGTCGGCGGGCAGCGCCAAGGAACCAAACGCTGCCCGTCCTGATCCGTCGGCGTCGCTGCCGCCAACGGATGTTCTGATAAAGGACTCACCGTCGCGCACCAAGGCGCGGACTGCGACTGGCAACAACGCCAGCATCTGCCCTTCAAACTCATTATTCAGCGCCCGCCGCGTCGCCGGGTCCGGGTGCTGCGAAAGCGCCTGCCAGCCCTTGCCAGCCAGCGCCGCAAGCCACGTTTCCACGATCCGCGCCGCCGTCGGGTTGTTCATGGAGAGGGCCGCCGCACGGGCCTTGGCTGGCGCGCGGGCCGCAAGGATCGACGCTTGCGGGGCGTTCATCATGGGCGAACCCTGCCAGCGCCGCCCGCCGCCACCAGCTTCGATCTGGCGCTTATGCGTCGGTCCCGTGAGCCGCGACATAATGCGGGAAAGAACGGTCAAACCGGAATCTCCGAAAAGTCGCTGCCTTCCGGCAGGCCAAGCGCTTCGGCCCGATCACGAACAAAGTTCGCCGCGCGGGTGACGTTCACCATAAAGACTCGAACGATTTGCTTTCGCTGCCCCGTCACCGAGTCAATCCGGCGTTCTTCTAGCCATGCCGAAAGCTGTTCAAGTTCACAGGCAATCCATTCGGAATGGCGCAAGGATTCGCCGTCGCGTTCGGGTTCTTCGTAAACGACGACGCCTAGATACCAGTCGCGCGGTTCGATCTGGTTCAGCGGGTGCCGGGGGAACTTGGTCATGGCGTTGAAAACGACGGACACTGCATAGGAAGGGCCCAAACCTGCCATCATTGACGCATCGCCCCCTTCACCTCCTAACAGGTCAAGCAGCAGCCGCAGGCGGAAAGCTTGGTCAAGGGTGTAGTTCGAACCGCCCCTCTCACCGCCCCCGTAAAAGGGCAACTGGTCGCGCTGATTCAAGACCTTGTAGCGAGTTAGGTCGATGTCGGCACAGTAGAGGAAAGCAGCACGCTTCATGTCATCACCTCAAAGGTATCATTCGATACCCTTGTGACATGATCGCACAAAGGTGTCAACCGATACCCATTGAGAAACTGACAGGGTTGACCGCGCTTGCCGAAAGCCACACGCTTGATGTAACTTGAAGTGATATGACGCTGCGCTATCCGAAAAGGTCGACTCAAGACCTTACCTTGGTCAAAGCAGCAGATCACGGCACAGTAACCACATACGAAAGTTCATTCATGGCCAAACGCAGCAAGAATAGTTTGCTTACTGTTTCCTTTCATTATTTGATAAAGACCATGCCAAATGAACAAGACCCGGAAAACCCGATAGAAGGGCCGATCACTCCTGCGGAGTTTCAAAACGTGGTTGCGAGAATTTCAAACAATGTGCCGTTGGACGAAACAAATCCGGCAGTTGTTGCGGAGATCAAGGCTGGCCGCGACCTTCCTTTTAGCGGGCATGTAGAAGTCGAGCCGGGACTACATTTTGGTAACTTTGATGGCGCTTATTACGGTCAGCAATACAGAAATAACGTGCATGGAATTATTTCTGCCGATAGCCTTAATTTGCGCCCTTTCAATTACATAATGACGCGCCTTCGCGATGGGCGAGTTCTTATTGGCGTTACCTACCATGGACTATTTGGTGACTATGAAGGGTTGCGCAGTTGCTTGTCCCATATTCTGCGGGGAAATTTCCAAATAACGTCAAGAACCATCAAGAGCCTTTCTGGTGAACTTGGGAATGGCGTGCCAACCGAGTTGAAGTTAATATACAGAAAGCAGAACGACAGGCCGGAAAGGCGAAGTGTTTTTGGAAGTTCTGGCGTGATCGCGATTAAAGGGGCCGAGTATGGCGACGGATTTGGCGAAGAGGTCAGCCGGATTGCACAGAATGTCCGTGGAAATATTACGCAAAGAAAGAATATTTTAGCAGGCTTAGTAAATCAAGGGGAACTAATAGAGTTAGACGGTGATGACATTATAGGTTGCACGGCAATCGTTCGCGAACATGGCAGGACAAGAACTGTCTACTTCTTAGGTGAGAATAACTTCGCTACAAAGTTTGCGTTAGTTGTAGCTGTTGACATAAACGGTGTTCCAAACAGAGATCAAATCCAAGCTGAGATGGTGAGGGCGATGCGTGATAAAATCTTGCCGATTCTGGCGTAACCCATGAAACTCTTAGAGTTAGCAAAGACCAACTATAACACATACAAGAGTAACTTGGATGGGGCCAAAGAGCGCCATACTTTTAGGCTTGGCATGTCTTTTTTTGTTTCACTAATTTTGGCCGTTTTCACTACCGACCCCGCGACGGCATACCCCATGATGGTCACTGGCATAACCATCCTCACAGGTTTCACCTTTACAGCACTTTTCTCAAATCATGTCCTAGCGGATGTGGGCCTACCCAAGCCTTCGGATGAAAGTGATCGGCAAGATTTAAAGCGTTTAGGTGAACTTTCGCAGAACTTTAAAGCGCGTTCATCATACTTCATATTACTTTCAATAATTGACTCCGTTCTCTTAATTGGAGCCACCTTGAAGTTCTCGATTCCATTGGTAATCTCGAATTCTGCGATTAGCTTGCTTGCATATCTGAATTTTCAGATTGAAGAAACTATGTCGTCATTTCTTTCGTATGCGTCAGTGTTCTTTTCTGAGATGTTTTTTGTTATCGTTACTTTCATATTTTTGGAGTGCTTGTATACGTTTTATAGACTATCTGAAACGATCATTGCTATAGTTGATATTAGGAGCGACTATATAAAAAGCGATGAGAATAGACCCAAATAACGGCGTGCTTTGTCATCGCCTTCCCATCCAACTTGACGCCAGCACCGGGGCGCGCATTGGCGCGGGCGCGGTTTCAGTCGAAAGGTCGGCGCGGCGCTGGTCATAGTCCAGATTGAGCAACGCCCGCGCGGCGAAGGCATAGACCACACAGTCAAGCGCCTCTGCCCGCCGCCCCGGTATCCGAACGAAGCTGCGCGTCGGCTGGCCACGGGTGTAGCGCACCACAGACCGTTCGGACGCCAGTTGTTCAAACCAGACCGGGGGCAGATCGGCAGAAAACCGGAAGCTGCCCGCCTGCGCCAGCCGCCCGAACAGTTGCAGCTTCACCGTATCCACGCCGATGATCCACAGGCGCGCGCCCGTCTTGGTGGTCGATCCTGCCCGTTCGATCATTGGACGGTTGCCGGGCGCGCCCTTGATCGCCAGCACCTTGCGCCGCGTCCGGGGCGTGGCGAAGGCGGTGACATGGTGCATGGAAACCCCGTCTCCCGCGTCAATGGCGCAGGCGTCCACCCCGATCTTGCCGCCAAGCGCGTGGGGAAAGCGGGAACCGATCAGCCCGTCGAGTTCGATCCAAGTTTCCTCGGCGTCATACTGCCCCCAGATCACCCGATGCCCAAGCACAAGCGCCACGCCGCCTTCGGTCCAGCCCAGAAAGGTCACTTCTAGGCGGTCATGTTGCACGTCCACCCCGACTGTCAGCGCAAGCACTTCGGCGGGCACCGCGCCAAGGCCAAAGGATTCGGCGCGGGCCATCAGCTCATCATCGGCCAGCTCATCGCCTTCGCTGCGCCAGCCTTGGCCAAGGATCGTGTTCACAAAGGTTTGCAGGCTGGTCGGATCATCTTTCGCCTGGACGAATTCCACCGCCAGCTTGCCCCATGCGGCATTGGTGTGAAGGCTGATCAGGGCGTTCATGCGGAACCCCGCATGCCCCCGGACTTCGGGCCTTGTGGCGCGCCACGCGCCCGCCGCGACCATATCCGGCTTGTGCCGTTCCGATACCTCTGCGGCGCAATGGGGGCACCGCCAGCGAGCAGTTTCGGGAGCGCCTGCATCCCAGACGATATCGGGCCACATAAGTTCGCTCATGGCCCCACATTCGGGGCATGGCACTTCATAAATTCTGGCGTCGGATTGGGCATAGGCGCGCAGCACATGGCTGGTTTCGTCGTGAACCGGGGTGCTGCCCAGAACGATCTTGCGGTCGGGAAAGGACATGGTGCGGCGTTCGGCCAAAAGGATCGGCGACCCTTCAGCGGTGGACTCCATCCCGTCGGCTTCGTCCATGAACAGAACCCGGACGTTGTGACGGCGCAGGTTCCGCGGTGCCTTTGCCGCGACCACTTTCAACGATCCGCCGGGGAAGCGGCGCGACAGAAGGGTGTTGCGCCCTGACTCGTCGCATTCATCCGACAGGGCAGCGGCAAGCGCTGGGGATGCCCCGAAGATCGGTTCGATATCCGACACCATGTAGTCGCGGCAATCGGCTTCAGCGGGCAGAAGGCAAAGTATAGGCGCGGGTTCATTGGCGACGAAGGACGCAAGGGCGCTGGTCAGAAGCGTGGTGAACCCCACCCGGACGGGCTTCACCAGAGTCACCCGTTCGATTTCAGCGTCGCCTATTGCGTCGGCAATCTCGCGCTGAAACGGCCAAAGGCGAACCGGGCCGGGCAAGGCGGACACCCCGTCGGGCAGCACGATTTCCCGTTCGATCCATTCCGACAGGCGCAGGCGCGGCGGGGGGATCAGGGCGCGCAGCGCCTGTTTCGTGATCTGGTCAAGCGCCGGCATTGCCAAGTTCCTGCAAGGCGTCGCGCAATTCGCGGTCGATCATGGTCACGTCGCTGGTGGTCAGGTGCTGCATGGACTGGCGCAGCCGGGAAGGCACCGCCAGAAGCCGGGAACGAAGCGCGCGCAGGGTATCGGACCACGCCCGTTCCACGTCGCTTGCCGGGACGTATTCGCCGCGCAAAACCGCGTTCTTCAGGGCCTGCGCGTCGGCCTGTTCCCGTGCCAGCCGCGCCCGTTCGCTGGTCAGGTTCAACACCTGTTCTTCGCCGCCGCGCCCGCTTGCCGTCTCGCGCAGGCTGGCGATGTAGCGGCGGGTGCTTTCCTCAAGGTCATAGGCATCATGGCCAAGACGAACCACGATATCGCGCTTGCCAAGGGTGGCCAGCATCCCCGGCGTAATGCCGAACAGATCGCAGAGGTCAGAACCGCCAATGCGATGGACGGGCTTGTCGCCCCCCAGTCCCGGCAGTTCCGACATGATCCGCATCTTTTAACCCCTTGTAAATTCTTGCATAGCTTCAAGCATCGCGCCTCTGCCCCCCGTATAGGTCAGGGCCGGGAAGGACCCAAAGTCGGCAAAGGACGGTCGATCAAGGTAAGGTGCAGCGGCTTGCCGCGCTTGTCGGGATTGGCAATGGTCAGCCAACCCGCCTGTTCCAACTGGTTCAGTGCCCGCTTCGTGGTTCGCGGCGACACACACAACGCCTTGGCGAAGGCGTCGATATCCGGGGCGCAGGTATTGCCTAGGAAGTCGCTGATCAGCACCGCGCCCAGAACGCGTGCAGCCGGGGACAGGCCATGGTCATACATCATGGCCCGAAGCCATCTCTGCTTCGCTTGCTCAAGCATTGGCCCGGCCCTTCATCTTGCGGGAAAAGACGCGCGCCCATTTCTCGGCCAAGCTGACTTCGAACCGATCACCGTCGCGGCGCGGCGGTAGGGTGCAGGGCACCGCCCATCCATCAGCGCCACTTCTCGGCCCGATCTCGGCCAGTGTTGGAAACCCATGACCCGTAAGCCAATCGTTCCAAGCAGCCTCAGCGTTACCGCCGCGCTTGATCGTGAAAAGGACACCTGACCATGTTTCGGGTGCCGTCGCCCGGTCGTAGGAAGTCCAGTCCATCCGTCCCGAACAACGCTTCGAAAGATCGGTTTTCGATGGCTGGCCAGCCCTTTGGATAATCTTTGGATCAGCCTTTATATGGGAAGGTGCAGCCTTGCCCCCTTTTCCGCGCATGTCTGCCCCCTTTTGCGTTGCCCCTTCGCGGTTACAAACGGGTGCATGCTTGCCCCCCTTTCTGTGCTTCGTGGTTGGTGCTTGTGCCGCTTTCGGGCGGTTATGACCGGATGCTTCCGGCCCCTTCGGGCAGATCATCGGCACCACGTTGTTGCCCCCCAGAAAGAAGATTTCAGACCGATTCCCACGCCCGCGTCCTTCGGTCTTGGTCAGCCATCCCGCCGCCGCCAGATCGCGTAGGGCGCGCTTGATGGTATCGACAGACGTTGCAAGGGCATCGGCAAGCGTGTCGGTGCCGGGCGCGCAATGCGCCGTCTCATGGTGCGAAAACTGTGTTGCGAGAACATGGGCCAGAAGCCGGGCCATAGGCGACAGATCAGAGTCACCCGTGATCGCTTTGAGCCAACCCCAGCGAGCGCGGTTCCAGTTGCCGTTCTGATCGACACGCCTTCCAAGGATCGGGGCATCGGCGCTTCCGTTTTCAGCACCGTCAAATCGGTTGGACAAACGCCGATTTTCGCCATTGTTTTCAATGGTGCCAGTTGGCAGGGTTGGACAAGCTAAGTCCTTTGATATTGCAAGAGAAGCGCCCTTCCCTACGGGCTGCCAACTTTTGAGTTATCCCTAAAATTCATATGCTTCACCATAAGAATTGTCCGACCAGCAGTTCTAAGAGCTAAAAGCGGGACACCTTTTTTGCAAAAGAACCGGCGTTTTCAGCTGCCGCGGCGCATTCGCAGCGCGGGGTTTCTGCTCCGCTCTCTTAGTGCAACGCGTGACCTCTTCGATGTCTGTCGGCCAGTGATCGGCATGATCTCAAATTCACCGCCCGCAGGCTCAGCCAGACGCCAAACCGCAGCCTTGTGCAGCTCATGGACGAAACAATTAGGTAGGCCTCAGCAACAGCCAAGCTGGATGGCCGCTCCCGATCCGTTGATATCTGCCGCTGGCTAGTCCTGCCGCATACCTGTTCTTCTGGCCGGCCCGCCGCGCAGCCGCTACCGCCTGCGCACAGAATTTCCGCCGTCCAGAATCCCGTTGATCAGTTTTGCCACTGCGGCATGAAGTTCAGTTCGGCCATCGCCAGTCGGGGTGTGATGATGTGCCGCCGCTGCGTCCTTCAGAATCCCGACAATCTCGGATTCCGGCAGGATGTTGCGATCATTCAGGGCCAACAGCAGCGATTCGCATATTGCCAGAGCTGCCGTGCCTGACACGTCGTTGAGGTAGGCCATTGTAGGATGTCTTTCCAATATAGGCGCGGTTGACGGCCATGATCGTGCCGTCAATCGGAACCAGATGCAGTTTGGCAGAGTTAGTTCAGAAGGAACTGATCGATATCAGTTTCACCACAGACTTTCTTCGTCAAAAGCGTCACATTACGTAGATCGTGCGTGATCGTCCCTCCCCCCTCTCTGACGAGTTTTCAACCGTGATTAAAAACAGCCCCCTCGCGCGCAAACTGGGTGCGTTCGTCGCCTTGTCGGATGAGGATCTGGCCACCCTTGACCGGTTGCATCAGCGACGGCGGATATTTGTTGCGGGCGTCGATCTTGTGCATCAGGGCCAGGCCAATCAATCAGCCTATATTCTGGCCAAGGGCTGGGTCTGTTCTTACAAACTGTTGCCCAACGGTAGCCGCCAGATCGTTGATTTCCAAATTCCCGGCGATTTTCTGGGGCTGCGGTCAATACTGTTCCGCACCGCCGACCACAATATCGAACCGGTGACGAAGGTGGAGGCGTCCGAGGTGATCGTCACCGACTTGCTGGATGCCTTTGCCAGCATGCCGCGTCTGGCCGCTGCGGTTCTGTGGGCTGCATCCCGCGACGAGGCGATGGTGGTAGAACATCTTGTCGGCATCGGACGACGCAACGCGCTGGAACGCACGGCGCATTACTTGCTGGAGTTTGGCGCGCGATTGAAGCTGGTGGGTTTGGGCACTAACGAAGGCTACAGCTGCCCTTTGTCGCAATTCATGCTGGCCGACGCGCTTGGCCTAAGTGCTGTACACGTCAACCGCGTCTTGCGACAACTGCGCGAAATGGGGCTGTTGACGTTTCAGAAGGGCCGCGTGACTTTTGACAATTTTGAAGGGCTGGTCGCACTGGCCGATTTCGACAAGGCGTATCTGGACCATGACGGCCCGCTGCTAAGGTGAGCTCGTCGTGACGGCGAGTTTGAAGTGGTAAAATTCGCACGGTGACCGGCGCTCTGCACACTTTCAAAACGAACAGGCAGGGTCGATATCCGACCCTGCCTGCTAAATATCGCACCTGCTAAGTCAGAAGCACTGCATCGTCAGGCGGCAGCACTGCTTGACCCCTTCAGGACGCCGGAAAACTTTTCCGACACGATGCCGAACAAGCCACCAACAACCAAGGATGCGGCCACACATATCAACGGGTTGGCCAAATCAAGCGTGGTCAGCGATGCCCCCGACAACAACCCGTACCCGGCCGTCGATGCATACCCGTAAACGGTCGCCGGAATTACGCTTAGTGCCGGTATCTTGGCACCCAACACCAAAATACCAGCCGTAACACCGACCACAATTGATGGCCACAACGGCCCCGGCAACCCGGTATTCACCTGCGTGATCAACAACAGCGCAATGAACGCCATCACCACGCCCCACAGGTTTGCCGCGATGGATTTTCCCAGACCGGCGGTGCCGCCCCCGCAATGGTAAAAGCTGGCCCATCCGATAAAGGCGACCCAAATCTGGATCGTGCCGATTGTTAGAAACAGATATGTGGCGACGGCCCCAAGCAACCCGATGGAGACGGCCAACGCTGTAATGATATCCACTTTCGTTCCCTCCTGCCAATTTTTTGGCTGTTGTCGTTAACTGCAGCTAAATCCGCTGACGTTCTGCCGGCATCCCAGCGTCAGCCTATGACCCCCGACCGTAGCCGCGCGTCAGATCGCGCAGGCGGGTCAGAACCGCCTCTTGTTCCAATGTCACCCGCCACGGCGCACCTTGGGCCAGACCGCCGGTCGTCGCGACCATCGGCATGTCGGGCTCGCGGTGTTCGGCAACCACCGCCATCGCCCATTTGTCAAACAGCCGTTTCGGCACCACCCCCGCCTCGTACAGACGCACACCGTCATGACGCGCGTCCATCTTGATACGGGCATACAGCGCTTCAATCACGGCTTGCGGGCCTTCCAATACTTGGGCGAACCAGTCATCGTACAGCATCAACGCACCGGTAATGCCCTTCCCGGCATTTGCTGATCGCGCTTGCTTCAAAATCTCGGCTAGACCAACTTCGTCCCTGCCTTTGTCTTTCAACAAGCTGTGGCTGCGGTAGATCAGGCGATAGCACTGATCGGTCGAAACCTGCGGCTCCTCGGTGGTTGCTTCACTGCCCATGTCTCATCCCTCTCCAATCGCTATACGGGGTCGGCCTTAGGCTACGTAGCGCGGCTTCATGGCACGATCACGCCGCGCCCGGCAAAGCGGCGGTTCTTGAAATCATCCAAGGCGACGTTGATGTTATCCAAGGAGTACTGGGTGTAGTGCATCTTCACCTTGCCATCGGCGTTCAGCTCCATCAGCTCGACCAGCTCGGTGTAGTTGCCAACCAATGATCCGCCGATGTTGATCTCATTGATCACCAGATGCGCTGTTGGCACTTCAACCTTGCCGCCATAGCCCACCATGATCAGTTGCCCACCGGGGCGCACCATTTTCCAGCACAGGTTTTCAACGCCCAACTCGCCGACAAAATCCATCACCACCTGCGCGCCACCGCTGGTAATCTGTTTGATTTCATCGACGATGTTCGGGCCACCATCCAGCACGAAATCGGCACCCAGTTCCTTGCACAACGCCCGCGCCGCCGGTTCGCGGTCCACCGCAATGATCCGGCAGCCGGAAATTTCGTGCAGGCATTGCAGAGCTATATGGCCCAGGCCCCCTACCCCAACGATCACGCAATACGCCCCTGGCCGCAGACCCGCTGCGGCCTTTTTCGCCGCCCGGTAGGCGGTGATACCCGCATCTGCCATTGGTGCTACGTCCAGCGGTGTGATGTTCGGGTTCAGCTTGATCAGACTGCGTTCTGAGGTCACGAAGTATTCGGCAAAACCGCCGTCCAGACCCAAGCCCGGAAAGGCCGAATGTTCGCAGTGCATGTCGTCGCCGTAACGGCACGACAGGCAAATGCCGCAGGTTCGGTGCGGGTGGCAAATCACTGTGTCGCCGTGCTTTACCGAGGTCACGTTTGACCCCACATCTTCGACCCAACCGGCGTTTTCGTGCCCCATGATATAGGGCAGCAGGTTGCCGCCCTGATCCATGATGTCTTTCCACACACCTTCGATGATGTGCAGATCGGTGCGGCACAGCCCCGCCGCACCAACTTTAACAATCACATCGTTTGGCCCCAGAATATTCGGCGGCTTCACCGTTTCAATCTTCAACTGAACATTCATCGCAGGGTCGTATTCGTACAGTCTTGCCGCTTTCATGTCTCGATCCCTTTCCAGTTCTAATGTTCAGCGCTTCACTTGCGACCAAGGTTTTCAGCACCGCCACCCAACGCGCGCGCTGCCGTCGGGTCTTCGTCCTCGGCCAGATCGGCGATCAGCGTTTCGGTGGTCAGGATCAGCGTTGCAACCGACCCTGCGTTCATCAGTGCCGCACAAGTCACCCGCACCGGATCGATCACCCCGGCGCGCATCAAGTCTTCATAAGCCCCGGTTGCGGCGTTAAAGCCGTGATCGCCAGGCAAGGCGCAGACCTTGCCCACGACGTCGTTCGGCTCTGCCCCAGCGTTGAAGGCGATCCGCGCAAGTGGCACCGTCAGCACTGATTGGACCAGTTCTACCCCTTTGCGGATGTCGCCCTGCACCGTCTTGGAAAGATCCACCAGTGATGGGGCCACCCGCGCCAAAGCGACACCACCGCCAACCAACACTCCCTCTTCAGCCGCCGCCCGCACCGCGTTCAGCGCGTCTTCGATCAACTGAATCGTCCGCTTCTGTTCTACCGGCGTCACGCCGCCAGCAAGGATCGTCGCCGTTCCACCGCACAGCTTGGCAAGCCGTTCCTGCAGTTTGTCCTTGTCGATATTGGGCGGGGCCAGTTCAAACAGCCGCTGCACCTGCGCACGGCGCGCAGCAATCGCCTGCTTGTCGCCATGCCCACGCACGATGATAGTGTCGGAATTCGTCGCCTCAATCCGATCGGCCGATCCCATTTCGGCCCTTGTGATGGCCTCCAGACTATCGCCCAGATCCCGCGCCAACACCTTGCCGCCGGTGATGATCGCCAAATCTTCCATCATGTTGCGCCGCCAATGACCAAACTCCGGCGGGTGCACCACCAGGAACTTACCGGGGCCATCCTTGCCCAAAAGCGTGATCAACACTTCGGGCGACGTCTCTTCCGAGACGATCACCAACGGCCGCTTATCCTCGGCCGCAATCGCCTTGGCCGCATCCAGCTGACTGGCGGCTTTCATCTTGATATCGGTCAGTACGATATAGGGGTTCACCACCACCGCCCGCATCGCATCCAAGTCGGTCACCATATGATGCGAGATATACCCACGGTCGAACGACATCCCGTCCATCACGTCCAGCGTTGATACATTGCCGGTGCCGTAGTCGGTTGAAATCACCCCCTGCGCCCCAACGCGCCGAAACGCCTCGGCCACCAGCGCGCCTAAGTCGGCATTCGAGGCCGATATCTTGGCCACCGACGACAGCACAGCATGATCGGTCACCGGCTTGGCCGCCTTGCGCAGCGATGCCAACGTCGCCTCGACCGCCAGCGCGATGCCCCGACACAACTCAACTGGCTTGGCACCTTTTTCAATCAATGCGACGCCGGACTTGATGATGCCATTAGCCAGTACGATCGACGTCGTCGTGCCATCGCCTGCCACGTCATTGGTCTGCATCGACACTTCGCGCACCACCTGCGCGCCCATATTCTCAAACCGATCAAACAGCGCGATTTCGGACGCAATCGAAACGCCGTCGCGGCTGATCAACGGCGTCCCGATCGGCCGATCAATCATCGCGTTCATACCCATTGGGCCAAGCGTCGATTCAATTGCCGCCGTCAGTTTTTGTACACCAATCGCCAGCGCACGGCGGGCTTCATTCCCGTGGATCATGATCTTCGGCATAGCTTCCTCCTTCGGCACCCGCCGATAGTTTGCGATACGGTCTAGAACGACCTGTCAGCGACAGGCGTGGGTAGGCTGGTTCGGCGGTGTGAAATCCACCAGAACGGGCACGTCGCCCGAGGTATCAACTTCGTGGTAGCGGCTGCGCTTCAATCCCCGGCACAACGATCCGGAAAACTCCATGTTGATGCGGACAGACCGCAGCAGCCCCATATAGGCTTGAAAATCAGCGCCAATCGGCGTGCCCTGATAGGTCGGAAAAGCCAAATCTGCCGCCAATCCCGCCAAACCCTTCGACAGCAGCAAACCCGCATACCGCCCGCGCTGACGTTCGTCTTCGGCATCATCGAAAGCGATCAGGGCGAAATCAACAAGCTGCATCTGGGCAATCTGTTCCACCGAATAGCCCTGCGCTATCAACGCCTTGATCACCACTTCCTGCCGCCGCTGAAACGCCTTCTGATCAAACTTTTCGCGCAACGCATCCAGATTTTCGCCGGGCATCAGCTCGGCAAACACTTCCGAGAATGCCCCGCCCCGGTTGATCACCGCGTTCATTTCGTCCGCTGCCATATGGTCTTGCAAGGTGACAACGGCTTGGCCCACCCATGGCAACGTCTCGACCTCGGACTTGATCGCTTCGGCCATCAGAAACGCGAAGTTGGGCGAACACCAATAGGTTGGCAGCCGGAACACGATCTCCACCGTGCTGATGTTATGTCCGTCTGTCGGACCAGCGATGGACACCGCCTCAATGAACCCCATATCGGTAACGGGTTCATCAAGCTCGGGGTCCATCACCAGATCAAGGCGCCCCCACACTTCATCCAGTTGAGTTGCAAGCGAGGGCGCCATCATCGCTACTCGGCCGCAATAGACATCGGATGCTCGGCGAACTCTGCCTTGCGCGCGGCAATGTCGATGTTGTAAAGCCGCGCCGCGTTCAACCCGAGGATCTTTTCCTTGATCTCATCAGTCAGTTGCACGCCCCGCTCTTTCGCGATGTCTTCGGGTATCTGATAGGCCCAAAGCTTTTCGACCAGCCACTTCGGTGTCCAGATCGCGTAGTCCGACCCGAACAGGATCTTCTCCGGCCCGATCCAGAACAGCAGTTCGGCGATGATCTCACCAAAGTAGCGCGGGCGGGCGTGGATGAAGGGCAAGGCCACGGCAAGACCGGCGTAAACGTTGGTTTCCTGCGTCGCGATCCAGCAGAAATCATCCAGACGCGGCAGACCGCAATGCTCAATGATCCAGTTCAGGCCTTGGAAATCGGTCGCGGCATAATCCACATCATGCACATCGAACGCGTCCTTGTTCAGCGGGATGATCGTCGGGCCCTTGTGAACATGGATGTTCTTGATGCCCAGCTTGTCACACAGCTCAAAGCACTTGTACGCCGCCGGATCGTTCAGACGCCAGCCCTTCGACTCGCCATTCCACTCGGCGGTGTACATCTTTACACCCTTGATATTGTACGTTTCCTTCATGAAATTAATGTATTCCAGCGCCTTGTTACCGTCGCGCGGGTCAAACGCACCGTTCACGATGAAACGGTTCGGATATTTCTTCGCCACCGAATTGTTACGCTCGATATTGTTGAAGCCGTTCTTGTAGAAATCCGACAGATAGGTCGAATTCAGTATGGCAATGTCATCCGGTCCGTCGATGAACAGATCGTTGTAAAGATCGTCGGCCGTATATTTTTCGAACTTCGATTTTTCCCACAGCTCTTCTTTCGGCGAAAGGCCGGTGTGGTAGGCATAAAAGCAATCGATGAATTGCTTGCCGTGGATGTTCTTCTGATTTTCCGGGCTGCCATCCCAAAAATGGGTGTGGCCATCGACCACGAAAATCTCTTTGCCTTCAGGTGTCACAAACATCGTGGTTGCCTTTCGTATCGTTGCGCCCTGGCGCAGTGAAATGGGGTGGCGCGGGGTTGCCCCCGCGCCGGACTTTCAGATGTATTCCAGCATTTCGTTCATGTCGCCGAACAGAACGACGGTGTTGTCGTCTGTGCGCACCATGCGGCCGTAGTGGGTGGAGGAGTTCACTTCGAACAACTCCGCGGTCATCTCGCGGCCCAGATATTCGCTGATCTCATCCATCTTGAAGATCAGCTTGCCATTGCCATCAATGCGGATCAGCGCGGGGTTGTACGTGACCGTCACCCCCGGCTTGGCATCCATGAATTCGGCAATGGCGCGGGCTTCGACGCTATCGCTCATGGTGACACCGCACTGGTGGGACACGGTTTTCTCAAAGGTGATGTCCTTCATCGCCTTGAAGATGTTGTCGTGGGAATTGTCGCGTGCAACATTTGACATGATATTTCCTTTCAGCGGGACAGGTTGAGTTCGCCGAGGATCTTGCGGAAGCGTTCTTCGGACACCGCCCGCGCCTCCTCGAAACTCACCGGTTTGGAATGGGCCTGGCTCCAGATTGGCTGCAGCTGCTTGGCGGCATTGTCAGCCAGCTTTGCGTGCTTCATTACCCAGGATTGGAACAGGGTGCGGTTGGCGGCCCCATGCTTTTCGTCATTGGCCAAGAGGTAGATCAGGTCGATCGTGTTGGCCAAGTTACGTTCATAGTCGCCCTCTGCCGCCGCAATAACCGAAGGCGTCATGAAGTCGTTGTTCGACGCCGCCGCTTGCATCAAAAAGCCCGACCGGAACAACTCGCCCACCAATGGCTCGAACACCAAATTAGTGGCGAAGTATTGCTCCAGATAGTCGGTTGCCCCCATGATCGTTTCAACTGCTTCACGAGTGCCTTGCCAGATCGGGTCTTCCAGCCAGGCTGCTTTGCCCGCCTCGTCATCCCAACCTTTGATATCCATGCCAATTTCGGCCAGATACAGCGTGATGTCCTGCGCCAGCCGCAACTTGTACGACGAATTGGTCAACGTCGCGTTGTTGATCATCTGCGTATAGCCATAGCGCTGCGCCTGCATCAGGCTGGTGCCGAGCCCGAATTCAGCGTGCTTCCATGCCCCTAGATGCTTTTGAAGGATCTTGCCCCAGGCGGCATCAAAGGCCAGCGCCGCGCCTGATTTCCGACCGTTGTTGATGACGGATTGCACCATCACCTCGATCCGGGATTGGCGCTGGTAATGGGTGCGCTCCCATTCCTGATCAGGTGCGCGAAAGGCGTGCCAATTGCTGCTTTTGGCCTGGGTGCTGTCTTTTTCGTACGCACCTTTGCCATTTGGAAACGCGATGATCCAGTCTTGGATCAGATAGCGTTCAGGATCGGGCTGCACGTCAACCGTGACATCCTCGTAATGGGTGGCGCGCTTGGCGCGGGGTTCAAAATAACGGTATCTCCGGCTTTCGCTGTCGGCAAAAATCGCGGCCCCTGCGGCCCCGGATCCGACCGAGCTTGATGTAGCAACCATGTCTCTCTCCCTTTTTGGTTTGGGGCGAACCCCTTGGTATCAATGCGCTTTCACGGGCGCCGGTGCGGTAGATGGTGTGAACTTGTCAAAGAAGGTGCGCTCTGTATCAAAATCCTGCATGAACAGAACGGGCTGCAGCGCGTCGATCATCGGCGGTGGGCCGCAGGCATAGGCATCGGCGTCGCCCTCGATCCCCAGACGTTTCAATTCCGCCCCGACGACCTGATGCACAAAGCCGGTTGCCCCATGCCAATCGGCATCGGTATCGGCATGCGACAGCACCGGCGTAAAGGTGATGCTGGGGTGGGCGCTGGTGAGTGCTGCAATCTGATCCAGATAGAACAGATCATCGCGGGTCCGCGCCCCGTAAAAGAAATGCACCGGGCGATCTTCGCCGCTGGCAATATGATCGTGCAGGATCGACCAGATCGGCGACATGCCCGACCCTGCGGCGACCAACACTATCGGTCCGGTTCGTCCTTCTCGCCGGAAACAGCTGCCGAAGGGTCCGCGGACGGTAACCGCCGCCCCAACTTCGATGCCGCCTGCGTCAAGTTCGTTGCTGAACTTCCCGTCGGGGTACTTTTTGATAATGAAGCGGAGCTTTTGGGTTTGGTCCGGCGTATTTGCCATGGAGAACGAGCGCGTAATCTCCTCCCCATCTTTGGTCCTGACGGTGATGTCGACATATTGCCCGGCCCAGAATTTGATGGGCGCCTCAAGATCAATCTCGATAGCCCGGATGTCATGCGTCAGATTGGATTTGGCGGTGATTGCCCCTTTGAAGTTCTTGACGGCAATCGATTTTGACAGCAGTTCCTCGTCAAAATTCAACAGCTCGATCACCAGATCGTCTTGCGCTAATGATCTGCATAACAAGATACCCCCCTGCTCGCGCTCGCCGTCCGATAGCGCAAACGTCGAATACTTCAGCAGATCAACTTCGCCCTCGACCAGATTGCATTTGCAGGCCGAGCACTGACCTTCCTTGCACCCATGCGGCAACGAAATGCCTTGGCGAAATGCGGCGTCTAGAACGGTTTCGCCATCTTCCACCTCGAACTCCACTCCGATGGGTTCCAGACGCACTGTGTAGGTATCCGACATATGTTTTCGGCCCTTTTAAGATGCACTTTCCGGCCCGGTGCCCGGCGGGGCAACGGTTAGGGTCTGTGGGCCGGAATATCCGGCCCACACTTCAGTGGGTTAGTTGCAGGGGTTGATGGTGAACCCTTTGGCGTAATCGGCCAGGTGCTGCTTGCGGGCTGCGTCGTCCATGCCGCGCAGTGCCTTCAGTGGCGAACCAAGCTTGTTGCCGCGCACGTGGTCAAGCGTCCACATGTCCTTGTCGTCGAACCGCAGGTGTGGCTGTGGGATCAAGGTCTTGCCGTCCGAACGTACAAAGTTCAGATCAACAATCGCATCCGCCAGATCAACGCCGTCATACAGCGTCTCCCACTCACGCTTGCCAGAGAACCGGCCCATCGCAGGTGTTGGACGGCCCTGATATTCATCCGCAAATGCCTCGACGGCAGTCCAGCGATCAATCTCATGGGCAAATGTATGCAACTCGCCATCAATGGTGTCGACCACCATATCCTCACGGATCAGGCAGGGAACCAGGCATGACCAGCACCGATGCGGATACGCATAACCAACATCCGAGTTGAACAGCAGCACTTGCTGACCAGGCTTCGACAGTTTCGCATACCACTTCCAGAATTCGCCGAACTCGGCATACCACCCCGGATACTTATGTTCGAACCATTCGAAGTCTTTCTCGGTCTGCGCTTCGATCCGCCAGAAGTTTACCGGCCAACCCACCGCAAAGAACTGCCCCACCTTGTGAACATAATTCTTCTTGGTGATCCGCTCCCAAGCCGCCGTTACGTCATCATGATGGATCTTGATGCCATACTTTTCCATCGGCAGCATGTAGGTGCGGTAGTAATCTTCATAGACCCAGCGATGCCACATCTCGGCATAGCTTTCCTTCGACTTGTCGCGGTCGGTGGTGCCATACTCGATGAACGTCCCGATGGCCGCATCAACGATCGCGTGGTTCTGCCAGAAGGCATACTTCATGTCGCGTTCGATCAGCTGGTGGTTCTCAGGCTCTTTCAACGCCGCCATCATCAGCGAGTGGCCGTTGCCAATATGCCGGCTTTCATCAGATTGCACCGACAGGAACACCGTTGGCAAAGCATAGTCGCCATTGCGTGCAGCTTCGGACGGCATCGCCACAAACAGCGTGTTGGTGAACGCGGTTTCTGCCACAACGGTCAGATACATGCAGGCCGCAGTCATCGCATCGCCAGTCAGGAAACCTTCGCCGAACTGACGCCCGATGGTGGTGGCATAACATTTCCCGAAGGCTTCTTCGGTAATGTCAAAGCCAGCCGGGTCGATGTAGTTTTCCATATACCACTTCTTCAGGTTCATCTGAATGGTGGAATGGCGGAATTCATCAACCATCTGCATGGTAAACCCGGTGCGCAGATCCTCACCCGGTGCCAGACGGCTGACCATCGCCATCGACCGTGCAGCCGAGATTTCCGGGAAGGGGATGATCGCCAGGAACAGCTTCATCCATTCAACCCAACGCGGCTCTACGTTGCGGAACATGTCGCCCCGAAGCGCGGCGTCCAGGGCACCGTAAACGCGGTTGTCCTTTTCTTCCTGCATCGAGAAGTAGGACCGCAGCACCTGCTTCATAGGGTCACGTGGTGCCTTGGTGATCTTGTAGTCGGTCGGGTAGGTCATCGCTTCCTGAACATAGGAAGGGTTCCACCCGAGGTCGGCGATTTTCTTCGTCGCATCGGCAACCGATATGCCTTTTTGCGACGTGATCTTGTTCAGTGTCAGAGTCGACATTGTTGCTCACCTTTCTTGATGAAGGGGGTGTAGGCAGATACGTCGGCAAAGGTCAGAGAACTGCGATCTGTACGACCGTCAGGTATCCAAGACGTTGGAACGCAATCACTATTTGTGAAGTGTAGTCTCAACGCAGGCCTCCCTTCCTTCGTTCTTGAACCGATCCGGACGTGTGGTCCGGCGGCGTCGGTCTTTTTCGATAGACCCATCTAAGGTCGAAAATTCCACGCAGCCAAAGGGATAATTTTGTGTAACGAAGGGATACGGAGTGTAACGAAACTTTACGCATCAGCCAGTTTTTCGAATTTATTTTGTGCATCGCATGAACGCCCTACAAAGGATGCAAGTGCAGTGTTCCGGCCCAACTGCGGATAGATCAGGTGAGGGCGGTCAGGTGGCTGATGAGACAGATACTTCCGACAAAATGGCTGGCCTGCAAAAGATGCGGGTCGCATTGGTAATCCTGACCAGTCAGGAAACCTCAAAACTTCTCAGCCGCCGCCAACGCGTTGCTGGCAAGGAAATAGAAGTGATGTGCGCCGAACGCGATCTGCACGAAGGCGGAAATTTTGATGCCAACCGCGAGCGGCTGGATGAGCTGTACCGCGAAGATGCCTTGCTAAGGCAAGCGCTTAAAGAATCTGAGCAAGACATTGAAAAAATGGAAGGTTTGATGGCCAAGATCAACGCCGACATAGCTGCATTGTGGCAAGCATAGCGGCGCTTCAGATCATTGGAGGCAATCAAAAATGGGGAAGCAGATGAAGGACGAACGCGCGCATTTACAGCTTTTCGATCTGATCGCTCGCGATTGGCAACTGGCCTCACCTGCTACGGGGATCACCTTCAACAGTGACAGCACGGCGGTCGCGTTCGCCTGTGCCGATGGCACTGTTCACTTGGCTGCAACTGCCGACAAGGAAGGCTCCAACACTCGGGTTCGGCGCGCCCTTGATACCGGGCGTCTGACAATCGCGCCACGCAACAAGGCCTTCGCCCCGCTGAAAGCTGCTGATTACACCGAAGGGCGTAGCACCGCCGTCGTCCCAAATGGGGCCGTGAACTTTGCCTTTGGCAAAACCAATGGCCGCATCAACACGCTGACGCCGGGCGGCATTGCCGTGCATTTGCCTGCAAAAGCCCCTGGTCCGATCAGCGCCGTTGCGCCCAGCCCCGACGGCGCAACAATGGCCTATGCCTGTGACGGCGATGTCCACCTGACTGCATCCAATGCCGATCAGAAAAATCGCCTGACCGCCCCGTCGCCCATTACCGGACTGGCGTTTTCCCCTAACGGTGAAACGTTGGTCGCAGCCTATCAAGATGGCGTAATACGCTGGCGCGTTACTGCGTTGGACCAGCCACCAGTAGAAATGCCGATCGCAGGATCACCCACCGGCCTGCTGTTCAGCACCGATGGCGTTTGGCTAGCAGTGCTCCTGCAATCCGACGGGTTTTGCCTGATAGATACTGCCAGCAACATCGCCTACCCGCACGGCAACTTCCCCGCGCCTGTCCGTAGCGTTGCCTTCAGTAGCCCGACCAATTCGGTCGCGGCATCAGGTGCGTTTCGGGTGGCGGCCTGGGGCCTTGATGACCAACACGACATTGTGTCGGGCAAGGCCGGGCTAGTCCTGATCAACGCCGTTGCTGCCTGCCCCACGCGCAATCTGGTAGCAGTTGGCTATGCCAACGGCTTGCTCAGTCTGGCGGAAGTTGGCCGACCATCCGAAATCTTGCTGCGCGAAGACACCGGCGTCGGCATCACCTCGATGGCGTGGTCGTCCGACGGCAGCTATCTCGCGCTGGCCGGGGCCGATGGCTCTGCGGCCTTGATCGAGTTTCCCGACAGCATGTTCAAATCCTGAAAGGCATGACCAATGGCTAGCGAACCACCCGTTGAACTGACCGCCGAAGAAAAAAGCAAAGACGCGTTTTTTCAGCGCATTGCACTTATCGGCGAAGAGATGATCGCGGCCCACGGTCGCGAATTCGCCACGGGCGCTTTCGTTCTGGCCGCCCGATGGATCAGCGAAGGCCGCATGGGGGCAAAGGTTGTGGCCCCTTCGGATGCCCGCGCTGCACCCCGACCCAGCTAGGGCATTTGCGGCATCTCACTGTAACGAAACGTTACAAGTGTAACGATTTGAGACGGTTTTCATATGAGATGCCGCCGAATCCGCTTCCTATGCTAGTGTTCTACATTCGCTGCGACAAATCGACGCCGCTGTGAAATTTAGGGAGTGAGCTTGCTTGGACATCATTTCTAAGAAAAGCGGGCCAAGAGCAGAAGATCAGCAAGCCAAACAGCATCTGCAACGCAACTGGGGCACGATCGAAAAGCTTGCCGATACGCTCAGCGGAGGAAAGTACTCCGCTGACAAGGCACGTAAAGCTGCGGCCCCACCAAAAGCGCAAGGACTGATCATCGTCGATCAGGCCCGTCCGCGTCTGGCCGATGATCCCGTCCCCTACCTGCGGATCAGCACCAATGGCCGCGTGGTCATCGCCGACAACAGTTCCGGCATCCAGATGCACTTTCTGGGCCAGCTGAAACGCATCAACGGCGAAGTGCGCTTCGTCATTGCAACGAAAGAGAATGGTTTCTTCACTCCGCTGGACCCTGATCTTTGCGAAAAGATCGCAGATTTGGCGAATGTGCAGGTAAATCGCAGCTATTCCGAAGACGATCTCGCGCAAGATATAAAAACACGACTTCAGATCGCCTGACACCAAGTTTCTGCAATAGCCCATCGGGGAATGATCCCCAACCAGACGAACGCGCCGTTTGCATGGAAACTACGAATAAGTCCACGGGAGGGGATTTATGATGAGTTCAGATCTACGCCCTCAATCCGTCCGACCCCGCCTTGGCTTCGATTTTGCCGAAATCGATCCACAACAGACGTCGAAGGCCTGGAACCGGTTTCTGGCGAACAGACATGCCCCCAGCCTGCCCCTCACCGGCGTGCGCTCGGTCATCTATCAATCCTGGGTCCGCAGCAACACCACTGGCGTCAAGCCCGAACAATTCGCCGCCCCCTCGCTGGAACGCAACACGCCGATCAGCAAATCCACCTATGATCACGCCGAACTGCGCCGTGCCACCCGCGCATCGCTGACCCAGATAGGCGAGCTGCTATCGGGCGCCGAAGCAATGCTGATCCTGACGGACGCCAACGGCGTCATCCTTGAAACCGTTGGTGATAATTCCACCCTCACCAAAGCCAGCAAAATCAACCTCAGCGTCGGCGGATTGTGGAGCGAACACGACGCCGGCACCAATGGCATCGGCACTGCACTTTGGGCAGGCGAGCCGGTCTACGTGCACGGCGAGGAACATTTCTGCGAAGGCATGAAAGCATGGAGCTGCGCCGCCGCCCCAATCCGCGACCCGATTGATCGCGCCATCATCGGCGTCATCAACCTGTCGGGCCTTACGCGCATCTTCCAAAAGCACAACGCCGCCTTCGCCGCCACTGTCGCCCGCGACATCGAAATCGCGCTCGAACACGAACAGGCCCTCCTGAACATGCGCCTGATGGAAGCCATTGTCGGCATCTCCCCCACCCGCAATGGCGAACCCACCGACGGCCTCGCGATCGTCGATCGTTTTGGCCGCCTGATCTTCAATCGCAATTCCGGCCTCGAGGCTGGTCGGTCCGACCGTGACCTTGGCCTTGGCACCCGTTTTCTCGACCTTCGCGATGGTCTGACCGAAGAACGAATACTGGCGTCCCTGCCCGCCGAACACGGCTGCCAGGACATCCGCCTGATCGAATTCGACGGCGAGGTCAAAGGCGCCGCTTTGGTCTTTAAACCCGCCCACCCGACGTTTTCCCGCCTGATACCGCCGCCCGTCCTGGCCGTGCCGGGCGTACATATCCACGGCACCGATCTGAAGATCGTTGGCAAAAGCGACTCAATCCTAGAGGCGCTTGATATCGCCAACCGGATTGCCGGCGTCAACACGCCAACCCTGATCGAAGGTCAGACTGGTGTCGGCAAAGAACTGTTCGCCCGCCTGATCCATTCCCAGATGAAGCCCAGCAATGCCCACCGCTTCAACGCTATCAACTGCGGCGCAATCACGCCGCAGATGTTCGGTGAGGGTCTGCTGCTGCCGCTGGAAGGCAGCCTTTCCGCCCCCCTCTGCCTTGACGAAATAGGGGAACTGCCTGCCGACGTGCAGCCTTTCCTGCTGCGTGTGCTGGAAGAGCGGTTGACCGGCCTGCAAGGCCCCGACCAATCCGAACCCTCCGTCCGGGTCATCTCGTTAACCAACCGCGTGCTACTGGATGAAGTCGAAGCAGGTCGTTTCCGACGTGACCTTTTTTACCGACTTAGCACCATCATCCTGAAAATTCCGCCCCTGCGTGACCGTGGTGAAGATATCCTTCTGATAGCCGAGCACTATAACCGCAAAATTCACGCCGAAACCGGGCGCGATGTGCTGGTTCTGGGCTCCGATGTCCAAGACGCCCTGATGGCGCATTCTTGGCCCGGAAACGTGCGCGAACTGCGCAACGTTGTCTCGGGCCTGCACTATCTCGCAAAATCGCGGCATGTGACGCTGTCCGACCTACCCCGCGAAATCGCCGCGCCCGACGTGTCAAAAGGCGCGCAGTTTGACGCGAACAGCGCGCAAGATCTAAGGCTGGCCCGCGCGCTGTCTCTGAAACATGCCGAGGTGATGCTGATCGAAAATTCGCTGGCGCACCACAACTGGAACATCAGCAAAGCCGCCCTTGCCTTGGGCATCTCCCGCCCGACGCTATACCGCAAAATCCAAATTCTCGGCATCCACGACGCCGGGGGCGACGCGGTCAGTAAATCCCAGACCACTTGAACACCGGCAGTTGGTCGGTTGCTGGCGAAGGCTGCGGCGGTGAATCACGGCCGATGGAACGCCGTGGGCCGACTGCTGCGGCCCGACGGCCTCAACCAGTGGCTCTGTGACATCGATCGCCCAATCAACGGGCAATATCAGCGGACTGTAGCTCGTATTACGGGACAAGACGGCAGTTGACCGAAGCTGGCTTTCCAGCAGTCTGGATGGACGGGTCAGTATTCCTGAGTACACCATCGCGCATTTCCGTGTTATGGTGGCGTTGATTGAACGACTATTTTCATCACTGATTGCAGGGGCACATTATGGCTTCATCTGTTCCGAAGGGCATGTTCACCACCACGGAAATCCGGAAACACCGCGATATGCTGGATGTTTTTACCGACGCAGCCGCCGATTTTCTCGATTGGGTCTTTGCCGACCACATTGCGTTTTTCAACCAATGGGGCGTGTCGAAATACTACGGCGAGCGCAAGCCGGAACACAAAACCCGCGACAAGCGCATCGCGCAACTGCGCAAGTTCGGCAAGCCGGCGTTTCTGGTGGATCAGCAGGTGGCTACGGCCTGTATTGTTCTGGCGATGCAGGCGTGCGAGCGTGGGTTCAATGCGACCGGCATGCCCAATACCTGGAAGAAGATCAACACGCAGCTGAGGGTCGACGGCAAGCTGTTCGGCACTGATCTGCAGATCATGCTGCAGCAGCTGGGCTGGAAGATCTATTACTGGAATCCCGATCCTTCGAAGAACGCTGAATGGGATGCCGATGACAAGGCGCTGAACCCCTTGCGGCCGGGGCGCGTCTGGATGCCGGTCTGGGGCGGTCATGTTCTGCGCCATGCCAGTGCGGTGAACCGGGGGATTTACCACGATTTAAAGGTCGACAACGCAACAAAGCTGGTGGGTTTCAAGAAGACGCAGCCTGCCGCATTCAAGACGGTGCCGTTCTTTGTGGGTATTGCCCATGCCGGGTATCACGTGTTTCCGGGGCGGCGCGGTGATGTGGTCGAGGCGCATTCGATGCGCGAAATGATCGCGCGCGACAATATCGAGGTGGCCCCGTTTAACCCGCTGGCCACTGGCGGGGCACCGCGCTGGACCCGGTCCGAAAAGTACCGCTCGGGTCTGATTGCAGTGCCGCAGGTTTTCTGACGACGCATTTCTCTGGCGACTTGCCGGAGCAGTTTGTTAGGGGATTTTCGATGCTAAAACGGGCGATTATTGTCGTGCAGATGCGTCTGAAGGAGTTGGGGCATTTTGCGGGAAACGCCGACGGTAGGGGCACCCCGGCGCTGGACACAAGCGTGCTAACGGCGCTCACGCGGCGGGCGGGTGATTTGCCTGCAGGTGCAACAGGGTTTCCAGCCAAACGGCGGATGACGATGCTGTTCCAGCTGATCTGCAAGGATCGCGGCATCGACTGTGATCCGGTGGATGGGTTTTGGGGGCCGGTTACGCAAGAGGCCTATGAGCGGCTTGTGCATCTGATTGAACAGGGAACGCTGCCGCCGAACTGGCGCGATGATGAACCTTCGGATGCCAATCCCAATGTCTGGCCGCGCGACACCGGAAATCAGGCCGCCATGCGTGCCTTTTACGGGCCGCCCGGCGCACCGCCGATCACGCGTGTCCGGGTTCCGTGGAAACTGCGGCTGGCTTGGAACAAGTCACAAGCCGTGACCCATATCGGCTGTCATGCGAAGGTTGCGGGCAGCGTCGAGGCGGTACTGGAGAGGGTGCATGCGCATTACGGCGAGGCCGAGCTAAAGCGGCTGCGGCTTGACCTGTATGGCGGCTGCTTCGCGAACCGCAAAAAGCGTGGCGGGTCGTCATGGTCTACGCATGCCTGGGCGGTGGCGCTCGATTGGGATCCGGAACGGAATCAGCTGAATTTTGGCCGTGACCGGGCGACGCTTGACCACCGCGACTATGATTTCTGGTGGCATACGTGGGAGGCCGAGGGCTGGGTCAGCTTGGGCCGTTCGCGCAACTTTGACTGGATGCACATTCAGGCGGCACGGTTGTAGAGGAGTGCCGGCCAGACCTGTCTGCAGCGCGTGTCTGCTATGCGCGCATCGATGAACGACCGCGGCGTCGGCTGATGCGTGGGGCTTTCAATGACGGCTACTATCTTCGGAACAGTCGTGCCCCGCGTCGCGCCCGTCGTCCGTTTAACCCGCTGACAGGCCGCCCAGCCCCCCATCAGATCCCAAAGGGTTGGCGCTTCGTGCAAGTCCGCTTCAGTCGATCAACATCTCTTCGCGCGCCCAGCGCAGCATCCAAGGGTGTGCAAAACCGTTAACAACTTCCTAATAAAAATTGCACTTATAAACGATATCAATATGTTACCCATCGTAACACGCGTGTTACCCGCCTGGTATGACGGTCACCAAAATTTAGATCTCGAATAGCGTCGCCTGCGCACGACCCGCACGCTTTGATGCGTACAGGGCCTGATCGGCATCGGTTAGCATTTGCTCAGGGTCGGATTCCGCATAAAGCGAAGATACGGTCATGCCGATACTGGCAGCGATGCGGCAGGTCTGGCCTTCAAATTCCATCGGCACGTTCAGGCGGGAAATGATGCGTTGCGCAATCTGTTGCATCAGCGCGGTATCGGCCAGTGCTGGTAGCACGACAACGAATTCGTCACCACCAACGCGCGCGACAGTATCCCCAGTACGGGTTTCGGCACAGAGCACCTTGGCCACTTCGCGCAGCACATGATCACCAGCCGCGTGGCCCAAAGTGTCATTGACCGCCTTAAAGTAATCAAGGTCTATGTGCATCAGGCAAAATGGTGTCGTGTGGCGGGATAGAATGCTGAGCTCGAGGTCAAGCGCGCGTCGGTTACGAAGGCCGGTCAGAGTATCGGTTAGCGCCTGTTCTTCGGCGACGACTTTGGCACCTTGCAGGCGCAGGTTCAGATTGCGCAGTTCGTCCATCACCGCCGATTTCGCTTCGACGAGATACAGTAGTTCTACAGTCAGGTCAGTTGCGGCAAAATCGGCGTCGGTCAGGTCATGATGACGCACGGCATCAATGACACCGATGCCGAAGGATAGGTTTATCAGCAATCCCAACCCACGTGCGCGCGGCAAAGCAATGCCCCGCATCGGGGGTAATTTGCAGCCCCGCAGGCTCAGATACAGCCGCTTGCCCGCATGAGCGACCAGATCGGCCATGGTTTCAACCCCTGCTGGGCGGCGCACTTCGAAGATGTCGAAAAGCCTGTGCGCCGACAGCGATGTTTCGGGGAACAGTTTGGTAAGCGTCGATCCTGCGCTGATGATATCGCCGAATGGCGACAGGCACAGGTGCATCGGCATCAGTTGGTTAAGGGTCGCTAGATCGAGGCTGATCTCGTGGTCCAAAGAAGCGCCGTCCATGGGTCAGCCTGCCTTTGCCGCAAGATCAAAGCGCCGCCCAGCGGCAAAGCTCTGTTCCAGAATGTGGATGTGAATAACCTCTACGCCCTCGGTCAGCCCCTGATGATTAAGTACGACCAGTGCGCCGTAATCATCGGCCATGGTGCGCAGCAGGCCCATCATCACATGGCCACCGCCCTGAACCGGGGACCGGCAGGCAAGCAAGAATTGATCATTGCCGCCGTCAACGAGCGAAAAACTGGGTAAATCGAGATCAGGTACTGCCATGCGCCCGCGCCCCGGCAGGTCTTCGAGGGAATGGAGGAAATCAAGGAAACCGACCCCGCCAAATCGCAACAGCCTGCGCAGCGCTTCGACATTTGGGTGACTGACAAGATAGGTCCCCAAGTCTTCCAGCACGGTTTCGCGCGGGCGATCCAGATGATGTGCGGCGGCATTGATCACGGCGTCAGTCAGGGCGGCGTCATAGGTTAGCATCGCCTCGAAGCTGTCGAAACCAAGGCGGGCATTCTGGGCGACAGCCGCCCATGCTGATGGGCCATAAGTATCACGCATAAAGCACTGAAGTGATCGATTGATAAGACCGTGCATTTGCCCTCGCCGTCGCTGCTTGGCACAGGACTAGCTGCAAGGAGTTAACAAAGTCCTTACAGGAGAGATCTAGCGTTAACCTCGCACCCCTAGGAAGGCTTATGACTTAGGGAAAGATAGTCAGGCCGCGGTCGCCAGCCTTAATCTGACTCAAAGGTGCCGGCGTCATTATGGGCGGCCCGGCTTGCAGTTGAGTGATGATCGCAGCACCGGTGGCATCATACGGCAAGTATCCCTCAAGAGTTGCAACGGAGCGCCGTTCGACCGTACCGTTGACCTTCACCAACGCCTCGTACCGCATATAATCGCCGGTATCGCGCAACACGATGATAGCCTCATTGCCGGAGTAGAGCTGGCTAAAATCAGCGACTACCATCACGCAACCCGGCTTGCCGTCGGCCATGGGCGTGCGACAGGCGGTTAGCCAGCTGGCCAGATCATAGGGCTGCATGCCTGCCAGCAACAGATCGCGGTCCGTGGTTGCGGTGGCAGGCTGCAATGGCAGGATCGCCTTGAGGTCGGCAAGCACCGTGACTGGATCCGCTTCAGTGAAATCGGGGGGAACGACGGCGGCACTGGCAAGGGCGGTTGCCAATGCCTCTTGCCCAGGCTCCTTGGCCAAGGCTTCTAGCGCGGTGCGCGCATCTGCACCCGCGATACCCCAATCGCCGAACTGGCTGATATCAAGCGCCGGGATGGATGTGCGCCCGGACTGGTATCTGGCCAGTTGATCACTGGCCGAAATGCGTTCAGCGTTCAGAACCGGCGTCAGCCAAAGTGCTGCCACCGCGACACCTGACAGCGCCATGATAACATTGCCTTGCCGAATGCGCGCCATCCAGCCGGACCGACGGACCACGGCCACGGCGTAAAGCACGCCATAGCCCATCGCAAAAATCGTCATCAGGGCGGCGAACAATCGGTCCGGCGTCCAACCGTATTGGTCGACCCGTAGCCAGACGGAGTAAGCGGCAAGGCCAGCAGGGACTGGCAGGATTAGCGCCAAGGCTTGAGTTGCGAGCGCCAATAGCGGGCTTTGAGTTGCATCGGCGTCGCTTTGATCAATTGCCGTGGTGATCAGCGTGGCCGACGCGGCGGTCATGGCAAGCAGGGTTGCCGCGACCGACAATTGGCCGAACAGGCCCGATAGCCCTTGGATCGGCAGGGCCACGATGAACACCACCAGCACCACTAGGACGACCGGCAGCAGCAGGCGGAGAAGCCGCAAGATCAGGTAGGGGGAGACGTAATCTTTCATCTCCTCCACCACGGCCAATGCCAAACCCAGCGTCAGGCCGGTTATCAAGAAGGGAACTAATTTGATGTCGATCAGGTCTTGGATGATGGTCAGACCAACAATCGAAAGCAAGGTGTCGGACAGATAGATAACGCCCCAGACCACACCGACAAAAACCCAAGCGGCGGCGTAGCGCACGACAATGGTCCATGCAGATGAGAACAGTGCGGGATAGTCGAGCCAGCCGGGGCCTGATGCGGCAACTATGAACGGTAACGGGACAGTGGCGATGATGGTCGTCGCCAGTACCGGGAACGGGCCGAAGAAGTAATCGTCCAGCGCATCAAAGCGCAGGCTGGCCCATTGGAACAGGATCGTTGCCACCACACCCAAAGCCGCGGCAGCGATTGCCGAGCGTAGGATAGCCAGCGGCCCGGCCATCGCCAGAAGACCGGTGAAAAACGTGGCGACAAAGGTGACAAGAGCAAGAAACCCACGGTCCCCGAGGATGCCGCGATCGGCAATTTCGCTAAGCAGATAAAAGCTGATCCCCGCCAAAGCGCCGATCAGCGCCATCTGCCCCCGCCGAAATGTTGTCATATCCATCATATCCCCCGAGGTCGTTTCGGACCAACGTAGCTTAGCAGGTGCGGCAATGCCAGCTACGCGAAGCCTGTACTTACAGGGGTGCGGCAGGCCCAGAGCGTCACTTCAGCAACAATTGCCCGGTCGTCTGACGGGCAAGGCATCACTTTGATGTCGGAACGCGGACCGTCTTTGCCGACCATTGCCGCATCAACCACTTTCGAGCTGGGCGCTTTCGCAAAAACGAAATCAATCCGGTCGGGGTGATCGTCGGTGGCGGTTTCCTCGTATGTTGGGGTCTAAGTGCAGGCGGGCCGGGCCACCGGATCAGAGTTTATCGTGCGATAGGCACCGATGAAAACTGCGCCAGTCAGTCGTTTGGTGGTGGGGCATTCCACCGTGACGGGATGACGGCCTGTCGCATGGGGGCGTCTGCTCAATTCAGATGCGAGGGCTCATGGAAATCGCCTGTTACGAAAACCGCAGCGGCGGCACTCGCAGCGTTGATGACGACGATAGTTTCTTCAATACCCTTGCCATCGCTATCGCCGTCACCCCAGACATTGCAGCTCATCAGCTGAAGAGTGGTTTCGGCGAGGTCGGGCGTGGTTCATAACGCAAAAGCAAGCGCGACAAGAAGGCGGTGCGCCGGAACGCTCCATTTTGACCGGAACGCCGGGTTACGACAGTGCCCGTGACATTTCCACGACGTCAGACGCGGGGGGCAATCAGGATCACAGCGGCCCCGACGACGGCGAGACCGGCACCGATCAAGTCTATGCGGTCGGGGCGAATACCCTCGACGGCCCACATCCACCCGAGGCTGGCGGCGATATAGATGCCACCGTAGGCCGCAAAGCTACGCCCCGCATAGGTAGGCGGGGTAAGTGCCAACGCGTAGGCAAATCCGGCAAGCGCCAGCGCGCCAGGGATCAACCAAAACGCCGATGCCCCTGACCGCCACCATGCCCATACCGCAAAGCAGCCAGCGATTTCCAGACTGGCAGCAAGGGGATAGAGCAGGATCATCCGTTATCGCGCCATCTGTTGGCGATCGGATAGCGGCGATCCAGCCCAAAGGCCTTGGGCGTAAGTCTGGTGCCGGGCGCGGCCTGATAACGTTTGTATTCACTAAGATACAGCAGATGCTCCACCCGCTTCACCGTCGCCAGATCAAACCCCTCCATCACCAGATCGGCAATCGAGGCTTCGCGGTCCACCAGCCCATCAAGAATGGCGTCCAGCACAGGATAGGGCGGCAGGCTGTCGTCATCGCGTTGGTTGGGGCGCAGTTCTGCCGACGGGGGTTTAGAGATAACACGCGCCGGGATCATCTCGCCCACCGGGGCCAGCATCCAAGAGCGATGGTTTTCATTGCGCCAGCGACAGGTTTCAAACACGCGGGTTTTGTACATATCTTTGATTGGGTTGAAGCCGCCATTCATATCGCCATAAATCGTGCAATAGCCGACCGCGACCTCGGATTTATTGCCGGTGGTCAACAGCATTTCGCCAAACTTGTTTGACAACGCCATCAGCATCAGCCCGCGCAGGCGGGACTGGATGTTTTCTTCGGTGATCCCCGGTGCGGTGCCTTCGAACAGATGCGCCAGCGCGCCGCCAACCGCGTCTTGCGCGCCAGTGATTGATACGGTGTCTAGACGGCAGCCGATATTGCGGGCAACTTCGGCGGCGTCATCCAGCGAGTGCTGGCTGGTGAAGGCCGAGGGCAGCATCACGCAACGCACGTTCTCGGGGCCAATTGCATCGGCGGCGATGGTTGCGACAATCGCGCTATCAATGCCGCCAGACAGGCCTAGCAGCACTTTCTTGAAGCCGGTCTTGGCCAAGTAATCGCGCGTGGCCATCACACAGGTATGATAATCGGCTTCCCAGATTTTCGGAGTTTCGGCCAGCATGCCGCCCGTCGCTTGCCAGCCTTCTGCGGTTTTCGTGAAATCGATGTGGGTAACACACTCGTCGAACTGCGGCAGCTGGGCTGCCAGATGACCCCCGGGGTTCAGAACGAACGACGCGCCATCGAACACCTGATCATCTTGGCCACCTATCATGTTCAGATAGACCAACGGCAGACCGGTCTCAACGACGCGGGCCACCATCAGGTTCATCCGCGTTGACGGCTTGCCGCGATGGTAGGGCGATCCGTTGGGAACCAACAAAATCTCGGCCCCCGTCTCGGCCAACGTATCGGACACTTCGGAATGCCACGCGTCTTCGCAAATCGGAGTTCCGATGCGCAGCGGGCCAATGCGGTACGGGCCGTGCACATCTGACGGGGAAAACACCCGCTTTTCATCAAACACGCCGTCGTTTGGCAGATTGTGTTTCAGAACGACTGTCAGGATTTTGCCGCCCTGCAAAACGTAGAAGGCGTTGTACAGTTTACCGTCCTTCAGGTGCGGCCCACCGATGCCCAGCGCTGGGCCGTCCGAGCAAGCCAGCGCCAGTGCATCTATGGCAGCCATCGCGGTGCGGGCAAAGACGGGTTTCATCACCAAGTCTTGCGTCTGGTAGCCAGTGATGAACATTTCCGTCAGCGCCACCATATCGGCACCGACATCGCGCCCCTGTTGCCACGCGGCCTGCGCTTTGGCCGCATTGCCAGCGATATCGCCAACCGTTGGGTTCAACTGCGCCAGGGTTAGGCGAAATTTATCGGACATGTTGCGTCACTCCGCCCGGCTTTGGGGCTTAGGGTTTCTTGGCAGTGGTTCTAGCAGAGTTGCGGGCGAGGAAAAGCCGATTGCTGCGCAGACTACGTCGCCCGCTTGTCACACCCATGGCCCGAGGGTAGCATTGCGGCAAAGAATGGGCGCAGAGTCGGGGCCATGCCCCAGACTGAGGCGGGCGTGAACAGGGCAAGGGGCGATCTGGTGATACTTCGGTTTGGTACGGGCGTGGCGCGGGCAACTTATTTAGCGGCGGGCTTTGGTCTTGTCTTAGCAAGTGGCGCTGTTGCGCAGACGGACGGCGAGGTGATCGCCAAGCAATACGACGATGGGTCAATCTACGAGGGCACCTTCAAGGATGGTCGCCAACACGGCACCGGCACCTACAAGCTGGCGAATGGATATGAATACACCGGCGAGTGGGTGGAGGGCGAGATCAAGGGTGTAGGCAAGGCCCGCTTCCCCAATGGATCAGTCTATGAAGGTGTTTTCGCGGCGGGCAAGCCGGAAGGCAAAGGCAAGATAACCTTTGCTGATGGTGGCACCTACGAAGGCGATTGGGCGAATGGCAAGATGACCGGCGTAGGCGTGGCTCGCTACGCCAATAGTGCTGTTTATACTGGGGCGTTCGTTGACGGCGTGCATGACGGTACGGGTGTCATCGAAAATCCGGGCGGTTATCGCTATGACGGGACTTGGGTCAAGGGCGTTAAAGAAGGCACGGGCAAGATCACTTATCCCGATGGCGCGGTTTATGACGGTGGTCTGGTGCGCGGCCAGCGGTCTGGCAAAGGGACGCTGACCATGCCTGATGGTCTAACCTATGTTGGGGATTGGGCCGATGGCCAGATTAACGGCACTGGCAAGTTGACGCAGCCAAATGGTGATGTTTACGAAGGCCCGCTGACCAACGGCCAAAGGCAGGGCAAAGGCCGTGTCAGCTATGGCAACGGCGATGTGTATGAGGGCGATTTTGCCAATGACAAGCGGCATGGCAAGGGCGTGTTTCGGGGTGCCGACGGCTATGTTTATGACGGCAGCTGGGTGGATGGCCGGATTGAAGGCGATGGCACTGTCACCTATCCTGACAAATCGGTTTACGTAGGCCAGTTCAAAGCCGATCAGGCCGAAGGCAATGGCAAGATCACCTATGCCGATGGGTCAACTTATGAGGGCTTATGGAAGGCCGGGGCGATTGCCGGAAAGGGCCGCGCCACTTATGCAAATGGATTGGTCTATGAGGGTACTTTTGCCGATGCAAAACCGCACGGTCAGGGTGTGATGACCTATCCTGACGGCTATCGTTATGAGGGCGAATGGAGCGAGGGGCAGCGCCAGGGAACCGGCACCGCGACCTATGCCGATGGCACGGTGTACAAGGGCGATTTCGTCAACGGCCAGCGTGAAGGTAAGGGCGAGATCACGATGAAGGACGGCTTTCGCTATACCGGTGATTGGAAAGCCGGTGAGATTGATGGTCGCGGCATTGCAACTTATGCCAATGGCGATGTCTATGAGGGGCGGTTCGTCAAAGGTAAACGACAGGGTCAAGGCGTGATGCGCTATGCCTCGGGTGAAGAGGCAGCTGGCGAGTGGACGGGCGGCGGGCTTACTGGCCCTGCCGAGGCGATACCTGCCGAAACAACCGCCCCCGCAGATGACTCAGTGGTGCCCGCTGATGGCGCCCCGCCGGCCACTGATGGTGGTTGACGTCTGACGGCGCTAAATTTTCGCACCACTTGCCATCACAGCAAGGAAGAGATCCGCATCATTTAGGACGCGGGTTTTGTGCCGATCGTCCATTTTGTCCCAGACCCGGTACATTTGTGCCATCCTGGGATTGCCCTCAAAGCGGGGGCGATGACGTTGCAGAAAGTGCCAGTATAGCAGGTTAAACGGACAGGCTTTTTGCCCGGTTTTTTCTTTCACGCTATAGGTGCAGCCGATGCAGTAATCCGACATTCTGTCGATGTAGGCGCCAGACGATACATAGGGCTTGGACCCCAAAACTCCACCATCGGCATATTGGCTCATGCCGATGGTGTTTGGCGCTTCGACCCATTCATATGCGTCGATGTAGACGGCAAGATACCAAGCGTGGACTTGCGCCGGGTCCACCCCGGCAAGCAGGGCAAAGTTGCCAGTGATCATCAGACGCTGGATGTGATGCGCATAAGCCATCCGCTGGGTTTGGCCGACGGCATGCGACATGCAGGCCATATTTGTGGGTGCGCCCCAATAGACGCTTGGCAAATCGCGGGTATGATGCAGCATGTTATGGTTTGGGTAGTCTGGTCCGTGTAGAAAATAGATGCCCCGAACAAACTCCCGCCACCCGATGATCTGGCGGATAAAGCCCTCTGCCGCGTTGATCGGCACGTGACCAGCACGCCATGCAGCCTCGGCGCGTTGACATACCTCAAGTGGCGACAAAAGGCCGATGTTCAGATACGGCGATAACAGAGAATGCGAAAGCACCGGATCGGTTGCCAGCATCGCATCTTGATAGTCGCCAAACGTTGGCAAAGCATTGGTGATGAAGTGATCTAACGCCTGCAAAGCCCCGGTCCTGTCTGTGGCCCATCCGAACGGCTGCAGCTCGCCAAAGTGATTTGGAAACTGGGCGTCAACTAGCTCCAACACTTCTTGCGTCACGTCATCCGGCACAAAACGGATTGGCGGCGCGCGAAACAGATCAGGTGTCGCGGGCTTTCGGTTTTCGTGATCGTAGTTCCATTGACCACCAGCAGGCTTGTCTGCCTGCATCATCAGGCCGGTCTTTCGCCGCATGTCGCGGTAAAAATGCTCCATCCGCATCTGCTTGCGACCCTTTGCCCATTCCGCAAACTCCGCGTCGGAACAGATAAACCGATCATCCGGTAACAGCCGCACCGGAATCGGAAATGCTTCCAGCGCGCTTATTAGACGCCATTCGCCGGGGCGCGTGGCGACGACTTCCTTCGCTCCGATCTCGGCGGCGCGACGAAGCAGTTCCGTCACAATGCTGGGCCCTGTATCGGGATCATCAAGGCGCGAATAGGCGACGCGCCATCCCTCCTGCCGCAGCGCATTGGCAAATTTACGCATCGCCGTCAGAATCAACGCAATCTTTTGCGGGTGATGCGGCACATAAGTGCCCTCTGCCATCACTTCGGCCATCACCACCACATCGAGCGCTTTGTCAGCCATGCGCAGAGCGGCAATGTTGTGGCTTAGTTGATCGCCGAGGATCAGGACTAGGCGCGGGTCTACCATGAAATGCGTTTGCCTGCCCAATCGAAGAAACCGCCGGTATCAGCAGGCGTCAACCCGCCAAGAACCGATAGCAAGTTGGTCGCTGCAACTTGCGGCGTTACTGTGGGATGATTTCCGGTGTAGGCACTGCCAAAGCCCGTGGCGACGGTGCCCGGGTGCAGCAACGCCACTACAACTTGTGGATGGCTGCGAGCCACCTCGATTGCGCCGCAGTGGATAAGCTGGTTCAGGGCCGCCTTGGCCGCCCGGTAAGAATACCAACCACCAAGAGCATTTTCGCCGATGGAGCCAACTCGGGCGGAAAGGGCCGCAAAACGCGCCGTGCGGTCTTTGGGTATCAAGCGCAACGCGTGTTTCAGCACCAGCGCCGGGCCAACGGCATTCAGCGCGAATTGAGCGGCCAGCGCAGCTGGATTCAGCGCACGAAGCGACTTTTCGGGCGTGTGGCCGTCGATGATTAGCGCGCCTGTTGCCACGATGATCGTGTCAAACTGCCCATCAATATTGCTCAGCACACGGATGATGCTGGCCTCGTCGGTTAGATCAATGCCATCAACCGACCGCGACAGGCCGATCACCTCTGTCCCCAAAGCACGAAGGCTATTCACCAAAGCCTGCCCAATGCCGCCAGACGCACCAACCACCAACGTCTGTTTCATACCTACCCCCATGTCTCAACGAAGCACCTAGGACGACGGCGCCTAAGTTCAATTCAATTTGGTCCAAATATCCGTGCCGTAGCTGAGCAGGTTAGCTAATGGTGCCTTCGACCTCGATATCCGGGCCAAGTTGAAACGCAGTTGCGATTGATGCTTTTCTTTCGCAAAAACCCCCGTATGCTTTGCGCCATGACACGGAAAAACCATATCGCCATTGTTTTGGGTGCAGTTTGCGCCACCGCGTCGCTTGGCCTGCTTCTTCTTACCCGCCTCTGAGCGTGCCCTTTCGGGTGCTGCCGCTCAGAGGTGATAGCGCCCGTAGATGAAGCATAACCCCAAAACAGGACCAATCCGATGACCGATAAAAGCGCGCAGCCCCGTGTCTTGATCTTTGATACTACCCTTCGCGATGGCGAACAGTCGCCCGGTGCAACCATGACACACGGCGAAAAGCTGGAGATTGCGCATCTGCTGGACGACATGGGCGTCGATATCATCGAGGCTGGGTTTCCGATTGCGTCAGACGGTGACTTTGAGGCAGTCAGCGAGATTGCACGGCGAAGCAAGACCGCTACCATCTGCGGTTTGGCGCGGGCGAATTTCAAGGATATCGATCGCTGTTGGGAAGCCGTGAAACACGCCAAATCACCGCGTATTCATACGTTTATTGGCACCTCACCGCTGCACCGCGCCATTCCAAATCTCGACATGGACCAGATGGCCGAGCGCATTCATGACACCGTGACCCATGCGCGCAACCTGTGCGATAACGTGCAGTGGTCGCCGATGGATGCGACGCGGACCGAGCACGATTATCTGTGCCGGGTGGTGGAAATTGCCATCAATGCCGGGGCAACCACGATCAATATCCCCGACACTGTTGGCTACACCGCGCCGCGCGAAAGCTCGGATTTGATCCGCATGCTGCTGGAACGGGTGCCGGGGGCGGATACGATCGTCTTTGCCACACATTGCCATAATGATCTGGGCATGGCCACGGCCAACGCGCTTGCAGCGGTTGAGGCGGGTGCACGGCAGATCGAATGCACCATCAATGGGCTTGGCGAGCGGGCAGGCAATACGGCGTTGGAAGAGGTGGTGATGGCGATGAAAGTCAGGAACGACATTCTGCCCTACCGGACCCGGATCGACACTACCAAGATCATGAACATCTCTCGCAAAGTGGCAACGGTGTCTGGCTTTGCTGTGCAGTTCAACAAGGCTATCGTCGGCAAGAACGCCTTTGCGCATGAAAGCGGCATTCACCAAGACGGCATGTTGAAGAACGCCGAGACATTCGAGATTATGCGACCAACAGACATTGGCCTGTCGGAAACCAGTTTGGTCTTGGGCAAGCATTCCGGGCGGGCGGCATTGCGCTCCAAGCTGCGTGATCTGGGTTATGAATTGGCCGATAACCAGCTGGCGGATGTGTTTGTGCGCTTCAAGGCTTTGGCCGACCGCAAGAAGGAAGTCTACGACGACGACCTGATCGCTTTGATGCAAGATCAGGGCACGTCGGATGCCTATGACACGTTGCAGGTAAAGCGGCTGCGCGTGGTTTGTGGCACCGAGGGCCCGCAGGAGGCAGAGCTTACTTTGACCATTGAAGGCGTTGATCATTCGATAGACGCAACAGGCGATGGCCCGGTTGATGCGGCCTTCAACGCGGTGAAAATGCTATATCCGCACAACGCTCGGTTACAGCTGTATCAGGTGCATGCCGTCACTGAAGGCACTGACGCGCAAGCAACCGTTTCGGTGCGGGTGGAGGAAGATGGCCGCATCGCCACCGGCCAATCCGCCGATACCGATACCGTGGTCGCAAGCGTCAAAGCCTATGTCAACGCGCTGAACCGATTGATCCAGCGGCGCAAGACATCGGCCCCGGATGCAGACGTGAAGTCGGTCAAGTATCGAGACGCATAGCTGGGTTCATTGCTAATCCCCACGGGTTTTTTAGGCGCAGTGTTTGTCGCCCAAAAACTCTGAAGGGCGTCGGCGCCTGTTCTTGTTGCGGCATCGGCGGGCATATGATTCTCTGGCCGGAGCCCACCAAAATTCTTGGGAAAGCGGTTTGCTGCAGTTACTCGCAAAGAGGACACGCTTTTCCTCCAGCTATTTTCCAGATCGCAATCTTAAAGTATGCCGAAACAGCTGACTTGACTTATTTCTGCAATTTGAGAGCCTCATCGCGCAAATACTGCGCAATCCTTGTTCTGCTAGAACATCGGTCTAGCTGCGTCCTGCTGCGCAAACCTGCGCTTTCGGTTTCCCTGCGGGTGTCGAAGGCGGCATTGCACCTAGCAATTCGGCCAAGGGCCTTTCCCTCGTGTGTAACCAGCCTTATATGCTGGCGCTCGCGCCGCGAGTCGGTTTGCGATACCGAAGTTGTGTAAGACAGGATCACCCTAAGCATGTCGATACTTTCAGGTCTTTTCTCGTCGGATATGGCGATCGACCTCGGCACAGCGAATACGCTGGTTTACGTGCGCGGCAAGGGGATCGTATTGAACGAGCCCTCGGTCGTGGCCTATCACGTCAAGGACGGCAAGAAGCAAGTTCTGGCGGTGGGCGAAGATGCTAAGCTGATGCTGGGTCGCACACCGGGATCAATCGAAGCTATTCGCCCGATGCGCGATGGCGTTATTGCAGACTTTGATACCGCTGAAGAGATGATTAAGCATTTCATCCGTAAGGTGCATAAGCGCACGACGTTCAGCAAACCAAAGATCATCGTTTGTGTGCCTTACGGTGCGACACCGGTGGAAAAGCGCGCCATTCGGCAATCTGTGTTATCAGCGGGCGCACGTCGCGCCGGCCTGATTGCAGAACCGATTGCGGCAGCGATTGGTGCCGGCATGCCGATTACTGATCCCACTGGCAACATGGTGGTTGATATCGGTGGTGGCACTACCGAGGTGGCCGTGCTTTCGCTGGGTGACATCGTTTATGCGCGGTCAGTACGCGTTGGCGGCGACCGGATGGATGATGCGATCATCAACTATCTGCGGCGTCACCAGAACCTGCTGATCGGCGAATCCACGGCCGAGCGGATCAAGACATCCATCGGCACAGCGCGGATGCCCGATGATGGGCGCGGCTCTTCCATGCATATTCGCGGTCGCGATCTACTGAACGGTGTGCCAAAGGAAACAGAGATCAATCAGGCTCAGGTAGCCGAGGCCTTGGCCGAACCCGTGCAGCAAATCTGCGATGCCGTCATGCAAGCACTTGAAGCGACGCCGCCCGATCTGGCGGCCGATATTGTTGATCGCGGTGTCATGCTCACCGGTGGCGGTGCACTGCTGGGCGATCTGGACTTGTCGCTGCGCGAACAAACCGGGCTTTCGATATCTGTGGCTAACGAGCCATTGAACTGCGTGGCTTTGGGCACTGGCAAAGCCCTTGAATACGAAAAACAACTGCGCCACGTGATCGACTACGACAGCTAGGCGCGCGGAAAAGTGCGTTGCGGTTTGTTGAAAAATTGCGCGTTAATGGGCTTTAGTTGGCCGAAAACCGGCCCGCTTTTGACCGATACGTGAAACGAGGCCGCCGTGGCAAAGAACAGCACCGGATCCGACGAATTCAGTCGCCCCATCCGCCGAATTCTGGTGGGGCTGTTGGTGTTGCTCCTGATGGCGGTCTTTCTTTTGTGGCGGATCGACAGCCCTAGGGTCGAACGGTTTCGCGCCGTACTGATTGATAGCGTGGTACCAAGCTTTGATTGGGCTTTGCTGCCGATTACCAAAGCCGCAGCGATGTTGGATGATTTCCAGTCCTACACCCGCATTTACGAGCAGAACCAGGAACTGCGCCGCGAATTGCAGCAGATGAAAGCCTGGAAAGAGGCGGCACTGCAGCTGGAGCAAAAGAATGCGCGGCTGCTTGATCTTAATCAGGTGCGGCTTGACCCGAAGCTAACCCATGTAACGGGTGTGGTTTTGGCGGATTCCGGATCGCCGTTTCGGCAATCGGTGCTGCTGAACGTGGGCGAGCGCGACGGTATCCGCGATGGTTGGGCCACAATGGATGGCATTGGTTTGGTGGGCCGGGTTGCCGGTGTTGGCGCACGCACCAGCCGCGTCATCTTGCTGACCGATAGCAACAGCCGCATTCCAGTGACGGTGCAACCTTCGGGACAAAAGGCGCTGCTTTCAGGCGATAATTCGTCCTTGCCACCGTTAGACTTTTTGGAAGATCAGGACCAGGTTCGCCCCGGCGACCGCGTGGTCACGTCAGGTGATGGCGGCGTATTTCCCGCCGACCTGCTGGTTGGGCAAGTCGCACTTGGCAGTGACAAGCGCCTGCGTGTGCTGCTGTCGGCCGACTACGGCAGGCTTGAATTTCTGCGCGTGCTGCGCAGCCATGATCTTGCACCGATTACCGATCCGGGTGGCGTAATCGCAGCGCCCTTGCCGCCCATCCCACCAGAACCGCGCGCCGAAGCCCCGACTGACGAGGCCCCCGCCGCCCCCGCTGCAAGTGGCACCACCAGCGATGTCATCAACGGAGATCCAGGCGAAAGTGACCCTGGCACCGTAATTCCCCAAAGCGCCGCCGATGGCTGACGGCGTTCGCACTCGCGTCTGGCTTTACCGCGGAATTTTTGCGGCGCTGGCGCTGTTCATCCTGTTCGTCCGACTGTTGCCGCTCGGTACAGAGGCGGGCCGTCTGCCCGGCCCCGATCTGTTGTTGTGCGTTATGCTGGCTTGGGTCATGCGCCGCCCGGACTATCTGCCAGTCCTGATGATTACCGTGATTGTGCTTTTGGAGGATGTTGTACTGATGCGGCCACCTGGTTTGTGGACAGCGTTGGTCGTGCTTGCGACTGAATTTTTGCGTTCGCGGGCAGCACTGACGCGTGAGCTGAGCTTTGCGGTAGAATGGATGCTGGTTGCGGGGTTGATGGTTGGGCTGCTGCTGGGCTATCGACTGTTTTTTGCGATATCCTTTCTGCCGCAACCGGGCTTTGGGTTTGCTATGACTCAGACGCTTTGGTCGATTGCGTGTTATCCAGTGGTGGTTGTGGCGTCGCGGCTGCTCCTTGATCTGCGAAAACCAGCGATGGGGGAACTTGATGCATTGGGAAGGCGGCTATGAGGCGGTCACCGAACGACACGGACGAGTCCGCGCGCAAGATTACTCGGCGGGCGTTGCTGATGGGCGGCGCCATGGCCGCGATGGTCGCCGTTCTGGGCGCGCGAATGCGGTATATGCAGGTTGATCAGGCTGATCAGTTTCGCCTGCTGGCAGAGGAAAACCGCATCAATATTCGGCTGATCCCGCCATCACGCGGTTTGATTCAGGATCGTAATGGCAAGCTGATTGCGGGTAACGAACAAAACTATCGCGTCGTTATTACCCGCGAAGACGCCGGTGATGTCGGGATGGTGCTGCGCAGGCTGGCCAGCCTGATTCCGCTGTCGGATCAGGATATCGAGCGGACGCTGAAGGAAACAGACCGCACCAGCCCGTTTGTGTCGATTATTGTGGCCGACCGTCTAAGCTGGGACGATCTATCGAAGATCGCCCTGAATGCGCCCACCCTGCCCGGCGTTTTTCCCGAGGTCGGTCTGTCACGCACCTATCCTACAGGGCAGGATTTTTCACATATTGTGGGCTACGTCGGGCCGGTTAGCGAAAAAGACTTGGAGGGCGTGGCTGACCCCGATCCTGTTCTGCAAATTCCGAAGTTTCAGATCGGCAAGATCGGTGTTGAACGCTGGATGGAAGACCAACTTCGCGGATCGGCTGGCAACAAACGGATCGAGGTTAATTCGGTTGGTCGCGTGATGCGCGAGTTGGAACGCACGGATGGCGATCCTGGCGCTGATATCCGGCTGACGATTGATGTCGATGTACAAAATTACGTTCAGGCCCGCCTAGGCAATGAAAGTGCGGCAGCCGTTGTGATGGATGTGACCAATGGCGATCTGCTTGCCGTTGCATCGTCGCCGGGGTTTGATCCCAACCTTTTTGTGCGCGGGATCAGCCAAAAAGACTATTCCGCGCTGACAGAAAATGACCATCGCCCCCTGGCAAACAAAGCCGTGCAAGGCGCCTATCCGCCGGGGTCGACATTCAAGGTGGTAACGGCGCTGGCCGCGCTGGAAGCTGGCGTAATCGACCTTGGCACCAAAGTGCGCTGTCCCGGCTTTATCGAATTTGGCGGCACCAGGTTTCACTGCTGGAAACGTGGCGGGCACGGTTCGGTTGATCTGGAACGGTCGCTGCAAGAAAGCTGCGATGTGTACTATTATGAAGTCGCGCAAAAGGTTGGCATCGACAAAATCGCCGAGATGGGCCGCATGCTTGGGCTTGGGCAGCGGCACGATCTGCCTATGTCTGCCATCAGTGAAGGCGTGATGCCAAACAAGGCCTGGAAGCTGGAGAGCTATCAAAAGGACTGGCGCATTGGCGACACTATCAATGCGTCTATCGGGCAGGGTTATGTGCTGACCACGCCATTGCAGCTGGCTGTTATGGCGGCACGGGTTGCAAGCGGCCGGGCGATCGCTCCGCGCCTGATCCATGCTGTTGATGGTAAGGTGGTGCCGATTGCCGAGACCCCCAGCCTCGGCATCGGCGGATCAGGTCTGCGGGCGATCCGCGCCGGCATGTTTGCGGTCATAAATACCCAGCGGGGCACGGCCTATTCGTCGCGGATTGCCGAGGCCAGCATGGTCATGGCGGGCAAAACCGGCACCAGCCAAGTGCGCAACATCTCTGCGTCGGAACGCGCAAGCGGCGTGGTAGCGAACGCCGACCTGCCATGGGAACGCCGCGATCACGCGCTTTTCGTGGCCTTTGCCCCGTATGAAAACCCGAAATACGCGGTTTCCGTTGTGGTGGAACACGGTGGCGGCGGTTCGGCAGTGGCCGCCCCGATCGCACGGGACATGATGTTGCGCGCATTAAGCGGTGGCCTGCCGCCACTGGACGCTTATCCAACATCGCAGCGCGGTCGGATTGAGACGGAACAGAACGAGTTGAAAGTGCGACTTCGCCTTGATCCAGATGCCGACAAGCCTGCGACGCAGGGGGCAACCGGATGAGTTTTCTTGAATATCGCCTTAAAACCGTACCAACTGGGTTTGGCAAGATCTTGCATCTGAACTGGGCCTTGGTGCTGCTGGTCATTGCAGTTTCATCGGTGGGCTTTCTGATGCTGTATTCGGTCGCCGGAGGCCGACTGGATCTTTGGGCAGAGCCGCAGATGAAACGCTTTGGCCTTGGCATGTTCCTGATGGTTGCCATGGCATTTGTACCGATCTGGTTTTGGCGTAACATGGCCGGCTTGTTCTACGTCGTGTCGATCGTCCTTCTGCTGCTGGTGGAATTTTTCGGCACGGTCGGCATGGGTGCGCAGCGCTGGATCGACCTTGGCTTCATTCGCTTGCAACCGTCAGAATTGATGAAGGTGTCGCTCGTGATGATGCTGGCGGCCTATTACGACTGGCTTGATCTCAAGCTGACCTCGCGACCATTGTGGGTGCTGATCCCGGTGCTGATGATTATCGTGCCGACGATGCTTGTGTTTATCCAACCCAACCTTGGCACGGCTTTGATGCTGCTGATGGGTGGGGCTGCTGTGATGTTCTGCGCGGGGGTCAGCCTATGGTACTTTGGCGGTGTAGCGCTCTTGGGGATAGGCGCAATAGTCGCAGTGTTTTTCACCCGCGGAACGCCGTGGCAGTTTCTGAAAGACTACCAGTATCGCCGGATTGATACGTTTCTTGATCCGACTGCCGATCCGCTGGGGGCGGGTTACAACATCATCCAAGCTAAAATAGCACTTGGATCAGGGGGGTGGTCGGGCAAAGGGTTCATGCAGGGCACCCAGTCTCGGTTGAACTTTCTGCCCGAAAAGCACACCGACTTCATCTTCACGACGCTGGCCGAGGAATTTGGCTTCATCGGCGCGTTTTCTTTGCTGGCGCTGTATGGCCTCGTGATCTTTTTCTGCGTTATATCGGCCTTGCAAAACAAGGATCGCTTTTCGGCATTGTTGATCCTCGGCGTCGCGGGCAACTTCTTCTTCTACATTGCCGTAAACCTGTCAATGGTGATGGGGCTCGCCCCAGTGGTTGGCGTGCCACTGCCGCTGGTGTCGTACGGCGGATCGGCGATGCTGGTGCTGCTTGTGGCCTTTGGTCTGGTGCAAAGCGCACATGTTCATCGGCCAAGGTAGAGACAATGAATTTGACTGTTCTTTTCGCGGCACCTGCCCTTTGGGATGAATACCGCGCGTCACTGCAGACAGCGTTTATCGAGGCGGGTCTTGACCCGCAACTTGTGCAAAACGCGGATCCTGCACTTGTGGACTACATCATCTATGCCCCTTCCAGCCCGTTGCAGGATTTCAGGCCGTACATTCGGTGCAAAGCCGTCCTCAGCCTGTGGGCCGGGGTAGAGCGGATTGTCGGCAACGCCACGTTGACGCAACCGTTGTGCCGAATGGTTGATCCGGCATTGACGGAAGGCATGGTCGAATGGGTGGTGGGCCATACGCTGAGGCATCATCTGGGGATCGATCGCCATATCGTCAACCCAAACCATCTCTGGGATGCTGCGGTGCCACCATTGGCGCGCGAACGCCCCGTCACGATGTTGGGTATGGGCGCGCTTGGCACGGCTTGTGCTCGGGCACTTGCTGCTCTGAACTTCCCGGTCCGGGGTTGGAGCCGCAGCCCAAAGACAATTAATGGTATCCCTTGCCATCACGGCGAAGACGGGCTGGCCCAGGTTCTACAAACGGCGCAGATCGTGGTAACGCTTTTGCCAAAGACGCCCGATACCGAAAACCTGCTGGATGCACGACGCTTGGCGATGCTGCCCGACGGTGCTGTTATTTTGAACCCCGGTCGTGGCGCGCTGATTGATGATGCGGCGTTGTTGGCGGAACTTGACTCTGGTCGGCTGGGCCACGCGACACTGGATGTGTTCCGGCAGGAGCCGCTGCCCGCTGATCATCCGTTTTGGGCGCATCCCCGCATCACCGTAACACCCCACATCGCCGCCGATACCCGGCCCGAAAGCGCCGCACGCGTTATCGCCGAGAATATTCGCTGCGGTGAAGCGGGCTTGCCGTTTAACCACCTCGTCGACCGAGCGCGGGGATATTGACGAAGAAGAACCTTCGCGCGCCGCTTCATCATTTCCAAAAGACCCTGCTTTGCGTTCGCTGCGGCCGCGACTTTTCGCACCGCCCGCGTCGGCTTTGGAACAGACAGCCCGCGTCCCAACTTACACTTTCCGACAGAAAGGCAGGCAAAGCGATGCGCATCACGACCGGGATAGTGTTGGTTCTGATGGCGGGGGTGCTGTGGTCATTCATGGGTCTTGCCATTCGTAATATTGAAACCGCAGGGACTTGGGCGATCCTGTTTTGGCGCTCGCTAGGGACGATCCCGGTTTTGCTGGCCTTCATCGCGTGGCGTTCTGGCGGGCATCCGGTCCAACGCTTGATAAGCGTTGGGTTAACCGGTGTATTTGGCGGCATCAGTCTGGTTGTGGCCTTTGCCGGGGCAATCTTTGCAATTCAATCGACCACCGTTGCCAATGCAGTGTTTCTGTTTTCGGCGTCCCCGTTCTTGGCAGCACTTTTGGGTTGGGCAATCCTGCGCGAACCCATCCGTCGGGCGACGTGGATAGCCATCGCGGTTGCGGCGATCGGCATGTTCATCATGGTACGCGAAGGTCTGGCCGTCGGTGCGATGGCGGGCAATGTGGCGGCGCTGCTGTCGGCCTTGGGATTTGCCGCTTTCACCGTTGCGCTGCGCTGGGGCAGGCTTACCGATATGGTGCCTGCTGTTGTTCTTGGCGGCGTTTTTGCGACTATCTTCGCTGGTATTTTGCTTGCGATACTGGGGCAACCGATGCTGGTACCAGCCCACGACATAACCATTTCGGTGGCGATGGGCGGCGGCGTCTTGGCAACCGGCATGATACTTTACACCCTTGGCAGCCGTGCAATTCCCGCCGCCGAACTGACGCTGCTGTCTATGATTGAGGTGATGCTGGCGCCCGTTTGGGTTTGGTTGTTTCTTGGTGAAACAGCCACTATGGCCACGTTTATCGGCGGGGCTGTCCTGCTGGCTGCCGTGGTGTTCAACGCCGTGTCAGCGAGTTCTAACCAGACCGCAAGCGTCTAGCGGTGCCGCCGAAACACGCGCGATTGGGCGTATAGGTCTTCCAGCCGTTTCATCCGACCTTCGGTTTTGTCCCAAGTCATATCCTGCACCGCTGCCAGCAGCGTCTCGACCAACACCAGGATCGATACCGTAGAATCCCACGCTGACGGTGCCTCGATATGGCACGACAGGGTGTGGCGCGCGTGGCCGGCCGCCGGGGAAATCCACCGATCTGTAATCACAATCACCTCGGCCCCTTGAGCAACCGCCATTTCCACCACTTGCAGCACCGAATTTTCATAGCGGCGGATGTCGAACACCAGCAACAAATCGCCCGGCACCATATCCAGCAGCGCGGGCGGCCAAGCCGCTGATTGATCGGAAAGCAGGGTGACATCGGGCCGAACCACCTTCATCAGCGTCACAAAGTAATCGGCCAACGCGTGGGTGATCCGTCCCCCCATCGCAAACACCCTCCGCATCGGGTCTGCCAGCAAGGCTGCTGTCGCATCAAACTCCGCATGGTCAATCTGGCCCAGCGTGGCTTGCAGATTTGCGACGACCGCATCGGCGAACCGGTTCAGAATGTGCGTATCCGGCACACCCCCAGTCCAGCGGTCATGCTTGGCCAGCGGCGACATCAGCATCGCCCCCACCTCACCGCGCAGGGAATTCTGATAATCAGGATAGCCCTTGAAACCCAATTTCTGCACCAGCCGCACCACAGTTGGCGTCGACACTTCGGCAGCCTTCGCCAGCGCCGTAATCGACCCCAGCGCTGCCACCGGGAAATGCCGCAGAATGTGGGTGGCAAGTTGCCGTTCCGCGCGCGTCAGGTCTGGCAGCGCCGCGCGCATCCGATCTTCGATCATTAGCACCAGATCCATCGTTCCTCCCCCAAACCCATTGCTGCCCCGACTTACGTCTATGCCATACACCAGGGTCAGGAAAATCACTTTAGAAAATATCTTAACAGCCTACGCATCGCAGAAATAATCTTGACAGTTATGCTGACAACAGAGAACGCTTTGCTGATCGAAGGGGGAAAATCTGCCATGACAGTGCCGGTCCAAGCCGTTTCTGATGACGTATTCCCTGCCGTGATCGAAAACGCGGACGCGCGCGGTAGGATTGTTCTGGTGTGCGAACATGCATCAAACACCTTTCCCAGCCGCTGGGGCGATCTTGGCCTTACGCGCGATCAGCAAAACGCCCATATCGCATGGGACCCGGGTGCTTTGGGCCTGTCACGCGCGTTGTCACAGCGGCTTGACGCCGTGCTTGTGCATGCGCCGATCAGCCGTCTGATCTACGACTGCAATCGCGCCCCCGACATGCCGGGTGCGATATCCGCGCGGTCAGAGGTTCACGATATTCCCGGCAATAAACTGATTTCGGCTACTGAACGCGCCGCCCGAACCGCTTCTGTTTATGTGCCGTTTCACAACGGTCTGCGTGGGCTAATTGCTGAACGGATCGCGCTTGGGCTTGCCCCGGTTATCGTGACGGTTCATTCCTTCACGAAGTTTTATCATGGCCAGCCTCGCCCGGTTGAATTGGGCGTCATTCACGACGCCGAAGATCACCTTGCCCGCGCCATCCTTGCCGCCGCCAAGGCCAAAACGGGGCTGCGCGCCGACTTGAACGCGCCCTACTCTGCCGCAGATGACGTCACCCACACCCTGCGCATTCAGGCGACGCCATATGGGCTGCCAAATGCAATGCTGGAGATCCGCAATGATCTGATCGGCTCACCCGCGGCAGAGCAACGGATGGCTGATCTTCTGGCACCAGTTCTGAACATGGGGCTGGTGGAAATTCAAAAGCAGGCCAAAGCTGGCTGACGGTCCACCATTGCAGCCGATCATTTCGCGAATGGCACAACCCCTTCCAACAGTATAACCGCCCTGCATGTGATGGGGCAAACCCAATGGAGCAACCGGACATGGCCGGAAATATGACCTTTGACGCGCTGAAAGACGCCGTCGCCAATGACACCATCGACACGGTTATCGTGGCTGGCATCGACATGCAGGGCCGCCTTGTTGGCAAACGGTTTCACGCGGATTTCTTCATCCACGGCGGCTATGAAGAAACGCATTGCTGCAACTATCTGCTGGCCGTCGACATGGAAATGACCACCGTTCAAGGCTACAAATCGTCGAACTGGCAGACTGGCTATGGCGACTACGTGATGAAGCCCGATCTTGCCACCCTGCGCCCCATCCCATGGCTACCCGGTACGGCGCTTTGCCTCGCTGATCTGCTGGATCACCACACCCACGCCGAAGTACCACATTCCCCCCGTGCCATTCTGAAACGTCAGGTTGCCCGCGCCCGCAAGCTTGGGTTCGAGCCGATGATGGCGACCGAACTGGAATTCTATCTGTTCGAAAACAGCTACGAGACCCTGCGCGACAGCAACTTTACCGGGCTAAAGCCGATCTCGGCCTACAACGAAGATTACCACATCTTCCAGACCACCAAAGAAGAAGACGTGATGCGCGCCATTCGCAACGGTTTGTTTGCGGCAGGTATACCGGTGGAAAACTCGAAGGGAGAGGCGGACGCTGGCCAGGAAGAGGTTAACTACCGTTATTCCGACGCGCTTGATACTGCCGACAACCACGCAATTACCAAAAACGCCATCAAGGAAATTGCCTGGACCAAGGGCCGCTCGGTTACTTTCATGGCCAAATATGATCACCGCAAAGCGGGATCATCCTCGCATGTTCACCAATCCCTGTGGTCGCTTGACGGCAAGCCAAGCTTTGCCGACAAAGGCGATGAGCACGGCATGTCGCCATTGATGAAACACTATGTCGCGGGCCAGCTGGCCCATGCGCGCGAGATTACCGCGTTTCTGGCGCCTTACGTAAACAGCTATAAACGCTTCACTATTGGCATGTTTGCCCCGACCAAAGCAGTCTGGTCCGCTGACAATCGCACTGCTGGTTTCCGCGTTTGCGGCGTGCACACCAAGGCCGTTCGGGTTGAATGCCGCATTCCCGGCTCCGACATGAACCCCTATCTTGCCTGTGCCGCGTTGCTGGCAGCAGGTCTGGCGGGGGTCGAGGGCAAGATGATGCTGGAACCAGAAATGAAGGGCGACATGTACACCGCCGGCAACGTGCGCGAAATTCCGAAAAACCTGCGCGAGGCCGCTGATTTGCTGCATGGCTCCGCCATGTTGCGGGCCGCGTTTGGGGATGATGTCATCGATCACTATCACCACGCCGCCCAGTGGGAAATTTCGGAAACAGACCGAGTGGTCACCGACTTTGAAATTCAACGCCTGCTGGAGCGGGCGTGACGTAAGGCGGGGTTGACCCCGCCTTCACCAGAAATGGCAGCGCAATCCCTGCCCTACGAGGATACCATGACAAAACCTATCCAGCTAATTTCCCCCGTTGACGGCTCGGTCTATGCCGAACGGGTACCTCTGTCACAAGACGCTGCCATCGCCGTCGTCGCCCGTGCCAAAGCCGCGCAGAAGGCGTGGGCCAAACGCCCGCTTTCCGAACGCATCGCGCAGGTGAAGGCTGGTGTCGCCAAGCTGATGGAAAAGAAAGACATTCTGGTTGATGAACTGGCGCACCAAATGGGCCGCCCTACTCGTTTTGGCGGCGAATTTGGCGGCGTGAATGATCGCACCAACTACATGTCGCAAATCGCCGACGCGACGCTTGCCCCACAAATGGTCGAAGACAGTGATGACTTCACCCGCTACCTCGCGCGCGAACCTGTGGGCGTTGTGTTCATCGTGGCACCATGGAACTACCCCTACCTCACCACCATCAATACCCTCGCCCCTGCCCTGATCGCGGGCAATTCGGTGGTATTGAAACACGCGTCGCAAACCATGCTTGTTGGCGAACGTCTTGCCGAGGCATTTCATGCCGCTGGCATCCCCGCTGATGTGTTCCAAAACGTGGTGCTGGATCACCCCACGACCGAGGCATTGATTGGCGCGCGGTCGTTTGGTTTCGTAAATTTCACCGGCTCTGTCGGCGGTGGCGTTGCAATGGAAAAGGCAGCCGCTGGCACCTTCACCGGTCTTGGTCTGGAATTGGGCGGCAAAGACCCCGGTTACGTGCGTGCTGATGCCGATTTGGATGCAGCGGTCGACAGCCTGATGGACGGCGCGATGTATAACGCGGGCCAGTGCTGCTGCGGCATCGAACGGATTTACGTCCATGAAAGCCTTTACGATGCATTCGTCGAAAAGTCGGTTGCTTGGGTCAAGGGCCTGAAACTCGGCAATCCGTTTGACGCCGCATCCACCCTTGGCCCGATGGCCAACAAGCGTTTCGCCGCTGTCGTGCGTGCGCAGACGGCAGAGGCCATTGCATCCGGCGCCAAGGCCCTGATCGACCCAGCCCTGTTTCCCGCAGATGATGGCGGCGCCTACCTTGCCCCGCAAATCTTGGTCAACGTGAACCATTCCATGCGCGTGATGACGGAAGAAAGCTTCGGCCCGGTTGTTGGCATTATGAAAGTATCGGGCGATGCCGAAGCCATTTCCCTCATGAACGACAGCCCCTACGGCCTGACATGTTCGATCTGGACAAAGGACGCTGCCGCTGCTGCCGATATTGGCGCGCAAATTGAAACCGGCACAGTCTTCATGAACCGCTGCGATTACCTTGACCCAGCACTGTGCTGGACTGGCTGCAAAGATACCGGGCGCGGCGGATCTTTGTCGTATCTCGGGTTCCATTCGGTAACCCGGCCGAAATCATATCATCTGAAAAAGGTAACGAAATGACCCATTCTGTTCCCAACCGGAACTGGTCCTACCCTACGGCCATCAAATTCGGCGTCGGTCGAATTTCCGAACTTGCCGATCATTGCAAATCAGTTGGCATGACAAAGCCACTTTTGGTCACCGACAAAGCGCTGGCCACTTTGCCGATAACGGCGGCCGCGCTGGATAGCTTGGCCGCCGCAGGCCTAGGTCGCGCCGTGTTTTCGGAAGTGGATGCAAACCCGACAGAGATCAACATGGCCGAAGGCATCGCCGTGTATCTGGCAGGCGGGCATGACGGCATCATCGGTTTCGGCGGCGGATCAGCACTTGATCTGGGCAAAATGATTGCCTTGATGGCGCATCAGAAACCATCCCTAACCGTTTGGGAAATGGAAGATCTCGGCGATTGGTGGACGCGCGCTGATGCCTCAAAAATCATCCGCACTGTTGCAGTGCCGACGACTGCAGGAACTGGCTCCGAAGTTGGGGCTGCTGGCGTTCTGACCAATTCGGCGACGCATAAGAAAAAGATCATCTGGCACCCAAAACTGATGCCCGCGGTAGTGATCTGCGATCCTGCCTTGACCGTTGGCATGCCGAAATTCATCACCGCTGGCACCGGCATGGACGCGCTCGCGCATTGCCTGGAGGCGTACTGCAGTCCGCATTACCACCCGATGGCGCAGGGGATTGCCTTAGAAGGGATGCGGCTGGCGTTTGAAAACTTGCCCAAAGTCTACGCCAACCCCAACGATCTGGACGCCCGCGCGCATATGATGTCGGCGGCGGCGATGGGGGCAGCGGCGTTCCAGAAGGGTCTGGGCGCGATCCATTCTCTTAGCCATCCGGTGGGGGCAGTATATGGCACCCATCACGGCACGACGAACGGTGTGGTGATGCCGATGGTGCTGGAATTTAACCGGACTGCGATTGAGGGGCTGATCGACAAGGCGGCCGCCTATCTGAGCTTCGCAGGCGGTTTTGCGGGCTTCCATGACCAGATCATGGAACTGCGCAGCCTGCTGTCGATCCCGGAAAATCTGTCGGCAATGGGCGTCCAATTCGCCGATCTGGATATGCTGACCGAAATGGCCTTAGAAGACCCCAGCTGTGGCGGCAACCCAGTGCTGATGACGCGTGAAAACACCCGCGCGTTGTTCGACGCCTGTATGTAAAGGCTGGTCATGACTGTGCCGATGAAGACGGAAATTGCCGTGATCGGCGCGGGCGTGATCGGACTTGCGATCGCCCATCGGTTGAGGGGCACGGGGCGCGAGGTTGTACTGATTGATCCCGGCGAGCCGGGATCGGGTGCGTCTTACGGTAATGCAGGGACGGTCGCGGACTACGCGGTCTTGCCGGTTGGCACGCCGGATGTGCTGCGAAACTTGCCGTCGTTGCTGTTTGATCGGAACTCGCCGCTATCAATCCGGCGGGCGGCGCTGCCGAGCCTCGCGCCATGGTTGCTTCGGTTCGCCAGGCAATCGTTACCGGGGGCGGCTAAGCGGAATTCAGCGGCTTTGGCGCGGCTTTTATCGGACGCCTGCGTTAGCTGGCAACGCTTGGCGGACGAGGTTGGTGGGGCAGCGATCTTGCAGCAGCGGGGCTGTCTTTATCTGTACGAGACAAAGTCGGCGTTTCGCGCGGCGGGCGCTGATATGTCGTATCGGCGGGGGTTCGGGATTTCGGTTGATCTGATCTCGCCCGATGAACTGGCGCAGTTAGAGCCAGGGTTGCCGGAGGTTGAGGGTGGGGCGGCGTTCTTTCCGGGGGCGGTGTTTCTGAACGATCCGGGGCGGATGATGGGGCTGCTGGCGGCGGGGGTCACCCATATTCGGGCGCGGTTGGATCGGTTGGAGCGGCGGGATGGTGGGGCTTTGATCGAGGGGGAGGGTTTGCGAATGCAGGCGCGGCGGGTTGTTATCGCGGCGGGGGCGCATTCAAGGGAGCTGGCGAGGATGGCGGGGGATCGGGTGCCGCTGGATACGGAGCGGGGGTATCATCTGGAGTGGGATATGAAGAGCCCGCGGCTTTCGCGGCCTGCCTGCCCTACTTCGCGGGGTTTCTATCTTTGCCCGATGGAAGGGCGGTTGCGGGTGGCGGGGACGGTGGAATTGGGGGGGTTGAAAGCGCCGCCTTCGCGGCATCGTCTGGATCGGATCGAGGAAGGGGCGCGGGTTTTGTTTCCGGACCTCGGAAAACCGGATCGGGAATGGATGGGGTTTCGGCCGTCGTTGCCGGATAGTTTGCCGGTGCTCGGGTTTTCGACGGCTGGGAACGAGGTCATTCATGCTTTTGGGCACGGTCATATCGGGCTGACTTTGGCTCCGATTACGGCCCGGATTGTCTCGGATTTGGTGGCGGGGAAAGAGCCGGAGATTGATATTCGGAGCTATTCTCCAGGTCGGTTTTAATGTGTTACCGGGGGTGGTAACACGCGTGTTACGAGGATTAAGGTATTGATATTACATGGTAGCGTTGATTTCGTTCATACTTTCTTAATCCCCGTAACACGGGCCCTAGCTGAAGGTCGCCGGATCGGGGCCGATGCGTTGGCCTCGGTCGAGGGCGGCTATGGCTTTGTGGTCGTCGGCGGTCAGCGCGAAATCCTCTATTGCGAAGTTTTCGGCGAGGCCTTCGCGGCGGCTGGAGCGGGGGATGGCGGAGAGGCCGAGGTCGAGGTGCCAGCGCAGGATCACTTGGGCGGGGCTGCGGTTCAGGCGTTTGGCGATGGTTTGGATGGTCGGGCTGGTGAAGGCTTGGCCGCGGCCTAGTGGCGTCCAGCTTTGGGTGATGATGCCGCGGGTCGCGTGGGCGGCGCGCAGAGCGGCTTGCTGCAGGTGCGGTTGCAGCTCGATCTGGTTCAAAATCGGGGTGACGCCAGTTTCTTTGGCGAGGCGGTCGATTTGATCGGCGTTGAAGTTGGAAACGCCGATCGAGGTGATGGTGCCTTCATCGCGTAGCTTGATCAGGGCGCGCCATGTGTCAACGTAGCGGTCTTGCGCCGCGCAGGGCCAGTGGATCAGGCACAGATCGAGACGGTCTAGCGCCAAACGTTCTAAGCTTTCGGAGACGGCTTGCAGGGTGCTGTCGTAGCCTTGGCGATCATTCCAGACTTTGGTGGTGACGAAAATGTCGTCGCGCGGGATGCCGGAGGCGCGGATGCCGTGGCCCATGCCGACCTCGTTGCCATAGATCGCAGCGCCGTCGACGAGGCGGTAACCCATTTGCAGGGCGTCAGCCGTGGTGCGGGCGGCGTCACTGACTTGCCAGAGGCCGAAGCCGAGTTGCGGGATTTTGTGGGCGTCGAGGAGGGGGAGGGTTTGCATGGTGGGGCCTTTTGGGGGGTGGAGATAGTCCGGTGCATCAGAGAGTTTTAAGCGTTGAACCCTTCATTTGAATTTCAAACATCCCACCACCGCTGATAAGGTCCACCTGCGTTTCTATGGTTTCCCATAACGCCATCAACCGTTCCATTTGTTTGGTCAACTTTGCCTTTTGCAACCCTGCGGCAAAGAAAAATCCGATCAGCCGTGAAGATTTGAAGGCTTGGTTTTCCGCTTTATTCTTTGTGATCCTGCGGTCGCTGGATAGCACAACCCATTTTCCCTCAGAACCTAACGCTCTTATCCAGTCAATATCCTTCGCTGCTGAGCCAAACCTGTCGCGTAGATGGACAATTTCATGCTTGCCGGGGAATAATGCAGACAATGCCCTCGCGAGCGCAGGCGGCAGGTTCTCATCTACGAGAAGCTTCAAGCTGCCATAAGCTCCTCTTGGAAGCGAACGGCATCTTGAACAACAGCCTTATCAACCTCAAAAATTGCTGCGACCCGAGCAATCGAACCTTCGGCCTTTACCGCCTCTGCCAAAACGACGGTAGGCACTCCGGCCAGTTCGGCGATGGGCTGACCAAATGCGCGCTGCGGATCAATCACAATGGTTTGCTTCCCGCGAAATGGCCGCCATCGCGCGACCAGATCACCCTCTAAATCCAAATCTTTGAAGCTACGCTCAACAATCTGCTTAAAGACATATTGCTTGCCTCGAAGGTCAAGCAACTTTGCATCACCAGACGCTTCGAGACTTTCCAAAAAAATTGTCTGGCCGTCGGTGCGGAAGCGGCCCGTCGAAAACGGGCGGTCTGACTCAACGCACTGGTGTGCGTAGTTTAGACAGTTGCGCACTGCTCTAAGGCCAATACCTTGAGAAATAAAGGCTTTCACAAAACGAAGCTCGATGAGATCACGAAAACTTATCACGAACTGGTCATCAAATGTCGGTAGGTCCATGCTCCAAAGCGGTGGAACACTTCGAACTTTGTCGCCAAGACCATAGTCATAGCCGCCGATCCACCGACGCACACTTGACGGGCTAGTCCGCAAAAGTCGTGCAAATTCCTGCAGGGAATACAGCCCTACACCAAGAAGTTGCAGCGTGTGTTTCGAACCATCCATAGCGTCAGTATGTAACCCTTAGCGCGATTGGCGCAACTGGATTGCACAATTTGTTTCTAGTTGTGCTGCAAGCCTCATCACAACATGCTCGGCACCACTTGGTCCGGCGGGCGATGTCCGTCCGCGAAGGTCTTGATGTTGATGATCACCTTTTCCCCCATCTCCACCCTGCCTTCCAACGTCGCCGATCCCATATGCGGCAGCAGCACGACGTTGGGCAGGTCGCGGAGGCGGGGGTTTATTTCGGCGCCGCGTTCGTAGACGTCCAGCCCCGCACCGGCGATTTCACCGGCGCGCAGCCCTCGGGTCAGGGCGTTTTCGTCGATGACCTCGCCGCGGGAGGTGTTGACGATGACAGCGGTGGGTTTCATCAGTTTCAGGCGGCGGGCGTTCATCAGGTGGAACGTGCTGGGGGTGTGCGGGCAGTTGACCGAGATAATGTCCATCCGGCTGACCATCTGATCCAGGCTTTCCCAGTAGGTGGCTTCTAGCTCGCCTTCGACCTCTGGCCGCAGGCGTTTGCGGTTGTGGTAGTGGATTTGCATGCCAAAGGCGCGGGCGCGGCGGGCGACGGCTTGGCCGATGCGGCCCATGCCGAGGATGCCGAGGCGGCGGCCACCGATGCGGCCACCCAAGTGGGCCATGGGGGACCAGCCTTGCCATTCACCCGCCTGCATTTCGGCGAGACCCTCGGGGATGCGGCGGGTGACGGACAGGATCAGCGCGAGGGTCATATCGGCAGTGTCTTCGGTGACCACGCCGGGCGTGTTTGATACCAGAATGCCGCGTTGGCGGGCCGAGGCGACATCAATATGATCGACCCCTGCCCCGTAATTGGCGATGAGTTTCAGCCTATCGCCAGCCTGAGCCAGCATACCGGCATCAATCGCATCCGTCAGCGTTGGCACCAGAACATCGGCGCGGCGCATGGCGGAGGCTATTTCATCGCGCGTCATGCGGGTATCGGGATCGCGCAGTTCTACATCGAACAGCTCTTTCATGCGGGTTTCAACCGCATCGGGCAAGCGTCGCGTAACGACCACAGTTAACCTGGCGGCGGACATGATCTTTACTCCCTGCACTTCCAAATCTTGACGTCTAATGGCAAAGTGCCGGGAAGCGGGGTGCGATACAAGCCCCGGGTTAAAGGGACGGCCGAGCAATGATGAAACAGGTGTGGCTTGCAGCGGTTTTGGTGGCATTGGCGACCGTGCTTAGAGCCGAGACGGCAGTGCCAGTGGTGACGCCAGCGCCGGAGGTTAGCCGGGGCGCGGTGACGAACTTGCCGTTGCCGCGGTTTGTGTCGTTGAAGAAGGGCGAGGTGAATGCGCGGCGCGGGCCGGGGCTGACGCACCGGATTGACTGGGTGTTCAAGCGGGCGGGAATGCCGCTGCGGATTACGGCAGAATATGAGCATTGGCGGCGGGTTGAGGATGCGTCTGGCGAGGGCGGCTGGGTGCAGTATGCGATGCTGTCAGGGGCGCGGTCGGTGTTGGTGGAAACCGATATGGCGGAGTTTCGCAGCGCCGCCGATATGGCTGCCGAAGTGGCGTTTCAGGCGGAACGCGGCGTGATCGGGCGGTTGCTGGAATGTGGGCTGGAGTGGTGCCGCGTCTCGGTGGAGGGCAGCAAGGGCTGGGTTCGCAAGCGCGATTTGTGGGGGGTGGAGCCTGATGAGGTGGTCGAATAGGGCTTTGCTTCGGGGGCTCGGCTGATGGCATCGGCGGAGCGGTTGAACCTGTCGGCAGCACTGGCATCGGTTTGCGTGGCGGGCGTGCTGGTGGCGTTGAAGCTGTGGGCGTTGGGGGCAACGGGGGCGTTGTCTGTGGCGGCGTCTCTGGCGGATTCAGCGATGGATCTGATGGTGTCGCTGGGGGCGATGGCGGCGATCTGGTATGCGGCGAAACCGGCGGATGAGGATCATGCGTTTGGCCATACCTCGGCTGAGGATCTGGCGGCGTTGGGGCAGGCGCTGTTCATTCTGATCTCGGCTTTGGTGATTGCGGCGGCGGCGGTGGTGCGGTTGCTGAACCCCGGGGTGGCGGCGCTGCAGGCCGAAGGGCGCGGCATGGTGGTGATGGCCGTGTCGGTGGTGCTGACGCTGGGGTTGGTTTTGTGGCAGGGCCGGGTGGCGCAGCGGACGGGGAACCGTGTGGTGCAGGCGGATCGGCTGCATTATCTGGGCGATTTGCTGCCGAATATCGGGGCGATCCTGTCGCTATGGGCCTCGGCGCAGTTCGGCATGGGGCAGATTGATAGCGTGGTAGCCTTGGGGGCGGCGGGCCTGCTGGCGCTGGGGGCGGTGCGGATTGGCAAGGGGGCGTGGGACGCGCTGATGGATCGGCGGGCGGACCCGACGCTGGTGGCGGGCATTGCGGCGATTGCGGCGGGCTGGCCGGGGGTGCATGGCCATCACGATCTGAAAACGCGAATGGCGGGCAGCCGGGTGTTCGTGAACCTGCATATCGAGCTGGATGGCGATCAGACGTTGCGCGAGGCGCATGCTATCGGTGCTGGGTTGAGGCGGGCGATTTTGGCGGCCTATCCGCAGACCGATGTGATTATTCATAAGGATGTGGCGCGGGGGTAGTTGGGGTTGGGCGAGCGGGAGGAAAGCTGTCGCCCATGCGAAGAGACATGAACTTGGCTTTTTGCCCCACCACTTTATGGAACATAAGACGCTGGTGATGCGGATAGCCAGCTTTCTGCCCAACGAAATGAAAGCGAAAGCGCTATTTACTTTTGCACAAAATGCTGCAGTATAATTCCAAGTTTATTTTCTACCGCACGCAGGGAGAACGAATAGATGATGCTTTTTTTGCTACGTGTATTCAAATATTTCATTGTTTCGGCCGTCCTCTTTTTTGTTATTCCGGTTGGAACCGCGCGAGCTGATAGAGCAGCCGCTTCTTGCGTACAAAGTCAACTATACTTACTCAAATTTTACGATGGAAAAGTTGATGGTCGGCTCGGGAAAAAGACAAAAACAGCGATAGAAGAGTATCAAAAATTCGTTATTCAATCCGATCAGTTGAAACATATTGGGCTTATTTCGAGTTCCGGCATCTCCGAATCGTTAGCAGACTCGTCAGAGGATTTACTATCATATTGGTGTAGCCAGATAGCTGCGAGATACACAGAAACAATCGAATATTTGATATCTTATAATGAAATTTTTGGAAGTGGGGTTGTTATGTTGCAAAGTGCCAAATTTACTCCAATAGCCTCAGGAAATATGTATAGCGTCTCAGTTGATTATTCTGTTTTTGGATCATCCGCTGTTGAGGTAACTGAATTGTGCATTCTCGTCGAGGCTGGTGAATTCTATTGCTATAAAATAGATGATGAAGCCGGTCCAAACTTCAAACGAACTCAACCAAGCATTAGCACCAGAGAAAAATCTGTGGGCATGGTTCTTAATACCAGCCAGCTCAGCTTTAACGTTGACATACAGCTGAATTATGTTTCGGGTGGAAGGAAGTCAACTTCAAACTTCCTCATGGCCATTACCAAAGACTGCGAGTTGGAAGTTTGCGAGTCTGAATAGCAAGCGTAAGGTTCGTGAAACCCACGTCTTCCCTTTAATCCTCCCACTCTTTGACGCATCCACGTGGATTGCACCCACCCACCCTCCTCCCTTGGTGGGGGAGGGGGTTGGGGTGGGGGCTTTGGATCAACGCAGGCGCGCGCCCTCCCCTCCCGCGAGGGGAGGGGGGAGGGGAAGTGCCCTAAACCGGGTCTGGAAGGTCAACCTTCGCCGTGCCAGCAAAGACCCCCTCGCCCTGCCCCGTTCGCTTTGCTACAACACCTCCATGTCAAACATAAATTCACTGTTCGTGACCCGCCTTTACCGCGCAGCCCTTTCTGAACTCGGCAAGGCGCCGGATTTGGGGGAGTTGGAGGCGGCTTGCCTTTCGATTGCCGAGGATGATGAGGCGGGGCAGAAGTGGTGCGAGAAGCATGGGTATCCGGGGTATACCAGTTATGCCTCGTTGGCCGATCTGCCGTGGCGGTTTCCGATTTTCAAGGAACTGGTCAAGTGTCTGGATAAGCATGTGGCGGCGTTTGCCAAGGATCTGGAGTTTGATCTGGGCGGCAAGAAGATTAAGCTGGATTCGCTTTGGCTGAACATTCTGCCGTATGGCGGCGTGCATACGTCGCATATCCACCCGCATAGTGTGATCAGTGGCACCACCTATGTGACGATGCCGAAGGGCGCGAGCGCGATCAAGTTTGAAGACCCAAGGCTGGCGATGATGATGGCGGCTCCGGGGCGCAAGGGCAAGGCGCGGCCGGAGTTGCGGAGTTTTGTTTATGTGGAGCCGAGCGCGGGCGAGGTGCTGCTGTGGGAAAGCTGGTTAAGGCATGAAGTGCCGCTGCATATGGCGGAGGAAGACCGGATTTCGGTGAGTTTTAATTATGGGTGGGGGTGAAGCGGGGGAGGAATATTGACGTCAGCTTTGTTCACTATCAATTTGATCAAGTAGCGACCAAATTGAGTCTGATCTAACAAAATAGCTCATGCCCGAGTGTTTGCCGCCTACGCGATCAGAACTTGATTGGTAGTGACCACATACTACTCCAACAACGCGAGCAGGGCGGAAATCATCTGGTGCAGTGAGTACACCATCCGGCCATCCACGTTGCAACGAAATTATTGGGGCACCAGAAAAACCTGAATTTGCATAGGCGTCGAGTATTCCATAATTTTTTCCTAAATATCCCGGCACTTTGACGCTACTACTTAAGGGGTAAGCTAAAACTCCCTGCCGAAAGAGAGGATACGTAGCTATTATTCCCTCGTTTTCACCTTGATATTCAATTATCGGGCTGTTCTCGGGAAAGCCGATGAAGCAGATTGATTCACCAGCGTGCCGCTCTGAAAGTTCCTTTCGAGTTGCTACCATTGAGCTTGCGAAAGACATTGGTCTATGTATTCCGGTCGAGTCAATGACTGGTAGTTCCTCTTGAGGTATTTCAACAATCGCTAGGTCATTGTCATCACCACCGAACAGTATATTTGGCTCGACAACTTTGCTTTTCGCAGCTGCAAAGCCTATATTTTCAGTTCCGGGATTAAGAATGAGGCTATATTCAAATTCGAAACTTTGGCATGTCGTGTCACGCCATTTCTCATTTTGTGGCCGATATTTTGGGTCCAAAACATGCCTGGCCGTAACTAGGTAATATTTATTCTTATGCAGCAGGAAAAAGCCCGTGCCACTTCCGCCAGTAAGTCTGTCAGAAAACTGAGGAAGGATTTTCGCGACAGTAAAATACCACCCGTCAGTAGGGGGAAGATAGAATGACATTATAAACTTTTCTTTCCTACTCCATTCGCATCGTCAGAACTGGTTATTATCCTACGGTTAAGCCGAACAACATACCAAGAAAAATGCACGCCCCGGCCTACGCCGTCCGTGACGGCACCCTACTTTCCAGCCATTTGAACAGCAGCACGATCAACCCGGCCATGATCATATAGACCACCGCCAGCAGCAGCAGCGGCTCGTAGACGATGAAGGTGTCCTGCGTCACGCGTTTTGAGAGGGAATAGATGTCGACGACCGTGATGGTGGCGACCAAGGGCGTGGATTTCATTTGCAGGACGGTCTCGCCGCCGATGGTGGGCAGGGCGCGGTGCAGGGCTTGGGGGAGCCAGATGCGGAAGAAGGATTTATAGCGGGGCATGCCCATGGCGCGGGCGGCCTCTAGCTGGCCTCCCGGCACGCCTTTGAAGGCGCCGCGCATGACTTCGCCTTCGTAGCCGGCGACGCTTAGGGTCAGGGCCAACAGGGCATAGGGCCAGGCTTGGCGCAGGATGGGCCACATCCAGCTTTCGCGGATCCACGGGAATTGCGGGAAGAGGGAGCCGAGGCCGTAGTAAAGCAGCCAGAGTTGCAGCAGCAAGGGCGTGCCACGGATGATGCTGCAATAGATGCGGGCGGGGGTGGAGAGGTACCAGGGGCCAGCGGCTTGGGCGAGGCCAAGGGGGATGGCCAGCATCATGCCAAGCGCCATCGACAGGGCGGTGAGCCAGACGGTGCGCCAGATGGCGATGGGGATCAGGTGCGTATAGTCGGGCAGCCATGTCCAGTTCATGCGGAAGGCGCACCACAGCACGATGGCGATGCCGATAGCCAGCATGACGATGCGGTGCGGTTTCAGGAAGGCTTTCATATGCCACCGCCTTCCATCTGGCGTTGGCCTTTTCTAGCCCAACGCTCGATCCGGCTGAAGACGACGCCGGAGAGGAGGGAGAGGATCAGGTACAGCACGCCAGCGGCGAGGTAGAAGGTGAGGAAGGCCTTGGTGGTGCCTGCGGCAAGCGAGGTGGCTTTGGTCAGTTCGATAAAGCCGACGATGGCCAGCAGGGCGGTGTCTTTGGTGCAGGTGAGCCAGAGGTTGGCAAGGCCCGGGACGGCGGCGGCGGTCATCAGCGGCAGGGTGACGCGGCGGGCGACCAGCGTTGGCGGCATGCCCATGGCGCGTGCGGCCTCGATCTGGCCAGCGGGGACGGATTGGATGGCACCGCGCAAAACTTCGGTAGAATAAGCGCCTTGGACGATGCCGAGGACGGCGATGCCTGCGGCGACACCGGACAATTGGATGGGATCATAGCCATAAAGGCCGAGCAGCTTGTTCACAGCATCGGTGACGGCGAAATACAGGATCAGGATCAGCACAAGTTCGGGCACGGCGCGCACGAGGGTGGTGTAGACGCCCAGCAGGTCTTTGGTGATCGGGCCGCCGTAGAGTTTACCGAATGCGCCCAGAACGCCGATCAGCAGGCCGAGGCCGTAAGCGCCAAAGGCGATCAGGATGGTGTTCCACAGGCCCGCAACCAGTGTCGCCCCCCAACCGGGGGGCGACCATGCCAGCAGCTCGAACGCCGAGGCGGCGGCAGTTGGGGCAATCAGGCCAAGCACGATGGCTTAGCCGCCGTAGATCGACGAGGCGAAGTAGGGTTTCGAGATGGCATCGTAGGTGCCGTCGGCGATGACCTTGGCGATGGCGGCGTTGAACTGGGCTTTCAGAGCGTCTTCGCCTTTGCGCAGGCCGACGCCAATACCCAACCCAAGGATAGCCGGATCGTCGGCAACGGCACCATTGGGTTCACAGCAAGCCTGACCCGCTTCGGACGTCAGGAAGGCATCAACCGCGATGCTGTCGGCAAATGCCACATCAACGCGCCCCGCCGAGAGATCCTGGAAGGCTTCATCAGTCGTCTGGTAGGTCTTGATCTCGGCTGCGTCCGGGAAATGCGCCTGTGCATAGGCCTCATGTATGGTGGAAACCTGCACGCCGATGATCTTGCCTGCCATACCGGCCGCATCGGGGGTCAGGCCCGCGCCCTTGGCGGTGACGATGACGGCTGGCGTGTTGTAGTACTTATCCGAGAAGTCGATGGTTTGCATCCGTTCTTCGGTGATCGACATCGAGGCCATGATCGCGTCGATCTGGCCGCCAGTCAGCGAGGGGATGATGCCTTCCCACGCGACGGGGGTGATTACGCATTCCATTTGGCCCGCAGCACAGACGGCATTGATAAAGTCGACCTCCCAGCCGACCCATGTGCCTGCGGCGTCGGGCGAGGCGAAGGGTGGGTAGGGTTCGGCGGCGATGCCGATCTTGATGGGTTCGGCGAAGGCGGCAGTGCCGAAGGCCAGTGTGGCGGCGAGTGTCAGGATGAGTTTTTTCATTGTTTACCTCTTGTTGGACGTATCCGCAGTTTAGCCCACGGATTTTAGGAATTGCTTCAGACGGTCAGATTTTGGTGCGCCAAACAGGGCGTCGGGCGGACCTTCTTCTTCGACCACGCCGTTGTGCAGATAGATGACATGACTGGCAACTTCGCGGGCGAATTTCATTTCGTGAGTGACCAGAATCATGGTGCGGCCTTCGGCGGCAAGGCCCCGGATCACGTTCAGCACCTCGCCGACCAATTCGGGGTCTAGCGCGGAGGTTGGTTCATCAAACAGCATGGCGCGCGGTTCAATTGCCAAGGCACGGGCGATGGCGGCGCGCTGTTGCTGGCCGCCTGACAGGAAGGCGGGGTAGCTGTGCGCCTTGGCCTCCAGCCCGACGCGGGCAAGCAGTTTTTCGGCGCGGGCGATGGCTTCGGCCTTGGGCACGCCGAGGACGTGAACAGGCACCTCGATCAGGTTTTCGAGGATGGTTTTATGCGTCCATAGGTTGAATTGCTGAAACACCATGCCAAGATGCTGGCGCAACCCTTCGATCTGGCGACGGTTTGCAGGGGTGCCATCGGCGCGCAAGGCAACTTCTTCGCCACCAATGACAATGCGGCCCGAGGTGGGAGTTTCAAGGAAATTGATGCAGCGCAGCATAGTCGATTTGCCGGAACCAGAGCCGCCGATAATTGCCACGACATCGCCTTCGTGCGCGACCATCGAGACGCCTTTAAGCACTTCGAGCGAACCAAAGGATTTTCTCAGACCTTCGATCCGAATTGCCTCGGGTTTCGTGATTATGGCGGCTACTGGTTGCGTCAGCGGGTTTTGGTTGGGCATCGGTGCCTCGACAAAAATCTATTTGCAAGTAAGACCGGGGAGTTGCAATTATGCAAGCGTATAATTGGATAATAGAATGACAACTGGGGAACGAAGACCGTACAAGCGGGAAGGCGAGGAAGTGCGGCGCGAGGCGATGATCGCGGCGGCGCTGGAGTTGATTGCCGAGGGTGGCATTGCGGCGGCGACAGTGCGGGCGATTGCGGATAAGGCGGGTGTGACGCCGGGGTTGATCAGGCACTATTTCAAGGCGAAGGAAGACCTGACGCGGACGGCCTATCAAACCTTGATGGAGCGGATGACGGCGGCGTCGGCCTTGGTGCTGGAGACGGCTCCTGCGGGACCAGAGGCGCGGCTGGCGGCATTTGTGGCGGCGTCATTACGCCCCCCGGTTGTGGACCCGGCGGCAATGGGGTTGTGGGCGGGGTTCATTCACCGGGTGCAGCGCGACCCGATGTTGCATGAGGTTCACCGGGCAACTTACCTTGGATATCGCGACCTGTTGCAGGGCCTGATTGCCGACCTGCCGCGCAAAGTGGATGCTGTGCGGCTGCGAGCCGAGGCGATTGCCTGCAATGGGGTGATCGATGGATTGTGGCTGGAGGCGTGCGCGCTGCCCGAGGCGTTTGATGGCGATGAGTTGGCGCAGATTGGATTGCGATCTGTGGGGGCGATACTGGGCGTTGATCTGATGGCAGAGGCGGGAAAAGTACAATGAGATATGCGGCAATCACCGAGCGGTTGGACGGTCTTGGCGGGGCCAAATGGGCGGTTCATGCGTTGGCACGCCGGATGGCTGCCGACGGGCAGGATATCATCGAATTGACCATTGGCGAGCCGGATGTGCCGACGCCGACGGCGTTGATCGAGGTCGCGGCGGCTGCAATGGCGGCGGGGCGGACGGGGTATTCGAATGGGCGCGGCGAACCGGCGCTGACGAAGGCATTGGCGGCGCGGTATTCGGCGCGGCGTGGGCGGGTGATTGGAGCAGATCAGGTGATGTGCTGTCCGGGCACGCAGACCACGCTTTTTGCTGTGCTGATGGCATTGCTGGCACCGGGTGACGAGGTGCTGGTGGGTGACCCGATGTATGCCACCTATGAAGGGCTGATCGCGGCAACCGGGGCGACGATGGTGCGAGTGCCGTTGCGGGCGGAGCATGGCTTTCGGATGCAGGCTGGTGATGTGGCGGCGCGGGTGACGGGGCGGTCACGGGTGCTGTTTTTGAACTCGCCGCACAATCCGACGGGGGCGGTGTTGGCCAAGGCTGATATTGCGGCGTTGGGAGAGATTGCGGTGGCGCATGATCTGTGGATTTTATGCGACGAGGTGTATGAGGATCTGGTGTTTGAGGGCACGGATTTTGCATCACCCTTGGATGATGTGGGCCTGGCGGAGCGGGTGGTTGTGGCGTCGTCTATTTCGAAATCGCATGCGGCGCCGGGGTTTCGGTCTGGCTGGTGCGTCGGGCCTGCGGAGTTTTGCGCGCGTGTGTTGCCGTTGGCGGAGACGATGCTGTTTGGCAACCAGCCGTTCATTGCGGATATGACGGCGGCGGCGATTTCGATGCCGTCGCCAGTGGCTGCCGGAATGGCTGGGCGGTTCAAGCGGCGGGCGGGGCTGATTGTGGATGCGCTGGACGGCAAGGCGGGGTTGCGGGTGAACCATCCTGAAGCGGGGATGTTTGCGCTGGTTGATATTTCCGCCACCGGGCTTTCTGGCGAGGCGTTTGCGCTGGGGCTTTTGCGCGACAGACAGGTGGCGGTGATGCCGGGCGAGAGCTTTGGGCAGGCGTTGGCGGGGTGGCTGCGGTTGAGCCTGACGCAAGACGACGCGCGGATTGCCGAGGCGTGTGGGCGGATATTTTGCCATGCGACGGGGCTGCAGGAAAAGGCGGCATGACATCGGTTGGCGAGGCGCTGATCGCGGGGCTGCGGGCGCGGGGCGTCGATGTGGTGTTCGGCATTCCCGGCGTTCACACGGTGGAGTTGTACCGTGGGCTGGCGGGATCGGGCGTGCGGCATGTGACGGCGCGGCATGAACAAGGTGCGGCGTTCATGGCGGATGGCTATGCGCGGGTCTCGGGCAAGCCGGGCGTGGCGTTGGTGATCACCGGGCCGGGGCTGACCAATGCGTTGACGGCGATGGCGCAGGCAAGGGCGGAGTCAGTGCCGATTTTGGTGATATCAGGGGTCAACCGGCGGGCGTCTTTGGGCCGGGGGTTGGGGTTGTTGCATGAGCTGCCGGATCAGGCGGCGATGGTGGCGGCGTTGTGCCCGACGCGGCAGTTGACGCGAGCCGAGGATTTGGGGGCAGTCTTGGATTGGGCGTTTGCAACCATGGCGTCGGGGCGACCGGGGCCAGTGCATATCGAGATACCGACCGATGTGATGCCCCTGCCCTGCCCGGTTTTGCCAGCGCCTGCGGTGGTGCCTGTGCGACCGGTGGCGGAGGCTGCGTTGGTGGCGAAGGCGGCCAAAATGCTGAACGCGGCGGGCAACGTGGTGATTTTGGCGGGTGGTGGGGCCTTGCGGGCGGGGCGGCAATTGCGGGCGGTGGCCAAAGCTTTGGACGCGCCAGTGGTGCAGACAGTGAATGCGCGCGGGGTGATGTTGGGCGATGCGTTGTCGGTGCCTGCGTCGCCCTCGCTGGCGGCGGTGCGGGCGCTGATCGCCGGGGCGGATCTGGTGCTGGCGGTGGGTACGGAACTGGGGCCGACGGATTATGACATGAATGTGCAGGGTGGCATGCCGGATTTGTCGGGCATGATCCGGGTCGATGTTTGCCGGGATCAGTTGGCGCGGCATAGGGCGGCGCTGGCGATTTGTGCGGATGCTGGGGCGGCGTTGGAGGCGTTATTGCCGATGTTGCAGCAAAAGTCGGGGGATGGTGCTGCGCGGGCGGCGGCGGCGCGAACTGCGGCGCGGGCGGAACTGGTTGCGGTTAATCCGGTGATGCCGGGGCAATTGGCGATGGTGGAGGCGATCCGTGAGGCGCTGCCGGGGGCGATTATTGTCGGCGACAGCACGCAGCCGGTTTATGCGGGAAATTTGTATTACGAGCCGGATCGACCCGGTGGTTGGTTTAATGCGGCGATGGGGTATGGCGCACTCGGGTATGGGCCGGGGGCTGCGGTTGGGGCGGCTTTGGCAGCACCACATGTGCCAGTGGTGTGTTTGATTGGCGATGGCGGCTTGCAGTTTTCACCGGGCGAATTGCGCACGGCGGTGGATGAGGGCTTGCAGATCAGCTTTGTGGTTTGGAACAATGCGGGGTTCCGCGAGATTGCCGAGGCGATGGCGGGGGCCGAGGCTAAGGTGATTGGCTGTGATCCGTCGCCGTTGAAGATGGAGCCGTTTGCGGCGGCGTGCGATTTGCCATTTGTCAGTGTTACGAATGATCCGGCGGCGTTGCGCGTTGCGTTGGAGCGGGCGGTGACAGGGCCACGGATGATTGAAGTGCGGGTGGTTTGAGGCATCCTTTTTCGCCTAAATACTCCCGCCGGAGGCGTTTTTTACAATTACGAATTGCGCAAGCTGCGGCTTTCTTTTGATCAAATTACGCGGCATAAGGGCAGCGTGATTTGAAAGGCTTTTCTATGGGCAGTGAGACGCTTTCCGGGGTAGCAGTTGATCGGCTGGACGTGCTGCGGCTGCGCGAGGCGGCGCGCTATGCAAAGGGGCGACCAAAATCGGCGGCGGCGTTGGCGGTGGGGGCTTCGGCGTATCTGGACGGGGTGCCGATGCACTGGATGAAGGATTGGCCGATGCCGTTCCCGATGTTGGTGGAAAAGGCGCAAGGGGCCAAGCTGACCGATATTGACGGCTTTCGGATTGACGATTTTTGTCTGGGCGATACCGGCAGCATGTTTGGTCATTCACCGAAACCCGTAGCGAAGGCGATTGAGCGGCAGGCAGAGCGCGGGCTGACCTATATGCTGCCGACGCCGGATGCGATGGAGGTGGGGCAATTGCTGTGCGCGCGGTTTGGAGCGTATCAGTGGCAGATTGCCACCACGGCGACCGATGCCAACAGATTTGCCATTCGGGTGGCGCGGGCGGTGACGCGGCGGCCAAAGATATTGGTGTTCAATGGCTGCTATCACGGCACTGTTGACGAGACGATGGTGACGTTGAAGGCTGGGCGGACCGTTTCTCGGCCAGGGTTGCTGGGGCAGTTTGCGGATTTGTCATTGTCGGCGGTGTGTTGCGAATTCAATGACTTGGTGGCAGTTGAGGCAGCTTTGGCTGCGGGCGATGTGGCGGCGATTTTGACCGAGCCGGTGATGACCAATTCGTGCATGGTGCTGCCGGATGCGGGGTTTCATGACGGCCTTCGCGAACTGGCAACGCAGGCTGGCGCGCTGTTGATCATCGATGAGACACATACGATTTCGTCGGGGCTTGGCGGCTATTCGCGCGTCCATGGGTTAACGCCCGACATGTTCGTGGTGGGCAAATGCGTAGCGGGCGGGATGCCGACGGCGGTGTGGGGGATGACCGATGCGGTGGCGGCGCGGTATATCAAGGTGAATGCGCGGCGCGCGGCAGGGCATTCGGGGATGGGGACGACTTTGTCGGCCAATCCGATGCAGTTTGCTTGCCTTAAGGCCACGCTGTCCGAGGTGATGACGGACAAAGCCTATGCGCATATGGAGAAGCTGGCGAAGCGGTTAAGCGGCGCGTTGGCAGCGGCGATCAAGGCGCGCGGGGCACCTTGGCATGTGGTGCGGGTTGGGGCGCGTGTCGAGGTGATTTGCGCACCGGGGCAGCTGCGCAATGGCAGCGAGGCGGCCTTGGCGCATCAGCCCGGCGTGGAGGGTGTGTTGCATCTGGCGATTCTGAACCGCGGCTGTTTGATTGCGCCGTTTCACAATATGATGCTGATCAGCCCGGCCACGAAGACCCGTCAGGTGGACCGCCTAATCGCGGCCTTTGACGAGGTTTTGAGCGAACTTTTTACCTGAGAAGATGACATGACACAGATGACTAGCCCGTCGGGTTCGACCGTTGCCGAAGCCGAGGCGTTTCTTGCGGCCCACCCCGAGATTGAGGCGTTTGACATCGTTTTGCACGATGCGAACGGAATTGGCCGGGGCAAGATCATTCGGCGGCACGAGCTTTTGCCGTTTTACAACAACGGGCGGCATTTGCCGATTTCGATCCTTGGCTTGGATATCTGCGGCGAGGATGTGCATGAAACCGGGCTGATCTGGGATCAGGGCGATGGCGATCTGCGGGCCTGGCCTATTCCGGGCACGTTGGTGGCGCTGCATGGCACCAAGCCAGCGCGGGGCGAAGTGTTCATGTCGATGTACGATCTGGAGGGGGGCAAGATGTCGTCCGACCCTCGCCACGCCTTGCAGCGACAGGTGGATGCTTTGGCAGCCGAGGGCTTATACCCATCTGGGGCGTTCGAGTTGGAGTTTTTTCTGCTGGCCAATGACCGGGGACCGGATGGCAAAGTGCAGCCCGCGCGCGATGTTCTCGATGGTCGGGCATCGCATAAGACAGAGGTCTATTCGGTGGATCATCTGCATGGGATGCTGCCACTGTTTTCGGACATTTACGCTGGCGCGGCACTGGCCGGGATCAAGGCGGAAACCATGATTTCGGAATATGCGCCGGGGCAGTATGAATTGACGCTGCATTACCGCAAGGATGTGATGCAGGCGGCGGATGATCTGATGCGGTTGAAGCGGATTGTGCGGGCGCAGGCGCGGGCCCACGGGGTGACCGCGTGTTTCATGGCCAAGCCGGTGGAAGCTTATGCCGGATCGGGGATGCATTTCCATGTGTCGATGATGGATGGTGCGGGGAAGAACATCTTCATCGAGGCAGTGGAAGGGCAATGGTCGGAGCCGATCTTGCACGCTTTGGGTGGTTTGCGGGCGACGATGGGCGAGGCGATGTTGGTGTTTGCACCGCATGGCAATTCATGGCGGCGGTTTGCGAGCCAGTCTTATGCGCCGATCTCGCCCACCTGGGGGGTGAACAACCGATCTGTCGCGTTGCGCATTCCAGCTGGGGATATCAAGGCGCGGCGGATTGAACATCGCCCGGCGGGGGTGGATGCGAACCCCTATCTGGTGGCGGCGACAGTGCTGGCGGGTATTCGACACGGGATGGCGATGAAGATTGATCCGGGGCCGGAGACGACCGGCAACGGGTATGAGGATGGGCAGGATGCGCCAGCGATACCGGTGGATTGGCGGTCGGCGATTGAGGCGGCGAAGGCATCTGATTTTCTGAAGGGCGCGCTGGGGGTGGACATGCATCGCACCTTTACCGCGATCAAAGCAGCGGAATATGCACGGGTGGCGCGGACTGTATCAGAGGTGGATTTCGATCTGTATCTGCATACGGTTTGATGGGTTAGGCGCTGGTCAAATCGGTGGGTTTGATCAGAAATAGCCAGCGTCGCGGGCGATCATGGCGGCGTGGGTGCGGTTTTTGGCACCCAGTTTGCGGCTTAGAGTTTTGACATGCAGCTTGACAGTCACCTCTTGCAGATCAAGCTCGCGGGCGATTTCCTTGTTTGACATGCCCTTGCAGATGCCACGCAGAACATCCGCCTCGCGTTTGGTCAGGACGACCGGGCCAAGCGTCACTACATGATCAGATTGCAGAAGGTTGCTTGGGGTGAACACTTGGCCTGCGGCCATCTTTCGAATGGCCGCCACAAGTTCTTGCGAGCCAAGCGTGCTGGGGACAAAACCAATGGCCCCGGCGGCAATCGCGGCATCCGCTGTATCGCGAGACGCGGCACCCGAAACGATGGCAACAGGACAGGTTTTGGCGACGTCTAGCACCTGTTTCAGGCCAGTAAGGCCGTTCATGCCGGGCAAATTGTAGTCCAGTAGCACAAGGTCAAACTTGCGGCGATGCAGCAAATCGAGCGCCTCGGGAAGCGAGGCGGCAGTCAGAACTGCAGAAAATCCTTCTGCCAATAGGAAAGCAGCACCTGTCTCCCGCACCAGATCACGATCATGGGCGAGCAGAATATTCAGTCCGTCCAAAATCATTCTCTCAAATAGCAGGGCGTGAGGGCACCCAACAACAGCATGCGGCATATTAGCACATTCGGCCCCCAAATAAACCTGTCGGTTTGGACAGGTCAGGGTTGTGAGAGGCGCGCGGTTTGCAGGGAATGGGCGATAATGCCGGGCACTTTGGGGTCAAGACCAACCGGGGGCAGCAGGCTCCCGGTGAAGCCCGCCTCGGCTAGGGCTTGCGGCAGATCGTCAATAACGTGACCGCCCTTGGCGGCGAAGAACGGCAGGCAAACGGCGTTGGGGCCGAAGGTTCGGGCAACATCGGCGATGCGGGGGGATTGGTCGATAAAGCCGGCTTTTGCATTCGCGATGCCTGCGGCTTGGAGTCGACGCACCACCGCGTAGGCCACTTCGGAGGGGGCTGGGCTGCGGAATGAGCCGTGGGCGGCAAGGAGCAGTTCGGGTGCCGATTGGTCGCGCGTGGCGTCTTTGGCGATGGTGAGGGTTAGCGATTGCACGGCGGGATCAAGGCCGAAGGGGGGCAGGATGTGCCAGTTGGTGGCACCGACGGAGGCGAGGCGCTCGGGCAGGTGGGTGGCGGTGAACCAGCCGCCAGACATGAACATCGGGTAGACCAAGCCGAGCGGGCCGGTGATGGCGGCAGCAAGGGCGTTTGGGTCGGCGAGGGTTGCGGACGTGATTTGCCAATTGGGCAACAGGGCTGCGACTTTGGTTGCGAGTGCAGCCAAATCAGCCTCTGCCGGGGCGGGGTCTGAGGGTTGGCCGTGGGCGATGATAACGGCGCTTTGGGGTTTTGGATTGGTCACGCGATTGTCCGGTGGGTTGCTTTCCTTGGATAGCTAAGTCTGGGCGGCGTCGATGCAAGGCCAAACGCGATTATGGATCGCCGGGGACGCCGTAGCTGGGTGCTTGGGTGGGATTTAGCGCGCGTTGAACATAGGCGTGCATTTGCGGCTGGTAGATGCGCCAGGCGGCGGCGACGTTTTCGATGGGACAATCCGTGGCCCAATCGCAGCGCAGGTCTGCGATGGGCCAGGGCAATTTATCTGCGATCAGCAGGCCTGCGGAATGCAAGCTGCCCGCCTCGCCGCCGGCATCGCGACCGGCGCGCAGGGCGGTGATCAGGCGTGTGCCGAAGTCGGCGGTTGAGGCTTTGAAGGCATCTAGCATGGTTTGCGGCACTTGGGCGTTGGCCAGCAGGTTGCCACCAGCGATTGCGCCAGTGGTTTCGGCAACGGCCCAGATGCCCAGCATGCCAGTACCGCAATGAAAGGCGGTGGTGCCGTTTGCGTCTACCAGCATCAGTTGGCGGGCTTCGATGTGGGGGGCGTTGGCGGTGACTGCCTGCATTGCCTGAGTGGCGGTCAGGCCTTTGGCCACTTGGTTGAGGAGTGCGGGGCCGAGAGTGGGGTCGGTGATGTTTTGCGATGCGGCGACGCCGACCCCTGCCCTAGCATGGGCGCAGCGGGCGGCAACGGCGGGTGATGAGGATGCGATGACCATGCCGAACTGGTGCGTGTCTGGGCAGCGGGCGAGCAGGGACAGAGTCATGCGGTGGTTCCCTTGAAAAGGCCGGGGGCTACGCACCCCCGGACCCTGCGGAGTATTTTGACGAAAAGGAAACTGCGGCGGCTTCCCTTTCGCGTAGATGATCCGCTTTGCAATCTTCGCTGCAGCTAGTCGGGGATGACGGCGGTGGCGTCTATTTCGACCAGCCAATCGGGGCGGGCCAGCGCGGTGACGACGACCCCGGTGGAGACGGGGTGCACGCCTTTGATGTATTCGCCCATGGTGCGGTAGACCGCCTCGCGGTGGCGAACGTCAGTCAGGTAGACCACGACTTTGCACAGGTGTTCCATTTTACCGCCGCATTCTTCGATCAGCTGGCGGATGTTTTGCATGACTTTGTGGGTTTGCTCGACCGGATCGTGGCTGTTGATATTTCTTGAAGTTTCGATGTCTTGCGGGCATTGGCCACGCAGGAAGATCATCGTACCACGGGCGACGACGGCTTGGGCCAGATCGTTGTCCAGCTTTTGTTCAGGGTAAGTGTCGCGAGTGTTGAACGGGCGATGCCGACGGTGGGCCATGGGTGTTCCTTGTCTTCGTCAAACGGTTTCGGCGGCGGGGCTGTACGATAGATAGTGGCGCAGTTTGGCGAGGTGGTCAGCCACGAGCTTGGCGTCGTGCCAGACGCCCCAGATAAAGGAAGATCCGCGCCGCACCTGCCAGGGCAGGCCCAGAAAGTAGATGCCGGGTTCGGATGATACGCCGCGCTGATGCTGCGGACGGCCTTTTTCATCGAAACTGCCGACTTTCAGCCAACTGAAGTCGAGCGCGTAACCGGTTGCCCAAATGATTGAGGTGATCCCCGCCTCGGCAAGATTAAGCGACAGGATCGGGCTGGTCACGCAATCAGGATCGGGGCCAATTATCTTTGCTTCAGGCTCTGGCGGCAAATCAAGGGCGTTGCGCGTGACATAGGCATCAGCCTCTTCCAGCACGGCAAGATAATCGGCGTCGCCCTTGGCCAGATTGGCAGCAAGGTCAGGCAGGAAGGTCATCACACCATCGCGAAACCCCTCGGCGCGGCTTACGAGCGTCATTCCTGAGGCGGCGAACTGCCGAAAATCGACGGTTTTTCCACCCCGTGCCCCGCTGACCGCGATGGTGACATGTTCGCTGTCTGGCGGTGCTTCGGCGTCCCATTTGTTCAAGACACCCAGCCACCAGACGAAATCGCGGCCCCGGTAACGGCGCGGCGGGCGCCCGTGCGTGCTGACGGACAGCGTAACTTTGCGCCCTGCCTGCAATAGTTCGTCGGCAATCTGCGCACCGGAGGAGCCCGCACCCACCACCAGCACCGCGCCTTTTGGCAACTGATCGGGGTTGCGATAGGCCGCCGAGTGGATTTGCGTGATCCCGGCACTGTCGGGCACCATGGTGGGCACCAGCGGGCGCTGGAATGGCCCGGTGGCAGCGATAACGGAGTGCGCTTCAATCATCCCGGCGGAGGTTTGTACGTGGAAGCCGGGGCCGCCCGGATTGCGGCGAACGTCGGTCACTTCGACGCCGCAGCGGATGGGGGCTGCGAACTTGGTGGCGTAATCGACGAAGTAGTCAGCGACGGTCTCCTTGCCGGGAAAGGCATCCGGGTCGCCTGCAAATTCCAGCCCCGGAAAGCGATCGTGCCACGCGGGGCCGTTGGCGACCAGATTGTCCCACCGGCCGGTTCGCCAGCGTTCGGCGATACGGGCGCGTTCCAGCACCAGATGCGGGATGCCGTTTCGGGTCAGATGTTCGCTCATCGCGATACCGGCCTGCCCCGCGCCAACGACGAGGGCTTCGACCTTTTCGACGGACATAGTGTCTTCCTTTTTCGGCGGGTGAGCCGCGCCTATGACTTGATCCGCCCTGCGATCCATTGTGCAAACTCGTAGTTCGGGCGTTCGAGGTGGCTTAGTGTACCGGGAGCCGACATGCTGGCGTTGAGGCCTTGATAGACGCGTTCGACGCAGCCTTTGTCTTCGATATTCACATCATCGAGCAGGGCCTTGATGGTAGCGAGGTGTTGGGTGGCATCGGGGTCGGCGCACCAATCCGCGCTCATCCCGCCACCATAAAGAACGTTAACGTGGCCGGGGCCTTCGGGGGTGAGGCAGAGATACCAGAAATAGCCGGGGGTCAGGGTGATCAGCAGGGCGGGGTAGATCGACAGCAGCCAAGTGATGCGGCGCTGGTCGCCCTGGAGCGTGGTGTTGGAAGGGTGGGCGAGCGACAGCGGGATGGTGTCGTTCTTCATGATGTAATGGTAGTTGAAGGCGGGGAAGCCTTCGGGGCAGGTCATTTTCAGCAGGTCGACCGAGCCGCCGATGGTGCCGGAGTGGCAGACCGGCAGGTGGTAACTTTCCATGAAATTTTCGGCCAGCACTTTCCAGTTGGTGGCCCAGCGGAATTCTTCGCGGAAGGTCTCAACGTAGGTCGACATATCGAGGTAACCGACAAGGTTTTCGACATCTTTAAGCTGGGTACGCGGATCGGGGGCGTCGGGGTTCAGAGTGACCATGATCCAGCCGAGCCAGTTTTCGACGCGGACTTTGGGCAGGGCGATCTGGTCTTTGCAGAAGGACTCGTTCAGCGTCATGGCGGGGGCGCCGCGCAAGGTGCCGTCAAGGTTGTAGGTCCATGCGTGGTAGGGACAAACGATGGAGCGGACGTTGCCGCGGCCTTCGAGCAGGGTCGACATGCGGTGGCGGCAGACGTTGGAGAGGCCGCGTAAGGTGCCTTCGCGATCACGCAGGATGATGATCGGCTCGCCTGCGATGTGCATGGTCAGGTAGTCGCCGGGGTTTGGCAGTGCTTCGGCGCGACCGGCACAAAGCCAGTCTTTGGCGAAGATGTGCTTCAGTTCCGCCTCGGCAAATTCGGGCGAGGTGTAGACCGATTTCGGCATGGCGCGGGCTTGGTTGAACGGCACGGCAACATTGGCGCACAGTTCGGCAAGCGGGGTAAGGATTGGATCGTGGCGGGTCATCTGGGGGCGTCTTTCGGTGAGCAGCGTAACCGCAGATTGGCGCAATTTTTTCTTCGGGCCAAGGGCTAGTTTCCGCATGCCAGAAAATATGGACGCAGATGGCGTGATCACGGGTCTATCGCGGTTTGTCACCTCTGCGCGAGACGGCGTATTGGCGTGGGATTTTTGGTGCGGTGATGTGTAGCGATGTTGGCACCAATACCAAAACAGGAGAGTGAGATGTTCGTTAAAACCTTACTAGCTGCGGCGTTTACCGCCGTAATTTCAACAGCCAGCTATGCGGGCGACCAATATGTCGACACCACGGGATTTGCCGTTTCGGGTTATGACGTGGTGGCGTATTTCGATTTGCAGCAGTCTGAGGTGGGCCAATCGCAAACGTCACCTGTTCCTGGCCGGGCTGATTTTACGGCGGAGTATAACGGCGCGAAGTTTGCGTTTTCGTCGCAGGCCAATCTGGACCGGTTCATGGCCGATCCGGCGGCTTATGCGCCGCAGTTTGACGGGCATTGCGCCTATGGTGTGGCGCAGGGTGGCAAGGTGCCGGGCAACCCTAACCTGTGGCGGATTGTGGATGGCAAGTTGTATCTGAACATAACCAAAAACGTGGTCGGGTTCTGGGAAGAAGATATTCCGGGGAACATTTCGGTGGCTGGCAAGAACTGGGATGGCGGGTTGGAGCCGCAGCCGGCATCCAGCGACCGCATTCCGAAGTTTACTTCTGAAGCGCCAGTTGCAAACTGACGGTATGACGGCTGACGCGAAGACAGCACTTTCGAGGCGTGGTCTGATGGCGCTACTGGCCGGTGGCACGATTGCCGCCGGTCTTTACGTGTTTGGTGATACGGCGAAATCTGATCCGATAGCGGCCGATGAGGCGCTGGGTCGGTTGCGTGACGGGTCTTTGATATTGGTGGATATTCGTCGGCCTGATGAATGGGCGTTGACGGGGGTCGCAGTGGGGGCAGTGCCGCTGGACATGCGCGACGACGGGTTTGTAGCGGCGCTGGACCAGTTGGTTGGGGGTGACCGTGCGATGCCGATTGCGTTGATTTGTGCGCGCGGTGGGCGATCGCGCAAATTGGCCGCGCGATTGGCCGAGGCGGGGTTTAGTGCGGTGTTGGATGTGTCTGAAGGCATGCTAGGGTCTGCCGCCGGCCCCGGCTGGATTGCGCGCGGGTTGCCGACTTTGACCTATTCAGGGGATACCGAATGAATTTTTTGCCATTGGCTGTGGTTGTGGGTGGATTTGTGATCTCGGCGTTTCCGGCATTGGCCGATTGCCTTGACCAAAAGGGGCCGTGCGAGATTGCGATGGGCGAGTACCATATTGTGCGGCCAGCGGGGGTTGAAGGCGATGTGCCTGCGGTGATGTTTTTGCATGGGTATGGCGGCAATGGTGGCGATACGCTGAAGAACACCGGCATGGTCAATGCAGTTTTGGCGCGCGGGTATGCGTTGATTGCGCCGTCGGGGCGCGACAGGGATGGGACGAACGGCAAGCGATGGTCGTTTCATCCGGAGTTTCCCGAAACGCGCGACGAGACGGTGTATTTGCGGGCCGTGCTGGAGGATGCTGCCGTGAAATACGGGATCAGGCGTGATCGCGTTTTGCTGGCGGGGTTTTCAATCGGGGGATCGATGGTGGCGTATGCGGCCTGCGAAGACCCGAGTTTGGCAATGGCTTATGCGCCGGTGAGCGGAAATTTCTGGCGGCCCCATCCGGCCAGCTGCGCGGGGCCGGTGCAGATGCTGCATACACATGGTTGGACCGATATCACGGTGCCGCTGGAGGGGCGCTATTTGGGCCAAGCGGCCGGGACGCAGGGCCGCCGGGCGCAGGGTGATGCGTTTAACGCGATGGAAATTTGGCGGGCGGCGAATGGCTGCATGGAAATGCGCGCCGATGCGTTTCAGATCGATGGTGACTTCTGGCATCGCCGCTGGGATCGTTGCACGCCAGAGTCGGCGTTGGAATTTGTGCTGTGGCCCGGCACCCATGCAGTGCCGAAGGGTTGGGCCGATATGGCGCTGGATTGGTTCGAGGGGTTGTGAGAGCTATTCGGCGGCGAGGCTGATCGACGGCGAATGCGCCAGCAAGTCGGCGTAGCGGGCGCGAGCGTCTGTGGCGGATTGGACGATGGCGGGCGGGGTTAGGCTTTCGGGCGTGGACAGGCGTAGGGCTTTGAGGGCCATGTTTGCGACGGAGCGCTCGCTGAGAGCTGACAGAGGAATAGCCAGCAGTAGGCTTAGCCCTACGGGTAGCAGCCAGACGGTCACGACGCTGAGGGCGATGCCTGTGACGATGGCAAGACCCAGCAGGCTTTCGACGCTGTGAAATTTGGCCAATTCGCGCACCGTGTGGTGCGAACCGCCACGGGTTTGAGGGGCCCAGATATCACGTTTGGAGAGCGCGCTGAACGATACGGACAGCACTTGTTGGACCATCAGGATTGGCGCGTAGAGGAATGAGACTGTGACTTCGACAAGAATTGCGCCGAGGAACGTGGCGGTGCCGCCGAAAGCTTTTCGTTTCTGGCGCGAGGTCAGGATTGTGACTGCCGACAGCAGTTTTGGCCCCAACAACATGATCAAGACGCAAGCAAGCAGGACGCCGCCGCCGGTGCCGAAACCATCGATGGGATCGGCGACAGGTGGGGCACCATTTGCGCCAAGCGAGGTGCTGGCCATTTCTGGGAAGGCCCAGATGGCCAGCAGCACAAGCCAGACGGGGGCAAGCAGATAGCTGACCGCACCTTGCAGCATGTGAAAGCGTGAGAGCGGGTGCAGGCCACGTGCGCCAAGCACGCGCAGGTGTTGCAGATTGCCGCGGCACCAGCGCCGATCGCGCAGAACATAGTCGATCAGGGACGTTGGCGTTTGTTCATAGCTGCCTTCGATGGTCGGCAGGAACCGGACGCGCCAGCCTGCGCGGCGCAGCATCGCCGCTTCGACAAAATCGTGCGACATGATCAAAGTATTGCCACCCAAGCGCGGAAGGCCGGCGCATGCCGCGAAGGCTTTGGTGCGGATGATGGCGTTGTGGCCCCAATAATTAGCCTCGCCCTTAGTCCATTGCGCGAGGCCAGTCGCTAGTAGCCAGCCATGGGCGGCGGTGGCGAATTCCTGCACGCGGGCGACCAGCGAGGCGGAATGGATGAGTTTCGGCCATGATTGTACAAGGCCTGCGTCGGGATCATTTGCGAGGGTTTGGCGCAGGGTGGTGACGGCAGACGCGCTCATCAAGCTATCGGCATCGAGCACCAGCATGGCATCGTAGCGACCACCCCAATTGGTGACCCAATCGGCGATGTTGCCCGTTTTGCGATCTGTGTTCTGAGCGCGATGGCGGTAGTAAATGTCGAAGGCATCGCCCTGTTCCATGCGCAACAACTCGAACGCGCGCCATTCCTGGGCAGCGATTTCGGCATCGCGGGTGTCGGACAGGATGAACATACTGAAGCGGCGAGCCTCGGGGGTTTCGCGCAGATCGATTAGCAGAGCGGCAGCGTTGCCGAACACATCGGACGGGTCTTCGTTGTGGATCGGGATCAGAAGAGCAACGCTTAGGTCCGGTGTGGCGCGTTTGATGGTGGCTGACTTGGTGATGCGGCGCGCGGCGATCAGACCGACGATGGCAGTGCCGACCGAGATCGCGATCCAAAGGAAGGCAACGCCCGAGAGGAACAGATGGATATTTTCAACCCATGACAAGCCACCGCGCGACAGGGCTTTGGCCTGCGCCCAGATAAAGGCGATGGTCATGATCAGGGCGGGCATGAAAGCGGTGGCGCGCCAGAGCCAGACCTTGCGATCGGCGGGCACAAGAGGCTGTCGCGGAGTCGACGTGTGTCCGAAATTCTGCTCTGGCATGGCCAGAGGAGCGGGTGCAGGCATCGCCTGATGCACAGCAGGATGGGGATGGATTACGCCGTCCATCGGTACAACCAAACCTCGCTGTATATGCCGTCCGGCGTGCTGAGTTGTGCGCGAAACTCGATGTAGGGTTCCTCGGCGGGATCGAAGGACAGGGCCAAGCGCGGGCCGCCAGTTTCAGGATTGATCTGGACAAACGGGGTCGACAGCATGGTGCCGTGGCTGTTGACAACCGTTGCTGTCAGCGTGGCCAGATCGGCGGGCAGCGCGTCGGTTCTGGCAAAATCGACCGTCGCGATCAGGCCGTGTTCATAAGCGGCCCCCATGCGGGTATTGGTGACATGGGCAAGCGGGCCCGGCAGTTCGGGTTCGCCGCCCCAATTCAGGCGGTAGGTCATGCGGCGCGAGGTGCCCGCCTTGACGGGGTCTTTGGGACGCCAATAGGCAACAATGTTGTCGTTGATTTCCTTGTCGGTTGGAATTTCGACCAAGGTAATCGCGCCTTCACCCCAGCCTTCGCCGGGTTCGACCCACAGGCCGGGGCGGCGGTGGTAGTGGGCGACCTGATCACCGAAATCTTCGAACTTTTTGGCACGCTGCATCAGGCCAAAACCCTTGGGGTCTTTGTCGCCAAAGCTGCTGACTTGCAGGGTCAGTGGGTTGGCCAGCGCGCGCCACAGCACCTCGCCCGATCCGTTCCAGATCAGCAGGCCGTCACTGTCATGCACGGCTGTGCGGAAATCATCGAACCGGTTGCGGTTGGTTTCATCGAACAGGAACATCGAGGTCAGCGGGGCAATGCCGACATGGGCAAGGTCACGACGGGCGTGCAATTCAGCCTCGATATCCATTTCCAGCGTCACGCCGGGGCGGACAGTGAACTTGTAGGCACCAGCGACGCCGGGGCTGTCCATCAGGGCGTGAATGACAAAGCTACGTTGGCCGGGGCCGGGACGTTCGACCCAGTAGGCGATGAAATCGGGGAATTCTTCGCCGGTCGGTTCGGCGGTATCTATGGCAAGACCGCGGGCGGACAGGCCGTAGATTTGGCCGGTGCCGATGGCGCGGAAGTAGCTGGCGCCTTGCATCACCATGAATTCGGTGAAGATTCCGGGGGTTTCAAGTTCGGCGCGCAGGCGGAAGCCGGAATAGCCCATGGTTTCGTCGACGGACAGATCGGGGAAGTTATCGGTTTTGTCGAAAACATTGATGTCATAGGGCAGCACTTGCGCCATGCCATTTTCGACGATGTTGATTTCAACGGCTCTGGGGATGTAGAGGCCTGCGGTGAAGGCATCTATGCGCAGGGCGGCGTCGGTGTTGTTCCACAATGCGTTGCGTTCGGCGAACCAGATATGGCTGAAGTCATCAAAGCTGAGCTCGCGCCATGCAGCGGGGATCATCGGGCGTTCGACGTAGGGTTTGGCCGCGAGCGCGGCGGCGCGGGTGCGCACCACGTCGAAGGAAAACGGCGAGGCGGGGCCGGTGGGCGTAAGGGGGGTTACGGCCAGATCCTGCGCGCGAAGAGGGGCGGCTGCGGCGAGTGCCATCAAGGTTGCAAGAAATTCGCGGCGGATCATGGTTTGGCGTCCTTTTTTGCCCAAGGTTTGGCCTTGAACCATTGGGCAATGTACGCAACCACGGCGATGCCCGCGGCACCCAGAATGTTGACCCACAGAGTGGAGAAGTTTGTGCGTCCGACGACATCAAACAGGGCAGTCAGCAGCACCGCGTAGAACATCGAGAACACGAAGACGGCGAGGGATTGTTGGCCGACAGTGGTGATGATTGGCAGCAGGCGTGCCCAGATGCGGGCCAATACCGGGTTGCCGGGAGCAGCGCTGATGCGCGCGCCTTTGGGGCCAGCGATGGCGAAGGCAAGGTAGGCAAGGGCGAGGAAATGGATATAGCGCAGGATGCCGAAGTCGGTTTTGTTGAAGAAGACAGTATTGGCTTTGCGCCAAGCCTGGATTTCCGGAACGGCGTTGATGATGCGGAAATAGGCGAATGGTATTGAGACGAGGATGATTGCGACGGCAAGCCAGACCAGACGGCGATCAATCGGCGGGGCCTTTAGCCAGCCCGACATGAAGGCAAAGCCGGTGAAGAATACCAACTGCCACGCGAAGGGATTGAAGAACCACGGGCGGCTCGAGTTCGGTTCAGCCGGCAAGTTGAAGCCGGTGATCGTGGCGCCAAGCCAGAGGCCGATGACAAACACTGCGACCAGGATCAGGTGGATGCGCGACAGGGCGATGACAATGGGCATCATCGCGAGGATGGCGATGTACATCGGCAGGATGTCGAAATAATTCGGCACATAGGTCAGAGTCAGAAGACCCGGCAGATGCGACAGCGGTGCGCCGAAAAACCGGTACAGATTGAGCATCTTGGTGTAATCGACGTCCGTCCAGCCGGTGGAGGTAAGCCAGACGGTGGTGGCGGCGATGGCGAAGAACAGGCCGATATGGGCCCAGTAGACCTGCCATATGCGAAAGCCGACGCGGGCAGTGCCGATCAGCAAGCCTTGTTCGCGAAACACCCGGCCAAAGGCGATGGCCGAGGCCATGCCCGAGCAGAAGACGAACATCTCGGTGGCGTCGGAAAAGCCGAACCGAGCAGGTATCCACAGCGCCAGCCAATCGGATTGGATATGGGCGATAAGGATGATGAACATGGCGATGCCGCGAAAGAAATCGAGGCGCAGATCACGCTGGCGGGTCGTTGCGACCGCGGCGTTCGGGGTTGTGCCCGTCCTGCTTACATCGTCCATCACCATACTGGTCATTGCCTTGTCCTTATTGCGCGGCATGCACAAAAGGCGATTGCCGCAACGCAGCAATAGCGCCGCGCCGCAGCGCAGTAAAGTGGTCTTCCGTTCCCGCCCGAGCGGAAATTCGCTGCAATAACAATGCCTCGGCTTTGTCGGCTTGCCCCGCGCGGATGCCGGCATCAATGGTCAGACGTTCAAAAACATCCCGCTGGGCATGGCTGCCACCGATGGTCTGCATCACCGGGCGGGCGGCAGAAAGAGCAACAAAAGAAGCCTCAAAGTTACCTTCGGCGAACGCAGCAAGCCCATTTGCACAGACCAGACCGGGGTGGGACCGGATCTTGTCAAATTCAGCTTGGGGTTCGGTATTTTTCGCAGTTTGGCCAAGACGCGAGAGCAATTTCTTGATGGCAAGATCCCGCTCACCACCGATGAGGGCCAGCAGGTAGTGCAGGTCTGCGAAGGCAAGACAGCCATCGTCGATTCGGCGTTCAGAGATATCGGCAAGCTCATCCCAGCGGGTGCCGACACAGATGCCTTCGAGCGACAAGCGCATTAGCAGCGACGAGGCGTTGGCGATATCACGGTAGTCGTCGGTTTTGTCGACGCGCATTTTGGTGTCGTAGATATCAAGCACGGCATCAATTTCGCCCCGGTCAAGGTGCAGCAGGGCTTTGTGCCACCAGACGTGGTAGCGGAAGTTGTTGCAATGCAGCCAAGAGCCGTCATGGCTGTTGATCAGGTCGATCCCGCGTTGGGATTGGGCGGTCATATCATAGACGTGGGCGACAGCATGCAGGCCCCAGGCATCATCGGGTGCGGCCTCCAGGCCCAGAAGGCCAGCCGCTTCGGCACCGGCATAATTGCCGGTTTCTTCCAGCGTGAAGGCGTGACACCCCAGCGCGAAGCCGCGCAGGGGGTGGTCTTTGCCATGTGCTGCAAGCACGCGTTCTACGGATGCGCGCATACCCTTGGCGTCGCCCATTACGAAGCGGATGGCTTGCGACAGTTTCATTGCCAAAGTGTCGGCAGGGTTGGCCAGAAGGATAGCTTCAAGTGCGGCGATGGCCCGCGTTGGATGGCCGTTCAGCCACGATTGCAGGGCGGCAATGAAGGTTTGTTCGCGGGTATGATCGGCGCGACCGGCTTTGGCGAGCACCAAAGCCTCGGCTGCAGTGGTCACCATTTCACGGCGGCCAAGCAACATGCAGAACAAGCCGCGAATTGCTTGCGCCATGGCAAAATCGGGGTTGGCGGCCAATACAGCACCAAGATGGGTGGGCGTCGTCGCACCGTGTGCCAGAAAGGCCCGGATCGTCGCATTCCAGTCATTCAGGCTGGCGGCATCTTGCAGCGAAGTGTCGCCATAGCAAACGTCTTTCATACGGAGAGCTCCTAACACATCACACGATCTGAATTGGCTCTTAAGGACGTGTTTACGCCGCATGCATCAACCGACATTTGGGTGAGGCACGGATTTGTGAACTTCGGTGATGGAATACCCGCCACGTCCGGGTGATCTGAAACAAAACTAGGCCGTGCAAGAACGCGAAGGGCGCAAGACCCCGCCTTGATCCGAGTTTTGTTGCTACAGATTCTTCAGGATTTGCGCGGTATCGGCACCAAGACGCGGCGGGGCGAGGCGGTATTGAACCGGCGTGCGCGACAGCTTTAGCGGATTGCCAAGCAGCTGCACGCTGCCACCTGTGACGCCGGGGGTAGGCATTTCGACAACCGCACCACGGGCTTTGGCTTGCGTCGAGTTCAGGGCCTGACCAACAGTCTGGATCGGGCCGACCGGCACCTTCACTGCTTCCAGCGCGGTTACCAGACCAGTCACGGTCTGGCTGGCGAGGGCTGGGGTCATCTGGGCGTATAAAGCCGTGCGGTTGCGCAGGCGGGCGGGGTTGGTGGCGAAATCGGCGTTGGTGGCGAGGGTGGGCAGACCAAGCACATCGCAGAAGCGGGCAAATTGCGCATCGTTGCCGACGGCGAGGATGACATGGCCATCGGACACTTCGACCACATCATAGGGCACGATATTGGGATGGCCATTGCCACGACGGATGGGATCGACGCCGGAGGCCAGATAATTGGTGCCTTCGTTGATCAGCCAGGCAATTTGGCTATCGACCAGTGATATGTCGATATGCTGGCCTTCGCCGGTGCGGTCGCGGTGACGCAGTGCGGCGAGGATGCCAACAGCTGCATACATGCCGCACATCACGTCGGCGATGCCGACGCCGACTTTTGATGGGACGCCATTCGCCTCGCCAGTCAGAGACATGATGCCACCGAAGCCTTGGGCCATAAGATCGTACCCCGGCTTTTCGCGGTTCGGGCCGGTTTGGCCATAGCCGGAGATGGAGCAATAGACGAGGCCGGGGTGGGCGGCGCAGAGCGTTGCATGATCCAGGCCATATTTGGCCAAGCCACCGGGTTTGAAGTTTTCGACCACGATGTCGGCGCGGGCCGCGAGTTTGCGTAATGTGGCTTGTCCTTCGGAGGTTGCCATATCGACGGTGATCGACTGTTTGTTGCGGTTCGCGGCCATGAAATAGGCGCTAAGATCGCCTTCGGCCCCCGGCGCATAGGGTGGGCCCCAAGTGCGGGTATCATCGCCCCCATCGGGGTTTTCGATCTTCAGGATGGTGGCCCCAAGATCGCCCAGCAGTTGCGTTGCATACGGGCCAGCAAGGATGCGGGTCAGATCGAGGACAATGACGCCGTCCAGCGCCATGGGTGTATCAGATGCGGCCATCATAAGCCCCCCGTTCGATGATTGCGGCGATGACAGTGAAGGTTTCCGCAGACTGCGCCGCAGTGAGGGCTGCGCGCAATTCGGTGCGGGATTTGACGGCGACCCCTGCCCCACCGAAGGCACGACCGATGGCAGCGATGTCGTGCAGACCGAAATCGACGCCGGTGTTGGGCATTTGGCGTTGGCGCTGTTTGAGTTCTATCAGGGCGAGGCTGGCGTCAACGAAAACCACGAAAATGGTGCGCAGGGCCAGTTCCTGGGCCGTGGCGAGTTCGCCGACGACCATCAGGAAGCCAGCGTCGCCGCTGAACGAGATAACGGTGCGGTCGGGTTCGACCAGCGACATGCCCATGGCGAGCGGCACGGCGCAGCCCATGGTGCAGAGGCCGGAGGATTGGACAAGGGCGCGGGGTTCGTGGCAGGCCCACATCTGCGACAGCAGGATGCGGTGGGCGCCGCTGTCGGCCGAGGCGAGGGTATTGGCGGGCAAGGTGGCGGCGCATTCGGCGATGATGGCGGCGGGGCCCCATGACTCGTCTGTGGGGAAGGCGTTGGCTAGGGCCGCGCGGGTGGCAGCGATTTCGCCGTTGGTCCACGTGGGTTGCGGGGAGACGCCGTTTGACAAGGCGTCGAGGCTGGCAGTGCAATCGGCGACGAAGGCGTAGGTGGCGTGATGCATGTAGTGGCGGTTTGGCTCGGACGTGACGTCGATGACGGTGGTGGTGGCCGGGTTCCAGAGGTTGCGCCAGCCGGGGCGCATTTCGATGGGGTCGTAGCCGAGGCATAGGATGATGTCGGCGCTGGCGACAAGTGGCAGAAGGTGCTTATCGGCCAAGGGCGAAAGGCCTGCGCCGCCGAGGCTTAGGGGGTGGTGTTCGTCAATCAGACCTTTGGCTTTGTAGGTGGTGATGACGGCTGCGCCAAACTTTTCGGCGAATGCTGTCAGGGCGGGGCCTGCGGCATCGTTCATCGCATCGAGGCCGACGATGATGAGGGGGCGCGTGGTATTTGCCAAGGCTTCGCGGGCGGCGTCGAGGCTTGGGCCGGGCGCAGGGGCGGTAGCGCTTGGGCGGGTTGACAGCGGGGCCGAGGCTGCGGCGATCAAGGTGTCAGCGACTGTGATTGGCACGTCGATATGAACCGGGCCGGGGCGGCCTTCGGTGGCGATGGCAAGGGCCTTGTCGGTGGTGACCAGGGCGGCACCTGCGGTGAGGGTGAAGCTGGCTTTGGTGATGGGGCGAAAAACCTGCGGTTGGTCAACGACCTGGTGGGTGTAGGTTTGCGCCTCGTCCGCGTCGACGGCACCGGTTAGCACGATCAACGGAACGCGGTCTTGCTGGGCGTTGGCGACGACGTTGATGCCGTTCAGCGCACCCGGCCCGAGGGTTGCCACCAGAATGCCGGGAGCGCCGGTGCGGTGGTAGACGGCTTCGGCCATGAAGCCGCCAGCGTTTTCGTGCCGCACCAGCACAAAGCGGATGCCGGCGGTTTCGAGCGCGTCGATCAGGGTCAGTACCTCGCCACCCGGCATGCCGAATGCGTAGCGGCAGCCTGCCGCGTAGAGCCGCCTTGCCACCACATCTGCGGCACGAACTTTGGGTTGAGTCATGTTTGGGTCCGGTTTTCTGGCGGCTATGTGGCGCTTTTCTGTTGTTGCAGGCAAGCCGCGAAAGCGGGCGCTGCGCAAGGGTAATCTCGGCATTGTGATGCCGTTTGGGTGGATTGGTCAGTTGGCGGTGTGCTTGATCAGTGCCGTAACGGAGGCGACGGCTTGATCGACCAAGGCACGGTTACTGCGGGCTTCGACGTTCAGACGCAGCAGGGCTTCGGTGTTGGAGTGGCGCAGGTTCAGCCGCCAGTTTTCGAAGGTCAGACTAAGGCCATCAGTTTCATCGATGCTGATGGCCGTGGGGGCAAGGTCGTTGCGGACGCGCGCTACGGCGGATTTCGGGTTGGGGATGGCAAAGTTGATCTCGCCCGATGAGGGGAACGCGGCGATGCGGGGGGCGATGAGGTTGGCGAGCGAGGTGCCAGAGTTACCGATCAGTTCGGCGACCAGTAACCACGGGATCATGCCACTGTCGCAGGCCATGAAGTCGCGGAAGTAGTGATGCGCCGACATCTCGCCACCGTAAACCGCGTTGTGATCGCGCAGGGCGCGTTTCATGTGGCTGTGGCCAGTGCGGGACAGAATGCCCTGCCCTGCCGATTGGGTGATGATGCTTTCGGTGTTCCAGATGACCCTTGGTTCGTAGGCGATGGCGGCACCGGGTTCTTTGGCAAGAAACGCTTGGGCCAGCAGGCCGACGATGTATTCGCCGGGGATGAATGCGCCAGTGTGGTCGAAGAAAAAGCAGCGGTCAAAATCACCGTCCCAGGCAACACCCATATCGGCACCGGAGGCAATGACGGCGTCGGCATTCATGCGGTGATTTTGCGGCAGTTGCGGGTTGGGCACGCCGTTTGGAAAGCTGCTGTCGGGGGTGTGGTTATGGCGGATGAAGCGCAGGGGGGCCTTGGCTAGGGCGGATGCGATTGCATCGAAGGTTGGCCCGGCGGCACCGTTGCCCGCGTTGACAAGGATGGTCATTGGTTTGAGGGCGGCGATGTCGACGAACGATAGGATACGGGCGACGTAGGTGTCGCGGGCACCTGTCGCGGGGCGCCAAGTGCCTTGGCGGGTCGGGTGAAACTGGTCGGTTTCAGCAAGAGTGCGGATGGCGGCAAAGATGGTTGCCGGGTCAAGCGGGGCGGAGCCTTTGGCGACCATCTTCATGCCATTGTCTTCGGCGGGATTGTGCGATGCGGTGATTTCTATACCGCCGTCGGCATTGAAATACGAGGTGGCGTGGTAGACCTCTTCAGTGCCGCAGAGGCCGAGATCAAGCACATCGGCCCCGGCGGCCATCAAGCCGTTGATGGTGGCTTGCATCAATTCGGGCGACGACGGGCGGCAGTCGCGACCAATGACAACGCGGGTGGCGGACAAGGTTTGTGCAAAAGCGCGGCCGATGCGAAATGCGATGTCGGCCGTCAGATCGACACCAACGCGACCACGAATATCGTAGGCTTTAAAACAGGTGAGGGGCATCGGGTTGGCCTTGCACTTTGGTCGGATGTGCAGGCCATAGGCAAAGCGGTGCTTGGCGTCAAATGAAGGGCGGTTGTGGGGCCACAATCCCCTGAGCCAATGGTGCCAGATTGGGCCGGGTGGAACGCAGGGATTGCTCTGCTGCCAATGCGTCAGCTCGTAGGTTTTCTGCGCACGTATAGCTCCAGGCGGTGGTGAACGATCTCATACCCCAATTCGGCGGCGAGTTCGGCTTGTAGGTGTTCGATCCGATCTGATCGGAATTCCACAACGGCACCGGTTTCGACATCTATCATGTGATCATGGTGGGCGGGGTCAGCCGTTTCGAACCGCGATGAGGCACCATCGAATGCGTGGCGCTGGATGACGCCTTGCGCCTCTAGTTCCGACAGGGTGCGATAGACGGTGGCGAGCGATACGCCGGCATCGCGGGCCTGAACGCGTTTGTGCAATTCGGCTGCATCGGGATGATCTTTGGCACCGGCCAGCACCTCAAGCAGCACCATGCGCTGACGCGTCATCCGCAGACCGGCATCGCGGAGGGCCTGTTCAAGGTGCTTGGTCTTTTCGGCAAGCGCTTTCATGGAACCAGACATACAAGAATGAGCGGTTTTAGCAATAAGGCGGGGCTGATGGGATAGTTCGGGCGTTACCGCGCGGCCCAAAGTGCGCCGCGGGTAAAGATGGTCGCCATTTCGGGTACGGCAAATTCGGCGGAGGTGTGACCAAGGGCGGAGTAGAACACGCGGCCTTTGCCATACTGGCGCTTCCAGACCACGGGCATCACGACGCCTTCGACATCGGCCAAGTGTTCGCCGGTAAAGCGCGTGGTGGCGAGCACTTCGTTCGAGGGATCGACGTGCATGTAATACTGCTCGGATCGGTAGTCGAAATCATCAAGACCCTGAAGGATCGGATCGTCGCGCTGGGTCAGGTTCACGCGGTAGTCGATGATGTTGCCGGGGTGCGATACCCATTGGCCACCAGTCATGAATTGATATTCCGTCTCATTGCGAAAGCTGTCGCACATCAGACCGTGGAAGCCCGCAAGGCCAGTGCCTGCGCGCACGGCGGCTGTCAGGCCATCAAGCTCGGGCTTTTCGATGGTGGACATGGTGATCATCGGCACGATCAGATCGCGCGTTGCAAGATCGGGGACGGCGAAGGCAGCAGTCGTGTCGGCGACGGTGACGTCAAAGCCCTGCCCGGCCAGCATGTCGGCGACGATGGTGGCGCTGGCTTGCGGGGTGTGGCCTTCCCAGCCGCCCCAGACGATGAGTGCTGATTTCTTGGTCATTTGGGTGCCTCTATTCGTTGGTGCCGTAGCCGGGACGCGCATCAAGGGCGGCAGGGCGGGCACAACCGTGCGCCATGGTTTGCCGGGTGCCGGTGGTCGCGGAGGTGGCAATTGCTTCTATGACCTCAAGCACATGCAGTGCCAGATCGAGGCTGGCACGGTGCGGGCGATTGTCGGTGATGGCGTGGGCCATGTCGGCCAAGCCAAGAATGCGGTGGTTGCCTTGGCCATAGGCATGGATTTGCGGGAGGATTGACCAGTCGCCACCGTTATCAGACACTTGAATATCGCCCTGAAACTGGTTCGGGTCGGACACGATCATCGAGCCTGCGCTACCGTAGAGTTCGATGTGGTTGTGGCCGTGTTTCCAGACATCAAAGCTGGTGGTGATGGTAATCTGTGCGCCGTTCTCGAAATCGAGCAGTCCCGAGATATGAGTGGGGACGGCGACATCAAAGCTTTCGCCCATGCGCGGACCGGACCCGATGGTGCGGGTTTGGCGCGGGGTTGCTTGCATGCCGATGACAGACCGCACGCGGCCGAGCAGATTGATCAGGCAGGTCAGATAGTACGGGCCCATGTCCAGCATCGGGCCGCCGCCGGGTTGATAGTAGAAGTCCGGGTTGGGATGCCAGCGTTCGTGACCCGGCACCATCATGTGGGCGGAACCGGCAACCACCTCGCCGATGGCACCCGCGTCAATGGCGCGGCGGGCTGTTTGGTGCGAACCACCAAGGAATGTATCGGGGGCCGATCCGACGCGCATGCCGGTTTGTTTGGCGGCATCGACCAACTGCAGGGCATCAGCCAAAGAGACCGCCAGGGGCTTTTCTGCGTAGACGTGTTTGCCCGCCGCCAATGCCTGCAAACCGACGGCGACGTGATGCTGCGGTGTGGTCAAGTTCAGCAAGATGTCGATGCGCGGATCGGCCAACATTGCGGCGACTGACAGCGGCTCGAGCCCCCATTGGGCGGCTTTGGCGGTGGCGACATCTGGGTTGGCATCGGCGCAAGCCAGAATGTGCAGAATCGGAAAGCCGGGGGCCGCGCGCAGATAAGCATCGCTTATGTTGCCAGTGCCGATAATTCCGATCGTCAGCGGCGTCATGTTGCGGATTTCCTAAAGGGGTCTGGTTTGCGCCACGATGCCAAGCCCCAGCCCCGTTTGGCAAGGCATATGTCTTGCTCTAAGGCGTTTTCTGTGGCTCGATAAGTTACTCTCGCGGTTTGGTGGCGCGGAGATGGGTTGCGCAATGCTCGGCAGTGTTCAGCGCCGGGATCATTGTAGCCCAGATTTAGATGTTCTGATCAACGAAGGCTTGGCCAACTTGGCTGGCAGCATTACGACCGACCTCTCCCTGCAAGCGCAGCAATGTCGGTGACGGCAACTTGGCGATACCATTCATTTCGGCTGGCGGTGGAGAGGTCTTCGAACCCGGTGCCTCGCTTCGGTGTAGTGGTTCGGGCTGGCCATGCCGAACTCAAGATCTTCGGCGGCGATATAGGCAGCCATTTCGGGGCTTGAAGGGCCATCATGACTGATCAACCAGTCGGATGCGATAGGTGTTTGTCGGGCATATTGCACGCGGCGGGGTGAAGCCGGGATACGGGCCGCGGAAAACGGCAGCACCGCTAACCCAATCGTTCTTTTCAACGACGCCGACTTTCATGTCGGCATCTTAGGTCATTCAGCGGCGGCTTTAACGTGTTCCATTGTTAGGTCAACGGCAGTCTCAACGGCGCGAAGCGTGTCGGTCAGACACGACGCTTCGTTGCTGTGCGCTTCGCACATAAACCACGGCTCGCGGCTGTCTGGTTCAACGATCACACCAAGATCGTGCAGGAAATAAGCCATCTTATCGTAGAAGGAATAGTCCGACGTCTTCCAATCGCGGTAGTTATCGGGAGCTTTTTCGGCGAAGAACAACCCGAACATCGACGGATGCCCGGTGTAGGAATGCACGATGTTGCGGGCGTTCAGAATGCTGGAAATTCCCGCCTTCAGCCGCGTGCCATAGCTGGCAAGCGTTTCCAACGCCTGAGTTTCATCCAAAATGCGCAGGCATTCTTCGGCGGCGGCCAAGGATACCGAATGTGCGGTATAGGTTCCACCATGGGCGGCGCCGCCATAGCGGAACGTCCGCATTACGTCTTCGCGCCCTGCGACAACGGCGATGGGGTAGCCGTTGGCGACGGCCTTGGCGAATGTGGTCAGATCAGGGACCACGCCCATGATGCCTTGGATGCCGCCCTTGCCGACACGGAAGCCAGATTTCACTTCGTCGATGATCAACAACACGCCGTATTTTGTGCAAAGCTCTCGAGCCAGCTTGACGTATTCGAGCGACGCCATGATTGAACAGCAATTGCCCTGAATAGGCTCGATCAACATCGCCGCCATCGTGCTGCCGTGGCGCTTGAAGACATCTTCCAACCGCTGCAAGTTGTTCATCGGCACCAGATGCGCCATCGCTTTCAAAGTTTGCGGAATGCCGCGGGAATATGAAACCACTTCGGGGTCTTGGTTGGATTTTGCGTCCCAGTCATTAACATTTGCCATCCACATCGCGGCGTCGAAAAGGCCGTGATAGCCACCTTCTACCAGCAGATAACTGTCGCGCCCGGTGTGGGCGCGGGCCAGACGCAGGGCGGCCATCACCGCCTCGGTCCCCGAGTTGGAAAAACGCACCAGTTCGGCGGCGGGCACCATTTTGGCAATGCGGTCGGCTACGATCAACTCGCGTTCGGTGGACAGGGCGAAAACTCCACCCACGGCCATGCCTTGACGCGCGGCCGCATCCACCCGGTCATCGGCATAGCCAAGAATCGCCGGGCCATAGCCGAGGCGGTAATCGACGTAGGAATTGTTATCGATATCCCACGTCCGCCCGCCCTTGCCGCGGCTGACATAGATGGTCCGGTCATCGCCCCAGTAGCGGAATGTGGACGCTACCCCCAGGGGCAGACGTTTGACAGCACGCTGAAACTGGGCGTTCGATTTGGTCAATATACGCTTGGGTAAATCGGTCATTTTCCGGATCTTTGCAGTGTAAATCTGAGTTTGGATTGTTAGGTCTCAGGATCGCAAAATATTGACTGGACTGTCAATCAGAATCCAGTGTGGCGAAACTTTTCGCTTTTCTATGCGCGTCGATGCCTTAAACAAGGCTTGCGATTGTGCCTAGGAGCCGCCCGTTGGAAGACGCCATTCCCCAATCCGAGCCACCGCGCCGCAAGCTGCCGCGCGATGCTCGGCGTGTGCAGTTGATCGAGGCAACGATCGAGGTATTGGCCCTGCGCGGCTATGCCAGAACAACGCTGACCGACGTGGCGCGTCAGGCCGGGCTTTCGCATGGACTGGTCAACTTTCACTTTGAAACCAAAGAAAAACTGCTGACAGAAACGCTGCTGCATTTAGCCGAAGAATACCGTCTGAACTGGGTTGCCGCATTAGAGGCAGCCGGTAGCCGCCCGGCGCAAAAACTGGACGCGCTGATCAGAGCCGATTTCAACCCCGAGATTTGTACTCCTGCCAAACTTTCAGCGTGGTGTTCATTTTGGGGCGAGGCGCAAAGCCGCCCGATGTATCAGGAACGGTGCGGGTCCAATGACCAGATTTACAACGAACAAATGGAAGCAATTTGTGCCGAGTTGTTGAAAGAGGCAGGGGTTAGCGGTGATGCGGCACGGACGGCACGGGTTCTGCGGGTGACCACCGAAGGCGTCTGGCTTGACATGATGACGATGAATGAACCCTATGATCGGCATGAGGCACTGGCGACGGTGTTTTGCTGTGCGGAGGCGTTCTTTCCGCAGCATTTCTCGAGCAATGGCTTGATCGGGTAGGGCCACTGCCCAATCATTGCACCGACAAATCCAGTGAGCCTTGGCGGTCTGACAGCACAGCCAGATCCAGCACCTTTTGCAAGGCTGCCCCGCGCGCGAAATCAGGCAGCACCTGATTGCCCCTGCGGATCGTTGCGACGAAACGTTCATAGTTCGTCTGAACCGGCGGCACATCGACATCGCGCCAAGTGGCCGTCAGGATGTTATCATCGGTGCAGGCACGCAAAGCACTTATGTTGTTCTCATAGGAAACATCCAAGCCGCCCTTGGTGCCGAAAATTCGCAAGCGCAGATCATTGAAGTGCCCCGTCGCCATGCGCGACGCGTGGATCACGCCGACAGCCCCATTTTCCAACCGCAGATGCATGTTGAAGCTATCATTCGCATCCAACACATACTCGCCGATGCGCCCACCGGCAGCCTTGTCAAACGTTGTCAGTCGGCAAGAGACGTGCGAGGCCCCTGCCCCAGCGACCAGCGTGGCAAAATCCAGAATATGAACGCCAATATCGCCCAGAACCCCAAGCGAGCCATGCGCCGTTGACAGCCGCCATAACCACTGTGCCTCGGTCGACCATTCGCCCCACGCGGGTTGAGTCAGCCAGCTTTGCAGATACGACGCCTCAAAATGCCGCACCTCGCCAATGGCACCTTCGGCCACCATTTGTGCTGCATGTATTAAGGCTGGACCGTTGCGATAAGTCAGGTTGACCATGTTCACCACACCCGCTTTGGCGGCGGCGGTGGCCATTTCGGCGGCATGAGGGTAATTGGCGGCCAATGGCTTTTCGCATAGCACGTGCTTGCTGGCGGCTAACATTGGTAACGTGGTCGGATAATGCACTGGGTCAGGCGTTACGTTGGACACCGCATCAAACTGGCCCCATTCCAACGCATCCGCGACCGAGGCAAAGCCCTTCGATATGCCATGTTTGGCATTGAAAGCGGTAAGACGGTCCGCGCTAGTGTCGATACCCGCAACAAGGGTAACGTCGGGCATCGCAGCATAAGCCTCGGCATGCGCGTTAGCCATGCCACCGGTGCCAAGGATCAAGACGCGGATCGGTTTCAACGCAGCCCCTCTTCACCGTCGTGATGCAGGCGGGGGCCACGTTCGACAATCGGTTCCAGCGCTACGGATACCGGCACGTTGGGGGCATCAGTAGGGTCTGCGATCCGTTTGGCGGGGTTGTGCGCCCAATTTACAGCGTTGCGTAGCACCTTGTGGATGATGGGGTTATGATAAGTCGGATAAGTTTCATGACCGGGGCGAAAATAGAAGACGTTACCTGCGCCGCGTTTGTAAGTGACGCCAGACCGGAACACTTCACCCCCTTGGAACCAGCTGATAAACACCGTTTCTTGCGGTTCGGGAATGCCAAAGGGCTCGCCGTACATCTCTTCGTTTTCCAGCTCGAAATGATCTGGCAGGCCGGTGGTAATCGGATGGTTGCGCGATGTCAGCCACAGCCGCTCCCGTTCGCCTGCCTCGCGCCACGTCAAGTTGCAGGGCGTGCCCATAAGGCGTTTGAATATCTTCGAAAAATGCCCGGAATGCAGCACAATCAGGCCCATGCCGGACCACACCTGTTCCGCCACCCGTTCCACCACGGCATCATCCACCTGCCCGTGCGCGGCATGACCCCACCAAAGCAGCACGTCGGTTTGCGCCAAACGCTCGGCGGTAAGCCCGTGTTCGAGCTCTTGCAAGGTGGCGGTGGTTGCTTGGATGCCTGGGGCACCGTTCAGCGCGTCGGCGATGCAGTGGTGCATGCCTTTGGGGTAAAGGTCGGATACGACTTTGTTGGTCTGTTCATGAACGTTCTCGCCCCAAACCACCGCGCGTATTGTCATTGCGTGCCTCAATTGTCGGTGTCCGCAGATTGCGGTTGTCACGCAAAAGCTAACGGAACTTTCGGTCAGGGTCCATGGCTGCACGATCCAAATCCACTGTCAGCCGCCGCCGGCAAGCAAGATATTGAAATCTGCGCTGCGCCTTGCCGACCGCGAAGCGTTACATTCTAAGCTAACGTTTGACTCCGCGACCTCGTATGCGGATCATCTTTTGGTAGGTTGACGCTTGGGGACGAACGCCATGGCCAGAATGACGCTTTCCGAACTTAAGCTGCTCGAGGAAAAGGCGCTTTGGCTAAGTGCCTGGATGATCCACAATGCCAACCATCTGCGCCCAAAAACCGACGGCTTAAAAGTAGGCGGGCATCAGGCGTCTTGTGCGTCTATGGTCACCCTGATGACGGCGCTTTATTTCAACACCTTGCGGCCGCAAGATCGGGTGGCGGTAAAGCCTCATGCCGGGCCGGTGTTTCATGCCATACAGTATCTGTTTGGCAATCAGACACTGGACAAGCTGAAGAACTTTCGTGGATTGGGCGGCGCGCAGTCGTATCCGTCACGCACTAAAGATACGGCGGACGTTGACTTTTCAACTGGCTCAGTAGGGCTTGGAGTGGCCGTCACCGCATTTGCTTCTTTGGTGCAAGATTACGTCCGGGCCAAAGGCTTGAGCACAGTGCCCGAAGGCCGCATGGTCGCGCTGGTTGGCGATGCCGAGCTTGACGAGGGCAATATCTACGAATGTTTGCAAGAGGGTTGGAAACACGGCCTGCGAAATTGCTGGTGGATCATCGACTACAATCGCCAGAGCCTTGATGGTGTGGTGCGCGAAGGGTTGTCCGAGCGGTTCGACGCGATCTTCCATGCCTTTGGATGGGACGTGGTCACGCTGAAATACGGCGCGCTGCAACAGGCAGCGTTTGCCGAACCGGGGGGCGACGCGCTGCGCCGTTGGATCGATGCTTGTCCAAATCAGCTATATTCGGCGCTGATGTTTCAAGGTGGCGCGGCGTGGCGCAAACGTTTGATGGAGGAGATTGGCGATCAAGGTGCGGTTACTGCGTTGCTGGACCGACGCAGCGATGACGACATTGCAGAGCTGATGGCCAATCTGGGTGGGCACTGCCTGCAGTCTGTGCAGGCTGCCTTTGATGCGGCGTCTGTTCATGATCGACCGGTGGTCTTCGTGGCCTATACGGTAAAGGGTTGGGGCACGCCGCTGGCTGGACATAAGGATAATCACGCGGGGCTGATGACAGCGGCCCAGATGGATGGCTTTCAGGCAAGGATGGGCATTCGCGCCGGTCATGAATGGGACAAGGCCGAAGGCACTGGCATGACGCAGACGCAGTTGGACGCATTGCTGTCCCGCGCGCCGTTCAACGCCCTTGGTTTGCGGGCGATGACCGCCCCGCTGATCGACGTGCCACGGATTGAGCCGCTACAAGACGACACGATTTCCACGCAGGCCGCTTTTGGCAAGATCCTTGATGCCATTGCTAAATCCGAAACGGAACTTGCCGCGCGGATCGTCACGACCTCGCCCGATGTAACCGTTTCTACCAATCTTGGCCCTTGGGTGAACCGGCGCGGGTTGTTCGCCAGAGAAGACCGCGCCGATACCTTTCGCGACGAAAAGATCGTGTCGGCGCAGAAATGGTTGTTTTCGCCAAAAGGCCAACATCTGGAACTTGGCATCGCCGAGATGAACTTGTTTTTGCTGCTTGCGGCTGCTGGCCTTAGCCACAGCTTGTTCGGCACCCGGCTTTTGCCGATCGGCACCTTGTATGACCCGTTCATCGCACGCGGCCTCGATGCGTTGAACTATGCTTGTTACCAGGAGGCTCGGTTTTTGTTGGTTGCAACACCTTCGGGCGTATCACTTGCCCCCGAAGGCGGCGCGCATCAATCCATCGGAACCCCGCTGATCGGGATGGCACAAGATGGATTGGCGAGCTTTGAGCCCGCTTTTGCCGATGAACTGGCTTGTATCATGGAATGGGCCTTTGCCTACATGCAGCGCGATGCCGCCAAGGCGGACGGTGCGGATTGGCAGCGCGAAGCAGGTGGTGGATCGGTCTATCTGCGCCTGTCGACTCGCACATTGGAGCAGCCTCGACGTGACCTTGATGCGATCCGCAAGGGCGTGATTGACGGGGCCTACTGGCTGCGTGAACCGGGGCCAAACTGCGAAGTGATCATCGCTTATCAGGGCACCGTCGCGACTGAGGCGATTGCCGCCGCATCATCGCTGTCCGAAGGGCGGCGCGATGTTGGCATCTTGGCGGTGACTTCGGCAGATCGGCTGAACGCAGGCTGGCAAGCCGCCCAAACCGCCCGGATCAACGGACGCGTGGCCACCAGCCATATCGAGTCGCTGCTGGGCCCCATATTGCGCGATTGCCTGCTGGTGACAGTTATCGATGGCCATCCGGCTACGCTGAGTTGGCTGGGGTCTGTGCAGGGACATAAAGTGGCGGGGTTGGGCGTGGAGCACTTCGGGCAGACCGGCACAGTTAGCGATCTTTACCAACATTTCGGCATAGACCGAAACTCCATCTTGCGGGTCATTGCGGGCCTTGCACCGGGTCGCCCGCTTCGCGCTGTTGGGGGCGACACATGGCATTGACGCTGTGGCTTCTGCGCTGATCATGACGGTGTTTGGTCGCCGCTAACGCCCCAGATAGTCCGCTATGACGCCACGCGTGCCTTTGTCCCAGACGGCCGCAAGGGCGGTGCTAAACTGCACCATCACCTCGGCATTTTGGCCAAGATCGCCGTAGATCTCTGCCATCTGAAGCCACGCTTCGGGGTTTTGCCGCGCCAGAGCCGACTGGCTTTGCAGACGGTCCCAATTGGGATCATTTGGCGCGATCACCGCGCCGCTTTCAGTCGTCCCGTGGCAATAGCGGCACCACAAGGCCGACAGCAGGATCAGACCCCGCATCTTGCCGCTGCTGGCAATGGCGTCACGGATCGACGGAATGATGAACTTGGGCTGCCGGTTTGACCCATCGAGGCACAGGCGACGAACGGTATCGGCCACTTCGGGGTTAGAAAACCGATCAATGATCAGCGCCTTATATTCGGGCAGGGCCACACCCGGCACTGGCGGGACAATCGGCAATACCTCATGTTCCAAGACATGATCCAGAAACGCGCGGATCATGGGATCGGCCATCGCGTCATGCACATAGTGGATGTCCAGAAGACCCGCCGGATAGGCAATGATTGCGTGACCGCCGTTAAGAATACGGATTTTCATCGTCTCGAAAGCGTCGACGCGGGGGGTGAAGGTGACGCCCACCTTTTCAAGCGCGGGGCGACCGGTGGGAAAGTTATCCTCCATCACCCATTGACGGAACGGCTCGCAGGTAACCGGGGCGTCGTCGTCTATGCCGAGGCTTTGTGCCAAGGCGCGTTCCTTATCGCCCGTGGCGGGCGTAATACGGTCTACCATCGAATTGGGGAAGGCTACCGATTGCGCAATCCATTCCGCAAGCGCCGGATCAGCCAAGCGGGCCAGGCCAACCACGGCATCGCGGGTGACGTGCCCGTTGTGCGGCAAGTTATCGCAACACATCACGGTAAAGGCGGCAAGGCCCGCTTTGCGCCTTCTGGCAAGAGCCGCAATGATCGCTCCGAACACCGTATTCGGGGTGGCAGGATTGGCGGCGTCATAGCGGATGTCCGGGTGATCGGGCCCAAATGTGCCGGTCTTGGGGTCAATATAATAGCCGCCCTCGGTGACGGTCAGCGACACGATCTTAATCGCAGCCTCCGACATTGCGGCGATCAGAGGGGCATTGCCAGCCTCGACTGGCACAAAGCCCGTCATTGCCCCGATCACGCGCGCAGCTACCCCCGCTGGCGACCGTTCGATCACGCTTGAAAGGTAGTCCTGCCCGGCCAGCGCAGCGCGCATCCGCGCGTCGCCTTCGCGCACACCCGCACCCAAGATTGCCCAGTCGTGGCCCTGCCCCAACTTGAACAGATCATCAAGATAGACGGCCATGTGTGCGCGATGAAAGTTGCCGCAGCCTATATGCACGATACCCGGACGCAGTGCCCCCCGGTCGTATGTTGGCACGGCAACCGACGCTGGCAAGGTGGATAGTGTGGCGTTCGACAATGTCATATCAACTCATCCAGTTGCCGCCGTCGACATTATATGTCTGGGCGACGATGTAATCGGCATCGGCAGATGCAAGAAAAACGGCCATACCCGTCAGGTCGGCAGCGGTACCCATGCGACCGTAAGGCACGGCAGCACCCACGGCTCGTTTCTTTTCGCCGGGGGCTAGATTTTCGTATTTGGCAAACAGCGCATCGACGCCTTCCCAATGTTCGCCGTCTACCACGCCCGGGGCGATTGCGTTGACGTTGACGCCATGCTTGATCAGGTCCAGCCCGGCGCTTTGCGTCAGGCTGATGACGGCGGCTTTGGTTGAACAGTAGACGGCGACCAGCGCTTCGCCGCGCCGCCCGGCCTGGCTGGCCATATTGATTATCTTGCCGCCCCGGCCTTGGGCCATCATGGCTTTGGCCGCAGCCTGCAGCATGAACAGGGTGCCTGCAACATTCACGGCGTAAAGCTTGTCATAGGTGGCACGGGTGATTTCAACGATGGGGCCCATATCGAACAGGGCAGCGTTGTTGATCAGGATATCGATCCCGCCATAGGCAGCCATCGCTGCAATGCTGGCATCAATTGATGCCTGGCTGGTTACATCCAGATGCACCGCCGCAGCGCCGATCTGTGCCGCCGACGCCTGTGCTGCAGGCAGGTTGATATCGCCGATCACCACTTTTGCGCCTTCCGCGATGTAGCGTTCGGCAAACGCAAGGCCAATGCCACGCGCGGCACCGGTTATCAGCGCGGTTTTTCCAGAAAGCCGCATCAGATCGTCTTTCCGTCGGCACCAAAGCGGTGAATTCGGCCCGCCTGTGGGGTCAGATAGATCGCATCGCCGTGGCCTGCGTTTACATCGCCATCGGCACGCACTGTCATTTGGCCGATGCCATCGACGGCAACATGCAGGAACGTATCGGACCCCAGCCGTTCCGCCACCGTCACGCGCCCCGGCCATTGGCCCGACGTTGTGGAAATATCCAGATGTTCCGGGCGCACTCCGATGGTCTTGGCCCCCGCCGCCTGCGCATCTGTGCCTTCGATCAGGTTCATGCGCGGGCTGCCAATGAAACCTGCCACAAAGACGTTGGCAGGGTGGTTATACAGGTCAAGCGGGCTGCCCACCTGTTCGATATAACCTGCCTGCAGTACTACGATCTTGTCGGCCATCGTCATCGCTTCGACCTGATCATGGGTCACATAAATCATTGTGGTTTTCAGCGTCTGGTGCAGTTCGGTGATTTCCAGACGCATGTTGCCGCGCAGGGCGGCGTCAAGGTTGGAAAGGGGCTCATCAAACAAGAACGCCTTGGGTTCACGCACAATCGCCCGGCCAATGGCCACGCGCTGGCGTTGGCCGCCCGAAAGCTGTCCGGGGCGACGATCCAGATAGCTCGTCAGGTTCAGTACCTTGGCCGCTGCGTCGACTTTTTTTTCCACAGCGGTAGCGTCCATCCCGGCCATTTTTAGCGGAAACGCAATGTTCTTACGCACCGACATGTGCGGATAAAGCGCGTAGGACTGGAACACCATCGCGAGGCTGCGCCTAGCAGGGGATAAATGGGTTGCATCCATACCGTCGATTGAAATGATCCCGCTGGTGGTATCTTCCAGCCCCGCAATCAGGCGCAGCAGGGTGGATTTGCCACACCCCGACGGACCGACGAACACGACGAATTCGCCATCTTCGATATCCAGATCAAGCGACGGGATGACCGCCACTTCGCCAAATTTCTTGGTAACACCGCGCAGAGTTATCTTGCCCATGATGATTCCTTATTTCACCGCGCCGAACGTCAGGCCGCGGACAAGTTGTTTCTGGCTGAACCAGCCCATGATCAGGATCGGTGCGATGGCCATGGTGCTGGCGGCACTGAGTTTGGCATAGAACAGGCCTTGTGGTGCCGAAAAGCTGGCGATGAAGGCCGACAGGGGGGCGGCATCAACCGTAGTCAGCGTGATGGTCCAGAATGCCTCGTTCCACGCCAAAATGATGTTCAAAAGCATTGTCGAGGCAATCCCCGGCACCGCCATTGGCGTCAGCACATAGAGGATTTCGTTTTTCAGAGAGGCCCCGTCCATGCGGGCGGCTTCAAGGATTTCGCCGGGAATCTCCTTGAAGTAAGTGTAAAGCATCCAGACGATGACCGGCAGGTTCATCAGCATGAGCGCCAGAACGAGGCCGGTGCGGGAGTCGAAAAGCCCGGTGCGCTGGAAGATCAGATACATCGGGATCAGTACGGCGGCGGCGGGCATCATCTTGGTGGAAAGCATCCACATCAGAAGGTCCTTGGTCCGCTTGCCCGGCACGAAGGCCATCGACCAGGCGGCGGGAATGGCGATGGCCAGGCCCAGCAGCGTCGAGCCGACCGAGATGACCACCGAATTCCAGAAGAAGCGCGGATAGTCGGACCGGCCCCAGACCTCGGCATAATTGTCGAGCGTCCAGTCGGCGCTGAACAACTGAGGTGGCGAAGCCACAGCGCTTGCCTCGGTCTTGAAGCTGGTCAGTATGGTCCACAGGACCGGGAAAAAGATCAAGAGGGCCACGGACCAGGCGGCGACCGTGTAAAGGAGCTTGCGACGAGGGGTGACTGAGCGGGCCATGGCGATCTCCGTCTTTCAGGCGTCCAGGTTCTTGCCCATGCTACGCATGAGGAAGAAGGCGACGATGTTGGCAAGGATGACGGCAATGATCCCGCCAGCCGCGGCGCGCCCGATATCCTTGGCGATCACGGCCTGTTTGTAGATCATGTAGGGCAAGGTTGTGGAGGCAGAGCCGGGGCCCCCTTGGGTGGTGGTGTAGATTTCGCCGAAAATGCCCAGAAGAAAGATGGTCTGGATCAGAATGACGACCGTGATCGAGCGCGTCAAATGGGGCAGCACGATATAGCGGAAGCGGTTCACGGCACTTGCCCCGTCCATCTCGGCGGCTTCCAGCTGCTCGGAGGACAGCGACTGCAGCGCGGTCAGCAGGATCAGGGTGGCAAAGGGCAACCATTCCCACGCCACGATGAAAATGACCGAGGACATCGGGTAGTTTTCCATAAACAGGATCGGCTTCATGCCGATGCCCTGCGCCAGCGAAGCCAACATGCCGTTCTGGGGATGCATGAACAGGTTTTCCCAGATCGACGCGGCAACGGGCGGCATGACGAAGAAAGGCGAGATGACCAGAATGCGCAGGGGGCCCTGGCCCCAGACCGGTTGGTCGATCAGCAGCGCGATCAGGACGCCGAAGACGATGGTGATGGCCAGAACGCCGCCAACAAGCAAAAGGGTGTTCGAGATGGCCAACCAGAAATCGGGCGAGTTGAAGAACCACTGGTAGTTCCGAAACCCGGCCCAGCCCGTGCGTTCGGGCGACAACAGCCGGTAGATGCGGAACGAGAACCAGATCGTCATGGCCAAGGGCACGATCATCCAGATGAACAGGACGATGACGGAAGGCGCGACCATCAGGCGGGCCGCAAAGCGTGAGGATTTCGTGGCCACGAGTGTCTCCGATTCAGATTTGAAGCTGATCCAGTTGCCGATGGCCAGTGCCGGGCAAGTTCCCCCGCATCTTGGGAAATGCGGGGGACAAGTAGAAACCCGGCCCAGTTGCGGGCCGGGCTTCCTGACTTACTTGATGTAACCAGCCGAGGTCATTTCCTCGACAGCCAGCGCCTGAGCTTCGGCCAGGGCTTCATCAACCGTCTTCTGACCGGCCAGAGCGGCCGAGAAGATTTCGCCGACCGAGGTCGCAAGGCCCGCAAACTCCGGGATCGCCACGAACTGGACGCCGACATAGGGCACCGGCTTTACAGACGGGTTGGTCGGGTCAGCTGCGTTGATCGAGTCGATCGTCATCTTGGCGAAGGGCAGAGCCGCATATTCCGCGTTTGCATACAGCGAAGTACGCGTGCCCGGAGGTGCATTGCGCCAGCCTTCTTTGGACGCGACAAGGGCAATATAGTCCTTGTTGGTCGCCCAGTTGACGAAGATCTTGGCGGCCTCTTTGGCGTCAGACGACGCCGGGACTGCCAGCGACCAGGCCCAGAGCCAGTTCGCCCGCTTGCCAAGGCCCATGTCGGGGGCCAGAGCGAAGCCGACCTTGTCGGCAAACTCGGACTGCGCCGGGTCGGTCAACGAGCCAGCCGACACAGTGGCGTCCATGCGCATGGCGCACTTGCCCTGCAGCGACAGCGTCAGGTTCTCGTTGTAGCCGTTGTTCGACGCGCCGGGCGGGCCGTACTTGGTCAGCAGCTCGACATAGTCGGTCATCACGGCTTTCCATTCCGGCTGGTCGAACTGGGGAACCCAGTTTTCGTCGAACCAGCGCGCACCATAGGAGTTTGCCATGGTGGTCAGGAAGGCCATGTTCTCGCCCCAGCCGGCCTTGCCGCGCAGGCAGATGCCATAGATGCCCGCCTCAGTGTCCGTCATCGCGGCGGCAGCGGCCTTGATGTCGTCCCAAGTCGGGGCGTCGGGGATGGTGATGCCAGCCTTTTCGGCCAAGTCCTTGCGGTAGTTCACGAAGGACGATTCGCCGTAGAAGGGCGAGGCATAGAGGTTGCCGTCAACCGTCAGGCCGCCACGGATGGCAGGCAGCAGGTCATCGACATCATAGTCGGCAGGCAGGTCGTTCAGGCTTTCCAGCCAGCCCTGCTTGCCCCAGATCGGAACTTCGTAAGTGCCGATCGTGATGACGTCATATTGACCGCCGCCGGTGGCGATGTCAGCGGTGACGTTCTGGCGGAGCACGTTTTCTTCCAGCGTGACCCACTCGACCTTGATGTCGGGGTTCTTGGCATAGAAGTCGTCCATCAGGCCCTGCATGCGGACCATGTCGCCGTTGTTGACGGTAGCGACGGTGATCGTGGTTTGGGCTGCGGCGGCAGTGCAAAGCGCGCCGACAGCGCAGGCGCATAGAAGCGCCCGAAGCGTCAGTGTCATGGTAATCCTCCCTTGTGGATGAGCATATGCCCACCTCGTGGGTAATTATTCATATTTGACTGTAGCAAAGTCAACCGAAAAGTTTGCTTCCTTAAGGGGCGGTTTGTTTTTTTGGCTAGCCGAGAATTGCCGCCGCTGTCCACTCATCAGTGATTAGGCCATTGATCAACTGTCCTGTCAACGCCGCTCGGATTGCCGCCACCTTGCTGGTGCCGGCAGCAACCCCAATCACGGGTGCTTTGCGGCCGGGCGCAATTCTGACGCCGCCCATGCGCTTTGTAACATCGGTATCAATGTAGCGACCCGACGCATCAAATACGCCCCCCACCACCTCACCGATAGCGCCCTTCGCCTGCATCTCGGCCAGTTGCGCCTCGGTAACGAAGCCGTCCTTTAGCAGCGGCGCGTCGTTGCCCATCTGGCCAATCCCGACAAAGGCCACATCGGCATTCTGCGCCAGCCTGACCACTTCTTGCACCGGACGCAGCGCGTGGAACAACGCCCGCTCTTCCGCCGTTTCAGAAAACACCGGAACCGGCATGGGGTAGTGCGGGGCAGACAGCTTGTCGGCGATTCGCATTATCACATCGAAAAACGACGCTGACCCGTCGGGTGCAATGTTCCCGATCAGCGACACGATCCTGTGGCGCGCGCAGTCCTGCGATATCAGCTCTTCGACCATCGCGCGCAAGGCCCGACCTGTGCCCAACGCCACAATCATCGGTTCTGCGCGCGCCAGAAATGTTTCCAGCAAAGCCGCCGCTGGTGCCGCAATCGCGCGAGATGGATCAGCCCCAACCCCGAGGTTCGGCGCAACGCGGCAATGACCAAGGTTGTAGCGGCGGATCAGTTCCGCCTCTAGACGCAGGCAAGAGCCGATTTTGTGTTCCAGGCGGAGATGGATCAGCCCTTCGGACATCGCACGAGAAACCAATCGCTGAGCGCGTTGCCGTGAAATGCCAAGTTCCACCGCAATCTGATCCTGCGTCATACCTCCCACATAATACAGCCACCCCGCCCGGGCGGCCTCGTCTTGCAGGCTGGTTTCTGTTTCAATCTGGTTCATGCGAGCAAGTCTTTCTGACGCAACCCTGGCACAGTGTGGAAGAATTCCGCGAATGATGCAAACCGCCCGTCGGGGCGGGCGTCGTCTGGTTCTTCCAACACGCGATTGGCCAGATGCGTCCCCCCGGTAAAACGCCAAACCTGCATACCTGCGGCCCGTGCGGCGCGAACTCCATTCAGGCTATCCTCTATTACCAGACACCGCGCGGGGTCGGTCATACCCATCGCCGACATCGCATGTAGAAATAGATCCGGCGCGGGTTTGCCCTTTGCAACCATCGTGGAAGTAAATAGGCGCCCACCCGTCAGCGCGCCAAGACCAACCAGCTGTAAAGACGTGTCGGCCCGACGTGGGCTGGAGGACGTTGCCACGCAATATGGCAAATCAAGCTGCGCCAGAACATCCTGAACATGGGGCATGATGCGAAGATCGGTTTCAAACGCCGCCAACAGGCGATCGCGGTATTGGTCCTCGAACATAGGTGGCAGGTCCAGACCAAATTCGGATCTGATCTGGTTCATCACTGTTGGGTAACTGCGCCCCAGAAAGTGTTTGGCCACATAGTCGAGGTCGATTGTGACGCCAAGCTTTGACAGTTCCGACACAAGCATCCGCGCACTGATAATCTCGCTATCAATTAGCACACCGTCACAATCGAATATTACCAAGTCGCAGGTCACCGAAGATGGCTCCGATAAGATTTAAACCTGCGCAGTTTTGCGCCATGCAACCATCGTGGCACAAGCGAAATGGTGACGCGCCTGTGGCGAGCCGTCAGAACTGGGTGACCAAGTTCAGGAAGACGCCCTGATCATCGACCGTCAGATCGGTCAGATCATCAGACACATTGCCAAAGTTGTAACCCAGACCCAGCATCACATTCGGTCCGAAATGGCGATACGCGGTCGCCAACACGCCGGTTTCGGAAATTCCCGCCTGCCGCGCCTCCAGGTAGCGGCCTTCCAGCAACAAATCCCATTGGTGCGTCAGGTGATAACGCGCATTTAGGACGGCGAGGACCGCGTCATTATCTGCCAGCGGCGTTACGTCGTCCGGTGCCGACTGCGAAATACGGAAGCCAAGCTTTCCGCCAAGTGTCCACTGCGCATTGACATCATAAGTGGCGTCTATAGAAAATACGTGGCTTTGCTGGCGGGGGCCGGGATCGTCTGACCCGTCAATTCTTTGACCATACATATCATAAAGATAAGTGTAGCTCGCAAGCAAGTTAAGCCGGTCATTATCTACCGGGCGGAATGCGTATCCAAGCACGGCTTTCGCGTATTCACCGCTTTGCACCGATGACCCGTTGGTTTTGGTATCTGCCACGTCAACCGAGAAAAGCAACCGGCGCGCTTCGTCAATCTCGTAGGTTGCATCCGCCGTAGCAATAATTGTGTCGGCGTCGGCAGGGGTGCCGAACTGAACACCACGATCACGGCGCAATTCCAGGCGTGCTTTGGCAGTCAGACCCGCCTCATCACCGTATTGCAGGCCAAACGACAAGGCGCGCCGGTCAAAATCGCCGGTGTCTGCAGCAACGCGGCCAAGCTCGATCCCGCCAGTAAAAGTCAGGAAATCATTGGCCTGATATTCAACGCCATAAGCAGATGTCAGAGACCTATGTCGTCCGAACACGTCATAGGTATTTTCGCCGTAAACCGACACTGCGTCAGACACATCACGCCGCCCGCCCGCAACAAACTGACCAGCATCACGCCCGTTCAGGCTAACGCCGGTTAGCTCGCGGCCCGGATCAAGCGTGTAGCCCAGATAAGCCTGTGTGCCCTCGCGGTCATAGGACAGCAACGCACGCCCGCCGATGCCAAAACTACCATCCGAAATCTCTCCCTCGAAGGCCCAATTTTCTGCAAAAGCCAGCTTTGCCCCAACACCGTAGCGATCATTGCGCCTAAGTCCGCCGGACCGCGCCAGTGTGGTCTGCCCAAATACGTACCATGTCAGATCTTCGTTTTGTTCCATACTCAGGCGCAGGGCAACGTCAGTTCGCCGACCTGTCTCGGTTGGATCGGCGGGATCGGCACGATCCTCATGCGCCAGACCAAGCGAATATGTAAGGCGGTCGCCCGATTTGATATCAACCTCGGCCAAACCTTCGGTAAGACGCTTGCCATCAGCGTTGCGATAATCCTCAACGTTCACGCGGTAAGAAAGACGCTCGCTGGATTTGATATCGGCGGAGAAGCCCCACAGATCCTCGTCTGCTGTCGTCTGATAGTCCAGCGTCGAAAAACCCTCATCGCGCGTTTCAAAATAGGCGGAAATGGTACCCTCACCGCGCATCCCCAGATCGGCAAGCGACAGTTCGGTGGCAAAGCGCATCGCATCGCCGGTACCGCCAACCGAGCCCGCGTTGAGAACAGTCAGGCCACCGTCGACGGACAAACTTTGACCAAAGCCCGGCCCTTTTGTGCGGACATACTCGGCTTCGACAAAGCTGTCGGTTCCGATGACCCAGCGTAGATCAACACCCGTGCCGGTTTGATCGGCGGTGTCGGTTTGTTCAACCAATCCGGTGATGCCAAAGCGCAGATCGTCGCGCAGCCAAACCTCGGCTCGGCCACCTAGGGCAAAGCCATCAATATCGCCAGCAGTTGGAGTGAATTCATACTGAACTACCAGCCGCATTTGCGGCGCGGAACCTGGTGCTGGCGTTATCACCGCGCCCCCGGTTCCAAGCCCGGCCAAGGGTTGTGACAGGGTGACCACACCTTGCAGATAGTTGATCCGGTAATCGCGGCCTTCAACCAGCACGATGCGGTCAATCACCCTGCCGGTATCAGGATCACGACGTTCCACGCTAAGCGTTTCTGACCCGATCGAGATGTCTTGCCGTTGCAGGAAATAGACCGATCCGCCCGTGCCAAGAAATACCTCGCGTCCCGGCAACATATCGGGTTGGGCGGCATAGGCCGCAATGCTGACGCGCGGCTCGCCTCGGCTGGTTTGCCCTGATGTTACATAGCGGCCAGACAGGCCGTAAAGCGCCCGTTCATTGCGCAGATATTCAGTGCCGTTGATCTGGGCTTTATTGTTGCCCCACATCGCGTAGCTGCCATCCCGCTCGACACGGAAGTAGAACTTGCCATCCGTCGGCGCGTCATTTTCCAATGTAGAATCATCGCCGTAGGTTGGATAGGCGAGATCAGGATCAAGGCGCGAGATTAGGCCGACCGGGTCTTTCCGATCAAAATCGCGGAAAAGATCGCGCAGCTCGGCCTCGCCCGTATCGGCACTAGAGGTGATCGTCCAACCGGTGGCCGTTTTGCCCTTGGTATAATAGGCGAGCCTGCCGTTGGTCCAATCCTCACCCTTTTTCGGCCCCTTCAAGTTGCGCCCGTAAGTCAGATCGCCGCTTGCCACGGTGAACCACTCCGACCGTGGAATGGTGACAACAGGCTCGATGGAAATCAACTCGCCGCCCCCGCTGACACGAACTGGCACGGCCACATCGCCGGGCGGCAGAATGCGCTGAATGACGAAGTCACCGCTGGCATCGGGGCTGATGGTTTCGCCCAAGGCAGTAACGACTGCACCCTGTGCCAAGCCCGTGCCGCTGACCGTCACCGCACCGCCGCGGATCGGAATGCGGCGCAATGCGGCGCTGTCACGGCCCAATTCTTGACCCGTCTCAACATCAGTTGCGACGCCACTGCCACTGGGACGGAACAACGCAAGTGGTGCGGTTTCATCATAACGTCCCGCCGCATCGTACACCCGGTGCACAACCACCAGATCGTCGCTGTCTGGCAACGCCAGAACAACGCGCCCGTTCGGGGTGATTTCAACAACTGATACTGTACGAGGCCGACCGGGTGCTGCTAGATCAATCAGCCGCACCTCTGACCGGGTGATCCACGTGGGATAGTTCATCCGGCTTTGCACCACGGCGCTTCCTTCAGTCGCCTCGATCACCTCGATATCCAAGGCGGGGCGCACGCCCAGACCGTCAACTACAACGCGGACATCCGCAGCCGTGGCCGCGCGAACCGGTGCGCGCGGTATCCGCGAGGCAAGGGCCGGATCACCGGCAACCGTGTCGCCATCACGACTGATGGCAAAGCCGTCTTGCGCCTGCGCAGAGCATGCCAAAGCAAGCACCGAAATGGCGGCCGTAAGAGCGTATCGGAGGGGTGAGTTCTGCATCATCATTACCCCTTACTGAACCCGTTTCACAGATTTCTGGATCTGCAACTCGTATTGTCCGAAACCGCGCCACACCTTGCGGATCATCTTCTCAACCGCTTGCAGGCGGACAACTGCCGTCGCTTTGTCTTCACCCGATTGCAACACATAGCTAAGCCGCACGCTTGACGGTCTATTCTTGATATCGGCTACCAGCGCACGAATGCCCTTTTCAAGCGCAGCTGACGCCTCGGCTGTACCCTTGCCAAAGGCCGACGCGGTAATATCGATATCGACCACTTCGGTATCGGAAACACCAAAGTTCATCTTCGCTACTTTACCAGCCGTCAGCCGCAACGTGCGCGGGTTCTCGGTGGTGACCGTGTAGCCGATAGGCAGGCTGCGCGGATCAAGCTTCAGCGTGAAGTTAGACCCGGTGCTGCGCGGCAGGGCGGCACATGGCACATGAAAGCGGCCAAATTCATCGGTGCTGATCAGCAGCCCGTTGACTGTGGCTAAGCGCACACCGGGCAGACCTGCCTCGTCGGTTGGTGGGGCCTCTGGCGGCGGTGCAAACTTGCCTAACTTGCTGACATAGGCATCATCATCCGTCAGCGCTGCGTGGCCCGCATCCGGGTCTTGCACACCGTTGCCATTGCGATCTACAAACACCTTTCCTATCACATCAGAACAGCTGAACACCTGCTCTGCCTTAATCAGAACTGCGGCCGTCGTTGTGTTCGATATCTGCGCGCCAAACTGATCCAGCATCAGAGCACGGTTTACCACTTTGCCCGGTCCCGCCGCAGACGTAACTCGCGCCGAAAGCCGTATGGTAATCTGCTCCCCCGCCGCCACATCGCGTGGACCCCAATTCAGGCGATCGCCGTTGTGCATGGGCTCGGTCGCCGCGCCGTTCAACGTGCCTGAACCTGGGGTGTAGACCAAACCTACCGGCAGAATGTCGATCAGCGATGCGGCTGGGTAGAGCAGTGTTGTGGTGTTGTTGAAGCTAAGGGTAAAGTTAACCGTTTCGCCCAGAATAACGCTTTCCCTGTCTGCAACCTTGGTAGCGATCACTCCGCTTCTTGTCGCGCAGGCAGACAGTGGGATGTTGTTGTTGATGACGAATGGATCACCTTCTTCGAAGACGAAGGTCGTGTAAAAGGTGTTGGTGCCGGGACTGAAATCGACCAATTGTCCAGTCAAGCCTGCCTCGCCAGAACCAAGCGATCCCGGATTGGCGGGCAGCAGCGAAGTGACGTCCAATGTCCCCAGCGAAGGCCTCGTGGTCGATGGTACGCCGCTTGGTGGGTAAGTTAGCGCAAGGCTATATGTCCCGGGCGCGGTTACGAAGAACTGGAACCGCCCGTCCGCACCGGAACGCACTATCGTGATACCTCCAGAACTGCCCACACCCGATTGCGTGCCACTCGGGCCGGTTACGGCGACATCGCCGCCCGACAGAATGCGCCCGTCCTCTTCGCAGTAGAACGTTCCGGTTGGGTCATAATCCTCGGCGTCACAAATTCCGTCGCCGTCTCGGTCGTCGCCGGGCCCACAACCCTCCAGGCTGTCGGGAATACCGTCGCCGTCGCTGTCGCCACCCAGCACCGTCACGGGGTTGGATGGCACTGGATCGATCAGCTGATCCGACGTCGCAGTGGCAGTGTTTTCGCCCCCCGCCGGACCGTCGGCGGTAGAGTAGGTAAGCGTGATGGTAACGGTACCAGTCTGGCCCGGGGCAAGTGTCGGGTTGCCGGCCAACAGTGTCGTCACGGCATCACCGTCATAAGCCGCGTTGGCCGCACCATCGGCAAAGCCGTTTGCCGCAGCCGCGACCGGATAAGTCGCGCTCAGTAAGACCGCTGGCGCGACGAAGGTCGTCAGATCATCCGTAAGCTGTATGCCGGTTTGTGTGACGTTGCCTGAATTGGTCACATCAATGGTAAAGGTCACCCGCTCCACCGTTGGGAACACGAATTCCACCGCCGATGCCGATTTAACCACGTCGAGCTCTGGCGTGGCTGGCAGGACTGTAACCGTCGGATCGTCGTCCGTCGCTGTTGCACCCGAAAAGTCAGTAAGCGGGTTGCCCTGCGGATCGTCTGCCGATGCGGTCGCCTGATTGGTTACATCGCCCGCATCAATATCTGCCTGCACTAGGGGATAGACAGCCTCAAACGTAGCAGCATCCCCCGGAGCAAGGTCGATAGCATCAGCCTCGCCATCCAGATCGGACCCGCCAGATTGCACAGTAGGCGCAGGCGTTGTTCCAGCCCCATCAAATCCAGTTTCGGCTAGCGTCACGTCGAACAATGTGACGTTGCCGGCGTTGGTCAGGACATAGGTGTAGGTCAAGGTGTCTCCCACGTTGACCACGCCGTCACCACTATCGCCAACCAACGATGACTTGACAGCCGTTATGGCCGGATCGGCTGGCGCCAATGGCACTGCAACGTCAGCAGTCGCGTCTGGCGCTGTCGTTCCGGTTGGGCCGATTGCCGTAACAGTTACTGTGTTTTCAAGGGCGGCACCGGCGTTCAGGTCGGCAAGCGTGACGGTGTAGGTCGCGGTGAATGTCACCACATCGCTAGGGCCAAGCGTATCCCAGATGCCGTCAGGGGCTGCATCAACCGAGTCCCCGGTGACACCGCTATCGGTATCAACGGTGTCGCCCGCTATCGCTAACGGCACTGTGCCTGCAGCAGTAGTATGTTGATCATCTAAGGAAACAGCACTTAGCAACACGTTGCCGGTGTTTGTGACCGTGTAAGTATAGGTAATCTCGTCGCCAACGACCGCGCCACTAGTGATTGACGGCACCTTTGTGACAGTCATACTTGGAGTGCGATCAAAGGTTGTCACTGTCGGGTCTTCTGCCCCGGTGCCGTCGTCATCCGAGATGTCTTCAACCGGGTCGCCGCCGGGTGTTTCACCAGTAACAGTTGCCGTGTTCGCCAATCCGCCCACGTCGATCATGGCTTGGGTCAGCGTAACGGTTGCGGTGTAGTTCCAGGTTTCATCCACCTGCAACAGCCCATCGCCATCACCGCCACCGGCCAGCGCCGGTGCCGCGTCCAATGCCTGCGCATCGCCGTTTGCATCGGTCAACGTATCGGCCAACGCCACGTTGGAAATTGTCACGTTGCCAGTGTTTTCAACCGTGATGTTATAGGCCAGAACATCTCCGACAGCCGGTGGCACCGACAGGCCAGTGACATCGGCTGTCTTCAAGGCCAACATTCGTGGCGCTGAACCAAGCGGTGTTTCGATTGGCGTATCATCGCCGGTTGTGGCGCCCGACAGGTCTTCCACTGGCGTCCCCAAGGGGTCATTTGCCGTAGCGGTAGCCTGATTGGTGACCGAGCCTGCATCAATATCCGCCTGCACCAGCGCATAGGTCGCCTCGAAAGCTACTGACGCGCCAACCGCCAAATCGGGCGCATCGGCTTCGCCATCAAGATCGGCCCCGCCAGTGGTCAGAACCAGAGTCGGTGCAGCGCCTGCCCCAGTGAAGCCGGTTTCGGTTAGTGTTGCATCAAACAGTGTGGCGTTGCCTTCGTTCGACACCGCGTAAGTGTACGTGATGGTATCGCCAACATCAGCACGACCGTCACCACCGTCATCCAGCACAGAGGTTTTGACCACGGCGACGGCCGGACTGCGATCAAGCGTCGTGATAGTCGGGTCACTATCCCCGATGCCATCATCATCTGAAACATCCTCGACCGGGCCGCCGCCAGGCGCCTCACCGCTGGCTGTCGCCGTGTTCGACAAGCCTCCTGCATCAATCATGCTTTGGGTCAGGGTGACGGCTGCAGAGTAGGTCCAGGTTTCATCCACCTGCAACAGTCCGTCGCCATCATCGCCGATGACAAGCGCCGCGGCAGCGTCCAACGCTTGCACCCCACCATTTGCATCTGTCAGCGTGTCTGCAATTGCGACGTTAGCAATCGTTACGTTACCGGTGTTTTCCACCGTGAATGAGTAGGTTATCAGATCACCCACCACGGGCGGAGCCGAAACGCCAGCCGCATCGGCGCTCTTGATCACCACCATGCCCGGTGCCGCGCCCAGCGGCGTTTCGGTCGGGGTATCATCGGCGGCATCGGCACCCGACAAATCTTCCAATGGCGTGCCCGCTGGGTCGCTAGCAGTTACAGTGGCTTGGTTGGTTACCGTTCCTGCATCAATATCCGCCTGCTCTAACGTGTATGTAGCCTCGAACGTCGCAGAGCCGCCAACCGCCAGATCGGGCGCGTTGGCTTCGCCATCAAGATCGGCTCCTCCGGCAATCAAGGCCGGGGCTGGTGCAGGCCCGGCGCCGGTAAAGCCGGTTTCGGCCAGGCCAATATCGAACAGAGTCGTGTTGCCGTCGTTCGACACAACATAGCTGTAGCTGATGGTGTCACCAATATCGGAGCGGCCGTCGCCGCCATCGTTCAGCGAGGCGGTTTTGACCGCAGAAATGACCGGACTGCGATCAAAGTTGGTCACCGTCGGATCATCTGCCCCGCTGCCATCGTCATCCGAAACATCCTCGACCGGGGCGCCACCGGGAGTCTCGCCGCTGACTGTCGCGGTGTTCGACAGGCCACCCGCGTCGATCATCGCTTGGGTCAGGGTGACATTTGCGGTGTAGCTCCATGTCTCATCGACCTGCAGCAACCCGTCGCCGTCATCGCCGCTTGCCAGTGACGGTGCCGCATCCAATGCCTGCGGACCGCCATTCGCGTCAGCAAGGGTATCGGCCAGTGCCACGTCGGAAATCGTCACATTGCCGGTGTTTTCAACCGTGATGGCATAGCCTAATACGTCGCCGACAGCGGGTGGCAATGATAGGCCGGTTGTATCAGCGGTCTTCTGTGCAAGCATCCCCGGCGCCGAGCCAAGCAGTGTTTCGGTCGGCGTATCATCGCCTGTCGTGGCACCTGACAGGTCCTCCAATGGTGTGCCCGCAGGATCACTTGCGGTTGCCGTCGCTTGATTGGCAACCGCGCCCGCATCTATGTCGGCCTGCTCCAAAGTGTAGGTCGCCTCAAATGTCACCGATCCGGCAACCGCCAGATCAGGGGCATCGCCCTCGCCATCAAGATCGGCACCGCCACCATCGATAGCAGGCGTTGGTGCGGGGCCCGCACCGGTAAAGCCCGTCTCGGCCAAGTCAATGTCGAATACTGTCGTATTGCCTTGGTTCGAGACCTCGTAGCTGTAGGTTATGGTGTCGCCGACATCGGCGCGACCATCGGCACCATCGTCCAACGCCGAAGTTTTGACCACCGCAATCGCAGGGGTGCGATCTAAGTTTGTGACCGTTGGGTCGCTGTTACTGGTGCCATCGTCATCTGATATGTCATCAACCGGGACGCCCCCAGGCGCCTCACCATTGACTGTGGCAGTATTCGACAGCCCGCCCGCGTCTATCATCCCCTGCGTCAAAGTGACATTGGCAGTGTAGGTCCATGTCTCATCAACCTGCAAAAGTCCGTCACCGTCATCGCCGCTGGCCAGGACGGGGGTCGCGTCCAATGCTTGCGCGCCGCCGTTTGCATCGGTCAAAGTATCGGCGAAAACGACATTGAAAATCGTCACGTTGCCGGTGTTTTCCACCGTGATCGTATAGGCCAGCACATCACCAACGACGGGAGGCACCGACAGACCACCAACGTCCGCCGTCTTTAGTGCCAGCAGTGTTGCAACCCCGGGATCAACGTCGACGCTTGCGTCGCCTGTCGCCACTGGCGGCGTTGTGCCGGTTGGGCTTTGCGATGTGACCGTCACGGTGTTGGTTAGCGCCGCCCCGGCATCAACATCTGCCTGCGTGACTGCGTAGGTCGAGGTGAAGCTAACGCTATCGCCGGGGCCTAGCGCATCCCAAACGCCGTCCGTGTCGGCATCAGTTGTATCATCAGCCGCTGGGCCTGCGTCGGTTTCCAACACATCACCACCGATGGTCAATGCGGTCGTTCCAGCCGCATTGGTATGCTGATCGGCGGGAGTAACCGCTGTCAACGTCACGTTGCCCGTATTGGCGACCGTGTAAGTATAGGTAATCACGTCACCGGCACCAACAGTGCCAGTCACCGATGGCTCTTTGGCCACGGTCAGCCCCGGTGTTCTGGTACCAGTAACAGTGGCCGTATCTTGTGCCACACCCGGAACCGTTGGCAAAGGAACCTGAGTGGACTCAACACTGGCAATGTTGGTCACGCTGCCTGCATTCAGATCGTCTTGCGTAACCGTGTACGTCGCCTGACATGTCACGAAGTTGCCGGGCAATAGACCACCACCAGGTACGGTGCCACAGTCGAACGTACCGATGCGGTCGTCGGTCACAATGGGTTGCGCGGTCAGCGTGACGTTACCAGTGTTGGCTACGGTGTAGCTATAAGTCAGCACATCGCCGACCGCATCAAAGCCAGTCGTGATCGGTGTTTTGACAAGAGTAAAGCCGAGCTCGGTGGCCGGGCCCTTGGCGAAAACTTCGCCTTCATCGCTGACCTCGGCCGCACCCGGCGTTGCGGGCTGTGCTATTGCTGTAGCCGTGTTGATGAAACCGCCGAAAGTGTTGGGTGGCGTGCCAAACTGCGCATCCAGATCAGCCTGCGTAGCCGTGTAACTGAACGCGCAGCTATTGTCGGTCGCTGCTGGGGCAAGTGTCGCTATGGTGCAAGTCGTACCAAGTTCCAAGTCGTCTGTTACCCGGATGGCATTCAGCGTGATATTGCCGGTGTTCGTTACCGTCACACGGAAGTTCACTCGTTGGCCAAGGATCGAAAACGCGTCATCCGGTCCGGGTTCCGGCTCGATCACTTTGACGGTTTCAATCGAAGCCGCCGCCGCCTCCAAAGGATGCGAGGTTGATCCGGTGCCATTGACAGCGCCGCCCTGCGGATCAGACCCGCGCGCCGTCGCGGTGTTTTGAAGCACGACAACCCCACCGTCCAGAACCTGTGCGTCAATGTCAGCTTGCTGAACCGTATAGGCACCAGTGCAGACCAAAGCCTCGGTCGGCAGCAGAACGACATTCGCTGGTGCCGGGGGCCCGCCAACGGTGCAAGTCAGGGCCGGGATAAGCGGATCGGATAGCGCAACGCCCTGCACCGTCTGGTTGCCGCTGTTGGTGGTTGTGATGCTATAGGTCAGCACGTCGCCTACCTGCGCCGGATTAGGGCCAGCGATGACCGCCTTCACCACTGTCAGCTCGGGGTCTTCTATGGCGGTCACTGTCACACTGTCGGCGGCGCTTTGCACTGGGATTTCGTTGCCGGTTCCCGGAGCAAAAATCGTGCGTGCACTGGCAGTGTTGGTGACGAACCCGCGATCGACATCTGCTTGTGTAATCGGGTAGGTCGCGGCACAATCAAAGACCCCGCCAACCGAAAATACCCCCAGCGACGAAGGACGGCACAGGAACGACCCGATCTTGTCGTCATCAACGAAGACGTTGTCGATAAAGCCAACGAGCCCAGAATTGGTAACCCTGTAGCCGTAGTTAAGCACGTCGCCAACGGCGTCAAAATCGGTGGTTGTCGTGGTCTTCGCAACACTAAGCGCCGCCGTAACCGTGACCGGGAAGGTCACCGAAGCGGCGATTGACTGCACCGTGCTGCCATCGAACGAGCCGCTGGCCGTCGCCACGTTTGTCGTTGATCCAACGATCAGATCATTCACACCGATAGCATAGCTGGCGGTGCAGGACACAGTCGAACCCGCCGCAGGTGCAGGTGCAAGGCTTGCCACTGGGTTGCATGTGACCGTCGCCAGATTGTCGGCAACGGTGATCGGGCCGGTGATTGTCACGTTGCCGGTGTTCGTGGCGACGTAGGAATAGTTCAACACCTCGCCAGCATCAAAAGCCGTTGGAATGGGGGCAACCAAAGTCTTGGCTATTGTCAGCTCTGGCGATTGCACGGCTGTAGCGGTGGCGGTGTCGGGGGCACTTTCCGCCGGAGTGCCGCCGAAGATTGTGGTCGCAACGGCGATATTCGTCACTTCACCCGCATTCAAAGCCGACTGATCCGCCGTCCAGTCTTGTTCGCAGGTCGCTATCGCGCCGGGGGCAAGTCCGGCTGGCGCGCAGATCAAGGTGCCGGGGATTTTGTCATCGGCGATGGTAACATCTGCGCTGGTTGTAACGTTACCGGTGTTTCGAACAATGTATTCAAATGTTACCGTATCGCCGACAGCGGCGAACGAGGATGCAGAGCCATCCTTGATGTGTTTATCAATGCTGATCGAAGGCAGTTGCACCGAATTGGCAGTTGCCGTGTCGGGTGCCGAGGTCACAACAGTAAACGCCGGGTCGCCCGGATTTACTGGTATGATCGGCTGCGTCAGGCTGCCTGTCGCAGAGTTGGTGACCGAACCGGCATCCAGATCAGCCTGCGCAATGCGATAAGTTCCGGTGCAAAGCAACGTAGCCAGAGGTGCCAAACCCGCAGCCGGAAGCGCCGGGCAACTGACGGCGGGGATTTTGTCGTCGGCAACGCTGATCGGGGCAGTTAAAGTGATGTTACCGGTGTTGGTGACGGCGTAGCTATAGCTGACCACATCGCCAACCGCGTCGAACAAATCACCGGCGGTAATGACCTTTGCAATGCTGATCGTCGGGGTCTGCAATGGTCCACTCACAGATACCGTATCGGTATCCTCAACTGCTGCGCCACCAACTGAGGTGACCCCGATCACCCGTGCGCTATTGCTGTACTCGCCGCGATCAATGTCGGTTTGGGTGGTGGTGCGGCTTGCTTGCAAAGGCGTTGTGCCATTTGCGCAAGTTGTGGCAACTGCGCCCGGCGCCAGATCGGCCAAGGCGCAGCTAAACCCAAGGGCCGTGTCCGCAAAAGTAAGCCCCGTCAGCGTGACATTACCGGTATTTTCCACGTCGAAAGTGTAGGTCAACGTTTGCCCGGCTGCGGTGTAGGTGGAGGTCGACGCGCTCTTGCGAACCTCAACATCAGGTGCAGCAGTGGGACCGGTTGCCGTGGCGGCAGCGGTTCTAGGTGCCGGGGCAGTAACACCCGCAGGTGCCGTCGCCGAAACGGTAGCTGTGTTCACAACGCTGCCTGCATCGACGTTCGCTTGGGTCACGGCGTATGGCAAGGCGGAAAGGCAGCTGTTGTCAATCGCCCCAGGTGCAAGGTCTGCAATCAAACAAGCATTCCCACCCGACAAAAGTGGGTCCGACACGGTGATATCGGTCAAAGTGACATTACCGGTATTGGTAATCACCAGCTGGAACTGAACGGAATCCCCAGCCGCCGTATAGCCGTTCAGCGCCGATTTGACGGCAGTAAAGTCTGCCGTCCGGGCCGGGCCGGGCACCGTCACGCTATCTGTAATCGTCGTGAAATCAGGGCTTTTAGCGCTTGCCGTATTGTCAACCCTGCCCTCGTTCATATCCGCTTGGGTTACCGTGTGGCTGAACTGGCACAGAGTGCTGACTAAACCGGGGGCCAAGGTGGGGATGGTGCAGCTAAAGGCCGGGTCCAACACATCGGACACCGCAATATTCGACAGCGTTTGTGTGCCGGTATTACGGACGGCGATAGTGTAGGTGATCTGCTGCCCAACAGCAGTAAAGCTGGTGCGGCTTGGCGTTTTGTCGATGGTGGCCGACTTCACAACCGATGCCGGATTGATCGGTGTTGCTATCGTATCGGTATCGGTTGGGGCCGCACCACCGGCAGTTGCGCCACGTGCCGTTGCCGTATTTACGATCTGTTCGGCATCGATATCGGCTTGATTGACCACATATGTGCCAGTGCAGTTTGCCGCCGCCAACGGCGCAATATTGCTAAGCGTGCAGGAAAGCGCGGGTATCAGCGGGTCGGTGACAGCAACGCTAGTCAACGTAACGTTGCCGGTATTCTGCACCGCAAATCCGTAACTGATGGATTGGCCTACAGTCGAAAAGTTGGTCGGACCAATCTTGGTCAGAACCAAAGACGCGGTTTGCGTGGCAGTCACCGTTGACCCCGCTTCGGGCGAGGTTACGGTGATTGTCTGGCCACCCCGGGTAAACGGGAACGACGCCGTAGCACGGTTAATAACTTGCCCGGCGTTCAACTCCGCCTGTGTTGGTGTCGTCGTAGCGGTACAATCGAAACTGCTTCCAGCCGTCAAAGTGGCAGGCTGGGCGGCGCAGTTTACTGAGCCGACACGCGGGTCGTTCACAACGATTGGCTGCAACGAACTTACTATAGAAGTGTTGCCGCTGTTGGTGATTGCAAAGGTGTAGGTGATCGTATCTGTCAGCGCCGAGACGGCGCTGGGGCTGGCGGTCTTGATCATCGTGATACCGGGCTGAAGGTCCGGCGCAACGGTGGCGCTATCTTGGTTCGAGGTGGTTCCGTTTGCGGTCGCCGTCGCGGTGTTGATCACGGTACCAGCCGCGAAATCCGCCGCAGTAATGGTATAGTTGCGGGTGCAGCTGGCAGATGCCGTCGGCGCAATCGGCCCGGCCGCACAGATAAAGTTTCCGGCCTTGTTGTCAGCCACGGTGATCGGCCCAGCCAGTGTGACGTTGCCGCTATTGGTTACCTGATAGCTGTAGGTGACAATCGCACCCGGAACGAATTCCGCTGGGGTTACGACAGGTGCAGTTTTGTCCAATGTAAGGCCGGGCGCCTGCACCGCTGGCACCGTGACCGCGTCGCCGTTCGAGGCAACCACTGTTCCCGATCCCGCCGCCGTTGACGTGGCGCTCGCAGTGTTGGTCACACTACCTGCATTCAGATTGGCCTGCGTGGTCTCAAAGGCTGACGTGCAGATCAACGTCGAACCGGGTGCGATGGTGGTCACGGGGCAGCTGACGGTTGTCAGACTGTCGGTCACTGCGACTGCGTTCAGGGTGACGTTGCCAGTGTTGCGCAGAGCATATTCGTAGCTCAGTGTTAGGTTGGTCGCTGCGAATGATGTGGGCGATGTCACTGCGAGCCGCTTGTCTAGTACAAGTCCCGTCGTCCGTATAGCATTCACCGTGCTAGAGGCCTGCCCGGTTGCAGTAACACCCGCAACGGTGATGCTCGCTGATGCAGTGTTTTGCACTGACCCCGCGTCGATGTTTGCTTGCGTAACCGTATAGTTGGCCGTGCAGACGATCTGCGTATTCGGGGCAATAGCACCAACTGGACAGGTCACCAGTGCCAGCGGGTCTGTCACTGTTGGGGCTGCGGGCCATGTCACGTTGCCGGTGTTTCGGACCGTGATCTGGTACGGAACAACCGCGCCTACGGTCGCGAAATCAACTACCTGTGCAACCTTTGTCAGCGTCATTGCGGGTGCTGATACCGGCCCTGGCAGCGTGTTGGTATCTTGCGCGTTTCGTGCCGTGTTTGCCGGATCGCGCGAGGTGACAAAGGCCGTGTTCACCAAAGGCGTACCAGCGGCAAAGGTATCTATATCGGCTTGGGTAACAGTATAGTTCGCCGAACAATTCAACTGCGCCGTTGGGGCAAGTGAAGCCACACTGCAGCTTAGCCCCGGCAGTCTCGGGTCGGTGACGGCAACACCAGTCAGCGTTGCGTTACCGGTGTTTGTCACCCGGAACGTGTAGGGCACGGTCGTGCCCACCGCGCCAAACCGCGTGGCGGTCGTTGTCTTATCAATCGCAAGTGATGGTGACAGCGTCGGGCCGGTAACCGTTGCGGTATCGGTCAGCTCCCCTAAAGTGCCAAAGTCAGGCGTGCCTCGGCCGCGGGCGATATTTGTTACCTGGCCCGCATCAAAATCTGCCTGCGTAACCGTGTAAGTACCTGTACAGGTCGCGAAATCGGCCACACCGCCGGGATTGGTATCTAGGATGACGGTCTTATTGCAGGTAACCCCACTGATCTTGTTATCCAGAACAGAAAGGCTTCGGATCGGCACCGACCCGATGTTAGTTACAACGTAGGTATAGACGATCTGCTGGCCAACGGCTGTAAATGTCGTCCGGTTTGCGGTCTTGTCTAAAGTGTATCCCGGCGCGACCGTAACAATATTGGTGTTCGACAACGAGTTGCCGATGGTAAAATCCCAAAAGTTGTCATTTCGATCGCGGTCGAATACCTGCGAAGTTGTCCGTCCTGTGGATAGAATGTTTGCCAAAAGCGCCGCGTTGGTTGACGAAAACCAACCGGTGTTCAGCGTGTTGTTGCCGAAGCCGGTCTCAAAACCAAAGCTGGTGACACCGTTGTTCGACGTTTTTTCCGTGGTGACGCCGGACCAGTTTGCCAGATCAAACCCGTTCAGGCGCAGCGTGATATCGTTAAAATCAAAACCACCAACTTGGGTATCACCATCGTAGGCCGTGAAACGAACGTAGGCCTGCGCAATGGCCCCACCAAAATAGGTCGAACACGTGGAAAAGCCGCAGTCCAGCGCGATGGGGTTGTTGATAGTGAATGGGTTGCCGCGGAATGCAGCGGGCGTGCCCGTGTCTTGGTATCCTTGAAACGCACCGGTTGGGTTGGAAAACTGAAAGTACGAGTTGCCGTTAACCCCAACAAACACAATCGCAATGCCGCCGGCCTCAGGGTATCCGGTCGGCAGGCGCAGCGCCGTGCCGGGCACGTTCATTGTGAAATTGGTTGCTTGGGCAGGCAACACGGCGACGTTCAGAAAGAGCAAAATCCACAAAAGGAAGTTGCCGGAACTGCGCGCGATATGTTTTACCCAAGAAAACCGCTTCATACCACCCCAACTCGCCGCGTTTATGACCATCTACCTTGATCGTTTATTTGGGGTTCGAGAAAAAGACCAGAGCCCTGATTCAACCGTAAGTTCAACGTGTCACACTGCAAGTGGAAACTTTTGACGATGCAGCCCTAGGCGGAAATTCTCCCCCAAGTTGCGCCCGATTTGCCGCAGTGTTTGCATTCCCATGATCAGATTCAGAAATTGCAAATACCGGAATGTCTTGCCGCCAACACCGGTCTGGCGCTCGGGTTGAGCAAGGCCATTGCATCAAACCTGCCAAATTGGTAACTACACCTGACCAATATCGGAAGGTCCAGCCAAATGCCCGTGATCACATGCATCGACGATCTGAAGCGCCTGCATAAGCGCCGGACACCAAGGATGTTCTATGATTACGCCGAAAGTGGCAGTTATACGGAACAGACTTTCCGCGAGAATACGACCGATTTTGCCAAGCTGCGCCTGCGCCAGAAGGTGGCGGTGAATATGACCGGGCGCAGCACGAAAACTACGATGATCGGGCAGCCTGTTGCCATGCCGGTGGCGCTGGCGCCGGTCGGCTCGACGGGCATGCAATGCGCCGACGGCGAGATCAAGGCGGCCCGCGCCGCCGCCGCTTTTGGCGTGCCCTTCACGTTGTCGACCATGTCGATCTGTTCGATTGAGGATGTGGCCGAACACAGCCCTGCCCCGTTCTGGTTTCAGATTTATGCGATGAAAGACCAGGATTTCACCGTTTCGGTTCTGGATCGAGCGCGGCGGGCCGGCTGCTCTGCCTTAGTGCTCACGCTCGATCTGCAAATCCTTGGCCAGCGCCACAAGGATTTGAAGAACGGCATTACCTCTCCGCCTAAGTTAACCCCGCGCAACATGATCAACATGGCGATGCATCCGGGCTGGTCGCTGGGTATGCTGGGAACCCGCAGGCGCAGCTTTCGCAACGTGATCGGCCATGTGAAAGGCGTGGGCAATCTTTCGAGTTTGTCCGCCTGGGCCAATGAGCAGTTCGATCCGCAGTTGGATTGGGGCAAAGTGCGTAGGATCAAGGATATCTGGGGCGGCAAGCTGATCCTGAAGGGCATTCTTGACGTGGAAGATGCCCAGCGCGCCGCTGATGTCGGGGCCGATGCGATCATCGTGTCCAACCATGGCGGGCGGCAGCTTGATGGCGCTGTGTCTGCGATCAGCATGTTGCCGTCGATCGTGCGCGCAGTTGGCGACCGGGTCGAGGTGCATATGGACAGCGGTATCCGGTCTGGCCAAGACGTGCTTAAAGCTTTGGCGCTGGGGGCGAAATCCACCTATATCGGGCGATCCTATATCTACGGCCTAGGTGCCATGGGCGAGGCTGGCGTGACCCGCGCGCTAGAGGTGATCCAGAAAGAACTGGATATCACCATGGCACTGTGCGGCGAGCGCGATGTGCAGGCGCTTGGTCGACACAATTTGCTGATACCGAAAGATTTCGAAGGCGACTGGGCCTGAAAGCCGATCTGCGTCGTATTTCCTTTGACTTAACGGTGATTTGGCGCTGGCATGTGGCTGTCAGTCAGATGGAGGGGACCATGCACAAATCTACCACCACTGCGTTGCTTGCCATGGGCTTGATTACACTGCCCTTTGTTGCGTTCGGTGCCGAAGAAGTCATTACGTTCGACTCGCAAGGCGGCAAGGTCGTCGGCACATTATCACTGCCCGATGGTGACCCGGCACCAATTGTCCTACTGTTTCATGGTTTCACCGGCACGCGCGATGAATTGCCTGTTGCCACGACGAGCGAAGGTGTTTTCTCGCGCACCGCCCGCCTGCTGGCCGATGCCGGATATGCCAGTCTGCGGATTGATTTTCGCGGATCGGGCGAAAGTGATGGTGATTTCGCTGATACAACGTTCGAAGGACAAGTGGCTGATGGTCTGAAAGCAGTCGAGGTGATGACGGCCGACCCCCGGGTCAAAGGCTCCGATCTTGCCGTCATCGGGTGGAGCCAGGGTGGTCTTGTTGCCACTGCAGTCGCCGGTCGTTCGGGCACGCCGGATGCTGTGGCACTTTGGGCTGCGGTTGCGACGCCAATGGAATCGTTGAGTGGCATACTAGGGGCCGAGACGATGGAAAAGGGCATGACGACCGGCGACACTCCACTGAAAATAACGCTGCCGTGGGGCGCAGAGATTGGCTTGAAGCAGGGCTATTTCGAAGGCGTCCAGACGTTCGATCCGCTTGCCGAAATTGCCGCCTACAAGGGCCCGCTGTTTGTGGCACAGGGCAAGCTGGATACCACCGTTCTGCCTGTTTCCGCCGAAAAGCTGATTGCCGCACATGAGGGGCCGGAAGAGCTTTGGATGGCAGAGATGGATCATGTGTTCAACGCCTTCACCGGGCCGCAGACGCTGGATGAAATGGTGGGGGAGACTGTTGGTTTTCTTGATGAAAATATGAAATAGACGTCCGGCGGGCGAGGTTGATCAGAGGACCACCTCGCCCCGCTGCTGCGACAATATCGGCAACATTACCAGCACTGCCATCAGCATCATTGCGGCAAACACGAAGGCCATCCGCAGGCCAAATGTGCCCGCCACGAAACCAAGCATCGGTGGGCCGAAAAAGTAGCCAAAGTAGCCAAGTAATGTGGCCCGCGCCACTGCCCTTGCCCTTGCCTCGGGAGCCGCAAGCCTGCCGACCAGTGAAAACGCTGTTGGGGCGATGACTGACGCGCCGATGCCCATTACGATAAAGCCCGCATAAGCCATCATCGGGCTGGCTGCGCCTGCTGCGATCAGGGCCCCAAAAGCTGCGATCACTGCACCACCGGCAAGCAAGCGGTAGGGGCTGATCCGGGATGCAAATCCCTGCCCCGCCAACCGTGAGAACCCCATCGTCAGGGCGAGTGCTGCCGGCCCCATCGCGCCTTCGCTGGGGCTGCCGCCAAGTGTTTTCTCGATATGCAGGGCAGACCAATTCTCGGCAGCATTCTCGGTCAGAAAGGCGATTAGAACGATGCCGCCACCGATCAGTGGCAAAACGCCCAACCGGCCCGCAGACCCATCTAGTGGCCTGCGCAAACCGTGAATGGTGCCATTCCGTTCATAGGTCATCAGGGCCAGCACCAGGGCAAGGCAAGCCATCGCGCCCATCACCCACGCAGGCGACCAGGCGTTAGACCGCATCACGCCTGTGGCGATTGCGCCGCCTGCATACCCGAAGGAATAGGCGGCGTGGCACAGGTTCATAAGATGCACGCCGCCCGTATTTTCCTGTTCCGCCACGCGGGCGTTCATCAACACATCGGTCAACCCGGTGGCGGCCCCGCAGCACATCATCGCCAGCGGAAATACCCACAAAACCTGCGCCTGCCCAGGCAAAACGAAAGCCAAGGCCATTGCTGCCGTCGCCACTGGCAAAGCCACGCCGCCCAAGACAGACCCAATGCGCGGGGCCAAGAGCATTGCACCAACGGCTGCGACAGGCGTAAACAATATCACCAACCCGAGCCGGGCCTCATCGACGTTCAGCATGGTCATGATGTCGGGCAAAACGGCGGCAAAGGTGCCCCAAAGAACCCCCATGGCAGCAAAGGCGGCAAGTGTTGGTCGGGCACTGCGCAGGGTGGCAAGAAAGGGCATAAGCAACTCCGGGATCTTGTTCAGAGCTAGACCGACCGGCCCAAACCAGCAAGGCCCGCGATCGTCATTCGTTGACGGACAGCCGTCAACTTGATCAGAACGTGCCGATTTCCCTATAAATTCCCTATCTCACAGCCTCCGGTCGCTTTTTTCCTTTCCAATTCCGCGATTCCCCGCTAATGCCCCCCAGTCGCGTCGCACACCCTTGGAGGGCGGCGGACTTTACATATGGAGAACCTCAATGGCTGGTGAAATCCCTGATTTTCACGCCGAGGTACGGATGGGGACAGGCAAGGGGGCCGCTCGTCAAGCTCGTCGTGAGGGCAACGTACCCGGAATCGTTTATGGTGGCGGAAAAGACCCCGTCGCCATCAACATGAACTACAACACCCTACTGAAGCGTCTTAAGCAGGGCCGGTTCCTGTCGACGCTTTTCAACCTGAAAGTCACGGGTCAAGACGACGTTCGCGTCATCTGCCGTGGGGTTCAGCGCGACGTTGTTAAGGACCATCCGACGCATGTTGATTTCATGCGTTTGCGTCGTACCAGCCGGGTGGATTTGTTTATCCACGTGACCTTCATCAACCATGAAGCGTCGCCCGGTCTGAAGCGTGGCGGCACCTTGACCGTTGTGCGCCCAGAGGTTGAATTGAACGTGTTGGCAGGCGACATTCCTGATCATATCACGGTTGATCTGACCGGGTTGAATGTTGGTGATGTAATCCACATCAACGACGTGGTTCTGCCAGAAGGCGTTAAGCCGACCATCGACCGGAACTTCGTGATCGGCAATATCTCGGCCCCATCGGGCTTGCGGTCAAGCGATAACGAAGAAACAGAAGAGTGATTTACTGCTGATCGGCAAGTCTACAATTACGCGGGAAAGCCTATGCTTTTCCGCGTTTTTCATTGCGCCGCTGCATCCAGATGGGCGCGATATCTTGGGTCTGCGTCGGGGCTTTTTCCGGCTTTTTCGGCGATGCGTGCCACGTAATCGGCACAGCACAGATGATGCAGGCGGCGCACATTTGGCAGCGCCGTGGCTTGCGCATATAGCTCATTGAAGGCTGTGGAATAGCGAAAAGCAGAGGTGTCTTCGCATTCGTTGCGATCAAATTTCACCATGAATTCATCGGTGTAGCGGTCTTTCCCAGCCACGGCTGACGGCTGCCCCTTTTTCAACGAAAAGCTTTCTTCGGACCGGATCATGTAGTGGTTCATCTGCGCTGCATCATGCGTCACCAGGTCGCGCGGCAAGCGGCGCAGATAATCGCCGTGTGGTTGCCAAGTTGGCACATCGACCCCAGCCGCATTGACCCAGCGCATGCCGGGGGCACCCCATGCTTTGCCTGCACGTTTCAGGCGCAGTTTCTTTGGCCCGTGCTCGCCCAATTTGGCAAACCAATCTGGGTGCGAGGTGATTGATTTTATCCAACAAGATGATGGGTCGTCGGGTTCGGCGGTGTGGGTAAACTGGCGGTGGACCAACCCGTCCTGCCACGTGGCATGGCCCGATGTGCCGAAGACGCGCCAGTTGATTGACATACCCAAAAATGGTTCTGACGGGCCGTTGATCAAGTCCGCAATCCGACCGTCGCCGCGATGGATAACCAGAAATTCATCGACATCGCAGACCAGAACCCAGTCGGCATTTTGCACCTGTTCGGTTCCGTGAGCGTGGGCCAATTTGAGGCTACAGATGCGTTTTCCATCCGGAATGTCGCGTATGATATGTGTGCACCACCTGTACACCCCCAGTGCATCCAAAAGGGCGGGCGAGTGGTCGGTGCAATCATTGGTTACGACCACGATATCGGTGAAACCCAGCAGGCGATACCAAGTGATCCATTCGACCAGAAACGGCCCCTCATTGCGGACTGAACAGACTACGGTATAGCGCACGCTTGGCCTTTTTTCTGATGTTGGCAACTGGCCCAAAAAGCGAGGTCTGCGGCCAACGGCTTGCACCACCGACCCGTTATGGGCGATTATGGGGGGCAAATATGGATAGGCACAATGAAACTCTTTGTAGGGCTTGGCAATCCGGGTGCGGGTTATGCGGGCAATCGGCACAATATCGGCTTCATGGCGGTGGACAGGATTGCAGCCGACCATGGTTTCGGGCCGTGGAAGAAGGCGTTCAAGGCGTTTGCTGCCGAGGGGCGGCTGGGTGATGTGCGGGTGCTGTTGCTAAAGCCCGACACGTTCATGAACCTGTCCGGGCAAGCCGTGCAGGCGGCGATGGCGTTTCACAAGATCTTGCCCGCCGATGTGATGGTTTTTCATGATGAGCTGGATCTGGCCCCCGGCAGGTTGCGCGTCAAGCAGGGCGGTGGCCATGCTGGGCACAATGGCCTGCGGTCGATCCATGGCCACATTGGCGAGGGGTATGGCCGAGTGCGTTTGGGCATTGGTCATCCGGGGCACAAAGATGCTGTGGCGGGCTATGTGCTGCATGATTTTGCCAAGGCGGATGCCGATTGGCTGGATGATCTTTTGCATGGTCTGTCGGATGGTGCCCCGGCACTGGCGGCAGGTGATGCGGCGAAATTTCAGAACGCGGTTGCTTTGCGCATGACCCCGGCGCGGGTGTCGACCGGAACCCGCCCTGAACCGATTGCACCGCCGACGCCGAAGCCTGCGAAGTCTGCTGAACCAGCCACCGAGCCGGATACACGGACATTGTTGCAACGGCTGGCGGACCGGTTTTCTTGACGGCCGGGCAGTTGCCTAGCCTTCCGTTTTTTCATCGGCTTTGCCATTGCCAAACAACCCGGTCAGGGCGCGGCTGATCAGGTTGGTGACTTTTGGTTTTGGCAGGCTGACAAATGGCATGGGGCGGCACATTTCCATGGCGGCGACGCCGACGCGGGCGGTGAGGGCGCCGTTGATGACGCCTTCGCCGAAGCGGCGGGATAGTTTTGACAGCATGCCGCCGCCCGCAACCGAATGGATCAGATCATCACCCAATGCCAAGGCCCCGGTTGCCAGCAGATGGCCGAACACCCGGCGCAGCAGGCCCCAACTGCCCAGCGTGCCCGACCGACCGCCATAGATGGTGGCGATACGGCGGATCATCCGCAGGTTGGCGAATAGCGCAGTAGCGACGTCGGCAAGCGCCAGCGGCACCAGAGCGGTGACCATGGCAACTTGGCGGGTGGCGGCTTCAATTTCTCGCCGCGCAGCTTGATCGAGCGGGGTCAGCAGTTCGGTTTCAGTTAGGGCCAGAAGGCCGTCGGCATCAAGGATATCGGCGCGGCGTTCAGCCAGTCGGGCACTGCCCCAGGCAAGATCAGCGCGCGGGCTGTACAGGCGAAGCAGCGCATCGGTGACGCTGCGGGCGGCGGGCAGATCATGTGCTGTTCGTGCCGCATCGGCCCTGATGCGCAGGTGATCGAGGCGGGCCATGCGGGCGAAGGCGGCCCATTCGCGCAGGGTCAGGATCAGCGCGACGAGTACGGCGATGGCAACCAGCACGAAGGCGACGGTGCCTAAGATGCTGTTGCGGCTTAGCAATGTGGTGACGAAATCCCACGCGGCGACGGACAGAACGAAGCTGAACAGCGCGCCAAAGGCCCACGCGGCGATGCGGCCCAAGCCGGAGCCGCGTTTGGTACTGGCAAGCCGGGCAGCGGCCTGCATCGCGCGGCCTTCGGGTAGCAGGTCGGGCACGGGCGGCGCCAGCGACGGATCGGCCAGATCATCGGTTTCCATCACGAATGGCTTGGGTGATTTGGTCATTTACAGCCGATCCCCGAATAGAAATTCGGCAGCGCGGTCCAGCCGGATATGCGGCGGGCCATCGCCGGGTTTCAGAATGCTGCGGGCGGGGGCAAAGCCCATCAGGGCAAAATCGGCATCTAGCCACGCCTCGGCACCTTCCCGCGCGGGGGCCAGAATGCGGGCGGGATCATCAGGCAAAGCGCCGGGATACATCACCGCTTGCTTGCCGGTGGACAGCAAGCGCCCGCGAACGCAGGGCAGCGAGGTGCCGTCGCGCTGCACGGTTTCCTCGACTGTCGCCCGCAGCGAGGCAATCGCCATGGCGGCCGTGCGCGCACCGGCAAAATCGGCGCGGTCGCGGGCTTCGCGCAGCAAGGCCTGCATGATGCCAGTCAGCGCGGCGTGTTGCGTGTGGTGCAAATGATCGGCTTTGGTGGCGGCGAACAAGATACGTTCCACCTTGCGGCCACCGAACCAACCGCTGAGAAAGCCATTGCGACCGGGGCGGAATGCTGACAGCACGTCGGCCATCGTGCGGCGCAAATCCTCCACCGCGGGGGGGCCGGCGTGAATGGCACCCAAGGCATCGACCAGCACAATCTGACGGTCGATCTTTGCGAAATGATCGCGGAAGAACGGGGTGACGACGCGGGATTTATACGCCTCATACCGGCGTTCCATTTCGCGCCAAAGGCTGTTGCGCGGGGTGGACGCGGGGTGCGGCAAGGGGGCGAAGGTCAGCACCGGCGATCCGGCCAGATCACCGGGCAACAAAAACCGCCCCGGCGTGCAATCGGAATAACCGGCATCGCGGGCGGCCAGCAGATAGGTGGTGAAGCTGGCGGCCAGCGCCTGCGCGCGGGTTTCATCAAGGCGAAGCGAGCCATCCTCGGCCCGAGCGGTGGCCATGAACGCCTGTGCCTGCGGGCGTTTGGCAAGGCGGGTCAGGGTGTCTTCGGACCATGTGGCGTAGGATTTATCCAGCAGTGCCAGATCAAGCAGCCATTCGCCGGGATAATCGACGATATCGAGATGCAGCGTGCGCGGGCCTTTGAGGCTGGCGAAGAACCCGGATGGACGCACACGAAACGACAGGCGCAGTTCCGACAGCGCGCGGGTCGATGCAGGCCAGCGTGGGTCATCACCGGTTAGCGCGGCCAGATGCCCTTCGTAATCAAAGCGCGGCAGGGTGTCGTCGGGTTGCGGTTGCAGGAACGCGGCCTCGATCCGGTTGGCACCGCGCAGTTGCGGCATCCGGCCCCGGTTCATCAAATTGGCCACCAGCCCGGTGATGAACACAGTCTTGCCCGCGCGGCTAAGCCCGGTGACGCCAAGCCGGATGACCGGCTCGAACAGGCTTTCGGAAACCGAGGCCACCGCCCCTTCGACGCCACGCGCCAACCCATCGGTAACGGAAAATAAACCCAAGCACCGCGCCCCTTTTTGCGTATCCCTACATAGGCACCCAATCGGGGCATGTGTAGGGGGAAAGAAACCGACCCCCGGCAAGCGGCGGTGTGGTGGACAGCGCCCTCGCATTTGGGTACCTCGGTCGGATGCCTAGATACGCGCTGAAAATCGAATATGACGGCGGGCCGTTCAATGGCTGGCAACGCCAGGCCGATGGCCAGCCGACCGTGCAGGCAACGCTGGAGGCGGCCTTGGCGCAGCTTGACCTGCCGCAAACCATTGCCGCCGCTGGTCGCACCGATGCGGGGGTTCATGCCACCGGGCAAGTGGCGCATTGCGATCTGGCCAAGGATTGGGATCCGTTTCGCCTGATGGGGGCGATCAACGCCCACCTGCGGCCCGCCCCGGTGGCAGTGGTTGCGGCGGCACAGGTGCCGGATGACTTTCACGCGCGGTTTTCTGCGCGGGAACGGCGCTACCTGTTCCGCCTTGTGCAACGACGTGCGCCGGTGACGCATGGTCGGGGGCTGGTCTGGCAAGTGCTGCATCCGCTGAACCTTGAGGCGATGCGTGAAGGCGCCAGCCGTCTGATCGGGCATCATGATTTCACGACCTTTCGGTCGGCACTGTGTCAAGCCGGATCGCCGATGAAGACGCTGGATGAAATTGCCATAACGGCGCAGGAGTATCCGGGCGGCACCGAGTACCGCTTTACCCTGCGCGCCCGCAGTTTCCTGCACAATCAAGTGCGATCGATCGTCGGCACGCTGGAGCGGGTTGGTGCGGGATCCTGGCGACCCGGTGATGTTGCAAACGCCCTTGCGGCCCAGGACCGCGCAGCTTGCGGGCCGGTTTGCCCGCCGCAGGGGTTGTACCTGACGGATGTTGGCTATCCCGACGATCCATTCGCGCCTTTGGCCTAGGGCGGGGGGCTGTCTGCCCCCGCACCCCCCGAGGATATTTTTTGCAGAAACGAAGCTGCTAACCCGTGGCAATTAACCAAACGTTGATCTTGAGGCGCTATCCTGTCCAAGCGGTACAGGCTGGGAAGCCGATGATCGTCAGATGCGAAGGCACCCCGCGGTCGGTGAAAGCTGCCGACGGGGTGCTGGGCATTTCATCTGACCCACCGGCTTCGTTTCTGCACAAGTATCCTCGGGGGGTGCGGGGGCAGACTGCCCCCCACCCTTTGCAGGTCTGGGCGCTTGGTTATATCGGGGGCGCTTGCATCCGATGCTCCGATTGGCGATGAAGACAGCTTAGGGGGATTGCCATGCCATTGATCGACATTCTGACCATGCAGCTGACCGATCTGTTTCGGATCGGGCTGATCATTGCCTTAGTCTTCACCACATTGCGCAACGCCGCCATCACGGGGAGGATTTTGCCGCTGGCCGCCGGCGTGCTCTTCGTCGCAGTGATCATCCCGGCGACAATGCAGACTGGCAGCGCTGAGCCGCTGTGGCGAGTGGTGGCAGTTGGGGTGATTGCCAATTCCATAATCCTGGCAGTGGTGTTGGGACTTTGGACCGCCTATCAGCGTTTTCGCGGTTAGAGCCTTGCGTCGGGGCCGGTTAGAAATGCATAAGGCCGGGGCATTACCCCCGGCCTGATGTTAGGATTTAGGAACGGTTTTACCGCCCGGCGTCATCTGCGAAGATGTCTTTCTTGTGGGTTCCGCCTGGCACGAAGATGGTACCGACCACTACCGTCATCAGCGCGACCACAATCGCATACCACAGGCCAGCGTAGATATTGCCGGACTGGGCAGAGATCGCGAAGGCCGTCGCAGGCAGCAAGCCGCCGAACCAGCCGTTGCCGATATGGTAAGGCAAAGACAGACCGGAATAGCGGATCCGGGTTGGGAACAGTTCCACCAGCATCGCGGCAATCGGGCCATAAACCATCGTTACCAGAATGATCAGGTAGGTCAGGATGGCGATGATTGCCAGTTTTTGGCCAGTGAAGATGTCAAAGAAGTTTGCCGCCTTTGCCACCGTCGTATTGTCTGCCGCAATCAGCGGATAACCTGCCGCTGTCAGTGCCTCGGTCACGCTTTTTTCAAACGTGCCCTTGACGCCTTTTGCAGTATCCAAGGCCAGCTTGGCCGCGTCCTTGGCGGCTTGATCAGTGCCAGCATTAGCAGTTTCCAGAGCAGCTGTTGCTGCTGCAATGTCGGCTGCGTTTGCCGTGGCATCATATGCCACGATCTCGGTATCGCCGATCTTGACAGAGGCGGGAGTGCCTGCAGGTGCATCAACCGTGGTCGAATTCACCGATGTGCGCGATAGCTGCGCTTTGGCAATGTCGCACGAGTTGGTGAACTTTACCGTGCCAGTTGGGTTGAACTGGAACGAGCAGTTTTCAGGATCTGCGGTCACCACAACTGGTGTCTGGTGTGCTGCATAAAGCGCCGGGTTGGCGGTTTGGGTCAGCATCTTGAACACCGGGAAGTAGGTGAGTGCCGCAATGAGGCAACCTGCCAGAATGATCGGTTTACGACCGATCTTGTCGGACAGCGAGCCAAAGAACAAGAACCCGCCGGTGCCAAGGATCAGCGACCAGGCAACAAACACGTTGGCCGAGAAGCTATCAACCTTGACGACGTTCTGGATGAAGAACAGTGCATAGAACTGCCCCGAATACCAGACAACGGCTTGACCAGCGGTCAGGCCAATCAGCGCGATCAGTGCAATCTTGCCGTTTTTCCACGTACCGAATGCTTCACGCAGCGGTGCTTTCGATTGCGCGCCCTCTTCCTTCATCTTCTTGAAGGCGGGGGATTCGTTCATTTGCAGGCGGATGTACAGCGAGATCCCCAGCAAGAAGATCGATCCCAAGAATGGGATGCGCCAGCCCCAAGCGTTGAACGCCTTCATCATTTCGGGCGAGCCGTCGGCAAGCGTTTTAGCAACACCCACTGCATCCAGAACCGGTTGATCTGGATAGTTGCCATTCACATAGCCCTGCACCATCAAGATGACGATCAGCGACAATAGAAGGCCAAGCGTTGCTGTGGTTTGAATGAAGGCTGTGAAATAGCCGCGTTGATTGGCGGGCGCATGTTCGGCCACATAGACCGCAGCACCGCCGTATTCGCCGCCGAGGGCCAAGCCTTGCAGCATTCGCAGCGCGATCAGGATGATCGGTGCCGCGACGCCCCAGCTTTGATAGCCCGGGAGCAGGCCGACGAGGAAGGTCGACAGACCCATGATCAGGATCGTCACCAGGAAGGTGTATTTCCGGCCGATCAGATCGCCGAGCGAGCCAAAGAACAGCGCGCCGAATGGGCGCACGATAAAGCCCGCAGCAAAGGCCAACAGCGCAAATACGTTGCGGGTGGCTTCGGGGAATGCGGTGAAGAAGTTCGCCCCGATGATGGCGGCGAGCGAGCCGTAGAGATAGAAGTCGTACCATTCGAAAATGGTGCCCGCGGACGAAGCAAGGATAACCTTCTTCTCTTCGCGGGTCATCGGGCGCGATCTTGCCCCGATGCTTGCGGTTGTATCTGCCATGTCTGGCGTCCTCCCAGTTGATCCGGCGTGGTGCCGGTTTGCGGTTGCGACCATTGGATGCGACATGGCTTCGTTGATCCCTGCCAAGGCAAGGTTGCGCCGCGCGCTCGCGTGGTCCTTTGGTCCTCGTCCCTGTCACCGCGCCCTATCGTGTGCCGGGCGCGGCGTTCTTCTTAATTTCAGCCCCGGTTCATCCGGTTGCTGATCAGTTCTTCCACCACCGACGGATCGGCCAAGGTGGAAATATCGCCAAGGCTGCCGAAGTCATTCTCGGCAATCTTGCGCAAAATACGCCGCATGATCTTGCCGGACCGGGTTTTCGGCAGGCCCGGTGCCCATTGGATCAGATCTGGCTTGGCAATCGGACCGATTTCGGTGCGCACCCAAGCCTCCAGCGCTTTGCGCAGGGGCTCGGTCGGCTCTGTGCCTTTCATCAGGGTCACGTAGGCGTAGATGCCCTGCCCCTTGATATCATGCGGATAACCGACCACCGCTGCCTCGGCCACCTGCGGGTGGGCAACAAGCGCGCTTTCGACCTCGGCAGTGCCCATCCGGTGGCCAGAGACGTTGATCACATCATCAACGCGGCCGGTGATCCAATAGTACCCATCAGCATCACGGCGGCAGCCATCGCCGGTGAAATAATAGCCGGGATATTGGCTGAAATATGCCTCTTCAAAGCGGGCGTGATCACCCCAAAGAGTGCGCATCTGGCCGGGCCAGCTGTCGGCGATACAGAGCACACCATCGGTTTCGGTGGCGGTTTGAACGGCAGCGGTTGCAGGATCTAGCACCACTGGCTTGACGCCAAAGAACGGCTTGGTCGCCGACCCCGGCTTTTGCGGAACAGCGCCCGGTAGCGGCGTAATCAGATGGCCGCCGGTTTCGGTTTGCCAGAAGGTATCGACAATCGGCCGGGTGCCTTTGCCGACATGGACGTTATACCAGTTCCATGCTTCGGGGTTGATCGGCTCGCCCACGGTGCCCAGCAGTTTCAGGCTGGAGAGATCATGCTTTTCAACCCATTCCGTCCCTTGCGCCATCAGCGCGCGAATAGCTGTGGGGGCGGTGTAAAACTGCGATACCTTGTGCTTGGCGATCACTTCCCAGAACCGTCCGGCATCGGGATAGGTTGGAACACCCTCGAACATCACGGTGGTCGCGCCATTTGCCAGCGGACCATAGATGATATAGCTGTGGCCGGTGACCCAGCCGACATCGGCGGTGCACCAGAACACATCGCCATCATGGTAATCAAAGCTGATCTGATGGGTCATCGCGGCGTAAACCAGATAGCCACCGCTGGTATGCAAGACGCCTTTGGGCTTGCCGGTCGAGCCGGAAGTATACAAGATGAACAGCGGGTCTTCGGCACCCATTTCAGTATAGGCGCAGTAAGGGGCGGCTGCGGCCATTTCGGCGCGCAGATCAACATCGCGACCATCGGCCCAAGACGTCTGATCGCCGGTATGCTTTACCACGAGGCATTTCACCCGGTCATCGCAATGCAAAAGTGCTGCATCGGTGGCGTCTTTCAGCCCGGTTTTCTTGCCGCCGCGTGGGGCAAAATCGGCGGTGATCACCAGCTTGGCACCGCAATCATTGATCCGGTTTGCCAGCGCATCTGCCGAAAACCCGGCGAACACGATGGAATGGATCGCGCCAATGCGCGCGCAGGCCAGCATGGCATAGGCCGCTTCCGGGATCATCGGCAGATAGATCACCACACGGTCGCCACGTTTGACACCCTGCGCCTTTAGCACATTCGCCAGACGGCAGGTGTTTTCCAGCAATTGCGCGTAGGTAATGTGTTGCGCTGGCGTCTTCGGATCATCCGGTTCCCAGATAATCGCGGTCTGGCTGGCGCGGGTGACCATATGCCGGTCAATGCAGTTGGCGGATACGTTCAGTGTGCCGTCTTCAAACCACTTGATCGAGACTTTTCCCAGATCGAAGTTGCTGTTCTGGACGATGGTGTAATCCTTGATCCAGTCAATCCGGTGGCCCTGTTCGGCCCAAAACGCGTTTGGGTCCGCCACTGATGCCGCATACATCCGCGCATAGGCCGCTGCATCGACATGTGCTGCAGCAATAAAGTCTGCAGAGGCAGTATAAACCTCCTGCGCGCGGCCCAGATCAGACATAGCACTTCCCCCCTTTGAGCAAGCCATTATCGGCGTGCCCCTTCTTACCCGCAGGCAAGAAGCCTCGCAATCCATGGGGGGCACTCTACCTCAAATGTCAATTTTTTGCTAACTCTTTTAATAATAAGCATTTTATTGTCAATTTATTTACGGATTAGTGGTGAATTTTGTCAATTTATGTACGGGAGGGTTGAAAAGAAATGGTTTTTCAAGGCGATATTGTACGGCGAGCAGCAAACCCGCAGTCCGGCTTGTTGGCGTTGGCCGCATTGAGTGAAATCTGCCCCGGCCGATGTGGCCGATGAAGCGCGTGGACTTTATACTTGTTGCCTTACTTTTCCGCGCAGTCCCGCCTACGATTCGGGCGTTGAATAGCAAAAAGGCGGCCGTTTCCGACCGCCTTTTGCGTGTGCTTTAATTGGCTCCGTCAGACCGGATTATCGCAGCGCAGTGTCACATGCATCAGGCCCTTCACCGGAGTTGGCCAGCGCAGGTTCACCAGCGCGTTCTGCGCACCCTGTTCGACCTGTACATAGGGCATCACATATTGGGCCGCGTTGCTGGCATTGGTAATCGCACCTTCGGCCACCAACGACTGCACATTGCGCGCGCGTGACCCGAACGGCAGAAACGCCGCCGCGTTAACCACCCAAGTGTCGGCAGCGGTGTTTTGCGTATGCTCTACCATCACCGGACTAACGCTGGATTGGGTAACACCATTATACGTGTTCGCTTCGAACACCAGATTGCGAAACCGGCTGTAGTCAAGCGATGCATATGTTGTGTCGACCATTTCTACGCGGTCAACAGTGGCGTTCAGCGTTCGGAACACGTTGTTGGTGACGCTCAGGCCATAAACGAAATGGCCGGCCCCACGGGGTGTGATCACAAGCCACCGGAACCAAGGCGCCACGTCGCTGACTGTAAACAGGTTGCCCGTGATTGTGAGGCCACCGAACGAAAACTCACTTAAAAACGCCGGGTCTGCATCATGTTCGTTCGACATTTCGATAAAGGCGTTGTCGATGTAGTTGCCGGTGACAATCGACCTAAGATTGCTTGAGGTAAAGATAATTCCGGCGCGACGTACGCCTGCTGTTTCGTCATCGCCCTGAAAGAAATGATTCCCAAGCACCATGTTGCCAGTTCCCGCGATAACAGCAAAATGCGCGAAGCGGACGATGCGGTTATTCCGGATTTTGGCGTCATTGGCATTGATATTCATCGCAATCGAGGTGCGGGTTTGCGCAGGCATCCCCTGTTCATTCGACAAGAACTGGCACTGATCGACAAAAAGGCCCTGACACCCGGCCCCAATCGAAGTGATGCCCCGATCCTTGGGTTTGTTGATCACTGTATCCGCCACGCGAAAGGTAAGCCCCTGTTTGGCCAACAGTATCGCACTTGATGTGCCGGCACAGTCCATCTCGATATTGGTGATTTCAAACTTCGACAGGGACGAGAACCCACCGAAATCCAACAAGTATTTGTAGCGATCGAACGTGAATGTCCGTGTGCCTGCCGCGGCCCACAATGGCAGGCTAAGATCGACGGTGCCGCCACCTACGTCTTTGGACAGCACGTAAACTTCGCGCCCGACGCCAGTGCCGGTGATGCGTGCCCCGACCGGAATGTTCGCCACATTTGCCACGGCCGTCAGCCGGGTTGGTTGCGCCACGGAATAGGTGCCGACTGATGTTACCGTGGTGGTATCCCAAGCCGTCCCCGGCACGGCTTCGAGTTGACCATTGGTCAGAACCCGGCGCTGGGCAAAGCTGGTCAAGCCGGAAATCGCTGCGACGTCAATTGGCGCCGTCAGCAAGACGCGCCTGCCGCTCAGATCAAGCGTTACGTGATCGTTGAAGTAGAATAGTGATTGCAGGGCACGACGAAAGCCTTCGAGCGTGGAACCGAAGGCGGCTGCGTAGGTATCAAGATCGTAGTTACGTCGGCAGATAAGTCGCGATGCCGCCGCCATGCTGATGCTGCCTTCAAAGCGGACAGCGTTTTCGAAGGTTACAGTGCCTGCAAGGAAGTAAGTGCCTTTGGATACAAGAACCGATCGGCCTGCAGCGGCCAAATCCGCTGCAGCAAAAGCAGCGGTATCGTCGGCTATACCGTCGCCGATAGCACCGTAATCGCGCACATCGACCAAGTCCATCAGGTTGCGGTGAAACACCTCTGTGATGTCTTCGACGACAATATCGTCAATTCGCACCACGCCGCCGCTTGATCCGGTCAGATCAAGGCCGATATGGGCGTAAACCGGCACGGTGCCCCAGACCATATCAACGCCCGTGCGATTGCCAGCACCGATGATAGCGGAAATCGTCACCACAGTGCCGTAGCTGGTCAGTGCAGTTGCCACCCCAGTTTGCGGGGCTGCGACCACATTGGTCTGGCCGATGTTACCAGCCCAGGCGGCAATACGAACGGACGGTAGGTTCCCGGAAACTGCCTTTACGCGGGCCGTCACCCGCAGATACATGCCGGGCTGCATTGGGGTTTGCGCAAAGGACCGCAGCTTTTGCACAGCATCGGTTTTTTGCAGTTCCAGACAACCGCCGAAGTCCTGATCGGCGGGCACGAATGCTGCGTTTGGTTGGCCCAGATAGCTGCCAGACCCCGGCGTGCCGTCGCCGCGCGACCAAAGGTTAAGCCCCGCCGAAAAGGCTGGCGGCATCAGGACTAGCCCGTCAGTAATCGCTTTGTTCATGTGGTGATCCTCGCCTTATTGCGCATCTGATCTGCGCGGCGATCATGCCGCTGCAAACCAGACAGGTAACAAGGCGCGGTTAACCGCAGTTGTGACCACCGTGCGCCACCAGGCGGACACGCGCAACGGTCAGGCGCCGATGCCTGCCTCTGGCAACAGTTGCACGCCGTTGATCTGCCAGCCTTCGGGCGTTTCTATCATCTGATAATCCAGCAGATGCGTCCGACCGTTTTGGTCGGTGACCATCACCCGCTGCCACAGGTTGCCCGCCACGGTGCGCAATTCCAGCATCCGCACCGTGGCCGGGTTCCACACCATCGGATAGCCCTGCTGCACCATCGTGCCGAAGTTTTCCGGCGAACCAAAGATGCCTTTGATCATTGGCGAGGCGAATTCAAACGCGCCGTTCACATCCTGCGCGATAAAGGCATCAAACTGGCCCTGTATCGTGGCCTCGATCCCTGGGTTTCGCGCCTCATCCGCAATCGCGGGCAGTGCGATCACCGTTGCAAGTAACAGTCCGTATAGCTTTAGCCGCATCATCCGACCCTCCACAAACGTCCCCGAAACCAAGGGTAGCGCAAGCGGGGGGCCGGTCAAGCGTTACGCGGCCAGATCACCCGCAAGTGCGCGATCGATCAGGGCAATCGTTTCCTTGACGCCATAAAGCCCAATAAATCCGCCAAATCGGGGGCCTTGCGATGCGCCAAGAAGCACTTCGTATAGGGCAGTGAACCAATCGCGTAGGGGGTCGAAGCCGTGTTCAGTGCCAACAGCGAACACCATGGTCTGCAACGCCTCGCCATCCAAGCCGCCATCCCACGCAGCCAAGCGACCGCGCAGATCCAGCATCGCGGCGCGTTCCTTTTCGGCGGGCAACCGGAACACGCGCGTTGGGGCGACGAAATCATCGAAATACCGCAGGGCAAAGCCTGCCGCTGCATCCAGATCGGGGTGCGTTTCGGGTGACGCATCTGGCGCGTAGCGTTGGATAAAGCCCCATAGACCGGCCTTGTCTTTTGCCCCTGCAACCGACGCCAGGTTCAGCAGCATCGCAAATGGCACGACCATGTCTGACGCTGGCGGTTGGCCGCGATGAATGTGCCAGACCGGGTTGTTCACCTGCGCATCGATATCCTGCGTCGTAAACGCGCGCAGCTGTTGGTGATACTCATCCACCGCCTTCGGGATCACATCAAAATGCATTCTCTTTGCCGTTTTGGGCTTTTGATACATGAAATACGACAGGCTTTCCGCCGAGGCATAGGTCAGCCATTCATCAATCGTCAGGCCATTGCCTTTGGATTTGCTGATCTTCTGGCCACCTTCATCCAGGAACAGCTCGTACGTCATGTGTTCGGGCGCACGTCCCCCCAGCACTTCGCAAATGCCGTCGTAGATCGGCGTGTTGGTGGAATGGTCTTTGCCATACATCTCGAAGTCTACATCCAACGCTGCCCAGCGCGCGCCGAAATCGGGCTTCCATTGCAGTTTGACGTTGCCACCGGTTACGGGCAGCGTGCAGTCTTTGCCATCTTCGCCTTCAAACGTGATGGTGCCTTCGGCGGCATTCACTTCTTTCATCGGCACGTACATGACGCGGCCGGAAATCGGCGAAATCGGCAAGAAGCACGAATACGTCTGCTGCCGTTCTTCGCGTAATGACGCCAGCATGATCTTCATCACTGCATCATAGCGTTCGCAGCACAGGCGCAGGGTCGCGTCGAACTTGCCGGATTTATAGAAATCGGTGGCCGAGATGAATTCATATTCGAACCCGAAGGTATCGAGGAAACGCCGCAGCATGGCGTTGTTATGATGACCAAAGCTTTCGTACTCGCCAAACGGGTCTGGCACGGCGGTCAGCGGGCGCTGCAGGTGTTCGCGCAACATATCCGGGTTCGGCACGTTGTCCGGCACCTTGCGCATGCCGTCAACATCATCGGAAAACACGATCAGCCGGGTGGGAATATCGCTGATCGCCTCGAACGCACGGCGAATCATTGTCGTGCGCGCCACTTCGCCAAAGGTTCCGATATGCGGCAGGCCAGACGGCCCATAGCCGGTTTCGAACAGCACATAGCCCTTCGCCGGCATCTTGCCGTCATAGCGCGCCAGAATGCGGCGGGCCTCTTCAAACGGCCAGGCTTTCGATTTCATCGCAGCGTCGCGCAGGGCAGACATAGGCATATCCTTGACGGGTAAGAGGCGGCCATATACCGCTAACATCCCGTCTCCTATTGCCGTGCCATGCCCACGTCAATAATCTGCGCGCCAAATGCCCCTTGGAAGGACCCCCCGTGCAAGATACTCCCGCTTCGCTTTCCGCCCAAGACGCGCTGATCGCCGTGATGATTGCCACGTCGGCGGCAGACGCGCAGCTGCGCACTGCCGAAATGGTCGCCATCCAGCGCATGGTCAATCATATGCCGGTGTTTGCCGATTACGATACCGACCGCATCCGCCAGATCGCTCAGACGGTGTTCGATCTGTTCGAGGAAGAAGACGGCCTTGACGCCCTGTTCGGCCTGATCCGCGATGCGCTTCCAGAACGCCTGAACGAAACCGCCTATGCGCTTGCCTGCGACGCCGCCACGGCAGATGGCCGCCTGCGCGATGTTGAGTTGCGCATGCTGGAAGAAATTCGCGAAGAGCTGTCAATCGACCGCCTGCACGCCGCCGCTATCGAATGGGGCGCGCGCGTCAGGAATATGAAGCCCTGATCGCTTAGGCATACAGCCCGGCCCAGCGGTTGATCAATTGTCCCTGCAATCGGCGGGCGCGCCTGGTCCAGGCTTCACCGCCTTCGGGCTGTTCGCGTTCGGCTTCGGTCAGCTTGTCGCGCCGCGCGGTGTCTGCCGCGAAAATGGCGAAGGCCAGCTCGGGCCCCTTTTGCGGCACGATGTAGCCTGCGAGGCCCGAGACAAAGTTCAGGGTGCCGCTTTTTGCCAGCACCCGTACCGGATGATCCTTGATGTCTTTGCCGGTCGCATCGCGCATCCCGATATCGCGCAAAATGCTGCGCAAAACCGCGCCGTTCGGGTTGCCACGGGCTCCGACAAGGGTTTTCATCATATCCTGCGCCGAAATGCGTGACGCGCCACCAAGGCCAGAATGATCGACATAACGTGCTGAGAGGCCATAGGTCTTCTGCGCCCAATCCGACATGATTTGCGCCGACGCGGCCAATCGTGGTGCGCGGGTTGAGGAAAGCCCCATCACCTCGGCGGTCAGGTTCGTTGAAAAGCGCAGCATATCGCGCAGCACTATGTCCAACGTGTCACTGCGGTTTTCCACTAACACCTTGCCGGTAGGTGCTGGGTCCACCACCTGTGCGGCGGGCAGTGCAATGCCTTGTGCCGCCGCCAATGTCCGAAACACCTCACCCGCGTAAACTGCCGGATGGCGCACTGGCATCCAGCGGCTTCCGCCCTTGCCCAGCGCCGTTGATGCAACTGTCCAGCGGTCGACCCCGTCGCCCGCCTCATAGGTGAACAGCGGGCTTTCGCGATCGGCAATCTGCATTCGCGCCATTTCGACCAGCGGCATAAACCGCTCGCCCCGCGCATCCATGGTCACGCCGTAGCCGTCAGGCCCACGTTTCCACTCAAAATTCACTCGGTTGAAGTTAAGGTTCAGTCCGCAGATTGCCGGGTTATAGCCAACATAATCGGGCTGATCGGCCGCAATCTGATCAATCGCAGGTAGTGCGCCGCCATAAACCAGATAGCGCCCCGATACTGACCGTACACCAGCCGCCGTCAGAGCGGCAACCATATCGCCAAACTGATCGGTTGATAGGGTCGGGTCACCCGACCCCACCAACACCAGATCACCCTCAACCCGTCCGTCGGTCACTGGACCGGTGGCCACTACTTGCGTCAGGAACCGATGCGAAACGCCCAGCTTTTGCAGCGCGAACAGTGACGTCATGGCCTTTGCCACACTTGCCGGGGGTTGCTGCAAGGTAGGGTGCATCGCCTCCAACACCCGCCCGGATGCGGCATCGGCAACCACATAGCCCAGCGTGCCACCCAGCTTTGCGGCGGCAACCGATGCATCCGCCGTCGGCACCTCTGGCTTGGTCACGGCACCGCGCCGCTTTGGCCGGACGGAGGTCAGCGGTGCTTCGGCCCACACCGGGGCGGCAGCACTTGCCAACATCGCGCCCAGCATCCAGCGCCTTGAAACCTGATCTTTCTCTGAACTCATTTTTGCAATCTGCCGCTTTCAATCACTTCCGACAATTCAAGATCGTTACACCACCAGATCGTCACGATTTCCATTCACCGCGCGCCCGAATGGCCGATGACGAAAGATCGACCAATGGCACATTCACAAAACACCATGCGGGGGCTTTGCGGGCACCTAAGCCTTCGCCGCGCGCCACCCTGTCCACCCGAAACGACCGCGCCGCGATGGATAGCCGTGCCGCCACCCCCGACCCTGGCCTTGCCAAGACACCCGTAGGCACCAGCCGCAATATATCGCGCCAGCGTTCCCATTTGTGAAACTGCACCAGATTGTCGGCCCCCATCAACCAGACAAACCGCACTCCGGGGTAAATTGTTTGTAACCGCTCAATCGTCTCGGCAGTGTATCTGGTACCCAGCCGCGCCTCCAGATCAGTGATCACAACGCGCGGATGCGCCATCACCGCCTTCGCCCGTGCCAGACGTTCCTCCATCGGTGCGGGCTGGCGCGCCTTCAGTGGGTTGCCCGGCGTTACCAGCCACCAGACCCGGTCCAGCCCCATGCGCATCAGGGCCTGACGGGTGATATGCGCGTGGCCTTCATGTGCCGGATCAAACGACCCGCCCAAAAGACCGATGACCATGCCGCGCCGTGCCATGGGGAAACCGCTTTTCATGTCGCTATCCCCAAGGCGGTTCCTCGCGTCAAAGTTGAATTTTTGGCTGCAATATGCTAGAGTGTTGCCATTAAAGACTGAAATTTAACTTATACCGTTCATTTGCAAGGGGAATTTAGCTATGGAAGCGGTTTCTATTTTGAAAGAGTTAGTGACGCTTAATCGCAACGGTGCCAAGTTCATATACTTAGGTATTGCCGTCTTCGCGGCGGGTGCCACGGTTATTGCGTTCAATGTCGATCCTTGGGCCGCGGCCAAGGTTGGCGGGGTTGTGGTCGGTTTTGCCACGCTTCTGACCTTGATCATATACATCGTTGCACATCCTGTCATGCGGGCAGTCTTGGCGTGGTTCATAGTCGCAGCCGTCGTCTACTTTATGTTGTGCGTGATGGCTGCCGCGTTTCCACGCTCCGTCGTGCCAAAACTGGTCGGCCCGCAGCCGCCACTCACGTGCCTTTTGAACGTGCTGAACGAGTTGGTCGAGATCTGCGAAGCGCGCAATGCCCCGACTGTCACCGTTGTAAACGCCCCTTCGGCGTTTCTGGATACGGGGCCAGAGCAGCTTTGGTTCGCCCAAGATGGCACGGCACTGGCGGACAATAAGGTATATCTGCAATATGCCGAGCCGGTGGGGCGTGACACCGCCATGCTGATTACGCGCGGGCTGACGACCCAAGGCTGGGGCATTGAAGGCGGCGCTCTTGGCGGCGAGATGGTCGCCAAAGCGCCGACCGATAACGAGGTGCGGTTCTTCAAGCCCGAAGATCAGGCGGCAGCGATTGCTCTGGCAAAATCGCTGTCGCAGCTGATCGGCGGTGTAGACATCGCCGTTCGGGATTTCTCAAAGCTCTATCCCTACGCCCAGGCGGGCCAGCTTGAGATTTGGCTTGGCACCTCCCCAATAACTGTGGGCGAGGGTCTTTGACCGCCTGACGCCCGTCCGTACCTGACGCAAATCCGCACGCAGCCGCCGCTGCGCGCGTTGCCCTTGTCTGCAACAATCGCTACATACGCGCCAACAGCGGACAAGGAGCACCCGAATGGCCTCGTATCAATATGTCTACCACATGGAAGGCGTCTCCAAGACCTATCCGGGCGGCAAGAAATGCTTTGAAAATATCCACCTGAACTTCCTGCCCGGCGTCAAAATCGGCGTCGTCGGCGTTAACGGTTCGGGTAAATCGACGCTGCTACGGATCATGGCCGGCATCGATACCGATTTTAAAGGCGAGGCCTGGGCGGCCAAAGGCTCCAAAGTTGGCTATCTGCCGCAGGAACCGTGGCTTGACCCCACGCTGGATGTGAAAGGCAACGTCATGCTGGGCGTCGCCAAACAGCAGGCCATTCTGGACCGCTACAACGAACTGGCGATGAATTATTCGGACGAAACCGCCGATGAAATGGCCGCTCTGCAAGACCAGATTGATGCGGGCAACCTGTGGGAACTCGACGCCACCGTCGGCGTCGCGATGGACGCGCTGCGCTGCCCCGCCGATGACGCCAATGTTGAAACCCTGTCGGGGGGTGAGCGCCGCCGCGTCGCGCTGTGCAAGCTGCTGCTCGAAGCCCCCGATATGCTGCTGCTGGACGAACCGACCAACCACCTTGACGCCGAATCCATCGCTTGGCTGCAAAAGCACCTGATGGCCTACAAAGGCACCATTCTGATTGTCACCCACGACCGCTATTTCCTTGATGATATCACCTCGTGGATTCTGGAATTGGACCGTGGCCGCGGCATTCCCTACGAGGGCAACTACACCTCGTGGCTGGAACAAAAAGCCAAACGCATGATGCAAGAAGCGCGCGAAGACAAATCGAAGCAGAAGGTGCTGGAGAAAGAACTGGAATGGATCCGCTCCGGCGCGAAAGCCCGGCAAGCCAAATCCAAGGCGCGTATTTCCAAATATAACGAAATGGCCGGTCAAACCGTGCTGGAACGCGCATCCGTTTCCCAAATCGTCATCCCCAACGGCGAACGTCTGGGCAGCAAAGTCATCGAAATTGTCGGCCTGAAAAAACACATGGGCGACAAGCTGTTGATCGAGGATCTGACCTTCACCATCCCGCCGGGTGCCATCGTCGGCGTCATCGGCCCGAACGGTGCCGGTAAATCCACCCTGTTCCGCATGATCACCGGGGCCGAACAACCCGATGAAGGCACCATCACGCTGGGCAACACCGTGCAGCTATCCTACGTCGACCAATCCCGCGACGCGCTGGACCCCAATAAAACCGCATGGGAAGAAATCTCCGGCGGCTCCGAAGTCATCCACTTGGGCGACTTGGAAATGAACTCCCGCGTCTACGCCGGGGCCTTCAACTTCAAAGGCACCGACCAGCAGAAAAAGGTGGGGCTTCTGTCCGGCGGCGAACGCAACCGCGTCCACATGGCGAAATTGTTGCGAAGCGGCGGCAACGTGTTGCTCCTCGACGAACCAACGAACGACCTAGACGTCGAAACCCTGCAAGCCCTAGAATCCGCCATCGAAGACTTCGCCGGCTGCGCCGTGATCATCAGCCACGACCGCTATTTCCTCGACCGCCTGTGTACGCATATTCTCGCGTTCGAGGGCGATGCGCATGTGGAATGGTTTGAGGGGAATTTTGAGGCTTATGAGGAAGATAAAGTGCGGCGTCTGGGGCCGGACAGCATTGAGCCGAAGCGGGTGAAGTATAAGCGGTTTTCGAGGTGAGGGATATTCGCTTGTGCGATCTACTCCTCAACGCTAGCGTAATCTTTGTCTGTTGAGGAGAATTAAGATTGAAAGAGCCAAAGGCCGTAGATCACGTTAAGACTTGTGGCATAGTGATGCCGATTTCGGAGTGCGATGGGCGTCAAGCGAGCCATTGGTCAGATGTGTTAAAAATAGTTCAAGATGCCGCAACTTCCGCAGGCTTTAATGCTCGACTTGTTAGTGAGACCATGGAAAGCAATCTAATACATAAGGAAATTCTTTCGAATATCTATAATGACGATATCGTAATCGTCGATGTAAGTGGTCGAAACCCTAACGTTTTCTTTGAGCTAGGCATTAGAATGGCGACTCAAAAGCCAACTGTTATTGTTAAAGATGACAGTACTGCCTACCCATTTGACACTGGACCCAATAGATTTATTGAATATCCCCGTGATCTCAGACATGCTCAAATGGAAAGTTTCAAAATCCAACTTGCGGACTCTTTGGGTAAAACTATTAAGCACGGTGCCGACGCAAGCTATATCGGCCAACTCGGCCCATTTCATATTCCAAAGATTGAAGCGAAGGAAATACCAATAAGTGACGCGATACTTAGTAAACTGGATGCCTTAGAGCGCAGAATGTTCTTTCTTTCGCATACGGAGCCGAGAAGGCGTGTCAGTGAAGAAGCTGGGATATCAATTGGCGTTAAAAATTTCTCTGTGGAAATTCGACCTAACGGAGCAGCAGTTCTACGCTGTCGCGAGATTGGGTTTGATCAAGTAAAGAATGGAGTAAATGATTTTAACAAAGGGGAATATGGTTCTCGTTATGAGTTTTCAGTTCGAACTTTGAATCCGACGTTGCACGAAATTGAGCTAAACTCGTTTAAAGGCGATGCTCGGGAAGTTCTGACTTTACTAGCTAGGTCTATCAGTACGGCCATGCCGTTCTAAAAACGGTAAATGTAAAATGGGTGCCAAACCACCTTCCACTTTTAATCCACAAAGAAAATGGCGTGTCGCCCCTCGCTCCCCCGCCCGGAATCAAGGCGCGCGAGCGCCGCCGGGCAGCGCCTGACCGCCCCCTCGGGCAGGCGCTTTTGCGGCATCTCCAGCAGAACCTCGCCGGGGGACGCTGCACCATAAAGTGCCTAGAACCAACGCGGCAGCGCCCACCCGGCGGTCAGGCGCTGCCCTGCAGTATCAACGGCTGAAAACCAATCAGCCCAACCCCAGCGCCCGCCTCCCGACCCGCCCACGGGCCGGGCGATGCCCTATGAAGTTGAGCAAACGGGAACCAACCCGCCCCTCCCTGCGTTGCCATCCTGTAACCAACCACAGGAGCACACCATGAAGGGCATTCTTGCATGGGCCATCGGCATCCCGATCCCGATCATCATCCTTTTGTATTTCACCGACGTTCTATGAGTCTGCGGCGGGGGGCCGTGACGCCCCCTTGCCAACAACCGCCAGACCATAATCCCGTTGGTCGGAATTAACACAAAACCCTACCGGGCGACTGTCACCGTGCAATGCGCCCGCGCGCAGACATCGGCGGCCACTGACCCCAGCATCAGCCGCGAAAACCCGTGCTTGTCACCCGTTCCCATCACGATGTGATCAATGCCCTTATCGTCGGCATAGCCAACAATCCCCGACGCCGCCTCGCGGTGCAGCACCACGGCGGTATGCGCGGGTGTCATGCCCTGCGCCTTCACTGTCGTTACCGCCTGATCCAATATCTTTTGCGCATCGGCATCGGTCCAATGATGGATCAGCGGCCCGCGACCGCCACCATGCGCCACATTCACCACGCAGATCGACAGTTCGGCCCCAAACTTCGTCGCCGTATCCGCCGCCACTTTCAACGCATGCAGCGAATGCGGGGTTCCATCAATCGGGCACAGCACCTTGGTTGTCATAATAGCCTCCTTCACCACGCCGGGCATTCCCGACTGGCAAATCTGTTACATGAACCGGGCCAGGCCCGCGTTGACCTGAATCAACCGGTGCCACCATCGCTTTATTCGCCCCAGCTGACCCAGAGCCGCTGTGGCCCGCTTCGCAACAACGCCCCATCCCTGCCCAATTTACGCCCCGATTGCCGACCAAAGTCCCCTCAAAACGTAGATCCGCTGGGGAGTGTTGATGATGGCCTTTATTCTGTTCGTGACCGGTGGCATCGCAGGCGTCATCGCCATGCTGACCTCCATCATCGCTTTTGACGCCAGCTTTGTATCGGCCCTTGCCATCTGGTTCGGCACTGGCATGGCCGTCTCTCTTGCCGGTATCGCACTCGCACTGGCCCCCCGCAGCGATGCAACAGAAGGCCAACTGGTCGAGGCCTGATACGCGGCCCGACCCGGCCCCCGATCGGCGCACCTTTGCCGCTGATCCCGCGATTTCCCTTGATTTTTAAGGCTATTGATCGCATATCCGAGTTGCGACGTTATCCCTATCGACCACTGTCTCCCCGTTCACGGCCACAGCACTCGATTCCGCGCTGACGATGCCACACCGCCGCACTTCCGCGGGCGGACTTAAGACAGGAGACATCACGATGGCCAAGGGCACCGTGAAATGGTTTAACGAAACCAAAGGCTTCGGCTTTATTGCACCAGAAGGCGGCAAGAAAGACGTATTCGTTCACATCACCGCTTTGGAACGCGCGGGCCTTCGCAGCCTGAAAGACGGCCAGCCGGTGACATTTGACATCGAAGCAGGCCGTGATGGCCGCGAATCGGCGACCAACCTCGCCCTCGCCTGATAACTTCGGCACAGAATTGAAAAAGGCGGGTCATCGACCCGCCTTTTTTCATATAGGAGCGGGTGTTACGCGGCGCGCCAGATAAAACGGTCATGCAGCGCGTGTTCAAAACCAACGCGCAGCGACACCATCGACAGTGGCGCACGCAGCATTATCGGTGCTGACCGTTCTTCCGGGAAAACTTGGCTGCCACAATCGCGCCCAACCAGAATGACCGGAACGCGCACATCCGCCGCCCGCAGCATGGTATAAGCACGCAAACCCGCGTTTAGCCCGCCAAAAGCGTCGGTATCCATCACGAAAAGCCCATACCCCAGCGGGTCGTCAATCATCGCGGCTAAGGCCGAATACATCTCTGTTTCAGTATCAACCAGCCCGCCAAGCGCTGTTAGACGCTGCTCCGCCGCGTCGTCCGATCCATCCGTCAGGAACAGCACACGTATTCCGCGACCAACAAGCGTCGCACCTTCGTTCTTGATCACGCGAATATGTTGCACCCTGAAACTCCACCAAAACTGCCCCGTACTTCTGGATTACCCTCCAGATGAGGTGAAATTGAGTGAAAAACCGGGCATCTTTTCGCTCTTTGAACACAATCTATGGCGGTTGCAGGGCCAAACGATCTGACGCACACTTCTTCGACACATCCCTCCCCCCAAAAGGCATCATGCCAGCCACAGATTATCAAAGCCTTATCGACGCCCCGACTTGGGCCTTCATCCGGCGCACCGAAGCCTGCTACCCCACAGATGCGGCCAATCGCAGCATCGCCGAGCAGCGTGTTATCTACGATGCGATGGCTCGCGCGTTTCACCGTGGCTACCCGCCCGGCATCACTGCACGCGATGAAACCACCGCGGGTGTGCCCTGTCGCATCTATCAAGGCAGACTGCCCACAGTCATCTACCTGCATGGCGGCGGCTTCATCATGGGCGGCTTGCACAGCCACGATGATATCTGCGCTGAAATTTGTGCCCGCACCGGGTTTCGAGTGGTCAGCGTCGGCTACCGCCTTGCCCCCGAACATCTGCACCCTGCCGCCTATGAAGATGCGCTTGCCGTTGCGCGCGCAATTGCGGCGTCCGGCCCTTATCTGCTGGTCGGGGATTCAGCGGGTGGCGCGCTAGCCGCCTCGGTCGCCCAAGGTCTACGTCACCACGACGCCCGGGCTTTGGGCCTGGTGCTTATCTACGCCGGCCTAGGCGGCAATCCCGATCAGGGCAGCTACCTGACGCATGCCAATGCGCCAATGCTGACGCGCGACGATGTCCGGTTCTACGGCAAGGTCCGGCACAAAGATGGCGTTGCGCCGACCGATGATCCCACCGCCTACGCCCTGCACGACACAGATTTCGGGGGCCTGCCTCGAGCCGCCGTCTTCTCTGCCGAATGTGATCCGCTGGCCGACTATGGCCGCGAGTATTGCGCCCGCATCACAGCCGCCGGTGGCCAGGCCGAATGGCATCTGGAACAGGGCCTCGTCCACGGCTATCTTCGCGCAAGGGCTTGCGTTCCGCGCGCCGCTGCCAGCTTTGAACGCATCATCACTGCCATCACAACCCTAGGGGCCACGCCATGAACCACGCCTTGCGTAACACCACCCATTGGGCCGAACGGGTTGACCTTGCCGCTGCCTTTAGGTGGACGGCGCGCCTGAACATGCACGAAGCCGTGGCCAACCATTTCAGCCTGGCCACCAACCCTTCTGGCACCGAATTCCTGATCAACCCTAATGCGCGGCACTTCGCCCGCCTCACCGCATCCGACATGGTGCTGATCGACGCCAATGATCCCACCACAATGGATAGGCCGGACGCGCCCGATCCCACAGCGTGGGGCCTGCACGGGGCCATCCACCGTGCCTGCCCGCATGCCCGCTGCGTCATGCATGTGCATTCCATCCACGCCACTGTGCTGGCCTCCCTCGCCGACAGCCACCTTCCGGCCATCGACCAGAACTCCGCCATGTTCCACAATCGCCAGATCGTCGATGATGCCTACGGCGGCATGGCTTTTGGCGATGAAGGCGCGCGCTGTGCTGCTTTGCTGACGGACCCAAAGGTCAAGGTGATGATCATGGGCAACCACGGCGTGCTGGTCATCGGGAACAGCGTCGCCGACACCTTCAACCGCCTCTATTACTTCGAGCGCGCGGCGGAAACCTACATCCGCGCGTTGCAAACCGGACGCCCACTCCGAGTACTGCCCGAAACCATCGCGGAAAAAACCGCCCGCGAATGGGAAGATTACCCTACTGGTGCCGAGGCGCACCTGTCCGAGCTTAAAGCCCTGCTCGACGCTGAAAACTCAAACTACGCCAGCTAAAGCGGTTCGCATTTGCCGAAATATCCTCGGGGGGCCAGTTTGGCAAAGCCACACTGGCATGGGGGCAGACGGCCCCCTTAGCCTCGCATTGCAGGCAACGCCGAAAATGCGAGAGAAATGGCAGCGCCGCAGCATGCGGCTCCGCTTAATTCCCAGCGCTTTCCATCTTGCGCGTCGCGATCACGCTTTCCAGCCAACCCATCTTCATCTCTGGCACCGATGATAACAGCAAATCGGTGTAGTCATCAAACGGCGGCGACAGCACCTCGGTTTTGGTGCCATAGCGCACGACCTTGCCCTTGAACATCACGGCAATCCGGTCAGCAATCGCCCGTACCGTCGCCAGATCGTGGGTGATGAACAAATACGCCACGCCCTCTTGCGCCTGCAAATTCAGCAGCAGCTTCAAAATCCCATCGGCAACCAGCGGGTCCAGCGCCGATGTCACCTCATCGCAGATGATCAAACGCGGCTTGGCTGCCAGTGCCCGCGCAATGCAAACCCGCTGCTTTTGCCCGCCCGACAGCTCTGCCGGATAACGGTCGATATAGCCCTTGCCCATTTCGATCTGGTCCAGCAGTTCCTGTACCCGTATACGCCGCGCCTCGCCAGTCAGACCAAAGTAAAACTCCAGCGGTCGGCCAATAATGGTGCCTACCGTCTGGCGCGGGTTCATCGCCACATCGGCCATCTGATAGATCATCTGCACCTCGCGCAGATCATCCTTGCTGCGATCCTTCAACGCAGCTGAAAACGGTCGGCCTGCGAAAGTGATGCGGCCGGCACTCGGCGGCAACAGCCCGGTAATCACCCGCGCCAGCGTTGATTTGCCAGACCCGGATTCGCCCACCACTGCCAGCGTCTGCCCGGCAGGCAGATCAACTGTCACGTTGGTCAGCACATCAAACCTGGTGCCCCGGTAGCGCGCGGTAATTCCCGCTACAGACAACACCGCCGCAGCCCCATCGGTCTTTTCGACATGCTCGATGGATCGCACCGATACCAACGCGCGGGTGTAGTCCTGCAACGGCGCCTCGATGATCTGCTGCGTGGTGCCGTATTCCACCATTTTGCCATGCCGCAGCACCATGATGTGATCCGCCACCTGCGCCACCACGGCCAGATCATGGGTGATGTACAGCGCCGCCACCCCGGTCTCGACAATCGCTTCCTTGATCGCGGCCAAAACCTCGATCTGCGTTGTCACATCAAGGGCTGTCGTCGGCTCGTCGAACACCACCAGATCGGGTTTTGAACACAGCGCCATCGCCGTCATCACCCGTTGTAACTGTCCGCCCGATACTTGGTGCGGATAACGCTGGCCGATGCTTTCTGGGTTCGGCAGGCCCAACTTGGCAAACAGGTTCACCGCCCGCGCCTCGGCTTCCGCGCGGCTCATAAGCCCATGCCGCAGTGTGGCCTCCACCACTTGGTCCATCAACTGTTTGGCCGGGTTGAACGCTGCCGCCGCCGATTGCGCCACATAGGTCACTTCGCCCCCGCGCAGGGCCCGCAAGCCACCCGCGCCGCCCTTCAGAATATCGCGCCCCTTCAGCCAAATCTCGCCGCCGGTGATCTGCACCCCGCCACGCCCATAGGCCATCGACGACAAACCAATGGTTGATTTGCCCGCCCCGGATTCCCCGATCAGCCCCAGCACCTTGCCCTTTTCCAAGCGCAGCGAGACATCATCCACCAGCGTCACCCGACGCGGCTTTTCACCCGGCGGATATGACGTAGCTTCAATCCGCAGCCCGTTGATCTGCAGCAAGGCATCGCTCATCCGCGACCGCCTTTCAGGCTGCTGGTGCGGTTCAAAATCCAATCGGCCACCAGGTTCACCGAAATCGCCAAAGTCGCAATTGCCACGGCGGGCACCAATGCTGCCGGAATGCCGTAGACGATGCCTTCCTTGTTTTCCTTCACAATGCCGCCCCAATCCGCCAAGGGGGGCTGAATACCCAAGCCAAGGAATGACAGCGTCGAGATAAACAGCACTGCAAAGATAAACCGCAGCCCCATTTCGGCCACCAGCGGCGACAACGCATTTGGCAAAATCTCGCGAAAAATAATCCACAAGGTGCCCTCGCCGCGCAGCCGCGCCGCCTCGACATAATCCATCACTGCAATGTCAACCGCCACCGCGCGCGAAAGTCGAAACACCCGCGTGCAATCCAACAGCCCGATCACCAGGATCAGCGTGAACAGCGAACTTGGCATGACTGACAAGATCAACAAGGCCGAGATCAGCGACGGGATCGACATCACCAGATCAACCGTGCGCGACAGCAACTGGTCCATCCAGCCGCCCAGCACGGCCGCCGTAAATCCCAGCACCGACCCGGTGATGAAACTCAACGCCGTCGCCGCCGCCGCCACAAAAATCGTGGTCTGCCCGCCCCAGATCATCCGGCTTAGCAAATCGCGGCCAATCGTGTCAGTGCCCAGCCAATGCGCCCGCGACCACGGCTCCCACGAGTCGCCGACCACTTCGGCCATGCCGTAGGGAGAGATCACACCAGCAAAAATCGCCGCCAGAAAGTACGCGCTGGTAAAGAACAGGCCAATCATCGCCGCCAACGGAATGCGCGTCATTTCGGGTGCCTCAATCGTGGGTTGGCCAGAATCGACACCACGTCGGCAACGATGTTCAGACCAATGTAAATTGCCGCAAACACCAGCCCGCAAGCTTGCACCACCGGCACATCACGCTTCGATACGTGGTCCACCAGATACTGCCCCATGCCTGGGTAGACAAACACCACCTCAACCACCACCACGCCGACCACCAGATAAGCCATGTTCAGCATCACCACGTTCACTACCGGCGCAATCGCATTCGGAAACGCATGGCGCGCGATAACGTTGATCGGGCGCAGGCCCTTCAATTCTGCCGTCTCGATATAGGCCGATTGCATCACGTTCAGGATCGCCGCCCGTGTCATCCGCATCATGTGGCCCAGAACAGTCAGCACCAGTACCAGCACCGGCATCGAAATGGCATACAACTGTTCGCCCAGCGTCATGCCTTCGTAAATCGACGCCAGCGAGGGCATCAGCCGCCACTTCACCGCAAGGAAGTACACCGCGATATAGCCCAATAGAAATTCCGGCACCGAAATGGTCGCCAGCGTAAAGCCCGAAATCAACTTGTCCGGCCAGCGATCACGATACCGCACCGCTATCAGACCCAGAAAAATCGCCAATGGCACTGAAACCACCGCCGCCCAGAACGCCAGAAACAGCGTGTTGCCCAACCGCTTGCCCATCGCCTCGGCAATGTCCTCGCCATTGGTCAGCGCCTTGCCCAGATCGCCCTGCAGCACGCCTCCCGCCCAGTTCAGATAACGCGTCAACGGCGGCTGATCCAACCCCAGTTCAGTCCGCAGATTGGCCAGCGTTTCAGGCGTCGCAGATTGGCCCAGAATGGATTGCGCCACATCGCCCGGCAAAATCGTGGTGCCAACGAAAATCAGCACTGACGCCGCCCACAATAGCAGAAGGCCCAGCGCAATGCGCTGGGCAATCAGTTTTATTACGGGGTGAACCATGGTTCAGGCGAACCAGGTCTTCGCCGAAACATAGCCACCCATCTGATCGTAGTTCGGATCGTTCTCATACCCGGCGATCTTGTCCGAAACCGCGTCGATGAAATCGTTGAACATCGGGCAGATCGTGCCGCCGTCTTCATGCACAATCGCACCAATCTGGGCATAAAGCTCGGTCCGCTTGGCGACATCGGTCTCCCCTCGGGCCTGCAAGATCAGCGCGTCCATATCCTTGTCGAAGTACTTGGTATCGTTCCAGTCCGCCGTCGAAAGATAGGCCGTCGACCACATCTGATCCTGCACCGGACGCCCGCCCCAATAGCTGGCGCAGAACGGGTTCACGTTCCACACGTCCGACCAATAGCCGTCATCCGGCACCCGCTTGATCTCCAGCGGAATGCCCGCCGCCGCTGCCGATTGCTGGAACAATGCCGCTGCATCAACCGCCCCTGGGAACGCGGTATCAGCAACTGTCAGCACAATCGGCGATCCATCATGGCCGGACGCCTTGTAATGTTCGGCTGCCTTGGCTGCGTCGTATTCGTATTGCGCCTGTGCGGTGAATAGCGGATAGGCCGCGTTAATCGGAATATCGTTGCCGATACCGCCAAAGCCATCAAGGATCTTGTCGACCATTTCCTGCCGGTTGATCGCGTATTTCAACGCCATCCGCAGGTCTTTGTTATCAAACGGAGCCTTGTCGCAGTGCATGATGAACACGTAATGGCCACGGCCCGATACGTTCATCACCTGAACGCCAGGCGTTTGCGCCAATAGTTTGGCAACCTTCGGGTCAATCCGGTTGATGATATCAACCTGCCCCGATTGCAGCGCCGATGTGCGCGCCGTGGCATCGTTGATCACGATGATTTCCACGCCGTCATAATGGCCGCGCGTTGCATCCCAATCGTTCGGGTTCTTCTCAAACGCATAGCGCACGCCAGCTTCGGCCGAAACCAGCTTCCATGTGCCAGTGCCGATCCCTGCATTCGGGTCATCGACGCCGCCCTTTGGCTGCACCACAAGGTGATAATCCGACAGCAGATAGGGCAGATCGGCGTTACCGGTCGACAGCGTCATGACAACATTGTTGCCGTCGGCCTTGATGTCGGTAATTCCCGACATGATGCCAAACGCCCCGGATTTCGAATTTTCGTCGGAATGCCGCTTGAACGTCGCCACCACGTCATCAACCGTCATGTCGGTGCCATCGTGAAACTTTACACCCTGACGAATGGCAAAAGTCCATTCCGTACCGTCGGGGTTCGACGAAAAGCTTTCCGCAAGGCGTGGCTCAAGCCCGCCGTCAGCAGTGGTGTTCACAATGGTATCGCCCCACTGCTTGTTCACTGCAAACGGCACCGGGCTATCGGCCAACCCCGGATCAAGCGCATCGGTCGTCTCGCCGCCGCCAAGCCCGATCTTCAGCGTGCCACCCTTCTTCGGCTCCTGCGCCCAAGCGCCCGTTGGCAACATTGATGTGCCAAGTGCCGCCGTCAAACCAAACGCCGCAGACCGGTTCAGAAACGAACGACGGTTAAGCCGGGTCTGGTCAATATGATCAAGCAGCAGGTCTAGTTTGTCTTTCATCGGTCGCTCCCAGGGATTTTTGTTGATTGCCGAGTCAACCATGGTCCGGATTATCAAGATTCGTAAATCTTTTTTTTCAACCCTTTGCCCATAGTCCAATTCACACATGGTCTCGCGCGACCTCTTGCTGCCAGTCGCGCGCAAAAACCCGGGCGTCGCCTTCCCACGCCTCAAGATGGGCGGTCATGACCAGCGCGTTTCTGGTGGCCGTCATCCGCGCCCAACCATTCGTCCGAACCGTCCAGTTTCCGCTCGCAAGGCTTTGATTAAACTCAAAGAACGCCTCGGCACTTAGCGGATCATCAGGTTTGATTGACCACCGCTCTGCCATCCTCTCGCCGGTGATCAGACCATGCGACAGGTTCTCGACCAGCCCGGTATCATCCTCCACCACCAAGGCCATCTGGCCGGTGATCAAATCCCGTTCCACCCGCCGCGCGGCATGTGGTTTGCGCAAAACCCGGTGCGCCCACGGTGTCGCTCCTTCAGCCACCGGCGGCACCCATTCGTCGCCCGGAACGCCGGGATGCACCGGCAGATCCAGACTGCCCGCCTGCAATGTCAGCGTCGCCGCTTCGGCACTCGGCCACAGGAACGGCCAATAGGTCGTTGAAAGCGCAATCCGCAACCGATGCCCCGCTGCCAGTTTATAGGCCATCTGATCCAGCGTCAGCGTCACCTCAAACGCCTGCCCCACTGGCACCTTACTGGGGTGTTCCATGCTAACGCGGTGCCGCAGGTTCAACATGCCATGGCAGATGCGCACCGAAGACCCGTCCGGTGCCACGTCACACAATCGCGCTGCCAGAAACGCGAACGGCTTGTCGCAGGTCATCTGCAAGCTCAGTTTCGCCGCCCCGAACAGACTTAATTCCGCCCCCAGCGGTGCCGTGTCGAAACAGACCGACATCGCATCATCCGCCGCCTGATCGCCCGGCATTTCGGCGTTCAGCCCCATCGGAAAAAATTCACCGGCGTGCAGCCCCAAATCCAGCGGTGTCTTTACCGCCACCGCCAACGTGCCCCCAGCACCGCCCAGAACGCCCCCTGCGCCCAGCGCCATCGCCTGCCGCGAAACTCGCGGCGACGGCCATTCCGCCTCCGCCACCCAATGCCCTGCGCGGTGTTTGGCCGACGCATCCGGCTTGTCCGAATGCAACATATAGGCCCGCATCGGCGCATCATCCTCTGCCCCGTTCGGCACGTCTTTCAACCACCGATCCCACCAGCGCACCGCCAGTTGCAAAAACCCGATCTGCGGCCCCGGCACGGCGGTATGCGGGTATTGATGCACCCACGGCCCGACAATGCCCTTCACCGGCGCTTTGATGTTTTCCACCAGATGCGCCACCGTGTTCATATAGTTGTCAGCCCAGCCGCCATAAGACAGCACAGGCACCTGAATGGCCGAATAATCCTCGCAAATCGAGCCATGCTTCCAATACGCATCGCGCGCCTGATGCCCGGCCCATATGGGGGCCAAGAACGGCTGCGCCTCCAGCCTTGCCAACCAAACCTCGCGCCAATCATCCCGCAATTCCGGGTCCGGCGGGCGCGATGAATAAGACAGCATCACCGCCCCCCACCCCAGATTTTCCCCCAGCAAACAACCGCCCTTGAAATGCACATCATCGGCAAACCGATCTACAGTCGAGCAAACCGAGATCACCGCCTTCAACGCCGCTGGCCGCAACGCCGCCGTCTGCAGGCAGTTAAACCCACCCCAGCTTTTGCCCATCATCCCCACCGCACCGGTGCACCACGGCTGTGCTGCCAGCCACGCAATCACATCGCAGGCATCCTGCAATTCGAGCGGCGTATATTCATCGGCCATCAGCCCATCACTGTCGCCATTACCGCGCATATCGACCCGAACGCAGGCATAGCCATGCCCGGCTACATAGGGATGCATCATCTCATCCCTCGGCAACGTGCCATCCCGCTTGCGATAGGGGATGTACTCCAACACCGCCGGCACCGGATTTGCCCCAGCATCCACCGGCATCCAAACCCGCGCCGACAACCGACAGCCATCCGGCATCACAATGCCCAGATCGGGGTGCTCAACGATTGCCCGAGGAAACTCCGTTACAATCCGCATCGCAAAATCCCTTTTCTACCGATTTCATCTGTTCACAAATATCCTCGCCGAAGGCTCCACCATATCCGCCATGCTGACGTCGCAGAAAGAACAGACCACATCATATTCCCAATGGACTGTCAGCCAAAACCAAAGGAAACCTGCGATGACCCAACCAAACATCCTGATCCTAATGGTTGATCAGCTGACCGGAACCTTGTTCCCTGATGGCCCCGCCGATTTCCTGCATACCCCCAACTTGCGCTACCTCGCCGCCCGCGCGGTGCGGTTCGCCAACAGCTACACCGCCAGCCCCCTTTGCGCCCCCGCCCGCGCCAGTTTCATGTCAGGCCAATTGCCCAAACGCACCCGCGTCTATGATAACGCCGCCGAGTTTGCCTCAGACATCCCAACCTACGCTCACCACCTGCGCCGCGCAGGCTATCAAACCTGCCTGTCCGGCAAGATGCACTTCGTCGGCCCTGATCAGATGCACGGGTTCGAGGAACGCCTCACCACCGATATTTACCCCGCCGATTTCGGCTGGACCCCCGATTACCGCAAACCGGGGGAACGCATTGATTGGTGGTATCACAACCTCGGCTCGGTCACGGGTGCAGGCGTTGCCGAAACCACCAACCAGTTGGAATATGATGACGACGTGGTGCATCAAGCCACGCAAAAGCTATACGACTATTCCCGTGGCCACGATGCCCGGCCTTGGTGCCTGACTGTCAGCATGTCGCACCCGCACGATCCCTTCGTTGCCCGTCGCAAATATTGGGATCTGTACAACGACTGCGCCTACCTTGCCCCCGAAACCGATGCCATTCCGTATGACGCAATGGACCCGCATTCAAAACGCCTGATGGACGCCAGCGATTGGCGATCCCTGACAGTAACGCCAGACCATATCCGCCGCGCCCGCCAAGGCTATTTCGCCAACATTTCCTACGTCGATGACAAAATCGGCGAGATCCTCGCAGTTCTGGAAGCAACCCGCCAAGAAGCGATCATCATCTTCACCTCGGATCACGGCGAAATGCTGGGCGAACGCGGGCTTTGGTTCAAGATGAACTTCTTCGAAGGCTCGGCCCGCGTCCCCCTGATGATCGCCGCCCCCAGTCTTGACCCCACCCGCATTGACACCCCCGTCAGCACCATCGACATCTGCCCCACGCTCTGCGACCTCGCTGGCGTCTCAATGGCCGAGGTCATGCCATGGACAGACGGCACCTCGCTGGTGCCAATAGCCGCCGGTGCAGACCGTGCCCCCGTCCTGATGGAATATGCCGCCGAAGGCACCATCGCCCCGATGGTCGCTGTCCGCCACGGCACGCACAAATACATCCATTGCCCCGCCGACCCCGTGCAGCTTTACGACCTCGAGTCCGACCCGCACGAGCTGAACAATCTGGCCAACGCCACCCCCGACCGCGTCTTCAGCCGGTTCGAAGCACTGGTCGCCGAACACTGGAACCTCGCCACCTACGACGCCGCGGTGCGCGAAAGCCAAGCCCGCCGCTGGGTGGTCTACGAAGCCCTGCGCAACGGCTCCTACTTCCCATGGGATTACCAGCCCCTGCAAAAAGCCTCCGAACGCTACATGCGCAACCACATGGACTTGAACACGCTAGAAGAAAGCAAACGGTTCCCGAGGGGGGAATAGCGACAAACTGTATTGACGGCCAACTCATCTGCGTGGCTGACGCTCAGAATAGCCCGTTGTCGTTTTTCGACCCGGTTTCAATGATCTGCAAGACGTCCCAATGCTCGACAATTTTTCCGCCGTCGTCGAAACGGAAGATGTCCATGCCAGCATAGTCGCTGCTGCCCGGCCATATCTGGTGGCAATGCAGAACGACAAGATTACCCTCGGCAATGGCACGCTTAAAATACGTTTTCTTGCCCGGATATTCTGCAGCCATCCTTTCAAAATACGCGATGAACGCTTCCTTTCCGTCCGCCACATGCGGGTTATGCTGGATATATTCGTCGCCCACATAGGCCGCAACGGCTTCACGCGGCCTGCATTCGTTGAACATCATGTCGTAAAATGCTTCCGCGTTCGCTTTGTTGCGGTCGGTCTGATCGCTCATCGTCGCTTTCCCTTGCTTAAACATTCAGCGTGTCAGCAGTTCTGCGTGAACAGGTGCTCGACCATGGGATAACCCCGAAAGCCACACCGTAGCGCCCTACCCCCGATCCGCCAACACCATTTCCGCCCCCTTCCACCCCACCATCATCGCCGGCGCATTGGTGTTCCCTGAAATCAGGTTCGGGAACACGCTTGCATCAATCACCCGCAGCCCCGCCACGCCATGCACCCGCAACCGGGCATCAACCACCGATGTCGCCACCTCCGGCCCCATCTTGCAGGTGCAGCTTGGGTGAAACACCGTCCCCGACCGCGCCCTGAAATCGGCGATCAAGTCGTCATCACTCACACAGTCCGGCCCGGGCCGCAGTTCCTCGGCAATCACCCTTGCCATCGACGGCTGCCCAGCCAATTTGCGCAGAAACTTCACCGCCGCCAGCATCTCCTCGACATCATGGTTGGTCGAAAACGCGTTGGCCACGATCTTCGGATGCGCCAACGGATCGGCGCTGGCGATCCGGATATGCCCTCGGCTGGTCGGCCTGCAATTCGATAGGCCCAGCGACAGGCCCGAAAACGGGTCCGGCGTCAGCACTGGCCGCTCGCCATTGCGCGGCAGAAGGGTCGAAAACGCCTGCATATACAGTTGCATATTCGGTCGCGCCAAATCGGGCGAGGTGCGAAAGAAACCACCGCCATGGTTGATGGATTTCGCCAGCGGCCCGCCACCCCCCAGCACATACTGCAACCCCGCGCGCAGCTTGCCCCACCACGGGCGCAGCTCGTCATTGTACGTCGGCACCGTCATCCGGTAGGTGTAATTCACGCCCTGATGATCCGTCAGATGATCCCCCACATTGGCATTATCGACAATCACCGGAATCCCCAGCCCCTGCAACACCGCCCCCGGCCCAATGCCCGAGAGCTGCAACAGCTGCGGCGAGTTGATCGCCCCACCCGCCAAAATCACCTCCGCCTTCGCGCGCAGCATATGTCGCTGCCCGCCGCGCAGATACTCCACGCCCACCGCACGACCGCCTTCAACAATCACCCGCATCACCTGCGCATGTGTGATTACGGTCAGATTGGGCCTCTTCATCGCCGGTCGCAAAAACGCCCGCGCCGCCGAATTGCGCCGCCCGCCCTTGATCGTCATCTGATACGGGCCAGCACCTTCCTGCACCGCGCCATTGAAATCGGCGTTGAACGGCAACCCCGCCTCGCCACACGCCGCGATGTAATTCTGCACCAACGGATGCAGACCCTTGGCATTGGCCGATACAAACAAAGGCCCGCCAGCCCCGCGGTAGGCATCGGCCCCAGCCTCGGTATCCTCGATCCGCCGGTAGGCTCGCAGCACATCAGCCCAGCCCCAGCCAACATTGCCGGCCGCTTCCCAATCGTCGTAATCCTGAGCATGACCACGCGTATAAACCATCGCGTTAATCGACGATGACCCGCCCAACACCTTGCCCCTGGGCCAAAAGTCGCGGTTCCCCGCCAACCCCGGGTCAGGTTCGGTTTGGTAAAGCCAGTTCACTGCAGGGTTGTAGAACAACTTGCCGTAACCCAATGGCAAATGCACATAAAACCGCGCATCCGATCCGCCGGCTTCCAGCACCGTCACCCGGTTTTTGCCAGATTTTGTCAACCGCTCGGCCAATACACAGCCCGCCGAACCGGCCCCCACAACAATGTAATCCGTCTCTGCCACGCCCCGCGCCCCACCAATGTGATCAAGCTTCAGGCTTTTTCTTGCCCAAATACTCAATTCCAACATCAGCCGCCAACCTAGCGCGCAGAATTAATGCCAACCAGCAAAACGCGACAAATCAGGTCGGTATTGTCACCGCCCGTTCCAAACCGGCTCCCGCTTTTCGGCAAAAGCTTTCGCGCCCTCCAACTGATCCTCGCTGCCATAAAGCCGATCCACCGTCGGCAGCAACCGCTTGGTCACCCGGTTCAGCGCATCCTGAAAGCGCATGTTTTCCGCCTCGCGCACCACTTCCTTGATCGCGGCATAGACCAGCGGCGGGCCGCTTTCCAACAGCCGCGCCAGATCCCAGGCCTTGGCCAACAGATCGCCCGGCGCACAAATTTCCTTCACAATCCCCCAGCGATGCGCCTCGTTCGCATCAAACCAGCGTCCGGTCAGCAGCAAATCCATCGCCACATGATAGGGTATCCGTTTTGGCAACTTGATCGACGCCGCATCCGCCACAGTACCTGACCGGATCTCAGGCAATGCAAATGTCGCGTTGTCCGAGCACAAGATAAGATCCGCAGACAGCGCCAGTTCCAGCCCGCCCCCACAGCAAATGCCGTTCACCGCCGCGATCACCGGCTTGTTCAGGTTCGGCAATTCCTGCAAGCCGCCAAAGCCGCCCACGCCGTAGTCGCCATCCACCGCGTCGCCATCGGCGGCGGCCTTCAAATCCCAGCCGGGGCAGAAGAACTTCTCCCCCTCCGCCCGCAAAATCGCCACCCGCAAACTGTCATCATCGCGAAAAGCACGAAACGTCAGCCCCATAATCCGGCTGGTCGCGAGGTCAATCGCGTTGGCCTTTGGCCTATCCAGCGTCACCTCCAACACCGCGCCCTCGCGCCGGGTCCTGATCGGCCCCCCCGTCAGCATTTCCATCATGGCAAAACCTTTCTGATCAGCGCATCCACCGCCACCGCGCCGTTCTGGCGCAGCAACACCGGGTTGATCTCAACCTCATCCAAACTCGCATCCGCCGCCATTAGCGCCGCCAACCGCAGCACCATCTCGACCAGTGCAGCAACATCACCCCTAGGCCGCCCACGATAGCCATCCAGCAGCGGCCACAGCTGCAACCGGCGCAGCGCCGCCCAAATTTCATCTTCTTTCACCGGCAAGATCAATGTCACCGTATCGGCCAGCAATTCCGCCGTAACCCCGCCCATCCCAAGCGTCAGTGACACGCCATAAACCGGGTCGCGCCGCAGCCCCACCAACACCTCCGCCACCGCCCCCGTCGCCATCTCTTCGACCAAATATCCCTGCGCCCCCAGCATTTCGGCTTGGCCTTCAAGCGAGGTCAATCCAAGTCGCACAGCCCCACTTTCTGTCTTGTGCGCGAACCCCAACCCCTTCAGCACGTAGGGCGGGGTTAACCCCGCCGCCGCCTCGCAAACCTCCACTAAAGTCGCCCCCTGCACAAACCTAGGCACCGCAACCCCCGCCCCCGCCAGCAACGTCTTCGCCTCGGCCTCCGACACCAACCCAGCCTCGCACGGGGTCACAACCGCCAAAGGCCGCCACCCCGCCACCCCCGCCTCAGTCTGCGCGCCCCGTATCGCCGCCAAAGCCGTCTCCAGCCCCATCATCGGTGCCACACCCTGATCCAGCATCGCAATCGCCAAAGTCTCGTCGAAATTCTCGGGCAACAGCGATACCGGAAACGCCGGTTTCCCCGTCATCCGCGCCGCCGCAACAATCGCATCCAGTGCAGGCTGAAACGACGACGGATCGCAGCGGTCCGGTCTGGGCGGATCAATCACGAACACCCCCGCATCATACCCCGCCAGCATGGTCGCAAAAACATCGGTGGTGCGCGGCCCATCACCCCAAATAAAGGTGTGATAATCCAGCGGATTGGCGATTGTCACAATCGGCCCCAAAATCTCACCCAGCTTTGCCCGCTGCTCACCCGACGGCGGATCGAACACTATCCCCATCGGCCCGGCCAAATCCGCCACCACCCCCGCCTCACCCCCTGAACAGGAAACCGAGCAGATGCGGCGGCCAATCTGCGCCCCGTGCAGATGGAATATCTTCAGCGTCTCCAGCAATTCCGACGGCGTGTTCACCTCGGCTACCCCGATCTGGCGCAGATAGGCCGAAGACGCCGACCCACCCCCCGCAAGCGACGCCGTGTGTGACGCGGCCGCAGTGCGCGACAATTCGGTTTTCCCCGACTTGATCACCACAACCCCCTTGCCCGCAGCCCGCGCCGCTTGCGCAAGGGCGGCAAATCCTGCGGCATCATCAATGCCCTCGATATACATGCCAATCGCCGTCACGCGGGCATCCTCCAGCAGCGCCCCCGCCAGTTCCGCCAAGCCCACAACCGCCGCATTGCCCAAACAGGCCACATACGCCACAGGCAATCCGCGCGCCTGCATCGTCATGTTGATCACGATGTTCGACGATTGCGACAGCAACGCCACGCCCCGATCCACCCGGCGACCGCCATGCTGATCCGGCCACAACAGCGCACCATCCAGATAATTGATTACGCCGTAGCAATTCGGCCCCAAGATCGGCATATCCCCCGCCGTCTGCACCAGCCGCGCCTGCAATTCCGGCTCGTCAGCTTCCGTCCAGCCCGAGGCGAAACACACCGCCCCGCCTGCCCCCATCGCCGACAATTCCGCCACCACATCAATCGTGGCATGCCGATTGACCCCGATAAACGTCGCATCCGGCACACCCGGCAGATCGGCCAAACTCGGAAACGCCCCCAAGCCGCCGACCGCCACCTTCGTCGGATGCACTGGCCAAACCGGCCCGTCAAACCCCATCTTCTGGCACTGCGCGATCACATTTTCCGCCCAAACCGAGCCCAAAACCGCAATCGACCGCGGCCGCAGAAGTCGCGAAAGATCCCTCATGCCCAGCCTCGGGCTGGCTTGACCAAGCCGGGGGTTTTCCACCCCCGGACCCCCGAGGATACTTTTGAACAGAAAAAGCGCGGGGTTAATGGGTCAACACTCTGCCCTGACATGCAGGACAGAGTGTCTTTTCCCGTTACGGTCATCGGCGTCCCCGCCTGTACCGCACAATCAGATTGACGCAACAAAGTTAATACCCCGTTACTTTTTCTGTTCCTAAATATCCCCGCCGGAGGCACCAAAAGTTCCTACCCCCCAACCGCCCGCAGCAATTCCCGACTGATGATGTGCCGCTGAATCTCGCTCGTGCCTTCCCAAATCCGTTCCACCCGCGCATCGCGCCAGATGCGCTCCAACGGAAGTTCCTCCATCAGCCCCATGCCGCCGTGGATCTGGATCGCCTCATCAGCAATCATCGCCAGCACCTCGGTCGCTTTCAGCTTGGCCATCGCCATATCGCCTTCGGTCACCGACCCCTGATCGTACTTCCAAGCCGCCTCGCGCGTCAGCAATTCCGCCGCTTTCAACTCCATCGCCATATCAGCCAGCTTGAACGACACCCCCTGAAACTTGCCGATCTGCTGGCCGAACTGGCTGCGTTCGGCGGCATAGGAAATCGCATGCCCCAGCGCCCGTTCCGCCCGCCCCAGACAAGTTGAGGCCACCTGCAGCCGCGTCGCCCCCAGCCAGGCATTTGCCACCTCGAACCCCAGATGTACTTCGCCCAAAATCTGGCGCTTGTGCAGGCGGCAATCGTCAAATTCCAGCAGCGCGTTGGTGTAGCCCCGGTGCGAGACATTGCGATAGCCGTCGCGAACGGTGAACCCCGGCGTGCCCTTATCGACGAAAAACGCGGTGATCCGCTTTTTCACCCCACGCGACGTGGCCTCTTCGCCGGTTGCCATGAAGGCAATGGTAAAGCCCGCACTATCGGCATGGCTGATGAAATGCTTGGTGCCGTTCAAGATCCAGTCATCGCCATCCGGGCGTGCCGACGCCTTCATACCGCGCAAATCCGATCCGGCACCGGGTTCAGTCATCGCCAGACAATCCCATGTCTCGCCACGAATGCAGGGGTACAAATAGCGCTGCCGCTGTTCTTCATTGCCCGCCAGCAAAATGTTCGATGGTCGCGCGACACACGTCCAATGCAACGCATAATTCGCCCGGCCAAGTTCTTTTTCGTAAAGCAGCCAGGACTGCGTATCCAACCCCGCACCACCCACCTCGGCAGGCATGTTGGCCGCGTAAAGCCCGGCCTGCATCGCCTTGGCTTGCAACTCCTTCACCAACTCCATCGGCAAATGGCCAGTGCGTTCGACCATCGCCTCGTGCGGATACAGCTCGTTTTCCACAAACGCCCGCGTGGTGTCGACGATCATCCGCTGTTCTTCGGTCATCCCGAAATCCATGGCTATGCCCCCCCGCGCGGCTTGCCGATATACCGCCCCGCCGCCTCGGGCATCGGCAACCCGGCATGCGCTTCGGTAATCGGCAACAGCCTTGCCAAAATTGCATCCGGTGCCGCGCAGGTCTTGCCTGCCGCCATATCCACATGCAGCAACATCTGCTCTAACGTCGCCACGGTCGCATCACCCTTCAGAATGCGCACAAACACCCGAATGCGCTTGTCATCTGCCGACAGCACCTGCAGCGTGCCCGTCAGCGTGTCGCCCACCTTGGCCTCACCCAGATGCATGATGTGGGTTTCGGCGCTGTAATAACTGAACCCGGTTTTCACATAATCAAGATCAGCCCCGATCAGCCGCAAAAACGCATCCACCGTTTCGGATGACGCAAACAGATAGCGGCTTTCCGTCATGTGGCCGTTGTAATCAATCCACGCCGGCAGCACCTGCATCCGTGCCATCACCAACGGCGCGCCATCCGCCCCGCGCTTTTCGGCGTGAAATTCCGCCCGCCGCCGTTCGTCATGCTCGCGCAGCACGCGGCCCGCCCCGACATTGCGGTCTTTCAAGGACCGCAAAATGCCAACAAGATTCTGATCCCGCAGCCGTTCCAGATCGCGGATTGGCATATGCCCCGACTGCGCATCCGACTGGCCTGCCACCAGATCGACCAGCTCGTCATTGAATTCCGGCACATCGGTCAGCTTGGTCCAGGGCCATTTCAGGCACGGCCCAAACTGCGCCATAAAATGCCGCATCCCGGCCTCGCCCCCGGCAATGCGGTAATTCTCGAACAGCCCCATCTGTGCCCAGCGCAACCCAAAGCTCATGCGGATCGCGTCGTCGATTTCTTCGGTTGTGGCGATGCCGTCCTTCAGCATCCACAGCGCCTCGCGCCAGACCGCCTCGAGGAACCGGCTGCCGATGAAGGCGTCGATCTCCTTGCGCATCACCAGAGGAAACATGCCGATGTCACGGGCAATTCCGACAGTCCGCGCGATCACTTCGGGCGAGTTTGCGGCCGAGGCGGATATTTCGCACAGCGGCAGCAGATAGACCGGGGTGAACGGATGGGCGACGATGATGTTCTGCGGTGCCACGGCACCTTTCTGCAAATCCACCGCTTTATAGCCCGAGGTTGACGACCCAATCAGAATGTCCGGGTTCGACTGCTGCATCTGGGCATAGACAGCGTGCTTGATTTCCAGTCGCTCTGACACGCTTTCCTGAACATATTCCGCCCCCTCCAACGCCTCGGCCATGGTGCCCGCAAAAGACAACTCTCCTTCTGGCGGCATCGGCACATCGGACAGGGCAGGCACTGCGAGGCGTGCATTGGCCAGCATGATGCCAACATTACGCTCCGCCGCCGGACCCGGATCGTAGACGCTGACATTCCAGCCATTCAGCAAAAACCGCGCAGTCCAACCGCCGCCAATAACCCCGCCGCCAATGATCGCGACTTTACGTGCCTTCGTCATCTATCCCACCCCTTGGTGCCTTGCCTAAAGCACATCAAACAAACGCAAAAACCCGTAGCCGAACATCACGGCCACACTCGCCGTCATGACAATATCCGTAGCCCCCGGCCACCCCCGCGCCCGCCCAACCAGAACCACTCCGCGCGTCAGCACGCCAAACCCAAACGCCGCCCCCGCCGCAATAATCCCGATCAGCGGCACCGCCCGATCGGTCGCCGTCGGCAAACCATCCGCCCAGCCAAACCAAACTGCGCCGCAGATCACCACGCCCGCCAGCACCGCCACTCCAAGCCCTCGCGCGCCGTTCGCCACCCGTGGCACCAAGATCAACGCAATCAACCCGGCCAAAGCCGCCCAGATCATCGCGCCACCGGCCCGCGCTTCACCAACCCCAGCTTCGCCCTCACCTCTGCTGGCGTAATCACCCTTGCCCCCAACGCCGAGATAATCCCAACCGCCCTCTCCACCAGTTGCGCATTGGTCGCCAGCACGCCCTTATCCAGCCACAGGTTATCCTCCAGCCCCACCCGCACATTCCCGCCCGCAATCACGCTCGCCGCCACATACGGCATCTGATTGCGACCAATAGAAAACGCCGACCAATGCCAATCACCCGGCACGTTGTTCACCATCGCCATAAACGTGTTCAGATCGTCCGGCGCACCCCACGGCACCCCCATGCACAATTGCACCAGCACTGGCGACGGAATGACCCCTTCCTTCACCAATTCCTTGGCAAACCACAAATGCCCCGTATCAAACGCCTCGATCTCGATCCGCACCCCCGCATCCCGCATCCGCGCGCCCATATCGCGCAGCATGCCCGGCGTGTTGACCATCACGTAATCGGCCTCGTTGAAATTCATCGTGCCACAATCCAGCGTGCAAATCTCGGGTCTGCACTCCACCACATGCGCCACCCGCGCGGCAGCCCCCGCCATATCGCTGCGCCCCGATGCAACCATGCTTTCCGTTCCGTCAAACAGCAGATCGCCCCCCATCCCCGCCGTCAGGTTCAACACCACATCCGTCGCACTGTCCCTGATCCGCTCTGTCACTTCCCGGTACAGGGCCAGATCGCGCGACGGCTTCCCCGTTTCCGGATCGCGCACATGGCAATGCACCGCCGCCGCCCCCGCTTTAGCCGCCGCGATGGCGCTCTCAGCGATCTGTGACGGAGAACGCGGCACATGCAAACTGCGGTCCTGCGTGCTCCCCGACCCTGTAACGGCACAGGTGATAAACACCTCCCGGTTCATCGCTAACGGCATGATCATCTCCCCTTGTCTAACTCTACCCTAACGCCCTTGCCACACAACGTATCGCATATTACGAACAATTCATGGCACAAACCGCACAAATCTTTACCCCCTCAGCAGACCCGTTGACAATCGCCGTGCTGGTTCTGCCACAAGCATCGATCCTCGAAGTCGCCAGCACCCTTGATCCCTTACGCTCCGCCAACCGCCACCTCGGCCACGATGCCTACCGCTGGCGCGTCGTCTCGCCCGATGGCATGCCCATTCCACTCACCTGCGGCATCGAACTGCCCTCGTCCGGCCCACTCAAAACCGCCCTCGGTGCTGACGCCCTGATCGTCATCGCAGGCTACCGCCAATCCGAAATGGCCACCGCCCCGCTGATCCGCGATCTGTCACGCATGGCACATCGGTTCAAAGCCATAGGCGGCATCGATGCAGGCGGTTGGGTGCTGGCCCGCGCGGGGCTGCTTGCGGGCTACCAAGCCACCGTCCACTGGGAAGATCACGAAGATTTCGCCGCCGCGCATCCAGACATCACCGTCCTGCCGGATCGCTATGTTATTGACAGAAAACGCTTTACCGCAGGTGGTGCCGCTCCCGCCGCCGATCTGATGTTGCATCTGATCAGGTCGCGCCATGGCCCCGCCACAGCCCTACAAGTCGCTGCGTCCTTCATTACCACGGCGCAAGACGGCACCGCGCCACAAATCACCCCACCCTCCGACCCGCGCCTGGACCCGCGTGTCGCCGCTGCCATCGCCCGTATGGAAAGCCTGCTGGAAACCCCCGAACCAATCGCCCAAACCGCCGCCGTCATCAACCTGTCGCCGCGCCACTTGGAAACCCTGTTCCGCAAAGACGTGGGGCTAACACCCGGCGTCTACGCCCTGCAACTCCGCCTAAGCGCCGCCCGCCGCCTGATTACCGACACGCGCCACCCCTTAGCCGAAATCGCCCTGCGCACTGGTTTCAGCTCCGCTTCCACTCTGTCCCGCGCGTTTCGCCGCCAATTCGGGCTCGCCCCCAGCGCCCTCCGTCACCCCTGACAGCTTTTTCTGTTCACAAATATCCTAGGGGGTCCGGGGGACTAGTCCCCCGGCGCTCGCCCACTAAACCACCTCCAACAGCCCACGCCCCTTCAACAGCGCCTCAACCCCCGGCATCCGCCCGCGAAACTGCATATACAAAGCCTCGGCATCCTGCGATCCGCCCGCGCTTAATATGAACTTCTCCAACTTCGCCGCCACGCCCTTATCAAACGCCCCGCCAGCCTCTTCAAAAGCGGCAAACGCATCCGCATCCATCACCTCCGACCACATGTAGGAATAATACCCCGACGAATATCCATCCCCCGAAAACACATGCGCGAAATGCGGCGTCGCATGGCGCATCCGGATTGCATTCGGCATCCCCAACCCCGTCAAAACCGCCTCCTGCATGGCGATCGGATCGTTAGGCGCTGCCCCCTCATGGAACGCCAGATCAACCAGCGCCGACGACACAAATTCGACCGTCGCAAAGCCCTGATCATACGTCCCCGCCGCCAACAGCCGCCGCAGCATATCCGCAGGCATCGGCTCGCCCGTCGCATAATGCCGCGCGTGTTTCTCCAGCACCTCCGGCACTTCCAACCAATGTTCATACAACTGGCTCGGCAGTTCGACAAAATCCCGAGCCACCGATGTGCCCGACACAAACCCATAGGTCACATCCGACAGCATCTGATGCAGCGCATGGCCAAATTCGTGGAACAACGTGCGCGCATCATCATACGACAGCAGGCTCGGCTCCCCCTTCGCGAAATTGCAGACATTCACCACAATCGGCCGCACCTCGCCGCCCAGCTTCCGCTGGCTACGCATCGCCGAACACCAGGCTCCCGACCGTTTCGATCCGCGCGCGAAATAATCCCCGATAAACACCGCCACGTGGCGGCCCTCGCGCGTCACTTCCCAAGCCCGCGCATCCGGGTGGTAAAGCGGCACCGCCAATTCCCGAAACTCCAGCCCGAACAATCGGTTGGCACAATCGAACTGCGCCCCCAGCATGGCGTCCAAACTCAGATACGGCTTCAAAACCGCCTCATCCAGATCATGCTCCAGCACCCGGCGCTTTTCCGAATAATAGCGCCAATCCCACGGTTCCAGATCGCCGTTCACCCCGTCCGCATGCATCATCGCTTCCAGCACGGCCGCATCCGCGTTGGCCGTGCGCTTGGCAGGCTCCCACACCCGCATCAGCAAATCACGCACCGCGCCCGGCGTTTTCGCCATCTCCGGCTCCAGCTTGAAATCGGCAAAGCTCGCATAGCCCAGCAACTTCGCCCGCTCGTCCCGCAACGCTAACGTCTCTGCCGCAATCCCCCGATTGTCAGCATCATTGCCATTCGCCCCACGCAGCCCCCACGCCTCATAGGCGCGCCTGCGCAACTCCCGCTTCGGCGAAAACTGCAAGAACGGCACGATCAAAGAACGGTTCAACGTCACCACCGGCCCCGGCACGCCCTTCTCCACCCCCGCCGCCCGCGCTGACGCCACCACAAACTCCGGCAGCCCTTCAAGGTCCGCCTCGGACAGTTGCATGAACCATTCCCGCTCATCTGCCAGCAGGTTCTGGCTAAACGCCGTCCCCAACACCGCCAGCCGCGATTTCACTTCCGTCAGCCGCTCCGACGCCGCCCCTTGCAGCAACGCGCCAGACCGCACGAACATCTGCCGATACAATTCCAACACACGGCCCTGTTCCGCTGTCAGCCCCAGCGTCGCTCTCCGTTCCCACAACGCCTCTACCCGCGCAAACAGCGCCGCATTGTTGGTCACCTCCGACGCAAACGCGCTCATCTTCGGGGCCAAATCGCGCTGCAGCGCCTCGCGCGCCTCGGTACTATCCGCCCCGGCAAGGTTGTAAAACACGCCCCCCACCCCGTCGAGCAACCCTTCCGCCAATTCCATCGCCTCAATCGTATTGGCAAACGTCGGCGCATCCGCCCCATAAGCAATCGCCGCAATATTCGCACGCGCCTCCGCTAACGCCGCTTCAAACGCCGGCGCAAAATCCTCATCCTTAATCGCGCCGAACGGCGGCAACCCAAATTCACCATCCCAAGCCGCCAGCAGCGCATTCGTCATAGCAATTCTCCCTTTTGCCAAAGGCTATGCTCCACCCGATGCAAGGTCCAGACCCGGCTTTTTCTTTGCGAAAATACTCATCTTGCAGCGCGCCCAAATGCACTACCGTTGGTCTTTGCCGCGCAACCGCGCCTCCAGCCGGCGCATCAGCAGCGACAGCGAAATTGTCATCGTCAGATAAATCAGCGCCACCACATTGTACGTCTCGAAATACCGGAAATTCCCCGCCGCCGTCACCTTGCCCAGCTGCGCCACATCCCCCACCCCGAGCACGGCAACAAGGCTTGAATCCTTCACCATCGCCACGAAATCATTGCCCAAAGGCGGCAAGATCAGCCGAAACGCCTGCGGAAACACAATATGGCGAAACCTTTGCCACCCAGTCAGGCCCAGGGCCTGCGCCGCCTCAATCTGGCCCTTGTCCACTGCCTGCAAACCGGCGCGAAAAATCTCCGCCAGAAACGCCGAATACGCCAGGATCAGCGCAAATATCGCCCGGTAAAGCAACGGAAAATCCCGCGCCCGAACCGGGTCAAACGCCAAAGGCCCCGCCACCCAATTGATCAGCGCCACCAAGCCAGGCGCGCCCACAAAGGCCACATACAACAGCAGCACAATAATCGGGATGCCGCGCATGATCTCGATGTAGAACCGCGCCGCCTGCCGCAGCACGATAAACCGCGACACCCCCGCCACCGCCAGCCCAAGCCCCAAAACGCAGGCCCCGCTATACGACACCAGCGTCACCATAAGCGTTGTCACAATCCCGGCCGACAGCGTCTGCAGAACCCCCGAATACAGCGGGTCCGCCCAGATTTTGTAAAACAGAAACACCCCCACCGCGATGATGAGCAAAAGCCAGTAGGGAAAATCCTTGTCGGGCTTAGTGTGCGGCGTCATGAAAAAAGCCCCGGCGATGCTGCCACCGGGGCCAAATTCGTACGGCCCAAACCCTTATTCAAACTTGTAGTCAACAAACCATTTCTGGTTCAGCGCATCCATCGTGCCATCCGCCTTCATGGACGCGATCGCCGCGTTTATCGGCGCTACAAGGTCTGATCCCTTCGGAAAGATAAACCCGAAGTCTTCCGATGCCAGCGGCTCGCCGATGATCTTCAACCCACCGTCAGATGCCGCGACATAGCCATTGGCCGCCGTCGAATCCGACAGCGTCAGATCCACGTCGCCCGCCTTCAACGCCTCCAGCCCCGCACCAAAGGTTTCAAACTTGATGACCCGCGGGTTTTCCTCGTTGCCATCCAGGATGTTATAGATCGCCGCATAGAACGGCGACGTTCCCGGCTGCGCCGAAACCAGCAGATCGGGGATCGCCGCGAACGTCGCCGCATCAGTAAACCGCGCCTCATCGCCACGCACGATCATGAGCATTTCAGACCGCATGTAGGGGTCTGAAAAATCGACCTGCTCTTTGCGTTCATCTTTGATGGTGATGCCCGTCATCCCCATATCGTACTGGCCTTCAGCCACCGCCGGTATCATCGCATCCCAGCTGGTATTTTCGTACTTCACCGTCACGTTCAGGCGCTTTGCAATCTCGGCCATCGCGTCATATTCCCAGCCAATCGCGGCCCCGGCCTTGTCCAGAAACTGCAACGGCGGATAGGCGTTCTCTGTCACCACCACAATTTCCTTGCCCGCCAGATCCGGCAGGTCTTGGGCGATCGCGGCGGTCGAACTCATCATGGCAAGCCCGACAAGGGCAGTGATAAATTTCATTGGTGTGAACTCCCTGTCACGGATCGAATGCACAACTATTGCCGATCTTGCCGGGAGTATGCAAGCGCGGGCAACCAATGCAAACCTGCATCGGTTGCCGCTTACCTAGAACATTCCGATCACCCCATGGGCGGCGAGTACGCGCCCGTGGCCTTACCGGCCATCTTCATCGCTTCCTGCGCATCCTTCGCCGTCATCAACTTGATGGTGGATGATGACGACGCCGTTCCCGAAGCCGCCACCGCCATCGCCCCTGCCGCCATAAACTTGTCATCCGGCCCTTCAATCAGGCAGATCACATCATGGCCACCAAAGGCGAAAAACAGATTGTGCAGCTTGCCGCCCAGCGACTCGATCAACTTCGCTGCGGCAGCTTCCCTGTCGCTAGGTTTGGCCACCAACGCTTTGAACGCCTCCGGTGTGTAAGACATCTGATACAAATAGAACGCCATTTTCGAAAGTCCCCCCAAATTGGGGCCGGTCCACCCTGCAATCTGCCATTGAAACCAGCAAGCTGAACCCAGCCTATCGCGCCGCAAAATACCGGCAAACACAGCCGGGCAGTGGCTGTAAAGCCTCCTATATCACAAAGACGCCCCTAAGTGTGAGCTCGCAAACAGCCGCGCCCCCCACCTCACGCCGTCAACCCCAGCCGTTCATGCCACTCGGCAATGCTTTCCTCTGGATACCGCTCAAACTGCTGATCCCCCGCTGCAACTTGCGGCACAACCCAACCGGCCTTGCTGCCCAGCATCAGATGCGTCCGCTCCGACGGCACCGGCAGGGCCGTATCAATTGCCGACGCATGTGGGTGCACCAGATGCGGCCAGCGCGGATCCCACAGCCAAAGCGCCGATCCGCAGATGCGGCAGAAACTGCGCTCCGCCAAACTCACCTCGGCGGCCCCCATCGCATGATCGGCAATCGTCGCCCGGTACACAGCGATGTTTTCCGCGCCCTCAACCTTCAGCGTGCCAAACTCCGCCGCCAGATTGATGGCAAAGCCCCCCGCCCCTGCAGTCTTGCGGCACACTTCGCAATAGCAAAGGTTAAACGGATACGGATGCGCCGACCCAACCCGAAACGTCACCGCCTTGCAGTGACATGATCCCTCAAGCTGCATGCGCCCGCCCCCCTATTTCGTCGATTCGCGCATCATAGTTAACGCTGCCCGCACCTACCGCGCGTCAGCACAGGGGGTGCACAGATAGTGCACAGCTATCATACACCGCAAAATCGGCCAACGCCGCAGATTAAACCAACGTCCTCAATGGCTTACGCCACACACAGCGCAATCCACACGCCGCTTCACCCCAATCACCCGCGTCTCCGCAAACAGCGCATCGTGGATCATCAATCGTCCGCGCAAAGTTTTGCCCGCCCCGGTGATATGTTTCACCGCCTCCATCGCCATCATCGCCCCAATCACCCCCGGCAGCGGTGCCGCAACCCCCGCCTCGGCACAGGTCGGCACCATTCCGGGCGCTGGTCGCACTGGAAAAACGCACTCATAACAAGGGCTTCCATGCGCGGGATCAAACAGCGACAACTGCCCTTCCCATTGCGTGATCGCCCCGGAAATCAACGGCTTGCCCAGGGCCACGCAAACCCGGTTCACCAGATAGCGCGTATCAAAATTGTCCGACCCGTCCAGCACCATATCGTAATCCGCGATCAGGTCCGACGCGATACTATCCGTCAGCCGCCGCTGATAGGGGCGCACGTCGATGAACGGATTAAGGTCTGTCATCGCGACCATCGCGGACTGCACTTTCGCCATGCCAATACGTTGATCTGCATGAATAATCTGGCGCTGAAGGTTTGATCCTTCAACCACATCGTCATCAACAACGCCAATGGTCCCAACCCCTGCAGCGGCCATATACAGCAGCGCGGGCGACCCCAATCCGCCCGCCCCGATCACCAGAACCTTAGCGTCCTTCAGCCGTCGCTGCCCCGGCCCGCCAATCTCGCGCAGCATGATATGCCGCGCATATCGGTCCAACTCCGCCGCCCGAAACGCACTATTAGAAACCGTCGGCAAAACCGCCGTCACCCGGCTTTTCAGCCTGCCCACCGCGGCAAAATACCCCCACCCAACCACCGCAAATCCGCCCAAAACCAGCCAAATCCGCGCATCATTCCCTGTCGCCGACCGCAACGAATGCCCCTCGGGCAACGTCAAATGCAGGCCCACAACCCCCACCCACAGCGCCCCAATCATCCCCAACCGCAACCCAAGCGGCGCGCGCAGCAAAGCCCCCGCCCCCCAAAGCCCCGCCGCCATGATCAAAACAAGGATCATCCCAGCCCGGTAGAGCCAAAGCCCCCCTCGCCCCGCGCCGTATCGGATAGCGCCTCCACCACCTCGAACCGCGCCTGCACCACCGGGGCCACAATCATCTGCGCAATCCGGTCGCCATGCCGGACCACGTAGTCCGTCGGACCAAAGTTGATCAACGCCACCCCCAACGGCCCGCGATAGTCGCTATCGATGGTGCCCGGCGTATTCGGCAATGAAATCCCATGTTTCAAGGCCAAACCCGACCGTGGCCGTAACTGCATTTCAAAGCCCAGCGGTATTTCAACCCGAAACCCGGTTGGCACGATTGCCCGCTGCATCGGCTGCAATACAAACCCATGCTCCCGCTGTTCCGGCAGCAAATTCGCCCGAATATCGGCCCCCGCCGCCCCCGCCGTCTCATAACTCGGCAGCGGCAGGCCTTGATCCGCCCAATCTTCCCACAAAAGGCGCAACACCGGCGTCAAGTTTTACCCACCTTCGTTTCTGCAAAAATATCCCCGCCGGAGGCCACGCGCTTGCCGCTTACCCTTTGTTTACCGCTGCGCGCTAAAAGTAATCCCACACAGACTTGGCAAGCCTTCGCGAATTCTTTCATGCCAAAGCCTCGGCAATCTTCTGCGCCAACCTTTTGGCGACGCTCGTCTTTTCCATCCGGGGCCATGTCTCCGCACCCGTATCCGAAATCAGCGTCACCGCGTTTTCCGTTCCACCCATGATGCCGGTGCCTGCCGATACATCATTGGCGATGATCCAGTCACACCCCTTACGCGCCCGCTTTGCCACAGCATGGGCCAGCACATCGTCGGTTTCGGCAGCAAAGCCGATCACCAGTTTTGGCCGACCGGCTTTCATCTGGCTAACCCGCGCCAGAATGTCCGGGTTTTCGGCAAAACTCAAAGCAGGCCCCTTGCCGCCCGCATCCTTTTTCATCTTGTGATCCCCGGCATTGGCCACCCGCCAATCTGCAACCGCCGCCGCAAAAACCGCCACATCGGCGGGCAAAGCCGCCTCCACCGCCGCCAGCATCTGCTGGGCGGTTTCCACCTTTACCACCGTGACACCCGCCGGTGGCGGCACCAGCGCAGGCCCCGTTACAAACGTCACATGTGCCCCCAAATCACGCAGCGCCGCCGCCACAGCGGCCCCCTGCGCGCCTGATGACCGATTGGCGATATATCGCACAGGATCAACGGGTTCATGCGTCGGCCCCGATGTCACCAGCGCGTGCTGACCAGTCAGCGGGCCATGGTTCAACTCGGCCTCAATCGCCGCCAAAATCTCCAACGGCTCCGCCATCCGGCCCGGACCAAACTCGCCACACGCCATCTCGCCCTCGTTCGGGCCAACAAACAAAACCCCATCCGCCCGCAGCTGCGCCAGATTGCGCTGGGTTGCACGGTGCTGCCACATCCGCACGTTCATTGCAGGGGCGGCCAAAACTTTGGTGTCCGTCGCCAACAGCAGGGTCGATGCCAGATCATCCGCCCGCCCGCCGACCATCTTGGCCATCAGATCGGCAGTCGCCGGGGCGACAACAATCAAGTCGGCAACCCGGCTTAGCTGGATATGCCCCATCTCGGCCTCGTCGGTCAGATCGAACAGCTGTTGATAAACCTTCTCGCCCGCCAAAGCCGCAACCGACAGAGGGGTCACAAATTCTGCCGCGGCCCGGGTCATCACGGGCGTCACCGACGCCCCCGCCTCGCGCAGCTTCCGGATCAGATCAAGCGATTTGTAGGCGGAAATGCCACCACCAATAATCAGAAGAATGCGTTTGCCTGGCATCATAGGTCGGGCTCCGGCCCAAGGGGGGCTGCCATAGGTTTAGGCGGCAAGCTTGCGGAACTCAACCACCCGCGCAACAGGCGTATCAAACGCGGAAGAACTGCACTTCGCTGGACTGTGCTTCCAACGACCGGCGCATTTTGCCAAACGCCGCCGCCTCCAACTGCCGCACGCGTTCCTTCGAAAGACCAAGCTCGGTTCCGAGGCTTTCCAGTGTGCGCGCCTCTTCGCGCAACTTCCGCTCGGCCACAATGTAGCGTTCACGCGCATTCAACGCCTGCATCGCATTCACCAGCCATCCACGTAAGTGTGCCGTATCATGTGTATTTTCCACAACATCGGCAGCCTGTGCCCGATCATCTTCCAACATGTCGATCCACTCGCGACCGTCATCTTCCGATGATTGCGTCGCGTTCAGCGAATAGTCTGACCCCGCCAAACGACCTTCCATCATTTCTACATCCGCCAAAGGCACGCCCACTTCGCGGGCGATCCGCTCACGCAGCTGGTGGCCATCCAGCACTTCGCCCACTGCCGTCGCTTCACGTTCCAGCTTGGCTTGCACCCGCCGCAGGTTGAAGAACAGCGACTTCTGGCTGCTGGTCGACCCGGTACGTACCATCGACCAATTGCGCATCACGTAGTCTTGGATCGACGCTTTGATCCACCAAACCGCATAGGTCGAAAACCGCACACCGCGATCGGGATCGAACTTGTCGGCAGCTTTCATCAACCCAAGTGACGCTTCCTGAATCAGGTCATTCATCGGCGCGCCGTACCGGCGAAACTTTGATGCCATCGAAATCGCCAGCCGCATGTAGGCGGTGATCAATCGGTGCAGCGCCGCCTCGTCACGCTGATCACGCCACGCATAGGCAAGGCACAATTCCGTTTCGGCATCAAGCAGTTCCGCCTTCATCGCTTGGCGAGACATGGTTTGATCGTTATATCTATCGAGTGCCATCAAAAACCCCCGCCAAAACAATCGCCATCGGCTTAACTTGCCGTTTACCTTTGATATTACGAGGCTAACCCGTGACTGGATCAAAAAGTTCCCGCAAAAATTCGGCCTCAGGGTTTACACTTGTCATTGGCGGGGCACGATCTGGCAAATCACGGCTTGCCGAGTCGCTGGCGACAGCCACAAATCGCCCACGCCGCTACATCGCCACTGCCCAAGCATGGGATTATGAAATGCAGGCCCGCATCGCGAAACATCGTGATCAGCGGGGGGGCAACTGGCTAACAGTTGAAGCACCGCTTGATCTGGCAGGGGCTTTGGCCGAGGCCCGCGCGGACGAGGTCGTGTTGGTGGATTGTGCCACGCTTTGGCTCTCAAACCATATGCTGGCGGAGAATGATCTTGATGCCGAGGCGGGCCGTTTGCTGATGGCGATCAATGCCTGTGCCGCCCCTGTAGTTGTGGTTTCAAACGAGGTTGGCTGGTCTATCGTGCCCGACAATGCCCTTGCCCGCCGGTTTCAAGATGCGCAAGGCAGGCTGAACCAGCGCATGGCCGCGCAGGCCGATCTGGTGATTGCCGTTATGGCAGGCTTGTCGATTGTGCTGAAAGGCCAGATGCCGGACGCCGCCGAATGACCCGGTTCTGGTGGGTGCGGCACGGCCCGACGCATGCGAAAACAATGGTGGGTTGGTCCGATCTGCCAGCCGATCTGTCTGATCAGGCTGCGATTGCACGTCTGGCGGCCTACCTGCCGCAGGACGCCGTTATTCTATCGTCAGACCTGATCCGCGCAGTGGCAACGGCAGACGCTGTGCAGGGCGCGCGCAACCGCTTGCCCCATGATCATAGGCTGCGAGAGATGCACTTTGGCGATTGGGAATTGCGCAGCCATTCCCAAATCGAGGCGGAAAACCCCATCCTTATCAACTCGTTCTGGAACCAGCCGGGTGACGTGCGACCACCCGGTGGTGAAAGCTGGAATGACATCAACGCTCGCATCTGGGCGGCGACGGACCGCCTGCTGGGCAGTTTCGCGGGGCGCAACATCGTCATTGTCGCCCATTTCGGCGCTATCCTGTCGGCGTTGCAACGCGCCGACAATCTGACTCCGGAACAGACGTTCTCGCACCGGATCGACCCGTTTTCAATTACCGAGATGACGCACGGCGCAGACGGCTGGCAGCTTGGCCGGATCAATCACATTGCGTGATGGATAGGCCCACAAATCCGCACTTTCCAGATGACGCCACACCGTCTACCCCTGCCGCAACCTTTGACGGAGGCTTTGATGACCTATGACCTTGCCATTGGCGACCGCGCTTATTCCAGCTGGTCCTTGCGCGGTTGGCTGCTGTTTGATGCGTTTGGCATTCCAGTCAGAACCCATTCGGCGCGGCTTTATACCGATGAATTGGCAATCCTGTTGAAGGATTTCTTTCCGGGCAGAACCGCTCCCACCATGCGGACACCGGACGGCACCGTAGTGCCCGAAACGCTGGCGATTGCCGAAGAACTGGCGTCGCGCCATCCCGATGCGGGCATCTGGCCAGCCGATCCCAAAGCGCGCGCTGTTGCCCGTGTTTTGGCGGCTGAAATGCACGCAGGCTTCACCGCTTTGCGCAGCCATTGCCCGATGAACCTGCGTGTCAGCTATGAAGACTGCGCACCACCGGACGCCGTGTTAGCTGATCTTGACCGGCTTCAGGTACTCTGGTCATGGGCGCGACGTGAAACTGCGGCCAAGGGGCCGTGGCTGTGTGGCGACTATTCTGCCGCTGATGCGTTTTTCGCGCCAGTTGCTGGGCGGATCGCGGGTTACAACTTGCCGGTTGGGGCCAAGGCTGCGGCGTATGTGATGGCACATCTGGCGCAGCCGTCATTTCGGCGCTGGCGGGCAATGGGGTTGGTCGATGGTGCCGACCAAGACTATTACTATCGTGACTACCCGCGCCGCCCATGGCCGGGACCGCAGGTTTTGGCCGCCAAAGCCGTTGCACACGGCCCGTCGGTTAATGCCAACTGCCCGTATTCTGGCAAGCCTGTGACCGACTATATGGAACTTGGCGGCAAGGTCTGGGGCTTTTGCAACCGATTCTGCCGTGACAAAACAGTTGCAGACCCAGAAGCTTGGCCAAAGTTCATGGCCCTTTACCATTCGTAAACCTTTGCCCCGCTATCCGTTAACCACGGTGAACGGAGTAACCAGATGGTGGCGCGGGCGTATACAGTGGCGTTTGAAGGGGTCGAGGCGCGGATTGTCGAAGTGCAATGCGCCGTCGCGCCCGGCTTGCCGTCATTTTCCATCGTAGGCCTGCCCGATAAAGCGGTGTCCGAGGCGAAAGAGCGCGTGCGTGCTTCGCTGGCGTCAATGTCAATCGCGCTGCCGTCAAAGCGGATTACCATAAACCTGTCGCCCGCCGATCTGCCCAAGGAAGGCTCGCATTTTGATCTGCCGATTGCGCTGGCACTGTTGGCAGCGCTGGAGATTATTCCCAAGGACGAGATAGAGTGCACTGTGGCGCTGGGGGAATTGTCGCTTGATGGCCGCCTGATCGCGGTGATCGGCGCACTACCGGCCGCAATGGCCGCCGCCGAGGCGGATCGCACGTTGCTTTGCCCCAAGGCCTGTGGTGCCGAAGCGGCTTGGGTTGGGGCAACGCAAGTGCTTGCGGCGGCGTCTTTATCCGAAGTGGTGCGGCATTACACCGGCCAATCGCCGATGACACCTGCCGAGGCTGGCGAAGTGCAGCCCGCCAATTTCAGCCGCGATCTGCGCGATGTGAAAGGGCAGGAGCGCGCCAAACGGGCGCTGGAAATTGCCGCTGCGGGGCGGCACCATGTGTTGATGATTGGCAGCCCGGGGTCGGGAAAATCCATGCTGGCGGCCCGATTGCCCAGCATTTTGCCACCGCTTTCGCCGATTGAGGCGCTGGAAACCTCGATGATCCATTCACTGGCCGGATTGCTGACCGATGGCGGCATCAGCCGGTCGCGGCCCTACCGCGAGCCACACCACACGGCGTCGATGGCGGCAATTGTCGGCGGTGGCCGCAGTGCAAAACCGGGTGAGATCAGCCTAGCGCATAACGGCGTTCTGTTCTTGGACGAGTTCCCCGAATTCCCAAGACCCGTGCTGGAAACCCTGCGTCAACCGATCGAGACCGGGGAAATCGTAGTTGCCCGTGCCAATGCGCATGTCCGCTACCCGTGCCGGTTCCTGCTCGTGGCAGCTGCCAACCCCTGCAAATGCGGGTATCTTACCGACCCGTCACGATCTTGCAGCAGGGCACCGATTTGCGGTGATGACTATATCGGGCGTATCTCTGGTCCGTTGATGGACCGTTTTGATCTGCGCATCGAAGTGCCGCCTGTGGCCTACACCGATCTTGATCTGCCAGCGTCGGGCGACACCTCTGCCACCGTTTCCGCCCGCGTGGCTGCTGCCCGCGCCGTGCAAACCGCACGCTTCGCGGATCATCCCGACATGCGGGTGAATGCCGACGCTGAAGGTGCCGTGCTGGACGAAATCGCCAATCCCGATGCCGAGGGGCGCGCACTTTTGGCGCGGGTGGCCGAACGCTTTGGCCTATCTGCGCGCGGCTATCATCGTGTCTTGCGCGTGGCACGAACAATTGCCGATCTTGATGGATCGTCCGGCGTGCGCCAACCGCACATCGCCGAAGCGGTCAGTTATCGGTTAGCCGCCAGCACAAAGGGCTAGCGGCGCTTGGCCTCGATCACCTGCCAGATACGTTCCGCGGTGTTGGTGCCATCGAACCGCTCCAGTTCCTGAATGCCGGTGGGTGAGGTGACGTTTATCTCGGTCAGATAATCGCCGATCACATCAATCCCCACGAAAATCTGACCCTTTTCGCGCAAAGTCGGGCCGATTGCTGCACAAATCTCTAGGTCGCGCGTCGTCAGGCCAACCTTTTCCGGGCGACCACCTGCGTGCATGTTGGACCGGGTTTCGCCATCCTGCGGCACTCGGTTGATGGCGCCCACCGGCTCGCCATCAACCAGGATCACGCGCTTGTCGCCCTTGGACACATCGGGCAGAAACTTCTGCACAATCAAAGGCTCGCGGTTCATGCCGGTGAACATTTCATAAAGCGACGCCAAATTGCGATCATTCGGATCAAGCCGGAACACTCCCGCACCACCATTGCCATACAATGGCTTCAGTATGATATCGCCATGTCGGGCTTTGAAGGCGCGGATGGTGGCCAGATCACGCGCAATGGCGGTAGGTGGCGTCAGGTCGGGAAATCGCAGCACCAGCAGCTTTTCGGGATAGTTCCTCACCCAGAACGGATCGTTCACCACCAAAGTTTTCGGATGAATCATGTCCAGCAGATGCGTCGTGGTGATGTAGCCCATGTCAAATGGCGGATCTTGGCGCAGCCAGACAACATCAAAATCGGCCAGATCAACCTCAGATTCTTCACCGTAAGTGACGTGGTTGCCAATCTCGTGCCGCAGCGTAATCGGAAAACCGCGCGCCATAACCCGACCTTCAACGAAGGCCAGCTTATCAGCGGTGTAGAAGAACAACTCATGCCCGCGCGCCTGCGCTTCCAGCGCGATACGAAAGGTGCTGTCGGCATTAATGTTAACAGACCCGATGGGATCCATCTGCAAAGCGACCTTCAGGGTCATGGCAGTCTCCGGTTCATTCGCCGTCAGTGATGACGGAAGTGGGCGCGGGATGCAAACAGGTCACGCCGAGAACGCGTTTTCCAGAATTTCAATCTGCCCGGTGCCGTCCACCAAAGCCACGTCAAAGCGAGAATTCGGTCAACTGACCATTGGGTTCGCCCGCCAGAAATTCTGATGCAGTTGCGTAAATTCTTGCCATTTGCCGCTGTGTCAGATGTTCGGCGGCCAGCGCGTGGGTCGAACTTTGCTTGACCTCGATAAAGATCACACTGTCGCCATCGCGGGCGACAAGATCAATTTCGCCAGCCGCCCCACGCCAACGCCGCGCACAAACCGCACGGCCTGATCGGGCATAGAATTGCGCAACCTGTTCTTCGGCGGATAGACCAGCGTGGTAGGATACCGCCCCGGTCATCGGGACCCAAGCTTCAGCGCCAGCTGATAGACCTCGCGCCGCGCCATGCCGAAGGCTTCGGCCACCGCTGCCGATGCGTCTTTCATTGTCATCGTCGCCAGCGCCTTTTGCAACGCATCCTCGACGGTTGCCGCATCTGCTTTGATTTCACCAGCGCGGTCGATCAGCACAACAATTTCACCCTTCACCACCCGCCCGGAAAACGCCTGCACCAGATCTTTCAACGTGCCGCGCGACACCTCTTCGAATCGCTTGGTCATTTCGCGGCAGACCGCAGCATTGCGCCCTTCGCCCAGATACTGGGACAGATCCTTCAACAATTGGTTAATCCGTTTGGGCAACTCGTAGAGGATCAGCGTTGCCTGCACCCCGGCCAGATCAGACAGAAACGTCGCCCGCGCGCTTTTGGTTGTGGGTGGAAAACCGGCAAACAGAAACCTGTCAGACGGCAGCCCAGATACGGTCAACGCGCATAGCACCGCAGATGGCCCGGGGGCGGCAAGCACAGTGAAGCCCGCATCTATTGCCGCACGGGCCAGTTGATAGCCCGGATCGGCGACCAAAGGCGTGCCCGCCTCTGACGCGTAAGCCACGGATTTGCCGTCTGCCAGCGCGCGCAAAAGGCGGGGGCGCATCGCCTCGCCGTTGTGGTCGTGATAGGCCAGAAGGGGACGATCACCAAGCGCCACACCGTGTATCTCCATCAAATGACGCAAAGTGCGGGTATCTTCGGCAGCGAGCACGTCGGCTCCAGCCAGAATATCCAATGCCCGCAAGGTAATGTCGCGCGCCGCACCAATTGGCGTTGCGATAAAATGCAGACCCGGCACGATGGCACGGGGCGACAGCGACGGTGTGCCGATGATCAATTGCTGATCCCTTCGAAAGTTTACTTCCCAGCGCGAACCGATTAATCAGTGTCTGTAAGCGTTTCGCGCCTTGAGAGTGAGGAAAACCATGTTGTCTGTTTTGCGTCTGGCCCGCAAGTCTTTGGGGCGATTTGCTGTTGGCGTAACCGCTGTTGTCTTGGCTGCTTGTGCGCCCGGCACCACCACAACTGGCGGGCCGTCGATAGACACCTCCGCCCCGGTGCCAGTGGCATTGCTGGTGCCGTCAGGTTCCGGTCAGGCGGGCGATGAGTTTCTGGCGCAAAGCTTGCAGAACGCGGCAAAACTGGCGATTTCTGACCTGTCCGGCGTGCAGATTGATCTGCGAGTTTACAGTACGGGTGGCCAACCTGGCCAGGCGCAGGCAATGGCGATCAGGGCCGTAGACGAAGGCGCGCTGATCATTCTTGGCCCGGTTTTCGCGCAAGAGGCAAATGCCGCTGGCGTGGCGGTCAGCCGCCGTGGCGTGAACGTTCTTAGCTTTTCGAACAACCCCGACATCGCTGGCGGCAACGTCTTTGTGCTGGGCCAGACATTTGAAAGCACCGCTACGCGGCTGGCTTCCTATGCCGCGCGCAACGGCAAGCGCAAGCTGATGGTCGTGCATGATCGCAACACTGGCGGCGAGATTGGCCTTGCTGCCATTCGCGCCGGGGCGTCTGCTGCGGGCGCATCGGTCGTTGCCGTTGGCAACTATGAGTTTTCGCAAAACGGTGTGGTTTCGGCTGTTCCGGGTATTGCTGCATCGGCCAAAGCCAGTGGTGCTGATGCCGTCTTCTTCACTGCCGACACCGCCGGTGCGTTGCCACTTGTCACACAGTTGCTGCGCGAAAATGGTGTTGGCGCAGATACAACACGGTTTATCGGCCTGACCCGTTGGGATGTGCCGACGGCGTCTCTGGGTCTGCCGGGCCTGCAGGGCGGCTGGTTCGCGCTGCCTGATCCGGGGCTTTATCAGCAGTATCAGGCGCGCTACCAAGCGGCGTTCGGGTCTGCCCCACATCCGATTTCCGGCCTGGCCTATGATGGCATTGCGGCCATTGGGGCCTTGGTTAAGCAAGGCAAAGCCAACGCACTGACCGGTGCTGCACTTACCCAAGGATCGGGCTTTGTCGGTGTCAATGGCATTTTCCGGTTGCGGAACGATGGCACCAATGATCGCGGGCTTGCCGTTGCAGAAGTGAGGGGGGGTCAGTTGGTTATTGTCGACGGGGCACCACGCAGCTTTGGCGGCGCGGGCTTCTGAACCGCATATAAAGAATGCCCGATACATCCCGATTGCTTGGGTCAGATTCGACGGAACAGCCAGCCGAAGCTGACTTGATCATTCCTGCACTGAAAATCATCGACCCCAAATCGATCACGGCAGCAATTGCCAAAGAGCTGGGCCCAAAACCTGACGCACGCGATGTACGGTCCATTGCCGTCCGGCATATGCTGGAGGCTAAGCAGCGCGGTAACGCCGCGCTGGCTGCTGCCTTTGCCGCAAGCCCGCTGGCGGCTAGGCGATTGGTCAGATCACAGGCGCATCTGACCGACGGTCTGGTCACGACGGCCCTGCTGGTGGCCCTGCGGCACTTGCATCCATTACCCAGCCCGACCGAGGCTGAACGCATCGCCGTGCTGGCTGTGGGCGGTTATGGGCGCGCCGAGATGGCGCCGCAATCCGATGTCGATCTACTGTTTCTGACCCCGTGGAAGATTACACCATGGGCGGAATCGGTGATCGAATCCATGCTCTACATGCTTTGGGATCTAAAGCTGAAGGTCGGTCATGCCAGCCGAACGGTGAAAGACTGCCTACGCCTTGGCCGCGCCGATATTACCATTCGCACTGCATTGTTGGAGCACCGCTTTATCGCTGGCCATGCACCGTTGGCGGCCGAGCTGGGTGAAAAGCTGTGGTCCGATCTGTTCCGCAACACTGGCCGCGAATTTATCGACGCCAAGCTTGCCGAACGGGCAGAACGCCACAAGCGCCAAGGCGGGCAGCGGTATGTGCTGGAACCAAACGTGAAGGAAGGCAAAGGCGGGTTGCGCGATCTGCAAACGCTGTATTGGATCGGCAAATATCTGCACAGGGTGCCATCGCCCGAAGGTCTGGTCAGTGCGGGCCTGTTCGACCGCGAAGAATTTGCCACTTTCACCCGCGCCGAAGATTTCCTTTGGGCCGCGCGCTGCCATCTGCACTACATCGCCGGGCGATTGGTCGATCAGTTGACTTTTGATATGCAAGTCGAGGTCGCAGCCCGGATGGGTTACCACGATACCGCAGGCCGACGGGCGGTAGAGCATTTTATGCAAGACTACTTCCGCCACGCCACCAAGGTAGGCGAGTTGACGCGGATATTCCTTACCGAACTCGAAGCACGCCACGCCAAACCGGAAGCATCGTTAAAGGGCCTGTTCACCCGCAAGAAGAAGGTCCGGCCCGGCTTTAAACTGGTGCAGGGGCGCATTGATGCGGCCGATCCGGCGGCATTTCTGTCGGACAAGTTGAACCTGCTGCGTGTGTTCGAAGAAGCGCTGCGATCAGAGTATCTGCTGCATCCCAATGTGATGCGCCTGATCGCCAGCAATCTGTCACTGATCGACGATGACATGCGCACCGATCCCGAAGCGGTGCAGATTTTTCTTGATCTGCTGCTAGAACATGGCAACCCGGAACGCGCGCTACGCCGGATGAACGAACTGGGCGCACTTGCCGCCTTTATCCCTGAATTTGAACCCATCGTCGCTATGATGCAGTTTAACGTCTATCACCACTACACGGTGGACGAGCACATCATCCAGACCATCAGCGTGCTGGCACAGATTGAACGCGGCGAACTGGTCGAGGAACTGCCAGTTGCCACGGGCATTCTGAAAGAAGGCGTCAATCGTCGGATCATCTACATCGCACTGCTTTTGCACGACATTGGCAAGGGTCGCCCGGAAGATCATTCCATCCTGGGCGCGCAGATTACCCGCCGCGTGGCCCCGCGCTTGGGTCTGGATACCGAAGAAGCTGAAACCGTCGAATGGCTAGTGCGCTATCATCTGCTGATGTCCGATATGGCGCAGAAGCGCGACATCGGTGATCCGCGCACAGTGCGCGATTTCGCCAAGGCGGTGAAAACCAAGAAGCGGCTTGATCTGCTGACCGTGCTGACTGTCTGCGATATTCGTGGGGTCGGGCCGACCACTTGGAACAATTGGAAAGCGCAGCTTTTGCGCCAGTTATACCGCGATACCAGCGATGCGCTGGAGGGCGGGTTGGAGACGCTGAACCGCGAGAACCGGCAGGATGAGGCTTTGCGCGCTCTTCGTGAACGCCTGCCAGATTGGACCGATGCGCAGATTCAAGCCGAGGCGACCCGCCACTACGCACCCTATTGGCAGGGGCTTTCGACCGACACGCATGTGATTTTCGCGAATATGCTTCAGGGCCTTGATGACAGTGAAATTCGTATTGATCTGCATCCCGAACCCAACCGCGACGCAACTCGGGCCTGCTTTGCCTTAGCCGATCATCCCGGGATATTCTCGCGACTTGCGGGGGCTCTGGCGCTGGTTGGTGCAAATGTGGTGGATGCGCGCACCTATACGTCGAAAGACGGTTACGCGACGGCCGTTTTCTGGGTGCAAGATGCTGATGGCGCGCCGTATGAATTGGCACGCCTGCCCCGCTTGCGCAGCATGATCGACAAAACCCTCAGGGGCGAAGTCGTGGCGCGCGACGCGCTGAAAGATCGTGACAAGGTGAAAAAACGCGAGCGCGAGTTTCGCTTTCCGACCCACATTACCTTCGACAATGACGGGTCGGAAATTTACACCATCATCGAGGTTGATACCCGTGACAGGCCGGGCCTGTTGTACGATCTGACCCGCACCTTGGCTGCAAACAACATCTATATCGCATCCGCCGTGATCGCGACTTACGGGGCGCAAGTGGTGGACAGTTTTTACGTCAAAGACATGTTCGGCCTGAAGTTGCACGCCAAGCCCCGGCAAGAGGCGCTGGAAAAGAAGCTGCGCCAGTCCATTGTAGATGGTGTTGAACGGGCGCGGGAATGAAACCTATCTCGCTTATGCGTAGCATTTTCACGGTTGGCGGCTGGACGCTGTTATCGCGAGGTGCGGGCTTTGGCCGCGATATCATGATGGCCGCCTATCTGGGCACCGGCCCGGTTGCCGATGCGTTCAATGTGGCGTTTTCGCTGCCCAACATGTTTCGCCGGTTCTTTGCCGAAGGTGCATTCAACATGGCCTTCGTGCCGATGTTCGCCAAAAAGCTGGAAGGCGGCGAAGATGCCAACGGCTTTGCCCGCGATGCGTTCAACGGGCTGGCGGCAGTGCTGATCGTGTTCTCGATCATCGGTACGCTGGCGATGCCATGGCTGGTTTGGGCGATGGCCAGTGGTTTTGTCGGCGATGCGCGGTTTGATCTGGCGGTGCTGTATGGCCGAATTGGGTTTTGCTATATCTTGTTCATCAGTCTGGTGGCCCTGCTGTCGGGCGTGCTGAACGCCTATGGCCACTTTACCGAAGCGGGTTTCGTGCCAGTTTTGATGAACATAATTTTCATCATCGCCATGCTGATTGCCCTGCAAATGGGCTGGGATATGGGGCTGACGTTGGCGTGGACGGTGCCGGTGACGGGTATCTTGCAACTGGCCTTCACCTGGTATTCCGCCTATCGGCTGGGCTTCCGCTTTACGCCGCGCTGGCCAACCTGGACGCCTGAACTTAAGCGACTGGCAACCATCGCGGCCCCGGCCGTGCTTGCGGGCGGTGTCGTGCAGATCAACCTCTTGGTCGGGCGTCAGGTGGCAAGTTATACAGACGGTGCAGTGTCATGGCTGGTCTACGCTGACCGGCTATACCAGCTGCCCTTGGGCGTGGTTGGCATCGCCATCGGCACGGTTTTGCTGCCCGATCTTTCGCGCCGCTTGCGTGCAGGTGATGCAACCGGGGGGCGTGACAGCTTTAATCGTGGTGTGGAATTTGCTTTGGCGTTAACCTTGCCCGCCGCTGTCGCGCTGATGGTGATCTGCCTGCCGCTGATTTCGGTGCTGTATGAACGCGGCGCCTTTGGCCCGGATGATACCGCATCGACCGCCCTTGTTCTGGCGATCTACGGCGCGGGCCTGCCCGCCTTCGTGCTGCACAAAGTGCTGCAGCCGCTTTATTACGCCCGCGAAGATACTACCCGGCCATTTCGCTATGCCGTGGTTTCGATGATCCTGAACGCCGCCATCGCCGTCGGCCTGATGCAACTGATCGGCTTTGCCGCAGCAGCACTGGCCACCACGCTTGCCGGTTGGATCATGGTGCTGCAGTTGTGGTTCGGCAGCCGCCGCATGGGTGACGAAGCGCGCCTTGATACCCGCAGCCGCAAACGCCTGCCACGCATCGTGTTGGCGTCGTTTGGCATGGGGGTGGTGCTTTGGGGGATGGTCATCGTGCTCGGCCCGATGCTGGGCACGGAAGGATGGCGTTATTTGGGCCTTGGCCTGCTGGTCGGATCGGGCATCATCAGCTATTTCGCATTTGGCACCGTAATCGGCGCGTTCAAGCTGTCAGATTTCCGCGGCCTGCGCCGTCAACGCTGACGCAGCTTTTCGCGCACCCGCGTCCAACCGCCAGGACTAACCACGAAAGACAGCAAGAACCCGGTGGCAAATCCCGCAAGATCGGCCACCCATTCCCAGCCGCCGCCAAAGACCAAACCAAACACCAGCTGGATCACCAAAAGAAACCCGATCATCGTAAAGGCGCGGTACTTGTTCGCCCCAACTGCGGCCAGGTTGACCCACAACAGAAACGTAAACGCCCCGATAAGCCCGTACACTGGCGGGTAGCCACCAATCAGCGCCGCCTGCATGTCCGGCACCATCGCAAAGACAAAGGCCCCTGCTGCCGCCGCGCCAAAGAAGACCGCCAGCACTGCCCACCAGCGAAACACCTCGCCGACCATTTTTCCCAAGGCCAGCAGCATCACAACAACAAACGCCGCGTGGGTAAAAGTGCCGTGCACGAACGGATAGGTCACCAACCGCGCCATGCCTGCCAACGGATATTGCCCGTCTTCCAGCATGTCGCGCATCAGTTCAGGCACAAAGGCAAACCGTTGTACTGCGTCAATCCGCCAGCCAATGCCCTGCGCACCACCGACAATTCCCTGCGCACCAAGATTCAACGCCACCTCCATGGCGATCATCGGCAGGGCCAGCACCCAAACCACCATCGGCAGCGGGTTCAGCGGCGGGGCGTTCAAGTTGTCATTCATTGCATTCTCATCGGTTGGCATTGGTTGACGCGCAGTTGAGGCAGCGATAAGCCGAAACCGCAATAGTTTCCAGCCAGCAATAGACGGAGCATCCAATGGCCGAGCCGGTCCAAACGCCTCAGGCTTTCCCGACACGCATCTTTTCCGGCATTCAACCGTCGGGTGGCCTGACCCTTGGCAATTACCTCGGCGCGCTGAAACGCTTTGTCGAAAAACAGGACGAGGGCATCGAGACAATTTATTGTCTGGTCGATATGCACGCGATCACAACCTGGCAGGACCCGGCCAAGCTGCGCCACGCCACCCGTGAGGCGGCAGCTGGTTTCATCGCCGCAGGCATCGACCCCGCACGGTCGATCCTGTTCAACCAAAGCCAAGTGACTGCGCATGTCGAACTGGGCTGGATCTTCAATTGCGTCGCCCGAATGGGGTGGATGTCGCGCATGACGCAGTTCAAAGACAAGGCCGGCAAAAACTCGGAAAACGTGTCGCTGGGCCTGTTCGCCTACCCTGCCCTGATGGCCGCCGATATCATGGCCTATAAAGCCACGCACGTGCCGGTGGGCGAGGATCAAAAACAGCATCTGGAGCTGTGCCGCGACATCGCGACCAAGTTCAATAACGACTATGGCGTCAGCGTCTTCCCGATCGTGGAGCCGGTCATCGAAGGCCCAGCCACCCGCGTGATGAGCTTGCGGGACGGCACGATGAAGATGTCAAAATCCGATCCATCCGATCAAAGCCGTATCAACCTGACCGATGACGCCGACACGATCGCCAAGAAAATCCGCAAGGCGAAGACCGACGCAGAACCGCTGCCCGAAACGCTTGATGGTCTTAAAGACCGACCCGAGGCGCGCAACCTGGTGAACATCTATGCGGCCTTGGCGGGCATGTCGCCAAGCGCGGTGATTGTCCAACATGCGGGGGCGCAGTTTGGGACGTTCAAGCCGGCTTTGGCTGATCTTGCGGTGGAAAAGCTGTCACCGATCACAGTCGAAATGACCCGGCTGATGAAAGACCCCGCAGAAATAGACCGCATCCTCGGGGCCGGGGCAGGACGGGCCGAGGCTATTGCGCGCCCCATTGTCGACCAAGTCTACGATATCATCGGCATGATCCGGTCGCGGCAAATTTAGCGTCCGCAGTAGCGGCGTCACGAAACGGATTCAAAACCATGGCATCTTCGCACCCGAGCGTTCCATCGCTCATCCGGGTGCGGATTGTCCCCCGCAAAGCAGGGTAATACCCCATTGCCCACGCGCCCGATTACCCCCGGATCGCCCCCGATCCGGGGGGCTTTTTTATGTCCATTGCGCGCAGATACTGTGCGAAGAAAGTCGTTTCGGCATTGCCTGGCACAGGATATATGCAAGTGAGCATATTCAAACGGCCATGGAGCCCACGATGACAACCCTACCAAACGAAACCCGCATCGGGCACGTTCACCTGAAGGTCGCTGATCTTGAACGCGCGATTGGGTTCTACCGAGATGTCTTGGGATTTGAACTTATGGCGCGCTATGGCACGCAGGCGGCGTTTTTGTCTGCGGGCGGCTATCACCACCATATCGGGTTGAACACTTGGGAAAGCCAGGGCGGCACACCAGCCCCTGCCGGCCATACCGGACTCTATCATACCGCGATCCTGCTGCCCGACCGCGCCTCGCTTGGCGCCGCCTTGCAGCGGGTGATTGATGCCGGGGTGGCGATTGATGGGGCTGCCGATCATGGCGTTTCGGAAGCGGTCTATCTGCGCGATCCGGATGGCAACGGGATTGAGCTGTACCGCGACCGGGCCGAGAAAGACTGGCCGCGCGACGCAGAGGGAAACCTTGCGATGTTCAACGCGCGGCTCGATCTGAAGGCACTGCTGGCCGAGGCTGCGTGATCCTGGCAGGGCTTGCCAGCCCCCGGTCTGATGCGGCATGATTGCCTGCCGGGGGTGCTGATTGATGCGGAAGTTTCTAGTCGTGCTGGATGACAGCCGAGAATGTCTGAACGCGATGCGATTTGCGGCTTTGAGGGCAGCGAATACGTCGGGGGGGGTGCAGATCTTGTCGATCATCCCGCCGGAAGAATACCAGCACTGGATGGGGGTTGCCGATCTGATGCGGGCGGAGGCTCGGGAGCGGATCGAGGCGCATTTCGAGGTGTTCGCGAAATGGATGCGGGATAAACAGGGGATCAACCCGGAACTGGTCATCCGGGAGGGCGATCCGGTGCAGGAAATTCTGGCGCAGGTTCGGGATGATCCCTCAATAGGGGTGCTGGTTTTGGGGGCGGGCACCGATAAATCGGGGCCCGGCCCGCTGGTTACTCAGATGAGCCGAAATTCGGGGGGGCTGCCGATTCCGATCACCATCGTTCCGGGAGATATGTCGAAGGAAAGGCTGGAGAGCATTACTTGAAGGGGTGTGTTACCGGGGCGGGTAACACGCGTGTTACGATTGGTAAGTTTTTGATATTGCTTAATAACTTAAAAAATCTTTATACATTCTTAACTTCTTAACAAGTACACTGATAGAACTAGATATGGAAAATTGGGCGTGAAATAGCGAGGCGAAGGGTGTGAAGTCTGTAGTATTAACTGCGTTGCTTCTTGTAAGTTTGTGCCTCGTTTCTGGATTTGCAGCTGCCCAGCCGTCGGTTGAAAGTGAGTTCGATGCTCGCCCCTTACTCACACAAGAGAAACGAACGTTACAGGCGGCGCTCGCGTTTTCTGGGGATTATGTGGGCCTATTGGATGGCGCTTGGGGCAAAGGAAGCCAGCGCGCCCTTGAGGCTTATTGTCTGCGAACTGCTAACACCGATAAGCCGAGTTTTCAGGACGTCCTACCAGTTCTTCGAGAGTTTGAGGCTGAGCGGCGAGCAAGTGGGTGGGAGATGTTTTACTCTGAAGCAACAAATACATCTTATGCCCATCCGTTCGATCTATTGGTCCAAGACCAAAGTGCTGATGTCATAAGGTTCAACTCTGACAATGATCGACTGAGTTTGGTTGTCGACTTTTCCAACTTGGTTGGAACACTTGCTATTCATGACTACCTGCTGTCGGAGGGGCTGGCCTACCCGGAGCGTTATCAGAGTCTTAAACCCAGCCGTTTAATCACAGCTGTCGCATTGCCGGACGGCCTGACTGCTTACGCCCGATCAGATAATCTGGACAAAGGCTATGTGACAATCACCATCATTTCGGGCGAAGAACACAAGACGCGCGTTGCTCTTATGGCGGGAAGTATTCAGCGTGGGCGCGGGCTCGCCTTGGAACTGCCGCCGCAGGGTTTGCTTGCGAGCATGTTGCAAAGTTCTGGGATCAAACAGAACCCACCCAGCCAAGTCGAAGGCAATGCGTCGTCTACGGTTGATCCGGCGGGGCCTGCATTGCCGGGTGAGTTGGAAGGCTCGGGTACAGGTTTCTTCATCAACAACACCGACGTCGTGACTGCTGAACATGTCGTCACCGGCTGTGTGCGGCTTTCACTTATGGACGGATCGCCGCTAACGCTGATCTCTAGCAATGCCGATCTTGATCTTGCCGTAGTATCTTCTGCACGGCGATCCGACGTCTGGTTAGAGTTGAGTTCCGATGTAGTCGCGCATCTTGGTGAGACCGTTATGGCGCTTGGATACCCTTATCTTGGCACACTTGATCAGGGCCTAACGGTTACTGGCGGCAACGTCAGCGCCCTGCAAGACATTGATGGAAGCAAAGATAAAGTCATGATTTCCGCGCCGGTGCAGCCGGGCAATAGCGGCGGCCCATTGGTCAATTCGCGCGGCGCGGTGATCGGCGTTGTGGTGTCACGAGTGGATGATCTGGCAATTCTTGAGAACACTGGAACGCTGCCACAAAACATGAACTTTGCGGTTAGAAACGATACGTTGACGGATTTCTTGAAAGGCGCGCAGATTTTGTTCCCCGCAGCTACTGGCGACGGCTTCAAGCTTGATGAGGGTGTGCCGGACAGCATCGCGAAGGCTGTTGTCCCGATCTATTGTTATAAGTGATCGAAAGGTCGGTTGTTTAGCCGCCGGTTACTGTAACGGCCTTGCATATCGGAAGTCCTCCCCCCGATCATCCTGCCTCCGTCCAAATCTTTTCCCTACCGGATTTGACACGCGTCAAATCGGGTCGCGCCTGCCACCCGGCCCGCGCACGGCGCAGGCGTTCTTCGGGGCAAAGGTCCACTGGACCTTTGCTTACCCCTCATCACCCCCCGGCAGGCGCGTTGCGCCCGCCCAGTCAGGCGCGACCCGATTTACCAGCCACGGCACTTGGACCTACCTCCCTTGCCTTTCGGCTTGCGCCTACTGGCAAGGAACCGGCCATCTGTCCCCCGGACAGATGGCTGATCGGTTCCGCGCGTGCTCCCAAAAACATCGCCAATATCAAGGTGGATTTTCCGTGCCAACCGCCCTGACTGCCCCCGGCAGACGGCTGATCAGTTCCGGTTCCTATGTCAAAGGCTTGCTTGTGTGGCTGGCGTCAGCCGCTTACATGACCCGCTTTGCCAGCATCAGAGTTTTGGACAGCGCGATCAGTTGTGCTAGTCTGCGCCGCACAGGTCTTTTTTGATTGTCGGGATAACCGGGGAACAGGGAAGGACAAGGCATATGGGGCGCACGACGGAAACATTTGCGCAGTGGCAGGGGCAGAGCGCCGAGGTGCTGGCGCTGTTGGAGCCCAGCGAAGTTATTTTGCGGGGCGGGATCAGGGACCGGGTGCCGCGCGCCTCAATCTCTCGGATGACGGTGGATGGCGGGTGGCTGACGCTGGCCACGCACCGGGGGCCGCTGGTGTTGGAATTGGGCGAGGTGGAGGCGGCGAAATGGTTGGTGGCGCTGCAAAAACCGCCCGCGACTTTGGCGGAAAAGCTGGGGGTTGGTGCGGCGTGCCGGGCGCATGTGATGGGGCGGTTGGATGACGCGGAACTTGTGGGCGCGCTGGACGGGGCGCAGGCGGCATCGCTTGCCGATGCGGGGATATTGCTGGCGGTGCTGGAGGCACCTGCCGATCTGGACGCGGCATTTGCAGTGGCGATGTCTGCGCCGCATCTGATGCTGTGGTGCGTCTATCCGAAGGGCAAGGGGGCCGTTACTGACGGCATGGTGCGCGACTATTTGCGGGCTCGCGGCTATATCGACAGCAAAAGCTGTGCGGTGTCTGACTGGTTGACGGCAACGCGGTATGGGGTGCGGAAAACCGGCTGATCAGCCCGATAGCACGTCGATGAAGCGGCCAATCTCTGCTTCGGTGTTGTAGTAGTGGACGGAGGCGCGGACCAACGCATCAATGCCGCGCGCGTCGAAATCCAGCAGCGCGTAGGTGCGGGGGGAGACAGAGACGTTGATGCCTTTGGCGTGCAGTCGGGCGCGGATTTGTTCAGCAGGCTCGCCGTCTTTGGTGAAGGTGACGATGCCGCATTTCTGCGCGCCTTGGTCGTGCAGAGTGATGCCGGGGGTCGAGCCCAATGCAAAGCGCAGGGCGGACGCGAGCAGCGAGACGCGCAGTTCAATCTGTGGCAGGCCAAGGCTGCGGGCGTAGCGGACGGCCTGCATCAGGCCGATGCGACCGGCAGCGAAGCTTTCCCAGTTTTCGAAGCGTTTGGCAGTGGGGTCCAGAGTGTAGCTGTCGGGCCCAGTCCAGGTGGCGGCGTGCAGGTCTATGAAGGGCGGGTCGATTTGATCGAGAAAGCCTTTGCGGACGTACAGAAACCCGGTGCCGCGCGGGCCGCGCAGGAATTTGCGACCCGTGCCGGACAGGATATCGCAGCCGATCACGCGCACGTCGAGGTCTATCTGGCCGACGGATTGGCAGGCATCCAGCAGGTAGATCAGCTTATGTTTGCGGGCGATGCGGCCGACTTCGACAGCTGGGTTTACGAGGCCGCCTTGAGTGGGGACGTGCGTCAGGGCGATGAGTTTGGTGCGGGGTTTGACCATGGCGTCCATCGCGGCGATGTCGATCTGGCCAGAGGCGTCGGACGGGACGAGGTCGATATGCAGGCCGCGTCGTTTGGCCTGTTGCAGCAGGGCGAGGTAGTTGGAGGCGTATTCGGACGCGTGCGTAAGGATGCGGTCGCCTTTGGCCAGCGGCAGGCCGTAGAACGCCATATCCCAGGCGCGGGTGGCATTTTCGGCATAGGCGATTTCATCCGGGTCGGCGTTCAGCAGCGCGGCGAATTCGGTGTAGAAGGCGGCGAGGTCATCGGCGGCGGCGCGTGCAGCCTCGTAGCCGCCGATCTGGCGTTCAAGGCTCAGGTGGGTGGTTACGGCATCGTAGACCGGGTTTGGCATCAGGGATGCGCCGGCGTTGTTGAAATGCAGGATATTTTGGCAAGCCGGGGTGTCGGCGCGGATAGCGTCAATATCGAGCATCTGAGGGGGGTTCCTTGCTGATCTATTTTTGCGCCACTGTTTCGCGGTGTGCGTGGCAGTTCAAGCGCTAAGCGTTGCGATAAGCAGGAAATGGCGGAGGCGGGTAGGGTTTAAAATCATTCCAAACCTTGACAGTCGGGCAGCGCAAGCGCATATCCGACAAGAACCGTTGGAGATAGATGATGTTCATCCAGACCGAATCCACCCCGAACCCGGCGACGCTGAAATTCCTGCCGGGGCAGACTGTGCTGGAACTGGGCACGGCTGATTTCCCGAGTGCCGAGGCGGGGATGAAATCACCGTTGGCTAGCCGTATTTTTGCGACGGGGAATGTGACGGGCGTGTTCTTTGGCACCGATTTCGTGACAGTGACCAAGGCGGAAAGCGCGCAGTGGGATCATATCAAGCCGGCGATTTTGGGCGCCATCATGGAGCATTACCAATCGGGTGCTGCGGTGATGGACGGCGAAGTGGCTGCTGGCGGTGGTCATGCGGAACATACGGGCGAGGATGGGGACATCGTGCGCCAGATCAAGGAATTGCTGGATACGCGAGTGCGGCCCGCAGTGGCGCAAGACGGCGGGGATATCACGTTCCACGGGTTTGACCGGGGGATTGTGTATCTGCATATGCAGGGCGCTTGTGCGGGATGCCCGTCTTCGACGTTGACGCTGAAAATGGGGATCGAGAATTTGCTGCGGCATTACATTCCCGAAGTGCTGGAAGTGCGGCCTGTTGCGGCCTGAATGGATTTTGGCATTCGACACGTCGGCCGCGCATTGTGCGGCCGCTTTGTTGTGTGGTGACCAGATCATCTTGCGAGACGAGCAGATGGCAAAGGGACAAGCGGAGCGGTTGATGCCGTTGCTGGAAGAGATGCTGGTTGAGGGTGGCATCAGTTGGGTCGATCTATGCGCCATTGGCGTAGGGACCGGGCCGGGGAACTTTACTGGCGTGCGGATTTCGGTGGCGGCGGCGCGCGGGTTGGCACTGGGGTTGGGCATTCCGGCGATAGGGGTTAGCGCGTTGGAGGCGATGGCGCTGGGGGCCGCGCGACCCGTTAGCGTGATCATCGACGCACGGCGCGACGAGGTTTATGTGCAAAGCTTTGCCGATGACGGGCCCGGTCCGGCGCGGCTGGTCGCTGCGGCGGCAGGCCCTAGCGCCGGTTTCGGTTCAGTTGTTGGGCTTGGCGGGGTGACGCCACGTTACCCGTTGGCCGAAGCGATTGCCCGGATCGCGGCCTTGCGGATTGGCGAGCCACAGCCGCGCCCTGCGCCGTTTTACTTGCGCGGCGCTGATGCGGCCCCATCATCAGACCCACCACCGGTGATTTTGCCGTGAACCCTGACAAGATGGCTGCCCTACATGCTGCTTGTTTCACCACGCCCCGGCCTTGGTCTGCGGCAGAGTTTGCAGCACTGGCGGACGACCAGTTGTGCTTTAGCATCATCGAATCGCAGGGATTTCTGGTTGGTCGAGCCGTCGCTGGCGAAGCCGAGATACTAACGCTGGCCGTTGATACCGCTGCCCGCCGACAGGGTATTGGTGCGCGGTTGGTGCAGGGATTTTTGACCGAGGCACGAAACCGCGATGCGGAAACGGCTTTTTTGGAAGTCGCCGCGAACAACCTGGCTGCGATTTCGTTGTATTTCTGGGCGGGTTTCGCCGAATCCGGGCGCAGAAGACGCTATTATGCGCAGCCAAGTGGTGAACCCGTTGATGCGTTGGTGCTATCGCGCGCGCTGTAGTCGCTGGCCAATTCGCGGGCTGATTTTTACCAAAAGATCAAACTGCGCCGCCCCCGGCATAAATAGCTATTGACCGGCTCACGGATACGCGCCCTAAATCGGCCACGATCCTGCCGCCCGGACACGCTTTTGCCCGCTGCGGCTAGGGCCCGTCAAAAAACATGAACCGGGAGACCCCTATGACCCTTATGAAATCTTTTCTTGGCGCTGCTGCAACGCTGGCGCTGACCGCTGGTGTGGCATCTGCCGAACCGGCGATTATTTTCGATCTTGGTGGCAAGTTCGACAAATCCTTTAACGAGGCGGCTTTCAACGGTGCCACCAAATGGGCCACTGAAACCGGTGGCACGTTCAAGGAACTTGAAATGCAGGACGAGGCCCAGCGCGAACAGGCGCTGCGTCGTTTGGCGGAATCTGGTGCGAACCCGGTTGTGATGACCGGCTTTGCGTTTGGGGATGTGCTAGCGCAAGTTGCGCCGGATTTCCCCGACACCAAGTTTGCCATCATCGACATGGTGGTAGAGCAGCCGAACGTAAAATCGGTGGTCTTCACCGAGCATGAAGGCAGCTATCTGGTTGGTATGATGGCGGGTCTGGCATCGAAAACCGGCACAGTCGGCTTTATTGGCGGCATGGACATTCCGTTGATCCGCCGGTTTGGCTGTGGCTATGCTCAGGGCGTTGTGGCGGCCAAAGCTGATGCCAAGGTCATCTTGAACATGACCGGCACGACGCCTGCCGCGTGGAACGACCCGGTCAAGGGTGCCGAACTTGCCAAATCTCAAAAGTCGCAGGGCGCTGATGTGATTTATGCAGCTGCTGGTGGCACTGGTGTGGGTGTTCTGCAAGCCGCCGCTGACGAAGGCATTCTGTCGATTGGCGTCGATAGCAACCAGAACGGGATGCACCCCGGCAAGGTTCTGACCTCCATGCTGAAGCGGGTGGATGTGGCGGTTTACAACGCGTTCAAAGAAGGCACCGATCTTGCCCCCGGCATCAACGTGCTTGATCTGAAGGCAGACGGCGTTGGCTATGCGATGGATGAAAACAACGCCGCACTGGTAACCCCGGAGATGCAGGCTGCTGTGGATGCGGCTGCCGAAAAGATCAAATCGGGCGAGCTGGTGGTGCATGACTATATGTCAGACAACACCTGCCCGGCTGCGACGTTCTAAACACATATGTCGGGTCACACCGATACGGGGCGGCGGGAGACTGCCGCCCCAGATCAGCCACCGCCGCTGGCGATCGAACTGCGTGGTATTTCCAAGGCGTTCGGGCCGGTTCAGGCGAACAAGGATATTTCGATCAAGGTTGCGCGTGGGTCTATTCACGGCATCATCGGCGAAAATGGCGCGGGAAAATCGACGTTGATGTCGATTTTATACGGATTTTACAAAGCAGATTCAGGCGAGATTCTGATCGGCGGCAAGCCTACGACAATTCCCGACAGCCAAGCCGCCATTCGTGCGGGCATCGGCATGGTGTTTCAGCATTTCAAGCTGGTGCAGAATTTTTCGGTGCTGGAAAATGTTATTCTGGGCGCGGAGGAAGGGCAGCTTCTGACGCCATCGCTTGACAAGGCGCGGCGGGTTCTGGGCGAGTTGAGCCGCGAATACGAGCTGGATGTCGATCCGGATGCGTTGATCGAAGACTTGTCAGTTGGGCATCAGCAGCGGGTGGAGATTTTGAAGGCGCTGTACCGTCAGGCCGATATTCTGATCTTGGACGAACCGACGGGGGTATTGACGCCTGCCGAAGCCGACCATCTGTTTCGGATTCTGCGGGGGCTGAAGGCGCAGGGTAAGACGATTGTGCTGATCACCCACAAGCTGCGCGAGATTATGGATATTACCGACCGGGTGTCGGTGATGCGGCGCGGCGAAATGGTTGCCACGGTGGAGACGGATGCGACCAGCCCGGAAGACCTTGCCGAGTTGATGGTGGGGCGCAAGGTGCTGCTGCATGTCGAGAAGAAGCCAGCCAATCCGGGTGCTGTGGTGCTGGAGGTGGAAAACCTGCGGGTGCGCAACGAGGATAAGGTGGAGCGTCTGAAGGGCATCAGCTTTAGCATTCGGGCAGGCGAGATTTTAGGGATTGCCGGGGTGGCCGGAAATGGCCAATCGGAATTGCTGCAGGCGCTGGGTGGAATTGCGCGGGCAACCGGCAAGGTGCGGATGAACGGGGTGGATGTCGATCTGACGGGGCGGCATTCGGACGGGCAATCCCGGCGCAGGCAAGGGATCGCGCATGTGCCGGAGGACCGGCAGAGCCTTGGGTTGATCATGGATTTTGCGGCATGGGAGAATGTGGCGTTCGGCTATCACAACGACCCGAAGTACCAGAAAAACTGGTTCTTCATGGATAATGACGCGATCCGCGATGATACCGCCAAGAAGATGGAACGGTTTGATGTGCGCCCGCCGATCCCGACGCTACCGGCGAAAAGTTTCTCGGGCGGGAACCAGCAGAAGCTTGTGGTGGCGCGGGAGATTGAGCGGAACCCGGATCTGCTGCTGGTGGGACAGCCGACGCGGGGGGTGGATATTGGTGCGATTGAATTCATCCATAAGCAGATTGTGGCGCTGCGCGATGCGGGCAAGGCGATATTGCTGGTCAGCGTGGAGTTGGACGAGATCATGAGCCTGTCAGACCGGATTGCAGTGATGTTTGATGGCCAGATCATGGGCACCCGCGATCCGGCGACAACCAATGAACGCGAGTTGGGGTTGTTGATGGCGGGCGTGGCTGATCCTGTGAAGGGGGCCGCGTGATGGGGGCGTTGCCTAGGTGGGCCGATGTGGTGCTGGTGCCGTTGGTCAGTTTGCTGCTGGCGGCGATTATTTCGGCGTTGGTGATCTTGTCGATTGGCGAAGACCCGTTGGAGACGTTGCAGGTGATGGTGGATGGGGCGTTGGGGTCGGCTTATGGCTGGGGCTATACGCTGTATTACGCGACCAGTTTCATCTTTACCGGGCTGGCGGTGACAGTGGCGTTCCATGCCGGTCTGTTCAACATTGGCGGCGAGGGGCAGGCGCAGCTGGGTGGGCTTGGGGTGGCGTTGGTGTGTCTGGCGCTGCCGTGGCCACATTGGACAGTGGCGCTGTTGGCGGCATCGGCGGGGGCGGCGCTGTTTGGGGCGGTGTGGGCGGCGATACCGGCGTATTTGCAGGCGAAACGTGGCAGCCACATCGTGATTACCACCATCATGTTCAACTACGTCGCGGCGGCGTTCATCGTTTACATGCTGGTCGATGTGTTGCGGCCAGCGGGGCAGATGGACCCGGCAACGGCGCGGTTCCCAGTCGGGGCGAAGCTGCCCGCGTTGAACGAAATTCAGGGGCTGAACCTGATCTTTGTAAAGGCTGTGCCGGCGAACGTGACGATCTTTGTGGCACTGGCGGCCTGCGTTCTGGTTTGGGCGCTGTTGTGGCGCACCCGGCTTGGCTATCAGATCCGGGCGTTTGGCAAATCAGAATCTGCGGCAAAATATGCAGGGATCAATCCGACGAAGATCATCATGATTTCGATGGTCATTTCAGGCGCTCTGGCGGGGTTGATGGCGATCAACAATGTGATGGGCGAAAGTGAGCGGCTGGTGCAAAATTCGGCATCCGGTGCCGGGTTCATCGGCATTGCGGTGGCCTTGATGGGGCGCAATCATCCCGTTGGGGTGTTTCTGGCGGCGATACTGTTTGGCTTTCTGTTTCAGGGCGGGGCAGAGCTGGGCTTGTGGACGTCAATCCCGATAGAGCTGCGCATTGTGGTGCAAGGGCTGGTGATCTTGTTCACTGGGGCGTTGGATCAGATGGTGCGCATGATGCTGACCTTCTTTTTCACCCTTGGCAAAACGAGGGCGGCGTAATGGATTTCGCGACGCTTTTGCAAATACTGGACTCGACGCTGCGGTTGGCGACGCCGTTGTTGTTGGCGTGTTTGGCCGGGCTGTTTTCGGAACGCGCCGGGATTTTCGATATCGGGCTGGAAGGCAAGATGTTGATGGCGGCGATGGCTTCCGGGGCCGTTGCGGCGCTGAGCGGGTCGGTCTGGTTGGGGTTGGGTGCAGGCATAGCGGCATCGCTGGTGTTGGCAGCATTGCATGGCATCGCGTCGATCACCTTTCGCGGCAATCAGCTGATCAGTGGCGTGGCGCTGAACTTTCTGTCGTCGGGCATTACGGTGCTGGTGGCGCAGCGGCTGTTTGGCCAAGGCGGGCGGACGCCGCCATTGGCGGGCCTGGCGCGGTTTGATCCGATTGCCCTGCCGTTTGTAGACAGCCTAAGGGGTATTCCGGTGCTGGGCCCGTTGTACGCCGAGGTGATATCGGGGCATTCGATTTTGGTCTATGTAGCGCTGCTGTTGGTGCCGCTGTCGTGGTGGGTGCTTTATCGCACCCGTTTTGGCTTGCGCCTTCGGGCGGCGGGGGAAAACCCGGCGGCGCTGGATACGGCGGGGGTGTCTGTGGTGGGAATGCGCTATGCCGCCGTGGCGATTACCGGCGTTTTGTGCGGGTTGGCGGGGGCCTATATGGCGACAGCACTGCAAGCAGGCTTTGGTCGGGAGATGACGGCGGGGCGCGGGTATATCGCGCTTGCCGCGTTGATCTTTGCCAAGTGGCGGCCATGGTATGCGCTTTGGGCGACATTGCTGTTCGGCTTTTTCCAAGCCTTGGCTCTGCGGCCAGATGTGGTGGAACGGGTGCTGACCGTGAAGGTGCCAGTGCCAGCACTGGACGCCCTGCCCTATATTCTGACGGTGATCGTGTTGGCGGGGTTTATAGGTAAGGCCGTGCCCCCCCGCGCGGGGGGGCAGCCTTATGTCAAAGAACGCTGATGCGCTGGCGGGCCTGATCCGCGCGCGAGCGGGAGTAGAGGCACCACGGCTTGGCCTGATCCTTGGGTCAGGTCTGGGGCATTTGGCGGGGGCGGTTGATGGCGTGGCCATTCCCTATGCCGATCTGCCGGGGTTTCCGCATGCTGGGGTGTCGGGCCATAACCCGAACCTTGTAATCGGCAATCTGGAAGGCGTGCGGGTGGCGGTGTTTGGCGGGCGCGCGCATTACTATGAAACCGGCAATCCATCAGTGATGCGCCTGCCGCTGGAGGTGCTGAAAGCGCTGGGCGCGGATACGGTTATTGCGACCAATGCGGCAGGGTCGATGCGCAGCGATATCAAGACCGGTGATCTGATGCTGCTGACGGACCATATCAATTTTTCCGGCCTGAACCCGTTGATCGGCGAGCCGACCGATGCGCGGTTCGTGCCGATGAAGGATGCGCATGATCCGGCGCTGCGAGCGGCGCTAAGAGCTGCGGCCAAGGCCGTGGATGTGCCTTTGGCCGAGGGCGTTTATGCATGGTATTCGGGGCCGTCGTTCGAGACGCCTGCCGAAATTCGGGCGATCCGGATGCTGGGGGCAGATGCGGTGGGCATGTCTACCGTGCCAGAGGTGATCCTGGCACGGTTCCTAGGTCTGAGGGTGGCGGCGATTTCGACCATCACCAATATGGCGGCCGGTCTATCGGATGAGGCGATCAGCCACGAGCATACCAAAGCGATGGCCCCGCTGGGTGCGGCTAAATTGGAACGGGTACTGCGACAGTTTCTGCGTAACCTGCGCTAAGGCGCGTGATCGTTTGACAAGACCGCCCACGGCGCGCAATCGTGTTAAAAAACAACTGTCGAGCACCGAACGCGTATGCAACTTTACCTCCCCATTGCCGAGGTTTCGGTGAACATCTTCCTGCTGTTGGGGCTGGGGGGCGTGGTTGGGCTGTTGTCGGGGATGTTCGGAGTTGGTGGCGGGTTCTTGATCACGCCACTTTTGTTTTTCATTGGCATTCCACCCGCCGTTGCTGTGGCCACCGGGGCCAATCAAGTGGTGGCATCATCGGTGTCGAGCGTGATGGCGCAGGTCCGCCGCAAGGCGGTGGATTTCCGTATGGGAATGGTGCTGCTGGTGGGCGGCATTGCCGGGTCTGCTGCGGGGGTCTGGGTCTTTGCGTGGCTGTCGGCGATGGGCCAAGTCGATCTGTTTGTGCAGCTTAGCTATGTGCTGTTTTTGGGCCTGATCGGCGCGATGATGCTGCAAGAAAGCGTGCGAACGCTGCGCCGCACGCGCCGACCCGGCAGCGCATCCGTGCGGCGGTCGCATGTGCACACTTGGGTGCATAAGTTGCCGCTGAAGGTAAAATTTCGGGCGTCGGGTCTGTATATCTCGGTTCTGCCGCCAATGCTGGTGGGGGCGGTGGTTGGGTTTCTGGCCGCCATCATGGGGGTTGGCGGCGGGTTCATCATGGTGCCCGCGATGATCTATCTGCTGGGCATGCCGACCCGGGTTGTGGTTGGCACCTCGCTGTTTCAGATCATCTTTGTGACGGCGTTTACGACGCTGATGCACGCGGTCACCAGCCAGACGGTGGATATGCTGCTGGCGCTGGTGCTGATTATTGGTGGGGTGATCGGGGCACAGATTGGCACACAGCTTGGCCTGCGGTTGAAGGCCGAACAGTTGCGGATACTGCTGTCGATATTGGTGTTGGCAGTGGCGGCAAAAATTGCGCTTGATCTGCTGCTGACGCCGGCAGAGCTGTTTTCGATTACGCCGGGGTTCTTGCTATGATCCGCGCGTTGATCCTGCTGATGATGGTTGCCCTTCCGGCGCGGGCCGAGCAGATTGTGGCGGGGCTTAGCCAGTCTGAGGTTTCGATTACCGCCAATTTCACCGGGTCCGAGATTATCATTTACGGTGCGGTGAAACGCGATGCTCCGGCCCCGAAGACGCCGCGGCTAGAGGTGATTGTGACAGTCGAAGGGCCCGCGACACCGCTGATCATCCGCAAGAAAAGTCGGCGGACGGGGATCTGGGTTAACACGGATTCTGTGCAGATTGATCTGGCACCCAGTTTCTATGCCGTGGCGACGACCGGACCGATTGACGAGATTTTGTCGGACACGGAAAATCTGCGCTATCAGATCACCATTCCACGCGCCATTCGGGCGATTGGCATTTCGGCAGAGGCCGAGAATTCGACCGATTTTATCGCGGCGCTGCTGCGCATTCGAGAACGGGAGGATCGCTATCGGCTGGCGGAAGGTGCTGTTGAATTGACAGATGCGACGCTGTTTCGGGCGGATGTGGTGTTGCCCGCGAACCTGACCGAGGGCGATTACCGGGTGCGGATGTACCTGACGCGCGGCGGCAAGGTGGTGGATGCACAGGATCAGGTGATTGCGGTGCAAAAGCAGGGGTTGGAGCGGTTTGTGAACCGGCTGTCGAAAAGCCAGCCGCTGATTTACGGGCTGATATCTCTGGTGATGGCAGTGGCGGCGGGCTGGGGCGCGTCAGCCGCGTTTCGGTTGTTGAGATCTTAGGGCTGCAGAACCAGCGCAGCTTTGCGTTCGACGCCGTTGTAGCGCAGGGCCATGGTGATGCTGCGGGTAAGGTTCAGCACCATCAGGGCGGCCCAAAGGCCGTGGTTGCCAAAGCTGGGGGCCAGGATGGCGAGGGCGGCGATGTACAAGGCGACGGATATCAGCATGGCGCGCAGCATCTCGCGGGTCAGGGTGGCACCGATGAAGATGCCGTCAAACACCCAAGCGGCGACGCCGATGATCGGGGCCACGATCAGCCACGGCAGATAGCTGCGGGCGGCCAAGCGCACATCGGGGGCGGTGGTCATCAGGTCGATGATGGTGGGGCCAAGAAGCGCGAAGGCAGCGGCGAGGGCGAAGCTGCCCCCAAAGCCCCATTGCATGGTGATGATGGATGATCTGCGCGCAGCGAGGGCCGATCCTGCGCCGACGGCCTGGCCAACCAACCCTTCGGCGGCAAAGGCAAACCCATCCAGCGCGTAGGCGGTGATTTCGAGGAACTGCATCAAGACCTGGTTGGCGGCCAGCGTGACGTCGCCGTAACCTGCGCCAAGGAAAATGAACGTAGTAAACGACACTTGCAGCAGCACGGACCGGATCATGATATCGCGGTTCACGTCCAGCATAACGCGCAGGGCGGATGCATCGGCGATGCGGGTCCATGCGGACCTTAACACCGGACCAAAGGCATCGCGGCACAGCCACAGCCCAAGTGCCAGGCCCGTCCATTCAGCAATCAGGGTGGCTGCGGCAACGCCCGGCACGCCCCAGCCAAGGCCAAGGACGAACCACAGATCAAGCACGATGTTCAGGCCGTTGATCCACAATTGCAAGATCAGCACGCCGCGGGTGCGTTCCAGTGCGATCAACCAGCCGGTGATGGCGTATAGCGCGATGGTGGCCGGGGCGCCCCAGATGCGGATCGACAGGTATTGGCGTGCCAGCCCTTCCACCTCGGCACTGGCAGGGGCCACGCGAAAGGCAGCGGCGATCAGCGGGCCTTGGATCAGGATAAGGATCATACCTGCGCCAATGCCAACCATCAGGGCGCGCAGCAGAATGGCTGTGCGCTCGGGCATATCAGAGGCACCGTGGGCTTGGGCGGCAAGCCCGGACGTGCCCATGCGCAGAAAGCCGAAAATCCAATAAACAGTGGCCAGGATGATCGCCCCAATACCGACAGCACCAATGGGGGCAGCAAGGCCCAACTGGCCGACAACGCCGGTATCAACTGCACCCAGCAACGGCACGGTGGCGTTGGACAAAACGATCGGCAGCGCGATTTTCATCACGCGGGCATGGGTTACCGTTGGGGCCGCCGTGTCAGTCATGCCGCCCGGTCAGCAAAAAATGCCCCGAGGCTTGCGCATACGGCCGCATGCGGTTGTCTTGCCAGGCCTCGACATGAACGCTTGCGTAGCGACGGCCAGACCGGTTGACGCGGGCGCGGGCATAGGCATCGCGCGGCAGGCCGGTACGCAGGAAATCGGTGGTGAAGTCGATGGTTTTGGGCAGGCGCGGCAGATTGGCAGGGTCCAGTGGCGGCAGGCCATTTTGCGCCTTTTCCATGTCGTCCCACAGCAACGACCAGCTAAGTTCGATGATCGCCGTCACCTCCAGGAAGGCCGCCGTGACGCCGCCGTGCAGGGCGGGCAGCGTCGGGTTGCCGATCAGATCATCGCGGAACGGCAGGATGGCGGTCAGCTCATCGCCGCGCCGGTCAAACTGGATGCCGAGGAAGCTGATATAGGGCACGCCGCCGACCAAGGCTTTCAGTACCGCCTCGCGGCGTTCCTTGATGACGCGGACGGGTTCGGGGGGAATGCGGGTCATCGGCGAGTCGCCTTTGGGTGTAGAGGAGAATAGGCACGCATCATACCGATTTACCCGGCTCGATGGTAAACGTGCCCGTGGCCATTGCCACGGGGCGGGTTTCATCCTCATCGGTAGCGGTCACGCGCACGAAGGCTACCGACTTGGTCACGTGATAACATTCCGCCCGCGCGGTGATGGTTTGCCGCGACGATGCCGGGCGCATATAATCTATCCGCAGGCCCAGCGTCGCGGTGCCTTGCGGGCCTGTCGGATGGCACATCACGGCGGCCCCGGACGCAGTATCCATTAGCGCCGAAACTGCCCCGCCGTGAATAACCCCGGTGACCGGATCGCCGACAAAACGCGCATCCCACGGCATGGTGACAGTTGCATGACCATCACCCAGCGCCGCGATTTGCATCCCCAACGCTTTGCTGTGCGGCAAGGCCGACATGAACGCCTTTGCGATTTTCAATGTGTCAGTCATGGCCCCTCGCTTCGCACACTATCATCGCTGAACCAGCCGCACCTGCAAGGGTCATCCGCATTGTTGCGCCCATCAGCAATGTTGCGCGACCGGCCCGCTTGCGCGTAGGCTGCGTGTTCGGAGGTTTTGCCGTGTCCGATACCCGCCTCAGCTTTAAGGAAATGTGCGCGCGCTTTGATGTAACGCCGCGCACCCTGCGGTATTACGAATATATCGAGCTGATCTCGCCCTACAAAGACGGGCGCACCCGCAGCTATGGCCCGCGCGAGATAGCCCGCATGACATTGATCCTGCGCGGGCGGCGCTTTGGCTTTTCGCTGGAGGAAATTCGCCAGTGGCTGCTGATCTATCAGCAAAAGGGCAACGAGCCGCAAATGAAGGCATGGATCGATCTTGCTGACCGGCAGCTTGCCGCCCTGACGCAGCAGCGTGCCGATCTGGATGTTGCCATTGCGGATCTGAAATCCTTGCGCGACACGGCGAGTGACGCGGGCTAACACCGCCCAAAACAGCCTGACACCACGTCAACCGGGCATGTGACGTAACGTTACGTTTACGTCAACGTCAACCCATCTGGTAGAAGCGTCATGAAAGTACCATCTGGGCGTTACAATCCCATAACCAGATAAGGTACCCAAGGTTTACCAATGACCACCGATGTGATGACCATTAGTGACATGTGCAAAATGTTCGACGTCACGCCGCGCACTTTGCGGTTTTACGAATCCAAGGAACTGCTGTCGCCGATCCGGCAAGGCACGCGGCGTCTGTTCACCAAAAGTGACCGCGCCCGCCTGACGCTGATTTTGCGCGGCAAACGCTTTGGCTTCAGCCTGGAGGATATTCGCCAACTGCTTGATCTGTACGACCCGAACGGCAGCCAGGAAACGCAGTTTTCGCGGACCTATGAACTGGCCTGCGCGCGTCTGGAGCAGATGGAAAAACAGCGTGACGAGTTGAATGTCGCGATTGACGAGTTGAAAGACTACATGGCGCGCGGGGCCGAAGTTCTGGCAGGTTTCCGCAAAACTGCCGCCGCATGACCAAAGGCCGCCAACTGGCCACTGCCAATCGGTAAAGACACGCAAGAAGGACGCCCAAATGCCCAGCTATACCGCCCCCGTGAAAGACATTCAGTTTGTGCTGCAAGATGTGCTGAAGGTGGCGGAAAGTGGCGTACCGGGCTATGCCGATCTGGATGCAGGCTTCACCCAGGCGGTGCTGGACGAGGCGGGCAAGCTGGCGCGCGACGTTTTGGCACCGTTGAACATGGTAGGTGACGCCGAAGGCTGCACGCTGGAAAACGGTGTCGTTCGCACGCCAACCGGGTTCAAGGCGGCGTTCGAGGCGTTGAAAGAGGGCGGCTGGACGGCGCTGGATTGCGACCCGGCCTATGGCGGCCAAGGACTGCCCTATCTGATGGGCACGGCGGTGGGCGAAATTTTTGTCGCCGCCAACATGGCGCTGAACATGTATCAGGGCCTGACACACGGCGCCTATTCGGCGATCCGTGCGCATGGCACCGATGCGCAAAAGGCGATGTATCTGCCAAAGATGGTAACGTGCGACTGGACGGGCACGATGAACCTGACCGAACCGCATTGCGGCACTGATCTGGGGCTGATGCGCACCAAAGCCGTGCCGCAAGGAGATGGTTCGTATTTGCTGACGGGAACGAAGATTTTCATCTCGGCCGGTGAACATGACATGGCCGAAAATATCATCCATCTGGTGCTGGCCAAGGCGCCGGGTGGGGGTGAGGGGACCAAAGGCATCAGCCTGTTCATCGTGCCGAAGTTTATGGTCAACAGCGATGGCAGCCTTGGTGCGCGCAATGCAGTGACGGTTGGCAAGATTGAAGACAAGATGGGCATTCATGGCAATGCCACTTGTGTGATGAATTATGACGGTGCTGTCGGCTATCTGCTGGGCGATCTGCACAAGGGCATGCGCGCGATGTTCACCATGATGAACGAGGCGCGGCTTGGGGTTGGCCTGCAGGGCTATGCGGTGGCGGAGGCGGCCTATCAGAACGCGGTGTCCTATGCGAAGGATCGCTTGCAGGGGCGGGCTGTTACCGGCGCGCAAAACCCTGGCGGCGTAGCGGACCCATTGATCGTGCATCCCGATATTCGCCGCAGTCTGATGGATCAGAAATCCTTTGTCGAAGGCGCGCGGGCGTTTACCTATTGGGGGGCGCATCTGATCGACCGGTCGGTGCGCAGCGATGATGACGCCGCCGAAGGGTTGATCTCGCTGCTGACGCCGGTGATCAAGGGTTTCCAGACCGACAAGGGCTTCGAGATGACAGTTGCGGCCCAACAGGTCTGGGGCGGGCACGGCTATATCGAGGATGGCGGCATGAGCCAGTTCGCCCGCGATGCCCGCATTGCGATGATCTACGAAGGTGCCAATGGCGTGCAGGCGCTTGATCTGGTCGGGCGCAAGCTGGCTGCTGATGGTGGCAAGCATGTGATGGCGTTTTTCGAACTGGTGAAGGCGTTCATCAAGGAAAATGACGGCGATGCGCGGCAGAAGGATGCGTTTTTGGAGCCGCTGAAGAAGGCGTCAAAAGACTGTCAGGCGGCGGCGATGTATTTCATGCAGAACGGCCTGAAAAACCCGAATGCGGCGCTGGCCGGGTCTTATGATTTCATGCATCTGATGGGGCATGTCTGCCTTGGCCTGATGTGGGCGAAAATGGCCAAAGCCGCCTACACCGGACTAGATGCAGGTGGCGGCGATCTGGCGTTTCTGGAAACCAAAATTGCCACCGGGCGCTATTACATGGCGCGGCACCTGCCCGCAACTGCGCTGCATCTGGCACGCATCGAAACTGGAGCCGACCCTGTGATGGCGCTTGCTGCCGAAGCGTTCTAAACTTGCAGCTGGGCAAGTTCTTACCCCGCCCGATCCAAAGCATTTAGTTGGCAACAAAGGAGCGCGATATTGCGACCCGGCTGGAAAATCGAACCTGCAACCTTCGGCGGCTGCCAATGCGGCGCTGTCCGCTACGCCATTGACGCAGGGCCGGCGAAATCGACTGTCTGCCACTGCCGCATGTGCCAGCGCGCCACTGGAAATGCCTTTGCGCCATTGTTCGAAGTGATGACCACCGCGATTGGCTGGGAAGGCCAGCCCGCAACATGGGCATCATCAGACCAGGTTGAACGCGGCTTTTGCAACACCTGCGGCACACCGCTGTTCTACCGTGGCATCGCGCGCGATACGACGGAGATCATGGTTGGCACGCTGGACCCTGACTTCGCCTACCGCCCGATTGCCAATCACGGCGTCGAGGCGCGGGTGGCTTGGCTTGGCGCATTGCACACGCTGCCCGACCGTGAGACGTTCTTTGCAGCGGGTGAAGTGATCAGATCGCGACAAAGCACTGAGCAGCACGCTGATACCTAAGGGGGAGAAGCCGATGTCCTTTCAAGCCTATCTCGACAATATCGAATCCAAGACGGGCAAAAAACCAGAAGAGTTTCGCCAAATGGCTACTGAAAAAGGCCTGATGGACCCGATGGCGAAGGCCAGCGTTTTCATTGATTGGCTGGCGCAAGACTACCAGCTGGGGCGCGGACATGCGATGGCGATCGTGGCCTATCTGCGCGGCAAGACAGACTGATAAAAGGGGATACGATGCCAAAACGCTTTCGCCTGACCCGCCGTTTCCCGGTAGCCATGACGGAAGACGGCTACCGCCGTCTGAAACGCTTTGCCACCGAAGCGGGGCTGGATGAGGGCGAGGCGCTGTCGTTTCTGTTCGAAAACTTCTCCAGCGTCATCAACGAAGACAACCTGACGCACCGCATCCGGCTGTTCAATTCGGAACTCGAGGATCGCAAGAAATGAGTGTGGTGCGCGATGAAGAAAAAGATGAGTATTTGGGCAAAGAAAATGCCTGTCTGCATAACGTCCTAGGTGCACCCCGGTTGCCCAGTGCTTGCGCAACTGAACGGCTGTTAACCGGCAACCGGGGCGGCTTTTCCCTTGACGATCATCGGCTCTCCAGCCTGTACCGTGTTCCAGAGACTCTCGTAAATCAGTTAACCAACCGTTACTTTTCGGCTTTTCTTTGAACAAATACTCTCCGGGGGTGCGGGGGTGGAAAACCCCCGTTGTCCCACATCACATAAGGGCGCAATACGCATGACGATGAAACTCTACTGTTTTGGCGAGTTGGGGAACGCCTACAAGGCCGCCCTTGCCCTGACATTTGCCGACGTCGAATGGGAACCGATCCATGTCGATTTCTTCAACGGCGAAACACGCACACCGGAATTTCGCGCCATCAATGAAATGGGCGAAGTGCCGGTTTTGCTGGATGGCGAAACGACGCTGACCCAGTCCGGGGTGATCCTTGATTACATTAGTTCGAAATCCGGCAAGTTGGGGGGCCGGTCCGCCGCCGAGCGGCGCGAGATTTTGCGCTGGCTGTTCTGGGACAATCACAAACTGTCGACAACCATCGGCACCACCCGGTTTTTAGGCAACTTTCTGGCCGAGGACAAACGCCCGGCGGGGGTGATCCCGTTCATGCAAGGGCGGCTGAAAGCGGCTTATACGATTTTGAACGCCCATCTGACCAACCATGCCTGGGTCGCAGGCGCATCGATGACCATCGCCGATCTATCGTGCTGCGGTTATCTGTACTACCCCGAACCCTTCGGTTTTGACCGCAAGGATTGGCCCTATATCGACCGTTGGCTGGACGCGATAGCCGCCACGCCCGGCTGGAAGCACCCCTATGATCTGATGCCTCGGGCCTTCACGGTTCAGGCTTAAGGAGAGACCTATGCAAGACGCCTATATCTATGACGCCATCCGCTCCCCCCGTGGCAAGGGCCGTGCCGATGGCAGCCTGCACGAGCTGACCTCGGTGGCGCTGTCTGCGCGTGTTCTGAACGCGTTGAAGACGCGCAACGGCCTTGATGGCCATGCGGTGGAAGACGTGATCTGGGGCAATGTTACCCAAGTCGGCGAACAGGGCGGGTGTCTGGCGCGGTCTGCGGTGCTGGCGTCTGATCTCGATGAAAGCATCCCCGGTCTGGCGATCAACCGCTTTTGCGCCAGCGGCATGGAAGCGGTGAATATCGCCGCCAACCAAGTGCGTGGTGGCGCGGGGGATGGTTACATCGCGGGCGGGGTGGAAATGATGGGCCGGGTTGCCATGGGCAGCGATGGGGCGGCGATTGCCGTTGATCCATCGCTGGCAATGAAGACCTATTTCGTGCCGCAGGGTATTTCTGCCGACATCATTGCCACTGAATATGGCTTTAGCCGCGATGATGCCGATCTGCTGGCGGTAGAATCGCAACGCCGCGCTGCGCAGGCCTGGAAAGAGGGGCGTTTTGCCAAATCGGTGATCACGATCCATGATCAGAACGGTCTGCCGATCTTGGCGCATGATGAATACATGCGCCCCGCAACCGATATGCAAAGCCTCGGGGCGCTGCGCCCCGCTTTCAAGGATATGGGCGAGGTGATGCCGGGGTTCGACAAGATCGCGATGATGAAATACCCGCATCTGGAACGGATTGATCATATCCACCATGCTGGCAATTCGTCGGGCATCGTCGATGGTGCGGCGGCTTTGCTGATCGGCAACAAGGAATTCGGCATTCGGCATGGCCTAAAACCCCGCGCCCGTATTCGGGCGACAGCGAAGATCGGCACTGATCCGACCATCATGCTGACCGGGCCAGTGCCAGTAACGGAAAAGATCCTGCGCGATGCCGGGATGGCGATTTCCGACATTGATCTGTTCGAGGTCAACGAGGCGTTTGCCGCTGTGGTGCTGCGGTTTCAGCAGGCGTTCGATGTCGACCCGGCACTGGTGAATGTCAACGGCGGCTCTATTGCGATGGGGCATCCGTTGGGGGCCACCGGCGCGATCATCATCGGTACGTTGCTGGATGAGCTGGAACGGTCTGGCAAATCGGTTGGCCTTGCCACCCTGTGCATCGCGTCTGGCATGGGGGCCGCCACGATTATCGAGAGGGTGTGATGGGCAAGATTGATCTTGGCAAAGTGCCGGTCAGGACAGGGACGATTTACCCGCCGCCATATGATGCCGAAGTGGCGGGGCGGTCCAGCTTGCGGCTGGGCGATGCAGGGGGGCTGACGCAGTTTGGCGTCAACATCGTAATCTTGGCACCGGGGGCGAAATCCTCGATGCGGCACTGGCATATGAACGAGGATGAGTTCGTGATGATCACTCTGGGTGAATGCACCCTGGTGCAGGATGCCGGGCCGGTGATCATGCGGGGCGGCGATTGTGCCGCCTTTCCGGCGGGCGTCCCGGATGGGCATCACTTGATCAATCACACGGACAGCGAGGCACGGTTTCTGGTGGTGGGCACGAAAGCCAAGACGGAAACCGGAACCTACTCCGATGTCGATCTGCAGGTGCATCAGGCCGGCGGCGTGAACCGGTTCACCTATAAGGATGGCACCGATTGGAAAGGGCCGCGATGATGCCCAAAGTCGCCCTGCCCCCGCTTGCCCACGAAGCCAACTCCACCCATCCGATTATGGGAGCCGGTCCCGGACCCTATTCCTATCAGCTTATGTCAGACCCCGGCGGGTTGACGCAGTTCGGGGCCTTTGTCGAAACCCTGCCCCCCGGCAGTGCATCCGGCCATCGCCATTGGCATGAGGGCGAAGACGAGATGGTTTATATGCTGTCTGGCGAAGTGGTTTTGGTTGAGGAAACCGAAACAACGCTGCGCGCTGGCGATGCGGCCTGTTGGCCTGCGGGGCTTGCCGTCGGCCATAGGCTCGACAATCGATCAGACACGTCAGCGTCTTACATGGTGATCGGATCGCGATTTGCGACCGACATCATCCACTATTCCGATCATGATCTGATCACTCACAAAAATGGCCAAGCCCGCCGCTACCTGCGCCGCGATGGCACTGAATACCGGAGGAAAGAATGACCGATTTCACCTATGCAGTTGATGCCGATGGTGTGGCGACCATCACCTGGGATTTGCCCGGCAAGTCGATGAACGTGATGTCACAGGCGGGGTTTGTTGAACTCGACGGGCTGATTGACCGCGCCTTGGCAGACGGGGCGGTTAAGGGCGTGATCATCACCTCGGGCAAGAAAGACTTTGCGGGCGGCATGGATCTGAACGCCATTGCCAAGATGAAAGAAGATGGCGGCGACAATCCGGCGAAATCGGTGTTTGAAGGCGTGATGGGCATGCACGCAATTCTGCGCAAGATCGAACGTGCGGGCATGGACCCCAAGACGTTGAAGGGGGGCAAGCCGATTGCAGCAGCCCTGCCCGGAACGGCGTTGGGGATTGGCCTTGAAATTCCGCTGGCCTGTCACCGGATCATTGCTGCCGACAATCCGAAAGCCAAGATTGGCCTGCCCGAGATTATGGTCGGCATTTTTCCCGGTGCGGGCGGCACGACACGGCTGGTGCGCAAGATGGGGGCGATGATGGCAGCGCCCTATTTGCTGGAGGGCAAGCTGTCCGACCCCAAGGGCGCCAAGGCTGGTGGGTTGATTGATGAGGTGGTTGCCCCGGAAGATCTGCTGAAACGCGCCAAGGAATGGGTGTTGGCGGCGACTGAGGCTGATATCGTGAAACCGTGGGATGCCAAAGGCTACAAAATGCCCGGCGGTACACCCTACCACCCCGCAGGATACATGACCTTCGTTGGTGCCTCGGCGATGGTGCATTCCAAGACATTCGGGGTTTACCCGGCGGCCAAGGCGTTGTTGTCAGCGGTGTACGAGGGTGCGTTGGTGCCGTTTGATGTGGCGCTGAAGATCGAGGCGCGGTGGTTTACCTCGGTGCTGATGAACCCGTCATCCTCGGCGATGATCCGCAGTCTGTTCATCAACAAAGAGGCGCTGGAAAAAGGGGCCAATCGCCCGAAAGCGCCGGATCAGTCGGTCAAGCGCTTGGGCATCATCGGCGCTGGCATGATGGGCGCGGGCATCGCCTATGTTTCGGCCAATGCGGGGATTGAGGTTGTGCTGATCGATGCGGCGCAAGACGCGGCGGATCGCGGTAAGGCGCATTCCGAGGCGCTGTTGGACAAGGGCATTTCACGGCGCAAGGTGACGCCGGAAAAGAAGGCCGAAGTGCTGGGTCGGATTACCGCGACCACGGACTACGCCGCCCTTGCCGGTTGTGACTTGATCGTCGAAGCGGTGTTTGAGGATATGAAGATCAAGGCCGACGTAACCGCCAAAGTTGAGGCGGCGGTGGGCAAGGATTGCATCTTTGCGTCGAACACATCGACGCTGCCGATCACCGATCTGGCGAAAGCCAGCGCGCGGCCGGATCAGTTTATCGGCATTCATTTCTTTTCGCCTGTCGACAAGATGAACCTTGTCGAAATCATCCGCGGCAAAGCAACTGGGGAACGTGCCGTGGCAAAAGCCTTGGATTTCGTGCGCCAAATTCGCAAGACGCCGATTGTGGTGAATGACGCGCGGTTCTTTTACGCCAATCGCTGCATCATTCCTTACATTAACGAAGGCATCCGCATGGTCGCCGAAGGGGTGGAACCGGCACTGATCGAAAATGCGGCCAAGCTCGTCGGCATGCCGCTGGGGCCGCTGCAATTGGTCGATGAAACCTCGATTGATCTGGGCGTGAAGATCGCCAAGGCGACGAAGGCTGCGATGGGTGCCGACTACCCGGATGAGGCGGTAGACAAGGTTCTGTTCTGGATGGCCGACAATGGCCGCCTTGGCCGCAAGGCGAACGCGGGCTTCTACGCCTATTCGGAAAAGGGCGAACGTCAGGGGCTATGGGAAGAGCTGGAGACGAAGTATCCGCTCGACAAGATGCAGCCCTCGCTTACCGACGTCCAGCACCGGCTCCTCTTCGCGCAGGTGCTGGAGGCCGTGCGCGCGCTGGAAGATGGCGTGCTGACCGACATTCGCGAAGGCGATGTGGGGGCGATCTTGGGCTGGGGCTTTGCGCCGTGGTCCGGCGGGCCGTTTGCATGGCTGGATATGCTGGGGGCGGCGCGGGCGGTCGATATCTGCCGCGGTCTTACGGCCCAGTTCGGCCCAAGGTTCCACGCGCCGACACTTCTGCGCGATATGGCGGCGAAGGGTGAAAGCTTCTATGGTCGCTTTGGGGGACAGACGAAGGCGGCGTGAGGCAGCGGACGGTTATGGCGGGGGGGTCACCCCGCCCTACAAATGCCCGCATAGGGCGGGGGGTTACCCCGCCTTTCCAGTTGCATCATCAAAGCCGTAGCCGAAACGCGCAATATCGGGGGCGCAGAGATCGGCGATCAGCGCGGCGTCGGCATCGGAATAATACCCCCGCCAGTCGGAAACTCGGTCAGACGGATTGGCGCGGGGCAGCGGTGTTAAACGAAAGCCAAGATGCGCCTCGAATGGGGCCAGATCAGCGTCCAGATGTTCCAGCCGGGCGTAAAGGCGGCATTGCTCGGCACCAATGGCGTCGCGCATATAGGCGCTGTAGGGCCACAGCTGCAGGCTGGTCCGGGTTTGCGGATGGTTCAGAAAGCCCGAGAACGTTTTAGCTTTGGCAAGGCCGACGGCGGGGTGGGCAAAGGCTTGAGTCCGCAGCCAATGGTAGTAGCTGACCATCCGGTCCCACGGATTGCGCACCAGTGTCAGCGTAAAGAAATCGGCGACCTCGGTGTCGGTCACCAGACCGGCGATGTCGGCGAGGGTGGAATGTTTCCACAGTCGCCCCGCCGATTTCATAGCGTGCAGCCGCGCCTTGCGCGCGCGGGCTTTGGGGGTATCGCCGATCAGGATATCATCTTTTTGCGCGCGGGCTTCCAAGGCGAGGCTAAGGGCAGTGCCGCCGGTTTTAGGGATGTGCACGAAGATGAAGCGGCGCCCGCGGGAGATGATCATGGCGTTGCCCCAGCGGAGGAGCCGTTCTCGGGGGCTTCGAGCCCCCTCATCCGGCGTTGGGATAAACCGTGACAGGCGGTGTGCTGTCTGGTGGCCTTTGTTGGTGCTAAATAGTGCCGCCGAAGGCTTTCGACTCTAAGCCCTGATGCCTCCGGCGGGGATATTTTAGCAGAAGCGAAATGCATGGCGTCAGACCCGGTTGGGCGGATTGCGCCCCTCGGCATGGGCGATCAGGTTGGCCACCGCCATCAACCCCATATCAGTGCGCACATTCAAGGCAGCGGTGCCAAGATGCGGCAGCAGGGTGACGTTTTCCATTGCCATCAGGGCGGCAGGGATGCGGGGTTCAAATTCGTAGACATCCAAGCCAGCCCCCGCGATGCGGCGTTCAGCCAGAGCGGCGATCAGGGCGGTTTCATCAACGACTTCGCCGCGCGAGATGTTGATGAAAATGCCATGTGGCTGCATGGCGGCGAAGGCGCTCGCGTTGATCAGATGCTGGGTGGCGGGGCCGCCGGGCACGGCCACAACGACGAAATCGACCGCCATGGCTTGGAGCAGGCTGACTTGTGTGGCGGGCAAGCCTGCGTCGGGAAGCGGCGAGCGGTTGTGGAACAGTACCTGCATGCCAAAACCATAATGGCAGCGTTTGGCAATGGCCTTGCCGATACGGCCCATGCCGATGATGCCGACAGTGGCACCGGTGACATGGGTACCGAGTAGCTGTGTCGGGTGCCAGCCCGCCCAAGCACCACTGCGCACCATGCGTTCGCCCTCGCCAGCGCGCCTGGCCGTCATCAAGATCAGCATCAGGGCGATATCGGCGGTGGCATCGGTGACCGCGCCGGGAGTGTTGGAGACGGCGATGCCTGCTTTGGCGGCGGCGGCAGTGTCGATGTGGTTGTAACCGACACCGAAGTTGGCGAGAATTTTGGTGCGTGGGCTTGGCACATCAGCGAAGACCGTTGCATCGAATTTATCGCCGAGTGTCGGCAGAATGGCGTCGTAATCGCGTAAGGCCGCGCACAGGTCTTGCGGGCCAAGCGGCGTGGTATCCGGGCGCAGGGTCACATCGTAATGGGCGCGGGCGGCAGCAACCACGGTGTCGGGAAGCGGGCGGGTGATCAGCAGCTTCGGTTTCAAAACAGCTTCCCCCCATTCGGCACAGGCAAATCGGGGCGGATCAAAACCACTTCGCCCGCAGCATCCGGCATGCCCAGAACCAGCACTTCGGACAGCACTTTGCCGATTTGGCGCGGAGGAAAGTTGACCACCGCCAGCACTTGCCGTCCAATCAGCAGGTCTGGCGCATAGTGCTTGGTGATCTGCGCGCAGGATCGTTTTTCGCCGATATCGCCGCCAAAATCGACCCAAAGCTTGATCGCGGGTTTGCGCGCCTCGGGGTACGGCTCGGCACGGGTGATGGTGCCGACACGAATATCGACCGCTTCGAAATCGGCATAAGTGATCATTTGCCCAGCTCCCTGCCCCGGTCGGCGGCGGCTTTGACCGCGCGTTTCAGCAGGGGGGGGAAGCCGGTGTCGGGGTCCATCAGAACGGCGAGGGCAGCGGCGGTGGTGCCAGCGGGTGAGGTGACGTTGATGCGCAGTTGCGTGGCGGTTTCCGGGGCCTGATGCGCCAATTCGCCAGCCCCGGTGACTGTGGCCCGGGCAAGCTGCATGGCGAGCGGCGCGGGCAGGCCTTCAGCTTCGCCTGCCGCAGCGAGGGCTTCGATCAGGTGGAAGACGTAGGCGGGGCCGGAGCCTGATACAGCGGTAACGGCATCCATATGGTGTTCGCCGTCTAGGCGCACAACTTGGCCGACGGCAGCGAGCAGCGTTTCGGCCAATGCCAGATCGGCTTCGGTGGCTTGGGCGTTGCCAGTGATGGCGCTGATGCCACGGCCAACTGCAGCGGGGGTATTCGGCATGGCGCGGATGATCGGGGTTCGCGCGCCGAGAACGCTTTCATAATAGGCGATGGTGGTGCCTGCGGCGATTGACAGGAACAGCGTCTTGCCGTCGCCCAGCGCTGCCAACCCCGGCAACGCGGCGGTCATCATCTGCGGTTTGACGGCGATCAAGACGATTGCCGGATTGGCGGCCAAACCCTTGTTCAGATGCACGCCAGTGCCAGTCAGCCAATCCGACGGATGCGGTTCCAACACCCAAACGGATTTGGCAGGCAAGCCACCTGCCAACCAACCCTGCAACATGGCAGAGCCCATCTTGCCGCAGCCCAGCAGCACCAGCCCGTTTTTGGCCACCTGATCTAATTGCATCTCAACCCCAAACAAACGATCCGGGGGTCAAGCTATGCCCGCCCGTAAGCCTCGGCAATGGCAACTTTGATGGCTTCGGCAGGTGATTTGTCGGCCCAGCTGACCAGTTGGAAGGCGGGGTAGAACCGTTCGGCGGCCATCACAGCGGAGGAGATCAGGTGATCTATCTGTTCCGGCCCAGCGGTTTGCCCGCCCGCCAGCACTAGGCCATAGCGCCAGACCATCAGCTTTTGTTCAGTCCAATAGGTGAACGCGCCGGTCCAGACCATATCATTACAGCGGTTCAGCACATCGTACAGTTCGGCCATCCGGGCCACCGGCGGCTCCATCTCGAATGTGCAGATCAGGCGCAGGGTTTCGTCTTGCGCAGACCACGCCAGCGTCAGCGAATAGGTCCGCCACTGGCCCTCGACCGCCATGGCGATCTGATCATCGGTAACACGGTCAAATTCCCAAGCATGGGTTTCAGCCAGCGTTTCGACGATGTCGATCGGATGAAGATCATCCTGCATCAGGTACTCTTCGGAAAACGGCATTGCCCGGCCTCATTATTTTGCCCAATAGGGCCCATGACCCACTATAGACTGGGTATCTGGCAAGGTTCAGCGTTGCCTGATATGAACCTTACTAGATATGGTGTGACCAAAGCGAAAGTCTGTAAAGCGATTTCTTTGAAAATGTCTGTGGACAAGTCGCAAAATGCGCCCCATATTTAATCGTACTTAATCATAGCATGAGGTGGCGCGATGAAAAATGTCAGTATTAGTCTTACCGATCAGCACGCCGCCGAGATTGACGCCATCATTGCGACGGGCGATTACGCATCGGTTTCCGAAGTGATCCGTAGTGCATTGCGCGATTTCATGAACCGGGTTCCCGGTCCCAGCTTGGCACAAATTGAGCGCGATATTGCCACCCATCAGGCCAGCATGGCGCGCGGCGATCCGATGTATTCGATTGACGACGTGCGCGCGGACATTGCCGCGCTGCACGAAAGATGACGCCTTACAGGCTTGTATTCTCGAAGGCTGCAAGGGCGGGCATTACCAACAGAACTCAGTTTCTCATAGACCAGCGTGGCGCGGATTTTGGCGCGAAATGGTCCGAAACCATATTGTCGTGGCTAGAAAACCTTGCCAGCGGCGGGGCGATCATTGGAACACGCCACCCGACACGGATTGGCTTTCGGACCTTTGCTTTTCGCAGCGAAGCCACCCTACTCGTCGAATACACCCCAACAGAAATGCGCATCGTCCGCGTCTATTTCGCCGGGCAGGACTGGCTGGCCTAACGCAACGAAACCGGCCTAATCCTACTTCTTACCCTTGCCCTCAAGCTCCACAAGCCGAGCCGCCAGCGCTTCGTTTTCCTCGCGCGCTTTTTGCGCCATAGCCCGCACGGCATCAAATTCTTCACGCGTTACGAAATCGCGGTCGGCCATCCAGCGGTCGATAAACCCCTTCATCGCGGTTTCCGCCTCGGTCTTGGCACCTTGCGCCACGCCCATGGCATTGGTCATCAGTTGCGAAAGATCGTCGAAGATTTTGTTGCGCGATTGCATGGCACACCTCTGTTGCTTGGCTTCTATATGGGCCGCCTTATGCGCCGCATCAAGGTTGACTTCGCGCCTTGCGCGCAAGACAACGTCGCGACCCCAGATAAAGAGATGCCGATGGCCTATATTCCCTTTCCCAACATCGCGCCCGAGATTTTCTCGGTCGAGGTGTTTGGCATCACGATTGCCTTGCGCTGGTATGCGCTGGCTTATATCGCGGGGTTGCTGATTGGCTGGCGGCTGTTGCTGCGGATGGTGGGCGCGCTGCGACTGTGGCCCGGCAATCCACCGATGACTGCCGATCAGGTGGAACGCCTGATGACATGGGTGATCGGCGGGGTGGTGTTGGGCGGGCGGCTTGGCTTCGTGCTGTTTTATCAGCCGGGGTATTACCTGTCGAACCCGTGGCAGATCGTGCAGGTCTGGCAAGGCGGCATGTCATTTCATGGCGGGCTTCTGGGCGTGCTGCTGGCGGGGCTGCTGTTTTGCTGGCGCGAAAAGATCCCGATGCTGTCGGCCGCTGATGTGGTGGCTGCTGCCACGCCGCCGGGGCTGTTTCTTGGCCGCATCGCCAATTTCATCAATGCGGAACTGTGGGGTCGCCCGACCGACCTGCCTTGGGGCGTGGCGTTTCCCGGTGATGCAGCGCAGTTTTGCGAAGGGGTTGTTGGGTTATGCGCGCGCCATCCGTCGCAGTTGTACGAGGCGGCTTTGGAAGGGCTGCTCTTGGGCCTCGTCTTATTCTGGCTTGTCTGGCGCAAGGGCTGGCTGTCGTATCCGGGCCGTATCGCCGGGTTGTTCGTGGCCGGCTACGGTGCCGCGCGGTTTGTGGTGGAGTTTTTCCGCCAGCCCGACGCGCAATTCGTCACTGAAGGTAACCCGCTGGGGCTGGCTTGGCAGGTTGGCGGTGTTGGGCTGACGATGGGTCAGGCGCTGTCTTTACCGATGATCGCTGTTGGGCTGTGGTTCATCCTCCGCGCAAGGCGGGCATGACGCCGCTCGCCGATCTTCTGATCCGGCGGATCGCGGCTGCGGGGCCGATCACCGTGGCCGACTACATGGCCGAATGCCTGCTGCACCCGAAACACGGCTATTACAGCACGCGCGATCCGTTCGGTGCGGCAGGTGATTTCATCACGTCACCAGAGATTAGCCAGATGTTTGGCGAGCTGCTGGGCCTCTGTCTGGCGCAGACGTGGCTTGATCAGGGATCACCTGCACAATTTACCCTTGCCGAACTTGGCCCCGGTCGCGGTACGTTAATGGCGGATGTCTTGCGCGCCACGAAGGCCGTGCCGGGGTTTCATGCCGCAGCACGGGTTGTATTGATCGAGGCGTCACCAACCTTGCGCGTGGTGCAGGCCAAGACGCTTGGTGATTACGCGCCAACGTGGGCCGATAGTATGGCGAACCTGCCAGATCAACCGCTGTATCTGCTGGCAAACGAATTTTTCGATGCCCTGCCGATCAACCAGTTTGAACGCAATGCGAATGGCTGGCGGCAACGTATGGTCGGGCTGCGGGATGATGCGCTGACCTTTGGGCTGTCAGACCCGCTGCCCTGCCCCGATCCGCGATTTCAGACAGATCCGGTCGGCACGCTGGTCGAGCTGTGCCCAAGTGCCACCCCCATTGCCACCCACATCGGCGGGTTGATCGGGGCCCATGGCGGCGCGGCAATCATCATTGATTATGGTGGCTGGCGATCCAAAGGCGACACGTTGCAAGCCCTGCGCAACCATCAGCCCGAAAGCCCGCTGGCTGGCCCCGGTGATGCCGACCTGACCGCCCATGTGGATTTCGAAGCACTCGCATTGGCCGCTGGACCCGATATCTGCACCCCGATGATGGATCAAGGCACGTTGCTGACCCGACTTGGCATCCACGCCCGCGCCGATCGTCTGGCGCAGGGATTAAGCGGTTCTGCCCTGCAAAATCACCTTGCTGCAACTCGGCGCTTGACCGACCCTACGGAAATGGGAACGCTGTTCAAAGCGATGGCTATTCGTCCGCCAAATTACCCGCCACCGCCGGGATTTGAATAATGCTTGAGATTATCACCTCGGATGCTTTGGCACCCGTTCGCCACGGGTTCTTTACGCGCAAGGGTGGCGCGTCATCCGGTATTTTTCGCGGGCTGAATTGCGGGCCCGGGTCAAGCGACCTGTCCGAAGTGGTGGCCATCAACCGTGCGCGGGTCGCCGATGCCATGGGCGTGGGGGCCGATCATCTGCTGACCATCCATCAGACCCATTCCGCCGATGTCGTAACCCTGTCGGCCCCGTTCGCGGATCGGCCAAGTGCCGATGGCATGGTTACCGCCACCACGGGTTTGGTGTTGGGCGTGCTGACTGCAGATTGCCAGCCCGTACTGTTTGCCGACCCAAAGGCACGGGTGGTCGGTGCGGCCCATGCCGGATGGCGTGGGGTCAAAGACGGCGTGCTGGAAGCCACGCTCGACGCGATGGAGGCGCTGGGTGCCAGCCGATCAGGCATTCGCGCCGTCATCGGGCCGACCATCAGTCAGGCCGCGTATGAGGTCGGACCAGAGTTTATCGAAGGTTTTCTGGCCGATGATGCGCAAAACGCCCGCTTCTTTGCCAAAGGCACCAGTGACCGTTTCTTGTTCGATCTGCCCGCGTTCGGGCTGCACCGGTTGCGGCAGGCGGGCGTTGGCCATGCCGAATGGACACGCCATTGCACCTACAGCGACCCGGATCGGTTCTTTTCGTTTCGCCGCACCACCCACGCCGCCGAAGCTGATTATGGCCGCCTGATCTCGGTGATCCGGCTTTAGTGCATCAATCTACGTCGGGCCGGGGCTCTGATTCTGGTGCATATCGAACAGATTTTCGATCTGGGCAGGACTTTGGCAGCAATTGCCGCGCGTTTGCCGCAATTTTGGAAACAATCTCACAACCGGAACGTGCATCAGCCAGAAAACCCCAACAATCCTTGGCCAATTCGCACCTAGAAAAACGGCCACAATTCGTTCAATCCGCCTCTCTCTTTCGCGATTGTTTCCATTCCAGCAGCCAAACGCCCGCCGCATTAACCTGTCATTGTTGCCAAACGAGAGACATCCGCAAAGGACGCATAATATGACGAAACAACGCCGCTGGCTGGCTTCTGCGATTGAGGCCAGCAAGACTAAAGATTTGGCTCTGCCTTGGCAGCATGGATCAAAAGCGCGACCTGCCGCGTTCAAGCATATTCAGATGCAGGTGGCCCCCAAACCAACGGCTATCGCGGCGCGCTAAAGCGCAAAAAACACGGCTTTACTCCGATTCTGCGTTGCAGCATGATTCGGTGGCGTTCGGGCCGAGGCAACGTTTTACTGCAAGCTGATCAAGGCAAACTCTTGCTATTCTTGTGGTTTTGATAGGCAATTTCTGGCCGACAGTGGCGCAATCGCGCTACATCGACCCTGTTTTGGCCCGTAACAAAAACAATGCCGCATTTATGCCTTGTTTTACTATTGAAGCTGTATCCATGTGAAGCTGGTAGGGGATTGGTGCGATGTGTTCCAGAAATGGATCCGTACCAGAACCTGTTCCGGTTCGGTCTCTCAGGGCTGATATTCGGGTTGTTGCTCAGGTAAGGCGGTCCTGATGTGTTCTCTGGCACATCGCATAGGGGCCGCCTTTTCCTTTTCCTGAGCCTAGGCGGTCTTGGTCAACCGCGCCTCCAGCACATCAAACGGCAAACCCGGTTCATCCTTGGCACAGCGGATCACCAAACTGGTCTTCACCGACGCCACATTATCGGCGGACGTCAGCCCCTCGGTCAGAAAATTCTGAAACGTCGACAAATCCGGTGCCACACATTTCAGAATGAAATCAATCTCACCGTTCAACATATGGCATTCACGTACCAGCGGCCATTCGCGGCAACGCTTCTCAAACGCCGAAAGATCAGCCTCGGCTTGGCTCCGCAGCCGCACCATGGCGAAAACCTGCACCTCAAAGCCCAGCTCGCGCGCGTTGATCTGGGCGTGATAGCCGTTGATATAGCCCGCCTCTTCCAACGTCCGCACGCGGCGCAGGCACGGCGGCGCAGAAATGCCCACCCGTTTTGCCAATTCCACATTGGTCATCCGCCCGTCAGCCTGCAATTCTGCCAATATTTGACGGTCGATGGGATCAAGCTTGGATGCGGACATTTTATTCTCCCATTTCCGGGCGGAATGTAGGCGGTAGAACACGTCCGCGCAATAATGTTTCACGAACGCGCAATAAATTAACTCAACCAATCACAAACTCGCCAGCTTTGCGCAACACAGTCGCGGGGGCTTTCCGCCGCGCCGCTGACATCATATATCAGCCTTCAGCTAGAATCTGGGGGCTATGATGGCATCGACACGGCATACAAAGGTATTGATCATCGGTTCTGGCCCGGCAGGCTATACCGCCGCCGTCTATGCCGCGCGCGCCATGTTGAACCCGATTTTGGTGCAGGGCATTCAACCCGGCGGCCAATTGACCATCACCACCGAAGTCGAAAACTGGCCCGGTGATACCCATGTGATGGGCCCCGATCTGATGGTGCGGATGGAAGCCCACGCGGTCGCCATGGGTGCCGAAGTGATCTCTGATCATATCTCCAGCCTTGATCTGTCGAAACGCCCGTTCGTCGCCAAAGCCGACAGCGGCACCACTTTCACCGCCGATGCGGTAATCCTTGCCACCGGCGCGCAAGCCAAATGGCTGGGTCTGCCATCCGAAGAAAAATTTAAAGGTTTCGGCGTATCGGCCTGCGCCACCTGTGACGGCTTCTTTTATCGCGGCAAAGAGGTGGTGGTGATCGGCGGCGGAAATACCGCAGTTGAAGAGGCGCTGTTTCTGACCAACTTCGCCACCAAAGTCACATTGATCCACCGCCGCGACAGTCTACGCGCCGAAAAAATCCTGCAAAACCGGCTGTTCAACCACCCCAAAATCAGCGTCCTTTGGAACCACGGCGTCGAAGAAGTGCTGGGCACCGAAGGTCCCCTTGGTGTTACCGCCGTGCGCGCCAAACATGTGGAAACCGGCGTCACCACCGACATCCCCTGTGCAGGGTTCTTTGTGGCCATCGGCCATGCCCCGGCCTCTGAATTGGTCAAAGACCAACTACCGTTGCATTCCGGCGGTTATGTTCAGATTGAAGCAGGCTCCACCCGCACCATCATCCCGGGGGTTTTCGCGGCAGGCGATCTGACCGACCACATCTATCGTCAGGCGGTTACCTCCGCTGGCATGGGTTGCATGGCAGCACTGGACGCCGAGAAATTCCTCGCGGCGCACGAGACAGAACTGAAGGCGGCCGAATAAACGAATTGATCTACCGCAAGGCGTCATGGGCCGCAGTTTGGCAGTCTGGCCTTGGCTGGCGGGTTCTGGCTGGGCCTGTGGCGCTGAGGGTCTGATATGCGCATCATGTTGGCAGTCGGTCTGGTGTTTCAGGCAATTTTCATAGTTCCGGTGTTGATCTACGGCACCCTCTCACGCATGACCGGCTTGCAGCCACCGGGAAACGACCCTTCGGCATTTCTGGCCAGTGTGGCAGTGTCCAAGCTGGGCACCACGATCGCATTCGTGGGCATCTGGGCGCTGGGGCGCGAGGCGCTCGGGGCGAATTGGATGCTCTACGTGGCGCTCTGGTGGGTGATGTTTGTCTTGGGTGAAATTGGGCAGGCAATCGGCCCTGAATACAGTTGGTCCGAGGCGATTGCCGGAGTGGTTTCTGAGACGATCTATCTGCCAGTTTCGGGCATCATAGTGGCCCGTCTGATACCAACCTGAGGGTATCCGGAAATTTTGATCCACGGCAACGCCCGTCACGGGGCAAACGTTCCTGAAACACCGCGACAAGGCGGCATTTCCACCCTTTTTTATAGGCATTTTGGCCTGACGCCTTGAATTTTCCTTGAATCACGGTCTATAGCCGCGCGCAGCAGCGGGAAGATATCCGCGTCACAGACCCTAAATGAATCGAGCACCCCCATGGCCCTATCCAACCTCGTTCCGATCCCGGAGCTTTACGTCTCCTACGACTCTGCCCTGAAACTGAAGGCCGAGGCGGGCAATCTGCCGTCATGGGATCTGACCCAGCGTCAGATCTGCGATCTGGAATTGCTGATGAATGGCGGTTTTTATCCGCTGAAGGGGTTCCTTGGCGAAGCCGATACCAACGGCGTTGTCGAAAACATGCGGCTGGCCGATGGCACCCTGTGGCCAATGCCCATCAATCTGGACGTCAGCCAAGCCTTTGCTGACAAGGTCGAACCCGGCCAGGATATTGCCCTGCGTGATGCGGAGGGCGTAATCCTTGCCATCTTGTCGGTCACCGACAAATGGCTGCCGAACAAACCGCGCGAGGCTGAAATGGTCTACGGCGCCGATGATCTGGCCCACCCTGCGGTGAACTACCTGCACAATCAGGCGGGCGCTGTTTACCTTGGCGGCCCGATCACCGGCATCCAGCAGCCCGTGCATTACGATTTCAAAGCCCGCCGCGACACCCCGAACGAGTTGCGCGCCTATTTCCGCAAAGTCGGATGGCGCAAGATCGTGGCGTTCCAAACCCGCAATCCGCTGCACCGTGCGCATCAGGAACTGACGTTCCGCGCCGCACGCGAGGCCGAGGCGAACCTGCTGATCCATCCGGTTGTCGGCATGACCAAACCCGGCGATGTCGATCATTTCACCCGCGTGCGCTGCTACGAGGCGGTGATCGATAAATACCCAGCCTCGACCACCACGATGAGCCTGCTGAACCTCGCCATGCGCATGGCTGGACCGCGTGAAGCGGTCTGGCACGGCATCATCCGGCGCAACCACGGCTGCACGCATTTCATCGTTGGCCGCGATCACGCCGGCCCCGGCAAAAACTCGGCCGGCAATGATTTCTACGGCCCCTATGACGCGCAGGTTTTGTTCAAGGAACACGAGGCCGAAATTGGCGTCACCATGGTTGATTTCAAACACATGGTCTATGTGCAGGAAAAGGCACAGTATTATCCAGCGAACGAAATTCCCGAAGGCGCCACCGTGTTGGATATTTCGGGCACCGAACTGCGCCGCCGCCTGCGCGAAGGCATCGACATCCCGGAATGGTTCTCGTTCCCCGAGGTGGTGACGCAACTGCGCAAAACCTCGCCCGCGCGCAACAAGCAGGGCTTCACCGTGTTTTTCACTGGCCTCAGCGGCTCCGGCAAATCAACCATCGCCAACGCGCTGATGGTGAAACTGATGGAAATGGGCGGTCGCCCGGTAACGCTGCTTGACGGCGACGTGGTGCGCAAACACCTGTCATCCGAGCTTGGCTTTTCCAAAGAACACCGCGATATCAACATCAAGCGCATCGGTTATGTGGCGTCCGAAATCACCAAGAACGGCGGCATCGCCATCTGCGCCCCCATCGCCCCCTACACCGCCACCCGCCGCGCCGTGCGCGAAATGATCGAAGCCTTCGGTGCCTTCATCGAGGTTCACGTCGCCACAAGCGTCGAAGAATGCGAACGCCGCGACCGCAAGGGCCTGTACAAACTAGCGCGTGAAGGCAAGATCAAGGAATTCACCGGCATTTCAGACCCTTACGAAGTGCCGACGAAAGCCGAGATCGTGGTCGATACCGAAAACGTCGATGTCGATCACTGCGCGCATCTGGTGATCCTGAAGCTCGAACAGATGGGGTTGATTGGGGGCTAAACACTGCATCGGCGAGCTGCCTCTTGACAGACTCGCCGATTTGCCCGCCGTATCGGGCGTACCCCAACAACAAGGGTTGCCTGTGATGCGTGTATTGTATGTTACAGCCCTAATCGTGTCCGCCTTTCCTGCCTTGGCTGAACGGCAATGGCTGTCACCCGACGAATTTGAAGCCAAGGTCAACGGCAGGGCCACCCAGATATATCACCTAACGGGTGAACTATATGGGACCGAATATTTTTTGCCAAAACGACGCGTGATCTGGCAAATGGCCGGTGAAAGCAGTTGTTTTTCCGGCTCTTGGGCACCGAATAACGGTCTGGTCTGCTTTCGCTACGAGGGTATTGCTGGCAGTTGCAACAAATACTACGTCGAAGCCGACAAATTGGTGTCGGTGGACTTTGTTGGCGGGGTCCAAACCAGCATGGCCTACAGCCTGCGCGTGGCAAACGAAGCGCCTCCCACCTGCAGCACCGATTAACAGCGTGTTCTGCTTAAATCTACTGCAGTTCGTTGCTTGAACGGACCTAATTCTATTGCAGCGATCATCTTTCAATGGTTGCGGCAAGAGCATACTGGCGGGTTGAGGATGTCATGACTGACGTGATTGCAAAGTTTCTTTCTGATCGCTGGTGAGCGCTAGTCGGTTCGGCAGTTAACTTGATCTGGCCGACCCTGTTCTTTCTCGCCTTGGCTCTGCTGGTCAAACGCCGGGCACTTCTGGCGGATGTCAAACGCGCCGTTGCCGAGTTGGGCCTGAATATACAAATTGCGATCTTCAACCTGCTGCTGATCGTCCCACTTATCGCCATCGCGTCGCAGGCAGTGCATCATGTGATCGACGCTAACGGGTTGCGCATGCTGGACGCCGCCACCTGGTCTGTACTGCCACTGCCGCTGACCATCTTTCTTGGCGTTTTTATCGGCGATTTCGTCGCCTACTGGCGACATCGGTTGGAACACATACCCCGATCGTGACCGTCACACGCCGTGCATCACTCTGGTACCGAAATGGCCTGGTTTTCTCTGGAACGGTTTCATCCGATCAACCGGATTGCGGCTTTTGCGATTAATTCCGGCATCCTGCTGATACTTGGAATGCCACCGATTGCCGTGCTGCCAAACAAGCTGGTGCGCCACGACAGCTACTTCATCCACGCCGATCTGCCATGGACTTTTGCCACCCCGGAAAGATCATTGTCTCACCTGCCATGCTCCGATGGCATCATGCGACCGCATCTGAAGGCCTTCAACACAAATTACGCAACAGTGTTTTCGCAGTTTGACCGCGCGCTCGGTACGTATCGGGTGCCCGCCCGGTCGCCCGATCCATTGGCATCGCCGCATCCTGCACAACCAAGCAGCCAATGCCCCTGAAGGCGCGGTCAGCAAACGCATCGACCCAATCAAAGGCCCGGCGCCGTCAATGCACCGAGACTGGGGCCATATCGTTCTGGCGGGCCAGCGCAAAGGCAATCGCCTTATCGCGCACCAAGGCCAGCCGCGCGCCATCGGGGCTATGCACGGCGAACAGCGTCACCAGCCCTTCCGCCTCGTCCTGCAATTCTTGCGGCAGGTCAGCAACCGCCACCTCGCGCACATACACGATGCGTGCGCTTTCAGCGGTCAGGGGGGTATATTTGGTATTCATGTTTTCTCTCCTGACTTGCGACTGATCTTGATCGTCTGCACCACGGCGTCCGGCACCGATCGGCGCAAGTCCAAATGAAGCAACCCGTTTTCCATCGAAGCACCGGCGACTTCCACACCTTCAGCAAGCACGAAGCTGCGCTGAAACGCGCGCCCGGCTATACCACGGTGCAGATAGACGCGGCCGGTATCGTCGTCAGCCTGCCGCCCACGGATGACCAGTTGCCGGTCTTCCACGGTGATCGCCAGATCATCTTCGTGAAACCCGGCCACAGCCAGCGTGATGCGATAGGCGTTTTCGGAAACCGCCTCGATGTTGAAAGGGGGGTAACCTTCTGCCGCCGTCTTGGCGGTGCGCTCAACCAGCCGTTCCAGCTGTTCGAACCCCAGAAGATAAGGGTGTGACCCAAGGGTTAACTTCGACATCCATCATGCCCTTTCACAAGCGACATATTCGTCAAAGCCCCGTCTTGGGCGCCCTGACGAATTCAAATATGGGGTGGGCCGCGCGGCTGCGCAACCCCCAGCAGCGTATCGCAGACCGGGTGCTGCGAAATCGTCGTATGCCGCTAAATGCGCGTCTTATTTCTTGCGGGTCCGGCCCCGAATCGCTGTATGATTTGGCGCAGCCAGACCCTGATCAGGATGCCAAGCAAATCCCATGAATGCGCCAAGCGAATTGAACCATGACGAAATGATGCGCATCCGGCTGGGCGTCCTTGTGCGCGAACATCGCGATCTGGACGAAGCAATACATGCGCTTGAAACCGCAGGTCGGCCAGATCCGCTAACTCTGCGACGGCTGAAAAAGCAAAAGCTGTTCCTGAAGGATCAGATCGTGAAGATCGAGGATAACCTGATCCCCGATATCATCGCCTGACAACGGCGATGAAAGAAACCACGCTTGCCGTCAAACCCGATGCGAAATCCCCTGCCGGGGCTGATATCCGGTATCTCGTGGATGGCCCAACCGGCAACATGATCCACAGCACAGTGCCGCCCGGCCAGATCAACCGCGCCACCATTCACGCCACAGTCAGCGAGTTTTGGCATGTGCTGGAAGGTGTGGGCCAAATATGGCGCAAAGCCAACGGTGTGGAAAAGATAACACCACTATTGCCCGGCACCTCCATCGACATCCCCGTCGGCACGGCGTTTCAATACCGCTGCGATGGGTCCACCCCGCTAAAGTTCATCTGCATTTCCATGCCCCCATGGCCCGGCGATCAAGAGGCGACGCGTCTTCCCGGCCCATGGCAACCGACCATCTAAATCGCCGCACAAAACCCGAGCCCAATCAGCAAACACAGCGGCCCGTAGTAACGCCTGTCCAGCGTCGCGAACGGCTCTATCGGTGTCAGCCGTCGCCAAAACCCGGCATAAGCCACCGCCCCGCGCGCCACGAACACCGCACCAATAGCACCTAGCGCCAAAGACCGTGCCATGCTGTGCGGCCACCACAAGCACATCACCGCGAACAACAAGGCCACCACCACCAAGGCGCACGGCACCGCACCAGGCATTTTTCTGGTACCAGCAGCACCAACCACCGCCCGCACCAGCGCCGCCTCATCCCGAATGGGAAACCAGTATCCAATTGCCCACAGCAGATGCAGCGCTGCAATCATCAGCAGAACAAATGTCAGGAACAGGGTCAGGATCATGGCAAAAGCGTAACCCGTCTGGCTGTGCTGCGCAAACCGATGCGCCCAGTACCTTGCCCCCGCCCCGCCCCCGGTTATAGTGCGGCGCTCAAACAGGGGTATCGCATGGCCGTTGACGTTGGGATCATCATGGGCAGCCAGTCCGACTGGCCGACACTGAAAGAGGCGGCATTGATCCTTGATGAGCTTGGCATCGCGTATGAAACTAAAATCGTCTCGGCCCACCGCACGCCGGATCGGCTATGGGATTACGGCAAAACCGCCGTTACCCGCGGGCTCAAGGTGATCATCGCTGGTGCTGGTGGTGCTGCCCATCTACCCGGCATGATGGCCTCGAAGACCCGCATTCCGGTGATCGGCGTGCCCGTGATGACCAAGGCTTTGTCCGGCGTCGATAGCCTCTATTCCATCCTGCAAATGCCCAAAGGCTTCCCCGTGGCAACCATGGCCATCGGTGCTCCCGGCGCGGCCAATGCTGGCCTGATGGCGGCGGGTATCCTCGCGCTGAACGACGCTGCCCTAGCCGCAAAGCTCGATGCTTGGCGCGCCGCCCTGTCTGCATCTATCCCTGATGAGCCCAGCAATGACTGAACTTGCTCCGGGCAGCACCATTGGCATCCTCGGTGGCGGCCAATTAGGCCGAATGCTGTCCGTCGCCGCATCCCGCCTTGGCTTCAAAACCCACATCTTTGAACCCGGCGCCAATCCACCCGCCGCCGACGTCGCCCACGCACTGACCACCGCCCCCTACGACGATCTCGCCGCCCTCACCGCCTTTGCCGCGTCCGTCGACGTCATCACCTACGAATTCGAAAACATCCCCACTGCCGCCCTCGACGCGCTAGAGGCGATAAAACCCATCCGCCCCAACCGCCGCGCCCTTGCCATTAGCCAGGACCGGATATCGGAAAAGGCCTTCCTCACCAGCCTCGGGTTAACCTGCGCGACCTACGCCGTCGTCAATTCCCTAACGGACCTCGAAGCCGCCATTGCAACCATCGGCACCCCGTCCATCCTGAAAACCACCCGCCTCGGCTATGATGGCAAAGGCCAAACGCGCCTGACATCGTCGTCTGACGCCGCCGCCGCGTGGGCCGGCATGCACGGCGCGCCATCCGTCCTCGAAGGCTTCATCGACTTCACCCATGAGGTTTCCGTCATCGCCGCCCGTGCCCTTGATGGCTCGGTCGCCTGCTACGACCCCGGCGAAAACGTGCACCGCGCAGGCATCTTGCACAGCACCACGATCCCCGCCCGCCTAACTGCCAGCCAACGCACCGATGCCGTGCTGATGGCCGCCCGCATCCTGACCGCGCTGGATTACATCGGCGTCATGGGCGTTGAACTGTTCGTGACCCCCGCCGCCCTGATCGTCAATGAAATCGCCCCGCGCGTGCACAATTCCGGCCATTGGACGCAAAATGGTTGTGCTGTTGACCAGTTCGAACAGCACATCCGCGCGATCACCGGCTGGCCGTTGGGCGATGGCGCGCGGCATTCCGATGTGGTGATGGAAAACCTGATCGGCGATGACATCGCCCGCGTGCCTGCTTTGGCAGCGGAACGCCACACCGCCCTGCATCTGTATGGCAAGGCCGAGGCACGACCGGGCCGCAAAATGGGCCACGTCAACCGTATCGTGCCAAAGGTCTGATCACGTATCAGGCGTGTCGGTATCCAACTGCCCCACCGCCAGCTTGCTCCGCGCATCCTTCGCAAGTGTTTGATATTTAGCCCGAAACTGATCCAGCAACAGCTCGTCCATTTCCTCCAGATCCAGCAGCGCATTATGCGCCCCCGCCGTGGCGCGGATCAATTCGTCCAATTTGATCTGGATCGCCTCCGTATCGCGGTTCTGGGTATTCTGGATCAGGAACACCATCAGAAACGTAATCACTGTGGTGCCAGTATTGATCACCAATTGCCAGGTATCACTGAAGCCAAACAATGGCCCGGTCACGATCCAGACCAAAATCACCCCAACCGCCAGCAAGAACACAATCGGCTTGCCGCAAACCCGCGCAATGGCTTTCGATACCCCGGCGTAGCCCCCGAATTTCCCCATCTTATCCCCCAATCAAATGCCTGAACGGCAGCCTAGTCGCCGCCCAAAACCCGGTCGACGGCGTCTTCTACTGCTTCGCCGTAAGTGATGCTCGGGTCAAACGCCCCGGTTTCCAGAAACCGAATGGTTTCGGCAATCACCACCGGGTTCAGCATCATGAATGTATGCGTCACCGGCAATACAATATGATCGGTCATCCCCGCCACCCGCGTGCTGTTGACCGACACTTTGCCATCATCGCTGCCCGGAATGACCGCCGAATAAACCGGGTTCACCGACCGCGTTCCCGCAATCACCCCCAACTCATAATCCGGCTTCGGCAACCCGCGCGGCACATCATCAATGCCGGTACCCAATTCCAGCCCTGCCGGGCCATTCAACCACTGAAACGCCGCGTTCGCGCCAAACGCATCCACCAGTTCAGACCCCTTGTTCGGCGGCGCCAGCATCACCACCCGACCCATATCCGCAGGCCGATGATCCCCCAACCAGACCCGCACCAGAATGCCGCCCATCGAATGGGTCACAAAGTTAACCCGGGCCTCGCCGCACGCCGCCACGGCTGACCCGACATGCGCCTCGGCCAATTCGGCAATATCAGCCTCGGTCGACGGATAGCCCTGATTGACCACAGTATAGCCCTTGGCGCCTAGCGCCGCCTCCATCGGCAACAGCGACGCCTCGCTGCGCGCCAAACCATGCAGCAGCACAACGCATTCGGCAGCCGCCACCACAGGGGCCGCCATCAATGTCACTATCACAGATGCCATCCGCCACATGCCAGAACCCTAACGCAAATGTCGGAAACCCAACGTCCGATCTCGCCGATCCAATGTCCCAAAAAACAAAGACAGAGGCCAGCTCACACCCACTCGCCCCATCTAACCGCATTTCGCCCAATTTTCGAGGGGCATGGACAATTCCGCCGCGTCATTACAGCCTGTGCGCCATGAAACACCGCAGCCCCCGCCTCGCCGCCCGCGCCCTGATCCTGATCGAGGGTCGTTTATTGCTGGTCAACGCCTATTCCGGTGCCAACCCCGCAGGCCCGTCAGACCTGTGGTGCGCACCGGGTGGCGGCGTCAACCCCGGCACCTCGCTGCCCGATAACCTGATCCGCGAGGTTTACGAAGAAACTGGCCTGACTGTCACCGTTGGCCTGCCCGCCCTGATCAATGAATTTCACGAACCAAACTCTGGCTTCCATCAGGTCGATATCTATTTCCACTGCCAGATTGCCAATGGCGCGCTGGACCCCACATGGCGCGATCCCGAAGGCGTGGTGACCGACCGCAAACTCTTCACCCGCGCCGATCTGGCTAATATCCGTTTCAAACCCGATCTGCTGCCCGACGCCGCTTGGGGCAACATCGTGCTTTATGATCCGCTAGAATTGATCGTCCGATGATCCGCGCCCTTGACCCCGAAACCGATACTGCCGCGGTGCGCGATCTGTTCGCCCGCGCCGCCGATTATGTGCTGCTGGAAACCGGCGAGCCACCCGATGATGCTCGGACCATTGATTTCTTCACCGGCGCACCCCCCAGTATCGATCCCGCCACATCGCTGCGGCTTGGCATGTTTCTATCAGGCGGCCAGTTGGTCGCCATAGCCGAGCTGGCCTTCGGTTACCCAAACCCCGACGACGCCTATATCGGCCTACTCCTCATCGACCCGAACCACCGTGACAAACGGCTTGGCCAACAAATGCTGGGCCATGTCTTCGCTGGCGCCTCAGCCCGCAAAGCCAAACGTATCCTGATCGCAGTGCTGGAGGATAATCCAAAAGCCCAAAGGTTCTGGCAAAAGATGGGCTTCGTCGAAGACCTGCGCAGCGCGCCCACCCAAATCGGCAGCAAAACCCACATTAAAATCCGCATGACAAGGCGACTATAGGCCCACCTTAAGCCCGCGCAAAACTCGCCAGCGCAACCCCACCCAGCACCATCAAAGCCGCCAGCATAAACCGCAGCCCGATGCCCTCACTCAACCAAACCGCCCCGGCCCCCGCAGCAATCAACGGCACTGTCAGTTGCGCCACCGCCGCCCGCGCCGCGCCCAAGCGCGGCACCACGCCATACCACAACGCATAGCCCAGCCCCGACGTTACCGCCCCCGACAAAACCGCCAGCCAAATTCCAAAAGGCTGCGCCGCCGCTCCGAACCCTGCCACCAAAAGCACCGCCAACCCTACTGGCAGTGCCAGCACGAAATTTGCCGCCGTCGATAGCAACGGATCAACCGCCCGCCGCCCCGCCAGCGAATAAATCCCCCAGCCAATACCCGCGCCAGCCATCGCAAGAACCGGCCCGACAGCGCCCGTATTTCCCCCCGGTGCCACCAGCACCAACAGCCCGGAAAACGCCAGCCCCGCCCCGGCCCAGCGCAACATCGGCACCGGCTCACGCGCAATCACGGCACCCGCGAACATCGTGATCTGCACCGCCCCAAACAAGATCAGCGCGCCAATCCCGGCATCAAGCGAAAGATAAGCAGCTGAAAACCCAAACAAATAACCCAGAAGCCCCGTAACACCCGCTGCTCGTCCCTCCCAGCCGGGCCAAGTCGCCCCGCCACTCCCGAACCGCCGCGCCACCACCAAGACCATCAGCATCACAGCCCCCGCCGCCAGCCTGATCACCGCATAATCCACAGCACCGATCAGCCCCGCCCCCACCGCCATCCGGTTCAAAACCGAATTGGCGGCAAAGGCCAGCATCGCAAGGGCAGTCCATAAAATCAGCGCCATCCTGCGTGCATAGCCCGACCCTCAAGCATCGGCAATGCTGGCCTGAAGCCTGCCCAAGGCGAGGCGCCCACCTCCGATCACCCGGTGCTAACGCCTCAGCCACGTGCACGCCTGACACCAAGCGATTTCCCATGAGAGAAATACTCAAAAAAACCCTGAGCCGCTCCGGGGAACCCGGATCGGCGAGGCAAAGCAACGCGCGGCACGCGCTCCGCTCAATAACCGCTGGCAACCACCACCGCTCAAACGAAAAGGGCGCACCGAAGCGCGCCCTTTCCAAATCTGGTCCGAAGCGGGACCGAAATGATTTACATCATGCCGTCCATGCCGCCCATTCCACCCATGCCGCCGCCACCGCCGCCGCCCGACTTGGGCTCCGGACGATCGGCAATCATGGCTTCAGTGGTGATCAGCAGGGAGGCAACCGATGCTGCATCTTCCAGTGCGGTGCGCACAACTTTGGCCGGGTCAATGACGCCGAACTTGAACATGTCGCCATATTCTTCGGTTTGCGCGTTAAAACCAAAGGTCTTGTCGCTCAACTCGCGTACTTTGCCAGCCACAACAGCCCCGTCCACACCGGCGTTCTGCGCGATCTGGCGCAGTGGTGCTTCAAGTGCCCGGCGCACAATCGCGATACCGGCGTTCTGGTCGCTATTCGCGCCCGTCATGCCTTCCAGCACTTTACCGGCCTGGATCAACGCCACGCCGCCGCCAACCACGATGCCTTCTTGCACAGCCGCGCGCGTTGCGTTCAGCGCGTCATCAACGCGGTCCTTACGCTCTTTCACTTCGATCTCGGTCATGCCGCCAACGCGGATAACAGCAACACCGCCAGCCAGTTTGGCCACGCGCTCTTGCAGTTTTTCCTTGTCGTAATCCGACGTGGTTTCTTCGATCTGCGTACGTATCTGCTCGACCCGTGCCTTGATCTCCGCCTTGTCGCCCGATCCATCAATGATCGTCGTGGTGTCTTTGGTGATCGTGACCTTCTTGGCTTTGCCAAGCATGTCCAGACCAACATTTTCCAGCTTCATGCCCAGATCTTCGCTGATCACCTGACCACCGGTCAGAATGGCGATGTCTTGCAGCATGGCTTTACGACGGTCGCCAAAGCCCGGAGCCTTCACAGCCGCGATCTTCAGGCCACCGCGCAGCTTGTTGACCACAAGTGTCGCAAGCGCTTCGCCTTCAACATCTTCCGAAATGATCAGAAGTGGCTTCTGGCTTTGGATAACGGCTTCCAGCAACGGAACCATCGGCTGCAGCGAACCCAGTTTCTTTTCGTGCAGCAAGATCAGCACGTCTTCCAGATCGACAACCATCTTGTCCGGGTTGGTCACAAAGTAGGGTGACAGATAACCACGGTCGAACTGCATGCCTTCGACGACTTCGGTTTCTGTTTCCAGACCCTTGTTTTCCTCGACGGTGATAACGCCCTCGTTACCGACCTTTTGCATTGCATCGGCGATCTGACGACCAATTTCGACTTCGCCGTTGGCGGAAATCGTGCCAACCTGCGCCACTTCGGCACTGTCCGAAACCGGACGCGACGCTGCTTTGATCGCTGCGACCACTTTGGTGGTGGCCAGATCAATGCCGCGCTTAAGATCCATCGGGTTCATGCCAGCAGCAACTGCTTTCAGACCCTCTTTGATGATCGCTTGTGCCAGCACGGTCGCAGTGGTGGTGCCGTCGCCAGCCTCATCATTGGTGCGGGAAGCAACTTCCTTCACCATTTGCGCGCCCATGTTCTCGAACTTGTCCGCAAGCTCGATCTCTTTGGCAACCGTTACACCGTCCTTGGTGATCCGGGGGGAGCCGAACGATTTGTCGATCACCACATTGCGGCCTTTTGGCCCAAGGGTAACTTTCACAGCGTCGGCAAGAATGTTTACGCCACGCAACATGCGGTCGCGGGCATCGGTATCGAACTTGACGTCCTTAGCAGCCATTTTGCTTGCTCCTGGTTGTCTGAAATTTCATTGACGTAGGGTGCGTGCTTGCACGCACCACCCCTGCGAAGCCTTAGGAAATAATTCCCAGAATATCGCTTTCCTTCATGATCAGCAGGTCTTCACCGCCAACCTTCACTTCTGTGCCCGACCATTTGCCGAACAGGATACGGTCGCCGGCTTTAACCGACGGTGCGATCAGCTCGCCCGAATCCTTGCGTGCGCCTTCGCCCACGGATACGATCTCGCCCTCTGCGGGCTTTTCTTTGGCGGTGTCGGGGATGATCAGGCCGCCCTTGGTTTTGTCTTCGCCTTCGATACGGCGAACCAGTACACGGTCATGCAGCGGTTTGAATGCCATCTGAGAACACTCCCTAGGTTCCAGGTTAAATAATGATTAGCACTCAGTTCACCCGAGTGCTAACTGCGATCTACCTAGGCAAAGGCACCCTCCGAGTCAACCCCCGCGGCGGGCCAAACTCGCCCGCTCAGCGGCAAATTTCCGATGCCGCCCCTTGGTGTTTTGCCCGATCAATGCCACCTTCTTGTCGCACCATTGCGAAACTTGAATGACGAGGCCCCCATGATCCGCATCTTTGCCACCCTCGCCGCACTCTTGTGTTTGTCCGCCCCCGTGCAGGCCGAATGCGTCGGCCAAAACATGATCGCGGCCCTGTCGCCCGAAGACCGTGCAGCGCTAGATGCGATGACTGCGAAATCGCCCTATCCATCTGGCAATTTCTGGCGCGCAACTCGTGGTAATCAGGTGGTAAACCTCGTCGGCACCTACCATTTCAGTGATCCCCGTCATGCCGCCACCATGGCCGCCCTGACCCCATTAATCACCGATGCGACAACCGTTCTGGTCGAGGCTGGCCCCGACGAAGAAAAAGCCCTGCAAGCCCATATCGCCAAAGATCCCAGCGCCATGCTGATCATGTCCGGCCCCACTTTGCTGGAACAACTGCCGCCCGATGATTGGAAAACCCTGTCAGACGCCATGACCGCGCGCCAGATCCCACCCTTCATGGCCGCTAAGTTCAAGCCATGGTACATCACGGTCATGCTGAGCATCCCCCCCTGTGCGATGGCCGCTGCGGTACAGGCAAACGGCCTTGATGCTATGGTGATTGATGCCGCCCGCGCCGCCAACCTGCCAGTCAAGGCGCTGGAACCCTATGATACCGTCTTCAGCATCTTCGGCGCGCTGTCGAACGAAGACCAACTCGCCATGATCAAATCCACTCTGGCGATGGAAGAGTTCGGCCCTGATTTCTCGGTCACCCTTGCCGATACCTATTTCTCGCAAGACAGCCGCCTGATCTGGGAATTCATGCGCCTGCAAGCCCTCGCTCTGCCGGGCTATACCTCCGAAGCGGTCGAAGCTGAATTTGCCCGCATGGAAGAAGTGCTGATGTCAAAACGCAACCGATCCTGGATTCCAGTGATTGAAGCGGCAGCGGCCAGCGGCCCTATTTTCGCAGCTTTCGGTGCACTGCACTTGTCCGGCCAAGACGGCGTGCTGGCTTTGCTGGAACGCAAAGGGTTTGCGCTGGAACGGCTCGCCATCCCGTAAGATGGGCAATATTACCAATCGTAAAAGTCCCCCATTTTGCACCGCGTGACATCGCGCCCCGACGCTCCTATAACGCGGCGCAAATCACAGTCAAAGGCAGCCCCATGACCACTTTAGTTTTCGGCCACAAATCCCCCGACACCGACGCCACCATGTCCGCCATCATCTGGGCGTGGTATCTGACCAGCGTGCGTGGCGGCGACGCCAAGCCCGTTTTGTTGGGCGAGCCGAACACTGAAGCCGCCTTCGTGCTAAAGCATTGGGGCTTTGCCCAACCGGAAATCATCGCCGACGTCACCGCTGACGATAAGGTCGTGATTGTCGATACCAACAACCCTGCCGAACTGCCGCCGTCGATTAACGACGCCACCATCATGGCAATCATCGACCATCACATGCTGGTCGGCGGTCTGAAAACCAAAACCCCGATCAATGTGGTGATCCGCCCACTGGCCTGCACTGCCACTGTGATGCACGACATCATGGGTGACGACCTGGCCCGCGCTCCGCGCAACATCAAAGGCGCTATGCTGTCGTGCATCCTGTCCGACACGCTGGAATTCCGCAGCCCCACCACCACCGACCATGACCGCGCCGTAGCAGAAAAGCTTGCCGCCGATCTCGGGGTCAGCATTCCCGATCTTGCCGCCGAAATGTTCGCCGCCAAATCCGACGTCTCGCGGTTCTCGGATGCCGAACTGCTGCGCATGGACAGCAAGGAATATAACGTCGCGGGCAAAGAACTGCGCGTGTCAGTGCTGGAAACCACGTCGCCCAAAACCGTGCTGGATCGCAAAGCCTCCCTGATGGCCTCGATGGTTGGCGTGGCGAAAGAAGACGGTGCCGATCAGGTGCTGCTGTTCGTCGTCGACATCCTGAAGGAAGAAGCGACGTTGCTGGTGCCAAATGATCTGGTCAAGCAAATGGCCGAAGCGTCCTTCGGCTGCAAAGTGTCAGGCGACACCGTTGTGCTGCCGGGCATTATGAGCCGCAAAAAGCAGATCATTCCCGTGCTCAAACTCTGATCAAAGCCGGGCGATAATCCGCCCGGTCCTTCCAACCGGCTGTCATTCTGTCTGCACAAAGGGTGCACAGGGGGTGTACAGCTGGTGCATCCCTCGAAAGGCAGACTATGACCCAGATTATCGCGTCCCTCGCCGACATATCATCGCGCTACGACGCCGTTTTCTGTGATCTTTGGGGCTGCTTGCACAACGGCAAAACCCCGTTTCCGGCGGCGGTTTTCGCCCTGCAAGCGTTCCGCGCCAAGGGCGGCAAGGTGATTCTATTAACCAACGCCCCGCGCCCAAAGCCCAGCATTGTCAGACAGTTAGACGCTATGGGCCTGCCCCGGGATGCATGGGACGAAGTGGTCAGTTCAGGTGATGCCGCGCAATACGCACTGATCACCGGGGCAGTCGGTCGCCGTGTGCACCACATCGGCGCGCCCAAGGATGAACCTTTCTTTACCGAATTCGCCGATGATCTGGTCGAGCTCGCCGCCACCGAATCCCCAATTCTCCGCACCACCCTCGACCAAGCCGAAGGCATCGTCTGCACCGGCCTCGTCGATGACCTGACAGAGACACCAGAAGACTACCGCGCCGCCCTTTTGTTTGGAAAAACCACTGATTTGCCAATGCTTTGCGCCAATCCAGATATCGTTGTAGACTATGGCGACAAGCGACTTTACTGCGCGGGAGCCATCGCCCAAGCCTATGAGGAAATGGGGGGGCGTGTGTTCTATTTCGGCAAACCGCACCCGCCAATCTACGATCTTGCCCGCCGCCGATTGGCCGCTTTGACCGGCGGCGAAGACGCGCAAATTCTGTGTATCGGTGACGGCATCACCACCGATATTCAAGGCGGTCAGTCTGAAGGCATCGACACGCTTTTCATCACTGGCGGCATCGCGGCAGATCAGTTTGGCGCAGATATCTCTAATCCAAACAAAGACTTGCTGGAGTCTTGGCTGGAAAGCAAACAAGTCTCGGCCACTTACGCCATGGGTCATCTGCATTAGACGGCAATCCTGATCCTAATAAAGTTGTGTAATTTCCTACATATCTGTAATTTTGTTGCGCATAGGATTGCTCTGCACCGCAGCATTTGCTAACCTGACAGAACCTTATTCAAGGGATTCGCAGGATGCTTGATAATATGCCACGCGGCACAATCTGCATTGAAGACATCGAAATCGGCATGGTCCGCTATTTGCGAAAAACCATAACCGACCGGGATATAACGCTTTTTGCTGAGGTTTCCACCGATCATAACCCGGTTCACCTAGATGAATCTTATGCCCAAGACACCATATTCCAAGGCCGCGTCGCCCACGGAATGCTGACCGCCGCGCTAATTTCTGCGGTCATCGGCGAACAACTTCCCGGCCATGGCGCAGTCTATCTGGGCCAAAGCCTGAAATTCATGGCCCCCGTCCGCCCCGGCGACACTGTCTATGCCGAGGTAAAGGTCGTCTCGATCGACCATGCCAAACGCCGGGTAACCCTTGAAACCCACTGCGCAGTGGGCGATACGGTTGTGCTGAAAGGCGAGGCGCTGGTTCTGGCACCAAGCCGCAAGTTCGACTGACGGGGCAGCACCCCGACACCGGGGAAGCATGCAGATTTACCAACACTGGCAAGGGCTTGACGATATGGCCAAGGGTGCGTCGGTTGCCATGGGCAACTTCGATGGCGTGCATCTTGGCCACCGTGCCGTCATTGACCTTGCCCGCAATGCCGCCCCCCTCGGCATCCTCACGTTCGAGCCGCACCCCCGGCAATTCTTCGCGCCCCACTCCGCCCCCTTCCGCCTGATGAACGCCGAAGCCCGTGCCAACCGGCTTGCCAAACTCGGCGTCGAACGCCTGTATGAACTCCCCTTCGGCGCATATCTTGCGGGACTTTCCCCCGAAGCCTTCGCAAAAGATGTCCTCGCCGATGGCCTCGGCGTTTCGCACGTCGTCGTCGGCGCCGATTTCTGCTTTGGCAAAGGCCGCGCCGGCAAAGCCGCAGACCTGCAAGCCCTTGGCCACAAACACAGATTTGCCGTCACCATCGCCGATCTGGTCAAATCCGATGGCCTTGAAATATCCTCCACCGCCATCCGCCAAGCCCTGACGGAGGGTCGCCCCCGCGATGCGCAGTCGATGCTGGGTCATTGGCATCGCATCGAGGGCGAGGTTATTCACGGCGAAAAGCGCGGTCGCGACCTCGGCTACCCCACCGCCAATATGTCCGTCGCGAACCTGCACCTGCCCCGCTACGGCGTCTATGCCGTGTGGGCCGACGTGCTGACCGGGCCGCAGGCAGGCAGCTACATGGGTGCCGCCAGCCTTGGCGTACGCCCGATGTTTGGCATCAATCAACCCAATCTCGAAACCTACCTTCTTGATTTCAATGGCGATCTGTATGGCCAACACCTGTCTATCGCCTTCGTCGATTACCTGCGGCCCGAACTGAACCTCGACACGCTTCCCGAACTGCTGAGCCAAATGGATGACGACTGCGCCCGCGCCCGCGCCATCCTGACTGCCCTGCCATGACCGAAAAAAAACGCCCTCGGTTCTGGGAAACCGTTCCCCTGAAGAACATGAACCAAACCGAATGGGAGGCGCTTTGCGATGGCTGCGGCAAGTGCTGCCTGAACAAGATCGAATACGAAGACACCGGCGAAATCGCCTATACCCGCATCGCCTGCCGCCTGCTGGATGGCGAGTCGTGCCGATGCGCCCAATATCCGATCCGCCACCAATTCGTGCCCGATTGCGTGCGGCTTTCCCCTAAAACCCTGCCAAAAATCGCCTATTGGATGCCACGAACCTGCGCCTACCGCCTGCTCTACGAAGGCAAACAGCTTTACCCATGGCACCCGCTGATCACCGGCGATCCAGAGTCCGTGCATGACGCGGGGGCCTCGGTACAAGGCTGGACGATCCCAGAATTTGAAGTGCCGGAAGAAGATTGGGAAGACCATATCATCGAGGAAACGCCCTGATGTTTTTCACCTCCGACAACGCATCTGGAGCGGCCCCCGAAATAGTCGCCGCCCTAACCCGCGCCAACGAAGGCTTCGTGCGCAGCTATGGGGCCGATGACATCATGGCCCGCGTCACCCGCCGGTTTCGCGACGTGTTCGATCACCCCGAGGCTGCAGTTTACCTTGTCGCCACTGGCACCGCCGCCAATGCCCTCGCCTTGGCGCTTTACGCACAGCCATGGTCAGCGGTGTTTTCCCATACCGACGCGCATATCGCGTTGGATGAATGCGGCGCGCCAGAATTCTACACTGGCGGCGCAAAGCTGGTTGGCGTGCCGGGCTCGCATGGCAAGATGACACCCGACACGCTGACGCAAGCCCTTGCCAAAATTGGTGAACCCGGTGTGCTCGGCGTGCAGCGCGGTATGCTGTCAATCACTAATGTTACCGAAGCCGGTACAGTTTACACCCCCGTCGAGGTGGCCGCCCTAACTGCAATCGCCAAGACCAAAGGCCTGCCCTGCCATCTTGACGGCGCACGTTTTGCCAACGCGCTGGTCGCCACCGGGTCAACCGCAGCAGATATGACATGGAAAGCTGGCATCGACATCGTCTCCTTCGGCGGTACCAAAAACGGCTGCCTTGGCGTCGAGGCGGTAGTGATCTTCGACCCCGCCAAAGCGTGGGAGTTCGAGTTGCGCCGCCAACGCGGTGGGCACCTGTTCTCCAAACACCGCTTCCTGTCGGCGCAGATGGAGGCCTATCTTGCCGATGACCTCTGGCTGCGCCTTGCCACCCACGCCAACTGCATGGGCGCACGGCTGGCCAACGGCATCGAAGCCATCGCGGGGATGCACCTGATTCACCCAGTCCAAGCCAATATGCTGTTCCCTGAATGGCCCCAAGGCACCCACGCCCGCGCCGAGGCCAAAGGTGCCGCCTACCAGCAAATGCCCGCCCCCACAGGCCGCGAAGGCGCTAGATTGGTGGCGTCATGGAACACCTCTGAAGCAGAGGTTGACATGCTGCTTGCAGTCTTGCGGGGATAGGCACGACGAAGTGCTGGCAGGGATTGGCGATGCAGGCAGTTCTGCCATCTGCCACCCGTGATCGTTCAGAACCTAAGCTCGAACTTCACTTCGCCGCTGTCAGAAATGCCCACGTCGGCCCACCCCAACCTGCGATACAGGTTCTCGGCAACGGTGCCGCCTTGCGTGGTCAGTCTGACCGACTTGTATCCGTCAATCTTCAGGTCAAGGCAGGCCTTACCAAGAAGCGCTGGCCCGATGCCCGCCCTTTGATGGGCCGGATCAACGAACAACGCCCAGATTGACCCATCATGCTCATCGCTGGCGGAAAAACCGACAATGGTGTTCCCGACCTCGCTGACCCAAACCCGCCCCTCGCCAACAAACCGATCATAATCGGCGCGCGTCACGGACAATGGGTTGGAAAGGCGGTTTTCGCGAACGGCACCCCGTATTTCCATAAGCCGGTCAATGTCGGACGGGGCAGCGCGTCGGAAACCCTGGACCGTCGATTGCACCTCAACTTGCCTCCAAATGTGCCATCACGGCCTCGGCCACCAGGCCCGGGTGGCTGATCGGCACCATATGTCCGGCACCGGGCACCACCAGACGGGCTACCTGCGGCAGGCGGCGGGCCAGTTCATCTTGCACCGCGCGAACAATTGCGGGCGACGCCGCCCCTTCCACCATCAGCACCGGCACGCCGATGCTCTCCAGCCCCATAAAGCGTAGCAAACCTGCCGTATCTTCCAGCAAAAACGGGTTCTGCGCAGCAATAAAGTGAATACGATCAATCATGTAATGCTGTTGGCGGGCTGGCAGACTTGCAAAATCCGCTTCATTACCCCAAGCGGCATGAAACATCGCCGCTGCATCTTCCCTGCGCCCTTCGGACAGGGCCTGCGCCACCAGCAAATGCTGCTCACGGAATGGCGCAAAGCCGGTCGATCCGGCCGCCCGAGCCGCCGCGAACAACGGGGGTTCAATCAACACCAGAGATCGCACCAGATCGGGCCGCTCCAATGCTATGCGCAGGGCAACAGTCGCGCCAAAGGAATGGCCGATCACATCAATCGGCGCCCCCATACCAACGGTTTCCGCCATCTCGATGCTGATCTGCGCGGTCAACCCGTGCAGGTCTGTGATGCCATCCCAATCGGCGGCCCGGCCATGCCCCGGCTGATCCAGCGCGGTTACCGTAACGCCCGACAGATGATCCACCAGCCCGCTCCATGCGCCAGAATGCGCCAGCGAACAATGCAACGCCAGCACGGGTCGAGCACCACCTTTGTTCCACACCCGGTAGGGGTAAGCGATTGTCGCCAAATCCTCTGGCATCAGATCTTGCCCGCCAAATGCGAATCAAGATCCTCCAACCGATCCTGGCCCCAGAAAATCTGGTCGCCGACCACATAGCTCGGCACGCCGAATACTCCACGCGATACCGCCTCTTCAAGGTTGTTCGCATAGGTTTCTGCCGCCATCAGCATATACTTGTCGGCAATGCTAGGATCAAAGCCGTGCTTGGCCAAAATGTCTTTCACCACCTCATCATCCGAGATATTTCGCCCCTCCGCCCAAACTGCGCGTGGAAAGGCATGTACCAGACCGCCCAGATCACCACCCCCCACCTTGGCGGCCGCGATAATCGCATATGACGCCGGGGCCGGGTTCACCGGAAAGAACGCAGGCTGCAGGTTCAGCGGCATTCCCAGACGCGCTGACCAGCGCTTTAGCTCCTGCAAACGGTAAGCTTTGCGCGAGGGATGCCGATCCGCCAACACTTGCCCACCGGTGCGCGGAAACAAGGCGGGCGCGTCGATCGGCACATAGCGGACCGTCGCGCCATGCCGCGCCGCAATCGCCTCTAGCCGCTTGCCGCCCAAATACACAAAGGGCGATATGGCCGCGAAAAAATAGTCGATCTGCGCCATTTTACGGCCCCTTATTGTTGGCTTTGGTTTGGCAAGACCCTATCCGGGTGATAAGCGGTGTCAACGCCACGAATCCGTCACGCAGACCAGATCAGGGAACCGCTAAATGGCAGCCATTACCGAGCCGAAACTGATCTCGGGCACTGCGAACCTTAGCCTCGCCAAGGGCATTGCCCGCCGCATGTCGATGCACCGCGGCGTACAGGTTGGGTTGGTCGAAGCGCGGGTTGAACGCTTCAATGATCAGGAAATTTTCGTCGAGGTTTACGAAAATGTGCGCGGCGAGGATATGTATATTATCCAACCCACATCCAACCCCGCCAACGATAACCTGATGGAATTGCTAATCATTACTGATGCCCTGCGTCGGTCTTCTGCTGATCGCATCACCGCCGTGATCCCCTATTTCGGCTATGCGCGGCAGGATCGCCGCGCTAAGGCCCGCACACCAATTTCCGCCAAACTGGTGGCCAACCTGATCACTGAAGCGGGCGTTGACCGTGTGCTGACACTTGATCTGCACGCAGCGCAGATACAGGGGTTTTTCGATATCCCGGTTGACAACCTTTACGCCTCGCCAATCTTTGCACTTGATATTGAACACCATTTCAAAGGCGCGATGGGCGATCTGATGGTCGTCTCCCCCGATGTCGGCGGTGTGGCCCGCGCCCGCGATTTGGCAAAGCGCATCAACGCACCCTTGGCCATCGTTGATAAACGCCGCGAAAAGGCCGGTGAGATTGCCGAAATGACCGTCATCGGCAACGTCGCTGGCAAAACTTGCATCATCGTCGATGACATCTGCGACACTGCCGGGACCCTATGCAAAGCCGCCGAAGTGCTGGTCGAAAATGGCGCAACGGAAGTGCACGCCTACATCACCCACGGCGTTCTATCCGGCCCGGCGGTCGAGCGCGTGCAAGATTCAGTGATGAAAAGCCTTGTGATCACAGATTCCATCGAACCGACCGATGCTGTCAAAAAGGCGAAAAACATCCGTATCGTGCCAACCGCACCGGTGTTTGCCCAAGCCATCCTGAACATCTGGAATGGCACATCGGTATCATCGCTGTTCGAAACTGAAACGCTGATGCCGATCTACGAAGGTATGTACACCAAGCTGCTTTAGGCCGCCCTAGTACAATTCCCACCCATCCGGGTCGCGTAATGGCCCGATCGCCAGCCAGTCCGCACGAACGCGGGCAATTCGACTGTCGCCCCATGTCCGAAATACCAGATCAAACCCGACTGCGGTGATCTTTTCCGCGACCAGATCGGCGCGCGAATTGGTCTTTTGATCCATGTCCCACATCGACATAGACACCTGAACAGACGGTATTTCAGCAAAAGGTTCGTGAAAGCTAATTGCAAGGCGGCTTTCGCGCGGGCCTTGCCCAGTCCACATCGTTCCCCCATCCGCAAAGTCCGAAAACAGGACGCGGGAGCCTTGATCAATTCCGATACTACCTGACGAAACACGCTTCAAATCAACTACCTCACGCGTTGATCTTAACCAAGATTCACGGCAAAAGTTGGGAAACCAAAAAGAAAAGGCCCCGCATTCGGGGCCATTTCACCTAAAACTGTGGCAATTCAATGCCCGGAAGCGGCCCGCATCGCCAGCATGTCCTGCACCAGCTTTTCGGCGCCATCCTTGTCGGTGCTGCTTGCGGCCAGTTCCCGCATCTCTGCCACCAACGTATCCATCACTGCTGGCGTCGCATCTTCCAGCGCAATCGCACGTTCGGCCAGAACCGAAACGCCAGTCGCAGTAATCTCGGCAAAACCGCCGGTTACCACGTAGGCTTGCGTTCCGGTTGCGCTGATTGCGCGCAAAATACCCGGCCGCAGCGTGGTGATGGTGGGGGAATGCCCCTCCATCGCCGTCATGTCGCCGTCGGCACCAGGAATTTGCACTTCGGTTGCCTGAACCGACGCAAGCCTGCGTTCCGGTGACACCAGATCAAATTGCAGAGTGCCTGCCATGCTGACCTCTTACGCCGCAGCCGCAGCAAGACGCTGGGCTTTTTCGATCACGTCCTGAATGCCGCCAACCATGTAGAAGGCAGTTTCTGGCAGATGGTCGTATTCGCCCGCAACAACGGCCTTGAACGACTTGATGGTTTCTTCAAGCGGCACCTGAACGCCGGGCGACCCGGTGAACACCTGCGCCACGTCGAACGGCTGGCTGAGGAAACGCTGGATTTTCCGGGCCCGTGCCACTGTCAATTTGTCTTCTTCGCTCAGTTCGTCCATGCCCAGAATGGCGATGATGTCTTGCAGCGATTTGTAGCGCTGAAGCACGCCCTGAACCGAACGGGCAACGTCATAATGTTCCTGCCCAACAACCAGCGGATCAAGGATCCGGCTAGAGCTATCAAGCGGGTCCACGGCCGGGTAGATACCCAATTCTGAAATGGCGCGCGACAGAACGGTCGTCGCATCAAGGTGCGCAAACGAGGTTGCTGGTGCAGGGTCGGTCAAATCGTCGGCAGGCACGTAAATTGCCTGAACCGATGTGATCGACCCGGCCTTGGTCGATGTAATACGTTCCTGCAGCGCACCCATGTCGGTAGCCAGCGTCGGCTGATAGCCCACAGCAGATGGAATGCGCCCCAACAACGCCGACACTTCCGAACCCGCTTGGGTAAAGCGGAAGATGTTGTCCACAAAGAACAAAACGTCGGTGCCGGATTGGTCGCGGAACTGTTCCGCAATGGTCAGACCAGACAGCGCCACGCGGAGACGTGCACCTGGAGGCTCGTTCATCTGGCCATACACAAGCGCCACTTTGGATTTGGTCAAATCGTCGATGTTGATAACACCGGATTCGATAAACTCGTGGTAAAGGTCGTTACCTTCACGAGTACGTTCACCAACACCTGCAAACACCGAATAACCCGAATGCACTTTTGCGACGTTGTTGATCAGTTCCTGAATTAGCACGGTCTTGCCAACGCCCGCACCACCGAAAAGGCCGATCTTTCCGCCGCGCGAATAGGGCGCCAACAAATCAATCACCTTGATGCCAGTCACCAAGATCAGCGCATCGGTTGCCTGTTCAGCAAAGCTTGGTGCCGGACGGTGGATCGCGCGGCGCTCAGTATGCGCAATCGGGCCTTTTTCATCAATCGGCTCGCCGATCACGTTGATGATGCGGCCCAGCGTGCCGTCACCAACCGGAACTGAAATCGGCTCGCCAGTATCGCTAACCGGTGCGCCACGAACCAGACCTTCGGTTGCGTCCATAGCAATGGTCCGCACTGTGCTTTCGCCCAGATGCTGTGCTACTTCCAACACCAGCCGCTTGCCGTTGTTGATGGTTTCCAGCGCGTTCAGAATTGCCGGAAGATCGCCATCGAACTTCACGTCCACAACGGCGCCGATGATTTGCGTCACCTTACCCTGCGATTTTGGTGCTTTTGCCATGTCTTTCTTCTCCGTGCGGGTCAGAGCGCCTCAGCGCCCGAGATGATTTCGATAAGCTCTTTGGTGATCGCGGCCTGACGCGAGCGGTTGTATTGGATGGTCAGGCGGTTGATCATATCGCCCGCGTTGCGCGTCGCGTTATCCATTGCTGACATCCGCGCACCCTGTTCGGAGGCACCATTTTCCAGCAGGGCAGTGAAAACTTGCGTCGCCACGCCGCGCGGCAAAAGATCGGCCAAAATGGCCTCTTCACCCGGCTCATAGTCATAAAGCGCCGACGCTTGTGCAGTTGCATCAAACGTTGCAGGGATGATTTGCTGTGCTGTCGGGATTTGCGAAATCACCGACTGGAAGCGGTTGAAGAACAGCGTCGCCACATCAAATTCACCGGCATCAAAGCGCGCCAGAATCTCCCGCGCGACAGTCTGCGCGTTGACATAGCCCACGCGTTTTACGTCGGTCATATCGATATGGCTGATGAAATGGCTGCCAAGGTCACGACGCAGCTGTTCGCGCCCTTTCTTGCCAACCGTCAGAATTTTCACCGTTTTGCCATCGCTCAGAAGCTTGTTGGCATGCGCCCGCGCCAGCCGTACGATGGTGGAATTGAACCCACCGCAAAGACCCCGCTCTGATGTCATCACGACCATCAGATGCACCTTATCGGCACCAGTTCCCGCCAACAGTCGCGGCGCGCCGTCGGTTTTGCCAACCGATGACGAAAGCCCCGCCACCACGGAAATCATCCGCTCGGCATAGGGGCGTGCCGCTTCGGCAGCCTCTTGTGCACGGCGCAGCTTGGCGGCTGCCACCATCTGCATCGCTTTCGTGATCTTCCGCGTGTTCTTGACGCTTCCGATCCGGTTTTTCAGATCCTTAAGGCTAGGCATCTACCCGCTCCCCCATGATCCGCGCCCTTAGGCGAAGTCTTTCGCGAAAGCGTTCAAAGCGGCCTTGATCTTGTCTTCCAGCTCACCCTTGACCTTGCGGTCATTCTTGGTGATGTCTTCCAACAGGTCCTTGCCATTGCTACGCAGATGTTTCAGCAACCCGGCCTCAAACCGCCCCACATCCTTGACGCCGATCTTGTCCAGCATTCCGCTGGTGCCTGCATAGATCAGGCACACAATCTCGGCGTTGGTCAGCGGCGCGTATTGCGGCTGCTTCATCAATTCGGTCAGCCGCGCGCCCCGGTTCAGCAATTGCTGGGTCGATGCGTCTAGGTCCGACCCGAACTGCGCAAACGCCGCCATTTCGCGGTACTGCGCCAATTCCAGCTTCACCTTGCCAGCCACCGACTTCATCGCATCCGTCTGGGCCGACGATCCAACCCGCGAAACCGAAAGACCGGTGTTCACCGCAGGACGCACGCCTTGATAGAACAATTCTGTTTCCAGAAAAATCTGCCCATCAGTGATCGAAATAACGTTGGTTGGAATAAACGCCGACACGTCGCCACCTTGGGTTTCGATGATCGGCAACGCGGTCAAAGACCCCGAGCCATTGTCGGCATTCAGCTTTGCGGAACGCTCCAACAGACGGCTGTGCAGATAGAACACGTCGCCCGGATAGGCTTCACGCCCCGGTGGGCGGCGCAGCAGCAGCGACATCTGGCGATAGGCCACAGCCTGTTTTGACAAATCATCATAGATGATCAGCGCATGCCGGCCGTTATCGCGGAAAAATTCTGCCATCGCAGTCGCGGCATAGGGTGCGAGGAACTGCATCGGCGCTGGATCAGATGCCGTAGCAGCTACCACGATGGTGTAATCTATCGCCCCGGTTTCCTGCAGCTTTTTCACCAACTGCGCCACGGTCGAGCGCTTCTGCCCAATCGCAACATAAATGCAGTACAGTTTCTTGGACTCGTCCGTCCCCGCCGCCTCGTTATACGATTTCTGGTTCAAAATCGTATCAAGCGCGATTGCAGTCTTGCCGGTCTGACGGTCGCCGATGATCAATTCGCGCTGGCCACGGCCAATCGGGATCATCGCATCAACCGACTTCAGGCCCGTCGCCATCGGTTCATGCACCGATTGACGTGGGATAATGCCGGGTGCTTTTACGTCGGCCACGCGGCGCTCGGTTGCCGCGATCGGGCCCTTGCCGTCAATCGGGTTGCCAAGGCCGTCGACAACGCGGCCCAGCAGCGCGTCGCCCGCAGGCACGTCGACGATGGATTTGGTGCGCTTTACAACGTCGCCCTCTTTGATCGACCGGTCGTCACCGAAAATAACGATACCAACGTTGTCGGCCTCAAGGTTCAAAGCCATCCCGCGGATACCGCCGGGAAACTCGACCATTTCGCCAGCCTGAACGTTGTCCAGCCCGTGAACACGCGCAATACCGTCACCGACGGACAGCACGCGGCCAACTTCGGCAACTTCGGCATCCTTGCCGAAGTTCTTGATCTGCTCTTTGAGGATCGCAGAGATCTCAGCAGCTTGGATACCCATTATCCGACCTCTTTCATTGCATTCTGAAGGGCTGCGAGCTTTGCCTTGACTGACGTATCAATCATGGTCGAGCCCAGCTTTACGATAAGACCGCCGATGAGGGATTCATCGACGGTGGTCTTAAGGATCACATCTTTGCCAACGCGCGCTTTCAGCGTGGCAGCAAGCTTTTTGGTCTGTACGGCGGTCAACGCCTTGGCGGCGGTTACCTCGGCCGTCATCTCGCCTTTTTCGTCGGCGATGCGGGCGCGCAGATCGGCAATCAAGTGTGGTAAAACAAACAGGCGGCGATTTGCGGCCATCAACGCCAGCGTGTTCGCCATCAGCGGCGAGACACCCATTTTGGCGGCAAGCGCAGCAATCGCACCAGCCTGCTCGGTCCGCGACGTGATGGGCGACGAAATCATCTCCCCCAGTTGCGGGCTGGCAGCAAGAGCAGCCTCAAGCGCTGTGGCATCCGCCTCAAGCGCCTTCAGGGCTTTTTCTTCTTTCGCCAAACCAAACAGCGCCGTCGCATACCGCGAAGCAATGCCAGATGAGATCGAAGCAGGTTCTGACACGTCAATCCTTCCGCCGTTTTACCCCGGCACCTTGCACTTGCGCAAAAGCCAGAAACTACTCATGGCGCACACTTATCGTATGCGTCCCGATTTGGCCGGGGTGTAGCAGAGCATTAACAGACCCGCAACCACCAAGGCCAGAAAGTTGCGGGCAAAGTTTGCCCTGTTTTCAATGAGTTCCGATGCCCCCGTGTCAACTGCGACCGTTTGCAGCCACGTAGGTCGCACAAAATTGTTGCGGCGCACATATTTCGATCACGTCAGCGTGAATCAGTCACCGGTTTGGCGGTTTGAAACGAATGTTCGCCGGGCCACAATGCGCGGTTCAGGTTGGGTGCTGGCAACCCCGCCGGAATACCCTCCAGCACCTTAAGGGGCTTGCGCACCGCCGCCTTCAAGCCACCGCGCGTTGGCGCATAAACCTGCTTGCTGACCTCAATCACCAGGACGCCACCTGCTGCCCAGGGTCCTATCCGCCGACCTGCCCTTTCCCAGAACTCCGCAGTGCGCAGCCAAAACCGGCTTTGCGATGGTGGCGCGAATAGCGCCGATGTGCTGCGTTCCGGGGTGAAATTGTGGTTCTTCAGCTGCGCTTCCAGCTGGCTCATCGAATAGGGGCGGCCAAAGCCAAACGGCGTGCCATCGCGCCTTGCCCATAAGCCGATGCGGTTCGGCACGATAAACAGCGCCTTGCCGCCCGGCCCCAACACACGCTGTGCCTCTTCCAAAACCGAGCTTGGATGTTCCGATGTCTCCAGCCCGTGCAACACAATTAGCCGGTCGGCCATGCCGGTCTGCAGTGGCCAGTTCGCGTCATCACATAAAACTGAAACATTATCGGCCCCAATCGGCCATGGCATCACACCCTGTGGTCCCGGCATCAGGCCAATCACCCGGCGCGCGGTTTCAAGATACGGGCGCAGCAGCGGCACCGCAAAACCAAAGCCTACAATCGTCTGGGCCTGCGCTTTTTCTGGTGGCCAGAACTTGGTTACCTGATCGCGCACGGCACGCTGCGCCACCCGGCCCAGCGGGGTGCGATAATAAAAGTTGCGCAGATCAAGTACGTCCAGATGCATTGCAGGCGGGGCCTTTCCGGGCGATGCTTCGGGTTAAATCCTTTGCTTTGACCTAAACATAGTGAATGAAAGTGCAAACACCATGGCCCTGACGCTGGTTACCGTTCCCTGTCTCAAAGACAACTACGCTTATCTTATCCATGATAGTGCCAGCGGCGATACCGCCGTTGTTGACGTGCCCGAAGCACAACCGATCCTTGACGCCCTTGCGCTGCGGGGGTGGACGCTTAGCGACATCCTGATCACCCATCATCACGCCGATCACATCGACGGAGTACCCGCCCTGCGTGCCGCAACTGGAGCAATGGTTATTGGTAATGCCGCCGATGCGCACCGCCTGCCGCCGCTTGATTTGGCGCTTAATGACGGGCTGACGTTCACTATCGGCGCTGAGGTGGGCCATGTGATCGACGTGCCCGGCCACACCATCGGCCATGTCGCCTTTCACTTCCCGGCCTCGGCAATGGCGTTCACTGCCGACAGCTTAATGGCCATGGGGTGCGGTCGCCTGTTCGAAGGCAAGCCTGTGCAGATGTGGGATAGCCTGTCGAGGTTGGCCGCCCTGCCCCCCGAAACGCTGATCTGCTCGGGCCATGAATACACCGCCGCGAACATGCGCTTTGCGCTGGCCCTTGAACCCGGCAATCCTGATCTTATCTTGCGTCATGACCGGATTACTGCCGCCCGGTCGCAAGGGATGCCGACAGTGCCGTCTCGCCTTGCCGATGAACTGGCTACCAATCCGTTTTTGCGTGCCAGCCAGCCGCAGATGAAAACCCTACTCGGCAAACCCAATGCAACCGCCGCGGAAGCGTTCGCCGATCTACGCGCCCGAAAAGACGGCTTTTGACCGCTTCAAGCCCTGATTTCTGATCACATTTTGTGACCCCGCTACATCAAACAGAAATTCGCCCCATTTAATCCTTGAAGTGGAGCAAATAAAACCGAAGCTTAACCATATGAGGCCACGGTCAATCTGGGCAAAGCCGCCCCACTGGCCGCCAAGATAGGAGCACGACCAAGTGCCATCTTTTTCAAACACACTCGAGCAAGCCATTCATGGCGCCCTTGCCCTTGCAAATGCGCGCCGCCACGAACTCGCAACGCTGGAACATCTGCTTCTGGCGCTGATCGACGAACCTGATGCGGAACGCGTGATGAAGGCGTGCTCGGTTGATCTGGTCAGCTTGCGCAAAACGCTGGTGGAATTCATCGACGACGACCTGTCAACCTTGGTAACCGAGGTCGAAGGCTCCGAAGCCGTCCCCACCGCCGCCTTCCAACGCGTCATCCAGCGCGCCGCTATTCATGTGCAATCCTCGGGTCGTACCGAAGTGACCGGCGCCAACGTACTGGTTGCTATCTTTGCCGAACGCGAATCCAACGCCGCCTACTTCCTGCAAGAACAAGACATGACCCGCTACGACGCGGTCAACTTCATTGCACATGGTGTTGCCAAAGACCCATCCTTCGGCGAACCCCGCCCGGTATCGGGTGCCGAAGAACACCATGAAACGCCGAAAGCCGAAGCCGGCGATGCGAAAGAATCCGCGCTGTCGAAATACTGCGTTGATCTGAACGTCAAAGCCAAAAAGGGCGATGTCGACCCGCTGATCGGCCGCGAAGCCGAGGTGGAACGCTGCATCCAAGTTCTGTGCCGCCGCCGCAAGAACAACCCCCTGCTGGTCGGTGACCCCGGTGTTGGCAAAACCGCTATCGCCGAAGGTCTGGCCTGGAAGATCATCCACAAGGAAACGCCCGAAATTCTGGCCCACGCCACCATCTTCTCGCTCGATATGGGCGCGCTGCTGGCTGGCACCCGCTACCGTGGCGATTTTGAGGAACGCCTGAAAGCGGTCGTCAAGGAAATGGAAGACCACCCTGACGCCATCCTGTTCATCGACGAAATTCACACCGTCATCGGTGCCGGTGCCACGTCCGGCGGTGCTATGGATGCGTCCAACCTGCTGAAACCCGCCCTCCAAGGTGGCAAGTTGCGCTGCATGGGGTCCACCACCTACAAGGAATTCCGCCAGCACTTCGAAAAAGACCGCGCCCTGTCGCGTCGCTTCCAAAAGATCGACGTGAACGAGCCGTCAGTGCCCGACACCATCAAAATCCTGATGGGCTTGAAGCCGCATTTCGAACAACACCACGACCTGCGTTACACGGCGGAGGCTATCAAGGTGGCGGTGGAACTCGCCGCCCGCTACATCAACGACCGCAAACTGCCCGACAGCGCCATTGACGTCATCGACGAAGCGGGCGCTGCTCAGCATCTTTACACCGAAGCCAAACGCCGCAAGGTCATCGGCACCAAAGAGATTGAAGCCGTCGTTGCCAAAATCGCCCGCATCCCGGCCAAGAACGTCTCCAAAGACGATGCCGAAGTGCTGCGCGATCTGGAAAAGTCGCTAAAACGCGTTGTTTTCGGCCAGGACAAAGCGATCGAGGCGCTGGCGTCTGCCATCAAACTGGCACGGGCGGGCTTGCGTGAACCTGAAAAACCGATCGGCAACTACCTGTTCGCCGGACCAACCGGTGTCGGCAAGACCGAGGTGGCAAAGCAGCTGGCCAACACCCTTGGCGTCGAACTGCTGCGCTTCGATATGTCCGAATACATGGAGAAACACGCCGTTTCCCGCCTGATCGGCGCGCCGCCCGGGTATGTCGGCTTTGATCAGGGCGGTATGCTGACCGACGGTGTCGATCAGCATCCGCATTGCGTCTTGCTCCTGGATGAAATGGAAAAGGCGCATCCGGATGTCTACAACATCCTGCTGCAAGTCATGGATCACGGCAAACTGACCGATCATAACGGTCGCTCGGTTGATTTCCGCAATGTCATCCTGATCATGACGTCGAACGCCGGCGCGCGCGAACAATCGCAAGCGGCCATCGGCTTTGGTCGTGAACGGCGAACCGGCGAAGACACCGCAGCAATCGAACGCACGTTCACGCCAGAATTCCGCAACCGCCTTGATGCCGTGATTAGCTTCGCCCCCTTGGGCAAAGACATCATCATGCAAGTGGTCGAAAAATTCGTGCTGCAACTAGAGGCGCAGCTTATGGATCGGAACGTGCATATCGAACTGTCGCCCGAAGCTGCCGCATGGCTGGGCGACAAAGGCTATGATGATAAAATGGGCGCGCGCCCACTTGGCCGCGTGATCCAGGAATACATCAAGAAACCGCTCGCCGAAGAGCTGCTGTTCGGCAAGTTGATGAAAGGCGGGGTCGTCAAGGTCGGCCTGAAGGATGACGCGATCTTCCTTGATATCGAAGAGCCGCAGAAGCCTGCCCTGACCAAAGCCAAGCCACCGTTGCTGACGGCTGAATAGGCAAACCACTTCCAGTAATAGGGCCCCGGAGCAGATCTCCGGGGCCTTTTTCGTTGCTCGCATCACTTGATAATAGTCCCTCACATCTGCGTAATCCCGAAAATTTGTAACCTTGGATGGTCAATCAAAGTGCGATAAAAGCATGTCTTTCCCTCGTTTTTCACCACAATTTTTCAGGATTAGCCCCATGCCCTTTAATAAACCCTCCGCGGCAGAGATCGCCGATCTTGTGCGCCGTGCCACCCAAGGCAACGATGCCTTCATGAACGGCAAAATGGACCAATGGCTTGCCCTTACACCACATTCGCCCGACTATTCCCTGATGTCGCCGTTTGGCGGCTGGTCGACAAATGGCTTTAACGCATCGCCTGAACGGCTTGCCGCGATGTCGCGCCATTTCGCCTCGGCCAAAACCGAACTTGAACTTGTCGCAACTCATGCCACCGCCGATATGGTCGTGCTGGCAGTGGTCGAACGTCAGTACGGCGTGGTCGGCGATTTGCCAGCGCAAGATTGGTCGCTGCGCGTCACGCTTGTGTACCAACGCCGCGGCAAAGACTGGCATCTTGTGCATCGCCACGCCGATCCTCTGGTTAAGTCCATTGCGCTTGATGAGATAGCCACCCTCGCCGGGGCACCTGCAGGCGAATTGGCCACCTGGCGCTAGGCTGGTCCAGACCCGGCCATATCGGACGCCCCATCGCGCGAGGGGTATCCCATGCGTCGAATGCCGCGAGTATACTTATAGGTATACCGCAGGAAATGCGGTATATGTTGTTTACATGTTCATCCCATAGAACGGACCACACCCATGCCCGCTGCCAACCGTCGCGCCACCAGCCTGATCATGGAGCGCCAGCTACTTGATGAAGCGCGCGCTCTGGGCGTCAACATCTCACGCGCTGCCGAGGCGGGCGTTGAAGCAGCCCTAAAGCAGGCCCGAACAGAGGCTTGGAAGCGCGAAAATGCCGGGGCCATCGCCTATTGGAGCACTTACGTCGAAGAAAACGGCCTGCCTTTAGCCGATCTGCGCACGTACTAACAAAGCGTGCCAAAGCAGTTTGACCTATATCGCAGACCAAATAGCATTCTGGTCGTCGTCATTCAGCATAACATGCTGGAAGAGCTAAAGACTGGGGTGATCCTGCCTTTAATGCCAAAAACAAAGGGCACCCCAGATAGCCGCAGCCTTAACCCATCGGTTTTCTTCGACGGCAAAGACTATGTTATCTGCACGCAGTTTCTTGCAACAGCAACGCTGCCTGACCTTGGCATGCCTATAGGCAACATTAGCCACATGCGCGATGAGGTCGTCCGCGCGCTGGACCTGCTTTTCACCGGGTGCTGATTGGTCGGATTAACCCCACTACGACACCGCCCGACGGTACAGATGCCAGGTCGAATGACCCAAAATCGGTAGAACCAGCACCAGCCCCAACAGCGCGGGCAGTGACCCGATTGCAAGCGACGCCGCCACGATCAACCCCCAAGCGCCAATTGGCACCGGGTTTTTCATCGCCACCTTGACCGACCTTACTACGGAGTTTGGCAGGCTGGCATTGAGGTCTAGCAGCATCGGGAACGACACCACCGATATTGCCAGCACTGCCACCGCAAATGCAAAGCCGACTGCGATGCCGATCACGATCATCGCCCAACCGGCCCCGGTGGTGAAAACATCTTTGTGGTTCTTGGATCGTTATTGTGGGTAAGTGTAGCAGCGTTTTTCCAATGTAGCGCTGTAAATTTCGCGGGTAACACGCGTGTTACGATATTTAAGTCTTTGATATAATTGTATAACATCTTTTTTGTTAGTGTTTCGGTAACACAATCCCAACTACCGTTCAGTCAATTTCAACTCTATCCGCCGGTTCTGCGCCAACGCTTCCGGGCTGTCACCGGCAGCGACTGGCCGCCATTCGCCGAAACCCGTCGCGGCCATCCTGCCCGGTGGAAAACCCAACTCATCTTGCATGAACCGCACAACTGACAAGGCACGGGCCTGAGAAAGCTCCCAGTTGTCAGAAAATTGGCCAAAGCCCGAAAGCGGGACATTGTCGGTGTGGCCATCAACCCGAATGATCCAGTCGATTGTATCAGGAATTTGCCCGGCAACTTCGTTCAGCGTGGCCACCACGCCCGCAATCTGGGCGCGCCCTTCTGGGGCAAGGTCAGCCGCCCCGGCGCTGAACAAAACCTCCGACGAGAATACAAACCGGTCGCCCACGACCCGCACCCCTTCGCGGCCCGCCAGAACTTTGCTGAGCTGGCCAAAGAATTCCGACCGGAACTTCTCGAGGTTCTTCGCTTCGGCACTTAGGGCTTTGGTTTCTTCCTCCAGCCGCTTGCGTTCCGCCTCTTCCAGATCAGCCCGGCGCCGCTGTTCTGATGCCACCTGAGCAAGAGCGGCGTTCAGCTGGCTTCCCAGCGCTTCAAGTTGCACCTTCGCCGCTTCGTCCTTCGCCGCCGACACATCCAAAATCGTCTGCAATCCACCAAGTTGCGTTCGCAACGCGGCAACCTGTTCGTTCAACAAAGCAACGCTGCGAGCATCCTTTGCCGACTGTTCTTCCTGCGCCGCCAACGCGGCCTTGGCGGTTTCCAACAGCGCCTCTTTGCCCCCCACCGCCGCCGCTGCTTTCGCTGCATCGGTCTGGGCTGCGGCAAGCAGGGTCAGCGTTTCTTCGGCCCGCTTGCGCTGTTCTTCCAAAGCCAGCGTCATCGCGGTCAATTCGGTGTCGGCCCCGGCCAGTTTTGCCCGCAAAGCCTCGGCTGCGGCTTGATCGACGGCGCGGGCGGCTTCTTCTTCGGTCAGCAAAACAGTGGTCGCTTTCAGATCAGCCTCTATCTTGGCAGACTTCGTCCGCAAGTCCGCAACCAGCGCCTCCAATGCTTCACGACGGGCGGCAGCAAGACGGGCAGCCTCCGCCCCGGCATCAATTTCGCCGCGCGCCGTAGCCAGCGCCAAATCAAGCGCCTCTTTTTCCGACAGCAGTTTTGCCTCGGCAGCCTGAAGATCGCCGATTTGACCAAGCGCTTTCTCCTGCTCCGACAACAAGCCCGCCACCTGTGCTTCAAAGCTGGTGATCTTGGCAGTAGCGGCGACAAGTTCGCCTTCACGGGCGGCGATCTGGCCGGTCAACGTGGCAATCAAGGTCGCCTGACGCGCCCCTTCGTCCTGCAACTCGCGCGTGCGTTTTTGTTCCAGCCCAAGCGCGTCGGCAAGACCGGTCAATTGATCGGTCAGCGCGTTCAATTCGGTGTCTTGGGTGGTGATGGTATCGCGCAACACGGATTGCATGACGGTAAAGATCGTCAGCACGAACATCAGAACCATCAACAAGGTCGTTACAGCGTCGACGAACCCCGGCCAGATCATCGAACTATCGCGACGCCGACCCAGTGCCATGATCTAACCCCGCCCCACAGTGCCGCGACTAAGCTGCCGGATCGCGGCGGTCAGGGACGTCATGTCAGACCGCAGATCGGCGACGCTTTCCTGCCGTCCAGCCGAGATTTCTTCCAGTATCCGCAACAACTGCACGTCGATGGACCGCAGGCGCATCCGGCTTTCGGCATCGGAATGGGCCCCCCCTTCGGCAGAGGTAAGCGCCGCGATCAGGCGTTCCTGGCCGTCAGCAATGCGAGCGAGGGTTGCAGTCTGCCCCGCCTCTGCCTGCATGCGCTGCGTCAGAAGGCCAATCGCCGCCGCCAGATCGCCGATGCGCCCTTCAGTCACTTCGCGGTTGGCGTCAACCTGGTTGTAGAACCGCTGCAGCGTATCAATCTGCGTGGCCATATGGTCCAGCACGCCGGTCATCGCCGAATTGTCGGTGCCTTCGCCTTCGCCGCTGGAAAAACCAAGCCGGGTGATTGAGGAAAGCCATTCTTCCAGCTCGCCGTAGAATCGGTTTTGGCCGTGGCCCGCGAACAATTCAAGCAGGCCCACAACCAACGATCCGGCAAGACCCAAAAGCGAGGATGAAAATGCCGTGCCCATACCGCCAAGCTGTGCCTCCAGCCCGCCCATCAGCTTTGCAAAAACCTCCAGCCCGCTTTGGCCTTCTTCCGGGGCAAGCGACCGGATGGTTTGCACAATGGCGGGAACCGTGGTGGCAAGGCCGTAGAATGTGCCCAAAAGACCAAGAAAAACCAACAGGTTGACCAGATATCGGGTAATATCGCGGGCCTCGTCAATCCGGGTGCCGACAGATTCAAGGATGGACCGCGACGATGATGCCGAGATTTGCATCTTGGCCCCACGCGTGCGCAGCAACGCGGCAAGCGGGGCCAGCAGTTTTGGGGGGATGGTAACTTCGTGCCCCGGCACGTGCCGGGCAAAACCTTCGATCCAATCGACCGACTGCATCAAGATCAGCACTTGCCAGAAGCAGGTCAGCACGCCGAACAGGAACACCATGAAGATGAAACCGTTCAGCAGCGGGTTGGTTTGAAAAATCTCGGCCACTTGGGCGTGGATCACCCAAGCGCCAAAGCCGACCAGACCCGAGACGATTAGCATCATCAGAATCTGCCGGATCGGCTGGCTGAAATAGGCGGTGCCTTCGGGCTTCATTCTATCCATACAGAGGCGCGGCCCCATTGTTTCGGTCCTGCCAACACTATGCACGCGGGAATGCGACTGCCAAGTGAAAGCCGGTCAATTCCCGGATAGGTTGCGCAATTCCCTGACGCGGGCTGACAACCATGCCAAATCACTGTCGGCGATGCCCAATTTGGCAAGATGATCTGTGGTCGCATAAAGGTAGTCGCAGTTTGGGCCACGCTCGCCGTGCGATTTCGCGATGATCTGCGCCTGGGCTTCCAGCGAGAGGCCACCGTGATACTGGCTGTGGTCGCGGTTGATGACGTAAGACAAGGCGCGGACCCGTTCGCCCGAGGCGAGATCAACTTCGAGCCAGTCTTCAAGATAAGCATAGGATATTAGTTCACGGTCGCGCAGGTAAGCGATGGTTGCGTCTTTTGCTGCTGGATCAACGGCATAGGCAACGCCGTCGCAATGGGTGTCTTTGGCGCGATCAAGTGCCAATACCAAACCGGGGGCTTCGATGGTTCCGCGATAGTGGACCGACGCCATGCAAAAGCTGCGATGCCAGCCGGGCAGCCGTGCCACTTCGGCCCGCTGAAATGGAAAGCCGGTGTTCCAGAGCAGCGATCCATAGCCAAAGACCCATAGCGTGTTGTCCAGTTGCTGGCCCTCCCCATGGCATGGCTGTAAAGAGGGGCGTTGGAAATGAAAAGGGCCGGGATATGCGTGCATTGCTGGTGGTGGTTTTGGCGCTTGGCACTTTGTGGAGTGGGTATTGGGTTGTGGGGTCGATCGCGCTGCAGAAGGCTGCCGAGGGGTGGTTTGAACAGCAGGCATTGGCGGGGCGCGAGGCGACGAACAGCGCCATTACGGTGCAGGGGTTTCCGAACCGGTTTGATCTGACAGTCAGCGATCTGCATTTGGCGGACCCGGTGTCAGGCATCGTCTGGGACGCGCCGTTTGCGCAGGTATTCAGCATGACGTGGAAGCCGTGGCATCTGATTGCGGCGCTGCCGAACAGCCAGACGATTACCACGCCGACGGAGGTTGTGACGGTTGGGTCGACATCGTTGAAGGGTAGTTTGGTGCTGGTGCCGGGGACGGCGCTGGCGCTTGACCGGATTGTGGTGGAGGGCGTTGATCTTGATATTGCGTCGTCGCTTGGGTGGGTGGTGAAGGCGGCTGAAGCGCAGTTTTCGACGCGGCAGGATGCATCGGTTGCGAATGGGCATGCGGTAAATTTTGTCGCCAGCGGGTTGGTTCCCGATCCGGGGTTGATGGCGGCGATTGCGGGGACGTCGGATTTGCCAGCGGTGGTGGAGACTGCGCAGATTGATCTGGTGGCGGGGTTTTCTGCGCCGCTTGATCGGTTTGCTGGGGAAACCCGGCCTAAGCTGTCAGCGCTGACACTGAAAGACGGGGTGATCCGGTGGGGCGATATGGTGCTGACGACGAAGGGCAGTATCGCGGCGGATGCCGAGGGCTTTGCCGAGGGGCGTATGGATATTCGGCTGCAGAACTGGCGCAAGGCATTGGCACCAGCGGTGGCGATGGGGTTGATCACGCCGGAAGTGGCACCGACTGTGGAGCGGATGATGGAATTGATGGCGCAGCAATCGGGTGATGCAGCGGTGTTGGACCTGCCGTTGGTGATGAAGGCGGGGCGGATGAGCCTCGGGCCATTGCCGCTTGGCCCTGCACCACGGATGATCGCCGGGCCGCAGGGTTAGCGGCAGTAAGCGCCGCTGCGGTGCTTGGCGGTATCGAAATGCATGTGATCTTCGTGATAGCCGTCTGATCCGGGGCCGAGGGTGGTAGCGAATATCCCGCAACCGGCTTTGTAGACTTTGCGCAGTGCCTTGAAATTTTGGCTGACCGTCAGCTGTTTGCCATTGGCGAACACGATGCCGGAAATATCAATCGCGTTGCCGCGCCCATGTTCGCTGATCTTGGCACCGCGCACGTTGTTGCGCGACCGGCAGCTGTAATGGGCCGCGATTTGCAGTTGGACAACTTCGCTGCCGCGAAACGCCGGGCGCAGGCCCCTTTGCACCCAGGTGTTCAGTGCGCGCGCGGCGGTACAATCCAGCGTCGCGGCCTCGCTTAGTTGCACGCCGCCGACCGATGTGATGCTGACTGGGTCGTCGATGCCACAGCCGTTGGTTTTGGAAGTGATGCGTGGCAGGGTTTTGCCCTTGATCATCGGATCGCCGCAGACAGAGCCTTTGCGGCTGGCCGTGGCTTTTTTCGCAGGCTTCGCGCGGGGTGCTAGCAGGCCAAGCAGACCTTTGCGGGGTTTTTCTGGCGCAGCGGCTGGCATAATTTCGGGTCGTACGTCGGGGGCGATATCAGGGCGCCGTTGCGGTGGCAGGCGGGCAAGATCGGGTAAAACTGCGACCAGTGTTTGCACGGCCAGTGTTTGCACCGGCAGAGTTGGGGCCAAGGCTTGCTGCAACATCGGGCGGGGCATCGGGCGAATTGATTTCTTCGGTGCATCGGCCAACGCGGCCCCAATGCCGCAAACCATGATCGCCAATGCCAGCCAAACCTTCATCGGTCAACCGCTCTTGGCGGGCAGCGCACCCCGGCCAAAATCTGGCGCTGCGGTATCTTGACCAGCTTCGATGATGCCGCGCCGAATGGCCCGCGTGCGGGTGAAATAGTCATGCAGATGCGCGCCGTCACCCAGCCGGATGGCGCGTTGCAGGGCGAATAGCTCTTCGGTGAAACGACCAAGAACCTCTAGCGTTGCGTCTTTGTTGGTCAGGAACACATCGCGCCACATGGTCGGATCGGATGCCGCTATGCGGGTGAAATCGCGAAAGCCGGTGGCGGAGTATTTGATGACTTCGCTGTTTGATACGCGGCGAAGATCATCGGCGACGCCAACCATGGTGTAGGCAATCAGATGCGGCGTATGGCTAACCACCGCCAGCACCAGATCATGGTGGGCAGCATCCATCGTATCAACATTGGCACCCATGGCTTCCAGCAAAGACCGCAGCCGCGCCAGGGCTTTTGGTTCGGTATCGGCCAACGGGGTTAACAGCCACCAGCGATTCTGAAACAAAGTGGCAAAGCCAGACCGTGGCCCTGAATATTCGGTGCCCGCCATCGGATGGCCGGGAATGAAATGCACGCCTGCGGGGACGTGCGGCGCAACGGCATCTATCACCGCCTGTTTGACAGACCCCACATCGGTGACGGTCGCACCAGGTTTCAGATAAGGGCCAATAGCGGCGGCGACTTCGCCCATCACACCAACCGGCACCGCCAGAACCACCAGATCGGCACCCATCACCGCCTCGGCCGCAGTATCGCAGACGTGGTCACAAATGCCGATTTCCAACGCGGCCGCCCGGGTTTCCGCCGATTGCGCGTGGCCGACAATTTCGCCCACCAAACCACCGGCCCGCATGGCGTGGGCCATGGATGACGCAATCAGCCCAAGCCCGACAAGGGCAACACGGTTGTAAAGCCGTGCCATCATTTGACCCCTTTGAATTGGGCCATGGCATGGGCAACCCGGCGACATGAGGATTCGTCACCAATCGTGATGCGCAGGCAATGCGGCAGTTTATAGCCCGATACCCGGCGCACGATCAGGCCCTGCTGTTGCAAGAACGCATCGCAAGCTTCAGCCTCGGCCGCATCTGCAAAACGGGCCAGCACGAAGTTGGCAAGCGACGTGTCAGACGGCACGCCGAGCACGGCCATTGCTTCGGCCAGCCAATTGCGCAGCCGGGTGTTTTCTGACCGGCAGCGCGCAACATGGTCACGATCGCGCACGGCGGCTTCGGCGGTATCGAGCTGTGCTGTGGACAGGTTGAACGGCCCGCGAATGCGGTTCAGTACGCCGATGATTTCGGATGGACCGTAACCCCAGCCAATGCGCAAACCGCCAAGGCCGTAGATTTTAGAAAATGTGCGCGTCATCACAACGTTGCTGCGCGATTCAATCAGGGCAGCACCACCATCATAGCCATCAACATACTCGGCGTAAGCGCCGTCGATCACCAAAATGGCCTGCGACGGAATGCCTGCTGCCAGCCGCGCCATATCGGCGGGTGAAATCATGGTGCCAGTCGGGTTATTGGGATTGGCGATGAACACCAGTTTTGTACGCCGGTTGCAGGCCGCCAGAATCGCATCGACATCGGCGGTGCGTTCACGTTCCGGCACCTCGACTGGGGTTGCCCCCACAGCCAAAGTCGAAATCCGGTACATCAGGAAGCCATGTTCGGTAAACACCACTTCATCCTTGGGGCCAGCATAGGCCTGGCACAGCAAGGTGATAATCTCATCAGAACCGGCACCACAGATAATGCGATCCGGGTCAAGTTCGTGCGTGTCGCCAATGGCTTGGCGTAGGCTGGCGTGATCCGTGTTCGGATAACGGTGCAGCGAATGCACAGATCGTTGAAACGCCTCTTTTGCGCGATCCGACGGGCCAAAGGGGTTTTCGTTGGATGATAGTTTGACCGCATTTGCCACGCCCGCCACATGCGCCTTGCCGCCTTCGTAAAGGGCAATGTCAAGGATACCTGGCTGTGGGCGGATCGCGTCGATCATTCAGTCCTCCATATTGCATGGCGTTCTAGCGATGCGGCGACAGCAATGCCAGTGGCATCTTGGCCCAAGGCCCATTGGGCAGTTTGTCAGTTTCACGCGCGTCTTTGACAGGTTGGCGAAAGCGGATGGACGCCACCCGCGGTTATCGTGCTAGAGCACTAACGAAAGGATTTTCCATGTTTGCGGGCCGTTGCGTGATGCGCGCAATCTGTATTGATCATTCCCAAAAACAAGGGGCCCGCTGTTACGCGAGCCCCAATTTGGTAGATCCGCAAGAGGATTAGTTCTTGGCGTAGTATTCGACGACGAGGTTCGGTTCCATCACAACCGGATAAGGCACATCGCCCAGTGCTGGAGTGCGCACAAACCTGACGGTCAGTTTGGAATTATCGACTTCCAGATAGTCGGGAACATCGCGTTCGGCCAACTGGATCGCTTCGAGGATCAGGGCCATTTGACGCGACTTTTCGCGAACGGCGATGATATCGCCTTCTTTAACGCGGTAGGACGCGATGTTGACGCGCACACCGTTCACCGTGACATGGCCGTGGTTCACGAACTGACGTGCGGCGAAAATCGTCGGCACCAGCTTGGCACGGTAAACCACCGCATCAAGGCGGCGCTCCAACAGACCCACCAGCATCTCGCCAGTATCGCCCTTCACACGTTCAGCTTCGGTATAGATCTTGCGGAATTGCTTTTCCGTCAAATCGCCGTAGTAACCCTTGAGTTTCTGTTTGGCGCGCAGCTGCGTCCCAAAGTCCGACAGCTTGTTCTTGCGGCGCTGGCCGTGCTGGCCGGGGCCGTATTCGCGCTTGTTCACTGGGGATTTTGGGCGGCCCCAGATGTTTTCGCCCATACGGCGGTCAATCTTGTGCTTGGCAGACGTGCGTTTTGTCACGGCTGATCTCCTTCTTTAAAGTGAAGGGCGTTGTCCTTTGGTCTTTCGACCCGACAGGCATCCCCTTGCGAGGGCCACCAACACCAACAATAATCCCAAAGCGAGCCTCAGGAATAGCGGCTTATACAGGCCGATGAGGCGGAGTCAACAGCTAGGCCACGTGATCGTGGCGCAAGATAGCGGCTTCGGACGATGTCAGATTGCGCCGGGCGAAATCGCCGTAGGCATAGGGATCGGCGGCAAGGCCCGGCAGGATGCCAAGCAGGCCTTCGCGCTGTGCCGGATCGATGGTTTCCAGCGCGGAATTTGATGGATGAAAGCTTTCTGTTTCCAGCCCGTTGGCCCAGACAATCTGATGCCGTTCCAACAGCACATGCACATAGGTCACTTCGCGCAGCACACGGTCGACGCAGATAGAGCCGTCATTCAGCAGGTCTTCGGCGGCGATCAGCACCTCGTCGGCATGAAACAGGCTTTGCGCGGCGGCACCTTTCACCAGCATCCGGTGTTGGGGCGATACCAGCAAATCCTCATCCGGGCGATCGATGCCCAAAGCGCCGCTGCGAAACCGGATCGGGCGCAGGTGCGGCATAGCGTAAAGCCGCGCGCCCGTCATCCGGCGATGGCCCGTCCACAGCACCTCTTGAGCGCCGTTGTCTTTGGTTTGAATGCGGTCGCCAGGATGCAAATCCTCGATCCGCCTCGTGCCGTCAGGTGTCATGATCCGGGTGCCGGGGGTGAAACAGATCACGCCACCGGGGCTGACGACGCCGCCGACTTTTGGTTGAGCCTCGACAGACGCGCGTACAACCCAAAGATCACTGTCAACGGGCGGGACGTCGCCCAGAAACATCACCAGTTGCACGGACGTTTCGGGCACCGGGATCAGAGTTGCCAGATAGCTGCGCCTGCCATCGGTCACCACAAAGCTTTGGTCGCAATCAAGTTGGTCATCGTCGCTACGCGGCATGGATGCATGGGCCGGTGCGATGGCGGCACCAATCAAGCGGCGCACCATGCGGGCCGCCCGCTTTCTAACGTCGATAACCCCTTCGGCACCTTCCAGAACCAACACGCTTTGCGGTGCGTCCACCCGAACTGCTTCGCCCGTCCAGCGCCAAGAGGCACCGACGTTCAACACGTTCAAAGGGGCTGCTTGCAACCCGTCAACTTCTGTCTGCGCCCATGAGATGACAAACGTGCCTTTAAAGCCCGTCTTCATGCCTGTCTGCCCGCCCGTTTATTCTTTTTCTAAGGCAAAGATTAACAGGACGCTGGCCGCAAGGCTATGCCCAAAGCGCAACACACTGTGGGATTTGCGCCGAAATACGCTATAGAAAGGGTGCGAGGCGCAACCATTGCGTGCATTTGGCGCATTCAGTCAGCCGAACCTAGGTCAACCGCACTTTGAGAAGCCGCAATTGGCACAGGTCATGCAACCTTCGATCATCCGCATCTCGTAGCTGCCGCAACTGCTGCAGGCTTTGCCGGGGCGGTTGCCGATGGCCACAACCTCGGCCTTGGGGTCGGCTTTCAGGCCCATGCCTTCGCCCTCGATAAAGCCGATGGCCACCAGATGCCGTTCGATCACGCCACCAATCGCCGCAAGGATCGACGGTATATATTTCCCCTCTACCCAAGCTCCCCCGCGTGGGTCGAACACGGCCTTCAACTCTTCCACCACAAAAGACACATCGCCACCGCGCCGGAACACCGCCGAAATCATCCGGGTCAGGGCTACCGTCCAGGCAAAATGTTCCATGTTTTTGGAGTTGATGAACACCTCGAAGGGGCGGCGGTGACCGGCAATGATGATGTCGTTGATGGTGATATAAAGCGCGTGTTCGGACCCCGGCCATTTCACCTTGTAGGTCGCACCGTCCAAAGCAGCGGGCCGATCCAGCGGTTCGGAAAGATACACAACTTCCGCCCCGTCATCCGTCGCCCGCGCCTGTGCCGGGGCTTCGGATGGGGTTTTGTCGGACGTTTCGGAGACTGACAGAACCGATCCGGTTACATCGTTGGGTCGATAGGTGGTGCAACCTTTGCACCCCTGATCCCATGCCGCCATATAGACCTCTTTGAAGTCTTCAAAGCTGATGTCTTCCGGGCAGTTGATGGTTTTCGAAATGCTTGAATCCACCCATTTCTGGGCGGCGGCCTGCATGCGCACATGGTCCAGCGGCGGCAGGGTCTGGGCATTTACAAAGTAATCCGGCAGCGGTGCCGCGCCGTTCTTTTCGCGCCACAAACGAACTGCGTAATCGACCACTTCTTCCTCGGTCCGGCTGCCGTCTTTTTGTAAAACCTTGCGGGTGTAGGCATAGGCGAACACCGGCTCGATGCCCGAAGAAACGTTGCCGGCATAAAGGCTGATGGTGCCGGTTGGCGCGATAGAGGTCAGCAAAGCATTGCGGATACCGTGTTCGCGGATGGCATCGCGCACGTCATCGTCCATCTGCAACATGGTGCCAGATGCCAGATACTTATCGGCATCAAACAGCGGGAAGGCGCCCTTTTCGCGCGCCAGATCAACCGACGCCAGATAGGCAGATCGCGCGATGGCTTTCATCCAGACCTCGGCCTGCACAGCGGCAATTTCCGACCCATAGCGCAGGCCAAGCATCAGCAACGCATCGGCAAGCCCGGTGACGCCCAGGCCGATACGACGTTTCGCCTTTGCCTCGGCTGCCTGCTGTGGCAGGGGGAACCGGCTGGCATCGACGACATTATCCATCATCCGAACGGCCAGGCGAACAAGCTTGTCCAAGGCGGGAACGCTCAGCTCTGCCTCTGGTTCAAACGCGTCGGTCACCAGCGTGGCCATGTTGATCGACCCCAGCAGGCAAGCGCCATATGGGGGAAGCGGCTGTTCGCCGCAGGGATTGGTGGCGGCAATCGTTTCGCAATAACCCAGGTTGTTCATTGCGTTGATCCGGTCGATGAAAATCACCCCCGGCTCGGCAAATTCGAAGGTCGACCGCATGATCTTGTTCCACAGATCGCGGGCGTTGAGGGTCTTATAGACCTTGCCATCAAATAGCAGCTCCCACGGGCCATCGGTCTTGACCGCGGCCATGAACGGGTCTGTCACCAGTACCGACAAGTTGAACATGCGCAGGCGGGCGGGGTCTTTCTTGGCCTCGATAAAGCCTTCGATATCGGGGTGGTCACAGCGCATGGTGGCCATCATCGCGCCACGCCTGCTGCCCGCCGACATGATGGTGCGGCACATCGCATCCCACACATCCATGAACGACAGCGGGCCGGATGCATCGGCGGCAACGCCCTTCACTTCCGCCCCCCGTGGCCGGATGGTCGAGAAATCGTAACCGATACCGCCACCCTGCTGCATGGTCAGCGCCGCTTCTTTCAGCCCTTCGAATATGCCCGCCATATTGTCGGGCACTGTGCCCATGACAAAGCAGTTGAACAGCGTGACCGCCCGCCCGGTGCCAGCCCCCGCCGTGATCCGGCCCGCAGGCAGATACTTGAAGCCTTCCAGCGCGCCGTAGAACCGGTCTTCCCAAAGCTTCGGTTCCGCCTCAACCTCTGCCAGTGCCCGCGCAATCCGACGCCAGCTGTCTTCGATGGTCGCATCAATCGGCGTGCCATCGGCGGCTTTGAGGCGATACTTCATATCCCATATGGCTTCCGCGATCGGGGCAGAAAATGCGGACATGGGGCCTCTTTCTTTCTTGAAATGGAAAATGGTTGTGGACACGGGACTTGAACCCGCAACCTCCTCGCCGTATCGTAACATGGCTTGGCAGCACACGAACTTTACTCGAAAGCGAGGCGCTCTATCCTCTTGAGCTAATCCACATCATACCCCGACCTATCGTCTCTTGGTGATCGGGAGGCCCAAGATATGCCCATCATGGCCGATGGTCAACTTGAACTCTGCACTGATCGGCTTATTGTTAAAGGCCTGTCGCAGGGGGAATCGTGGCTGACTTCATCAACATTCTAAAGCTGTGTGTCGGAGCGGAATTTGTCGAAGATCTGACCGCTTGGCACGACAGTCACCGCGCCCAGTGGCCTGCTGGCACGACGCGGCATGTTACCCGCATGTGGCCAAAGCGCGAGGCCGAGGTGACCAGCGGCGGGTCGCTGTATTGGGTGATAAAAGGCGTCGTTCTGGCGCGCCAACGCATTCTACGGATGGAAGAGGTTATTGGGGCTGACGGTATTCGGCGCTGTGGTTTGGTGATGGATGCCGAGGTGATCCGCACGGAACCAGCGCCGCGCCGCCCGTTTCAGGGATGGCGTTATCTGGACCCATCTGAAAGCCCGCGCGATTTGCCTAAGGGGCGGACCAAGGAAGATGCCTTGCCGCCCGAACTGGCGCGCGCTTTGGCCGACATTGGTTTGCGATAGGGCAACATCGCCCGGAGAACCGGACCGTCCCGCGTTGGGAGGGGGCGGCACCGCTGGATCAAAGCCGCGCGTCGAAATTCAGCAAAGCAGCCAGGTGTGCCAATGTGGCTTGGGATTGCTTGGTCCAGTTTGCGGCGCGGGCTGCAAACAGCATCGCTTGCGATTGCAGAATCGTGGAGCCTTCCAGCACCTTCAGATGGTTGTCGCGCAGTGTCGCACCGCTTGAGGTGATGTCGGCAATCGCCTCGGCCGTCAGGTTTTTGACGGTGCCTTCGGTGGCGCCTTGACTATCGACAAGCTGATAATCGGCGACACCCTGTGCAGTCAGGAAATCGCGCACCAGCCGGTGGTATTTGGTCGCAATCCGCAAGCGGTGGCCATGGACGGCGCGAAACGCCGCCGCCGCTGCATCCAGATCATCAAGGCTATCGACGTCGATCCAGGCGTTTGGCACGGCGATAATCAGGTCGGCCTGACCAAAACCAAGGGCCGCCAGTTCGACCACCTGATCGGCCCAATCGACCAGCCGATCGCGCACGAGGTCGGACCCGGTGACGCCCAAATGAATACGCCCAGCGGCCAGTTCGCGCGGAATTTCGCCAGCGGACAGCAGTACCAATTCGGCCCCGGCAACGCCTTCGACCACGCCTGCATATTCGCGTTCTGCGCCGGTTTGCCGCATCAAAATGCCACGCGCGCCGAACCAATCGAAAGTCTGTTCCATGAGGCGGCCCTTGGATGGCACGCCGATTTTCAGGGTCATACCGCGCCGCCTTTCAAGGCTGCCACAAGGCCGGGGCGAATGATGCCGCCAACCGCCGGAATAGACCGCCCCTGCCCCAGAACAGCCGTCAGCGCGTCATAGCGCCCGCCTGATGCCACAGGGGGCAACGTGGGGTCGGCAGTATGAAAGCTGAACACGAAACCATCGTAGTATTCCAGCGTGCTTTGGCCATGGCTCGCCTCGAACGGCAGGCGCGCTACGTCAACACCGCGGTCGGCTAAAGCCTTCAAGCGAATGGCAAAACGATTGACCGCCGCATCGATTGCAGGCATTGCCCGGGCCAGATCGCGCAGTTCTTCGAGGGCCAGTTCGGCGGGTGCCTCAAGGGCCAAAAGCCGGTCAAGCACGGCCACCTCTGCAACCGCTAATGGGGCGGCGTCGGCGTCGGCGACAAGGGCCAAGGCGCGGGCGGTAATTTCGGCTTCGGTGCGCAGCCCGGTCAGGGGGCCAGCGGCGGCAAGCAATGCCTCGGGCGAGGCAGATCGCAGGCGATTTAGCAGCTGTTTGCGCGCCTCGGGCTGCGGCACCTGGCCAGAAAACCGCGCCAGCAAATCGCGGAACCGTTGGGGTCGCCAGACATGCCGCAGCAGGGCGGCCTTGCGCCGATCAGTTGTGTTCAGGCCGCGAACAGCAGCCATCAGAATGCCAATGTCACCAGTGGCTGCCTGCAAGTTCAGGGGTGCCAGCAGCGTGGCGAAAAGCGCGAAAACTTCGGCGTCGGCGGCTTCGGGGGCGGCGCGATCAAACACCTCGAAACCGACCTGCAGATATTCCGAGGCCCGCGTGCCGGGGTGGTCTTGTTTGCGGAACACCTCGCCCAGATAAGTGTAGCGTGCGGGGTCTGCGCCGTGGGCCATATGGGCCTGCACCACGGGCAAGGTGAAGTCGGGGCGCAGCATCATTTCGCCCAGCAGCGGGTCTTGCGTGACATAGGCACGGGCGCGGATGTCTTCGCCGTAGAGGTCCAGCAGCGCGCCAGCGGGCAGCAGAACGTCGGCTTCAACCGGCACGGCTCCGGCAGCTTGAAAGGCGGCAAACAACGCCTCAGCCTCGGCCCGTATGGCGGATTTGGGGATCATTGATCCAGCATTTTCCGCACGGCTTCGACCAGACCGGCACGGGGAACTTCGACTTGTGCGGGGCGGTCTTTCCATTCTTCCAGCGTGGCGTTCTCGGCGATTTTGGCACCGAGGATCAGGTCTTTGAGGATGACCGTGCCTTTTGAGGCTTCATCGCCGCCTTGGATAATGGCGATAGGGCTGCCGCGTTTATCGGCGTATTTCAACTGGTTACCGAATTGCTTGGGGTTGCCAAGATAGACTTCGGCCCTGATCCCGGCACGGCGCAGATCGCCGACCATGGCCATGTAATCGGCCATTCTGTCGCGGTCCATGACGGTGACAACCACGGGACCAGCGGTTGCAGCACCGACGCGGCCCTTGGCGTGCAGGGCGGCCAGAAGGCGGTCTACGCCGATGGAAACGCCGGTTGCAGGCACCGATTGGCCAGTGAAACGCTTGACCAGATCGTCGTAACGCCCGCCGCCTGCGACGGAGCCGAATTGGCGCTTGCGGCCTTTTTCGTCGAGAATCTCGAAGGTGAGTTCGGCCTCGTAAACCGGGCCAGTGTAGTAGCCGAGGCCGCGGACGACAGAGGGGTCGATGACGATGCGGTCTGGGCCGTAGCCTTGGGCGTTCAGCATCGCCGCGATATCTTCCAGTTCTTGCACGCCCTCTAAGCCAAGTTCCGAATCCTTTAAGGAGTGTCTCATACTTGCGAGAGTGTCGGAGTTGCTGGAAAGCTTTTGCATAAGAAGTGTCGTTACCCACAAGGCCTGCATATAATCCAAACCCGCCCCTTGGCTGGCGTCTCCAGAGGCATCCGTCCGTCCCGCCATAAGTAAGTTTTCAACACTGCCTTCTCCAAGGCGATCCAGCTTATCAATGGCCCGCATCGCAATTCCACGTTCGGCGGCATTAAATTCGGGATTTTGTAAGTCCAGCAGTCCAACGCTTTCCATGATCCCATCAAGAACTTTGCGGTTATTTACTTTTACCACATAATCACCGCGTTCGATCCCGACGGCTTCCAGCGCATCGGCGAGCATCATGCAAATCTCGGCGTCGGCGGCCACGGAAGCCGACCCCACGGTGTCAGCGTCGCATTGGTAGAACTGGCGGAAGCGGCCCGGGCCGGGCTTTTCGTTGCGCCAGACCGGGCCCATGGCATAACGCCGATATGGGGAGGGTAAATCGTTGCGGTATTGGGCGGCGACGCGGGCGAGGGGGGCGGTCAGGTCGTAGCGGAGGGCCAGCCAATCTTCGTCTTCTTTCCAGGCGAAGACGCCTTCGTTGGGGCGGTCTACGTCGGGGAGGAACTTGCCGAGCGCCTCGACCGTCTCGACAGCCGACGTTTCCAGCGGGTCAAAGCCATAGGCGTGATAGACGCTGGCGATGCGGTCCAACATTGCCTTGCGTTCAAGCACTTCCGCGCCAAAGTAATCGCGAAAACCTTTCGGGGTTTCGGCTTGCGGGCGGCGAGTTGGTTTTTCTTTGGCCATGGCGGAGCCCTTTGTATTGTACCCGGCCTGCCTTACCGGAAGGGCGGCGGGCCGACAAGCGGGGCGTGTTTTGGGTTGCCACCTGCGGTACACCCCCTGTGCACCCCCTGTGCAGACACGCGGCGGATGGATATGCCGCCAGTTCGTTGCTGCTGCGGGCGGCCTGTGCCATGATGTTGTGCTTGCGTGGACGACGAACCGGGGAGTGGCCGCATGAACAATCTGGAAGAGCGGATTGCGCATCTGATGCGGGCGGTGGAAGATTTGTCGGATGTGGTGGCGCGGCATGGGGTCGAGATTGACCGGCTGACGCGGTTGAACCATCTGTTGATGGAACGCGAGGCGGGGCGAGAGGCGGATGGCAATTCTATCGCGTTGTCGGACCAGAAGCCGCCGCATTGGTAGGGCCGGATTTTTGGCCGTCGTATCAGGGACAGGCAGAATGAGTATTTGCGCAAAGAAAAAGCTGCAAGTGCTGCATCTTGCTTGATCCGCGGCGAAGTCTGGCGACGATGCGGGCGATTTTGCCGACGCTTGTGTTGACATTGGCTATTGGCACGGTGGGCGGGCTGGCGGCGCGGGCGTTGCAGTTGCCGCTGGGGTTGCTGTTGGGGTCGATCTTTGCGGTGGGTTTGGCGGCGATGCTGCGGGTTCGCGTCGCGGGAGTTGGGATTGGCTTTCCGCAAGGTCTGCGCAATGTGTTCGTGCCGATTATTGGCGTGGCGATTGGCGGGGCGTTCACGCCGGATGTGCTGCGGCAGATGCCGGGGTGGTGGATCAGTCTGCTCGCGCTGCTGATCTATATTCCGGTGGCCCATGCGGCGGGGTATTTTATTTATCGGCGTGGCGGGCTGCCAAAGGCAGAGGCGTTTTTTGGCGCGGTGCCGGGTGGGCTGATTGAATCTGTGGTGCTGGGCGAAGAAGCGGGGGCCGATGCGCGGACGTTGATCTTGCTGCAGTTCCTGCGGCTGATTTTGACGATCATTGCGGTGCCGCTGATCTTCCTGGGGCTGACCGGGCATTCTGTCGGATCGGCGGCGGGGGCGCAGATGGTGGGCAATGGATTGCCGTTGGGCTGGGGGGATGCGGCGATTTTGTTGCTGGCGGGAGGTGTCGGTTTTTGGGTGGCGCGCCGGTTGCATTTGCCGGCGGCGATCATGACCGGGCCAGTTCTGGCATCAGCCATTGTGCATCTGATGGGGTGGACGGAAGGGGTACCGCCTGCTTGGGTGGTTGGGGCGACGCAAGTGGTGCTGGGGTCGGCGCTTGGGGCGCGCTTTGCCGGCATGGAGCGGGCAGCGCTGTTGCGGGCACTGTGGTTGGCCCTGCAAAGCGTCGGCGTGGCGTTGATCCTGGCGTTCGGCTTTGCCTGGGCAGTGTCGGGGCTGGCGGGGCAGCCGATTGCAGCCGGGTTTCTGGCGTTCGCGCCGGGCGGGCTGGCCGAGATGAGTTTGATTGCGCTAAGTTTGAAGGTTGGCGTGGTTTATGTGGCGGTGCACCATGTGGCGCGGATTGTGGTATCGGTGACGCTGGCGAAGATTGGGGCGCGGTGGATCAGGGAGTAGCACCTGATAACAAATGAGCGCACCGCTTTGGACTGGCGGCCCCCTCCCCTAGCCCCTCCCACAAGGGGACGGGAAGCGCCCAAGAGTACACATGGCGATGCGGCTTGCAGCAACAGCGGTGCAGCGCCCGCGCTAGATCTCTTCCACCGCGACCACACCCATCACGGCCTTTATCGCGCCTTTGATTTGGGGGGTGATCGGGTAGGGGTTGGGCAGGGCCAGGTCGATCTCTCGGCCCGTGGCGGGGTCTGGGACGCAGAGGATGATCTGGCCTTTGGCGCGGGCTCCATCTAGGCGGGCGAACAGGCTGGCGACGGAGGCTGCGGCCTCTGCCCGGTCGAGGTAGATGCGCAGGCTCGATCCGCCAGCGTTGGCGGCAACCTGGTCGATGGGTTGGGCGGCGCGGGCGAGGAGTTTGAGTGTGTCACCTTCCAGCGTTGCCTCGACTGTGAGGACGACGTTCATGCCCGGCTCCAGCATATCGCGGGCGGCTTCGAGGGTGTCGGAGAAGACGGTTACTTCGTAAAGGCCGGTGGGATCGGACAGTTGCACGAAGGCAAAGCGGTTGCCTTTGGCGGATTTGCGTTCCTGGCGCGATGAGACAGAGCCTGCGATTTTGGCGACCATGGGGCCACGTTCGGCGGCATGGGTCAGTTCAGTTAGCGTCAGCACGTTTTTGCGTTTGAGCGGCACCATGTAATCGTCAAGCGGGTGGCCGGACAGGTAGAAGCCGATGGCGAGGTGTTCTTGCGTGAGCCGTTCGACGGGCAGCCAATCATCGCGGCCAGCAAGGCGGGGTTCGGGCAGATCGGCACCCGCCTCGCCGAATAAGGACACTTGCGATGACGTGCGGGCTTCGTGCGTGGCGGCGGAATAGGCGACGAGGGGGTCAAGCCCTTCGAAGACGCGGGCGCGGTTTGGGTCCAGCACATCGAAGGCACCGGCGCGGGCCAGCATTTCCAGCGGGCGTTTGCCGACGCGTTTCAGATCGACCCGGCGGGCGAGGTCGTAGAGGGTGGCGAAGGGTTTGAGCCCGCGCGCCTCGACGATCAGGCGCATTGCTTCGACGCCGACGCCTTTTAATGCGCCCAAGGCGTACACAACGGCACCGTCTTTGACGCTGAAGGTGGCGAGCGAGGCGTTGACGCAGGGGGCGACGGTTTTCAGCCCTAGTTTGTCAATCTCGCGCTTATAGACGGCGAGTTTGTCGGTCAGGTGGATATCGCAGTTCATTACGGCGGCCATGAATTCGACCGGGTGATTGGCCTTGAGCCATGCGGTTTGATAGCTGACCACGGCATAGGCGGCGGCGTGCGATTTGTTGAAGCCGTAGTTGGCGAATTTTTCCAGCAGGTCGAAAACCTCGCCCGCCTTGTCTTTCGGCACGTTGTGAGTTTCGGCCGCCCCTTTGATGAACTTTGGCCGCTCCTTGGCCATTTCCTCGGCAATCTTTTTGCCCATGGCGCGGCGCAAGAGGTCGGCACCGCCAAGGCTGTAGCCGGCCATGACTTGCGCGATTTCCATCACCTGTTCCTGATAGACGATGATGCCTTGGGTTTCGGCAAGGATATGGTCAATCGTCGGGTGAATGCTTTCCAGATCGCGGAGGCCGTTTTTCACCTCGCAATAGGCGGGGATGTTTTCCATCGGGCCGGGGCGATAGAGGGCGACCAGCGCCACGATATCCTCGATGCAGGTTGGTTTCATGCGGCGCAGGGCGTCCATCATGCCGCTGGATTCCACCTGAAACACCGCGACGGTTTTGGCCGAAGCGTACAGATCGTAGGAGGCTTTATCATCCAGCGGGATCATGGCGATGTCGATATCGACGCTGCGCAGGCGCAGCAGATCCAGCGCGTTCTGGATAACAGTCAGGGTTTTCAGGCCGAGAAAATCGAACTTCACCAGACCGGCGGCTTCGACCCATTTCATGTTGAACTGGGTGGCGGGCATATCGGACCGCGGATCTTGATAGAGCGGCACCAATTCATCCAAAGGCCGGTCACCGATGACCACACCGGCAGCATGGGTTGAGGCGTTGCGCAGCAGGCCTTCGAGTTGCTGGCCGTAATTCAGCAGGCGCGCGACGACTTCTTCTTTCGCGGCTTCGCGCAGGCGTGGCTCATCTGCCAAAGCTTTGGTGATGGATACGGGCTTGACGCCTTCGGTGGGGATCATTTTCGACAGGCGGTCGACCTGACCATAGGACATTTGCAGGACGCGGCCAACATCGCGGACGGCGGCTTTGGATAGCAGCGCCCCGAAGGTGATGATCTGGCCGACGCGGTCGCGGCCATATTTGGCCTGGACGTAGTTGATGACCTCTTCCCGGCGGTCCATGCAGAAGTCGATGTCGAAGTCGGGCATCGAGACGCGTTCAGGGTTCAGGAAGCGCTCAAACAGCAGGCTGTAGCGCAGGGGATCGAGGTCGGTGATGGTTAGGGCGTAGGCGACGAGGCTGCCTGCGCCAGAACCCCGGCCCGGCCCTACTGGGATGCCCTGTTTCTTGGCCCATTTGATGAAATCGGCGACGATCAGGAAATAGCCGGGAAAGCCCATCTGTTCGATGATGCCGAGCTCAAATTCGAGCCGCTTTTCGTAGTCTTCAACCGAAACCGCGTGGGGGATGATGGCGAGCCGGGCGGCCAGACCTTCGCGGGCTTCGCGGCGCAGTTCGGCGACCTCGTTATCGGCGAATTTCGGCAGGATCGGCGCGCGTTTTTCGGCTTTGTACGCACAGCGACGCGCGATTTCGACTGTGTTTCCCAGTGCTTCCGGCAGATCGGCAAACAGGGTGGCCATTTCGGCCTCGGTTTTGAAATAGTGCTGCGGGGTCAGGCGGCGGCGGGGGGCTTGCTGATCGACATAAGCGCCTTCGGCGATGCAGATCAGGGCATCGTGGGCTTCATACATCGCGGCTTTGGGGAAATAGACATCGTTGGTAGCAACCAGCGGCAGGCCCATGGCATAGGCCATTTCGACGAAGCCTTGTTCACACACGGCCTCCGGTTCTGGCAAGCGGTTGCCGGGGCCGGGATGGCGTTGCAGTTCGACATACAGGCGGTTCGGGTACATTGCTGCAAGCCGGGCAAGCAAGGCCTCGGCCTTACCCCGCTGACCCGCCTGAAGGAACCGCCCCACGGGGCCATCGGCACCGCCGGTCAGGCAGATGATGCCGTCGGAATAGCGCGCAAGTTCATCCAGCGTTACTTCGGGCAGCGCGCCGGCCTTATCCAGATAGAGGCACGAGTTCAGCTTCATCAGGCCCATATAGCCAGCCTCGTTCTGCGCCAGCAGAACCATCGGGGCAGACAGGCGGGGCTTTTCGCCGACACCTGCGGGGTCGAACGCCACCGACACCTGGCAACCGATGATCGGCTGCACGCCAGCGCCGACAGCCGTTACCGAAAACTCCAGTGCCGCGAACATGTTGTTGGTATCGGTGATTGCAACGGCAGGCATCGACTGCGCTTTGCACAGATCAATCAGCTTTTTGACCGGCACAGCGCCTTCCAGCAAGGAATGCTCGGTATGGACGCGCAGATGAATGAATCGAGGGGCACCGGACATGGCGGGACTGTATCCGATCTGTCCGGTGCCACAAGGTCAACCCGGCGGGTTTCAGGCGTTTGTAACCAACCGCGCTGACGGGCGGACCGTCATGAAAGCCGCCAGCAGAACGGCAAGTGCCGGGATCGCGAGACCAGTTGTATCTTGCCAGTCAGGCTTGGCGACCATCAGGAAAACGATTGAAAACTGCATCACATAATCAAAGCGCGCGAGGCGGATCAGGGTCATCGCGTCAGACAAGGCCGCGTGCGGGCCCTTGTGTTTGGCCAGGGCCACCACCCGATCGCTCATCGGGCCGAGCTTTAGTGCGCCTAAAAGCGTCGTCACAGCGATACCGCCAAAGCCAAACACAATCCACGCGTGCCAGCCGAAACCGCCCAGATAGACGGCGCTTAGGCCGGACAGCAGCGTCAGGATGCTGGCGGGCAGAAATAGCCGTGGGCCAAGGTAGGCGACTTGGGCGATAACGGCCATGATCCGCGCCGGTTCAGCCTTTTCGACCTGAACGGATGCCAGTAGCAAAAGCGCGAAACCGCCACCAAGCCAGACCACGGCAGAGACAACGTGAACGAATTTCACAATCAGATAGATATCCATTTTGACCACCAAATTTAATTTGTATGCGAATGAACAATTTTTAGCGCGACTTGACGATCTGGCAAAGTGGGGAATTCCATACATTGTGCGTCTCCCCAGTTTTGCGCCCGTTCTTTCGGCAAAAGGCGAAACTGCTTCCAAGATTTGCACGAAGGTTGCACTTGCCAGATGGTCTTGGCGCTGGCTTGATGGCAAAAGGGAGAAACCGGTAAATCCGGGGGCGCGTGTCCGCTTTACGCCGCATCGGGCGGCACGCACCGGCCTTCAATGAAGGGCCATTATGGGGAGAAGGCGGCGGGTTACGTCAATGGCCGATATCGCGTTTCACCTGAACGGAACGCAGGTTCATGTGGCAGGGCAGCCGCCAACGCGGACACTGCTGGATTGGCTGCGGCTTGAGGCTGGGCTGTGCGGCACCAAGGAAGGCTGCAACGAAGGCGATTGCGGCGCTTGCACCGTGATGGTGACGGATGAACTGGGGAGCCGGGCGTTGAATGCCTGCATCCTGTTTTTGCCGCAGCTTGACGGCAAGGCAGTGCGCACGGTGGAAGGTATTTCCGGGCCTGATGGCAGTTTGCACCCGGTGCAGCAGGCGATGGTTGATCATCACGGCAGCCAATGCGGTTTTTGCACACCGGGTTTTGTGGTGTCGATGGCGGTGGGTCATGCGCAGGGGCGGACTGACTTTGATGATGTGCTGGCGGGCAATCTGTGCCGCTGCACCGGCTATGCGCCGATTGTCCGGGCGGCAGAGGCGGCGGCATCAGTGGCCGTGCCGGATTGGATGAAAGCAGCCTCTGCCAACTTCGTTTCTGCTCAAATATCCTCGGGGATGGGGTCCGGGGAAGGGGCGGACAGCCCCTTCCCCGGCGCTTTCAGGCCACAGAGCAGCGATGAATTGGCCGCGTGGTACATCCACAATCCCGATGCCACGCTGATCGCCGGGGCCACCGATGTGGGTCTTTGGGTCACCAAGGACTTCCGCGATCTGGGGCAAGTGGCTTTTCTGGGCGCAGCCACCGACCTGCAACATATCGAGCAAAGTGGTGGTCAGTTGCACATCGGTGCAGGTGTCACAATCTCTGCCCTGCGCAACGCGGTTGCCCCGCTGCTGCCGTCTTTCGCCGAACTTCTGCGCCGCTATTCGTCGGAACAGGTGCGCAACGCTGCGACGATCGGTGGCAATATTGCCAACGGCTCGCCCATTGGTGATGCCCCGCCCGCGTTGATTGCGCTGGGGGCGACGTTGCATTTGCGGCGCGGTGATGATCTGCGCGCAATCCCGCTGCAGGACTTCTTTATTGAGTATCGCAAGCAGGACCGTCGCCCCGGAGAGTTTGTTGCGGGCGTCTCGATTCCGGCACATGCACCCGGGTTGCGGTGTTACAAGCTGTCGAAGCGGTTCGATCAGGATATTTCCGCCGTGCTGGGCTGTTTCAATGTTACAGTTGAAGGTGGCAAGGTCATTGCCGCCCGCATCGCCTTTGGCGGCATGGCGGGCATACCGAAACGTGCGGCTGCAGTAGAGGCGGCTTTAGTTGGGCAAAACTGGACGCTTGCCACGGTGCAGACCGCGACGGCGGCGTTTGCGCAGGATTTCACGCCGATGTCGGATATGCGGGCCAGTGCGGAGTATCGGCTGACCACGGCTGGCAACCTGCTGATCCGGTATTTCCATGATCTTGCTGGTACGCGCGTTGATGTGCTGGAGGTGGCACCATGACGGCGGGTATGGCCCTGCCGCATGACGCGGCACCGCTGCATGTAACCGGGCAAGCGCGGTATATTGATGATTTGCCGACCCCGGCCAACACGTTGCATCTGGCCTTTGGGCTGTCGAGCGTGGCGCATGGCACGATTACCGCGATTGACGTCAGCAAGGTACGGGCGTTTCCGGGCGTGGTTGCAGTTTATACTGCCGCCGATTTTGATCGGATGCCCGATTGCGGTCCTTCGGCGCATGATGAGCCGTTGTTGGCGGTGGGAGTGGTGCATTACATCGGCCAGCCGGTGTTTCTGGTGGTGGCGGACAGCCATCTTGCTGCACGGCACGCGGCGCGGCGGGCGGACGTCAGCTATGCCGAATTGCCCGCCCTGCTGACGGTGGATGATGCGCTGGCGGCGAACAGCCGGTTCGAGGCGGGGCCGGTGATCTGGACGCGGGGCGATGCCAGCTGGGCGATTGACACCGCGCCCAACGTGATCGAGGCGAGTTTTGAGGTGGGTGGGCAGGAGCATTTCTATCTGGAAGGTCAGGTCGCGTTGGCCAGCCCGCAAGAGGGCGGCGATATGGTGGTGCATTCGTCGACCCAGCATCCGTCGGAAATTCAGCATAAAGTTGCCCATGCGCTGCACCTGCCGATGCACGCCGTGCGGGTAGAAGTGCGCCGGATGGGCGGTGGCTTTGGCGGCAAGGAAAGCCAAGGCAACGCGCTGGCGATTGCCTGTGCGGTTGCGGCGGAGCGGACAGGGCGGCCTTGCAAGATGCGCTATGACCGCGACGACGATATGATGATCACCGGCAAGCGCCACGACCTGCGCATTCATTATCGCGCCGGGTTTGATGAAGCGGGCAAAGTGTTGGGGATTGAATTTCAACACCTGTTTCGCTGTGGCTGGAGCATGGATTTATCGCTGCCGGTGGCCGACCGCGCCATGCTGCATGCGGATAATACCTATTTCCTACCAGCCATTCGTATTGAAAGCCACCGGCTGAAAACCAACACGCAAAGCGCCACGGCGTTTCGTGGATTTGGTGGACCGCAGGGTATGCTGGGGATCGAGCGGGTGATGGACCATATTGCGTTCACGCTGGGCGCCGATCCGTTGGCGGTGCGGCGGGTGAATTTCTATGCGGGGATGGCGGACAGGCCGGATGCCTCCGGCGGGGATATTTCAGAACAGAAAAAGCCGCAGACGACGCCGTACCATATGCCGGTTGAGGATTTCATCGGCGATCAGATGGTGGCGGCGTTGGAACATAGCGCTGACTATGCAGCACGGCGGGCGGCGATTGCGACGTGGAACGCGGGCTCAACCATTCTGAAGCGCGGGATTGCGTTGACGCCGGTGAAATTTGGCATCTCTTTCACGCTGACGCAGTACAATCAGGCGGGGGCGTTGGTGCATGTGTATTACGATGGCTCGATCCAGCTGAACCATGGCGGCACCGAAATGGGGCAAGGGCTGTTCCAGAAGGTGGCGCAAGTGGCGGCGGGGGTGTTTGGGGTTGATGCCGGGGTGGTGAAGATTACCGCGACGGATACCGGAAAAGTGCCGAATACCTCTGCCACGGCGGCCTCCTCGGGGTCTGATCTGAACGGGATGGCGACGCAAGCCGCGTGTGAGACGATCCGGGCGCGGATGGCGGAGTGTCTGGCGGCCAAGCATCAGGCGGAGCCGACCTCGGTGGTTTTTGCCAACGGTCGGGTGACGGTTGCCGGGGCGGATTACAGTTTTGCCGACGTGGCGTTGATGGCCTATCAGGCGCGCGTTTCGCTGTCTTCGACGGGGTATTACTCGACGCCGAAAATCACCTGGAACCGGGTCAAGGGCGAGGGGCGGCCATTCCTCTATTTCGCCTATGGGGCGGCAGTGACCGAGGTGGTGATTGACACGCTGACGGGCGAAAACCGCATTCTGCGGGTGGATATTTTGCATGATACCGGCACGTCGCTGAACCCGGCGATTGATATCGGCCAGATTGAAGGCGCCTATGTGCAGGGGGCGGGCTGGCTGACCACCGAAGAACTGGTTTGGGATGCGAAGGGGGCGCTGCGGACCCATGCGCCGAGCACCTATAAGATCCCGGCATGTTCGGATCGTCCGCGTATCTTTAACGTGGCGTTGTGGGACCAACCGAACCGCGAAGATACGGTTGGCAAATCGAAAGCCGTGGGCGAGCCGCCGTTAATGCTGGGGATATCGGCGTTTCTGGCGCTGTCGGATGCGGTTGCAGCGGCGGGCGATGGGTCGGTTTACCCAAGCCTTGATGCGCCTGCCACGCCGGAACGCATTCTGGCCGCCATAGGGAGGCAGCGCCATGTTTGACAGGGAGGCCCTTCACGATGCGGTTGTGCGGCACGGGGTTGTTGCCCGCGTGGTGATTGCGGGGTTTGAGGGATCAGCCCCGCGCGAAACCGGGGCGGCGATGCTGGTTTGGGCGGGCGGGCAGTCGGGCACGATCGGTGGTGGCGCGCTGGAATGGCAGGCGATTGCACAGGCGAAGGGCATGCTTGCCGGTGGGGTGAGTTTGCATCTGGCGCGGGTGCCGCTTGGGCCGAGCCTTGGGCAATGTTGTGGTGGTGCAGTGACGCTGCTGACGGAAGTGTATGATCGGGGTGCGGTTGCCGCCCTGCCCGACCATGTGATTGCCCGGTCCGTTGATGGCCGCGAGATGCCGTTGGCGGTGAAGCGGCTGCTGGCAAATGCGCGCGGCACCGGGGCTTTGCCGCCAGCGCAACTGCTGCAGGGCTGGATGGTGGAACCGGTGGCGCGGGCGCGGCGGCATCTGTGGATTTGGGGCGCGGGGCATGTTGGCCGCGCCTTGGTTGCGGTGTTGGCACCGTTGCCCGATGTGGCGATTACCTGGGTGGATGTGGCGATGGAGCGGTTTCCGGACGAGGTGCCAGCGGGGGTGCGGGCGCTGCCAGTGCCGAACCCCGCCGATGCCGTGGCGTTGGCCCCGCGTGATGCGGACCATCTGATCCTGACCTATTCGCACGCGCTGGATCTTGATTTGTGCCATCGTCTTTTGCTGCATGGGTTCGGCAGTGCCGGGCTGATCGGGTCGGCCACAAAATGGGCGCGGTTTCGGTCGCGGCTGGCGGCACTTGGCCACGATGGGCAAACGATTGCCCGCATTCAGTGCCCGATTGGCGAGCCTGCTTTGGGCAAGCATCCGCAGCAGATTGCCATCGGCGTGGCGGTGGCGTTTTTGCGCGGCACGCAGCATAGTTTTTCCCGACAGGAGAGCAGTTTATGACCGCAACGGACCGTCCTATTCTGCTTTCGGTCGAAGGGGTGACCAAGGCTTACCCCGGCGTCATCGCCAATTCCGATGTCAGCTTTTCGATCCGCGAGGGCGAGGTGCATGCTTTGCTGGGCGAAAACGGCGCAGGCAAATCGACGCTGGTGAAGATGATTTACGGATTGGTCAAGCCGGACAGCGGCCAGATGACGCTGCGCGGTGCAGGCTATGCGCCGCATGAGCCGCGTGCGGCGCGGGCGTCTGGCGTGGCCATGGTGTTTCAGCATTTCAGCCTGTTCGAGGCGCTGAATGTGGCGGAAAACGTCGCACTTGGCATGGAAAACCCGCCGAAGATGAACGCCCTTGCGGCGCGGATTACCGAGGTGAGCAATGCGTATGGCCTGCCACTGGACCCATCGCGCATGGTTGGCGATTTGTCTGCGGGGGAACGGCAGCGGGTGGAGATTATTCGCTGTTTGCTGCAAGACCCGAAGCTGCTGATCATGGATGAACCGACGAGCGTTCTAACGCCGCAAGAGGTGGAAATTCTGTTCAAGACGCTGCGGCAATTGGCGTCTGAGGGCACGGCGATTTTGTATATCAGCCACAAGCTGGAAGAAATTCGGGTGTTGTGTGACGAGGCGACGATTTTGCGGCGTGGCAAAGTGGTGGCCACCTGCACGCCGCGTGATCGGACGGCGCGGGAAATGGCGGAACTGATGGTGGGGGCGGTTTTGACGCCACCAGAACGCGGGGCGCGCAAGGAATGGCCGGATGCCAAGGCGGCGCTGGAGGTGACGCGGCTGTCGGTTAAATCGCCGATTCCGTTTGGCACGTCATTGAAAGAGGTCACGTTTTCGGTGCGGCGGGGCGAGGTTTTGGGGATTGCCGGGGTTGCCGGCAATGGGCAGGACGAGTTGCTGCTGGCACTGTCGGGCGAGTTGAAATCTGGTGATGCGATGGTGCAAAGCTTTGGCGTGCCGTTGGGCCAAAAAGGGCCAAATCAGCGGCGTGCGCGTGGATTCGTGTCGGCCCCGGAAGACCGGCTTGGCCATGCGGCAGCACCGGATATGAGCTTGGTGGAAAACGCGTTTCTGACTGGGGCCATTCGTAAAGGGCTGGCAAAATCAGGGTTCATTGATTGGCACGCATCGCGGGATTTTGCCGAGCAGGTGATCAAAGATTATGACGTGCGCACACCGGGGTCTGGTGTTGCAGCACGGGCGCTGTCGGGGGGCAATTTGCAGAAATTCGTCATCGGGCGGGAATTGTCGCAGACCCCGGATGTGATTGTGATCAACCAGCCGACCTGGGGGGTGGATGCGGCGGCGGCAGCAGCCATTCGGCAGGCCATTCTGAACCGGGCTTCGGAAGGTGCTGCAGTGGTGGTGATCAGCCAGGATCTGGATGAACTGCTTGAAATTGCTGACCGGTTTGCCGTGTTGAACGAAGGGCGGCTGACCACGCCGCGCCCTGTGCAGGGGCTGACGATTGATGAGATCGGCCTGATGATGGGCGGTGCACATGGAATGGAGGTTGCCCATGTTTAGGCTGGAAAAACGCCCGTCGCCGTCAAAATTCTGGCAGATCGCCACGCCGGTTGTCGCCGTGATCCTGACCATGATCGCGGGCGGGGTTATGTTCGCGATTTTGGGCAAGAACCCACTTGAGGCGATACGGACCATCTTTTGGGACCCGCTGTTTGGCGAATTTGCCTGGTATCTGCGCGGGCAGTTGCTGGTGAAAGCGGGGCCGCTGATCTTGATTGCGGTGGGTCTATCGTTGGGCTTTCGCGCCGGTATCTGGAACATCGGGGCGGAGGGGCAGTATATCATGGGGGCGATTTTTGGCGCCTCGGTCGGGCTTGCGGCCTACCCCACTGAAAGCCGCCTGATTTTCCCGGCGATGATTGTTGCGGGGGCGTTTGGCGGTTGGGTTTGGGGGATGATCCCGGCGATTTTGAAGACGCGGTTTAACACCAATGAAATTCTGGTGTCGTTGATGCTGGTGTATGTGGCTGAAAAGATTTTGTCGAAAGCTGCGTTGGGTTTCTTGCGCAATCCCGAAGGGGCGGGCTTTCCCGGCAGCCGCAATTTCAACAGCTATCCGGCGGCGTCGAACCCTGAATTGATTGCTGGCACGGGGATGCATTGGGGGGTCGTTGCGGCGTTCATTGCGGTGATCTTTGCCTACATTTTGCTGCAACGGCACATCTTGGGGTTTCAGATTAAACTCGCAGGTCAAGCGCCACGGGCGGCGCGGTTTCACGGCGTTGATCCGAACAAGCTGGTGGTGCTGTGCATGGGGATTTCCGGCGCGCTGGCCGGGTTGGCGGGGGTGTTCGAGGTGGCAGGCCCGGCAGGGCAGATCAGCATCGATTTTAACGTCGGCTACGGCTTTACCGCGATCATCGTGGCGTTTCTAGGCCGGTTGAACCCGATTGGCATCTTGCTGGCGGCGTTGTTGATGGCGCTGACGTATATTGGCGGCGAGATGGCATCGACCAACCTCGGCTTGCCATCGGCGGCGATTCAGGCGTTTCAGGGGATGTTGCTGTTCTTTCTGCTGGCGGTGGATTTGCTGTCGAACTTCCGAGTGCGCACGTTCTTTGGGCAGGGGGCTAAGTGATGGATTTCGGTGGTATCAATCCGGCGGTTCTTGTGGCCTCGCTCATGGTGGCTGCAGTGCCCATCCTGCTTGCTGCCATCGGTGAGTTGGTGGTGGAGAAGGCGGGCGTTCTGAACCTTGGGGTTGAGGGGATGATGATTATGGGGGCCATCTGCGGCTTTATCGCCGCGGTTGGCACGGGCAGCCCGGTGTTGGGCTTTCTCGGCGGGGCGGCAGGTGGTGCGGTACTTAGTCTGATCTTTGCGTTTCTAACGCAAACGCTGCTGGCCAATCAGGTGGCGACCGGGCTTGCGTTAACGCTGTTCGGGCTGGGGCTGTCGTCACTGATGGGGCAAGGCTACAACGGCATCAAGCCGCCGCTGACTGGGGCAGTGCCGTTTGGGCCGCTGCGCGATATTCCGGTGCTGGGGCGGATTTTGTTCAGCCATGACTGGATGGTGTATGCATCCATCGCCATCATCGCCGCCGTGTGGTGGGTGCTGAAATATTCACGGATGGGGCTGATCCTGCGGGCAGTGGGCGAAAACCACGATGCCGCGCATGCGTTGGGCTATAAGGTGCAGCGCATCCGGCTTGCGGCGATTGTGTTTGGCGGCGCGATGGCCGGGCTGGGTGGTGCCTACATCAGCCTGATCCGCGTGCCGCAGTGGACCGATGGCATTACGGCGGGCGCGGGCTGGATCGCGCTGGCCATCGTGGTGTTTGCCAGCTGGAAGCCATGGCGCGTTTTGATCGGCGCGTATCTTTTTGGCGGTATCACTGTGTTGCAGCTTAATTTGCAGGCGGCGGGGTCCAGAATCCCAGTCGAGTACTTGTCGATGTCACCCTATCTGATAACCATCCTTGTGCTGGTGATCATGTCTTCTGGCAGGGGCCGCGCGTCGTTGAATGCGCCGGCAGCACTTGGTCAGAATTTCCACGCCTCACGCTGACGACAGTCTTGGGGCAACAATAATCAACGGGGCAAACGCCCCATCCAACGGGAGAATACGAATGAACAGAAGAGCCCTGCTTGCCACCGCCGCCCTTGGCTTTGGCATAGCTTTCAGCGGTGCAGCACTGGCGCAAGACAAGGTCAAAGCCTGCTTCGTTTATGTCGGCCCAATTGGCGATGGCGGCTGGACGTTCCAGCATCATCAAGGTGCCTTGGCCGTGCAGGAAGCTTACGGCGACAAGGTGGAAATCGCCTTTCAGGAAAACGTACCGGAAGGGGCTGATGCTGAACGTGTGCTGACGCAAATGGCGCTTGGTGGCTGCAACATCATCTTCACAACGTCGTTTGGGTACATGGACGCAACCAATGCCGTTGCCGCCAAATTCCCCGATGTGAAGTTTGAACATGCCACCGGCTTCAAACGCGATAGCGCCAACGTTTCCACCTATAACGCGCGCTTCTATGAAGGCCGCGCCGTCGTGGGCACCATCGCGGGCCGGATGACCAAATCGAACAAGATCGGCTATATCGGCTCTTTCCCGATCCCCGAGGTTATTCAGGGCATCAACTCCAGCTTCATCCACGCCAAAAAGGTGAACCCCGATGTCACGATTTCCGTGGTTTGGGCCTATACATGGTTCGATCCGGCGAAAGAGGCAGATGCCGCAAAGGCGCTGATCGAACAGGGCGTCGATGTGATCCTGCAGCACACCGATTCCACCGCACCCTTGGCCGAAGCCGCCAAAACCCCGGGTGTTATCGGCTTTGGTCAGGCTTCTGACATGGCAGAATACAAACCGGCTCCGCGCGTGTCGGCCATCATCGACAACTGGGCACCCTACTATGTGAAGCGCGTGGGTGCGGTAATCGACGGCACCTGGGCGCAGCAAGACAGTTGGGAAGGCATCGCCAGTGGCGAGGTTGAAATCGGCGAGATTACCGATGCCATCCCAGCCGAAGTGAAGGCCGAGGCCGAGGCGATTGCCGCGTCCATTGGTGACGGCAGCTATCATCCGTTTACCGGACCGCTGAACAAGCAAGACGGGTCTGCCTGGCTTGCCGAAGGAGAAGTTGCGGATGACAGCACGCTGGCCGGCATGGCGTTCTACGTTGAAGGCATTACGGGCGATATTCCGAAGTAAGCTGGCATCGGGCAAATGTGGAAAGGCCCGGTCAATGTGCCGGGCCTTTTCCTTTTGCGTGGGCCGTGACACTGTGCTCGGATGATGCAAGATTTCCTGATTATCGGCGGCGGCATTGCCGGAATTTCCGCAGCCGCCCGGTTGGCGGCACATGGGGCGGTGACTGTGCTTGAGGGCGAAAGCGCGCTGGCGCATCATGCTTCTGGTCGGTCGGCCGCGATGTATGAACCGCATTATGGGTTGCCGCCGGTGGTGGAATTGTCACTGGCATCAGAGGCGTATTTTCAGGGGGCGGCGAACGTGCTGTCGCCACGCGGGATGATGGTGTTGGCGGGTGCTGCGGATCGCGACATCTTTGATCGGGATGCCGATGGGATGGAACTGACCCGGATTTCGCCGGACGAAGCGAAAGCCATCGTGCCCATCATCAATGCAGACGTGGTTCGCTATGCCGCTCATGCCAGCCAAGCGTGGGATATCGATACCGATCTGTTGTTGCAGGGCTTTGCCCGCGAGGCGCGCAGTCATGGGGCACAGATTGTGACCGGGGCGCGGGTGACTGCGATTGCCCGCATCGCCGGTGGCTGGCGGGTAACAACTGCTACCGGCGATTACAACGCCAAAATCCTGATCAACGCTGCCGGCGCGTGGGTTGACCAGATTGCCGAAATGGCGGGGATAACGCCGCTGGGTTTTACCCCGATGCGCCGGTCTATGGCGCGTATTCCAGCGCCGGGTGGGCATGATGTATCGACGTGGCCGATGATGTTTGGCGCGGGCGAGGCGTGGTATGCCAAACCCGATGCAGGGGCGCTGATCGTGTCGCCTGCCGAAGAAGACGCTGTGGCACCGCATGATGCCTGGGCCGATGACATGGTGTTGGCCGAAGGGCTGGCGCGGTACGAAGAAATGATGACCGAGCCGGTGACGCGGTTGTTGTCAAACTGGGCCGGTCTGCGGACGTTTTCGCCCGACCGCGTGCTGGTCATTGGGGCCGATGCTGCCGATCCCAGCTTTTTCTGGCTTGCGGGACAAGGCGGATATGGGTTTCAATCCAGCCCAGCGGCCAGCCAATTGGCCGCCGATCTGATTGTTGGAGCCGGGTCTGACCTGTCAGAAGGCCTGATCGCGGCATTATCACCGGGGCGGTTCAGATGACGTTGCGATTGCCAGATAGCGGGGCGGATATCTCGATCGACGGGCGTCGGCATGCGCCGTCGGCTATGCGCAATCAAGGGCCGATTTTGGACGTGTTGCGGGCCGAGGCTCCGGCTAGCGGCAAGCTGCTGGAAATTGCATCGGGGTCTGGTCAACATGCGGCGGCGGGGGCGAAGGCGCTGCCGGGTTTGGTGTGGCAACCGAGTGACGCGAACCCCGACAACCTGATTTCAATCAACGCTTGGGCGGCGCATGATCCGTGCCCGAACCTGCGCCCGCCAGTGGTGCTGGATGCCGCCAGCCCGGATTGGGCGGCGGATTGGGCTGGGCAAGATGTCGTTCTGATCATCAATCTTTTGCACCTGATCCCCACGGATCTGGCCGCCGCCGTTCTGGCACAATCTGCACGGGCTTTGACTGCCACCGGGAGGCTGATGGTGTACGGGCCGTTTCTGCGGAACGGCAAAACCACGTCCGAGGGTGACGCGGCGTTCGATGCCAGCTTGCGGTCGCAGGATGCCAGCATCGGCTACAAGGATCTGAGTTGGATTCAGGCGCAGTTTGCCAGCGCTGGTTTGGCGGTGCGGATGATCGAGATGCCTGCCAACAACCTGATGCTGATCGGTACTGCCCGCTGACACGCAGCATTTTGCGCATCGCTTGAATTTCCCGATGACAGGGCGGCGTTTGTGGGCAAGATAGGGCTACTCGGTTTGATGGGGCAATTTCGAATGCATCTGCGCCAGTTTATATTGCCCTTGATGCTGGCGCTGCTGGTGTCTTGTGGGCGATCTGCGCCACCCCAGAATGACGCTGGAAATCCACCGCATGTTACTGTTTCGAAAGCACAGTTTCGCGATTCCGACCCGCAGGATTTTCCCGGCAAAGACCCGGATCGCCACCCGGTGCATGGCATTGATGTGTCGCGCTATCAGGGTGATGTGGATTGGCGGGCGGCGCAGCAATCGGGGCTTTCATTCGCGTTTCTGAAGGCGACCGAGGGTGGCGATGGGCTGGACCCCAGTTTTGACGCCAATTGGCGCGGGGCCGCGGCTGCGGGCATTCCGCGCGGGGCGTTCCATTTCTTTTACTTCTGCCGCCCGGCGTCGGAACAAGCGCGCTGGTTCATCAAACATGTGCCGCGCAGTGCGGGGGCGCTGCCGCCCGTGCTGGATATGGAATGGACGCCGTTTTCGCCGACTTGCACAATTCGGCCGGATTCGGCGGTCGTGCGGGCCGAGGCCGAGGTGTTTCTGAACATGCTGGAACGCCACTATGGCCAGCGCCCGCTGATCTACAGCACGCCCGAGTTCTACGCGACCAACCAGATGTGGCGCATCCCGCGCGCCGAGTTCTGGCTGCGCGCGGTTGCTGATCACCCGTCCAACGTCTATCCGGGGCAGAATTGGACGTTCTGGCAATACAGCAGCACGGGCGGGGTGGCAGGCATCAAGGGCCATACCGACCTGAACACCTTTGCCGGATCGAAGTCTGACTGGGCACTGTGGTTGGCAGGGCGGCGGCTATGACCTAAAACGCTTTTTTCTGTTCACAAATATCCCGGGGGGTGATGAGCGATCAAAAAACCCTCCAGTGGAGGGTTTTCGCGAAGAACGCCTCGCCCGTGGCGAGGCTAGGGGGGCTGGCCCCCGCTGCTTTCTGGCTCAGCCATCCACCCTGATGCGCGCATTGCTGGGATCAAACGGGCTGTCTTCGACCACCACAGCATCCCACAATTGACGCAGCATCCGCACCTGCAATTTCGTGCCCACCTCGGCCAGATCAGTCCGCACATAGCCCATGCCGATCTGCTTGCCAAAGCCGACTGACCAGCCGCCCGAGGTTAGGCGGCCGATTTTTTGACCATCGACAACCAACGCCTCCTTGCCCCATGGGTCGGCATCAGCGGGGCCGTCAATCAGCACTGTCACGCATTTTGACCTGATCCCAACAGCCAGCATCGCGGCCTTGCCCTGAAAGTCTTTCGACAAGTCAACGAACCTATCCAGCCCCGCCTCCAGCGGCGTTGCGTCACGACCAAGTTCGGTGCCGAACGCGCGATAGGATTTTTCTTGCCGCAGCCAGTTTTGTGCCCGCGCACCGACCAGTTTCATGCCATGCTTGGCCCCCGCAACCATCAGTTGATCCCAAAGATAGCGCTGCATTTCGATCGGATGGTGCAATTCCCAGCCCAATTCGCCGGTATAGGCCACGCGAATGGCGTTCACCGGGCACATCCCAAGTTCAATTTTGCGCGCCGATAGCCACGGGAAGCGCTTGTTCGACAGGGCGGTTTCGGGCGTTGCATCCTTGATCAGTTCGGACAAAATCTTGCGGCTGTTTGGCCCGGCAAGGGCGAAGACGCCCCATTGCGTGGTGACATCGTGAATGTCGATATGGCCAAACTCGGCTTCTTTGTCAGCAGCACATTTGCGCATGTAATCAGCATCATAAGCCGTCCACGCGCCTGCGCTGACCAGATAGTAGTCATTCTCGCCATTGCGCACGATGGTGTATTCAGTGCGCGTGGTGCCAGTTGGCGTCAGCGCGTAGGTCAGGTTGATGCGGCCCACCGCTGGCAACTTATTCGTCGTGAACCAATCAAGGAATGCCGTCGCCCCTGCCCCGCGCACAATGTGCTTGGTGAAGGCGGTGGCATCAATCAGCCCCGCCGTGCTGCGCAAAGCCTCGGCTTCGGCTTTTGCATAGTCCCACCAAGCCCCGCGCCGGAAAGATCGGGCGTCATGGTCAAAATTCGCATCCGCATCAACTGGCCCGTAGTAGTTCGGGCGCTCCCACCCATTCACCTGCCCGAATTGCGCGCCTAAGGCTGCTTGGCGGTCGTAGACCGGGGCAGTGCGCAAAGGCCGGGCGGCGGGGCGTTCTTCGTCGGGGTGGTGTAGAATGAAGACGTGGTCGTAGCATTCTTCGTTCTTGCGCGCCGCATATTCGGTGGTTATCCAAGACCCGTATCGGCGCGGATCAAGCGACGCCATGTCAATTTCGGCCTCGCCATTCACCATCATCTGCGCGAGGTAATAGCCGGTGCCGCCCGCCGCCGTGATGCCAAACGAAAAACCTTCGGCCAGCCACATATTGCGCAGGCCGGGTGCCGGGCCAACCAGCGGGTTGCCATCGGGGGTATAGCAGATCGGGCCGTTGAAATCATCCTTCAGGCCGACAGTTTCAGAACTGGGCAGGCGGTGGATGAAGGACATGTATTCCGCCTCGATCCGTTCCAGATCCAGCGGGAAAAGGTCGGCGCGGAAACCCGCGGGCACGTCATACTGGAACCGTGCCGGCGCGTTTTTCTCATACGGTCCCAAAATCCAGCCGCCGCGTTCTTCGCGGACATACCATTTCGCATCGGCATCGCGCAGAACCGGGTGCTGGTCATTTGTCTTGCGCCAGTCCACCAAAGCCGGATCGGGTTCGGTGACGATATACTGATGTTCCACCGGCACGGCGGGGATCTTGATACCCAGCAGCCGCGCGGTGCGTTGGGCGTGGTTGCCAGTGGCCGTCACCACGTGTTCGGCATGAATTTCAAACGTCTCGTCCGACGCCACCAGATTGCCGCCGGTTTCGACCATGCGGGCGCAGGTCACAATCCATTCGGACCCAGTCCAACGATAGCCGTTCACCTGAATTTTACGCTCGAACGTCGCACCAAACTGGCGGGCTCCTTTGGCCATGGCTTGCGTCACATCGGCGGGGTTAATGTAGCCGTCTTGCGGGTGATACAGCGCGCCGACCAGATCTTCGGTGCGCACCAAGGGCCAGCGATCCTTGATCTGTTTGGGGCTTAGAAACTCATGGTAGACATCCGCCGTTTCGGCGACGGATGAATACAGCATATATTCATCCATCCGCGCCTGATGTTGCGCCATGCGCAGGTTGCCAACGACAAAAAAGCCGGGGTTCAGGCCGGTTTCCGCCTCTAGCCCTTTGTAGAAATCGACCGAGTATTTGTGGATATGCGTCGTCGCATAACCCATGTTGAACAGCGGCAGCAGGCCGGCGGCGTGCCACGTAGACCCGCTTGTCAGCTCGTCCCGCTCCACCAGCATGGTATCCCACCCGGCCTTCGCCAAATGATAGGCAATCCCCGTGCCCACGGCACCGCCGCCAACAACAAGCGCTTTTACATGGGTTTTCATCGGGATTCTCCGCAAAAATGGTTGGCCCATATGTGCCTGAAATCGCCGTGCAAGGGCAAGTCGCGCCGACACATGGCAGACGAAAACGACATTGCGGCGGGCGAGCGTCGATCGTTAGCGGACGTGCCGGTTTTGCATCGGGACAAAGCCCCAGGGCCGCAGGAAAGGGTCGCCGCTAGTTAGTGCTTGAACAGAACTTGGCGGCACCCTTTTGCACGCAACCGTCGGACTTTTCCGGTTTGTCTTCGGCAACGGCGGCCTGCCCGATTGTCGGGTCTTCGGTGATCAGCGTTTGCAGAGCCTCTTTGTTGACACCCGCCATCAAAGCCAACGTCGCCTCGTCACCCGCGTTGCTGAGGGCCGAGATGAAGATCTGCCCGTCGACTTGTGCGAAATAGAGCGCCGCCTTGCCCATCTCTGGCCCGGCGAATTTCTTCATCGCATAGGCGCCATCATCGGGGTTGATCGGGCCGGTTGCCTGGGCCTCCAGCATCGAAAAGGTTTGCGTTACGATACGCGCGACGTTGCTGTCTTTCACATCGGCGGGCAGAAAGTTAACGCCGTAATAGATTGCCGTCTCACCGTTTTGATACAGCCGGTTTTCCACCTGCATGGTCGGAAGTGCTGCAATCATTTTTTGCTCCAGCGCGTCCATGGCGGCAAGTTTTGTCGGATCAACTGGCTGGCCCATCACAAGAAAGCTGTCTGCATTGGCGCCGACCCGCACGGTCCATCCCTGCGGCGGCGTCGGCAGCGCCTTCGCCAGTTTCGAGCCCGGCATGAAATCCATCGCATCGCCGAAGCGTGCGCTGATATGGTCTGTAAAGCTGTAGACCTCGCCTGCCTTTTCCTTGGATTTCATTGCCAGCGCAAAGTCGGTTCCAGCAATTATTGCAGCGGCAGTAATGCCAAAGATCAGGATGTTTCTAGCGCTCATGGGAATGCCCTCCGGGTTTGGGGTGGTAGTGGGGGTGAAACCCGGCATTGGCATGGCGCAATTAAGAAGCTGTGGTGACCAAATCTGCGGCTAGCCGCGCCGAACTTGCCCCAGCAGCACTGACAGGCTGAACACCAGTGCGGCCACGGCCACAATCGACGGACCTGCGGGGGTGTCAAACCGTAACGACATCGCCAAGCCGCCAATCGTTGCCGCGCCGCCAATCAGGCTGGCAAACACTGCCATGCTTTCTGGGCTGCGCGCCAATCCACGTGCCGCCGCTGCTGGAATGATCAGCATCGCCGCGATCAGCAGTGCGCCCACCACCTTCAGCGCCACCGCCACTGTCAGGGCCAAGGCCAACGTCAGGATCAGACGCTCGCGGTCGGGGTTGATGCCGGAGGCATGGGCCAGATCTTCGTTCAAGGTCGCCGTCAACAGCGCCGACCAGCGCCAGATCAGCAGGGCCAGAACCGCCAACGCACCGCCCCAGATGAACAGCAAATCCCCGCGTGATACCGCCAGAATGTCGCCAAACAGATAGGCCTGCAAATCCACCCTTGCACCGGGTACAAAGCTGACCGCCACCAGCCCCAGCGCCAATGCCGAATGCGCCAAGACCCCCAGCGTGGTATCCATCGCCCAACCGCGTGCCGCCAACGTCGAAACCGTCGCCGCCATACCCAGCGCCACCAACAGCGTGCCAAGGCCAATCGGCAGCTCAGTCGCCAGCGCCAGCGCCACACCCAGGATTGCCGCATGCGAGGTGGCATCGCCAAAATAGGCCATCCGCCGCCAGACCACCATGCTGCCAAGCGGCCCCGCCGCCAGTGCCACGCCAATCCCGGCCAGCCCTGCACGCACCAGAAAATCATCAAGCATCGGATTTCTCGTCATGTTTGTGGGCGTGATGCTTGTGGTCATGGTCATGCCCATGATGGTGGTCATGCTCGACCAGATGATCATGGTCATGATCATGCTGATACAGCGCCAACGCGCCTTGGGTGCCCAACCCGAACAGCGCCCGGTATTCCGGCGCATTCGACACCACCCGTGGCGTGCCTTCGCAACAGATATGGCCGTTCAGGCAGATGACCCGATCCGACGCGCTCATCACCACGTGCAGATCATGGCTGACCATCAGCACTGCCGCCCCAGTCTCGCGCCGCACTTCTTCGATCAGCCGATAGAACGCCGCCTCGCCGGGTTGATCCAGACCTTGCGTTGGCTCATCCAAGATCAGCACATCGGGTTCGCTGAGCAAAGCCCGCGCCAGCAGAACGCGCTGAAATTGCCCGCCAGACAGGCCTGTCATCGGCCTGTCGGCCACATCGGCCATCCCCACCCGCGCCAGTGCCGTATCCGCCGCCGTCCGACTGCACCGCACCGGCAAAGACAGAAACCGCCGCGCGGTTAACGGCATAGTCGGGTCAATGGCAAGCCGTTGCGGCACATAGCCAATGCGCAACCCCGCCCGGCGCGACACCCGACCTTCGGCCAGCGGCACAATGCCGATCAACGCCCGCAGCAAGGTTGATTTGCCAGACCCGTTCGGCCCCAGGATGGTGACAATCTCGGCAGGCTCCAGCCGCAACGACACATCATGCAACACCTCATGCCCGCCTGCGCGCACGCAGATATGGTTGGCGACCAGCAAACTCATGCCGGCACCGATTGGCAAGCGGGGCACAGGCCCAGCGCCTCGATATTGCTGCGTTCAATGGCAAACCCCATGCCTGCTGCGGCAGTATCCAACGCGGCACGAACCGGTGCTGCGGGGGCTTCGGCAACTGCATCACACAGGCGGCAGATCAGGAATGCAGGGCTATGCGCCTGCCCCGGATGCATGCAGGCGGTGAAGGCGTTCAGGCGGCGAATGCGGTGCGCCAGCCCATTTTCGACCAGAAATTCCAAGGCGCGGTAGGCCACTGGTGGCTGATTGCCAAAGCCTTCCGCCGCCAAGCGCTGTAGCACATCATACGCACCCAAGGCGCGATGCGCCTCCAGCAATATCTGCAAGGTTCGGCGGCGCACGGGTGTCAGACGCCGCCCATCGGCAGCAACCAACACCTCGGCCCGCGCCAAAACATCATCGGCGCAATGGTTGTGGTCATGTGGGGCAAATGCCGGATCGGCAGTTGGCGTGGGCGAAACCTTGCCCGCCGAAGCGCCCAGAGCGTTGTTTTGCCGCGATGCCATAATCCGCCCCCTTGACGCGTTATGATATAACATACAGTAGCTGACGCAAGTCCCCTGCGAAAGGCCTTTGCGATGCGTTGTTTACTGTCGCTCACTCTAACCATTCTGCTGTTATCCTCCGCCGCATCTGCCGAGGTGCCGCGCGTTGTCACTGATGTACCGCCAGTGCAGTCGCTGGTGGCCATGGTGATGGGCGATCTTGGAAGCCCTGATCTGCTGGTCGATAAAGGGGCCGATGCGCACAGCTTTCAGTTGCGCCCCAGTCAGGCGGCAAGCCTGTCTGACGCCGATCTGATCATCTGGATGGGGCCTGAAATGACACCGTGGTTGGAACGCACGTTGCAAGGGCTGGAAACCAAGGCGGCGCAGATTGAACTGCTGGATGCGCCCGGCACCGAAACCCGCAGCTATGCAGATGACGCCACGCATGGGCATGACGCGGCGGCCCAGGGCGAAGACGCGCTTGATCAGGAAAGCCACGATCCGCATGCCTGGCTCGACCCACAGAATGCCACCAGTTGGCTTGATGTAATCGCGGCCAAGCTATCCGAACTGGACCCCGCCAATGCCGCTACCTACGGTGCCAACGCAAAAACAGGTGCCGCGCAGATCGCGGCGGTGGAGGCGGAAATCAACGCGCTTCTGGACCCTGTCAAAGCCAAACCCTTCGTCGTTTATCACGATGCCTACGGCTATTTCACCGCCCACTTCGGCCTGACCGTCGCGGGTGAAATTGCCATTGGCGATGCCACCAGCCCAAGTGCGGCCAAGCTTGCAGAGCTGCGCGCCACGCTTGTCGCCGGGTCGGCTGCCTGCATCTTTCCCGAGGCGAACCATGATCCGAAGCTGCTGACCCAGATCACCGAGGGCACGCCCACGTCCATCGGTGGCGTGCTGGACCCCGAGGGCGCAAACCTGCCCCCCGGCCCGGCGCTTTACCCGGACCTGATGCGCGCGCTTGCCGCCACTTTGGCCGATTGCTTGGCCAAAAGCTGAACACGGGCTTGACGGACCCGGCCCGTTAAGCCCACCTGAGGGCAAGGGGGGACCGCCCCAAGACACCGAGAGGAACCGCTTTGCAGATTACGGAATTTGGCAAGACCAGCACGGGTGCCACAGTTCAATCCATCAGCATCAGCGCGGGCGATCTGACGGCACATATCCTGACTTACGGTGCCATCGTGCAGCATGTCGGGTTGGCGGGGGTGGCGCATAGCCTGACACTGGGCTCCGACCGCCTGTCAGATTACGAAGGCGAAATGTGCTATCACGGCGCGCTGATCGGCCCGGTCGCCAATCGTATCGCCAGCGCACGCACCAGTCTGAACGGTGTTGCCCTACAATTTGAGCCCAACCCTGGCGGCCCGCACCTTTTGCACAGCGGCACTATCGGCGCGCACCGTAAAATCTGGACCATCGCCGAAATCACGGCCGCCAGCGTTACATTGACGCTTACGCTCCCCGATGGCGAAGGCGGCTTTCCCGGCAACCGCCACATCCGCGCAACTTACGAAATCGTGGCCCCGGCCACTTTGCGGCTGACGTTAGCTGCCAGTAGCGACGCACCAACGCTGCTGAATTTTGCCAACCACAGCTATTGGAACCTTGACGGTACTGGGCACTGGCATGGCCATTCCATGCAAATTGCCGCCGATCATTTCCTTCCCGTCACGGCGGATTTGATCCCGACGGGAGCCATCACCCCAGTCGACGCCACGCCCTACGACTTTCGAACGAAACGCGCGCTGATCCCCGGCCAACCGCCGCTTGATACCAACTTTTGCCTCTCTACCACAAAAGCCCCACTGCGCCATGTTGCAACCCTAACCGGGCAATCCGGCATCGCGCTGGCGCTCGCCACCACGGAACCCGGCTTGCAAATCTATGACGCGCGCCATGCCGAATATGATGGTCTGGCGGTGGAGGCGCAGGGTTGGCCCGATGCCCCGAACCATAGCGCCTTCCCATCCATCATCACCACGCCTGACGCGCCGTATGCACAAACCACCGAATGGCATTTCAGCAAACCCTGACGCCGTTTCTTCTGTTCAAAAATATCCCCGCCGGAGGCCGCTACACGCCCAAAGCGCTGAGCCTAAATCTGCGCGATCCAAAATTTTTCTCAAAAATTTTCGCCCTTCGCCCCTGCGCTCTGAAACCACGCCACGATCTGCGCCCGCTCGTCCGGCTCCATATACGACAGGTTGCCCGGCGGCATTGCGTGGCTGATCCCCGCCTGCAAATAAATCCGTCGCGCCGCTGCGGCGATCTGCGCCGGCGTTTCCAGATGCACGCCCTTGGGTGCCCAATACATGCCGTCCCAAACCGGCTCTGCCGCATGGCACATCGAACAGCGCCCCTGCACAATGCTGGTTACATCATCAAACCCGTCAGCCGAGGCATACCGCAACGCCTCGCCCTTCAGCGCCGTCTCTTCCACCACTTTCATTGGCAGGGATGACAGCCAGGCGATGACCAGAAACAACACCAGTGTCACCCCCCAAGTCCAATGCGGGTTGCCCTTCCGCGCGTGTTTGGTGTTGAACCAATGCCGGATCGTAACACCCATCAGGAACACCAGACTCGCGATCAACCAGTTGTAATCCGTCGCGAATACCAGCGGGTAATGATTGGACAGCATCAAGAACAATACCGGCAGCGTCAGGTAATTGTTGTGCGTCGACCGTTGCTTGGCGATCTTGCCATATTTCGGGTCCGGCTTCCGCCCCGCCTTCAAATCGGCCACCACAACGCGCTGATTGGGCATGATGATCATGAACACATTGGCGCTCATGATCGTCGCCGTAAACGCTCCCAGATGCAGCAACGCCGCCCGCCCGGAAAACACCTGCGTATAGCCCCAGGCCATCGCCACCAGGATCACATACAAGCCAATCATCAGCCGCGTGTTGTCATCGCCAAACCGGCTTTTGCAGATCAGATCATAGATGATCCAGCCAAACGCCAGCGACGACAGCGAGATTGAAACCGCCTGCCAGACCGGAATATCCAGCACGTTGGGGTCCACCAGATACAGTTCCGCCCCAAGGTAATACACCAGCACCAACATCACGAAGCCCGACAGCCATGTGGCGTAGCTTTCCCATTTGAACCAGGTCAAATGCTCCGGCATCATATCCGGTGCCACCAGATATTTCTGCACATGGTAAAACCCGCCACCATGCACCTGCCATTCCTCGCCATGCGCCAGCGGCGGCAGACTTGGCGTTTGGCGCAAGCCCAAATCCAGCGCGATAAAATAGAACGATGATCCGATCCACGCGATGCCGGTGATTACATGCGTCCACCGCGCCGCGATCTCGATCCATTCCCACAGCACCGCCCAGTCATACATCGCAAACTCCCCAAATTTCAGACCACCAGCCTACGCCCGGCACCACTTGCCTGTTAATCCAGCAAATACCTCAGGACTTTCAACCACAACCTGATAATACTTGGCGCCAGACCATAGCCCAGGGACCACGCGAATGTCCTACGTCAACAATGTCCGCATGTTCGTGCGCGTCTACGAACTGGGCAGCATGAGTGCGGCTGCCCGCGATCAGCGCGCGTCGCCCGCCGTTGCATCAGCCCGCATTTCGGATCTGGAAAAGCACCTTGGCGTCCGCCTGTTCAGCCGCACCACGCGCAGCCTGCAACCCACCGAAAACGGTCGCATCTTCTATGATGGCGCGCGCCGCATCCTCGATGCGATAGACGATGCCGAATCCGCCGTTATGGATGTAACGCAAAACCCGCGCGGCACCATTTTTGTGGCCGCCCCGCTCGGCATTGGGCGGCGCTTCATCGCCCCGCATGTGCCATTGTTCAAAGACCAATACGCGCAGATCGACGTGCGCCTGCGCCTGTCTGACCGCCCGATTGATGTGGTGGCCGAAGGCATCGACGTGGCGTTCCACCTTGGCCTGCTGGACAATTCCACCCTGAAAGTCCGGCAAGTCGCCGATTGCCCCCGCCTGCTGTGCGCCGCCCCCGCCTATATCGCCCGTCGTGGCTCCCCGGCGGATGGGGCGGCTTTGGTGAATGACAAACATGATTGCCTGAACCTGCGCTTTCCCGGTGCGAAGGAATTCCAATGGGCGCTGCAAACCTCCGAGGGCACCAAGCGGTTCGAAATCACCGGTCCGTTCGAATCTGATGACGGCGATGTTCTGACCGGTTGGGCGCTCGATGGCCGCGGTATCGTGCTAAAACCGATCTTCGAGGTCGCCGACCACCTGCGCAGCGGTGCGCTGATCCCCGTTGCCACCGCCACGCCGCCGCTACCGATCCAGCTCTCCGCCCTGTCGCAACACCGCCGCCTGAAAGACCCCAAAGTGCGCCTGTTCACCGATTTCATGGCCACCCATTGCCGCGATGCGCTGCGCCACGCCACGGATGGCACTGCCTAAACCTCCCGACTTCGCATTTGGACAAATATCCTCGGGGGGAAATTGCGGGCCGCCGCAATTTGGGGGCAGACAGCCCCCGTCAACTGCCGCGATAGGTCGAATACGCAAACGGCGAGATCAACAACGGCACATGGTAATGCGCGCCAGCATCCGTCACCCCAAACCGAATGGGAATCTGGTCAAGAAACAACACCTCGCCCCCATTTTGATCAGCAACCTGCCCCGTCGCACGCAGATAATCCCCGGCGCAGAACACCAACTCGTAGCTTCCAACCGTAAACCCCTTGCCCACCAGCATCGGCGCATCGGTCCGGCCATCGGCATTGGTCACGCTTTCCGCAATCTTTTTGTGGCTGTTGCCGGTTACCCGGTACAGCATGATCTTCACCCCCGCTGCGGGCTGCCCCCGCCCGGTATCCAGCACATGTGTCGTCAATCCAGCCGCCATCTTGCTCTCCCGCGCTGCTGCCCAAACCATAGCTGCAAAAACCCCTTCGCGACCATTCCCCCAGCAAAAAACTCTTTCGCGAATAAATTGATAAACACCTCTCGAAAATCTGCATAGTCTGCCGCAATCGCGATCGGAGCGATAGGAGACGCCAATGAACCGCTATCCCCGTGATTTTCGCGGTCACGGCCCAAACCCGCCCGACGCGGCATGGCCCGAAAAAGCCAAAATCGCCGTCAGCCTGGTGCTGAACTACGAAGAGGGTGGCGAGAATAACATTCTGCATGGCGACGCCGGGTCCGAGGCGTTCCTGTCCGACATCGCAGGTGCCGCCCCTTGGCCCGGCCAACGCCACGCCAATATGGAATCGCTCTACGATTACGGCGCGCGGGCGGGCTTCTGGCGCCTGCACCGGCTGTTCACCAACCTCAACATTCCCGTCACCATCTACGGCGTCGCAACCGCCCTTGCCCGCAACCCCGAACAGGTTGCGGCCATGAAAGCCACCGGGTGGGAAATCGCCAGCCACGGCCTGAAATGGGTCGATCACCGCGACATGACCGAAGACGTCGAGCGCGCCCAAATCGCCGAAGCCATCCGCCTGCACACCGAAGTGGTGGGTGCGCCGCCAACGGGTTGGTACACCGGTCGGTCCTCAATCAACACCCTCCGCCTCACCGCCGAAACCGGTGCGTTCGACTGGCTGTCCGACACCTACGACGACGACCTGCCCTATTGGCTGGAGGTCGGCGCGCGCGATCAGTTGATCATCCCCTACACGCTGGAAGCCAACGACATGCGCTTCGCCACCGCCCCCGGCTACACCGTTGGCGAGCAATTCTTCCAATACCTGAAAGACAGCTTCGACACGCTTTATGCCGAAGGCGAACAAGGCCAAGCCAAGATGTTCTCCATCGGCCTGCACTGCCGCCTGATCGGCCGCCCCGGCAAAATCGCCGGGCTGAAGCGCTTCCTCGACTACGCCAAATCGCACGCGGATGTCTGGTTCCCGCGCCGCATCGACATCGCCACCCACTGGGCCAAAACCCATCCCCACAAACGGTTTGAACGCCCCTCGCAAATGCCGCTGAACCGCTTCGTCACCCTCTACGGCAGCATCTTCGAGCACTCCCCCTGGATCGCCACCCGCGCCCACGCCCTCGAACTCGGCCCCGCCCACGATAGCGCCGCAGGTCTGCACAACGCCCTAACCCGCATCTTTCGCACTGCATCATCCGAAGAACGCATGGCCGTCCTACGCGCCCACCCCGACCTCGCCGGAAAGCTCGCCCTCGCCAAACAACTCACCGCCGACAGCACGTCCGAACAAGCCTCCGCCGCCCTCGACGCCCTGACCGACGCCGAACGCACAACCTTCCAATCCCTCAACACCGCCTACATGGCCAAACACGGCTTCCCCTTCGTCATCGCCGTGCGGGACCATACCAAGGCGAGCATCCTCGCCGCCTTCCAAACCCGTATCGCCAATGACACGGAAACCGAATTCCAAACCGCCTGCGCCCAAGTCGAGCGCATCGCGGAGTTACGTTTGAAGGACATCTTGCCATGACGCCACGTCCCGTAGGGTGGGTGAAACCCACGCTCAAACCTCGAACGTGTGGCTGTGTTTCGACCAATAAACGCGGGTTTCACGCGCCTCACCGCTTACTTGCCGCCGCCACGTTGGCGATACTCACGTTCGCGCTGCCACACACCGCCCACGCGCAGGATTGTGAGAAAGCTCTCGCCGACCTGCGCTGGACGCTGGTCGAGCCAAATTCATCGTGGCAGCTTGCGTCGGATCATGCAGGGGCGGTTTTGTTGGACATGGAATGCGACCCGGAGTTCATCAAGGAATGGTTTGCGGCGGCGGCGTGGAAGCTGGTCGGCGAGTCAACGCGAAAATTGAATGAGACCGGGCCTTTCGGCCCGACTAATCAACGTTTTCGAATAGATCAATCAATGGCTTTCTGCCTACCCCGGCAGTGGCCTTGGCGATGGATAACAGAGGGTTGCTCTGTTGGAATAGGCATTTCAACGTTTCAGGGCCGGATAACACATATAAACGCTGGCGCTTACGAATAAAGCGAACCTCTAGGTGTGTAATACCTACACTAATCCACCTAATTTTTAATGATTTCATCGAGAACCCCCACCCACCCCCCAAAGGACCCGCCCCCCATGACCCAATACCACGCCCCCCAAGGTGGCCTCCCCCCGCAAACCACCCTCCACACCGGCCGGGCCGTCTTCACCGTTTCCTACGCCGTCATCCCCAAGGGGTGTTTCTCCGACATCGTCACCAGCCTGATCCCCGGCTGGGAAAACACCAAACTCTGGCTGATCGCCCGGCCCCTCTCCGGGTTTTCCGAAACCTTCAGCCATTACGTGATGGAGGTTGCCCCCGGTGGCGGATCAGACGCGCCAGACCCGGAATCCGGCGCGCAAAGCATCCTGTTTTTCACCCACGGCGAGGCTACGCTGAACATCAACAACGAAGGCTTCGACCTCGGCCCCGGCTCTTACGCCTACATCCCCGCCGGTGCCGTCTGGACATTGCTGGCCGAAGGCACCGCCCCCGCCCGCTTCCACTGGATCCGCAAACTTTACGAGCCCGCCCCCGGCATCCCCGCCCCCAAAGCCTTCGTCACCCGCGACCAGGACATGACCCCAACCCCCATGCCCGACACCAACGGCACCTGGGCAACCACCCGCTTCGCAGACCCCGGCGATCTGGCGCATGATTGTCACGTCAACATCGTCACCTTCCAACCCGGCGGCCTGATCCCGTTCGAGGAAACCCACGTCATGGAACATGGCCTCTACGTCCTGCAAGGCCGCGCCGTCTACAAACTCAATCAGGATTGGGTCGAGGTGGAAGCCGGCGATTACATGTGGCTGCGCGCCTACTGCCCGCAAGCCTGCTATGCCGCCGGCCCCGGCCCGTTCCGCTACCTGCTCTACAAAGACGTCAACCGCCACGCACGCCTCCGCGGCCCCGGTGCCTTCGGCCCGCCTGCCTGACGGCTTTTTCTGTTCATAAATATCCTCGGGGGTCCGGGGGCAGACAGCCCCCGGCGCCCGCCACAAACGCAAAGTCCATACATGCGCGAAATTCACACCGAACCCCTCACCCAAACCGCCTTCGCCCCCTTCGGCGACGTCCTTGACGCGACAGGTGATTTCCGCCTGATCAATGATGGCCAATGCCGCCGCCACCACGACCGCGCCAAACTCGATTTTGGCGATCCATCAGGTGGGGCCCGCCCCGGCATCTCGATCTTTCAGGCAAACGCCCGCAGCCTGCCCTATAACTTCGATCTGATCGAGCGTCACCCTGAAGGCAGCCAGGCCTTCCTGCCAATGACCGCGCATCCCTTCCTCGTCATCGTCGCGCTCAGTCCGCAGGCAACCCCGCGCGCCTTCCTCACCAATGGCGCGCAGGGCATCAACCTGCACCGTGGAATCTGGCACGGAGTCCTCACGCCGCTTGCCGCCCCCGGCCTCTTTGCAGTGGTGGACCGCATCGGCGCCACGCCAAACCTTGAAGAATACCGGTGCACCCAACCGTGGACCGTGACCGGGCCGCCCGCCTAAGGCGCAACGCCCTTCTAACTGGACTGCACCATCGGGGGGGTGCGGATACGGCGCGAATAACAACCCCCATAGGGATAGGACGAAAAATGACCGACAAGACCCATCCGGTGGACGAGCTTCTCGCCCCACCAAAGCTGTTTACCCTTGGCCTGCAACATGTGCTGGTGATGTATGCCGGGGCCATCGCCGTGCCGCTGATCGTCGGGCGCGCGCTGAAACTGGACCCTGCCGATGTCGCCTTCCTGATTTCGGCCGATCTCTTTGCTTGCGGTGTTGTGACCCTGATCCAATCGTTGGGCGCGACCCAATGGTTCGGCATCAAATTGCCCGTGATGATGGGCGTTACCTTTGCTGCCGTTGGCCCAATGGTCGCCATCGCCAATGCCAATCCCGGTGCCGATGGCGCGCGAATGATCTTCGGCGCGATCATGGCGGCAGGCGTCATCGCGATGATCCTGGCGCCGCTTGTCAGCCGCATGCTGCGCTTCTTTCCGCCCGTCGTGACCGGCACCATCATTCTGGTGATCGGCGTGTCGCTGATGCGCATCGGCATCAACTGGATCTTCGGCAACCCCGTTGGCCCCACAGCGCCGATGATCGTCAACCCCGAACATGCCGATTGGCTGAAAGCCGTGGGCGAGGCCGCCGCCGCCGCAGGCACCACCCTGCCCGCGATGCCCGAAAAACTGGCCGCCGCAGCCTCCATGCCGAACCCGGCCTATGCGCCTTTGGGCAATGTCGGCATTTCCGCCGTGGTTTTGGTCGCCATCATGCTGATTGCCCGTTACGGCAAAGGCTTCATAGCCAATATCTCGGTCCTGCTCGGCATCATCATTGGCGGCGTGCTGGCCACGATCCTTGGCAAAATGGCCTTCACCAAGGTAGGCGAGGCTGCATGGTTCGGCCTGATCACGCCCTTCCACTTCGGCACGCCGATTTTTGACCCGGTGATGATCATCACCATGACCCTTGTGATGATCGTTGTGATGATCGAATCCACCGGCATGTTTCTGGCCTTGGGCGATCTGACTGGCAAACGCGTCACCCAACCGATGCTGTCGGCTGGCCTGCGCACAGATGGCCTTGGCACCTTGATCGGCGGGCTGTTCAACACCTTCCCCTACACCTCGTTCAGCCAGAACGTCGGCCTCGTCGGCGTGACGGGCATCAAATCCCGCTATGTCTGCGTCGCGGGCGGCCTGATCCTGATCGTACTTGGCCTGGTTCCCAAAATGGGCGCACTGGTGGAAAGCCTGCCGCTAAGCGTGCTTGGCGGCGCTGGCCTTGTGATGTTCGGCATGGTTGCGGCCACCGGTATCCGCATCCTTGCGGCGGTCGATTTCAAGACCAACAGGAACAACCTGTTCATCATCGCGGTGTCGCTTGGCTTTGGCATGATCCCCCTGATCGCGCCGAATTTCAAACAATGGATGCCGCACGACATCCACCCGCTGATCGAATCCGGCATCCTGCTGTCCACCATCTCTGCCGTGATCCTGAATGCCTTCTTCAATGGAGCCACCGGCTCGGCGGAAGACCTGAAAACCGCCGCAGCGGTGACCGATCACTGAGGCGAGGCATCGACACCGCAGTCCCGGGGCTGGCCCCGGGGCTGCACTACTCCCAGTGCACCCGCCTCCCCGCTCCCGGCCTTTTTGCCGTGCCAACCGCACAGGCTCTGACCCGAAACAGCACCCAGAAGAATGATCCTAGTTGACATCATGGCCATTCTTCCAGCCTGTTCAAAGGGTATTCCCCGATGATATAACGGCACCGCGCCGCGAAAATCGTTTCGCCTGTTTTCGAAAGGCCACTGCATGCCACCCAGTTTTACTCAATCCGTTCTGGTCTTGATTGCCTTGCTCTGCAGCACACCCGAACTTCACGCGAAATCCCGCAAATCCATTGTCGATGCGATCACTACACTTCAACCAGACCCCGCCATCGCCGCCTTCTTTATCGAAGAAGCAACCCGTGCCAAGGTGGGTGACATCGTCATCGTTAAAAACGGCGGTGACTACGGCAGCACGGCATGGAAAGGCGACACCCAACGCTCCACTATCACAATCAACGTCGGCATCCGGGGCGGCAGCTCGGCGACCAATATCGCCCACGAGATTTCCCATGCGGCCGTTTTTCGGCGCGGCTGCTTCAATCACGGCGCGAGATGGCTGTCCTACCACATCGAAATTGCCCAACGCTTTGAGGCGCGCTTCCCGGGTGTTCCATGGTCAGGTAAACGCCCAACGGTAAATGTTGCAGGAAAGGCCGCCCGCTATAAGGGCGATAGGTGTTAACCGGCTCTAATGATGTAACCGCCCCCCGACGACATCAATTTGCAACCGGTCAGGCGCAAACGCGCAACATTTCTTTTCCCCTGCCGCACTCAGCAGTCCCGGGCCTGACCCGGGACCTCAACCCGAACAAAAGGTCCGCGATCAGGTGGGGCACTGCGCTACCCCATCCTCCCCGCCACATCCAGCATCCGGTTCGAAAACCCCCACTCATTATCATACCAGCCAAACACCCGCAGCATCCCCCCAGCCGTCACCCGCGTCTCCGGACAGGCCATCACAATACTCTCCGCCCGCGCCCGCATATCGGTGGACACCAGCGCGTGGTCGGTTGCGCCGATCACGGTTCCCGAGGTTTGGGCCGCCGCCCGAAACACCGCATTCACCGCCTCAACTGACGCCACCCGCTCCGTCATCACACATAAATCCACCGCCGAGACACTTGCCACCGGAACCCGCACCGCCGATCCCTCGATCCGCCCCGCCAACCCCGGCAGCACCAGATCGAGCAGCCGTTGGGCGCTCGTCGTCGTCGGCACCATCGACAGCGCCGCCGCGCGTGACCGCGCGAAATCTGCGGCGGGGGCATCCACCGTCGGCTGCGACCCGGTATAGCAATGGATCGTCGTCATCGACCCGGTGACAACCCCGAATTCCCGGTCCAGCAGCCGCACCAACGGGGCCAGCGCGTTCGTCGTGCAAGACGCGTTAGACACCACCCGTTGCCCCGCGAGCCCTTCGTCATTGGCCCCCAGAACAACCGTAAAATCCGCCGCCGCCGATGGCCCGGAAATCAACACGCGGCGCGCCCCGGCGCGCAAGCCGCGTTCCGCCACATCACGCGCCTCCGCCCGCCCGGTGCATTCCAGCACGATATCGACATCGGCCAAATTTAAAGTCGAAATATCCGCCGTCCGGTGCAGTGGAATGGCGTGCCCATTCACCACCAACACGCCATCACCCAGCGAAACCGACCCCTTCCAAGGCCCAAAAACGCTGTCATATTCGAACAGATAGGCGCACATCTCTGCCGCCGCGATATCGTTGATCCCGGCAATTTCCAGCCCCGGCCACTGTGCAGGGTTGGCCATGTAAGCCCGCAAAACAGATCGGCCAATGCGCCCAAAGCCGGTGATGAAAATCTGCATGATCAAGCCTTCTGTCCAACCCGTGACAAAAGTCAGATCACGGCACGCCTAAAGGATCAATCGCGTTTGCGCCATCATTTGATCAAAACTTGTACCCGATACAAAGTGTGTTACGGGGTGTGATACGCCGGTAAAGATTTGGTTAAGAGAATTTTTTTATCTATAAATATCAATATTATAACAATCGTAACACGCGTGTTACACCTCGACCTCAACCCCCAACCCGCGTTCGCGGGCCCGATTAAAGGCCACCCCAGCCACCGCCAAATCCTGCAAACCGACGCCCGTTCCATCAAATAAAGTGATCTCATCCTCCCGCGTCCGCCCCGGATGCCTGCCGATCAAAACATCCCCCAGCGGCGTAATATCGAGCGCCGAGATCAACCCCATAGAAACCGCGTGCTGCGCCTCCCCAATCGAGATTGACTGCGCCACTTCATCGGTGAAAACCCGTGCCCGCCTCAACAAAGCCGGCTCCACCTCCTGCTTGCCCACCGTATCCGTCCCCATACAAGCCAGATGCGTGCCCGGCCGAATATGGCTGTCCATCAACGACGCCTTATCCGACGAGGTGATCGTAATAATCACATCCGCCGCCGCCCCCAGTTCTGGCAAACTGACCGCCTCAAACGGCAACCCCACCTCGGCTGCAATCGCCCCGAGTTTCGGCAACATCTCGGGATGCAAATTCCACGCCACCACCTTCTCGAACGGCCGCACCCGCGCCGCCGCCCGCAACTGAAACCCAGCCTGATGCCCGGCCCCAACCATACCCAGAACCCGCGCATCCTTGCGCGCCAACCGATCAATTGAAATCGCAGACGCAGCCGCCGTCCGAAGCGCTGTCAAAAGATTGCCCCCCACCATCGCCAAAGGCCGCCCTGACTCTGGATCAAACAAGAACACCGACGATTGATGATTGATCATCCCGCGCGCCATATTCCCAGGGAAATACCCTCCCGCCTTCACACCCAAACCGCCGCCCGAACGGTCCAACCCCGACTTGAACCCATACTGCCGCCCCTCGCCCAAAGCCTCGCGCACCACGGGAAAGTTATAGGCATCGCCGCGCGCCATAGCGGCAAAACAGGCCTCGATGGCGGCAAAAGCATCAGCTGGCGATACCAATTCGGCAATCAGGCGTTCGGGAACGATCAGCATGTGAAATCTTTCAAACGGTTGGAATCGGCAGTATCGCGCATCCTTAAGTGCCAGCTTTCAGTACGCCTTGCCACGCGCCGATACTGGCCAAACCACCTCAACCTTGCCACCACGCACGCCCACGTACCAATCATGCACATTGCAGGTTGGGTCGCAGTGGCCGGGCACCAGGCGCAGCTTGTCGTTCACCTTCAACACGCCGCCCAGATCTTCGACGACGCCATGCTCATCCGAGCATTTGATGTATTTGACATCCGTGCGCCCGAACACCACAGGCAGGCCGCTGTCTACCGACTGCGCCTTTAGCCCGGCATCGACAATCGCTTTGTCGGCTTTCACATGACTCATCACGCTTGTCAGAATGAACAGCGCGTTTTCCCATTCGCCTTGGTCAATCCGCTTGCCGTCCTTATCCAGAATCCTTCCATAATCGGCATCCATGAAGGCATACGATCCGCATTGCAGCTCGTTATAGACCCCCGAGGTGCTTTCGAAATAATAGCTGCCAGTGCCGCCGCCGCCCACAATGTCACACTGAATGCCATCAGCGGCCAGCGTATCCACGGCGTCTTTAACCATGGCCACGGCGATATCCAGCTTGGCCTTGCGGTCTTCGTACTTGTCCATGTGCTGCATCGCGCCCTGATAGGCTTGAATGCCAGCAAATTTCAGCCCCGGGGCGGCGTCGATCGCCTTTGCCAATGCCACCACGGCAGGGGTTGTCGTGACCCCGCAGCGCCCGGCACCGCAATCAATTTCCACAAGACACTCAATCTGCGTGCCATGCTTCACCGCCGCCGCCGAAAGGTCCGCCACATTGGTCGGGTCATCCACGCAGCATAGCACCCGCGCACCCAGTTTCGGCATCCGCGCCAGACGGTCAATCTTGACCGGGTCGCGCACCTGATTGGATACCAGTACATCCTTGATACCGCCGCGCGCGAACACTTCCGCCTCGGATACTTTCTGGCAGCACACACCGACTGACCCGCCAAGGCGTTCTTGCAACAGCGCCACATCCACAGATTTATGCATCTTGCCATGCACCCGGTGACGCATGCCCTTTGCGCGAGCATAATCACCCATCTTCTTGATATTGCGCTCTAACGCATTCAGATCCAGCACAAGGCAAGGGGTTTGGATATCCGCTTCGTCCATCCCCGGCAGCGCTGGAATGTCATAGCCCACTTCCATGCCGTCAAACGTCGTTGCTTTGTTCATGATGCTCTCCTTCAGCCCTTGAACCAGGGCAATGTATCCACATCCACATTGCCGCCAGTGATGATCACACCAACGCGGCGACCCCGGAAAACATCGGGGTTCTTCAGAATGGTGGCCAGCGGCACAGCGCTGGATGGCTCGATCACGATCTTCATGCGCTTCCATGTGGTCTTCATGGCGTCGATTATCTCGGCCTCCGACGTGGTCAAAATATCGGTCGCGTGGTTTTTCACGAAATGCCACGTCAGGTCTTTCAATGGCACTTTCAGACCATCGGCCACCGTTACCGGCGCGTCGTCGGCGATGATATGCCCAGCCTTGAAACTGCGATAGGCATCATCGGCCTGTTCGGGTTCGGCGGCGTAAATCTGTACGTTCGGTGCAGTACTGGAAACGGTCAGGCAAGTGCCCGAAATCATGCCGCCGCCCCCAATAGGTGCTACAACCGCATCCAAGCCCTTCACCTGGCCCAGCAATTCGCGGCTGCACGTGGCCTGCCCGGCAATCACCCGCGGGTCATTGTAGGGATGCACGAAGTCCGCGCCGGACTTGGCCACCATTTCGGCAAACACCGCCTCCCGGCTGCTGGTCGATGGCTCGCATTCCACGATCACGCCGCCATAGCCGCGCACTGAATCCTTTTTCGCCTGCGGGGCGGTGCGCGGCATCACCACGTTGCACGCAATTCCCCGCCGCCCCGCCGCATAGCTAAGCGACAAGGCATGATTGCCAGACGAATGCGTTGCCACCCCGCGGGCCAGTTTGTCCTCCGGCAGCCCAAACACCGCATTGCAGGCGCCGCGCACTTTGAAGGCACCTGCCTTCTGAAAATTCTCGCATTTGAAGAACAACTCCGCGCCCGTCAGATCATTCAGATAGCTGGACGTCAGCACCGGCGTGCGGTGAATATAGGGGCGAATGCGGTCATGCGCCGCGATCACATCGTCAAATGTCGGAATGTACATCGAATGCCCGCCCTTTAGGTCTTACCGATTTGGAACCAAAACGGCTTCGTTTTCGCAAAAATACTCATCTTATTCAGCCGCGACACGCACCGGAACGGCAGCCGATCCGCGGTAATACTCCTGCGCCGCAGCCACGCCGGCGCCCAGCTTGACCGGCCAGCCTAGATCAGCCATGCACATCTCGGCAGTGGCCAGCCCCGCCAGCATCATCACATCGGTCAGCATGCCCAGATGGCCAATGCGAAACACCTTGCCCGCCACCTCGCCCAGACCAACCCCAAACGCCACGTCGTATTTCGACGCCGCAAGCGCCACCAGATCAGTGCCGTTGCACCCCTCGGGCACCACAACCGCCGTCACGGTATCGGAATTCAAATCCGGCGACACAGCGCAGGGCCGCATCCCCCATGCAGCAATCGCACGCCGCACGCCTTCGGCCAGCCGGTGATGGCGGGCGAAAACCGCCTCCAGCCCCTCATCCTCCAGCAGTTCTATCGCATGTGACAGCCCGGCAATCAGCCCGACCGCAGGGGTATAGGGATAGCCGCCCGCCGCGTAAGACCGCAGCATGTCGCGAAAATCAAAGAAGGTGCGCGGCAAAGTTGCGGTTTCCATCGCCGCCAGCGCCTTCGGGCTGACGCCAAGAATGGCAAGGCCGACGGGCAGCATAAAACCCTTCTGGCTGCCAGCAATCGCCACATCCACGCCCCAACCCGCCATATCAAACGGCATCGAGCCAATCGACGAAACGCCATCGACAAACAGCATCGCCGGGTGCTTCGCCGCATCCATCGCGCCGCGGATGCCACCGATATCACTGCGCACACCCGTGGCTGTTTCATTATGCGTCGCCAGAACGGCGCGGATACGGTGCGACGCATCGGCGCGCAGCGCGGCCTCGATGGCTGCGATGGGCGCGCCCTGCCCCCAAGGCGCCTCAATGATTTCTACGTTCAACCCGTGGCGCTGGCACATATCAATCCAGCGGTGGCTGAACATGCCAAAGCGTGCGGCCAACACTGTATCACCGGGCGACAACGTGTTGCTGATCGCTGCTTCCCAGCCGCCAGTGCCAGTTGATGGCAGCAAGATTACCTCGCCCTCCGCCATGTTCAGAACCCGGCGCACACCCGCCACGGCGGGCTTGAATATCTTGGCGAAAGCAGGCGAGCGATGGTCGATTGTCGCCATATCGCAAGCCTTGCGGATGCTATCGGGAATGTTCGTCGGGCCGGGAATGAAAACGGGGTTCTGGGTCGACATTGGGTCGGTCTTTCGCTTGAGACGAGGGCTGTTGCACCGAAACTAGGCCTTGGCTCACCACTATGCAATTTTTTCGAAATGTTTTTTCATTTCTGAAAGATAGAACTTTTTCCTTGTATTATCATAGTTGACGGGTTTTTCTTTATTTCTGAAATATTTTTTCACCGCACAAAATATAGGTCATTCAACATGCTGAAACCCACCGAATCCCGCCCGCGTGGCCGCCCCCGTGCGTTTCACGACACCACGGATCAAAATACCGTCCAATCGCTTGATCGCGCGATGTCGATGCTGGATATTTTGTCGCAGTCGGCCGGTATAAATCTATCTGATCTGGCGCAGCAGGCCAGCCAGGCCCCCGCTACCGTGTACCGAGCCCTGATCACGCTGCAGGCGCATGGTATGGTTGAAGTCGAGGAAAAGGGTCAGTTGTGGCATATCGGTGGTGGCGCATTCCGCGTGGGTTCCGCCTTCCTGCGCCGCACAAAGGTGGTGGAGCGCGCGCGGGGGCCGATGGATGCGTTGATGCGCGCCACCGGGGAAACTGCAAATCTGGGTGTCGAATCCGGTGACGAGGTGCTGTTTCTTAGCCAGGTCGAAACCACGCAAGCCATTCGCGCGTTCTTTCCACCCGGCACCAAAGGGCCAATGCATGTGTCGGGCATCGGCAAGGCGCTGCTGGCCTGGTATCCGGCGGACCGGGTGCAGGGGATCATCGCGCGGCAGGGATTGGCCAAGTTCACCAGCCTGTCGATCACATCCGAGGCAAGCTTGCTGCGTGATCTGGCCCATACTCGGGCGCGCGGCTATTCGATAGACGATCAGGAACGCGCCGAAGGCATGCGCTGCATCGCCGCCCCGATTTTCAACGCGTTTGGCGAACCCATCGCGGGCCTGTCGGTGTCCGGCCCCGCTTTCCGCATCAACCTATCGGATGCAGCAAAAATTGGCCAAGCAGTTCGCGAGGCAGCGCGCAGCGTTACCGAGGCTACTGGTGGCGAAGTGCCGACGTGATCTTATCCACCGAGTTCATCCTCAATATGTGAACGAATGATCACATCGAAGCTATCTTCGGCGCTGAAGCCTAGCGATTTCGCCCGCGCAGCATCAAAACGCTGCGGCCAACCCGCGACAATCTGCGCAATCACCGGGTCAGGCACGCGCGAAATCAGCGCGACGGCTGAAGGCCCGGCGACACGCCCCAAAGCCGCGATTTGTTCGGCAACGGTGCAACTTAACCCCGGCAGCGTCAGGGCACGACGCGCCCCAAGCAGCCCAAGATCCATCGCTGCCGCACGGATCAGAAACCCGACTGCCGCACGGGGCGAGGCAAACCAGTGCCGCACGCTGTCATCTACGGGCAGAACGGCAGGAACACCTACCAAAGGTTCACGAATGATATTCGAAAAGAACCCCGACGCTGCCGCATTCGGCGCGCCGGGCCGCACACAGACTGTCGGCATCCGCAACGACACGCCGTCGACAAACCCGCGCCGCGAATAATCGGACAGCAGCAATTCGGCGATCGCTTTCTGGGTGCCGTAACTGGTTAGCGGCGTGGTGAAATAGTCGTCGGCAATCACCTCTGGGAAAGGTGCGCCAAACACCGCGATGGACGATGTGAAGATGATCTTCGGGCAATGCCCCGCCGCGCGCGCGGCCTCCAGCAGATACCGCGTCGCATCCAGATTGATACGGTAGCCTTTGTCGAAGTCCCGCTCCGCCTCGCCCGAAACCACCGCTGCCAGATGAAAGATCAGATCAGGTTTGTCGGCCATCAACTGTGTCGCAATGCCGGGGGCGGATAGATCGCAAACCATTGTTTCTATAGGGCAACCTGCATCCAAGGGCACGCAAGGCACCGCATCCGCACGGGTCAGATGGTCAATGGTTTGCCCAGAAATAGCGCCGTCCCGCACTAGCCGGGCAATCAGTTTTGCCCCCAGCATGCCGCCCGCACCAATCACCAATATCCGCATATCGTTCCCCTAGCCCTGATGACAGGCTAGGGGGTGCTGACTGCGTGCTCAAGCCCCATCGGATCAAGCGGCGGCCTGCAAAGATGCCGCTTTGGCGTGCAGATGGCCAACCAGATCGGTCGCAAGACCCAACTTGTCGGCCAGTGCTGCCAGATAAGCTTTCTCGGCCGAACCATTCGGATCAACCACCAGAAGCGACGCCGCATACAACTGCGCACCGTCCTCCGGTTGGCTGGCCAGTGCCGCAATGCGACCCACATCCATCGGCGCGTCGAGTTCCGCCTCGATCATCGCGGTGGCATCGTCGCCCAAACCAAGCGATGCAAGTTGCGCGCCGATATTGGCCCGTTCTTTTTCGGTCACGTGGCCATCGGCCTTCGCCGCCGACACCATCGCTTGCAGCAAACGGGATGCCAGATCATCGGCAGCATCTGCATCAATGGGCGCAAAAGCCGTGCCATCCGGTGCCGCCTGTAGTTCACCCGCTGCGTCAGCGGTCTTACCGGCTTTCCAATCTTCCCACGCTTTGTAAGCCAACCCGCCAATCAACGCCATGCCACCAACCTTGGCACCAGAGCCTAGCATCCGCCGCGCATTGCCACTTAGCAGCACACCCAGAAGCCCGCCCGCAATGGCACCCTTTGCCAGGGTCGACTGGTCATCCCAAGCACCTTTGGCCTTGGTGGCCAAATCGCCCAATCCGGCATCCTTGGTCAGTTCGGTAACTGGCCCCATCAGGCTGTCCAACAATGATTTCGCGTCTTTCATGGCCTAACCCCCTACAAATTTCGCCAAGCGCCCAGTATCGGCCAAGCCATGCGAGCCTACAACCTCGCCGCATGGCATCCGCCAATCTTCGCCCATCCGTGCGACACGGCGATGTCAGTTTTGTGCCTAGTTGCCCAATATCGTCGGCAACCGCAGACCGCGTTCCTTGGCGCAGTCAATCGCACTTTCGTACCCGGCATCCGCATGCCGCCAAACGCCCGATGCAGGATCGTTCCACAGCACACGCTCCAGCCGTTTAGCGGCATCATCTGTGCCATCCGCCACAATCACCACGCCGGAATGCTGCGAAAAGCCCATGCCAACGCCGCCGCCATGGTGAATGGACACCCATGTTGCCCCGGACGCGGTATTGACGAGGGCGTTCAACAACGGCCAGTCCGAAACCGCATCCGATCCATCCTTCATCGCTTCCGTCTCGCGGTTGGGCGAGGCGACTGACCCTGCATCCAGATGGTCGCGACCAATCACGATCGGGGCTTTCAACTCGCCCGATTTCACCATGTCGTTGAACATCAATCCCGCACGATGGCGATCGCCCAGCCCGATCCAGCAGATGCGCGCAGGCAGGCCCTGAAACGCAATCCGGTCGGCTGCCATATCAAGCCAGCGGTGCAGATGGTCGTTTTCAGGGAACAGCTTCTTCATCGCGGCGTCGGTCTTGTGAATATCCTCTGGGTCGCCCGACAGCGCCACCCAACGGAACGGACCGATCCCCTTACAGAACAGCGGCCGGATATAGGCGGGCACAAAACCGGGGAAGGCAAAGGCGTTCTCCAGCCCCTCATCCTTCGCCACCTGCCTGATATTATTGCCATAATCCAGCGTCGGCACACCCGCATTCCAGAAATCGACCATCGCCGCCACGTGGGTGCGCATCGACGCCCGTGCGGCTTTTTCCACCGCCTTCGGATCGGTTTCCTGCCGCGCACGCCAATCGGCCACACCCCAGCCTTGCGGCAAGTAGCCATGCAGCGGATCATGCGCCGAGGTTTGGTCGGTGACGATATCAGGCCGCACGCCACCGGCTTTCATCCGCGCCACCAGTTCAGGAAACACATCGGCGGCATTGCCCAGCAGCCCCACCGACTTCGCCTCGCCCCGCGCCGTCCAATCGGCGATCATTGCCAACGCTTCATCCAAGGTCTGCGCCTTGGCATCGACGTAGCGGGTGCGCAGGCGGAAATCGATCCGCGTCTCGTCACATTCGACCGCCAGACAGCAGGCCCCGGCCATCACCGCCGCCAGTGGCTGCGCACCGCCCATACCCCCCAGCCCCGCCGTCAAAATCCACTTGCCGCGCAGATTGCCGCCATAGTGCTGCCGACCCGCTTCGGCAAAGGTTTCGTAAGTGCCCTGCACGATGCCTTGCGTGCCGATATATATCCACGACCCTGCGGTCATCTGGCCATACATCATCAGACCCTTGCGATCCAATTCGTTGAAATGATCCCACGTGGCCCAATGCGGCACCAGATTTGAATTGGCGATCAGCACCCGTGGCGCATCCTTGTGCGTGCGTACCACGGCCACCGGACGACCCGATTGCACCACCAGCGTCTCGTCATCTTCCAGGTCTTTCAACGTGGCAACAATCCGGTCGAAATCACCCCAACTGCGGGCCGCCCGGCCAATGCCGCCGTACACCACCAATTCATGCGCGTTCTCGGCAACATCGGGGTGTAGGTTGTTCATCAACATCCGCATCGCGGCTTCGGTAGCCCAAGATTTGGCAGTAATCTCGGTTCCCGTGGCGGGGTAAACATCACGCGCGTTTTTTCGATCAAGCATCTGAGGCTCCTGTAACGGTGCCGACCCATCGGGCGGCGGTGCGGGTCTTAGGGTAAGTTCGGGCAGCGCTAATCTACTGGCTTCAGCCAGGGCACCGCTGGCAATCAGTCGCGCTGCAGCCTCCAGATCGGGCGCCAGATAGCGGTCATCGCCCAGCGTTGCCACGTCTTGGCGCAGCCGGGCTACCACGTTTTGCAGCGGGATACTGGTCTGCAACGGAACGCGGAAATCAACACCTTGTGCGGCACAAATCGCCTCGACCCCAAGGATCATGTTCAGGTTCGCCACCAGTTTGCCCAACCGCACAGCACCATGTGCTGCCATACTAACATGGTCTTCCTGATTGGCCGAAGTCGGTGTGCTGTCAGTCACGCAGGGCATCGCGATGTGTTTGTTTTCGCTCATCAAAGCGGCAGTCGTTACTTCGGCAATCATCAGGCCCGAGTTTAATCCCGGGCGCGGCGTCAGGAACGGTGGCAGGTTGAACGACAGCACCGGGTCCACCATCAACGCCACGCGGCGCTGTGCAATCGCACCAATTTCCGCCAGTGCCAGTGCGATCATATCGGCGGCAAAGCCCACTGGTTCGGCGTGGAAATTACCGCCCGAAACGATCTGCCCGTCCGACAGCACGAGCGGATTATCGGTCGCCGCGTTCGCCTCAATCTGCAACGTGCGCGCCGCCATCCGCAGCACGTCCATCGCCGCGCCGGTCACTTGTGGCTGACAGCGAATGCAGTACGGGTCTTGTACCCGGGCATCGCCTTCGATGTGGCTTTCGCGGATCTCCGATCCGGCCAACAGGGTGCGCATGAACTCGGCCGCCTCGATCTGCCCGGCATGGCCGCGCAGCGCATGGATTTCCGCCTGCAACGGTGCCGTCGATCCCATGATCGCATCGGTTGACAGTGCCGATGTCACTAGCGCCGACTGCGCCGCGTTCCAGCCATCGAACAGCCCTGCCAGCGCAAACGCCGTCGAAAACTGCGTGCCGTTGATGAACGCGAGCCCCTCTTTCGGCCCCAGCGGAATGGGCTTTAGCCCTGCCGCCGCCAATGCCTCCACCCCCGGCATGATCTGGCCCTGAAACTCGGCCTCGCCATGGCCGATCAGCACCGCCGTCATATGCGCCAAAGGCGCCAGATCGCCCGAGGCACCGACCGACCCCTGCATCGGCACTATCGGGGTAACGCCGTGGGCCAGCATCCCTTCCAACAACTCGATCAGTTCCCACCGCACACCCGACGCACCGCGCCCGAGGCTTAGCAGCTTTAGCACCATCATCAGCCGCGCATGAGCTCGCGCGATCGGCTCGCCCACACCACAGCAATGCGACAAGATCAGATTGCGCTGCAGCGTCGCAGTATCTTCAGGGGCAATGCGCAGGCTGGCCAGTTTACCAAACCCGGTATTCACCCCGTACACCGGCAGATCGCCCGCAGCTGCGGTCTTGATCGCAGCGGCAGCGGCCTCGATTCCCGGCTTGGCCGCGCGATCCAACGTCACGGGCAGTTCTTCGCGGTAAACCCGGGCCAGTTGTGCGAGCGTAGTCTGACCAGCGGTCAAGATAAGGGCGGTCAAGCGGCACCTCCGATGATGCGTTGGTGTAGGGGGTTAAAGCCAATGCGGTAGGCCAATTCCGACGGATGGCCACAGCTCCAAACTGCCAGATCAGCAATCTGTCCGGGGGCAAGCGTACCACGATCAGCCAGCCCAAGCGCGCGCGCAGCATGGGATGTGGCCCCCGCCAGTGCCTCTGCCGGGGTCATCCGAAACAGCGTGCAGGCCATGTTCATCGCCAACAGCAGCGACGCCATCGGCGATGATCCGGGGTTCATATCAGTGGCCACCGCCATCGGCACGCCATGCTTGCGCAGCAGATCAATGGGGGGCATTTGCGTCTCGCGCAGCGTGTAAAACGCGCCGGGCAGGATCACCGCCACTGTGCCAGCAGCAGCCATTGCCATAACCCCAGCCTCATCCAGATATTCCAGATGATCCGCCGACAACGCGCCATACTCTGCAGCCAACACCGCGCCACCAAGGTTTGATAGTTGCTCGGCATGCAGCTTCACCGGCAAGCCCAGTTCTGCCGCAGCCTTGAAAACCCGCTCTATCTGCGCCGGGCTAAAGGCAATGCCTTCGCAAAACCCATCCACTGCATCGACCAACCCGTCGGCATGGGCGGCGCGCAATGCAGGAATGCAAACCTGATCAATATAGGCATCCGCCCGGCCCTTGAACTCCGGTGGCACAGCATGGGCGGCCAGAAAACTGGTGCGCACCAAAACCGGCCGCAGCACGCCAATCTGCCGCGCCGCACGCAGCATCCGCAGTTCGGTTTCCTGATCCAACCCATAGCCAGACTTGATCTCGATCACCGCCACGCCCTCGGCGATCATCGCATCCACATACGGCAAAGCCGCCGCGACCAGCGCCTGTTCCGAGGCTGCCCGCGTCGCCACCACGGTGGACACAATACCACCACCCGCGCGCGCCACATCTTCGTAACTCGCCCCCAAAAGCCGCATCTCAAACTCTGCTGCGCGATTGCCGCCGTGTACTACATGCGTGTGGCAATCAATCAGCGCTGGGGTGATCAACCGCCCCCCCATATCGCGCTGTGGCAAATGGCCAAACCGCCCCGGCATATCGCCACGTGTGCCAACCCAGGCAATTTGCCCCGCCTCAAGCGCCAAGGCGGCATCCTCAATCAGCCCATAGCCGTCGCCCCCCGGCTGCATCGTTGCCGCACGAAGGGATGTCAAAACCACCGAAGGGTGCTGCAAGTCGAATGCTCCGCAAAAGGTGTTGCTTGATCGTTATGTATGCAAGTATAATCATTATGTCTACACATAAGGAGCAGCCATCGTGATTTTTGCCGAACGCGCCCTGCTGCCCGATGGATGGGCGGAACGTGTCAGGATCACCGTCAATGATGGCCACATCTCGGGGGTTACTGCCACATCAAAACCGCAGCCCGACGATGCCCACGTGTCTGCCCTGCTGCCCGCGCTGTCCAACCTGCACAGCCACTCGTTTCAACGCGCTATGGCGGGCATGACTGAACACCGCGTCGCCGGGCGCGAAAGCTTCTGGACATGGCGCAATCTGATGTACCGCTTTCTGGACCGCCTGACGCCGGACCAAATCGAAGCCATCGCCGCCTTGGTCTTCATGGAAATGCAGGAGGCGGGCTATGCCGCAGTGGGCGAATTTCACTATGTCCACCATCAACCCGGCGGCGCGCCCTATGCCGACATTGCCGAACTTTCCAACCGCATTTTTGCCGCCGCCAGTTTAACCGGCATCGGCCTTACTCACCTGCCGGTGCTTTACACCTATGGCGGCGCTGGTCAGCAATCCTTGGCAGCTGGTCAGCGGCGCTTTGGCAATACGGTCGATAGTTTTGCGAAGCTGCTAGAGGTGACCCGCCGAAACGCAAACGCCCTGCCCGGCGATACCCGCGTTGGCATTGCACCCCATTCGCTGCGCGCCACCAACCCTGCCGATCTGGCCCGCGTGTTGCCTTTGGCAAATGGCGATCCGATTCACATCCATGTGGCCGAGCAGCCCAAAGAAGTTGCCGATATTCTGGCCTGGCTCGGCGCTCGACCGGTGGAATGGTTGCTGGCCAACACGTCCATCGGCCCCAACTGGTGCCCCATCCACGCCACCCATATGACCAGCCGCGAAACCGCAGCGCTTGCGAAAAGCGGTGCGATCGCGGGTCTGTGCCCGATCACCGAAGCCAACCTTGGCGACGGGCCGTTCAGCGGGCCGGGCTGGCTTGCCGCGGGTGGCGCGTTCGGCATCGGGTCCGACAGCAACGTGCGCATTTCGTTAACCGAAGAATTGCGCACGCTTGAATACAGTCAACGCCTGCGCGACCTGTCCCGCAACGTGATGGTTGTGAAAGACGGCTCTGTCGGTCACGCGCTTTACACTGGTGCGGCCGTTGGTGGTGCCCAAGCATTGGGCCGTCGCGCAGGTCAAATCGCCGTTGGCAATCTCGCCGATCTTACCGCAATAGACCTGTCGCATCCCACACTCTGCGCCCTCCACGCCGACCAAATTCTTGATGGCCTGGCCTTCGCTGCCCCCGATGCCGTGATCTCCGATCTATGGTCCGCCGGTCGCCATCAAGTCCGCAACGGACGGCACATCCACCGCGATCAGATCATTGCCGGCTGGCGCAAAGCGGTCAAATCCCTCACCGACACCATCTGATCCGAACCCACAAAAAGGCCACCCTGCATGACACCCCTCCCCATCACGGAACGAACCACTTTCCGTGATGTCAAAACCGAGATTCTGCGCCGCATCACCGACGGCCCCTGGGGCCCCGGCACCTTGCTGCCTGGCGAAATAGACCTTGCCGAAGAATTCGGTTGTTCACGCGCCACCATCAATCGTGCGATGCGCGAAGTCAGTGATCAAGGCCTGCTAGACCGCCGCCGCAAGGCCGGAACCCGCGTCCGCATGGCCCCGTTGCGCGAGGCCCGGTTCGAAATGCCCGTCGTCCGGGCCGAGATTGAAAACACCGGTGCCACCTACCGTTACGCCCTGATCAAACGCGAAACGCTGCCCGCCCCCGACTGGCTGCGCGCCAAGATGAACCTGCCCCCCGACGGTTTGGTGGTGCACCTGATCTGCATCCACTACGCCAATGGCGCAGCATTCCAGCTCGAGGATCGCTGGATCAATGCCACCGCCCTGCCGCTTGTGCTGGATCAGGACTTCACCACCATCGGACCAAACGAATGGCTGATCGCCTCTGTCCCATATTCTGAGGTCGAAATCAGCTTCGAAGCCATCGCCGCCGACCCCCTGATCGTCGCCCATCTGGACCACAAACTCGGCGAGCCGGTGTTCCGCATAGAACGCGCCACGTGGTGGCAAAACGCCGCCATAACCCACGTTAGGCTAAGCTACCGCAAAAACCACCGCATGACGACGCGGTATTGAAGCGCCGGGGGGCTCTGACGGTATCGGTGACAGCAGAGTGAAAGTGGTGGCGAGGGGGGGACTCGAACCCCCGACCCCGCGATTATGAGTCGCGTGCTCTAACCAGCTGAGCTACCTAGCCATCCGACGGGGTGGGTAGTGGACCCACCCGCAAGCGTCAAGCCCAAAACGATGTATCATCCCCTTGGACCATGTGCCACGCGGGGGCGGCCTGATGCGGTGGCTGTCAGCGTTGCTTCGATGAACATCGCCCGGCCCTCAACCGTGGCCTCGCGGATGTCGCGGGCGACGGCAATGCGCACATCCTCGGCTCCGGCTGTGCGGGCACGCGCTGTTGCCTCGGCAATCAACGCGGCCTCCATCGCGGCCAAAGCCGCATCACGATCCGCAAACGGCGTCAGCCCATCCACAAAATGCGCCACGAACCGCCCTTCGCCGGGGCTGGATACCATGCCCGTGGCGCGCTGTGATACCTGCCCCACAACCGCGCCAATGGCGTTCGCCACACCCGCATGGTCCGGCAGAATCATCTGGCACCCTAGCCGTTCGCCAACCGCGCCATAATAAGACGGGGCTGATGCCCCCAGCCCGATCACCGGCACACCCAACCGCGCTGTCAATTCCACCACGCCCCGATGCCCGGCAAGCCCGGCTTTCAGCAGCGGATGCCGCGCCATCGCCTCGGGGGCCTCACCGGCAAACGCCGCGTCCTCGCCAAACGCCGCTTCCAGCAGGCAATCCACCGTCTGTGCGGTCAACTGATCGACAATTGCCTGCGCCAAACTGGCCGCGTCGGGTGCAAACCGCTCCCCCCGGCCAGTTCGCCGTTTCGCCAACAGCCGCACCGCTTTTTCCGCGGCCAGACCGTCCCAGGCATCAAGCCTGCCCAGAACGTGGCTGGCATCCGACGGCGTCACCCCCGAAATCATCACCAACCCCCGCGCTACCAGCCGGTCCAGTGCGGCAAATTCCAATCTGGATGTCAGCGCCGCATGCAGCGGCATCGGTGCTGTTATCCGCTCCAATATCTGTTCTTCACGCGCCGAAATACCCGCCGTTTGCCCCGGCATCGGCACGACAAACCGCCCGTCATGTTCGCCCACCACGTCCGAAGATAACGCCCTATCCAGTGCCGCATGCACCATCGCGCCATGATCCTGCGCCAGCAGCGATACCGGGATCATCCGACGCGGGCCAAGCCGCATGCCGCCATCCAGACCTTCAGTGATCAGATGCACTTCGCTATCGCCACCTAGCCCGGTGGTGCGCATTGCCACCGCCTCAACCATGGTGCGAAAGCCGCCCACCCGCGCGCCCTGCGGGTCAATTTCTGGCAGACCATCGCGTAGTAACGCCACATCCGTGGTGGTGCCACCAATATCCGACACCAGCGCATCCATCGCCCCGGTCAGCCACCGCGCACCGACAATGGATGCGGCCGGCCCACTCAGGATCGTCTCAATCGGTCGTTCCCGCACCATCGCGGCAGAGATTAACGCCCCATCCCCCCGCACCACCATCAAAGGTGCTGCAATGCCGATGCTGGCCAGATGCCGCTCGCTTGCCGCCACCAATCGTTCGATCATCCCGATCAATCGCGCATTCAACACCGCCGTCAGCGCCCGCTTGGGCCCGTTCAGTTGCGCCGATAATTCATGGCTGCAGGTCACCGGCCGCCCCGTCACCCGCCGGATCATGTCACGCACCGCCACCTCATGCGCCGGATTGCGGGTAGCAAAGTGCGCTGCCACGGCAAAGCCCATCACCTGTCCGCCAACAGCGCCCACCGCCTGCTCCAACGCCACCATATCCAGCGCGCCCCGTTCCTTGCCGGTATGGTCATGCCCCCCTGCAACCCTGATCACCGGATCGCCCTTCAGTGCCTCCGTCAGCCCACCACGTTCCAGATCGCCGGCATCAAAGCCGATGAACACCAACGCCACCCGCCCGCCTTGCCCCTCAACCAAAGCATTCGTCGCCAGCGTGGTCGACAGCGACACCAACGCAATATCCGCCGCCGCCACCCCCGCATCTATCAGCGCCGCATCCACCGCCCGACCAATGCCCAGTGCCAGATCAACCCGCGTGGTCAGCGATTTCGCCGTACCGATAACCCTGTCCGCCGCATCGTCAACGATCACCGCGTCAGTATAGGTGCCCCCGGTATCGACACCCAAAAAATACGCCATCCACTGTCCCCAAATATCGGCTTTGCCTTTGCCCCTCTATGGCAAAGCTGCCGCACTGGGTCACCCCCCAATACGACGCTAAGTGTCGGTGCCAGACCGCTGCCGCGCGGCTTTGGTCGCCGCAACCCGCACCTTACGCCGAAACGCTGGCGGAATGTTCAAACCCTCGCGGTATTTCGCCACTGTCCGCCGGGCAATTTCCGCGCCGCCTTGCGACAGTGCCTGCGCCAACACCTCATCCGACAAAGGCTTCGCCCGATCTTCCGCCGCTACCAGCCGCGCCAAACGGTCGCGCAATGTCGCTGCCGACACATCCCCCCCCATTGATCCTGAAAACAGCCCGCGTAGCCACCACGTGCCCCGCGGCGTATCAATGCTGGTGCCCGCGACAATCCGGCTGACCGTGCTTTCGTGCAGATCCAGCGCCACCGCCACATCGCCCATCGTCAGCGGCGTCATCGCCCCCAAGCCGTGGTCCAGCGCCGCCACCTGCCTTCGCATCACCTCCACCCCCACCGCCAGTAGGGTGGCGTTCCGCGCCGCCACCATCCGCGCCACCGACTGCGCCGAAGACCACGCGGTTTTGCTGGCAGGGTCGCGCACTGCCGTGTCGGGCCTGTCCAACCGCACCGCCGGCAGGGCCGATCTGTTCAGCGCTACTTCCCAACCCTTTGCCCCCCGCACGGCAATCAAATCCGGCTCGCGCACCGGGGCCGCCCCTTGGTCAAACTGCGCGCCGGGTTTCGGGTCCATCGCCCGGATGGAGCGCAGACGGTGCAGAATATCCGCCTCTGGCACCTCACATATCTTAGCCAGCCGGGCGAATTCACCCTTCGCCAGCAAATCCAGATGATCCAGCATACGGCCAAGCGTCTTGTCCAGCAGCCCCGCCTCGCGCGCCTGCAACCGCAGACATTCCGCCAGGTTCGCCGCGAACAGCCCGACCGGCTCGATGCCCTGCAACCGGTGCAGCACCGCCGTCACTTCGGCCACCGTCGCCTTCGCCTCCACCGCCAATGCCGCCACAGAACTCCCAAGCCAGCCCGACGGCTCCAACGCCTCGGCCAGCACAATCGCAATCTGCCGCGCCCGCCCACCGGGAAAGATGCGGTCAATTTCGGCCATCACATGGGCGATCAGGCTGGGCGCCGGGCTTTCATCCCGCTCTTCCATCGACCGATCGCCGCCAAGCCCAAGCGGCCCCGTCCAGCGCGGCAGCCAATCGGTCAAAACCGGGCGCTCCAACGCCAGATACGGGTTTTCCGCCGCGTGCTCCTCCAGATACCGCGTCAGCCCCGCCGCATCGGTGCGCAGCATCCGGATAGACGCCAATAACCCCGTCGTCAGCGATAACTGCTGGGTCTGCGTAACACTCAAACGTTGGCGCGATTTCATGACGCAAAACTAATCCGCCGCCCGCCGGTTCGCAACTGTGCTGTGCCCCCCCTCGCCTTCCGTCACTTCAGCCGTTAAGCCAACGCGCAACCAACCGCCCCAAAAGGATACCCCATGCAGCACATGCCGCTGCCCGCAGTTGCCGATCTGGTCCTTATCGGGGGCGGCCATGCCCATGCACTGGTCCTGCGAATGTGGGGGATGAACCCGCAACCCGGCGTGCGCCTGACCCTGATCAACCCCGGCCCGGTCGCGCCCTACACCGGCATGTTGCCCGGCCACATCGCCGGCCACTACACCCGCCCGCAAATGATGATTGATCTGGTCCGCCTGGCCCGGTTCGCCAACGCGAGGCTGATCCTTGATCACGCCACCGCCATCAACCCCATCACCAAACGCATCCACCTATCCACCCGCCCCGACATCGCTTACGATATCGCCTCCATCGACACCGGCATCACCTCCGACCTGCCAGCCATTCCCGGTTTCACAGACCACGCCTTCGCCGCCAAACCGCTGGGTGCCTATGCCGACCATTGGCAGACATTCCTCGCCAACCCACCACAATCCCCCAACATCGTCATCATCGGTGCAGGCATCGGCGGCGCCGAGCTTGCCATGGCATCCCTGCACCGCCTGCGCGCCCTAGGCACCACGCCCCAAATCACCCTGATCGACCAAGACCCCGACATGCTGTGCGGCATCGGCCCCAGCGCCCGCCGCGCCGTCATCGCGAAACTCACCGAAATGGGTGTCACCCTGCTGCCCGCAACCCAAGTCACCCAGATCGACGCAACCGCCGTCCACCTTGCAGATGGCCGCACCCTCCTCTCAGATTTCACCCTGTCCGTCGCCACCGCCCGCCCACAAGACTGGCTGCGCCAAACCGGCCTTAAACTGACAGACGGCTTCCTGACCGTGAACCCGGAACTCCAAACCTCTGACCCAAACATCTTCGCCGCCGGCGATTGCGCGCACCTGACCCACACCCCCCGCCCCAAAGCTGGCGTCTTCGCCGTCCGCGCCGCCCCCGTCCTGTACCACAACCTGCGCGCCGCCCTGTCCGGCCAGCCCCTGCGCGCCTTCCACCCACAACGCGATTACCTGAAACTCATCTCCACCGGCACCAAATCCGCCATCGCCGACCGCTCCGGCCTAAGCCTGCAAAGTGCATGGCTATGGCGCTGGAAGCACCACATCGACACCAAATTCATGGCCAAATTCACCGACTACCCCGTCATGCCAACCCTAGCCCTGCCCCCAAACGCCGCCCTTGGCCTAGCTGAGGCGCTAACCACAAAGCCCCTCTGCGGCGGCTGCGGTGCCAAGGTTGCACCCTCCGACCTCGCCAACGCCCTCGCAGCCCTACCCACCCCCAAACGCCCCGATGTCATCTCCGGCCCCGGCGACGATGCCGCGATCTTGCACCACGGCACCGGCCTGCAAGTCATCACCACCGACCACCTCCGCGCCTTCACCCAAGACCCCTACCTGATGGCCAAAATCACCGCGACCCACGCCTTGGGCGACATCTGGGCCATGGGTGCCACGCCACAAGTTGCCCTCGCCCAAATCACCCTGCCCCCGCTAAGCCCGCAACTCCAAGCCGAAACCCTGCGCCAGATCATGGCCGGGGCAACCGAGGTCATCACTGCCGCCGGGGCCGATTTGGTCGGCGGCCACACCTCGCAAGGTGCCGAACTCACCATCGGCTTCACCCTCACCGGCCTCGCCACCCGCGCCATCACCAAAGCCGGGGCGAAACCCGGCGCTGTCCTGATCCTGACCAAACCCCTCGGCATCGGCACCATCCTCGCCGCCGAAATGGCCAACGCCAGCCTATCCAGCGCGCTGATGGGCGAGATCACCGCCAACGCCTACATCCAAATGCTAATGCCCCTCAGCGACGCCGCAAAAATCCTGACCCCGCATGCCCAAGCCATGACCGATGTCACCGGCTTCGGCCTCGCCGGGCACCTGCTCGAAATCCTGCAAGCCTCCAACTGCGCCGCCGAAATCGCCCTCGGAAAAATCCTGCTCCTCTCCGGTGCCGAGGCCCTCGCCGCCGCAGGCCACGCCTCCAGCCTCGCCCCCGCCAACCGCAGCGCGACCATGCCTTACATGAGCTTCACCGAAAGCCCCGCCGCCGCCCTGCTGTTTGATCCGCAAACCGCCGGTGGTCTGCTCGCCGCCGTCCCCGCCGACCAAGCCCAAGCCCTGATCGCTGCGATAGGCCCCAACGCCAGCATCATCGGCACCCTGACCAGCGGCCCGCCAATGATCCGCATCACCGACTAGGCCCCAACCCAGCAACTTCGTTTCTGCCTAAATATCCGCGCCGCAGGCAAATCCGGCCTCGCCGCCATACCGGTCAGCGCCCCAACTCACCCACCGCCACCGCCACCCGGCCCGCAACCTCAGCCAAATCGTCAACCCCCAACCGCTCCACCACAACCTGCGCCCCAACCCGTTCCATCCGCGCCCGGTGCTTGGCGTAGCGCGGGTCGTAATGCCGCGCCATCAGATCCCCCGCCAACGCCCCAAAATCCCCCGCCGCAGCCATCCCATGCCAGCCCTCAATCACCTCGGCGGCATGCATCGGACGCAACAAATCAATCAACCCCGCCAACCGCGCCGCATCCTCTGAAACATCGGCATAAGCCCGCGCCAGATACTCTGCCCGTGCCGCCAGCGGTGCCACAATCGACGCCCGTGGTGCCTGTGTCATCGCCTTCCACAACCCCGGCGGCAGCCGGCAGTTGCCCACCTTGCTGCTTTCCGCCTCAACCACCACAACCCGGGCCGGGTCCAACCCCACCATCGCCATTGCCAAAGCGCTTTCAAACGCCCGCTGCGACGGCTGCCCGCCCGGCATCGCCCCAAACAAAGACCCGCGATGCCGTGCCAGCCCTTCCAGATCAATCACTTGCACGCCCAGCCCCGGCAGCAGCTTCAAGATATCCGTCTTGGCCGACCCGGTATTGCCATCCACCATCACCACCCGGCAGGGAAACGGCTGGTCATAAAGCGCCTCCACCACCAACCCGCGCCACGCCTTATAGCCGCCCGCGATGGTTTCAACCCGCCAACCGATCTGCGCCAGGATCGAGGCGAAAGACCCCGACCTTTGCCCGCCCCGCCAGCAATATACCAATGGTCGCCAGCCGCCCGGCTTGTCCGCCAGCGGCCCCTGCAAATGCAAACTCGCGTTCTTCGCCACCAAGGCCGCGCCAACTTTGCGCGCCGTAAACGGGCTGACCTGCTTATAAATCGTGCCCACCTGCGCGCGTTCGGCATCATCCAACACCGGCAAATTTATCGCCCCCGGCAGATGATCGTCCGCCCATTCGGCAGGGGCGCGGACATCAATGGTGTCGTCAAAACCAAGCGCGGCAAGGTCGGTCAGCGATGTCAGGGTAATGGCCATCCCCGCCTTCTAAGCCGCAAAGCCCCGCGCCGCAATCAGAACCCCGCCACCAGCCGCTGCAACAGCACATCCAGCATCGCCTCGCAGCGCGCCAGCTGCTCCACTTCGATATACTCGTCCGGCGTATGTCCCTGCGCCATCGACCCCGGCCCACAGATCACTGTCGGCACCCCCAGCCTTTGCGCAAACATCCCGCCTTCGGTCCCATATGGCACCTTGATTGTGCCATTGCCCCCCACCAACCCCTTGGCAAACGCCACAACATCCGCATCCGGCGACGTCCCCAACCCCGGATAGTCCCACAGCCGCTCCACCACAATCGCCGCCTCCGGAAACGCCCCCCGATGCGGGGCAACAATCCGTTCCGCCGCCGCGTCCAGCCGCGCAATCAACCCGCCCGTATCTTCCCCCGCCAACGACCGGATCTCAAATTCCAGCACGCAGGTCTTCGGCACAATGTTCACCTGCACGCCGCCATTCATCTTGCCCACATGCAGCGTTGTGTACGGCACGTCATAATCGCCATCCCGCAGACCCGTCGCCACCACTTGCGCCTGCAAATCCCGCACTGCACCCAGAAATTCCGCCCCCAAATGCAGCGCGTTCAACCCCATCGGGGCCATTGCCGAATGCAGCTCCCGCCCGGTACAGGTCGCGCGCAGCGCGATCTTGCCCTTATGCCCCGTCGCCACCTGCATCAACGTAGGCTCGCCCACCAGACACAGCCGCGGCGGCACTGCCCACCCCGCCATCGCATTCAGCATACTGCCCACCCCTTGGCAGCCAATCTCCTCATCATGGCTCAACGCAAGGATCACCGGCACCTTCAAATCCAAGGCCTTCGCCCGCAAAACCGCCGCAACCGCACAGGCCACAAAGCCCTTCATATCCGTCGTGCCGCGCCCATAAAGCCGCCCATCTGCCTCGCTCAAAACAAACGGAGCCTTCGTCCAAACCTGCCCCTCCACCGGCACCACATCAACATGCCCCGACAAAATCACCCCCGGCACATCCGCAGGCCCCACAACCGCATAAAGATTGGCCTTCTGCCCCGTCGCATCCGGGATCAGCACGCAGTCTATCCCCGCGTCCCCCAACAACCCCCGCACATATCCCAACAAATCGAGGTTCGATTTGGCGCTAACGGTATCAAAACCAATCAGCCGCTCCAGAATAGGTCGCATCATCATCGCAGTAACCTCCACTTGACCCCAGCAAACCCCAAATCCCCCCCCAACGAAACCCCCTATCCAAAGCCGCCGCCTGCTGCCAAAAAGACCGCTAACCACATCAGGATCGCCGCATGACCCGCCTATTCCCCCTGATCCTGCTTGCTACGCTGGCATTGCCCGCCACAGCCCAAGACACTCCTGCGCCAAACCTGACCACTAACGGCAAAGGCACCCAAGGCGGCGTTGCCCGCCTCGTCCTCGCCCACCACCTCTACGCCTTGGGGCGCGCCAACAAAGACCCGCTCACTGTCCTGAACGCCGCACGCCTCGCTGCCTCCGTCACCTCCACTGACTCCATGCGCGCCAAAGAAACCGCTGGCGATCCCTCTGCCACGGCACCATCAAGCCCCACCACGCCCGCTCAAATGTTCGACACCGCCGCCACCCTCGCCGCCGAGAACGAAGCCCTGCTCGATCTCGTCGATGCCTCCCGCAGTGAAGCCGCCTTCGCCCCCCTCACCGGCGTCGTCCGCACCGCCAGCACGCTTCCCGCCAGCCAGACCGAAACATGGCCGGTGCCCTTTTTCGGCGCATCGCTCGCTGAACTCGCCATCATTGGCGACAGCAGCGGTAATCTTGATCTGCTGGTCACCGACGAATTCGGCAATCCGGTCTGCCAAGACAGCGGCCCCGCCGACACCGCCTATTGCAGCTTTTACCCCGCGCAAAACGGCACCTTCAAAATTATCGTTAAAAACAACAGCAGCGCCGCAAATACCTATGTCCTGCTGACAAACTAACTGCGCCGACCCCAAAAAATGCTGCGCAGCATAACCGCAGCGAACTCCGCCAATGCTGCGCAGCATAACTTTCCATGCTGCGCAGCGAAGCGTTGATCCTAAACGATAATCCTATTCCTCCGCCCGCAGCACCTGCGCTGGCCTGACCATCATCGGCGGCCACGCAAACCCAAGCCCGGCAAGCAGCGTCGCGACGATGCCGCCCACCACAATCGCTATCGCCGACACCGATTCAAACGCGTAATCCGCCTCCATCACAAAGTACATCACCGCCCACCCTGCCAGCCCGCCAGCCCCTATCGCCACCACCCCCGCCGCCGCCCCTAGCAACGCCGATCGCAACGCGAAACTGGCCAATATCCGCGCCCGCGTCGCCCCCAGCACTTTCAGCACCGCCGCTTCTTGCATCCGCGACCGCACCCCGGCGGCGGCTGCCCCGATCAGAACCACAAACCCTGTCAGCAAGCTTGCCCCCGCCGCCCACGCCGTAGCAGTTGCAATCGCCGTCAATGCCTCGGTCACCCGGTCAATGGCATCGCGCACCCGGATCGCCGTGATGTTCGGATAAGCCCCCGCCAGATCGCGCAAAATCGGCCCTTCCGACGCCTCGGGCGCATAGACCGTCGAGATGAAACTATGCGGTGCCCCCGCCAACGCCCCGGGGTTCATCGACATCACAAACCCCATGCCAGCAGTCGAAAAATCAACCTCGCGGAACGAGGTAATCGTCGCCTCAATATCCCGCCCAAGGATATTAACGGTAATCTTGTCACCCAGCTTCAGCCCCATCTCCTCGGCTTCTTCCGCCGCAAAAGACACCTGCGCAGGCCCGCTGTACCCCGCTGACCACCACGTGCCCGCCGTCACAGTCGCGTTGTCCGGCACCGTCTCGGAGTAGGTGACGCCACGATCACCCCGCGTCACCCAATGGTTGCCAGACACCTCAATCGCCGATTTGCCGTTGATCAACGTCAGTATCCCGCGCAGCATCGGCGCACTTTCAACCTTGCTGACCGCAGGGTCGCCCGCCAACCGCTCAAGAAACCCATCTATCTGATCTTGCTGGATATCCACAAAGAAATAGCTTGGCGCACGGGCAGGCAGATCGCGGGCAATTGCCGACCGTAGATTGCTGTCAATCTGCCCCACCGCCGCCAGCACCGTCAAACCCAGCCCCAAAGACAAGATCACTGACATCGCCTCTTCACGCGGCCCGCCAATCGCCCCCAACGCCAATCGCAACCCGGTGCGCCCGCGCACAAAGCTTTTCCGCGCCGCCCAGCGCGCCAACCGCCGCAACCCCAGCGCCGCCAGCGCCAGCAAGACCAACGCCACCACCACACCGCCCGCCGTGCTCAATGCCAGCATCGCCGCACCCGAAAACAACATCGACCCGCCGATCAACGCGGTGGTCAGAACACCCAGCGCCACCCAATGCCGCAACCCCGGCCACCCCGCATTCCCGGCTCCGCGATACAGCGCCGCCGCCCGCACATCTTGGCTCCGCGCCAGCGGCCACAGCGTAAACAGGAATGCCGTGATCACCCCGTAAAAACCCGCCTCCAGCAATGGCAACGGATAAAGCCCGAACGCCACTGGAAACGGCAAAGACGCCTCAATCCAAGGGGCCGCCAGCAACGGCACCACTGCCCCGATGACCAGCCCCAACAGCACCCCAAGCCCTGACAAAACGGCAATCTGCAGCAAGTACACCTGAAAGATCGTCCGGCCTTCCGCCCCCAGCGTTTTCAGCGTCGCAATGGTGGCAATCTTGCCCTCCAGATACGCGCGCACTGCCGCTGAAACCCCAACGCCGCCCACCGCCAGCCCCGACAGCCCGACCAGCACTAGAAACGCGCCAATCCGTTCAACAAACCGCTCCACCCCCGGTGCTGCCCGCCGACTGTCGGCCCAGCGCATGCCCTTATCACGAAACGCCGCCTCAGCGTCTGCCTCTAACGTCGCCAGATCGGCCCCCGGCGGCACGTCCAGCCGGTAGGCGGTTTCATACATCGTGCCGGGCTCAATCAACCCCGATTTTGCCAACCCGGTGGTCAGCACAATCGTGCGCGGCCCCAATGAAAACCCGCCCGCCGCACTGTCAGGCTCGCGCATCAACGCCGCCCCCAACCGAAATTCCTGCACCCCCAGCGTAAATCTATCACCCGGCTTCAGTCCCAACCGATCCACCAAAACCCGGTCCATCACCGCCCCCGGCACCCCATCCACTGGTGCCAGCGCCTGCGCCAGCGGCATCGCAGGCTCCAACACCACCTCACCCGTCAGCGGATACGCACTATCCACACCCTTCACCTGCGTCAGCGCCCGCGTATCCTGCCCGACCAACACCATAGACCGAAAGTCAACAATTTCCGACACTTGTCTGGAAATCCCCACCATCATCGCGCGTTCTTCGTCACTGGCAAACCGCGCCGTAAACGCCATTTCGGCGTCACCGCCCAGCAGCACCGCCCCTTGTTCGCGCAACCCCTCCTCAATCGCAGACCGCACCATGCCAACCCCGGCAATTGCCGCCACGCCCAGCGCCAGACAGGCCAGAAACACCCGAAACCCCGCCAGCCCACCGCGCAATTCGCGCGCCGCAATCCGTGCCGCCAACCGCAGGGTCATACCAGCCCCTCGCCCGCAATCCGGCCATCCGCCAGCCGCACCACCCGGTCACAGCGCACAGCCAACTCCTGCGCATGGGTCACCAAGATCAACGTCGCCCCGTACCGATCCCGCAACCCAAACAGCAGATCCATGATCGCCGCTCCATTGGCCCCGTCCAGATTGCCCGTCGGCTCATCTGCCAGCAATATCGCCGGACGCGGAGCGGCCGCGCGTGCCAAGGCCACCCGTTGCTGTTCGCCACCCGACATCTGCCGCGGGAAATGCAGCATCCGTGGCCCCAACCCGACCGCCTGCAATTCCGCCTCTGCCCTTGGAAACGCGTCCGCCACCCCCGCCAATTCCATCGGCAGCGCTACATTTTCCAACGCTGTCATCGTCGGGATCAGGTGGAAAGACTGAAATACCACCCCCATATTCCCCCTACGAAAACGTGCGAGGCCATCCTCATTCAACGCTGTAAGATCATGCCCAAGTGCCATAACCTCGCCCGAGGTGGCCCGTTCCAGCCCCCCCATCAACATCAGGAGCGATGATTTGCCCGATCCCGACGGCCCGACCAACCCGACCGTTTCGCCGCGCCTCACATCCAACGTGATGTCGCGCAAAATCTCGACCGGCCCCGCATTGCCCGCAAGCGTCAATGCCACATCGCGCATGGCCAGTATCGTATCGGTCATTCTATCTGCCCTTTGGTCCTGCCTCGCCCTTGGATATGGCGCACGACGCAGCATTCGCAACTGCACAATCGCGTTGATTGTCAGCACGCTGCCCGCGAATGCCGAAAAACTCACCCTTGTGGCGCTTGGCGACAGTCTGACGCAAGGCTTCGGGCTGCCGCAACAAGACGGCTTCGTGCCGCAACTGCAATCTTGGCTTATCGAAAACGGTGCCGACGTCACTGTCATCAACGCAGGCGTATCAGGTGATACCACCGCCGGTGGCCTCGCCCGGCTTGACTGGACGCTCACCCCCGATGTCGATGCGATGATCGTCAACCTTGGCGGCAACGACCTGCTGCGCGGCATTGACCCCGCCGCCAGCCGCGCCAATCTGGATGCCATCCTGACGAAGGCCGATGCGCTAAGTCTGCCGGTCCTGCTGGTCAGCCTGCGCGCACCGGGCAACTACGGCCCCGAATTTAAAGCCGCCTTCGATGCGATGTATCCCGCCCTTGCCCTTAAACACGATGTCGATCTGACCGAAAACTTCTTCATTCCCTTGATCGACCAATCCACCAAACGCCTGTCGCCCGACCTGATGCAATCCGACGGCCTGCACCCCAACGCCAAAGGCGTAAAACTGCTGGTCGCGTCCCTCGGGCCAAAGGTGCTAAAGCTGCTGGAAAAGGTAAAGAAGTAGGCACCAGCGATGACCCTGATTGCGGAACTGATCGCGGCCCTTGGCCCCGCCAATGTGATAACCGGCGATGATACCGCCCGCTTCGCCAAGGATTGGACTGGCAAATACACCTCCGCCCCTATCGCCGTCGCCCGGCCCGCCACCACTGACGAGGTGTCGCAAACCCTGATCATCGCCGCGCGCCACAACGTGCCCGTCATCCCCATTTCCGGTCTGACCGGCATTGTCGGCGGAGCGATGACCCATGGCGGCCTGATGCTGTCGCTGGAGCGGATGAACCGCATCCGCGAAATCAAGCCCGACGCCCGCATCGCGGTGGTCGAGGCGGGCGTAATCCTGTCATCCCTGCACGAAGCCGCCGATGCGCATGATCTGAACTTTCCGCTGTGGTTTGGTGCGCGTGGCTCGGCGATGATCGGCGGCGTTCTGTCCACCAACGCTGGCGGCTCGAACGTCCTGCGCTACGGTTCCACCCGTCATCTGTGCCTGGGGCTCGAAGTCGTCCTGGCCGATGGCCGCGTGCTGAACCTGCTAACGGCCCTGCACAAAGACAACTCCGGCTACGATCTGAAAGATCTGTTCATCGGTGCTGAAGGTACACTTGGCGTCATCACCGCCGCCGTCATGAAACTGGTTCCGAAACCCCGCGCTTTTGCCACCGCCATGCTATCGGCAAGATCCCTGCCCGACGCGCTGATCCTGCTGAACCGGCTGCAACAAGTCACCGGCGGCATGGTCGAAGCTTTTGAATTTATGCCAAAAAGCTACATGCGCCTGCTGGCCGAAGCGCGCCCCGATATCCGCCAACCCTTTACCCCCATGCAAGAGTTCACGATCTTGGTAGAGGTCGGCGCCACTGCCCCCCGTGACGCCGCGCCGAATGATGACGGCAGCCTGCCGATCGCCAATCTGCTGGAAGCCACCCTTGCCGACATGCTGACTGACGGCACGATCTTAGACGCCCAAGTTGCGCAAACCGAGGCGCAACGCCGCGCCATGTGGCACGTGCGAGAAGTCGCTGGCGAAATCACCTATTTCCGCAAACCTATCGTCGATACTGATGTGTCTGTCCCGCTTGATGCAGTCGACACTTTCCTGACCCGTATCCACGCCCGCCTGCAAAGCTTTGATGCAGGGGCCGATACCATGGCGGTCTCGCACCTCGGCGATGGTAACATCCACTTCAACGTCTACCCCACCAAAACCAGCCTCGACCTCAACGATGCCATCGTCAGCGCAATCGAGGATGTCGTGCAAGATCTGTCAGGCAGCTTTTCCGCCGAACATGGCGTCGGCCTGTCGAAACGGAACTCGATGGCGCGCCGCAAAGACCCGGTTGCGATTGCGGTTATGCGCAGTATAAAATCGGCACTCGATCCTGAAAACCGGATGAACCCCGGCAAGATCCTTCCCGATTCAAATTAAACAAAGCCCGTTTCAATGTTCCAATCGCTTTCCCTGCTGTGGCGCGATCAGACACTGCGCTTGGCCGTGCTGATCTTCGTGCTTGTCGGCGCGCTGATCTCATCCATGGCCCCGTATTTGTCGCTGATCGCCATCACCCGTCTGGGGTTTTCCGATCAGGCGTATTCCCTCATCCTGATTGCCGCGACGGTTCTTAGCCTCGCCAGTTCGATCGGCATCGGCATCCTGACCGATCAGCTTCCCCTGCGCCGCCAGATGGCGCTGCTATCGGCCCTGCTGATCACGCTTGGCACCGCCTTGATGTGGCTGTCGCCCTCAAAACTAAGCTTCGTCCTTAGTCATGCGGTTTTGCTGCCCTGCGGCTTTACGCTGATGACGCTTGTGTTCGCCCTCAGCAGCCTTGGCACTCAAGCCTATCCGGCACAGCGTGATACGCTAAAGTCGGCCATCCGCGCGGCTTTTGCTGTGCCGTTCGTGGTGGTCCTGCCGCTGTGGTCACTGGCGCTGAAATCCGGTGCCGATGTGATGGCAATCTATCCGTTCAGCACGCTCGTCGGCGCTATTACCATTGCGGTCATCTGGATCAGTTGGCCAAGCGATGGCACCAGCACATGGGCAGATGCAAAATCCGGCCTCAGCTTTTTCCAATCGCTGAAAGAGGTGGCAGAAAAGCCCGTGCTGTTTCGTGCTTTGCTGTTGGGCGCTGTATCGTCGGCGGGCACGCTTTACATCGTGCTTGTCGGTCTGGTTTTCGTCCAGACGCCCGGCCGCGATGCCAGTGACGCCGCCTTGTATGTAGGTCTGGTCGCGGGTGCCGAAGTGCCGTTCATGCTGCTGGCACCGCAGCTTTTGCGCCGCGCCTCCAAGGTCATGTTGATCGTCGTCGGCACTGGCGTCTACTGTGTGCATCTGGTGTTTTTGCCGGTTATCGCCGCAACTGGCTTTGTCTGGCTGTTGATCCTTCCCGCAGCCATTGGCGGAGCCATCATCCTGACCCTGCCAATCGCCTATCTGCAAGACCTGCTCGCCGCCCGTCCGGGGGCCGGATCATCGCTGATCGCACTGCAACGGGTTGCGGGTGACACTTTTGCCGCCGGTGCATTCGCCCTTGGCACCTTTGCCGCCGGCTACGGCTTTGCCGCCCTTATCGGGGCAGCAGTGGCGTTGTCAGGGGCATTTGGGTTGTTATGGGCAGACTACGCGCGTCAATCCAAAGCCCGGCCGATATAGGCCAAGGTTTTCGGAAGCGCCCGGAACTCTGCAGCGCCGGGTTTCAACCGGCGCACCACTGCCCCCGCTGGCGACATCAGCGCAAACCACGCCGCTACTCGTTGAACATTGTCCCAAGACCCGGACGGTGCCGCAGCCCGGTACGCTTGCATCGCTTGATCAAGGTCTGGGCTCACATCGCCCATTTCGGCAATATAGCTTTGCGCAAACACGATCACGTCCATGGCTTTCCGACGCAGCGATGCTCTGTTGACAGAAAATCTTTCCAAATCAATGAAATGCGCTTCGCCGCCATCCCAACAAAGATCACGCATCGCGGGTCTGCCATGCGCAAAACCGGCCGCATGCAATCGCCCCAGCGCCTGCCCCGCCGCCCTAAACGCCGCCGCCCGCTTGCCCGAAGACATCGCAGAACTGCGCATGATGTGGCTTAGCGTCGGCCCCACGTCCGACAGCACGATATGATCCGGCCCTTCCGACACGATCTCGGGCACCGGCAATCCGGCCTCTGCCAAAACATGCAACCCGCGCAATTCATTGGCAAACGCACGCCGCCCGTGCCCCTTTTGCAACCGCAACCGCAACGACAATTCTTCGATCCGCTTCAGCCAAAGCCGCTCGCCATTCGGCCCAAGAATTGGCCGTATCCGAACAATCGGTTCTCGAAGCGCCAGTCGCAAAATATCGTTCAAAGCCGAAGATTTATAGAATACAGATTTCATCACACCAACACCAATTCCCACACGGGCCACAAACAGCCCGTTAAACGAACATAACAATTTTGCGGCACCGCTTTAAGGGGGACACCCACTACATCGGCGAACCTTCGCCGTACCAACCCCAATTTCTAGGCGAAAAACCCCTTAGGCGCCTGCCCCAGCAGCTGCGCCGCCAATTCTGTGCCCAGCATCTTGGCATCGGCAATCGGTGCCCGCGCCTCCCCGGGTATCGATTGCGATCCATCGGGCCGTAAAATCTCGCCCCGCAACCAAATCTGGTCCCCCTCGATCACCGCCAACCCGGCAATCGGTGTCTGGCAAGACCCGTCCAGCTTCAACAAAAACGCCCGTTCGGCAGCCAGCCTATGCCCCGTCGCCACATCATGTATCCCCGCCAGCAGCGTCTCAACCGCTGAGTCCGCCACCCGCCGCTCAATCCCAATCGCCCCTTGCGCCACGGCTGGCAGCATCTCGTCCACCTCAATCGCCCCGCGCGCCATATGCGCCAGCCCCAACCGGTTCAATCCCGCCATCGCCAGAAACGTCGCTGCAGCCACGCCGTCTTCCAGCTTGCGCATCCGCGTCTGCACGTTGCCGCGAAACTCCACCAGCTTCAAATCCGGCCTGCGCAATGCCAACTGCGCCCGCCTGCGCAGCGATGATGATCCTACCACCGCCCCCATAGGCAATTCCGCCAGCCGCGCCACGGACGGCGAGACAAAGGCATCGCGCACATCCTCACGCGGCAAATAGCAGTCCAACATCAGCCCCGAAGGCTGCAATGTCGGCATGTCCTTCATCGAATGCACGGCAATATCAATGCCGCCATCCAGCAACGCATCCTCAATCTCGCGCGTGAACAACCCCTTGCCGCCAATGTCCTTCAAGGCCCGATCCTGAATTTGGTCGCCCATCACCTTGATCACAGCCACCTCAAATGCCGCCTCCGGCAAATCCCACGCCGCCATCAGGCACCGCCGCACCTCATGCGCCTGCCACAGCGCCAGCGGCGATCCACGGGTTCCGATCTTCAACGGCTGGGCGGGGTTTGGGTGCGTTTGCATCATGGTCCCAGACATAGCCTATGTAAATTCAGGCTGACAACTCCCACCTTGACAAGCCGCCCCTGCCGTCCGACCCATATCATCAAAGGGGAGCATTCAATGACCAAGACAATCCTGCGCGCACTCAAAGGCGAAATCCTGCCAACCCCGCCAATCTGGATGATGCGTCAGGCGGGTCGCTACCTGCCCGAATATCGCGCCACCCGCGCCCAAGCCGGTGATTTCCTGAAACTCTGCTACAATTCCGAACTGGCGGCCGAGGTTACGCTGCAGCCGATCCGCCGCTACGGTTTTGATGCCGCGATCCTGTTCGCCGATATTCTGCTGCTGCCGCAAGCCCTTGGTGCCGATCTGTGGTTCGAAACTGGTGAAGGCCCGCGCCTGTCTACCATCACTTCTATGGTCGGCGTGACTGAACTGAAACCCACCGATGCCATTCACGATACGCTAAATCCAATCTACGAAACCCTGCGCATCGTGAAACGCGAACTTCCCCCCGAAACCACCCTGATCGGTTTCGCCGGTGCCCCGTGGACAGTTGCCACCTACATGATCGCCGGTCGCGGTTCCCCTGATCAACACGCCGCCCATACCCTCAAGAACACCGACCGTCCGGCCTTCCAAGCCCTGATAGACCGCATCACCGACGGCACCATCGAATATCTGTCCGCCCAAGTGAATGCCGGGGCAGAGGTGATCAAACTGTTCGACAGTTGGGCCGGCTCGCTCAAAGGCCAGGATTTCACCGATTTCGCCGTCAAACCCGCCGCCCATATCATCGCCGCCCTGAAAGAACGTCACCCCGGCCTGCCCATCATCGCCTTCCCGCGCGAGGCTGGCAAAGGCTACATCGGCTTTGCCGACGCTACTGGCGCCGACTGCGTGGCTATCGACAATTCCGTCACCCCGGAATGGGCCGCCGAACATGTGCAACGCGACAGCTGCGTGCAAGGCAACCTCGCCCCCGACCACATGGTCACCGGCGGCGACGCATTAGACCGTGAAACCCGCCGCGTCGTGCGGGCTTTCAAAAACGGCCCACACATCTTCAACCTTGGCCACGGCATCACCCCCGACGCCAACCCCGACAACGTCCAACGGATGATCGACGTGGTAAGGGGGGGGTAACCGCCCCCCCCCCCTTCCTTTCTACCGGAGCCGAGAAACTCTCCGGTGGAGAGTTTCTCGGCTGTTGCCTGAAGGCGCAAGCCGCAGGGCAAGGGAGTTGGCCCAAGTGCCGTAGTTGATAAATCAGGCCGCGCCTGCCACGGGCAGGCAGACGCGGCCTGATTTGACGCGTGTCAAATCCGGCAAGAAAACCCTACTCGCTCGGCACCGGCACTACCGCTGGCGACCCTTGCTTACCCGGCTTAGGCAATAGCCAAACCGCAGCGGCGATCACCGCAAAAGCCAGCACGTTGTAAATCAACGCATTGCGCAACGCGTCGGCATATGCTGCATGCGGTGCTGCTGCCGCACCCGCCCGCATCAAGGTTGAAAAGAAAATCTCGCCCATGATCGCCACGCCCAACGCACCGCCAACCTGTTGAAATGATTGCAATGCGCCTGACGCCGACCCGGCATCGCGCCCAGCGACGCTGGACAAGATCGTCTGGAACAACGGCGAAATAGCCGTGCCAAGCCCAACTCCGGCTATGAACAGCGGCGGCGCAAACCATGCCCACACCACCGCATCCTCGGTTCCCGCAACGACCGTCCGCGCCACAGACATGCCTGCCATCAACAGCAGCGCGCCAATGGTAATGCGCAACCGCTGCCGCCGCACACCCAGCTTGCCCGCCGCAAGCGATGCCACCAGCACCCCCACTGAAAACGGTACAGTGGTCAGCCCCGATTGCAGCGGTGTCAGGCCAAAACCACTTTGCAGATAGATCGCGAACACCAGAAAAAAGCTTGGAATGCCCGAAAACGTCAACGCGGCCAGCGCCGTTCCGATCAGAAACTTGCGGTTGGCCAGCAGCGCCACCGGCAACAATTGCGCCGCCCCACGCGCCGCCTGCCGATGTTGCCAGCCCACAAACACCGCCGCCATCGGAACCGCTGCTACCATCATCGCAAAGCACCACCAGGGCCAGCCAACTTGCCGCCCCTCGATCAGCGGAAAAATCACCAGCAGCAGGGCAATACCGGCAAGCACAATGCCGACAAAATCATTGCCGTCAGTCGCTTTTGCTTGCAGCTTCGGCACGTATTTCAGCGCCATCACAACCGCCAAAATCCCGAACGGCAGGTTGACCAGAAAGATCGGCCGCCAGCCCAGACCCCAGATATCCAACCCGATCAGCGTGCCGCCCAACACCGGTCCGATAACCGACGCAAGTCCGGCCGCAAGCCCGCCCAGAGCATAGGCAACGCCCTGTTCCCGTGGCGCAAAAAGTGCCGGCACAAAGGCCAGCGTCTGCGGCGTCATCATCGCCGCCCCAACTGCCTGAATAACCCGCGCTGCTACCAATGTTTCAATCGATGTCGCAAACCCACACAGCGCCGAGCCAATGGTAAACACAGCGACCCCGGCAATAAACATGGCGCGCCGACCGTAAATATCGCCCAGCCGTCCGGCGGGCAGCAAGCCCAGCGCAAACACCAGAATATAAGCCGCAACCACCCATTCGATTTGGCTGCTGGTCGCGTTGAACACCAACTGAAGGCTGGGTAGGGCGACGTTGACGATCGTGATATCTAGCAGGTTCATGAAGCCTGCACCCAACAGCACTGCAAAGGCAATCCAGCGCCCCGGCACGTCCTTTGCGTCACCGGCGGGTTTGCTGTTTGGCATGATATCTCTTTCTTGGAAACTTCGGTGATGTCGCGCGGGGATGCGCGCGCCAACCCTAACAATAACGCACCAGATGCTAACGGCAATGCCGAGGGCGCGGAAAATAGCCTTGGCAGGCCGTGTTCAAAGGTAAATTAAGTCTGAACAGAATAGGCACTATGTAATTATAACAATGACTTAATCGTCGTAACACGCGTGTTACGCCTCACCAACCTCAAGTCTTCCAAACCATCCAGGCCGCCACCCCAACCAAAGCAAGCGATAGCCCGCGACGCACCGCTTTCTCTCGGCGCGCGTCCGCCAGCCAATCCCGCGCCGCCCCGGCCGCTGTCACAATCCCGGCATGAACCCCAGTCGCGACCCCCACATAAACCGCCGACAGAGTGATCACGTCAGAGATCCCCGGCTCCACCACCAGAAATCCTGGCAACACCGCCACGTAAAACACCGCCGCTTTCGGATTCAGCAAATTCGTGATCAAGCCACGCCGAAAGAACAGCCCCAGCGGCGACCCCAATTCGGCATGCTCACCCTTCTCGGTCGTCCCGCGCCAACCTTCCCACGCCAGCCATAAAAGATACGCCACCCCCGCCCACCTTAGTGCTTGATAAGCCACCGGCGACGCACTGATCAGCGCCGCCAACCCCAACGCCGCCGCCACCCCGATCACCGCCAACCCGATTGCGACGCCGGCCACCGCAGCATACCCCGGCTTGCGCCCTTCGGTGGCGGCAATCAGCGCCAGATACGCCATGTTCGGCCCCGGCGTCAGTTCGATCAACAGCGATGTCAGCGCAAAAGCGGCCAGCGTGGCGGCATCAACCATCAGCTACCCCGTTCGCAAAACGGATGCACGGATGTCATACGCAAGGTGCACGCAAAACATACGCCGTCAAACCCACTTTGCCAGCGGTGGCAGGCTCATCAAAACCGCGTTGGCGTCATGCCCGGTTTCCAGCCCAAACTTGGTGCCGCGGTCATAAACAAGGTTATATTCCGCATAAAGCCCGCGATGAACCAGCTGCGTATCGCGGTCAGCCTCATCCCACGGCATCAGCGTCCGGCGTTCCACCAGCGGCTGGAAAGCAGGTAAAAACGCCGCCCCGACGCTTTGGGTAAAAGCAAAGTCCGCCTCCCAATCGCCGGTATCCAAATCATCATAAAAGATACCCCCGACCCCCCTTGCCCGGCCCCGGTGCGGCACAAAAAAGTACTCGTCGGCCCATGCTTTGAACTTGGGAAAATAGGTCGGCGAATGGGCGTCACAGGCGGCCTGCATCTGGCCATGAAAGTGCGCCGTATCTTCGGCATATTCGATGCAGGGGTTCAAATCCGCCCCGCCGCCAAACCACGCGGCATGCGGTGTCCAGAACATCCGCGTGTTCATGTGGACAGCGGGCGCATGGGGGTTAACCATATGCGCCACAAGAGAAATTCCTGATGCCCAGAACCGCGGATCGCTGTCCATTCCCGGTACGCCACGCGCCGCCATGGCCTTTTGCGCCTTGTCGCCAAGCACGCCGTGCACCTCGGATACGTTAACGCCGACCTTCTCGAGTACGCGCCCACCGCGCATCACGCTCATCAACCCACCGCCACCATCGGCACGGGTTGTAGGCGTTACTTCGAACCGCCCCGGCGTACCTTGGCCATACTGATCTTCCAACCCCTCAAACGCCGCGACAATGCGGTCACGAAGGCTGCGAAACCAAGCCGAAGCCTGGGGTTTGCGGGTATCGTACACGTCGATCATCAGGTCTTCTCCATGCCAATTCTCCATGCCTAGCAGAGGCGGAGTGCGCCCAACAAGATATTTGGCAACAGCCCGTCAAACGCGTTAAACTAAGGCGAATTCATATGCGGGGCGGACCAATGCGCATTTCATTTTCGATCCTTCCCCTCTGCTTTGCCCTCGTCGCCTGCGGTACCCCGCAAGAGCAGTGCATCGCCCGCGAAACCCACGATTTGCGCGTCGTCAACCGTCTTATTGCCGAGACTGAGGGCAATTTGAAACGTGGCTATGCCTTTGAAGAGGTTGTTATTTCTCGGCCTGTGTGGAGGTATTGCGCACCGCCGCCAATGCCTTTGCCCGTTGACGGGTCACCAGCGCCAGAACCTGCCAAACCCCGGCTCTGTCTGGATGATGACGAGGAAATCGTGACCCGGCCAAAGGCTATTGATCTGGGGGCAGAGCAATCCAAACTGAACGGGCTGAAGGCAAAACGCCAGCAACTGTCAGCAGCTGCGGATCGGTCCATTGCGGCCTGTCGCAGGGCCTACCCCGAATGATCAATGCGCAGCAACGTGAACGTTGTCGATAAGGCTGCGGCCGCCGTCAACTGTAAGCACCTGCCCGGTGATAAACCCAGCTGCGTCAGAGGCTAGAAATTGTACGGTTTCCGCAAGCTCGTCTGCTGACGCGATCCGGTTAAGCGGTGTGCCATCGGTGATCATCTGGCGATAGTCGAGATTGTCCTTCAAAATGCCCTGCAGACTGGCGCTCATCACTGACCCAAACGCCACCGCGTTCACCCTTATACCCTTGGGGGCCAACGCCACTGCCATCGACCGCGTCATCTGATCAAGGGCTGCGCAACTGATTGAATAACCCATCATTTCAGGTTGCACGCGTTGTGCGGCAACTGACGACAGGTTGACAATCGCGCCTATCATGCCTTCGCGGCCCGTCTTCTTGGCGTGTTCAATCATCCGCCGCGCCGTCATCTGGGTGAGCCGCAATCCGGTCAGCAGGTTTTGCTCCAGCAAGGCCTCAACAGCATCTGCCTCGGGATCAAGCGGGTCAGACAACGCGACTTGGCGGCTGGCGTTGACCAGAATATCAACCTGGTCAAAGGCATCGATGGTGGCAGATAACAGGTTGTTTATAGTCAGTTTTTGCCGCAGATCACCGGCGAACATCCGCACTTTTCCTTCGGTGCGCGCCTCTGCCCCAACCTCGTCCTCCAGCCGATCTTCGTCCATATCGGCGAACATGACATTCGCGCCTTGATGCAGGAAATGCCGGGCAATGGCCAAACCAATGCCATTGGCTGACCCAGTAACAATTGCGGTTTTCCCAGTAATCGACAGAGACATTTCGTTATCCTTTTCGCGTCATGGCTTTGCCCGGATCGGGAAGGCAGCGCGGGTCAGTTTGAAAGCGCCATCGCCGCCAATCACCTCAATTTCGCGGAACAAGGCTGCCAGCGGACGGTCGTAGGGCAGGTGCCGATTGGCCACCAGATACAGCGTGCCGGAAGGGGCCAGCATGCGGTGGGCAGCCACCAAGAAGGCAATGCCAAGGGCAGGATCTGCATCGCGGGTGGTGTGGAAAGGCGGGTTGCAGACAACAGCGCCAACCGGCTGTGCCGGGCGAAAGCTGGCCGCATCGGCCCAATGAAAGCTGGCGCGCGGATCGGTGATGTTCTGGCGCGCACAGTCAAGGGCAACATCGTCAGCCTCGACCAGATCAAGAGATACAACGCCCTCGCGGGACAGGATTGCTCGGCCAAGATAGCCCCAACCAGCACCAAGATCGACAACACGGGCGGGCATTTTGGCGGGCAGGGCTGCTGCCAACAAAGCAGAACCGCGATCTGGGCCATCGGCAGAAAACACACCGGGTTGGGTAATAAAGCCGTCGGCCAACGTTTTCGGCTGCGGGAGCCAGGCAGCCAGTTCCGGGCCGGCGGGGAAGCTGAAGATTTTGCCATGTGCCTTGGCCAACGCTTCGGATACCGCCACTGCCCCACGCAAGTCTTTGTAAATGCTATCAACACCGTCGGTCTTTTGCCCGTCTACAATGATTGTGCCGCCGGGTGCCACAGCGTTTGCGGCCTGCGCCAACATCGCGCGTGCATCTGCCTTGGCGCGGGGAAGGCACACAATGGCAGCGGCATAGGGGCCTGTAACAGTGCGGGCCACCACCCATCCTTGTTGGGCAAAGGCATCATGATCCGGGCGGAACCCGGTGATCACCTCTACCCGGTCTTTCGGCAGCGCCGACAGATCATCACCAACGCGCGGTCGAACGACCGCAATTTTGCCCGACACCGGCAGCACCATCGCGCCGGTATCCAGCGCCATTTCCAATCTTGCAGATCGCATGAGCGGCCGCGTGCGGCCCAATTCCTTTTCCCAAAGCCGACCTGCGGCTTTATTGATTTTGCTGAGAACGGATTTCCGGCGCTATTCTTTTTCCATCGTGCATTGCAGCGGGTGTTGATGACGGCGGGCAAAATCCATCACCTGTGCCACCTTGGTTTCTGCCACCTCAAAGGAAAACACGCCGACAACGGCCAAGCCTTTCTTGTGTACTGTCAGCATGATCTCGAACGATTGGGCGTGGGTCAGGCCAAAGAACCGTTCCAGCACATGCACCACAAATTCCATCGGCGTGTAGTCATCATTCAGAAGCAACACCTTATACAACGGCGGGCGTTCCGTTTTGGTGCGCGTCTTGGTCAGAATCGACGCGTCACCGCCCGGCCCATCCGGCTTGTCAGACATCTGAAATGGGCTGTTTCGCACAGATATTGCTCCAACCGGGCGTTGCGGATTCGGGGGTAAATTTCCAACACCAATATAGCGAGTTTTGACGCGCCGAAAAGGGGGCGGGCCGGGATTGCACCAAAGCCGTAATCAAGCAAGATTGGGATACGGAGTATTGCGCATGTCAGACAACAGGTCACTGACCACAATTGGCTTTGATGCCGATGATACGCTTTGGCAAAACGAGGCGTTTTTTCGCATGACTCAAAGCCGGTTCGCCAGCCTGCTTGCCGATTTTGCAGAATCCGATCATTTGGAAGAACAGCTGCTTGCGGCCGAAAGACGGAACCTTGGGCACTATGGATACGGCATCAAAGGCTTTGTCCTGTCGATGATCGAAACAGCGATCGAGGTGACAGACGGGCGCGTTTCTGCGCATATTATCAAAGAGTTGATGGCCGCTGGTCGGGATATGCTGCGGCATCCGATTGAACTTTTGCCACACGCTGCAGAAGCCGTTACGTCGCTTGCCAAGGACTATCGGGTGATCTTGATCACCAAGGGCGATCTGCTGGATCAAGAACAGAAACTGGCACAATCGGGTTTGGGCGATCTGTTTCACGGGGTCGAAATCGTGTCGGACAAGACTGCATCTGTGTACGCGACCCTGTTCAAACGCCATGGGCACGGCGCGGAGCGGGGCATGATGGTGGGCAATTCACTTAAGTCAGACGTGGTGCCGATGCTGACTGCTGGGGGTGTCGGCGTTTATGTGCCGCATGGGCTGACTTGGGCGCTTGAAGCTGCCGATACGCCATCTGGTCATGACCGGTTTTACGCCTTAGATGATTTGGGGGCCTTGCCCGATCTTGTAGTGGGACTGGCCGAGGCACACAACATGTAGTGTATTTACGATTGTGTCTTGAGAACAATCTGCATACATCAACTTAACTTCACTGCAAAACCCTTTGAATTTAAGGGCTTTTCCAGAATCTTTAGCTGTGGTAGCTTTCGCGAACGCAGACAAGCCCCAATAAAAAAATAGGGGCGTCAGAGGCAGAGATAAGGGGCAGGCGACGTGGCATCGCTTATTGGGCATTTTGTCCGTTTTTTTGGTGTGCTGACACTGCTGGTCATTCTGACCGCGTTTGGCACATCCCCATCCGGTGCAGCACCCTATGCGGCTATCGTGATGGATGCCCGCACCGGCGAAACATTGTATTCAAAGAACGCAAATACGCGGCTACACCCTGCGTCGCTGACCAAAATGATGACGCTCTATATAGCGTTCGAAGAAATCAGGCGCGGCAGTCTTTCACTTGATACCATGATTACAGTGTCCAAGAACGCCGCCGCCCAGCCGCCGTCCAAGTTAGGGCTGCGAGCTGGTCAAAAGATCGCGCTGCGGTATCTGATCCGTGCCGCTGCCGTGAAATCGGCCAATGATGCCGCCACCGCGATTGGCGATGCGATTGGCGGATCAGCGTCCGGATTTGCGAAACGCATGAACCGGACGGCGAAGGCAATTGGCATGACGGATTCAACCTTTCGCAATGCCAACGGATTGACCGCGTCTGGCCACCTTTCAACGGCGCGCGACATGAACGTTTTGGGGCGGCGGCTGTTCTATGATTTCCCCGAGTTCTACAACATCTTCTCGCGGCGGTCGACCGATGCAGGCATGGCGCAGGTGGCAAACACGAACCGCCGGTTTCTGGATGCCTACAAGGGTGCGGACGGCATCAAGACTGGCTATACCGTTGCGGCAGGGTTCAATCTGACGGCGTCGGCAGAACGCGGCAATACCCGGATTATCGCAACCGTTTTTGGCGGCCAATCGACCGCGCATCGCAACGCCAAGATGGCAGAGTTGCTGGACCTGGGTTTTGGCAAAGCGCCCGCGAATGCCAAAGTCACCAAACCACCTGCGGCAGATTATCAAGGCGGGGACGAGCTGATTGCGTCAGCGGAGCCGTCATTTGAAGATACGCCGGGTGGGTCTGCCAAGACAATTCGCCTGATCATGGCGGTTTCAAAATCGCCACGTCCTAGGACGCGTCCCGGCGAAGAGCGGGGCGAAACGGTTGTAGCTGAAGCGGCAGCTGTTGCCGATGAGGTGGCGATTGCGATGCAAGAGGGCATTGCAGGTGCGCTTGCCGAAGCCACCACGCCGCCGCCACCAGACACGCTGGAGGCCCAGATTATTGCCATCGCCGAAGCGCCGGCAGCACCTGCGGCACCGGAAACCGAAGCTGCAAGCGCTGCCGTCGATTTGGCTGCGGTCGCAGCTGCTGCTGAAGGGGCGCCGCTGAAGCCCGACACGCTTGATGAGCAGGCGCAGCAGGTTGCGGCGGCAAAACCGGTGGTGCCTGACGCAGCAAGCGACACTGCGCAAACCGAGCTTGCAGTGTTACCTGCCGCAGAGGTCGATGCCGCAATTGTTGTGCCACAGTCAGCGCAGAATGCGCCGCCGGCAAGACCAGTTCGATTGGCGGCGGCACCTGAAGTGCCCGATGCTGTTGCTGAAGCGGTTGAAGTTGCGGTTGCCGAGGTGGCTGACCCCCACATTCCAAGCGCTATCGAAGATACCGCAGCGGCAGCGGCAATTGCACCTGACGCTGCTGCGGAACCAGCACCCTTGCAGCTTGCTGCAGCGGTAATGCGTCCCGCAAAACGCAATGCCCCGATATTCGACGAGGTTGCAGCCGCGCCCCAAGCGGCAGAGCTTGAGCCAGAGATAGTTACTCGTGTGTCCACATCTGGTGGGCGTTATTGGGGTGTGAATGTTGGGCGGTTCGGTTCCAGCTATGAGGCGGAACGCGCACTGTTGAAAACGCAACTGGCGGAATCTGCGACGCTGAATGACGGGCTTCGCAAGGTTATCAAGAAAAGCGGCGGCTTTGATGCGAACTTTATGGGTTTAAGTCAGGAACAGGCCGATTTGGCCTGCCGTCGCCTGCAAGCCCGCGCAGTGCAGTGTTTCACCATCGGGCCGTGATCCGCGCATAGCGGTATTGGCCGGGCGCGTCGCGTATCGAGGCGCGCGGCACGTGGGTCTTTTGTGGCAGAATAACCTATGGTCGACCTGAAAAGGCGCAATAATGGCCTATAAATCCATTCTGACAGTAGCAACCAATGCGGACAATGTGCCGCCGACAATGCTTGCCGCTGCGGCTGTCAGCTTGCACCACGACGCACATCTTGATGTGCTGGCACTTGGGGTTGATGCGGCGCAGGTGGGCAATTTCAACGTCGGCACCAGTGCCGGTATGCTGCAACTGGCGCTTGAACATGTTGAGTTAACTGCGCGGGCGGTTGAGGCGGCGGTGCGCAAGGCCGTTACTTCCGAACCCCCGACGTTGCGCTGGCGGCTCGAGGCGGCGATTACGCAACTGGGCGCATTGACCGAACTGGTAGCTCACAACGCGCGATTTGCCGATCTGGTGATCTTGCCAAAGCTCTACGGCCCGCACGTTGGCACCGAAGCCGAAGCAGTGATTGAAGCGGCGTTGTTTGAAGGGCAGGCCCCGGTGCTTGTCTTACCAGACAAGGGAATGGGCACGTTGCCAATTGACCGGGTTGTCATTGCGTGGAACCAAAGTCGCGAGGCGATAGCGGCGACGCGCCACGCACTGCCGTTTTTGCAAGCAGCAAAATCGGTGACGATTGCGGTGATTGATCCGCCAGTGAGCGTGGCGGAACGCGCCGAACCTGGCAACACTTTGTGCCAAATGCTGGTGCGGCACGGAGTGAGGGCCGAAGTTTTGGTTCTGGCGCGCACGCTGCCCAGGATTGCCGATGTGCTAAGCCGCGTTCTAATGGACCAGAACGCTGGGCTTTTGGTTATGGGTGCTTACGGGCATTCGCGGTTTCGCGAGGCTGTTATGGGTGGCGCGACCCGATCCATGCTGGAGCAGATGACGGTGCCGGTGCTCATGGCGCATTAGATGTCGGGCGTGTGCGATTCCACGAATTCCAGAAGGCGCGGCAACGAGGTGGCCCGCAGATCGAAGCGATCAATTATGGTTTGGCGGGCGGCGCGGCGAATGTCAGAATAGGCTGATGGATTGCCAAGTGCACCTATCAGCGCCTTTTCCCATACCGGCACATCAAAGAAATCAACCAGCAGGCCGTTGATGCCATGGCTGATAACCTCTTGCACCGGGGCAGTTCGTGATCCGATGACAAGCGCGCCGGCTGACATCGCCTCCAGCATCGACCATGACAGCACGAAGGGGTATGTCAGGTAGGCATGGGCACGGCTAACCTGCATCAGTGCTGTGAAATGGACATAGGGCACCCGGCCTAGAAAATGTACGCGGGACCGATCAATTTTGTCGCGCACTTCATCAAGGATCACGTCCTTCCAGCCCTTGGCTCCTTTCGGCGTGGCTCCATAGCTGACCTCATCGCCGCCCACAATCACCACCTCGGCGTCGGGTCGCGCGGCCAGAACTTGCGGCAGGGCGCGCATGAAGATGTGATAGCCGCGATAGGGTTCCAGATTGCGATTCACGAAGGTAAGAACCTCGTCGCCTGCTTGCAGGCTTTTGCCGTTGGGCAGCGTGAACGCAGCCTGCGCGTTTGGCTGCATCACAGCGGTATCAATGCCGTCATGAATAACATTGATCAGGCCGCGCAGCGGTGCGGGGTACGAACTGGCTTGCCACTCGGTCGGCGACAGACCGGCGTCGGCATGCAGCAGGGCTTGGCCCAGATATGCCGCGCGGCCTTGGGCAATCATCACCTGATCAAAGTTGGGTGGGTTAAACTCAGCATCAAAGCCCACATCGGCACCCTGCCCGCGATAGTAGAACTCGGCATAGACGATCAACTTCGCCGTTGGCCAAACCTCTTTCAAAAACAGCGTCTCGCCCCAACCGGAATGACCGATGATCACATCCGGGACATAGCCCTTGGTATCCCGCAATTGGCAGGCGGCGCGGGCAACCGTAACGCCGCGATCCGACATCAGGGTATAGTTGCGGCCCAGACGCGTGGCTGCCGGATCAACCGTCACGGCGTCGTGGCGGTATCGGACGACGGGAATGGCCGACGGGCGCTTGTTCTGGCTATCGGTCAGGGCCATGCAATCATGTCCGCGGCGTTGCAATTCGGGGGCAAGATGCAGAAACTGCCCGGGAAAGTTCTGATGCACAAACAGAATTTTCACCGCGCCTTAACCCCCAAATGCGGCTGCCATCAGCGCGCGGGTATAGTCGGTTTGCGGGGCATCAAACAGGCTGGCGGTATCGCTGGCCTCGACGATATCGCCATCTTTCATCACGATAACCTTGTGCGACATGGCGCGGACGACGCGCAGATCATGGCTGATGAAAATATACGCCAGCCCCCATTTGCGCTGCAATGCCCGCAGCAGATCGACGATCTGCACCTGCACCGTCATATCCAGCGCGCTGGTCGGTTCATCAAGCACTAGCAGCTGCGGGCGCAGGATCATCGCGCGGGCAATCGCCACGCGCTGGCGCTGACCACCGGAAAACTCATGCGGATAGCGGCCCATACTGGCCGGATCAAGACCGACCTCGACCATGATCTCCGCCACCATCTGGTGCCGATCACGGCCCGGCTCGACGCCGTGCACGCCAAGCCCTTCGGCAATAATCTCTTCCACCGTCATACGGGGTGACAAGCTGCCATAGGGGTCTTGGAACACCACCTGCATATCGCGACGCAGGCTGCGCATCTGTGCTGTTCGCCAACCCTGAATATCTTGCCCCAGAACCACGATTCTGCCGGTTGATGGAATCAGGCGCAAAATCGCGTTGGCCAGCGTCGTTTTGCCGGAACCACTTTCGCCAACGATGCCAAGAGTTTCACCCTTGCGCACAGTCAGACTGGCATCATTGACCGCCTTCACATGACCGACGGTTTTACGCATTAGTCCGCGATTGATGGGAAACCAGACGCGCAGGCTGTCGGTGGAAACCACGGTTTCTGAGTTGTCCGGCACAGGGTCGGGCTGGCCCTTCGGTTCTGCCGCCAGCAGCTTTTGGGTATAGGGATGCTGCGGGTTTGCGAATACCTGCGCCGCTGGCCCCTGTTCCACAATCTCGCCCCCCTGCATCACGCAAACGCGGTCGGCGATGCGGCGCACGACACCCAGATCATGGGTGATGAACAGCAGGCTAAGGCCTTCGCGTGTCTTCAGATCGGCCAGCAGTTGCAATATCTGCGCCTGAATCGTGACATCCAGCGCGGTTGTCGGTTCATCCGCGATCAGCAATTCCGGCCCATTCGCCAGCGCCATGGCGATCATCACGCGCTGGCGTTGACCGCCGGATAATTGGTGCGGATAGGCTTGCAACCGGCTTTCAGCCTCACGTATGCCGACCTTTTGCAGCAGGTCCAGAATTCGAGCGCGGGCGGGGGCGCCGCTTAGACCCTGATGCAGGGAAAGGCTTTCGGCCAGCTGCCGCTCGATCGTGTGCAACGGGTTAAGCGACGTCATCGGTTCTTGGAAGATGAAACTGATATCATTGCCTCGCACCCGGCGTAACGAAGGCTCATCGGCACCGACCATTTCGGTGCCGGTGTAGCGGATTGATCCGGTGACTTCGGCACTGTCCGGCAGCAGCGACACAGTCGACAGCGCCGTTACCGATTTGCCCGACCCGCTTTCGCCAACCAGCGCCACAGTTTCACCTTTGGCCACGGTAAAGCTGACGTCACGGACGGCGTGAATAAGCCTGCCGTCCTGGCGGAATGTGACGTTCAGGTTTTTCACATCCAGCACGACGTTCATCGGAATGTCTTTCTGGGGTCAAACGCGTCGCGCACACCCTCGAAGATGAAGACCAGCAACGAAAGCATGATGGCGAACGTGAAAAATGACGTGAACGCCAGCGACGGCATTTGCAGATTCTGTTGCGCCTGCCGCGCCAGTTGGCCAAGCGACGGCAGTGATGCAGGCAAACCGAAACCTAAGTAGTCCAGCGCCGCCAGTGACCCGATGGTGCCTGAAATGACGAATGGCAGCAGTGTCAGCGTAGCAACCATGGCATTCGGCAGAACATGTCGAAAGATGATAACGCGGTCTGGCACACCTAGTGCTTTGGCGGCCCGCACATACTCAAAATTTCGCGCACGCAGAAATTCTGCCCGCACGATGCCAACAAGCCTTGTCCAGCCGAACAACACCATGATCGCCAGCAACAGCCAGAAGCCACGCTGCCAAACCGAGAACACGATAATGATGAAGTATAGTTCTGGCACCGAGCCCCAGATTTCAAGCAAGCGTTGAAAGACCAGATCAACCAACCCACCGAAATAGCCCTGCACCGCCCCCGCAGCGATGCCGATGATCGAGGTCAGCAAAGTTACAATCAGCCCAACCGTCACCGAAAGACGGAAGCCGTATATCACCCGCGCCAAAACATCGCGCGATGTATCATCAGTGCCTAGCCAGTGGTTTGCATCAGGCGCAGACGGCGCTGCCTGCCCGCCTAGATCGTTGATTGTGTTATAGCTGTAGGGTATCAGCGGCCATAGGATCGAGCCTTCGGAAAACCCTTCGGTGGCCGCATCAAACTTGCCCAGTTCCACGGCCTGAACCATGGTTTCAGGCTCGTCAAAGCAATCCAGCAACCCACCCGTCAAGATAAGGCACTGCACCTCGGGCGATTTGTAATTTGCTTCGGTGCGGAAATCGCCGCCAAAGTCTGCTTCGGAATAAAACTTCAGAAACGGCATTCGCCATTCGCCGCGATAGGTCACCAGCAAGGGACGATCATTAGCCAAGACTTCGGCGAAGAGCGATAGGCCGAACAGAATGGAAAAGATGATTAAAGACCAATAGGCCCGCCGATTTGATCTGAAGTTGCGCCAACGCCGCTGGTTCAGGGTAGAAAGTCGCATCTAGCCCCGCCGTTCAAAATCAATGCGGGGGTCAACCCAGACATACATCAGATCCGAAAGTATCCCCACCACCAGACCCATCAGGCCAAAGGCAAACAGCGTGCCGAAAATGACCGGATAATCGCGCTCAAGCGCGGACTTATAGCCGAGCTGGCCAAGGCCATCCAGGCTGAAGATTGTTTCGATGATCAGGCTGCCGCCAAAGAACACGCCGATAAAAAGGCTTGGGAAACCCGCGATTACGATCAGCATCGCGTTGCGGAACACATGGCCATAAAGCACGCTGCGTTCGGACAGCCCCTTGGCCCGCGCCGTCATCACATACTGCTTTTTGATCTCATCCAGAAAGCTGTTCTTGGTTAGCAATGTCAGGGTCGCAAACGATGCAATCGTTGATGCCGTCACGGGTAGAGCGATGTGCCAGAGATAATCACCCACTTTACCCAACAAAGGTAGGTCCGCGAAGTTGGATGATGTCAGCCCCCGCAGCGGGAATATCTGCCAATACGACCCACCTGCGAACAAGACCAACAACATGACCGCCACCAAAAGGCCCGGCAAAGCATAGGCTGCGATGATGATAGCTGATGTCCAGCTATCAAACGTCGATCCATCGTGCACCGCCTTGCGAATGCCGAGCGGGATGGAAATCAGATAGGCAATCAACGTGGACCACAGACCCAGCGTGATCGACACTGGCATCTTTTCCGCCACCAATTCCAGCACGCCAGCCGAACGGAAGTAGCTTTCGCCAAAATCAAAGCGGATGAATTTCCCCATCATGATGAAGAACCGTTCCAGCGCCGGGATCATCTCTTTTTCGCAATCCTTGGCCTGCTGGGTCAGTGTGCCAACATAACCTTCGGGGCAAACGAAGCGGGCAAAGCCAAATTCCACCTCTAGCTTGGCGCGAAATTCGGGCGGCAACCCCCGCGCGCCGACGTAACCGCCGCCAGCGTCCTGCTTGCCACCAGTATCATCACCCTGGGTGCCAGAAACCGCGCCAATTACGTCACCGTCGCCTTCAAGCCGCGCTTCGATCTGGTCAAACGGCCCGCCCGGCACAAATTGAGTTAGCGCGAAGTTTATCACCATGATCCCGAACAGAGTTGGGATCACCAGCAGCAAGCGGCGAAGGATGTACGCTATCATCGGTTACTTCAGCACGCCCGCAGCTTTGAGCTTTTCGGCCTTCTCAGAGTCGAACCACCAGAACTCCAGCTCGCCCAAGGCATAGGGGGGTAGGGTTTCGGGGTGCTCAAACTGGTCGTAGTAGGCTACGGTATGCACATTCTTGTACCATTGCGGAACCCAAAATCTTATTGAACGCAACACGCGATCAAGCGATTGAACTACTACATCCAGTTCTTCACGGGTCTTCGCACCTTCGACCATGTCAGTCAGCTTGTCCAACGCTGGATGGGAGACCCCGGCGCGATTGCGCGTTGAATTGTTAATGGTTGCTGACGAGTAGGCCTGCTTCAACTCGCCGCCCGGTTCATAGCCGCCATTCACAGCACTGCCGACAATGATGTCGAAATCGAAATTCGGCGGATCGGTGCGCTGGCTCATCTGCGCTGGATCAATCATGTTGAGCGACGCATCAACGCCAAGTGCACGCAGGTTTTCGACATATGGGCTAAGCACCCGTTCAAAGGTTGGCGTATCTTCCAGAAACTGCACAACCAACGTTTCGCCCTTGTCGTTGCGGCGCATACCATCATCGCCTACCGTCCAGCCTGCCTCGTCGAGCAGGGCAGAGGCGCGGCGTAGATTTTTGCGATCCAGAGCGTTTTCCGCAGTAGAAACAGATCCCATCACCGCGTCGTCGGTCAGAATCGATGCTGGCAGCAGTCCTTCGTCGACAAACGGCTGCAAAACGGCAACCTCGGCGGGGGTGGCGGCGCCGACTGCGGCCATCGCGGTATTTTCCCAGATCGAATTGATGCGCGCATATAGGCCGTAGAATAACGTCTGGTTCGACCATTCAAAGTTGAACATCAGCCCAATCGCCTCACGAACGCGGGGGTCTTGAAATTTCTCGCGGCGCAGGTTGAACAAGAAGCCCTGACCCGTGGCGATACTGCCGTTCGGCAGTTCCGTCTTGATCACTGTGCCGTTTTTCACATTCTCAAAATCATAGGCCGTCGCCCAGTTCTTTGACGAGTTTTCATTGCGGAAGGTGTAGACACCAGATTTGAAGCCTTCCAGCGCAGCGGTGTCATCACCGAAGTATTCAATGCGAATATGGTCAAAGTTATTCCTCCCAATTCCGAATGGAAGGTTGGTGGCCCAGTAATCTGGGTTGCGCTTGTAGACAATTTGTTGACCCGGCTTCATGCTGTCCAGCACATAGGCCGCGGTGCCAAGAAATGGTTTCAGGGTCGATTCTTCAAGATCTTGCTTGTTTGCCTCGTAATAGGCCTTTGAAATGACCGTTAAACTGCCCGCGGTGGACGGCATATCGCGAAAATTGGTGCCGGGGGTGAAGGTAAACTTCACGCGGTAGGGATCCAGCACTTCTACCGACTGGAACTTTTCGTTGAAGACCGACCGAAATTCCGCAATGCCCTTTTCGCTGAAAAGGTTATAGCTGAACACAACATCTTCGGCAGTCAGCGGCGAGCCGTCCGAGAACTTGACATCCTTGCGCAAATTGAAGATCACCCACGACCGATCTTCGGGATATTCCATCGTTTCGCACATAAGACAGTAGGCGGCACCGATTTCATCCGAAGTCGCTGTCAGGATACCTTCGTAGAAGATTGAGCTTAGGGCTGCAGAAACCCCTTTCACCGAATAGGGATTGAGGGAGTCAAACGTGCCCGGTGCCCATTGGGATATTTCGCCGCCCTTGGGGGCTTCGGGGTTTACATAGTCGAGATACTTGAAGTCAGCTGAGTATTTCAGTTCGCCAAAGGTCGAAATGCCATGCGACGCGATGGTAGTCTCTGCCCGTGCGGCAACCGCCCATCCGGCCAGCGAGACGATCAACAGGCCAGTCCCAAACCAGCCCGCCAGGCCCAAAGGCTTGCTTACCGCCAATGCCGTAGCCGCTGCGTTGATTTTGGCTTTCCTGTGCCGCTGCATTCTGGACCCTCCGTCTTGTCGCCGTTTTGTCATACTATAGGTAATTTATGCTAAATCGAACCTTGTCGATGGCAAGTTGCGTTTGCGTGATGCCCGCGGATCAAAAACAGAAAAAGCCGCCCCAAAAACGAGGCGGCTTTGCGTTAGCGGTGTTCACATCATCACTTCAGCGTTGCCAGATAAGCAATCACATTTGCGCGGTCTTCGACTTTGCCCAAGCCCGCAAAGCTCATCTTGGTGCCTGGGGCATAGGTTTTTGGGTTGGTCAGGAAGCCATTCATATTGTCAGTGGTCCAAGCATCGGCCGCCATCGCCTTCAGCGCGTCCGAGTAGGGGAAGCCTGCAATCGACGCTTTCGCGCGATCAATCACACCATTCAGATGTGGGCCGGTGCCGTCAGTACCATCCACCTTGTGACACGCTTTGCACTTGGCAAAAACTTTTTCTCCCGCACCGACGTCAGCGGCGGCAAGCACGTCGGCAAAGGGCGGACCCGCTTCCGCGGCACCGTCACCGGCGGCCTCCGCCCCGGTATCAATGACGTAGGCTTGTGCGACCTCTTCGTCGCCATGCGCGACCGGGCCCGTGTGGTACAGCGTTTCCGCCGCCCATTTGCCAAGCAGCAAGATCAGCAGCGATCCACAAACCGCGCCCAGTATCTTGGTTATTGTCATTGTGTCGAACATGAAGCACTTCCCTTGGCCGTCTTATGCCGGGCTATCTACCCGCTTCCCCCCATGAGTTTCAAGGTGTAGTAGCGCGACCAATCGCCCCTGAGGGGCCTTTTTCGGATGGAGCGCCACTGTATGACCGGTCGTATCGCCTTTCAGGGGGAACTTGGGGCCTATTCCCACCAAGCCTGCCGTCAAGCGCGACCAAATATGGAGGCCGTGCCCTGCGCGACATTTGAAGAGGCGATTGATCGTTGCCGCAATGGCGATGTTGATCTGGCGATGCTGGGATTGGAAAATTCGACCTATGGCCGGGTTGCCGATGTCCATCGACTTTTGCCCGACAGCGGGTTGCATATTATCGACGAGGCCTTCGTGCGGGTGCATATCAACTTGCTGGCCGTGAAGGGCACAACGCTGTCGCAAGTCAAGCGCGTGCGCTGCATGTCAATTCTGCTGGGGCAATGCGGGACGTTCCTGAAAGACAACAACCTGACGACGCTAAATTGGTCCGACAACGCCGCCGCAGCACGCGAGGTTGCCGCATTGGGCGATCCTGCCGAGGCGGCCCTGGCATCAGAACTGGCGGCCGAGATTTACGGACTGGATATCTTAGCCCGCCAGATCGAAGACCAATCCAACAACACCACCCGTTTCCTCGTGATGTCACGGCAGGCCGACCACAGCCGCCGCGGTACTGGTTCGATGATGACCACTTTCATCTTTCGGGTCCGCAACATTCCGGCAGCCCTTTACAAAGCGATGGGCGGATTTGCGACCAATGGCGTGAACATGACCAAGTTGGAAAGCTACATGGTTGGCGGATCGTTCACCGCGACCGAATTCTATGCCGATATCGAAGGCCATCCCGAAGACACCAGTGTGCGTTTGGCACTGGAAGAGCTGGCATATTTTACGTCGGCGTTCGAAATACTTGGCGTCTATCCGGCAGATCGGCAGCGCTAAGGTCAATCAGCCGCGCGTCGACTGGTGATAGCGTGCTTCAATTTCCGTGCAAAGCTGCAGTACGCGCTCGGAAAAACGTCGGTTTAGCCGCGCTTTTGCCAACCGCAGTGATTGCAAGATGACCCGCGCGCCGATAGATTTTGGTTTCAGATCAAGAGTCACGCTTAGGCGTGTGCGCCGTGCCGCCAGCGCCATCAGATCAATGCCCGCTTGCCCATCAAGCGATGTGCCGGTGCCAGAAAACTCCATCATTGTGGGTTGTTCCAAGCCAATCAGCCGCAGCGCAAGCCGCCGTTCCCTGCCGCGATACGCAAATTTCACCATCCAGGACAGGCCGGGCTTAACGTCAGCCAGCTTGTCGGTGCGCGCAACATCTGCACCACGCCGCAGCGCCGCCCGTTCCCAAGACTCAAAATCCTTTAGTGCCGCAAAGACATAAGCAACCGGTGCCTCAATGTCTTGACGAGAGGTGAACTTCATCCGCCACAGCCTTCCTTGCGCCACCCAAAGCGCCACTGCCCCCTGCTGCCCGAACGATCATGGCGGATGGGTGCTCGGGCCTAATCCAGCCTGTCTGAAAGCCAGTTGGCAAGTAGGAAATGTGCGATGGATCCTTTGCGTGACGGCTTTATCACGGGATGTTCCCCCGCAATGACAGCGACCATATCTTCGCGGCTGATCCATAGGGCGTCTTGCAGTTCGTCGGGATCAATCACGATCTGGTCTGAACGGGCGTCCGCCGCACATCCCACCATCAAAGATGCAGGAAATGGCCACGGCTGGCTGGCAAGGTATCGCACTGCGCCAACTGTGATGCCCGCCTCTTCGGCCACTTCTCGGCGCACGGCGGCTTCCAAGGTTTCGCCGGGTTCGACAAAGCCTGCCAGCAGCGAATACATGCCGTCTGGCCAGGCTGACGATCGACCCAGCAATACCTGATTGCCGCGCGTGACCAACATGATCACGACCGGATCAGTCCGCGGAAAATGCTGCGCCCCGCAAGAAGAACAACCGCGCTGCCAACCCGCCATGCGCATCGACGACGGCGCGCCGCAGCCTGCACAAAATGCATGACTACGATGCCAATGCACCAACGCCTTTGCTGTGGCGGCCAATTCGGCCTCACGCGGGGTAAGGCGCGTCATGATGCCACGCAATTCGACAAACACCTGATCGGCGGGCAACGCGGGATGGCTTTGTTCGGACGCATCAAAGAAACCAGCCTCGATCCCCTGCGCGCCGGCTTCGGGCGACCACGCGGAAATGTCGGCGGCAAAGCGCGGCGTACCGTCATCCAATCCCAAGAAGACAAAATCATCGCTTGCGTGCGATAGCGCCGGATGGCCCGCTGACAGCCACGCCAAACCATCGCCCCTGATTGCCAGCGGTTTGCCCCGCCACAGGGCAAGTACCTGCCCCCGGGCCAGCAGGGCGGATACGGCGTCTGCGTCGGCACGCAGCAATGCCGCCCGATCAAGCCCCGAACTGCCAAATGTCACCGTTTCAGCATGCAGCATGTCGCCACCCGATCCTGTCTGTCGGTACGTCTTGCCACGCCTAACACGGACAGGCAAAGCCCAACCGCGCAGACACCAAATTGCAACCGTCAGGCGAATACTTCAGAAAACGTCGGCGTATGCCTTTCCCCATTGGCGTGCCTAACATATGCCGGGAAAGCCGCAAAGCAGCCGCAAGTGCAAGTTGGGCCAAGATATCTGGTTGATGGATTTACGATTTTGGAATTCAAGAACGCCTTCACTGCCCGGTCGGAAACCACCGCAGACAGTTCGCCCGAAGGAAGTCCGGCTGACCCTATAGGCCAAACCGAGATACACTTACGCCTGCTGGCAACGTCCGACCTGCACGTGCATATCATGCCCTACGACTATTATGCCGATACCAATACAGATCGGCTTGGGCTGGCCCGTACTGCCAGCCTTATTGCCGAAGCACGCGACGAAGCCGAAAACAGCCTGCTATTTGATAACGGCGATTTTCTGCAAGGCAGCCCCTTGGGTGACTATGTTGTGCAAACGCATGACCAAAGGCGTGGCCAAGTTCACCCGATGATCGCCGCGATGAACTATCTACGGTATGACGCCGGCACCTTGGGCAATCACGAGTTTAACTACGGCCTTGATTTTCTGACAACTTCGCTTGCGGGGGCAAACTTTCCGATTGTCGCCGCGAACGTGTTGCGCGTCGCCGATGACGGGCCTGAGCGCACGCTAATTCCCCCCTACATCATGCTCAAACGGACTGTCGTCAATGCCGAGGGAGTGAAGTTTCCTTTGAAAATAGGGGTGATCGGCTTTGCCCCGCCGCAGATAATGATCTGGGATCGCCGCCACCTTGCCGACCATCTGACCACAAGCGACATTGTTGATGCAGCAAATATCTACGTGCCGCAGATGAAGCGCGACGGGGCCGATCTGATCATTGCGCTGTCGCACTCCGGCATCGGATCACCCGACGCGTCACCCGGACTGGAAAACGCGTCAACGGCGCTTGCGCGGATCGACGGCATTGATGCGGTGATCGCCGGCCATTCGCATCTTGTTTTTCCATCGGATGATTTCGCCGGCACCGAACACGTTGACCCGTTGTTTGGCACCCTTTGTGGAAAACCTACTGTTATGCCAGGCTCTTACGGATCGCACCTTGGGGTGATTGATCTATATTTGTCTTATCACGCCGGAATGTACAAAGTTCGCCGCCACAAGTCTGAGGCGCGGCCGATCTGGCGCGGCGATACTGCTGGCAGGGGAGCGCAGTTAGTTGAAAGCCACCCCGGTGTTGTCGCCGTGACATCGGCGGCTCATCTTGAAGCACTAGATTGGACTCGTCAGCCCATCGGGCATTCCGACGTGGCCTTGCATAGCTTCTTCGCGCTGGTTTCTGACGCGCCAGCGTTGCAACTGGTTGCCGAAGCGCAGATCCTGTTTGTTAAAGATGCCTTAGCTTCCACCGCCTTTGCGGAGCTACCGGTGCTGTGTTCGGTTGCTCCGTTCAAGGCTGGCGGGCGAGGCGGGCCTGAAAACTATACCAATGTGCCCGCTGGTGATGTGATGTTGCGTCACGCGGCGGATCTTTACATCTATCCCAACACCAGTGCTGCCATATGCCTTACCGGTACCGAAATTGCGAATTGGCTGGAATATGCGGTCGGCATCTTCAATCAAATACTACCCGGTGCCACCGACGCACCTTTGATCAACCCAGAATTCCCTAGCTTCAACTTTGACATGATATTCGGCCTGCGCTTCCAGATCGATCTCAGCAGACCACCGCGGTTTGACGTTCGTGGCGCACTGATAAATCCCGAAAGTGCACGCATCGTCGGGTTGTCGTTCGAAGGAGAACCACTGGATCTAAAATCTAATTTTGTCATTGCCACCAACAGCTACCGTGTTTCGGCGAATACTGACAGCATGGTTTTGGCCGACGATCGCGTGCTGTTTCAATCAACTGAAACCAACTTGAACGTGGTGCTGTCTTACTTTGCAAAGTACCGCGCCACGGCAAGAATCACACCGCAAAATACGCGTTTCGTGGCGATGCCAGGCACTTCGGTCGTCTTTGATACGTCGCCGAAAGCCACGGACCATTTGGAAGACCTGATGCATCTGATGATCGAACCTATCGGTTCCACCCTAACCGGATTCCTACGCTTTCGCCTTCGGCTGTGATCGGCTATCACAGCGGCAATCAAGGAGGCGTGGGCAAGTGTTTGACGCAGTGATTTTCGATTTGGACGGCACGCTGATTGACACCGAACGGCTGGCAATGACTGCTACGGTGGCAGCATTTGATGCGATGGGTTTTGCAGTTGAACATGATTTTCTACACACCCTGATTGGCAAAGACATGCCCACCGGCGAACGGTTGATTGCCGCCCGCTATCCCAGCCTTGATCTGGCTGATCTTGATCGCCGTGTCGCGGCGTCCATGCACCAAGAACTGCTGTCAGGCATGCCACTAAAGCCTGGCGTGCGCGAACTTCTGTCGCTGATCGCGCAGCCCAAAGCCATCGCCACTTCATCCAGCCGCAACGGCGCCGTTCGAAAGGTGGCGCAGGCAGGTTTGTCGGCGGACTTTCACCATTTGGTAACGCTTGACGATGTGCAGCGCGCCAAACCGGCACCTGATCCGTACTTGTTGGCCGCAAAACTGCTTGGCGTGACCCCGGCCCGCTGTCTGGTGTTCGAAGACAGCGAAGTTGGTGCAGAAGCGGCCCATGCCGCCGGAATGCGCGTCGTTCAAGTGCCCGATCTTGTGCCATCGATGGGCCGCTTTGCGCACCATCTGGCGGATGATCTGATCAGCGGCGCACGCGCGGCGGGGCTGATCTAAAGCGCGATCACAAGCGCGGGGTCCAACAAATAAGGTGCCACGATACCGCAAGTATCAGCCAGCGGTAACAGTGTGTCGGCGACGTCCAGGCCGATCACCGTTTTCATGAACTGTGCCCTTGCCTTGCATCTTGCCGCGACCGCCGGATATTTGGCCAAAAGATCTGCCTGCAAAGCAGCGTCGGCAATAACATAGCCATCTTCCATGCGGGTCGATCCCCAAACCGAGTGTCCGGGGATAACGTCGCACTGCATCGCCATGCCCAAAGCCAACGGCAATTCTGACCCTTCGTAAATCGGCGAAGACAACCATTCATCCATCCCGATCAAATGGCCGGGGTTCAGGTACACGTCGAAGGTATCAAACGGCAGTGCGGCCCGCATCTGTGCCCAGACGTCGCCGCCAGAAACGCCGGGGCGCATCAGCGAAAACCATCGCGACAGCGCCTGGACATACGGCGCGGCGAAACTGCCAACGTAGTCCCGCGCCTCAATGGGCAGATCATCCGCAGTGCGTGCAAGCCAACCCGAACGGCAAATGTTGGATCCCCAATGGCAGATGTTGAACGAAATCTGCTGTCCGGCGCGCAACACCTCGCCGGTTGGCCCAGACAGCCCCTGCGCAGCCCGCCCGCCAGTGGCAAAGGTCGAATGGCACCCTAGTGGCAGGCCACCGATACCCCCCGCCTGATAGGCCTCAAAATCCGTCATTCCTTCGCGGAACGAAAACACCATCTGCCGCAGCGCACGCGCCGCCATATGGTTTGAAAACTCCAACCGGGCAATTTCCGCCGCATCCACCCTTGCGCGCAGGCCATACCCAGGATGCATCATCAGATCGGTCGCGTTTTCTACCCAGCTGGCAATGCGCCGCAACGGATCGGCCAGAAACACCGGGATATCCAGCGCAGTCGCCGGATCGTCCACCTCCCCCGCCTCGAACCACTTCCAGCCAATCGCCCCCAGCTTGCAGCCCTTCGGAACCGCCTCTGCCAGCCAATCCCCCAGCCGCCTGCCTTCGCGCGGTTGCGACGGCAAAGACAAGCTGGCGCAGTGCCCGGCCCTAATTTCCCCCGCCCGCAGCAAGGGCGAAATGCCGGTGTAGGGAAGACACTCATTGCCCGCCAGCAACAGCGCGTCGCCGGGTGTCACGATAAGCACCGCTTCTTCAAACCGCGGATCAAACCCAGTCAGCCAATGCAAATTCGCGGCATGCTCACGGTCACCATAAACGACCGCCGCACCATAGCCGCGCGCTGCAATTGCCGCCCGAAATGCCGCCATACGCCCCTGCATCTCGGCAAGGCTTAGTGCTGGCGGCAAATCAGGCGTGCCGAAATTAGGCCATTCAATTCGTATCAAACGCGCAGCCATTTGATGCCCCCCTACGGTACACCAAAATGCTATGCCATCGTCTTTCGGCATGCCATCGCTTTCACACCTGCAGACTTGCGCATTTGCCCTGCCGCGACTATATGGGCGGTTGAGAGGTTGGCGCGGGCAAGTGCCTCGCCAACCCGGTCAGGTCCGGAAGGAAGCAGCCGTAACGAGACCCACTTGGGTCGTGTTCAGCCTCTCACCCAAGTTTGCCGGGGACGGATACGAATGTCGAAGACCCCGGGCGATTGGCCGATGCATTGACGGAAACTCCAAATCACACAGCCGAACAAGACAGTCTTGGCTGGTCCTCTTTCTTTGGCGATCAACTGGTTGACGGCGAAGACGATGGCTTAGTTCCGATGCGCATCGCCACCGTCCATAGATCACGCCTGACTGCCAATTTTGGCACAGATACCGTCCGCCTGACTCTGCCAACACATGCCAACACAACTGATTACGCAGTTGGCGACTGGGTGCTGGCCGATCCGCAAAGCCACCTCCTCCACCGCCGCCTTGCTCGCAAAACCGTGCTGGAACGGCGGCTTGAAGGCGGCAAAATCCCACAACTCATCGCCGCCAACGTCGACACCCTTTTCATCGTCACCTCGTGCAATGCCGATTTCAATCCGGCCCGTCTGGAGCGCTATCTCGCCTTGGCGAATGAGGCAGGCACCGATCCGGTCATCGTGCTGACCAAAGCCGATACGGTCGCCGATGCCGAAGTCTACCTGACCCAAGCCCGCGCATTGCAACGTGGATTGGTTGCGGTTTCACTCAACGCCAAATCGCCAGACGCCGTGCAAACCTTGGCCCCGTGGTGCAACTGTGGCCAAACCGTCGCCCTGATCGGGTCGTCCGGAGTTGGCAAATCGACCCTGCTGAACACCCTCGTCGGCCCAGACCAAGACGCGCCACAAGCCACCGGTGGCATCCGCGAAGCCGATGCCAAGGGCCGCCACACCACAACCGCCCGCTCGCTGCACGCCATTCAAGGTGGCGGTTGGGTGATTGATACTCCCGGCATGCGGTCGCTACATGTCAGCGACGTGGCGTTCGGCATCGACAGCCTGTTTGCCGAAATCACTGAACTGGCCCCACAATGCCGCTTTCGCGATTGCACCCACGCCCATGAACCCGGCTGTGCGGTGCAAGCAGCGATAAAGGCTGGCAAGTTGGACGCCGACAGGCTTGAACGCTGGCGGAAACTGCTGGATGAAAACCGAACGAATACGCCGGTCCAAACAGGCGCGCGCGGCAATAAGTCCGCCCCCACTTGGCCAAAGAAACGCTAAGCCGCCCTATCTGGGTGGACGCTCTGGCAACCCACGCCTAGTCTATAAATTCTGATTCTCGTGAGGATAAATGTCCGACACACCCGCCCCTGTCTACCAAGTGCTCGCCCGGAAATACCGGCCTGAAACCTTTGCCGATCTGGTCGGCCAAGAGGCGATGGTGCGCACCCTGAAGAACGCCTTCGCAGCGGACCGTATCGCACATGCGTTTATCATGACCGGCATCCGGGGCACCGGCAAAACCACCACCGCACGGATCATTGCCAAGGGCCTGAACTGCGTCGGGCCAGACGGCAATAGCGGCCCCACGACCGAACCTTGCGGTCAGTGCGACCCTTGCCGCGCGATCAGCGATGGCCGCCATGTCGACGTCATGGAAATGGACGCAGCCTCGCGCACCGGCGTCGGCGATATTCGTGAAATCATCGAATCCGTGCATTACCGCGCCGCCTCTGCCCGCTACAAAATCTACATCATCGACGAAGTGCACATGCTGTCGACCTCTGCCTTCAACGCCCTGTTGAAAACGCTGGAAGAACCGCCCGCGCATGTGAAATTCATCTTCGCCACCACCGAAATTCGCAAGGTTCCGGTGACCGTCCTGTCGCGCTGCCAGCGGTTTGATCTGAAGCGGATCGAACCCGAAGTGATGATGGCGCTGTTGAAAAAAATCGCCGCGTCCGAAGGCGCGCAAATCACCGAAGCCGCACTTGCCCTGATCACCCGCGCCGCCGAAGGCTCGGCCCGCGATGCCACCAGCTTGCTGGATCAATCTATCTCGCACGGGGCTGGCGAAACCACCGCCGAACAAGTGCGTGCAATGTTGGGTTTGGCTGACCGTGGCCGCGTGCTGGACCTGTTCGATCTGATCATGAAAGGCGACGCTGCAGGCGCGCTGTCAGAACTGTCCGCGCAGTATGCAGACGGTGCCGATCCGATGGCCGTGCTGCGCGATCTGGCCGAGATTACGCATTGGATTTCGGTCATCAAGATCACTCCCGAAACGGCGGAAGACCCGACAACTCCCCCCGATGAGCGCGAACGTGGCCTTGATATGGCGCAGCGTCTTGCAATGCGGATGCTCAGCCGAATGTGGCAAATGCTGCTGAAATCGCTGGAAGAAGTGGCCTTGGCCCCGAACGCGATGATGGCCGCCGAAATGGCTGTCATCCGGCTGACACACGTGGCAGACCTGCCCGATCCTGAAACGCTGATCAAGCGGCTGCAAAGCCAAACCCAGCCCCCTGCCCCGTCTAATGGCGGATCAGGCGGCGCTGCCACTGCATCGGCCCCCCGCATGATGGCCGCACCTCGTGGCCAGTCCTCCGGGCCGTCGATGTCGGGTGCCGTCACTGCCTTAGCCGTGGCCGAAGGCGCGCTCGCCCCCTTTATGAGCTTTGATCAAGTTGTCGCCCTGATCCGCGAAAAGCGCGATATGAAGCTGCTGTACGAAGTGGAAAGCTGCCTTCGTCTTGCCCGCTATTCGCCCGGTCGGATCGAGTTTCAGCCCACGAATTACGCTGCCCCAGACCTCGCCTCGCGCCTGTCGCAGCGATTGGCGGGATGGACTGGCGGTCGTTGGGGGGTGTCGGTCGTCAACGAAGGCGGGGCCGCGACGATTGTCGAGGCGCGCGATAAAGACCGCCTTGAAACCGAGGCCGAGGCAGGCAGCATCCCGTTGGTTCAGGCCGTGATGGCAGCCTTTCCCGGGGCAAAGATTATCGCAATCCGCACGCCCGAAGCGATGGCCGCGTCGGCGGCGATTGAGGCGCTGCCGGAGGTCGAGGATGAATGGGATCCGTTTGAAGTTGACTGAAAGGGCAAGACGATGCTGAAAGGCTTGGGCGGACTTGGCGATATGGCCAAGATGATGAAGGCGGCGCAGGACTTGCAGGGCAAGATGGCGAGCCTGCAGGAAGACATGGCGAAGATCGTGGTTGTTGGCGAATCCGGCGGCGGGCTGGTAAAAGCGCGGGCGACGGCAAAAGGGGATTTGACGGGGCTGGAGATTGATCCTTCGATCTTTGTTGCGTCCGAGAAAGAGGTTGTGGAAGACCTGATCCTGGCCGCGATCAAGGACGCGCAGGGGAAGGCCGCGATCCGCAATCAACAGGAAATGAGCAAGCTGACTGAAGGTCTGGGCCTGCCGCCGGGCATGAAGCTGCCGTTTTGATGCGCAACGCCGTCTCTGACATTGAAACGCTGATCGATCTGATGGCGCGGCTGCCGGGGCTTGGGCCGCGGTCGGCGCGGCGGGCGGTTTTGATGCTGTTGAAACGCCGCGATGGGGTGATGGCTCCGCTTGCGCAGATTATGGCCGAGGTGGCCGCTTCGGCCCGGGATTGTTCGCGGTGCGGCAATATCTGTTCGGCGGAGGTCTGCGATATCTGTGCCGATCCGAGGCGGGCTACGGGCGAGATTTGTGTGGTCGAAGACGTCGCTGATTTGTGGGCGATGGAGCGGGGGGGGGCCTTTCGGGGCCGCTATCATGTTCTGGGCGGGACTTTGTCGGCGCTGGATTCTGTCGGGCCGGAGGAATTGCGGATTCCGCTGCTTCTGGATCGGATGGGGGAGGAGGGGGTGACGGAGGTTATTCTGGCTTTGAATGCCACCGTGGATGGGCAAACGACGGCCCATTATATTGCGGATGTTTTGGCTGGGTTTGATATTTCGATCACCTCGCTGGCTCAGGGGGTGCCGATTGGGGGGGAGCTGGATTATCTGGATGACGGGACAATCGGGGCGGCTTTGAAGGCCCGAAAGAAGTTTTGAGGAGTGTGTTACCGGGTGGGTAACACGCGTGTTACGATTGTTAATGCGTTGGTTTTGTTGGTTTTTGTGAGTTTTGTTAAGGAGTTGTTAGGAGTTTTGGAGCGGACCAGTTGACCGGGAAATTAGCACCATCCACGCGAGCAAGTGCATAGTTGCTGCCAAAAAAGTGTGACGTCCTATCGGATTTTTTAACATGGCTTACTTTGACGACCGGTTGTCTCTTCACGATCAGAACCGGCCAAACAACTTAAGACTCCGAATGGCCGCAGCCAGCCCTATGCAGCCATTCCCGTTCTTACTTCGGAGAGTTCCGCAGTTTGGTGTGAAAAGAAGTGTACGCTAAGCAGGGGAATTTCAGTAAGGGTCTGGCGATTGAGTATTATCAAGAACTTCAATAGTTCCTGTCAAATTCAACACAACCCCATCAGATGCGTAATGCAACTTAGCGGTGCCATCAAAGTAAGTGCTCACGATTTTCTCGATCAGGATGCTGCCGAAGCCGCTGTGCTGAGGCGGGCTGACCGCCGGTCCGCCGCTTTCTTGCCAATTGAAGTAAAACTGCCCGTTTGGTCCGATACCCCAATCAATTGTAACTTGGCCATGGCTGTCCGAAAGTGCCCCATATTTGGTGGCGTTGGTAGCAAGTTCGTGCAGCGCCAACGATAAGCCCAGACCCTGTTTGCCGTTGATATTGACCATTGGACCATTTATGACAAAGCGCCCTTCACCGGTGCGGTGGGGCAGCAAAGCTGCTTCAACGACTTCGTGGATGTCCATTTTGTCGGTGACAGATTTCGTCAGTATGCTCTGAGCGCCGGCAAGTGCGCGCACCCGGCCGGTCAGAGTCTCACGAGCGGCATCCACCGACGTCGCTTTGCGCAGAGTCTGGTTGATCACGGAACTAACCAGGGTGAAGGAATTATTCAACCGGTGCGAAAGTTCTTGCATCAGATGCTCGCGATCTTCCTCGATCTGTTTCAGGTAAGTCAGGTCGCGCGAAACCGCCAAGATGCGTTCGGGTTGGCCCTGTGAGTTTAACATCGGGGTAACGCGAACGTCCCAGTATCGTCGATTTCCGGCGAAGGTATCAGAGTACACTTGAAATCCGCTTGGTTGGCCCTTTTTTGCAAGCTCCACGGATTTCATGACCTCGTGAGCATCTATGTCTGCCCAAAAGTCCGTCCAATTGCTGCCGTCCAATTTCTTGCCATCCGGCACTTCCAACAGCAAGCGCCCGTTATCGTTTATGTATTCCACTCGCCCTTCGAGATCGAGAACTTTGACGCAGTCCGGCGATGCTTTCAACACCGAGCGCAGGAATTGTTCGCTGATCTGCAAAGCTGTCATCGCCCGAACGCTGTCTGTGACGTCGACTCCTTCGACAAAAACTCCGGTCACACTGCCAGCGGTGTTGCACACGGGTTGGTAGACAAAGTCTACAAAGCGTTCTTCCATCGGATGGTCCCGCACCTTTTGCAGCAGCAATGGTGACGCTTTGGAGGTAACGGCCTTTCCTGTTGTCAGAACGGAGTCGAGCATTTCAAAATAGCCTTGACCTTGTGCATCGGGAAATGCAGTTCGAATAGGTTTTCCAATGATATCCCTATCACCGACGAGCCGAACGAAAGACGGATTGACGAATTCAAAGGTGTGGTCCGGTCCGTCTAGCTTGGCGATAAAACTGGGGGCCTGTTCAAACATTTGCCGCAGCAAGGCGCGTTCATGTGCCAGATCCCGCTTTAGAAATACTTCTTGCGTTATTTCGGCACAGGCACAAAAAAGCCCAATAACATCGCCTTGTTCGTTTCGAAGCGGGTTATACGAGAACGAAAAGTGCGCCTCTTCGGGAAAGCCGTTGCGATGCATCAAAAGCTCGATGTCATCCATATGGATGGATTCACCGGCGTAGACGCGCCTAACCAAATCTCCGACCACATTCCAAATATCATACCAAACCTCAGCCATAGGGGCGCCAAGCGATGCCGGGTGCCGTTTGCCGCACAGCTGCGCATACCCGTCGTTGTAAAGCATCGAATGTTTGGGTCCCCACACCATGAACATTGGTTGGCGTGAACCCAAAATGATCGTGACCGTTGCTTGCACGAGCGATGGCCAAGATGCCGGTTGGCCAAGGGGATGTTTTGACCAATCGATCTGGCGCAGCAACGCGCCAACGTGACCGCCGCCTTGAAGAAACCACGGGGTGTCAAGAAGCGTGGGATTACCTGATGATGACAATGCCACAATCCTCTTGTTGAAATGAACGACAATGACGAATTGCTGAAGGGTAGGCATCTGTCGAACACGGATTAGGACATGTTTTTTGCGATGCGGCAACTAAAACAGAACACTCGACATGGCCTACCGTGCGGCTGGTTGGGACCGCGCTTGCCCGGACAACCGGGCGCCACCCATTTGACGCGTGGCAAAACGGGTAAGTGGAGGTGGTGCAACCCAAAAAGCCCCGGTCTTTCGACCGGGGCTTTTGTTTGGGCTGACCCTGTGGCGCGGCAATCAGCGCTTTTTATCGTCGTCTTCGTCCTCGTCGTCTTCATCGTCGTCTTCGGGCAGGTTGAAGAAGCTTTCGGCGTCGGAATAGTCTGCCGGGCTTTCCTCTTTGGTCGGTTTGGCGAATTGCGACAGGGCGTCGAGGCCGGAGGCGGTTTTGGGGTCTGTGGCCATGCCGAGCGATTGTTCGGTGGACACCAGTTTGCGGCGTTCGTCATCTGACATGACAGCACCATCGGGGTTTTTCTTGCGGGCGGCGACTTGCACGGCGGCGTCAAGTTCTGACTGGCGGCACAGGCCGAGGGCGACCGGATCGATCGGCTGGATGTTGTTGATGTTCCAGTGGCTGCGTTCGCGGATGGTCAGGATGGTGGGCTTGGTGGTGCCGACCAGCTTGCCGATCTGGCCATCTGTCAGTTCGGGGTGGAATTTGACCAGCCACAGGATCGCTGCCGGGCGATCCTGGCGTTTGGACAGCGGGGTATAGCGCGGGCCGCGGCGCTTTTCTTCGCCCACGGCGGAGGCGATGAATTTCAGCTTCAGGTGATACGTCGGGTCTTTTTGACCACGCTCAATTTCAATCGGGTCCAGCTGGTTGTTGGCGACGGGATCGAAGCCTTTGACGCCAGTGGCCACGTCGCCGTCGGCGATGCCCTGAATTTCAAGCTCGTGCATGCCGCAGAAATCGGCGACCTGTTTGAAGGTCAGCGTGGTGTTATCAACCAGCCAGACGGCAGTGGCTTTGGCCATGAGCGGCTTGTTCATCGGTTTGGTCCTTTGGTTTGCCTGCGACTACGGGGTGCAGGTCGGCGGGCCTTTACAAATCTTTCTTGGGCCGGGAAAACGGCTGCAAGGCTTTCCTTGCGTCTTCTCGGTTTCGGGAAGTTGAGGGGTATATAGTCGTGATCCCGAGTGGAGGAAAGAGCAAATGCGTCATGTTATTGTTGGGCTGATGATGGCGTGGCTGGCCGGGGCGGCATGGGCGGAAGGTGAGCGGGCGGGCGAGTTTGACTATTACGTGATGTCGCTGTCATGGTCGCCGAATTGGTGTGCCGAAACGGGGGATGCGCGCGGCGATCCGCAGTGTGATGCGGGGCGGGGGTTGAGCTTCACGCTGCACGGGTTGTGGCCGCAGTTTGAGGATGGCTATCCGAGCTATTGCCGGACGGGGGAGCGGGATCCGACGCGCGCCGAGACGGCGGCGATGGCGGATATCATGGGGGGTGCCGGGTTGGCGTTTTACGAGTGGAAAAAGCATGGGCGCTGTGCGGGGCTGGCGGCGGCGGAGTATTTTGCGGTGTCACGACGGGCTTACGGCGCGGTGGTGATACCGGAGGTGTTTCGGGGGCTGGGGCGGGATGTGGAATTGCCGGCATCGGTGGTGGAGGACGCGTTTCTGGAGGCCAATCCGGGGTTGGCGCGGGATATGGTGACAGTGACCTGCGATGCCGGGATGATCGAGGAAGTGCGGGTGTGTTTGACGAAGGATATTGGGTTTCGCACCTGTGGGGATGATGTGGTGCGGGATTGCAGGTTGCAGGATGCGGTGATGGAGGCGGTGCGCTAGGGGGGCTAAGTTGTGGCGGGGATTGGCTTCTTGACTTGGTGCCGGGTTGCACCGCCTAGTGGGTGTAGCAAGGGACAGGAGACGCCATGCAGGGTTTGCAGATTTTCATTCATGCGGTGCGGCAGGTGTTTGGCAACTTTTCGGCGGCGGTGCGGATATCGGGGCTGCTGACGGTGCTGCAAATTGCGCTGGTGTTCGTGCTGGGGGTGCAAGTGATTTATTCGGCCGATGGCGGGCGGGCGATGATGATGGCGGGAACGTTTCCGTGGGGTCGGGTGGTGCTGTACCTGCTGCTGTCAACGATTGCCGGGCTGTGGATTGCGGTGGCGTGGCATCGGTATGTGTTGCGCGAAGAGGATAGCGGGGCGGTGATCCCGGCGTGGCATGGCGACCGGATCTGGGCTTATTTCGCCAAGGGGTTCCTGATCGGGTTGGCGGTGGTTGCTGTGGCGTTTGTGACGGCGCTGATCATCGGGCTGGTGACGGCTGCGATGTTCGGGGGCAGGCAGCTGTCGCTGGGGGCGGTACCGGTGTACGGGATTATCGTGGGGTTGCTGATGGCGTGGCCGGTTATTTACGTGTTTTACCGACTTAGCCCGGCGCTGCCAGCAGCGGCATTGGGCGAGCCTTTGGGGCTGGGTGATGCCTGGCGCAAGATGGCGGGCAAGGGGGGCACGATCTTTGTGCTGGCGCTGATTTCGATTGTTGCGTCGATTATAGTGGGGAGCGGGCCGATTTATCTGCTGGGGCTGACAGGTGTGCCGGCGTTTATCTGGGTGGTGATCGTGCAGTGGCTGAGCGTGATGGTGGGGATCAGCGTCATGACGACGCTGTACGGGCATTATGTGGAAGGGCGGGCGCTGTTGTAGGCGGCGTTAAAGCGGTTTGCGTTTGATAAGACTCAAACGCGCGCTTTAACCTTTTCTTTTGACGCGCATTTTTATCCGAAAACCGTTTCACACTTTTCGGAATGCGCTTTAATCGACCACCCGCAGCACGATTTTGCCGATGTGACCCGAGCTTTCGATGCGCCAGTGGGCGGCGGCGGCTTGGTCGAGGGCAAACTCGCTGTCGATGACGGGGGCGAAGGCGCCTTTTTGGATCATGGGCCAGACGTGGGTTTCTATTGCCTCGGCGTAGCGGGCTTTGGCGAGGTCGGATTGCGGGCGCAGAGTTGATCCGGTGATGGTCAGGCGGCGCATCATCACCTCGGCGAAGTTCAGTTCGACTTTGGGGCCGGTCAGGAAGGCGATCTGCACGAGGCGGCCATCGTCGGCAAGCGCTTTGACGTTGCGGGGCAGATAGCTGCCGCCGACCATATCAAGGATCAGATGCGCGCCGCCTTCTTTTTGCAGGATATCGACGAAATCTTCCTCGCGGTAGTTGATGGCGCGGTCGGCACCCAACGCCACGCAGGCTTCGCATTTTTCGGCCGATCCAGCAGTGGTGAAAACGCGGACACCAAGGGCCTTAGCGATCTGGATGGCGGTTGTGCCGATACCGGACGATCCGCCGTGCACCAAGAAACGCTCGCCTGCTTTCAGGCCGCCACGGATGACGACGTTGGACCAGACGGTGAAACAGGTTTCGGGCAGGCAGGCGGCATCGCGCAGTGTCATGCCCAACGGCACGGGAAGTGCATGCGCTTCGTTGGTTAGTGCGTATTCGGCGTAGCCACCGCCCGGCAGCAGCGCGCAGACCGCGTCGCCGACAGCCCAGCGCACAACGCCTGCACCAACGGCGGCAACGTGGCCCGCCGCCTCCAGCCCCGGCAGGGGGGAGGCGCTGGGCGGCGGGGCGTAGGCCCCTGCCCTTTGCAGCGCGTCGGGGCGGTTGACGCCGGCATAGGCGATCTTGATCAGGATCTGGCCATGGCCCGGCACCGGAACCGGAACCGACACAGGTTGCAGCACGTCTGGCCCGCCCGGTTCGGTGATTGCCATTGCGAGCATTGCGTGCGGTAGGCTCATCAGGGTCGTCCTTTAATTGCGAAAGCGATCCATGAATGAACCGGGCAGGTCATCGGGCATCTTTGGCGCTTTGATCTTGTCAAACAGGCGTCCGGGGCCAGCGGCGAAGGCCTTGGAAATTGGGTTATCGCGCAGGGATGATTTAAATTTCTCAAACGACAAGACGTTTTCGATGCGGCGGTCCAGAAACTCCCATGTTGCCTGTTGATCGGGGCTGTCGTCGCCGAGCCAGAACAGCACGGTGGAGCCGTAAACGGCGGACAGGACGGCGCGTTTGGAATACCAGTTCAGATCGTTCGAAGTATCGCCAAGCGCCGTCCAGATGGCGTCGGCGGTGCCCCAGATGGCGCGGGCACCGTCGGCGGAATGTTGCGGCAGCGCAAACAGTGTGGTGCCACGGCGAACCGCCTCTTTGTCAGATGCCACTTCAAGCCGCAGGCGCACGGCGCGGGCGACTTTTTCGCTGTAGCGCAGGCCGGTCAGATCTTCGGCGGCGAAGCGTTCGCGCATCAGGGCATCGCCCCGATGATGGTAGGCCAAGGCAAGGTCGACCGCACCGCGCGGGAACAGAGCCGCGACCAAAGCGGGGGCTACGCCCAAATCAGCCGTTGCGGCGCGCAGGGTGGCGGCAGACCAGCCGTCAAAGGCCACATGCGGCAATGCGGCATCAAGAACCGCGTCTTTTGCATGGTCCATCGTGTTTGTTTGATCCATAGCACCCTCCGTTCCGCGATTGGTAGACAAGCGGGGATTGCTTTGTTATAGCCCGCCAGCCTGCACATCAAAGTGCAACTTTAACCTAGGAAGGTGGTGACAACCACATGCAGGTCAGCGTCCGCGACAATAACGTCGAGCAAGCCCTTCGGGCTTTGAAGAAAAAGCTCCAGCGCGAAGGCGTTTTCCGCGAAATGAAGCTTAAGCAACATTTCGAGAAACCGTCCGTTAAGAAAGCCCGCGAGCAAGCCGAAGCGATCCGGCGTGCGCGCAAGCTAGCACGCAAAAAGCTACAGCGCGAAGGCGGTCTTTGAGCCTTTAACAAGGTGCATGACGTTTGCGAACACTGGGGTAGCGATACCCGCCCCGATTGACCCCCGTGCGAAGGCCCGGGGGTTTTTCATTTTTGATCTGGGCGAAACAGCCAGTTGCCAAAGACCATGGCCAGTATGGCACCGACGATCTGGGCTGCGATGAAGCCGGGCAGATCGGTGGGGCGGATGCCTGCGAAGGTGTCGGTCAGGGCGCGGGCGACTGCCACGGCGGGGTTGGCAAAGCTGGTGGATGCGGTGAACCAGTAGGCGGCTGTGATATAGGCAGCGACAGTGACCGCGACGTTTGCACGGGCATTGATGGCACCGAGGATGGCGAGGATCAGGCCGAAGGTGGCGATGCCTTCTGCCAGCCACTGGGCGGAACCGGTGCGGATGGTAGTGGATGCCTGCAGAATTGGTAGCTCGAACATGGCGTGGGCGGCGAAGGTGCCGATGATACCGCCAGTGCATTGGGCGATGATGTAGGCCAGGGCGAGCATGGCGGGCAGTTCGCGGCGCAGGGCCATGACAAGGGTGACAGCGGGGTTAAAGTGTGCGCCGGAGACGGGGGCGAAAGTGGTGATCAGCATGATCAGCGCGGCCCCGGTGGCAAGGGTGTTGGCCAGTAGCGACAGGGCGATGTCGTCAGTCAGCGTATCGGCCATGATGCCCGAGCCGACGACGGCGGTGACAAGCAGCGCAGTACCCAAGCCTTCGGAGGCCAGACGGCGGGCGGTGGTCATGCGGTGTCTTTGCCGATGTCGGTCAGGCGCGATTGCAGGGTCATCGCATCAAGCGTTGCCATTGGCAGGGCGACAAAGGCACCTATGCGGCGCGTAAGGGCGCGGTAGGTATCAGCAAAGGCCAGGGCCTTTTCGGCATCGGAGCCTTCGACGGCGGCGGGATCGGGCAGGCCCCAGTGGGCCGATATGGGTTGGCCGGGCCAGTAGGGGCATTCTTCGGCTGCGGCATTGTCACAGACCGTGAAGACGAAATCGAGTTTGGGCGCATCGGGGGTGGCGAATTCATCCCAGCTTTTGGAGCGGGCAAAGGCGGTGTCGATGCCTTCGCGTTGCAGCAGGCTGATGGCGAAGGGATTGGGCTGGCCAGCAGGGCGTGATCCGGCGGAGTGGCCTATGAAGCGGCCATTGCCGAGGTGGTTCAGCACCGCTTCGGCAAGGATGGAGCGGGCGGAATTGCCAGTGCAGAGGAACAGGACGTTGAGGGGAGTGTTGGTCATGGTCGTATCCGTTAGGTGGGCAAGCTACCGCTACGGCCGTTTCGCAACAGATTTGTGACAACGGCGGGCTAAACCGCCAGAGCGGTTGTTTTCACCACAGTGCGCAGGGCGAAGCTGGATTGCATTTGGCGGACACCGGGCAGGCGCGACAGGAACTGGCGGTGGATGCGGGCGAAGTCTTCGGTGTCTTCGGCCATGATCTTGATCAGGTAATCGGCAGTGCCTGCCATCAGGTGACATTCGAGGATATCGGGGACTTTTGCGACCTCGCGTTCGAACGCATCCAGCACGTCATCGGCTTGGCCTTGCAGGGTAATCTCGACATAGACAGTGGTGGGGCGGCCCATTTTGCGAGTGTCGAGCAGGGCGACGTAGGCGGCGATGAAGCCGTCATCCTCCAGCCGTTGCACGCGGCGGTGGCAGGCGGAGGGGGACAGGTTGACGCGATCGGACAGATCGGCGTTGGTGATGCGGCCATCCTTTTGCAGAACACCAAGGATGCGGAGGTCGGTTGCGTCTAATTCTGTGTTCATGGTGATTTCTTCGCGTGATTTTGATCTGTGCGCAATAATCTACCAAGTTTTAGCTGATCTGTCCTATAAATTTCAAAGCATCGGCAGCGGAAATGAGCGACGATCCGAGGTAAGGACGTTTGGTCCATCTGGGAGTGAGTTCATGAAAATCGGTTGCCCGAAAGAGATTAAACCGCAGGAATTTCGCGTTGGTGTGACACCGAATGCGGCGCGGGAAGCGGTTGGCCACGGCCATGTCGTGTTGATCGAAACCGGGGCCGGTTTGGGCGCTGGCTTTACCGACGCTGATTATGTGGCCGCGGGGGCAACGATTGTCGGCACGGCGGACGAGGTGTTTGCGGCGGCCGAGATGATTGTGAAAGTGAAAGAGCCGCAGGCAGTGGAGCGGGCGCGGTTGCGGGCTGGGCAGGTTTTGTTCACCTATCTGCATTTGGCACCGGACGCGGCGCAGACGGCGGATTTGTTGGCGTCGGGTGTGACGGCGATTGCTTATGAAACGGTGACGGATGATCGGGGCGGGCTGCCGCTGTTGGCACCAATGTCGGAAGTGGCAGGCCGGTTGGCGCCGCAGGTTGGCGCATGGACGCTGCAGAAGGCCAATGGCGGGCGCGGCGTGTTGATGGGTGGCGTGCCAGGTGTGCTGCCAGCGCGGGTTCTGGTGATCGGTGGCGGGGTTGTGGGGACGCATGCGGCGAAGATTGCGGCCGGCATGGGGGCGGATGTGACGGTGCTGGACCGGTCGGTGAACCGGTTGCGCTATCTGGATGATGTGTTTGGCGGGGTGTTCAAATGCGGCTTTGCCAATGCGGGCGCGACGATTGAGCTGGCGAGGGCTGCCGATATGATCATCGGGGCGGTGCTGGTGCCGGGGGCTGCAGCGCCAAAGTTGATCTCTCGGGCGCAATTGAAGGAACTGAAGCCGGGGGCGGCGTTGGTGGATGTGGCGATTGATCAGGGCGGATGTTTTGAGACAAGCCGCGCGACGACGCACCATGACCCGATTTATGAAGTGGACGGCATCATGCATTATTGCGTGGCGAACATGCCGGGCGCCGTGCCACGGACATCGACGCTGGCCTTGGGCAATGCGACGCTGCCGTTCATGTTGGCGCTGGCCGACAAGGGGTGGAAGAAGGCCTGCGCGGATGACAAGCATCTGCTGGCCGGGCTGAACACCCATGCGGGCAAGTTGACTTATGCGGCTGTCGGGGCGGCGTTGGGTCTGCCAGTAATCGATGCGACGGCGGCGTTGAACATCTGATGACTTTGGTGGAGATGCGCGCATAGAGTGGCCGGGTATTAACGGGGTCAGTCATGCGTGCTTTTCTGATGCGGCGGTGGTTTTGGTTCGTGCTGGCGCTGCCTGCGGTTGGGATCGTGTGGCAGTTCTTTTCCGGGCATGATGAGCATCGGCTGCATAACTTGCTGGAACCAAGTGGTGAGGCTTCGGCCCGCCTGTTGATCATTGCATTGTGCGCAACGCCGCTGTCGATGGCGTTGCCGGGGTGGCGTGGGCCGAAGTGGCTGGTGCGGAACCGACGGGCCATTGGGGTGGCTGCATTCATCTATGGCTGTTTGCATCTGGTGCTGTACGTGGCCAGCATCAGCAGCTTTGGGGTGCTGTGGAGCCAGCTTGGCTGGACTTATATCCTTCTTGGCTGGTTGGCGTTCGCCTTGCTGATACCGTTGGCGGTGACGTCGACCAATGGCGCGGTGCGGCGGTTGGGGCGGAATTGGAAGCGGCTGCACCGTCTGGCCTATGTGGCGGCGGCGGCGACATTTCTGCATTGGGTGGCGATTTATGGGCTTGGAATTGTGGGCAACGTTCTGCTGAACTTTTCGCCGATCCTCGTGCTGACGGCATATCGGATATGGCGAAATTGGGAATCGGCGCGGAACGCCGTCAATTAGGCACAAAAAAGCCCCCGAAACCGGGGGGCTTTTTCACTATCATTGGCGATCAGCGTGCTTTCAGCGAGTCGCGGATTTGGGTCAGCAGCTCTTCTGCGGTTGGGCCAGCGGGGGCTGCGGCAGGAGCCGGACCCTTCAGCTTGTTCACAGCCTTTACCAACATGAAAACCACAAATGCGATGATCAGGAAGTTGATGATGGCGGTGATGAAGGCACCGTAGGCAAACACCGCTGCGCCGGATTCTTTGGCGGCGGCAAACGACGCCGGATTGGTGCCGGACAGATCAAGGAACATGTCCGAGAAGTTAACGCCGCCAAGGATCAGACCGATGATCGGGTTGATCAGATCGCCGACAAGGCTGCTTACAATTGCGGTGAACGCCGCACCGATGATGATACCGACCGCCAAGTCCATAACATTGCCCTTGGCGATGAAGTCTTTGAATTCTTTTAACATTTCACAGTTCCCTACCATTATTGGCCCAACTTGGGCTTCCCTGCCCCGCGTCTTTGCACAGGCACATCGTGGATATTGCACAGTCATTAAGCTTTTTTCACGGGAAAAAATCCGTAGGTTCGTCATTGTGGCATCAAGGACGCATCATGAAAAACCTCGACTATTTTCCGATTACCGCCCGTTGGGCTCCGCGCAACGCAGTCGCTATTCAGCTTTATTCGCTGCCAACGCCAAATGGGCAGAAGGTATCTATCGCGCTGGAAGAGATGGGGCTGCCGTATGACGCACATCTGGTGGATTTTGCGACCAATGATCAAATGAGCGAGGCTTTCCTTTCGCTTAATCCGAATAACAAGATCCCGGCGATTATTGATCCTGATGGGCCGGAAAGTAAGCCGCTGGCGCTGTTTGAGTCCGGCGCAATTCTGATCTATCTGGCCGAGAAAAGCGGCAAGCTGCTGCCTGATGCCAAAAGATACGAGATTTTGCAGTGGTTGATGTTTCAGATGGGTGGGGTTGGGCCAATGTTTGGCCAGCTCGGATTTTTCCATGCCTTTGCAGGCAAAGAGATTGAAGACCCTCGCCCGAAAGAGCGCTACCGGGCCGAAGTGGCGCGGCTTTTAAAAGTGCTGGATGGGGCTTTGCAGGACAAGGATTGGGTCGCGGGCGAGTATTCGATTGCTGATATTGCGATAGCGCCCTGGTTGGGGACGCTGCGCGATTTCTACAAGGCGACAGATCTGGTGGGCTGGAGCGATCTGGTGAATGTGCCGACGTATCTGGACCGGTTTTTGGCCCGTCCCGCAGTGCAAAAGGGGCGTGGGATTCCGGCGCGCGGTTAATGTTTCGCGGGAAGGATTTTCAGGAAAATCCTTGGCAAAATTCTGATGCAGAATTTTAGGGCGCAGCGCCTTTGAGTTGGGTGCTGCGTTTCATTTTGGGAGCCTCCGGCGGGGATATTTTGGCAGAAGCGAAATTGAGGGGTAGGTGCGGCGGTTAGGTGCGGGGCGCCGCGGCGCGGCGCAGGCGGTCATTTATGGCGCGACCTAGGCCGATATCAGGGATTGGGGCTACGGCGATGTGGCCATTTGGGCCAGCGAGGCGGTCAGCCTCACGCAAGGCGTGGAACAGGTTGGCGGCGGCCTCGACCAGATCACGGCTGGCGGACAGGGTGAAGGGGGCGGGGCCGAAGCCGAGGTAGACTTCGGTTTCGTTGGAGGTTTCGGCATTCAGGCGCAGGTGGGCGGAGGGGGCGTAGTGCGAGGCAAGCTGGCCGGGGGCGGTGGGTTTGTGGGCATTGCCGCCGGTGGGCAGCGGGTGGCGCAACATTAACTCCAACGCCTCGACCGGGATGCCGCCGGGGCGCAGGAGCGTGGGCGGGCCGTCAAGGCCGAGGATGGTGGATTCGACGCCGACGTCGCAGGGGCCGCCATCGAGCACAGCGGCGATGCGGCCTGCGAGGCCGTCGAGAACATGGGCGGCGCGGGTGGGCGAGATCCGGCCCGAGGGGTTGGCGGAGGGGGCGGCAAGCGGGCCGCCGAAGGCGCGCAGCAGGGCTTGAGCGATCGGATGGGCGGGGATGCGGATGGCGACCGATGGCAGGTCTGCGGTGACGAGCGGGGATAGGGCGGCGCTGGGTCTAAGCGGCAGGACCAGCGTTAGCGGGCCGGGCCAGAAAGCGGCGGCGATATCTTCGGCAATATCGTCGAAGATGGCGATCTGGCGGGCGGCGGCAAGATCTGGGACATGCACGATGAGGGGGTTGAACCGCGGGCGGCCTTTGGCAGCGAAGATTCGGGCGACGGCGAGGTCGGAGCGGGCATCACCGCCGAGGCCGTAGACGGTTTCAGTTGGGAAGGCCACCAGTTCGCCATTGCGCAGAAGTGCGGCGGCTTCGGCCAAGCCATCTGGGGTGGGCGTGAGAGTTTTGGTTTGATACATCGTGTGACGTAGCGTCTGCCTTGATGGGTTCTGCATAGCGGTTAGCCTGCAAGATTAATCAGGCCATACTTGGACTGCGACACTTTGCCAAGCCAGACGAAGGAAGATTGCCATGCCGTACCGCGCGCCGCTTTCGGAATTTCAGTTCATGTATCAGCATGTGGTTGGGCTGGATCAGGTTTCTGCGACAGAACTTTTTGCCGAGGCGAGTGGCGATGTGGTGGAGGCCATTCTGGCGGAGGCGGGGCGGCTGTGCGAGGAAACTCTGGCACCGCTGAACCGGGCGGGGGACAAGCATCCGGCGCGGTTGGAGAACGGCGTGGTGCGGACATCGCCGGGGTTTGCGGATGGTTACCGGGCGATTGCGACCGGGGGTTGGGTGGGGATGACTGCGGCCCCGGAGTACGGCGGCATGGGGTTGCCGATGGTGGTGGCGACGGCGGTGAATGAGATGATGGGCTCGGCTTGTCTGGCGTTGCAGTTGAACCCGCTGATGACGCAAGGCCAGATCGAGGCGTTGGAGCATCATGCGTCGGACGCGGTGAAGGCATTGTACATCCCCAAGCTGGTATCGGGCGACTGGTGTGGGACGATGAACCTGACAGAGCCGCAGGCGGGCAGCGACGTGGGCGCGCTGCGCACCAAGGCGGAGCCGTTGGGGGATGGGACTTACGCCGTGACCGGACAGAAGATTTACATCACCTGGGCCGACAATGATTTCAGCGAGAATGTTTGCCATCTGGTGCTGGCGCGGCTGCCGGGGGCGGAGGCCGGGACGCGGGGGATCAGTCTGTTCATGGTGCCGAAGTTTGTGCCCGATGCGGAGGGGCGGCTGGGGGCGAGGAACTCGCTGAACGTGGTCAGTCTGGAGCATAAGCTGGGGTTGCATGGCAGCCCGACGGCGGTGATGCAGTACGATGGGGCGATTGGCTGGATGGTGGGCGAGCCACATAAGGGCATGGCGGCGATGTTCACCATGATGAATAATGCGCGGCTTGGGGTTGGTGTGCAGGGGTTGGGGGTTGCCGAGGCGGCGTATCAGCAGGCTTTGGGTTATGCGCTGGATCGGCGGCAGGGGAAGACGCCGCTATCTGCCAAGGGGGCGATTGTCGAACATGCGGATGTGCGCCGGATGCTGGCAGTGATGAAGGCCGAGGTGTTTGCGGCCCGCGCGATTGCGCTGTCTTGTGCGGTGGCGATTGATATGGCGCGGGCTACCGGGTCTGCCGAATGGCAGGCGCGGGCGGCGCTGTTGACGCCGATTGCCAAGGCCTATTGCACCGATGTGGGCAATGACGTGGCGCAGATGGGCGTTCAGGTGCATGGCGGCATGGGGTTTATCGAGGAAACCGGGGCGGCGCAGTTTGGCCGCGATGTGCGGGTGACGGCTATTTATGAAGGCACGAATGGCATTCAGGCGATGGATCTGGTCGGTCGCAAGATGATGGACGGGGGCGATGCGGCGCTGCGGTTGATTGAAGAGGTGCAGCGCGGGGCGGTTGACGCGCGGGCGGCGTTGCCGGAACTGGCCGACGATGTTTGGGATGCGGCGGAGGCGCTGCGCGAGGCGACTGAGGGCTTGGTGGCGCAGGAGATGAATGATCGGTTTGCCGGGGCAGTGCCGTATTTGCGGGCGTTTGCGCGGGTATTGGGGGCGCATTTCCATCTGACGGCGGCGATGGCTGAAGCGCAGGGTGGCCCGCGTCGGGCGTTGGCTGCGGTGGCCATAAAGCGGCTGTTGCCAGAACATGCAGCACTGTTGGCGCAGGTGAGTTTGGGGGCGGCGGGGCTTTATGCGTTGTCGGATGCGGATCTTGGCGCATGAGTGTGATGCGGTTTCCCTTCGCGGACCCCCCCGTTGAGGGCAAGGCCACGGAGGTTGCCGAAGGTGTGCTTTGGATGCGATTGCCGCTGCCGATGGCGCTGGATCATGTGAATGTCTTTGCGCTGGACGATGGCGATGGTTGGACGCTGGTTGATACTGGCATGGCGTCAAAGCGGGGCATGGCCATTTGGGACAGGCTGCTGGCAGGACCGTTGGCGGGCAAGCCGGTGCGGCGGGTGATTGTGACGCATCATCACCCGGATCATGTGGGGATGGCGGGCTGGTTTCAGGGCCGGGGTGCGGAATTGCTGATGACGCGCACGGCGTGGCTTTATGCGCGGATGCTGGTGCTGGATGTGCAGGACAGGCCGTCGCCCCAGCAGATTGCGTTTTGGCGGGGGGCAGGGATGGACCCTGCCCTATTGGTCAAGCGCAGTGCAGAACGGCCGTTCAATTTTGCCGATGCAGTGGCACCAATGCCGCTGGGATTTAGCCGCATGGTTGAAGGCGATGTAATTGCAGCAGGTGGGCGCAACTGGACTGTGCGGTTGGGATCGGGTCACGCGCCGGACCATGCGACGCTGTGGAGCGAGGATGGCAGGGTGGTTTTGGGCGGGGATCAGATGTTGCCCAATATCTCTGCCAATATCGGGGTTTATCCGACGGAGCCGGAGGCGGACCCGTTGCAAGACTGGCTGGCATCGACGAAGGGGTTCGAGGCCTTTGCAAGTGACGCGCAATTGGTGTTGCCGGGGCATAAGCTGCCGTTTTACGGGCTGCCGTTTCGGTTGAAGCAGATGGTGGCGAACCACCATAGTGCGCTTGATCGGCTGCGTGAGCATCTTGTGGTGCCGTCAACTGCAGCGCAGTGCTTTGTACCGCTGTTTCGGCGCGAAGTTGGGCCGGGGGAATATGGCTTGGCGCTGGTCGAGGCAGTGGCACATCTGAACTTCCTCTTGCGGCGGGGCGAGGTTTTACGTTCCATGGGGCCTGATGGGGCTTGGGTCTGGGTGATCCGAAACTAGAGGCAAAGATATGGCGAAGACACCAAAGACGGCACCGGTGGCGGATGATCCTTGTGCACCGCCCCGCGCGCGTGTGGTTCATGCCGACCCCACCACCCCGGCGACGGCGGAACAGCAGCCATTGCCCGAGGCGTGGAAAGAGCGGGGGGTTGATCAGAAAAGCCCCGCCGAGTGGATGTATGATCGGCTGATTCTGTACATCCGCAATTTCGAACAGCAACTGGACGCAGCGCATGAAATTGCGATGGGCTTTGCCGGTGGTGACGCAGGCGTATTGCGGATTGAGGGTGTCGGGTATTTCGACCCGGATGTGGTGACGTTTTATGGCCGCGACGAAGAGGGGGGCAAAACCCAACTTATCCAGCATGTTACCCAAGTTTCCGTGATTTTGCGGGCCGCCCGCAAGGTTGAACCGGACGAGCCGGCGCGGCGGATTGGGTTTAGGTTGGCGACGGGGTGGGCTGGTGGCGAAAGTGGTGATGGCTCTGCCTGACCGGCGACATCGTATGTGAGGGCAACAGTGCCAATACGGCGCAGTTGGCCCCCGTGACAGGGCGCGATTAATGAGATATGCGACTGATAACGCAGTTTTACCCGGAGACACGACATGGCCGAGCACAAGCATGGCAGCATGGACATCAAAGCGCAGGAAAAGACCTTTGCGGGCTTTACCCGCATGGTTACTTGGGGGATCGTCCTTACAATCGGCATCCTGATTTTCATGGCATTGGCTAACGCCTGATCCGTTCACCAAAGGAAGCCGCCATGCGCCGTCTTGTCTTGTGTTTTGTGGCCCTGTTGGGGCTTGCTGCCTGCGCAGCCGAGCCGGTTTTCGCGCCGCAAGAAGCCGTGAGTGCAGCGCGTTATGTGCATGATGGGCCGACGTCGATTACCCTGTACACCGTGATCAACAATCGCAGCGAGGCCGGGGCGCATTCGGGGCTGCTGATCAATGCATCGCAGCGGGTGATGTTTGATCCGGCAGGTACTTGGCGGCACCCGCGGATACCGGAACGCAACGATGTGCATTACGGCATTACGCCGCGGATTGTGAATTTCTACATCGACTATCATGCGCGTGAAACCTTCCGGGTGATTGAACAAACGGTTGTGGTATCGCCGAGTGTGGCCGAGTTGGTGAAGCAGCGCGCCGAGGCCTATGGCGCAGTGCCGAAAGCGCAATGTTCAAATTCGGTCACGTCGATTCTTGGCGGTGTGCCGGGGTTTGAGGGCATTCGGTCAACCTGGTATCCGAAGAAATTGTCGGACCAATTTGGCCAAGTGCCGGGTGTGACCAGCCGCACCATTACCGATGACGACGCCGATAAGAACCATGGTGTGTTGTTGATACAGGCGGACGAAACGCCAATCTGATTGATAGCTCGATGCGAGGCGCGCGCCAACGCCGACCCTTGGCGGGGTCAGTTGCCGTGCTGCAATTGCGGAACTTGGCCGGACATCCTTTGCAGTGACCACTGGCCATCGAAGAGCTTAGGCAAAACCAGCGGTTTGTGGGATGGTCAGGGCTGATCTGGGGGGGGCGGTTTGCGGATATTCGGGGTGATCCTTGCAGGCGGTGCGGCGCGCCGGATGGGCGGGCGCGATAAGGCGTTGTTGCCGCTGGCGGGGCGCAGTCTGCTTGCCCATGCGTTGGATCGGCTGGAGCCGCAGGTGGAGCGGGTGGCAATCTCGGCCAATGGCGATGCGGGTCGGTTTGGTGTTGGGTTTGCCGTGCTGCCGGATGATAGCAGCCAAGGGCCGCTGTCGGGTATTTTGGCGGCACTGGATTGGGCGGCGCCTTTGGGGGCTAGTGCTGTTGTGTCTGTGGCGGTTGATACGCCGTTCTTTCCGGGCGATCTGGTGCCGCGGCTTTGTTTGGCAGCGGAGGGCTCGGCGGGCGGGGTGGCGATTGCAGCATCGGGCGGCGCGGATCATCCGACGTTTGGGTTGTGGCCTGTTGAGTTAAGGGCGGCGTTGCGGGCATTTTTAGCATCGGGGGTAAAAACCAGGGTGATGGATTTTGCGCATGCCAATGGGGCGATGCGAGCGGTGTTTGGCGATGATGGAGCGTTTCGGAATTTGAACTCGCCAGAGGATTTGGCGGCGGCGGAAGCGTTGATCGGGGGGCTGGCATGAATGTTTACGGTGTGATCGGCTGGAAGAATGCTGGCAAGACCAGCCTGATGGAACGGCTGGTGGCCGAAATATCGGGGCGGGGATTGCGGGTATCGACGGTGAAGCATGTGCATCACGACGTCGATCTGGACGAGCCGGGCAAGGATACCTATCGGCACCGGGCGGCGGGGGCGGAAGAGGTGGTTTTGGCCTCGGCAAACCGGATGGCGCTGTTGCGCGAACATCGGGCGGACGAGCCGGAATTGGGGTGGGTACTGGCGCGGATGATGCCGGTCGATCTGGTGCTGGTCGAAGGGTACAAGCGCGATACGCATCCGAAGATCGAGGTGTTTCGGCGCGAGGCCGGGCATGATCTGATACAACCCGGCGATCCGAATGTGCGGGCGGTGGCGACGGATGCGGCGCTGGCGGCATTGTCAGTGCCAGTGCTGGATCTGAACGACACGCAGGCGATTGCCGATTTCATTCTGCGCGAGCTGGGCCTTGCAGCCGTTTGACACAGTGATTGTGGTGGATTGGTCGGCGGCTAATGTGCCGTCGCCAGTAAAGGCGTCAGCGGATGCAATCTGGATTGGGGTCGCGCGGGCCGGGGGCTGTGAAGTTGGCTATCACCGGACGCGGGCGGCGGCTGAGGCGGCGTTGGTAGCGGTGCTTGATGCTGAGGCTTCGGCGGGGCGGCGGGTGTTGGCGGGGTTTGATTTTCCGCTGGGCTATCCGCAAGGCTTTGCGCGACAGTTGACGGGCATGGCGGGGCCGCGCGGCGTTTGGGATTGGCTGGAGGCGCATTTGGTTGATGGCCCCGACAATCGTAGCAATCGGTTTGAACTGGCGGCGGGGATCAATACGCGGTTCGGTGGGGCGGGGCCGTTTTGGGGGCGTCCAGCGGGGTTGGACCTGCCCACCCTGCCCACGCGCAAGCTGGTGGATTACGCGGGCTTGGGTTTGACTGAGCGGCGGCGGATCGAACTGGCGGTGCCGCGTGCGCAATCGGTCTGGAAGTTGTACACGACGGGATCAGTGGGATCGCAATCGTTGACGGGGCTGCCGATGATTGCGCGGCTGGCGCGGCGGGAGGGCTGTGCAGTCTGGCCGTTTGATGCGGTGGAGGCGCCGTTGGTTTTGACTGAGGTATATCTGTCTTTGCTGGCGCGGGATGTGGCTCTGGCGGTCACGCAAGGCGAGATCAAGGATGCAGCGCAAGTGCGGCTGTTGGCGCAGGCTTTTTGGGCGCTGTCGGCGCGGGGTGACTTTGGGGCGCTGCTTGACCTGCCGCAGGGGGCTGCGCAAAGTGAGGAGGGCTGGATCCTTGGGGCAGGTTTCAAGGCGCGCTTGGAAGGGGCATTGCAGTGAGCATCAGCATCCAGAACGGGCTGCCGGCACATTTGCGCGACGATGCGGCGCGACTTTATTGGCAGGCGTTTGGTGGCAAACTGGGCCGGGTTTTGGGGCCGGATCGGTTGGCGTTCCGGTTGTTGGAAAAGGTGATGCGGGGCGATCATGCAATTGTGGCGTTGTCTGATACCGGTGCGCTGCTGGGGCTGGTGGGGTTCAAATCACCCGAGGGCGCGTTTGCGGGTGGCGGATTGGCCGATCTGCAGGCTGTGTACGGGATTTTCGGATCGCTGTGGCGGGCGGGGCTGTTGTGGCTGCTGGAACGCGATCTGGACAATGACCGGTTCTTGATGGACGGAATTTGCGTGACAGATGCTGCGCGGGGCCAAGGCGTTGGCACGGCATTGCTGGACGCGATTTGTGCCGAGGGGCGCCGGCGCGGCTATCCATCGGTGCGGCTGGATGTCATTGATGCCAACCCGCGTGCGCGGGCGCTGTATGAACGGCAGGGTTTTATTCCGACGCGGACATCGCAGATTGGGTTGCTGCGATTGGTGTTTGGCTTTTCGGCGGCGACGACGATGGTGCGAAAACTGGTGTAGCGGTTAGAGCCTTTTGATTTTACGCCTGTCTTTCGACAAAACCAGTATCCACTTTTGGCGGACAGGCTCTAGTCGAACGTGCCCGTCACCCGACCGAACAGCATGAAAGCGCGGGCGGTGCGGGTTTCGGACATTTCGGAAAGATCGGCGTCGCTGGCGTTTTTCTCGAACTCGGCGAAGGTTTTGTCGAAGGTGCGCAGGAAATGATGGCCTGCGTCGCGAAACACGGTGTCTTCACGCATGCGGGAGGCGGTTAGGGCGAGGCTAGATCTATCGCGGACGCCGCCGAGCCCGGCAATGGCGCGGCCCCGTTCACCGTTGGCGAAGCGGCGCCAGATTTCAGGGCGGGCGCGGTCTGGCTTCAGATCGTCCATATAGATGCCTTCCTGGCTAAGCAGGGTCAGCACGTCTTGGGCGGCCCGGATCAGCTTGGCGACAGTGCGGTCTTCCAAGGCGCGGCGCAGGGCGCGAAAGCCTTCGCGATCATCAGCGTTTTCGGGGAATTGTAGCGCGCTAATGAAGTCAGCGATGGAAAGCGGCGGGCGCAAATCTTCGGCGGGGGTGCCAAGGGCGAGGCCGGGTTGTTCATCGCCGAGTTCCGCGCGCGGGGCGGCGAGGGCCGCTTTGCCATCGGCAGAAGCAACGGTTAGTGCGGCGTCGCGGCGCGAGGTAAAGCTGGCGAGCGCAGATTCGGCCTGTTTCTGGCTGGCGACGATTTCATCTAGCTTCTTTTCGACCGATGGTTTGGCCGCGGCTGCCCCGGACGCTTGTTGATTGGCAACATAGGCCATGCGCATGGCGTCGACGGCGGCTTGCAGACGGGCGGCATCATTGCGCAGCGACCGGATGCTGCCCAGCGTGGTAACCGCCACCCAGATCAGCGCCAGCGGCAGGAACACCAGCATCAGCGTCATTATCAGGCCAAGCGTGCCTTGGCCGTCTGCTGGCGTGCCAAAGGTCAGGTACAGGACAACCGCAACCACCCAAACCACACTAAGAATGGCAGCGGTGATTTGCGACAGACGAAGGCCGCTGCGACCATCATCAGGTGCCGCGCGGCCTAGGTCTGGTAGCCTTTCTTTCAATTCCGGCATAATGGCCCGATACAAGAAAAGAGTTCAAATAAACTGGACGCGCAGCACCTCATAGCTGCGCTGGCCCCCAGGGGTTTTCACGTCAATGCTATCGCCTTCCTCCTTGCCGATCAGGGCGCGGGCAAGTGGCGAGCGGATATTCAGCAGACCGTGTTCGATGTCGGCTTCTTGTTCACCGACGATCTGATAGGTGCGTTGTTCTTCGGTGTCTTCATCCACCAAAGTTACCGTCGCCCCGAATTTAATAGCCCCTGAAAGCTTGGCCGGATCGAACACCTCGGCCAGCGATAGCAGCGCTTCCAGCTCCTTGATGCGGCCTTCGATGAAGCTCTGCTTTTCGCGGGCGGCGTGGTATTCGGCGTTTTCCGATAGATCGCCATGTTCGCGCGCCTCGGCAATCGCGCGGATCACTGCCGGGCGTTCAATAGACTTCAGCACCTTAAGTTCGGTGTCTAGCGCGGAATGGCCCGCGCGGGTCATCGGGATCTTTTCCATCGGCCTCACTCATAAATGATAAGGCCACGGCCCGGTTGGGCCATGGCGTTGCACTTATCCTGCCCCCAACTGACCCGACGGCAGCGGCAAATGCAAGAGCTTTGCCATGGTCTGTCGGCAGCAATGTGATTGAATGATGGGAAAGACGCGGCGGATGCGCTGTTGCGTCACGATTGACGAAGGCGGGGTCATGGGGCAAACCCTTGCCAGATTAAAGCCAGCCGCCGAACCACCACAGGGATCGCTTCGATGACCGAGACTATTGCCCGCGAAAAGATGGATTATGACGTTGTGATCGTGGGGGCCGGGCCTGCGGGCCTGTCGGCGGCGATCAAGCTGAAGCAGTTGAATAGTGACCTGACCGTTGTGGTGCTGGAAAAAGGGTCAGAGGTTGGCGCGCATATTCTGTCTGGGGCTGTGCTGGACCCATCGGGGTTGGATGCGTTGATGCCGGATTGGCGGGACCGTGGCGCGCCGATCAAGACCGAGGTGGTGGAGGATAATTTCTTCTTCCTTGGGGCGGCGGGCAAAGTGCGCATCCCGAATTGGCCGATGCCGCCGTTGATGAACAACCATGGCAATTACATTGTGTCGATGGCCAATGTCTGCCGCTGGATGGCGGAACAGGCCGAGGCGTTAGGGGTAGAGATATTCCCCGGCATGGCATGTTCGGCGTTGGTCTATGGCGATGCGGGTGACGTGCGCGGTGTGGTGGCGGGGGAGTTTGGCATTTTGCCGGACGGCAGCCATGGGCCGAACTATGAGCCGGGGATGGAGCTGCACGGTAAGTACGTGTTCCTGAGCGAGGGCGTGCGGGGGTCTTTGGCCAAGGAAGTAATCGCGAAATACGATCTGTCCGCTGGCCGCGACCCGCAGAAGTTTGGCCTTGGCATGAAGGAAATCTGGGAGATCGACCCGGCCAAGCACAAGCTGGGCACCGTTACGCACACGATGGGATGGCCGCTGGGCAGCAATGCCGGTGGTGGATCGTTCATCTATCATCTTGAGAATAATCAGGTCTATGTGGGGTTCGTGGTACATCTGAATTATCAGAACCCGCATTTGTACCCCTACATGGAATTCCAACGCTTCAAGCATCACCCGATGGTGGCGGAGTTGTTGAAGGGTGGCAAACGGGTGGCTTACGGCGCGCGGGCGATATCCGAAGGTGGCTGGCAGTCGATACCGAAAATGGTGGCACCGGGGGTGGCGTTGCTGGGCTGTACGGCGGGGCTGGTGAACGTGCCGCGCATCAAGGGCAACCATAACGCGATGCTGTCGGGCATTCATGCAGCAGAAGCGGCGGTTGCGGCGATCAAAGCGGGGCGCAGCAGTGATGAGCTGACTGCGTATGAAACAGCGGTACGTGGTGGGGCGATTGGGCGCGATCTGAAAAAGGTGCGCAATGTCAAACCGTTGTGGTCACGCTATGGGTTGATTGCATCGCTTTTGGGTGGCGGCATTGATATGTGGGCCAATACGCTTGGGTTTACGGTGTTCGGCACTTTGAAGCATGGCAAATCTGATGCGGCGGCGACCGGGCTTGCCAAGGATTTCGCGCCGATTGACTATCCGAAGCCCGATGGTGTGCTGTCGTTCGATCGGCTGACCAATGTGGCGTTCAGCTTTACCAACCATGACGAAAACCAGCCGGCACACCTGAAGCTGAAGGATGCCTCGGTGCCGATTTCAGTGAACCTGCCACAATACGCCGAACCCGCACAGCGGTATTGCCCGGCGGGGGTTTATGAAGTGGTGGCCGACGCGGGCAAAGACCCGCGCTTTGTGATCAACTTTCAGAACTGCGTGCATTGCAAGACCTGCGATATCAAAGACCCCACCCAGAATATCAACTGGACCACGCCGCAGGGCGGTGGCGGGCCGAACTACCCCAATATGTAGTGGTCGGCGGGGTTTTTCGCTGACAATTGCGCGAGAAGTGGCATTTGGCGGCAAGTTTGGCATGCAATTGATTGCCAGATGCGCCCGGCGGCACTAGCTTTGGGGTGAACCAACAACAGGACCACCCGACGCCATGCCGAAAACCTGTGCCAGCCCGTTTGTAACCCTAGCCGTTGCCGCGATGATTGCTCTTTCGCCAATGTCTGCCATGGCGCAGGGCAACGCCGAGGATGCGGGGGCCTATCTGGCGGCGCGGGTGGCGGGCAGTTCAAGCGATTACCGCGCCGCAGCCAGCTGGTTTGGCCGCGCGTTAATCACCGATCCGGCAAATCCGGCGCTGCTGGAAAGTGCGGTTATCGCAAACATCTCGCTGGGTGATTTTCCCGTGGCGGCAGAAATGGCGCGGCGGTTGCAGCAGACCGGTGGGGAAAGCCAAGTCGGGCAGATTGCGATATTGGCTGATCAGGTGATGGCCGACGACTATGAGGCGATCTTGCGGGATGGCAAGGCGGGGGCCTCGATGGGGTCGCTGCCGGACGCCTTGATTGCCGCTTGGGCCGATCTGGGCAATGGCAAAATGACCGACGCTGTGGCGGGCTTCGATGCGCTGGCGAAGGTTGAGGGGATGCGGGCGTTCGGGCTGTATCACAAGGCGCTGGCGTTGGCCTCTGCGGGCGATTTCGAAGGTGCCGATGACATTTTGGCGGGGCGGGCTTCGGGGCCGCTGCAAGTGATGCGGCGGGGCGTGATTGCCCATGCGCAGATATTGAGCCAATTGGAACGCAACGAAGATGCCTTGGCACTGCTTGACCGGTCGTTCGGGTCGGAAGGTGACCCCGGCATTGACGTGTTGCGGGCGAAGCTGAAGGCGGGGGAGACCCTGCCCTATGACATTGCCCGAAATGCCAAGGACGGTATCGCCGAGGTGTTTTTCACCATTGCTACGGCAATGAATGGCGAGGCGGAGCTTGGCTTTACCCTGATCCATGCGCGGGTGGCGGCGTATCTTCGGCCTGAACATACGGATGCGGTTCTGATGGTGGCGGGTTTGCTGGATGCGCAAGGGCAACCTGATCTGGCGACGGCGGCCTATGCGATGATCGCGCAAGATGACCCGGCGTATTACGTCGCCGAAATTGGCCGAGCCGAAGCGCTGTATACCACTGGTAAAGCCGAAGCGGCGATTGAAGTGCTGCAGGGGCTGACGCGCAGCCATCCGGGGGTTTTGGGTGTGCATCTGGCGTTGGGCGATGCGTTGCGCCGGGCGGAAAAGTACGCGGATGCAACAATGTCTTATGATGCAGCCATAGCACTGGTGCCCAAACCTGAGGCGCGCCATTGGGTGCTGTTCTATAGCCGGGCGATTTGTAAGGAACGCAGTGCAGATTGGACTGGGGCCGAGACTGATTTTCGGCAAGCGCTGGCTCTGCAACCGGATCAGCCGCAGGTGTTGAACTATCTTGGGTATTCGTACCTGGACCGGAATGAAAATCTGGATGAGGCGTTGAAGTTGATCGAGCGTGCGGTGGCTGCCGAACCGGAGTCGGGCTATATCGTCGATAGTCTGGCATGGGCTTTGTATCGGCTTGGACGCTATGACGAGGCTGTGGTGCCGATGGAAAAGGCATCGCTGCTGGAACCGGTTGATCCGGTGGTGACCGACCACTTGGGCGATGTTTACTGGGCCGTCGGGCGCAAGCTGGAGGCCGAATTTCAATGGCAGCGCGCCATTTCGTTCGAGCCTGTCGAGAAGGACGCGATCCGCATTCACCGCAAGCTAGAGATCGGGCTGGATGCCGTACTGGCAGAAGAAGGTTTAGCTGTGCCAAAGCCCGTTGATGCCGCCCAAGCCGATAACTGAATTTGCCCCGGCGAAGGTAAACCTGACGCTGCATGTGACTGGGCGACGGAATGACGGCTATCATCTGCTGGACAGTCTGGTGGTGTTTTGCGGCGTGGGCGACAGCGTAAGTGCGGCTGATGCCGCGACGTTGCAGCTGACGGTGACCGGCCCGCAGGCGAATTTGGTGCCCGGTGGCGGTGATAATCTGGTGCTGCGGGCGGCACGGGCGATGGACGCCCATCGCGGGGCGGCGCTGACCTTGGATAAACATTTACCAGTTGCGTCGGGCATTGGCGGTGGGTCGGCGGATGCGGCGGCGACCTTGCGCGCGTTGTCACGGCTATGGGGTGTGGCGTTGCCGGAGGCGGCGGCGGTGCTGGAACTTGGGGCGGATGTTCCGGTTTGTCTGGCAGGGCGTGCTGCACGGATGCGGGGCGTTGGCGATGTGTTGGACCCGGTGCAAGGGTTGCCGCAGGTTCATATCGTGCTGGTCAATCCGAGGGTTGAAGTGCCGACGAAGGCGGTTTTTGCAATGCTGGGAACCAGGCAGAACGCGGCGATGCCGGATAGGTTTCCCGTTTGGCCGGATGCGCAGGTGTTCGCGCAGTGGCTGGCCGCGCAGCGGAATGATCTGGAAGGCCCTGCTCGCGCATATGCCCCTGTTATTGATACAGTTTTGGACAGTATTTCCAAGCAGTCCGGAGTGCTTTTGGCGCGCATGTCAGGGTCTGGAGCAACCTGTTTCGGGCTGTTCGCCCGGCCTGCCGAGGCGGCGGCGGCGGCGGATGCGATTGGTCGTGCGCAGCCTGGTTGGTGGGTAGTGGCTGGTTCGGTGCTTGCTTAGCTTTCGGCCAGGATCAGTTGATGCGGGCGACCACATAGGCGGCAAGACCATCCAGCATGGCGCGCAGCGGGTGATCGGGCAAGGTGGTTAGAGCGGCGCGGGCTTTGGCCGCCCAAGCCAGCGCCTCGGATTTGGCGGATTGCATGGCACCGTGGCGGGCCATGATCGCGCGGGCCTGATCGAGATCGCCGACTTGCTGATCCCCCTTTTCGATGACCCGCACCCAGAAGGCGCGTTCTTCGGCCGAGGCTTTGGCCACGGCACGAATCACCGGCAGCGTTACTTTGCGTTCGCGGAAATCATCGCCGGTGTTCTTGCCAATGGCAGCATCTGTGCCGCCGTAATCAAGCAGATCATCGACGATCTGGAACGCCACGCCCAACGCATCGCCGTAGGTAAACAAGGCCTTTACCTGCGCCTCTGGGGCGTTTGCGATGATGCCGCCCACCTCGGTTGCGGCCGAAAACAGGGCGGCGGTCTTGCCGCGTACGACTTGCAGATAGGTCGCTTCGGATGTGGCCAGATCCTGAGCGGCGGTCAGTTGCAGAACCTCGCCTTCCGCGATGGTGGCAGAGGCATTGGCAAGAATACCCAGCACCCGCAGATTGCCGGTTTCGACCATCAACTGAAAGCTGCGCGAAAACAGGTAATCGCCCACCAGCACCGAGGATTTGTTATCCCACAGCAGGTTAGCGGTGGGCCGCCCACGCCGTCGCGCGGATTCGTCCACGACATCATCATGCAGCAGGGTGGCGGTGTGAATGAATTCGACCGTGGCGGCCAAGTGAATATGGAACGGGCCATCGTAGCCACAGATGCGGGCGGCAGCCAGTGTCAGCATCGGGCGCAGACGTTTGCCGCCCGCCTCCACCAGATGGGCGGTGACTTCGGGGATGCGGGGGGCGTGTTCCGATGCCATCCGATCCCGGATCAGCAGGTTCACCGCCGCCATGTCATCCGCCAGCCATGCGGCCAGTTGATCGTGCGGCTTGCGCGATACCTCGTCCAACCCCATCGTGAATTTCCCACCCTCGACAAGCCCCGCACGGGGCCGTTACTTTAGCCGCATGAAAGAACTGATGCGCAGTACTGATCCGACGCTTATCGCCTTTGCGATGGCGATGCTTCAAGGCGAGGATATAGCCACCTTTCCGCTGGACGTCCACATGAGCGTGCTGGAAGGGTCTGCGGGCTTTTTGCCGCGGCGGCTGATGGTGCGGGAACAAGACCTGTGGCGCGCCCGTATCGTATTGGCAGATAACGATATTCCGACCGGGTTGTAGTGTATGTTTGGCACGGATGATCTGACAGATGATGCGTTTTTGGGCGGGCAGCTGCAGTTGTGGCAGCCCGTGCGCGGCTACCGCGCGGCGACGGACCCGGTTTTGCTGGCGGCGGCGGTTGCGGCGCGACGCGGGCAATCGGTGCTTGATTTGGGCTGTGGCGCGGGGACGGCATCGCTTTGCCTAGGTGCGCGGGTGGCGGGGCTGGTGCTGACAGGGGTGGAGCTGCAGGCCGATTATGCCGATCTGGCGCGCCGGAATGCGGCGCGCAATGGTGTGGCGTTTGAGGCGGTTGAGGGGGATTTGACCGACATTCCGGCGGTTCTGAAACGGGGGTTTGACCATGTGATAGCGAACCCGCCATATTATGCGACCGATGGCACGCCGTCACCGGATGTGGGGCGTGACATCGCATTGCGGGTGGAGACGCCGATTGCGGCGTGGATTGAAGCCGGGGCGCGGCGATTGGTGCCCAGTGGGTGGATGACGATGATATTGGCTGCCGAATGCTTGCCCGAGGCATTGGCGGCTTGCGCAGGGCGATTGGGGTCTTTGGCAGTACTGCCACTGGCAGCGCGGGCCGGGCAGAACGGGTTGCGGGTGATCTTGCAGGGCAGAAAGGGCGGGCGGCGCGGCTTTCGGCTGCTGGCACCGTTTGTGTTGCATGGGGGCGAAGCGCATGATGGTGATCGTGACAGCTACACGCCCGAGGCGAAGGCAGTTCTGCGGGACGGGCTCGATCTTTGCGCGAAGTTTAGCTGAAATTTTGTCGGTTTTTGCAACCGGCGGGGCTCAGAACGAGTGACACGACTCGGAACATGTGGTGGACTGAATCTGTTGGAACCAATCACAGGAGGAAAGATATGACCATTGCTTCGCATCTGCAGGAACTGCGCCGCAAGCATGAGACACTTTCGGAAATTGTCGAGAAGGCGCAACGCAGCCCCGCAACAGATGCCCTGAAGATTGGTGAGTTGAAGAAGCAGAAACTGAAGATCAAGGAAGAGATCACGCGCCTGTCGCAGGCGTAACCTTTTCGGCGCTGGCCCCCCGCCTACTTGCGCGGGCTGCCAGTGCCGCACCTCCGGCAATCAGCACTGCCGCGATTAGGATCGTGGACGATAGTGTTGTGATGCCGGTTGCTACTAAAGCGAGGGTCGACAGCAGTGGGGCCGCGTAGGACGCGACACCCAGAAGCTGAATGTCGCCTCGTTTCATGCCGATATCCCAAGTAAAGAACGCGAGGCCAACCGGGCCAATGCCGAGGGCTGCGACGGAGGCCCACCCCCATTGAGATGCGGGCCACACGGTAACTTCCAAGGCAAGATGGGCGACTGCAGAGAGCACGGCGGTGGCAAGACAGAACACCACGACGCTTTCGGTTGGCACATCACCAAGGCGACGCGACAGAACTGAATACACCGCCCAGGTTACGGCACAAACGAAGGCCAGCGCGAAACCGGGCAGCGCGTCGGCTTGGAAAGCCGCGCCACCACGCAGAACGATCAGTGCCGCCCCGGCAAAGGCCAGCAGGGCACCGAAGATGTGCAGCTGCCCCAGCTTTTCGCCCGGCAGCAAGCCCGACAAAAGCACGATCAGCAACGGCCAAAGATAGGCAATCAATCCGGCCTCGGCTGCCGGGGCCATGCGCAGGGCCGAGAAATACAGAAAATGATAGCCAAACAGCCCCAACGTGCCAAAGGCATAGACCTGCCATTTCACGTTGCGCAGCACGGCGAAACCGGCCCCACGCCAGACCCAGATCAGCCCCAGTGTGCCGCCAATGCCAAAGCAAAGGGTGTTCAGCAAGAACGGTGGCACCGGGGCCGAGCCAACGGTGAACAGCGCCAGCAACGACCAGAGCAGAACTGCCGAAAAGCCGATCAGCGTGGCACGTTTGCGGGACATGGGATGTAGGCTCCGAGCGGCGCAACAAATCCGTTGACGGATTCTAGCAAAAAATTTCGGCGCTCTGCGGCCAGAGCGCCGATTGCTTAAGGCTTTTTCGCTTAGACCACGAATTGCCCACCATTGGCGGAAACGGTTGATCCGGTGATGAAGCCTGCGTCATCGGATGCGAGGAACACGGCGATGCGGGCGATTTCTTCGGGTTCTCCCAAACGACCAACTGGAATTTGCGGGATGATGCGTTCGTTCAGCACTTTTTCATCAATTGCACGGACCATTTCGGTGCCGATATAGCCGGGGCAGATGGCGTTCACTGTGATGCCCGCGCGCGCGCCTTCAGCCGCCAGCGCTTTGGTAAAGCCAAGATCACCGGATTTGGCCGCGGAATAATTGGCCTGCCCGGCTTGGCCTTTTTGGCCATTGATCGAGCTGATGTTGATCACCCGGCCGAATTTGCGATCCCGCATGCCGGACCACAGCGGATGAGTCATGTTGAAAAGCCCGGTCAGGTTGGTGTCGATAACCTCTTTCCATTGACCGGGGGTCATTTTGTGGAACATGGCGTCGCGGGTGATGCCAGCGTTATTGACCAGCACGGCGACCGGACCAAGATCAGCCTCGACCTGTTTGATGCCAGCGGCGCAAGCGTCATAATCGGCCACGGACCATTTGTAGGCCTTGATCCCGGTTTCGGCGGTGAATTTGGCAGCCGCCTCATCATTACCGGCATAGTTTGCGGCAACGGTGTAGCCAGCGGCTTTTAGCGCCACCGAAATGGCCGCCCCAATGCCGCGCGACCCGCCTGTGACCAAAGCAACTTTCGACATGATTCCTCCCCGGAAATTCGTTATCTGTAATAGTGTTATCCAAATGGATATGGACGCGCAATATTATTGCGCGCCCATTCTGCAGTGCAGCAAAAATCAGGCGCGCTCGATGCACATGGCGACACCCATGCCGCCGCCGATGCACAGCGTTGCGAGGCCTTTTTTGGCGCCGCGACGGCCCATTTCAAAGATCAGCGTGTTCAGGATGCGGGCCCCCGAGGCACCGATGGGGTGGCCGATGGCGATGGCACCACCGTTGACGTTGACCAGTTCCGGGTTCCAGCCCATGTCTTTGTTGACAGCGCAGGCTTGGGCGGCGAACGCCTCGTTCGCCTCGATCAGATCAAGATCTGCGGCTTTCCAGCCCGCTTTTTCCAACGCTTTGCGGCTGGCGTGGATCGGGCCGACACCCATGATCGACGGATCAAGACCGGCGGTAGCATAGGAGGCGATGCGCGCCAGCGGGGTCAGACCGCGCTTTGCCGCTTCGTCCGCGCTCATCAACAGCACCATCGCGGCACCGTCGTTCAGCCCGCTGGCGTTGGCCGCGGTAACCGAACCTTCCTTGGTGAAAGCGGGCTTCAGTTTGGCCATCGCTTCCATAGTGGCGCCGTGGCGGATGTATTCATCGGCATCGACAGTGACATCGCCTTTGCGGGTGGAAATGATGAAGGGCACAATTTCATCGACGAACTTGCCAGCCTTTTGCGCGGCTTCGGCTTTGTTCTGGCTGGCGACGGCGAACATATCCTGCGCTTCGCGGCTGATCTGCCATTGGTTGGCGACGTTTTCCGCCGTCTGGCCCATGTGATAGCCATTGAAGGCATCCCAGAGGCCATCTTTGATCATCGAATCGATGAACTTCATATCGCCCATCTTGGTGCCTGCACGTAGGTGTGCCACGTGGGGTGACAGGCTCATGCTTTCCTGACCACCGGCGACGACGATCGCACTATCGCCCAGTTGAATGTGCTGGGCACCCAATGCGACGGCGCGCAAGCCTGATCCGCAAACCTGATTGATGGACCAAGCTGAGGATTCTTTCGGCAGTCCTGCGTTGATATGGGCTTGGCGGGCGGGGTTTTGACCCTGCCCTGCCGTCAGAACCTGGCCAAGGATGGTTTCCGACACATCGGCGGCATCAATGCCTGCACGCGTCACCACGGCCTTGATCACGGCCGCGCCCAGTTCATGCGCGGGGGTGTTGGCGAAGGCCCCGTTGAAACTGCCAACGGCGGTACGGGCCGCCGAAACGATTACGACATTGGTCATGTTGGATCCTCTCCCTTAGGCCGAACGGGGCGGCCGTCAATACTGGCGCTGTGCAGCATGGCCTAAGCCGGGTTAAGGTCAAGCGCAAGATAGTTGCGGTGCCGATGCGCGGGTTTAGCCCGCGTCGCGCAGTTTAGATTTCAGCCAGTCCGGTTTTACCGTCGGCGCGCCGAACAAATAGCCTTGCAGGCAATCTATGCCCATGCCGCGCAGCCATTCGGCATCGGCCACCTCTTCGACCTGTTCCGCGACCACGACCATATCGAAATGGCGCCCGATCGAGGCCAAAGCCTTTGTCAGCACCTGATTATCGGGGTTGGCGTGAATGCCGCGAATAAACTGGCCGTCGATCTTGACGATATCAAACTGGAAATCCTTGAAGTAGCGAAACGCCGTCATGCCTGAACCGAAATCATCCAACGCAAAGGCGACGCCCCGATCTTGAAGTTGATCCATAAAGGCGATGACCAGTTCCGGCACCTGCATGGCAGAGCTTTCGGTGATTTCAAGAATGAGCCGTTCACCAATGGTGGGGGATGCGTTCAAACCGCGCCGCAGGGTGCGAGTCCACTGCGGGTAACCAATTGACCTTGCAGACATATTTACTGCCAACCGCAATTGCGGGTAGTGATGCAACGCAGTCAGACCCATTTGCAGTGCGGCACAATCGATCAGGCGACCGATTTCGGTATCTTCGACCACGGTTATAAAATCACGCGCCGGAATGATGCGGCCAGAGGGTTCAAGCACCCGGATCAGGCCTTCGTGGAAGGCAATTTTCTGCGGATCAAGGCCAAGCACCACGGGTTGATAAGCCAACCGCAAGCGCCCGGATTCAAGCGCCGCACGCACCATCGACAAGGTTTCGCGGTCGGCCTCCGAGATGGCGGCACCGAACGGGCTGGCCATGGATGCCTGATCATCAATACGGGGTTTATGCCGGCCAAGCGGCCCGTCTGGTATCATGCTAGCCTCTGCCCATCGCCGTTGGTTGCTGTGGACACCCTGCTGCAGCAACGGTAAATCTTGGGTAAAGATTCGCTTTTTGTTCTAATTTTTCTCAATCTAAACGCGAGGTGTTAAACCATGGATCATCTTGAGGCTTCAGGCCGCTGTTCGTGGTGCGGAGACGATCCGCTGTATGTCGACTATCACGATACCGATTGGGGTGTGCCGGAATGGGACGGTCGCGCGCTGTGGGAAAAGTTGATCTTGGATGGCTTTCAGGCCGGGCTGTCGTGGATCACGATTTTGCGCAAGCGCGAGGCGTTTCGCGCGGCATTTCGGGGGTTTTATCCGGCAGAGATTGGCACCTGGGGCGAGGATGAGGTGCTGCGCCTGCTGGCAGACCCCGGCATTGTGCGGCACCGGGGCAAGATTGAGGGCACTATTGCCTCGGCTCAGGCCTATCTGCGAATCGACGCGCGCGAGGGGTTCTCCAATTATCTATGGAATTTTGTTGACGGCGTGCCAGTGCAAAACCGGCCGACCAGCATGTCCAATGTGCCGACGCAGACGCCGATTTCCGAGGCAATGTCGAAGGCGCTGAAGGCGGAAGGGTTCAAGTTTTGTGGGCCGACGATTGTCTACGCCTTCATGCAAGCCACCGGCATGGTGAACGATCACATGATCACCTGCCCAAGTCACGCGCGGGTGGCGGCGCTGGCGAAGCGCTAGTTACGGCGCCATCAACGCGGCAAGCACCGCTTTGGCATCGGCGCTGTCCCATTCGGCGTCGCCGATCAGGCGGGCAGCTTCTTGGCCTTCGGGGTTAAGGATCACTGTAACGGGCAGGCCCAGCACGCCCATGTTGCGGGCAAGTTCTGATTTGGGATCTCGCAGTTTGGGTAGCGTGGTTAGACCGGCCTCAGCAAAAAACTTGTCAATGCTCTCAACCGAATTGCGGCCGGTGGCGATAGTGACAACTGAAAAATCATCGCCCATCGCCGCTTCCAGCCGATCCAGCGATGGCATTTCCTCGCGGCAGGGCGCGCACCAAGTGGCCCAGAAGTTCAGAACGACCCATTGCCCTTTCCATTCAGCCAACAGTCGGGGGGCGTCGGTTTCATCCAGCACGCTGATTTCGGGCAAAACCACTGGCGTCTCATGCAGCGCCAGCTTTCGCATATCGCCAGTGCGGGCTGCTTCAACGGCGGCCATATCGGCATGGGCTGCGTTTGCACCAAGCAGCAAGGACGTGTAGAGAACGGCAACCAGATAGCGCAGCATTATCCCTCCGAGGGCAGACAGATGACCGACACTTCCAAACCTGCCCCCACGGCCAACCAGATGTGGGGCGGGCGTTTCGCTGCGGGACCGGATGCGATCATGCAGGCAATCAATGCCTCTATCGGTTTTGACCAACGGCTTTACGCACAAGATATCGCAGGCTCCCGCGCCCATGCGGCAATGTTGGCCGCGACGGGTATCCTGACCAATAAGGACGCCGAGGCGATTGGGGAAGGCCTGCTCACGGTGTTGTCAGAGATTGAGGGCGGAAAGTTTCAGTTTCGCGTCGATCTGGAAGACATTCATATGAATGTCGAGGCGCGGCTGAAAGAGGTTATTGGGGAGCCTGCAGGGCGGCTGCATACGGCGCGGTCGCGCAATGATCAGGTTGCGTTGGATTTCCGGCTGTGGGTGCGCGACCAATGCGATGCGGCGATTGCCGGGATCGAGGCATTGATGCGGGCGTTTCTGGCGCAGGCGGCGGCGGGTGCCGATTGGGTGATGCCGGGCTTTACGCATTTGCAGACGGCGCAGCCGGTGACGTGGGGTCACCATATGATGGCTTACGTCGAAATGCTGGCGCGTGATCGGTCGCGGTTTGCCGATGCACGGGCGCGGATGAACGAATGCCCTTTGGGGGCGGCGGCGCTGGCGGGCACATCTTTTCCGATTGACCGGGACATGACGGCGAAGGCGTTGGGGTTTGATCGGCCTACGGCCAATTCGTTGGACAGCGTTTCGGACCGCGATTTTGCGTTGGAGTTTCTATCGGCGGCCAGCATTTGTGCCATGCACCTGTCACGCTTTGCCGAGGAACTGGTGATTTGGTCCTCGGCGCAATTTCGGTTCGTCAAACTGTCGGACAAATGGACGACCGGATCGTCGATCATGCCGCAAAAGAAAAACCCGGATGCGGCGGAATTGCTGCGTGCCAAACTGGGGCGGATTCTGGGGGCGACGGTGGCTTTGTTCACCATCATGAAGGGCTTGCCGCTGACCTATTCGAAGGACATGCAGGAAGATAAAGAGCAGACGTTCGATGCCGCCGATACGCTGATGCTGGGTCTGGCCGCGATGACCGGGATGGTGGGTGATATGACGGCGCAGACCGCAAATCTTGCCGCCGCCGCCGGATCGGGCTTTTCCACCGCCACCGACCTTGCCGATTGGCTGGTGCGCGCGCTTGGCTTGCCGTTTCGCGAGGCGCATCATGTGACGGGCACGCTGGTGGCGATGGCCGAAAGCAAGGGCTGCGATCTGCCGGATTTGAGCCTTGGTGATATGCAATCGGTTCATGCGGGGATCACGGCGCAGGTGTTCGGCGTGTTGGGGGTGGAAAACTCGGTGCAAAGCCGTATTTCTTATGGCGGAACGTCACCAGTTCAGGTGCGCGCGCAGATTGCACGTTGGACACAGGAGTTGTCATGAAGCCCACTTTTCTTGCCCTTGCCACCCTGCTTGCATTGGCGTCTTGCGGGGCCGACGGCGCACCAACACCGCCTGCTGCTAGGCCAAGTGTTGGCGTTTCAGGTGATATACAAATCGGGGTGACGGGGTAATGGTTGGCCCCATCAGCCTGCTGCTTGTGGCAATGCTGATACTAACGGCCTGTGATACCGGGCCGTATGTTGGCGTGGGCTTGGGCTTTGGTCCGGGCGGCGTTTCGATATCACCTTCAGTCAGCGGCAAAGTTGGTGACGTAACGGTTGGTGCATCACTGTGATATCGCCGTTGCGGATGATCTATCTGGCGCTGGCAGTGTGGGGGGCCATTCACCCGATGGCATGGTTTCTGCGCCATATGCGCGAAACCGGCACCGGTCTTGGTGGTCTGATCGACGCCTGGTATGTGAATGCATCGACCACCGGGCTGACGTGGGATCTGACCATCGCGGCGATTTCGCTGACAGTGTGGATCATTGCCGAAACATGGGTGCGGAAAAACTGGCTGGCACTGATCTGCGTTCCGGCGACGTTTGGCATTGGGGTTAGCTGCGGGTTGCCGTTGTATTTGTTCCTGCGCACCCGCAAGGTCGTATGACGATCGGCCGCGCCGCTTTGGCCCGTCGCGGCGGTGGTTGCGGGGGTAAGTTATTGTGCATAAATAGCTTCAACGCAGTTTGATTGGGCAGGCCGAATGGACCATTTTCTTTATCGTAACGGCCAACTGCATGCAGAAGAACTGGCGCTTGCCGAAATTGCGGCGAGCGTGGGCACGCCGTTTTATTGCTATTCGACCGCCACGCTGACGCGACACTATCATCTGTTCACCGAAGCGCTGTCGCCGCTTCCGCATCTGGTCTGTTTTGCGATCAAATCGCTGTCGAATATTGCCGTGCTGAAAACGTTGGGCGATTTGGGCGCGGGTATGGATGTGGTGTCTGCGGGCGAATATCTGCGCGCCAAAGCGGCGGGCGTGCCGGGCGATCGGATTGTGTTTTCCGGGGTTGGCAAGACGCAGGCCGAAATGCGGTTGGCGCTGGAAGGCGGCATCCGGCAGTTCAATGTTGAAAGCGAGCCGGAATTGAGGGCGCTGTCCGAAGTGGCGACCAGCCTTGGTTTGACGGCCCCAATAACCATTCGGGTGAACCCCGACGTCGATGCCCGCACGCATGAAAAGATTGCCACGGGCAAGAAGGACAACAAGTTTGGCATTCCGATTGGCCGCGCGTCAGAGGTTTATGCCGAGGCGGCACGGCTGCCTGGTATCAAGGTGATTGGCATTGATGTGCATATCGGCAGCCAGTTGACCGAACTGGAACCGTTCGAGCAAGCCTATCTGAAGGTTGCCGAACTGACCGTGCGTTTGCGCGCGGAAGGGCACGAAATTTCACGCCTCGATTTGGGTGGTGGGCTGGGTATTCCCTATCAACGATCAAACGAAGCACCGCCTTTGCCACTGGATTATGGCGCGCTGATCAAGCGGACTGTGGGCCATCTGGGCTGCGAGATCGAGATAGAGCCGGGTCGGCTAATCTCTGGCAATGCAGGCGTTTTGGTGTCGCAGGTGATCTATGTGAAACAGGGCGAAGGCCGCGATTTCCTGATCCTTGATGCAGCGATGAACGATCTGATCCGTCCGTCGATGTACGGCGCGCACCATGACATCGTGCCGCTGGTGCAAGCCGAAGCCGGGGCCGAAAGCCAGCCCTATGATGTGGTCGGCCCAGTCTGTGAAACCGGCGATACCTTTGCCAAAGCGCGCAATATGGCACCGCTGATGGCGGGTGATCTGGTGGCGTTTCGGTCGGCGGGGGCTTATGGCGCGGTGATGGCGTCGGAATATAACTCGCGCCCGCTGGTGCCCGAGGTCTTGGTGAAGGGTGATCAATTCGCCGTCATTCGGGCAAGGCCGAGCTTTGACGAAATGCTGAATCGCGATAGCATCCCTGCATGGCTATAGCCAATGCCAAAGGAACCCGACCACGGCATGACAGATGTTGACCGCCAGACTGCCCTGCGCCGCCTGAACAGGCCGATGCGCCTGACGCTGGCCGGGCTTTGGGCGGAACGGTTGACCTTTGCATTCTGGCCGTTGTGGACGGTGCTGATTGCAGCGCTGTCGGCACTTGCCTTTGGCGTGCAGGATTGGTTGCCGATCGAAGGCGTATGGGCCGGATTGGTACTGACTGTGCTGGGTGGTCTATGGGCATTGATTGCGGGCGGGCGGGCGTTCCGCAGACCTACCCAAACTGAAGCTTACGCGCGGCTGGATGCGCATCTGCCGGGGCAACCGATTGCCGCTTTGAACGATAATCAGGCGCTTGGCACCGATGATCCGGCCTCAAAAGCTGTTTGGAACGCGCATCTTGTGCGGATGGCCGAGCGTGCGGCGAAAGCACGCGCGGTGGAACCGAATTTGCGATTGGCCCGGCGCGACCCGTTTGCATTGCGGTATGTGGCGCTGACAGCGTTGGTGATGGCGGTGATTTTTGGCTCGCTGTGGCGGGTGGCGTCGGTGACGGGCATTGCGCCCGGCGGTGCGTCGGCGCTGGCTGCTGGTCCGACATGGGAAGGCTGGGCGCAACCACCCGCCTATACTGGCAAACCGGCGCTGTATCTGAACGACATTGATCAAGCCGACCTCAGCCTGCCCAAGGGCACCCGGCTGCAATTCCGGCTGTACGGCGAAGTTGGTGCATTGGTGCTGACTGAATCAGTATCCGCCAGCAAAACACCACCGCCCGCGTCAGAAGCAGCGCAGGATTTTGAAGTCGTGCAAAGCGGCACCATCAGCATCGAAGGCCCCGGCGGGCGCGACTGGTCGATCACTGCCCTGCCCGATGCGCCGCCGACGGTGCAGCTAAGCGGCAAGATCGGGCGTGAAGGCGATGGTCGCTTCACCCAAGATTTCAGTGCCGCGGATGATTACGGCGTAACATCGGGCCAAGTGGTGATTGCCCTTGATCTGCCATCGGTTGATCGCCGCTTCGGCCTTGCCGCCCAGCCTGAACCGCGTGAGGCGGTGACGCTGGACCTGCCGATGCCAATTACCGGTGATCGGGCAAAGTTTACCGAAACGCTGATCGATGATCTGTCGAAGCACACTTTTGCCAACCTCCCGGTGTCGATGACGTTCACCGTGGCCGATGCGGCATTGCAGGCGGGCATGGCAGAGCCGACGATGATTACGCTACCCGGCAAGCGGTTTTTTGACCCGCTGGCTGCGGCACTGACAGAGGCGCGCCGCGACATTCTGTGGGCGCGCAGCAATACGCCCACCGTCGTGCAGGTTTTGAAGGCAGTAACCAATCGCCCTGAAGGTTTCGTCCGCAATGAACGCGCCTATCTGCGGCTGCGCGTTGCCCTGCGCCGGTTGGATGCCGAGGCGCAAACGCTCAGTGTGGCCAGCCGCGATGAAATAGCCGACGAGCTGTGGGAAATTGCGCTGCTGGTGGAAGAGGGTGATCTGGCCTCGGCACTGGAACGCCTGCGCCGTGCGCAAGACCGGTTGGACCAAGCCATTCAAAACGGCGCTGATCCGTCCGAAGTTGAACAGTTGATGGACGAAATGCGTCAGGCGCTGAATGAATACATGAAACAGCTGGCCGAAGAGGCACAGCGCAACCCCGATCAGCAAACGTCGGAAAATCAGCCGTCGGTGCAGATGTCGCAAGATCAGTTGCAGCAGATGCTGGACGAGCTGCAAAAGATGATCGACGAAGGCCGCATGGCGGAAGCCGCCGAAATGATGGAAATGCTGCGCCAGTTCATGGAAAACATGCAGGTGACGCAGGGCCAAGGTCAGGGTCAGGGCCAAGGCGGCCCCGGTCAGCAGGCAATGCGCGAATTGGGTGACACTTTGCGCGATCAGCAGGGCCTGTCGGATGATGCGTTCCAGGATCTGCAAAACGGCCAATCCGGCGAAGACGGCGAGCCACAGCCCGGCGATGAACCGGGGCAAGACGGCCAACAAGGCGACGACGCAGATGGCCGCAGCCTTGCCGAACGCCAGCAAGACTTGCGCAATCGGCTGGGGCAGTTGGATGACGGCAGGCTGCCCGGCCGTGGGTCTGAACGTGGCGAGGCGGGGCGGCGCAACCTTGATGATGCGGGTCGCGCCATGGAAGAGGCGGAACGCGCCTTGCGCGACGGCGATCTGGGCGGTGCGCTTGATCGGCAAGCCGAGGCGATGGAAGAGTTGCGCGAAGGAATGCGCGATTTGGGCGAGGCGTTGGCCCAAGACCAGCTACGCGAAGGTCAGGCGCAGGAAGGCGAGGCGTTTGGCCAGAACGACCCCAGTTCGAACCGCGATCCGCTGGGGCGGGAGTTGGGCGACAGTGCCCGCATCGGATCGGATCGCAACATGTTGCAGGGCAAAGATGTCTATCGCCGTGCGCAGGATTTGCTGGATGAAATTCGCCGCCGGTCAGGCGATCAGCAGCGGCCAGAGCAGGAGCGCGATTACTTGAAGCGGCTTCTTGATCTGTTCTGATCAAGTCGGCGCACTGCTTCGCCTGGTCAAAGCCCTACCAAACTGGCCGTTGACGTAAAGCGCGGGCTAGTTGTCGTCGCCGCTTAGACCGCGCAGCGCTCCGCTGGCTGATTTCATCATACCATCCAACCAGATTCTGCCGGAGTCTACAGCGGCAACATAGGCTTTCATGGTTGGAGCCGACCCTGGAATTTGCGCCACAATGCGCGGGGCCATGATGTAGGCCATCGCCAAAGCCACCGCGACAACCATCATAAGCGCAAAGCCAGACCTGAAACCACGGCGCCGTGGCCTGATGTCCGGCAATGCGTCGATATCGTCTTCCTCGGCCTGCGCACGGTCACTGTTGGCGCGCAGGGTCGAGTTGATTTCCTCAATATCTGGCAGCAAATCGCGGCGGGCGGCGGCTTTCGCCTCGGCCTCGGGTGGCAGATTGGGGTCGGCACCCTTTAACCGGGCAATATGACGGGCGGCGGCACTGGTGGCAGTTGCCGCATCATCAAGACCAAGCTCGGTCTGCGTCTCGACTGTGCCCATGTCAGCGGCGGATCGCAACGTCGGGTCTTCTTCACGCCGCACCGCAGTTTCGCGTTCTGCTTCCTCGCGCAGGACAGACAGCACGCTTTCGGCAAGCGTCTGGCGGGCGGCGGCGGCGGGCACAGCCTCTGGCATTTCGGTTGCTTCATCGGCGGCGTCTGCGGCAGGCGACGCATCGGCCACCGCTGCGGCGGGGGCATTTTCGGTGCTTGGCGTGGGCTGCAAATCAGCCTCGCTTGGTGTTTCACCAAACAGTTCTTCTTCGGCCTCGCGCGCTATTTCGGCGTCAGCGGGCAGTTGAAACCACGCATGCCCGCAGTTTGAACATTGCACATCGCGGCCCGTTTCGGGGATTGCCGCATCATCGACCTGATATTCAGCATCGCAATTCGGGCAAATCAGCCGCATTCGTTTTCGTCCTTGGCGCAGATATTCGCGCGTTCTTAGTATCTTGTAGCAATCATAGGGGCCATCTCCAAGCGTTTGTCATTAACTTTTGCCTCGCAACCAATTGAAACCGCTGCGCCGACGCGCGATGGTGCGGCAATCGTTGCAGGCGGGGCACAGGCGTGATTGCATTTCAGAACGTAGCCTATGGTTATGGCGGGGCGGACCTTCTATCCGAAGTGTCGCTTCGGCTGGCCCCAGGATCGTTTCATTTCTTGACCGGGCCGTCGGGTTCGGGCAAATCGACGTTCCTCAAGCTGTGCTATGCGGAACTTTTGCCGACCTCCGGCGAGATCACTCTGTTTGATCGCGATGTGCGCGACCTTAGCCGGGACGAGGTGGCGCTAACCCGGCGCAGGCTGGGCGTGGTGCATCAGGATTGCCAGTTTCTGGATCATCTGCCAGTGGCAGCCAATGTCAGCCTGCCGCTGACCGTGGCCGGGCACGGCGATCAGGCACAAGATCTGTCTGATCTGTTGGCGTGGGTCGGGCTTGGGCAACATACCAATGCCTTACCACCTTCCTTGTCAGGCGGAGAACGGCAGCGCGCCGCACTTGCCCGCGCCGTGATCACCGCACCCGATGTGATTTTGGCCGACGAACCGACGGGCAATGTCGATTGGGAAATGTCGCTGCGGTTGCTGACGCTGCTGGTAGAGTTGAACAAGATGGGGAAGACAATTCTGGTGGCGACGCATGATATGAACCTGATCCGGTCGGCGAAGGCGCAGGTCGCTGCCCGTGTGCTGCGCATTCGCAATCGCCGCATCCAGCTTGCCGGGGCAGATCTGTGAACCGCGCCCAAGTGATGGAATATCTGAAGGGCGATGCGCAGGCCGACAAGGTGGTGCCGCCAACCGGCGCATCGGCATGGCTGACGCAGTTCACCGCCGGCGCGATGACGTTTCTGGCGGTGTTTGCGCTGGCGCTGTCTTTGGCCTCAGGGCGGTTGGCAAATCGCTGGGCCGACGCGTTGGCAAACACCGCAACTATCCGCATCGCCGCATCCGATGACCAGATGGAAGCGCAAACGCTGCGCGTGTTGGACATACTAAAGGCGACACCCGGCATAGTGTCGGCCCGTGCGCTAACAGATGACGAACAAAAAACATTGCTGGAGCCGTGGTTCGGACCAGATTTGCCACTGGATCAACTGCCAATTCCCCGGCTGATTGAACTGATCGAGGCCGACCCCGGCTATGACGCCGAGGGTTTGCGCCAAAGACTGGCCGCCGAGGCACCCGCCGCCAGTCTGGACGATCATACCCGGTGGCGCAAACCGCTGGCGGTGGCGGCGCAACGGCTACGACTGCTGGGCGTGGTGTCGATTGTGCTGATCTTGGGGGCGATGGCCGCAATGATCACGTTGGCCGCGAATGCTGCACTAGAGGCGAACGCCCAGATCATCAAAGTTCTGCGGTTGGTCGGTGCCCGCGACACCTATATCGCCCGCGCCTTCGTGCGGCGGTTTACTTTGCGGGCGTTGATCGGGTCGGCGATGGGGGCGTTGATCGGAATGCTTGGTATCTGGCTGCTGCCCTCCGCCGACGCCGCTGGCGGTTTCCTGACGGGTCTCGGCTTTCACGGCGCTGGTTGGATATGGCCGCTCTTGCTGCCGCTGCTTGCTGGTATTATCGCATTCATAGCCACACGCACCGCCGCGTTTCGCAAGCTTAGGGACATTACATGAGATATGCCGTCCAATGGCTGCTATCGCTGATTTTCATCGTGCAGATGTATGCCGTGATGATTGTGGTGTGTGCTGTGTGCACGCCGCCCGCCTTGTTCTGGCGCGGTGCGTCTTATGCGTGGATGCAAATGTTCTGCCGATGGACGCGGTATTCCGCAGAAAAGATCATCGGCCTGCGGACCGAGGTTCGCGGAGAAATTCCCAAAGGTGCCACGCTGATTGCTGCAAAGCATCAATCGTTTCTAGATATCATCGTGCTGTTCAGCGTGCTTGATGCGCCGCGCTTCATCATGAAAAAGCAACTTGTATCAATTCCCATCATGGGGTGGCACGCACTGCGCATCGGCTGCATTCCGGTTGACCGCGGCAAACGCGGGCAGGCAATCAACAAGATGATGGCCGACGTGACCTCGGGGCAAGAAAAGCCGGGGCAATTGATCATTTATCCGCAAGGCACGCGCGTTGCCCCGGGTGCCGACGTGCCGTACAAGAAGGGCACTGCGGCAATCTACAATCAATTGGGGCAGCCTTGCGTGCCAGTTGCCACAAATGTAGGGGTTTTTTGGCCGCGCAGGCGGATTTACCGGGAACGGGGCCTCGCCGTTGTCGAGTTTCTGCCACCGATTCCGGCCGGGCTGTCCAACGAGCACTTTATGAATGCGTTGGAAAATCAGATCGAAGCAGCCTCGGACAAGTTGTTGGTCGAAGCGGGCTTTACGCGAAAAAGAAAGGTCTGAAATGGCGACAAGTGCGGCAACCATTGATCATCTTTTGGATCTTTTGTCGGCAGTTGGCGACCTGACTGCCCGCAAGATGTTTGGCGAATACGCCCTGTATCTGGATGGCAAGGTGGTGGCACTGGTCTGTGGTGACACACTTTTCTTGAAACCGACGCCCGGTGCATTAGCGCTTTTGCCCGATGTTGACCATGGCCCGCCCTACCCCGGTGCCAAGCCACATCTTGTGCTGACCGATACGCTGGATGATGGCGATCTTGCTATCCGTGCTATTCGCGCAGTGGCAAGCGATTTGCCGGACCCCAAACCAAAGGTGGCCAAACCAAAGAAACCAAAGGGAAAATGATGGAATGGATCACCTCGCTTGACGATCTGCATGCCCATTATGGCACGCCCGGCACGCCCGCTATGGCCAAGGTTGCGCCACGTCTGACCCCCGCCTACCGCGCCTTTCTTGACAGATCGCGGTTTTGCATTCTGTCTACCGTCGGCCCGGAAGGCACTGATGGCAGCCCGCGTGGGGACGAAGGCCCGGTCGTGACCGTGCTCGATGCCCAAACCGTGGCCCTGCCGGATTGGAAGGGGAATGAGCGGATCGATTCCCTACGCAACATTCTGCGCGATGGTCGGGTCAGCCTGTACTTTCTGATCCCCGGTTCCACCACGTCGCTGCGCATCAACGGCACAGCACGCCTGACCGCTGACACCGTCCTGCGCAACCGTTTTGCAAAAGATGCAAAAGCGCCGCGCACGGTGATCGTGATCAGGATTGCTGAGATCTATTCACAATGCGCCCGCGCCCTGCAGCGATCCGCGCTGTGGACCAGCGGCGATCAATCGGCTGGCCTGCCAACGGTTGGGCAAATGATGCAAGATGCCAGCAACGGTGCAATTGATGGCGAAGCCTACGACCACGAGCGCGCCACCCGCGCGCATTTGGGTATGTGGTAGCGGCGGTCATGCCAGCTTAAGGGCAGCAATTCCGACAATAATCAGAACAAATCCAGCAATGCGCAGCGCTGTCACCGGTTCGCCCAGCAAGATCACCGCTGCTACAGCCGTGCCGACCATGCCAATGCCAACCCAAACCGCATAGGCCGTGCCAACTGGCAGCGCCTTCATCGCAAGACTAAGCAGCCAGAACGACGCGACTGCCGTTATCAGGGTAAAGGCCGTTGGGATAGGCTTGGTGAACCCTTCGGAATATTTCAGGCCAAGCGCCCAGGCGGTTTCAAGCAACCCGGCCAGAACAATCAGAACCCACGGATTTGCCAGCATCAGGCCGCCAGTCCCTTTGATCCCATCTCCAGAAACTTTTGCCGACGATCCTTGATCAGCACTTCGGGTTTCTTGCCCGACAATTCCTTCAACATCGTCTCGATGGCCTTGCCAACCGCATCGATGGTATCCTTGCGGCCACGTTGCGCTCCACCCATCGGTTCTTTCACGATACGGTCGATCACACCCAGCTTTTGCAAGTCCTGCGCTGTCAGCCGCAAGGCTTCGGCAGCTTCGCGCATCTTTTCCGAATCTTTCCACAGAATCGACGCACAGCCTTCCGGGGATATCACCGAATAAACTGAATGCTCCAGCATCGCCACTCGGTTGGCGGTGGCAAAGGCCACAGCCCCGCCGGACCCACCTTCGCCGATCACTACCGAAATCAGCGGCACGCCAATTTCAAGGCACTTGGCCGTTGACCGCGCAATCGCCTCGGCCTGACCGCGTTCTTCGGCACCTTTGCCGGGGTAGGCACCGGGTGTGTCGACCAGCGTAATCACCGGCAGGCGAAACCGATCCGCCATATCCATCAACCGAATGGCTTTGCGGTAGCCTTCTGGCCGCGCCATGCCAAAGTTACGCTCGATCCGGGTCTTGGTATCGTTGCCTTTTTCATGGCCGATCACCATCACGGGCGTATCGTTGAACCGCGCAAGACCGCCCATTACCGCATGGTCATCGGCAAAGTTCCGATCCCCGGCAAGGGACGTATATTCACTGAACAACCCGTCGATGTAATCCTTGCAATGCGGGCGGTCCTGATGCCGCGCCACCTGACATTTGCGCCATGGCGTCAGATCACGGTACAGATCGCGCAGCATGACGTCGGCTTTCCTGTCCAAAGCCAGCGCTTCTTTTTCTACGTCCATCTCTTTGTTGGCACGCGCCAAGGCACGCAATTCTTCTGCCTTGCCCTCAATTTCAGCTAAGGGCTTTTCAAACTCGAGATAGTTCATACGGGCTGCTCCGATCGTGCGGTTGCTTTTCATATGCCCTTGCGGGCACGCTTTTGCAACTCAGCAAGATTTGGATTGCGTGCTTGTGGCATCCAGAGTCAGTGGAAAGTGAAGGGGGCGCAACGGCCTCTGTTGACGAAAAACAGATTCTGCGGGTGTTCGATTGCATCCATGCCAATCCTGCAGGTGATCCGTCGCTGGATGCGTTGGCCGACATTGCCGCCATAGCCGGCTATGGCAACGTGCAAACCCACACACAGGCGTTTCGCCTGTCCCACCGCTATTTCCTCGTCAGCAACCTGCTGAAACAGCAACGCCCCGAACCATAGGTCCGGGGCGTGCATCCTCCCCAATTGCGGCGTCGGGCCTCCCCTCCCTTCGCCGCGCGGGTATTCAGTAGCTGGCAATCATCTCGGCCTGCTTAACGATCACTTCTGCTTGTTTTATTGACGCTATGTCAACCAGTCTTCCGCGAAAAACTGTCGCCCCTTCGCCGCGCGCCTGGGCGTCCTTCATGGCTGCCAGAATTTCATGGGCTTCGGCAACGGCAGCGTCCGATGGGGTGAACACCTCATTTGCCAGCGCAACCTGCTTCGGGTGAATCGCCCATTTGCCAACCATGCCCAGCGTCGCCGACCGGCGGGCCTGTGCGCGAAAGCCGTCATCATCGGAAAAATCGCCAAATGGCCCGTCGACCGGCAAAATCCCGTGGGTCCGGCAGGCCGCCACAATCGCCGTCTGCGCCCAATGCCACGGATCGGACCAATGCTTTGCCCCGCTTTGCAGCATGTAATAGTTTTCCTGCGTCCCACCGATGCCGGTGGTCTGCATGCCCATGCTGGCTGCAAAATCCGCCGCCCCAAGGCTCATCGCCTGCAAACGCGGGCTGGAGGCGGCAATTTCTTCGACATGGCTGATCCCGGCCGCCAATTCGATAATCACCTCAAACGCAATCGGCTTGGTGCGGCCCTTGGCCCGCTCGATCGCCGTCACCAGCGCATCCACCGCGTAAACATCGGCGGCACAGCCGACCTTCGGGATCATGATCTGATCCAGACGATCCCCCGCCTGTTCCAGAATATCCACTACATCACGGTACCAATGCGGGCCATCCAAGCCATTGATGCGCACCGACAGCGTCTTGTTGCCCCAATTTACCGCACCAATCGCCTCGATCACGTTGGCACGCGCTTGGCCCTTGTCCGAAGGTGCCACCGAATCTTCAAGATCGATGTTGATCACATCGGCAGCACTCGCCGCCATCTTTTCAAATACCGCAGGCCGCGATCCTGGGCTGAACAACTGGCAACGGTTCGGACGAGCGGGCGGTAGCGGCTGCAGACGAAATGACATGGAGCGGTCCTCAAGGTAAGGAAATTACGTATTCGATACCTGCAGAGATATGATATTGCGCGACCGCCATCAAGCGACTTTTCGCAACTGCAGCAATTTCTGCTGCGTCGCCCCAGTATCCGCTAGATCGCCCGCGCCCGGTTGTTGCGTGCCGCGTGTTCCAATTCCACCAAACCCAGCATCTCCATCACCGGCAGAACGTAGTTGGCAAAGCGGCCACGATAGCCTTTGCGTATACCGTAATATCCGCCGACGGGGTTCGACGGATCGCGCGCCCACGCCTCGATTGACCCTTCCTGTACAGGCTTTTCTTCATCAGCGTTGCCCAGCGCCACCCAGTCACCCCGTTTGCGCATCATGGCATGACAATCCTCCATGCCAGACAAACGGTAACTTAACTGCGTGCTGCCAACCTGCACGACCAAACGCGGCGGGTCCGCAGCGGTATCCCGCCAAACCTGAAAATCTGATGTTTGCGATGGAGTCTTCAACAGCCATGGGTCGTCCTTTTCACCGGTGCCATAAATAACGCTGTTCATCGTCTTGCCCTTTCACATCACTCTGCCAACTCAATCCTACCTCGGCTAAGGTGACATCTTCTGACATATATAAGGCATGGCGATGCGCGCGGCCCGTCTGTTGCAAATGCTGTTGATCTTGCAAAATCGCGGGTGGCAAACCTGCGCAAGACTGTCGGTCGAGCTCGAAGTATCGCGCCGCACCGTATTACGTGACATCGATGCGCTGACCGAGGCAGGCTTGCCGGTTATCATGCATCGCGGACCGCAAGGCGGCGTAGAGCTGGGTTTCGACTATCGCACCCGGCTGACCGGTCTCGATAGCGACGAAGCCGAAGCGATGGGCCTACTGCTAACCCTGATGCCGCCGGAATTGCACGATCTGGGCCTTGCCCGTGCCGCCACCCGCGCTCAGGCCAAGATACGCGAGGCTTTTCCCGATCAAACCCGTGCCCGCATGATACGCGCGCAAACACTGTTTCATGCCACCCCGATGCCACAGGCAACTGCTGACCCACGCCGCGCCGCTCTGGCGATGGCTGTACGAAGGTCCGGCATCGTCCGGCTGCAATCCCGCTCGGCCAACCCGATTACGATACATCCAACCGCGCTGATCATGTCGCCCGACGGCTGGGCCGTTGTCGATGCACTAACCGGCAAACACTGGCCCGAAACCGCTTGGGGCGATATCGCCATCAGCGCCCGCGGTTTTGTTTCAACGGCTGGCGGCGCGGCTTGAACAGCATTAACAGTGCCGCAGTATACAGATCATGCCAAAGCTTCCAATGGTGCGCGGCGCAGGTTTCCGACTGCTCTCGCCCCTGAACAGCCCTCGGCATTGGCCTGTCGCCAATAAGGAGGAGCCTGAATTGACCGCCCCCGCAACCAAGCCATTTGACCAACGCATCCGCATCGCAGCACTGCGAATTCTGTTCGTGCTGTGCATTCCACTTCTGATCTTCACGGAATCCGCGTGGATGGAGCCGGGGTGGATATTTGAGATACTGGAGGTGACCGGCATCCTTCTGATCATCACCGCCGTGCTAGGTCGATTTTGGGCCATCCTCTACATCGGCGGTCGCAAGAACCAGACGATCATGCAGGACGGCCCGTACTCGATCTGCCGCCATCCGCTGTATCTGTTTTCTACCATCGGTGTGATCGGCTTCGGCTTGATGCTCGGAACGCTGGTGATAACGGGGCTTCTTGGTGCTGCGGTATTCTTAATCCTAACCGAGACTGCCAAGCGGGAAGAAACCTTTTTGCGGTCGGAGTTCGGCCCCGCATATGACGTTTACGCAACGCGCGTCCCGCAGATATTGCCCAACCTATCGCTGTTCCGTACCGAACCAACCGTGCAGGTCAACATCAGGACGCTTCGGATTAACTTATTTGATTCGTTTGTTTTTCTTGCCTTGATCCCAATTGCCGATCTTATGGAAGCGATCAAGGAAGCCGGGCTTGTGACAACCTACCCAATATATTGATCACCGAATAAGAATGACGCTGTGATGACAGAGCAGCAAGATCAGCTCAGCCCATAGCAGGCTGCCGCATTTGTTGATCTTGACGCAGCCCAGCTTCTAGCCGAAGACCGCGTTGTGAAAATGCACTGCGACACAAACGGAATTCATCCGCCCGATGTGGCGTTATGGGGATAAGACATGGCCAGAACCGTCTATGTAAACGGCACCTACCTGCCCGAAGAAGACGCCAAAATTTCCATCTTCGATCGCGGCTTCCTGATGGCCGATGGAGTCTACGAGGTGACATCGGTTCTGGAAGGCAAGCTGATTGATTTCGAAGGCCACGTTATTCGGTTAGCCCGCAGTCTGGCGGAATTGGATATGGCCAGCCCGATCGCCGATGACGATCTGGCGAGGATGTTCCGTGAACTGGTGCGGCTGAACGATATCGACCAAGGCATGATCTATCTGCAGATTACGCGCGGCAATCCCGGTGACCGCAGCTTTGTGTTCCCCGATCCGGCAACCACGCCGTCCACCATCGTGGCGTTCACGCAAGACGTGCCTAACCTTGCCGATGCACCCGCCGCAAAAACCGGCTTCAAGGTCATCTCGATACCCGACATTCGCTGGGGTCGACGCGACATCAAAACCACGCAGTTGCTGTATCCGTCGATGGGCAAGATGATGGCCAAAAAGGCTGGCTGTGATGACAGCTGGTTTGTCGAAGACGGCGTTGTTACCGAAGGCACCTCGAACAACGCCTATATCGTGGTCGGCAACCGCATCATCACCCGGCATCTGTCGCATGACATCTTGCACGGCATCACCCGCGCATCCGTGCTGCGGTTCGCCGAAGAAGCGCAGATGATCGTCGAAGAGCGCCCCTTCACTGTAGCCGAGGCGCAAGCGGCGAATGAGGCGTTTTCCACCGCCGCGTCGATTTTCGTAATGCCAGTGGTGGAAATTGACGGCGCACCAGTGGGCAATGGGCAACCCGGGCCTGTCGCCACCCGCCTGCGCGAGATTTATCTGGAAGAAATGCGCAAGTCGGCAGTCTGACTGCCAAGCGGCTTAAGCCGTCTGCATCAGATGCACAGTCACGGCGGCATAAAATACCATGCTCGCCGCCAGCACAAAGATGTGCCAGATCGTGTAATGGAATGGCAGCCGTTCAAACAGAAAGAATGCCACCCCGATGGTATAAAGGACGCCGCCGGTGACAATCAGCACGATCACCGCCAGTGACAGCCCGGCAAAGAACTCATCGCCCGCGAACACCCCCGCCCAGCCCATGCCCAATGCCAGCGCCACGGCCACCAGCTTCAGTCGGTCGGGCGCCATCAGCCGCATTCCCGCCCCAACCAACGCAGCCCCCCACAGGCCGGGCAAAAGCCAGCCGACACTGCCCGACATCATCATGAACGGCGTGTAGGTGGCTGCGATTTTGCACAGAATCGCTGTATGGTCGAGGTGACGATAGAACGCTCGTCTGCGCACCTCCGACGTCATGTTGTAAAGCGCCGAACACAGCAGCATCGCAATCAGCGCCACGCCGTAAAGGCTGGTTCCCACAATCGCCGGGGCATCGCCGCGCACTATTACCGCAAGCGACACCAGCACCGGCACTGCAATCAATGCGACAGCCACGCCCGACACGTGAACGACCGCATCGCTAAGCCGTTCGGCGCGGGAATACTCAATGCGCTGGGTCAATAACATCATGGGGAAAATCATACCTTATTCTGATCACGCCGCCTATGCGCAGAGCGTCACATCCCCGTGCGTGAACGTACTTTGTTTCACACTGTCAGATCGGGCGGGGCATCGGGCCAGAACCTTACGATTTCGTCACATTTTCCCGAAACGCCACCTCGAACGCAGCCTTCTTTGCCTCGTCGGCTTCAGTCTGCGTCTGCGCGACCCAGTCGGCATAGGGCATGCCATAGACAATCGCGCGCGCCTCATCCTTGGTTATCGCGATGCCTTTTGCATCGGCCGCTTCCGCATACCAACGGCTTAGACAATTCCTGCAAAAGCCCGCAAGGTTCATCAGGTCGATGTTCTGCACATCCGGTCGGTCTTGCATCAGATGCTGGACCAATCGGCGAAAGGCAGCGGCTTCCAACTCGGTTCGCGTCGTGTCTTCCATGGCAAATCTCCCTACCCGTCAGATATCGGCGCGCTGCAACGCCGCTTCAAGTGCCGGCGCCAGCCGCGCCGCCCATGCGGTCTGCGTCACCTCATTGGCGATCAGATCATTGCGCAACTCGATCAGCGTGTTGTGTCGCCCCGGCTTCAGGGCATGCCGATCAATCGCATCGCCCGGCAAGTGGCCGGCATAGGGTTCGTTATCGCCAATGCACAGCCCCGGCAGCCCGCGCAGCAGATCAATCAACGGCAACGACAACCGCGCATCCAGATGCGAATACAGCACCCCCACGTCCCACGGGCGCGGGCTTCGGCCACGCAGGCACGGCGTGAACGAATGCACCGCAACAATCACCGTATCGGGTCGGCGCGCTGCAAGGGCGGCATAGGCGTCATGGTAGGGGCGGTACAACGTGGCCAACCGGCGCTCCACCTCCAAAGCATCTACTGACCGGTTGGCCGGAATGATCGTTCCGTCATAAAGCCGCATCAATAGCGTCGGGTCATCCTCGCCCCGGTTCGGATCAATCACCAACCGTGAATAGTCAGACAAGATCGCCGGGCTGTTCAACTGCGCCGCCAACGCCACCGTCAGCCCCGCCGCCCCAACATCGTACGCGATGTGGCGCGCCATATCGGCAGCATCTATGCCCAGATTGCCGCCCGCCACGTCCAGCGGAACTCTGTTTGATGCATGGTCACATGTCACCAACCAGCGCCCCGGACGGTCTTCACCGATTATTCTATAAGCAGTCAAAACATGCCTCTGCCCGATATTTAATCTGTTTTAGAACAGTCTTTGCGCCGTTCCGCAAAGAATTGACTACCTTTTGCCATTAGCCGGACGATAGGGAAAGCCGCCAGTTGCCCCGCTGACCAATTTCCGCCATAACGCCAGCGGCCCACCGCGACATATGAACGATAAAAGGATCGAGGCTGCATGAGACGCCTTCGCAATGTGAAAATCGTGGCCACTTTGGGCCCAGCCTCCAGTGACTATAAAACCATCCGCGCGTTGTTTGAGGCAGGGGCCGATGTGTTCCGCCTGAACATGAGCCATGGCACCCATGATGATATTCGTGCCCGCCACGTCATCATCCGCCAGATCGAGGCTGATACAGGTCGCCCGATCTGCATTCTGGCCGATCTTCAGGGCCCGAAGCTGCGCGTCGGCACTTTTGCCAGCGCCAAGGGCGAAGATCTGGCCGTCGGTGCCAAATTCCGCATGGATCTTGACGCCACGCCGGGTGACGCAAACCGCGTGAACCTGCCGCACCCCGAAATTTTCGCAGCGCTGGAGCCCGGCACGCCGCTGTTGGTGAATGACGGCAAGATCCGCATGATCGTCGACACTTGCGGACCAGACTTTGCCAATTGCACAGTTACTGTGGGTGGCACAATTTCCAACCGCAAGGGCGTGAACGTGCCCGACGTGGTGTTGCCAGTGGCGGCCTTGTCGCCAAAAGACCGCAAGGATCTTGAATTTGCCTGCCAGCTGGGTGTCGATTGGCTCGCCCTGTCGTTTGTGCAACGCCCCGAAGACGTGACCGAAGCGCGCGATCTGGCCAAAGGCCGCGCCGCGATCCTGTCAAAGATCGAAAAGCCCGCTGCGGTCAAAGCCTATGACGCCATTCTGGCAGTGTCCGACGGCATCATGGTGGCGCGCGGCGATCTTGGCGTCGAACTGCCGGTCCATGCTGTACCACCGATCCAGAAACGCCTTGTGCGTGGCGCCCGTGCGGCGGCCAAACCGGTTATTGTGGCAACACAGATGCTGGAATCGATGATCGAATCACCCGTTCCAACCCGCGCCGAAGTGTCCGACGTGGCAACCGCCATCTACGAAGGCGCCGATGCAGTCATGCTGTCGGCAGAATCCGCCGCCGGTGCCTACCCGATCGAAGCGGTCATGACGATGAACAACGTCGCCATCTCGGTTGAAAGCGATCCGACCTATCGTCAGGTCATCGAGGCCTCCCGCACCGCAAAACGCGCAACGGTCGCCGATGCCATCGTCGCCGCCGCGCGTGAGATTGCTGAAACCACCAACATCAAGGCAATCTGCTGCTTCTCGCAATCCGGCACCACGGTTAGCCTGGTTGCGCGCGAACGGCCCCGCGTGCCAATCCTTGTGCTAACCCCGCTGATCGAAACGGCGCGCCGGATGTCCCTGACCTGGGGCACCACCTGCGTTCTGGCCGAACCGCAAGACCGCTTCAAAGGGGCTGTCATCGCAGCCGTCCGCGCCGCCCTCAGCCACGGCTTTGCGCTTGAAAAAGAACTGGTCGTGGTGACCGCAGGGGTTCCGTTCAACGTTCAGGGCACCACGAACATTCTGCGGGTGGCACCGTGTGATGAACGGTTGATTTACCGCGGCGAAGCTGAGTAAGACTTAGAAAACCCAAACCCGAGGGGCCTATGGATTCTGATCTTATGCTGGTGATCGGCATCATTCTTGCCGTGTTGGTTATCCCGTCGCTGCTCAATGCCTTTACCGAAGGGCGCGCGCCAAGAATGGCCGCTATCGTCGTCCTGATTGCAGGTACGCTTATCACAGTCGCCGTCACACAACGTGGCGGCGGCTACACCTTCGCTGAATTGCCCGAGGTGTTCGGGCGGGTTTTCAGCCGCATAGGCCGATGATCACAGCAGCGTAAAACTCGCTTGCACCAACGGCCGGTCCCGCATATAGGACGCGCTTCTTACCCGTGTTGCCGGCCAACTAGGCATGCCGAGCAGCACCTGAAACCACGGAGATGGAAATGCCAAAAATGAAGACCAAGTCGGCGGCCAAGAAGCGTTTCAGCTTCACAGCCTCCGGTCGGGTGAAAGCTGGCCCCGCCGGCAAACGCCACGGCATGATCAAGCGTACGACGAAGTTCATTCGCGATGCATCAGGGGCAATGATCCTGTGCGCATCCGATGCGAAAATCGTCAAAAAATACATGCCCTACGACCGGTAAGGAGAACATAGATGTCCCGCGTTAAATCCGGCAAGGTCACGCACGCCCGCCACAAAAAGGTGATCAAGGCTGCGGCTGGCTACTATGCCGCCCGTTCCACAAACTTCCGCACGGCCACGCAGGCCGTCGACAAGGCGAACCAATACGCCACACGCGACCGTAAAACCCGCAAGCGCAACTTCCGCGCTTTGTGGATTCAACGGATCAACGCCGCTGTGCGCCTGTTCGACGCTGAATTCACCTATTCGCGCCTGATCAACGGTCTTGCAAAAGCTGGCATCGAGGTTGACCGCAAGGTTCTCGCCGATCTGGCCGTGCATGAACCCGAAGCCTTCAACGCGATTGCCGCCCAAGCGAAAGCTGCCGCAGCAGCAGCCTGAAACTTGTGCTACCGTAGCTATCAAAGACTTCGACCCCGCCTTTCACAGGGCGGGGTTTTTCTTTGCTCGCCTTGCATTCGGGGCCGAGCCTCGCTAGCACATGCCTGCAAAACCCGGAGTAGTCGATGGACGCGCTTGATGGCTTGAAAGCCAAATACCTGACCGCCGTGGCCAACGCCAATGACGAGGCCGCGCTGGAAGACGTACGCCTTGCCGCCCTTGGCAAGAAGGGTGAGATCAGCTTGAAAATGCGTGATCTAGGTCAGATGGACCCCACCCAGCGGCAAATGGCCGGTGCCGCTCTGAACCAGCTGAAAGATGAGATTGACGCCGCCCTGCGTGCCAAAAAGGCCGCGCTTGGCGATGCCGCCCTTGATGAACGCCTGCGCTCTGAATGGCTGGATGTCACTCTGCCCGCCCGTCCGCGCCGCATGGGCACCATCCACCCGGTCAGCCAAGTGATGGATGAACTCACCGCCATTTTCGCCGATATGGGTTTTGCCGTCGCCGAAGGCCCGCAGGTGGAATCTGACTGGTATAATTTCGATGCGCTCAACATCCCGCCCGAACACCCCGCGCGGCAGGAACATGACACTTTCTTCATGCACCGCGACGCGGGCGACAGCCGCCCGCCCCACGTTCTGCGCACCCACACAAGCCCCGTGCAAATCCGCGCCATGACCGAACAAGGTGCGCCGATCCGCGTCATCGCCCCCGGCCGTGTTTACCGCATGGATATGGACCAGACGCATACGCCGATGTTCCATCAGGTCGAAGGCCTCGCCATCGACCGCAACATCTCGATGGCCAACCTCAAATGGTGCCTCGAAGAGTTCTGCCGCGCCTTCTTCGAAGTCCCCTCGGTCGAGTTGCGCTTCCGCGCCAGCCACTTCCCGTTCACCGAACCCTCGGCAGAGGTCGATATCCGCTGTTCCTGGGAAGGCGGCCAGCTGAAAATCGGCCAAGGCGACAAATGGATGGAAATCCTCGGCTCCGGCATGGTCCACCCCAAGGTGTTAACTGCCGCCGGCGTTGATCCGACCCAATGGCAAGGCTTCGCCTTTGGCATGGGCATAGACCGTATCGCCATGCTGAAGTACGGCATCCCCGATTTGCGCGCGTTCTTCGAAAGCGATCTGCGGTGGTTAAAGCATTACGGGTTTGCCGCGTTGGATATGCCCGATTTGGCAGGGGGGTTGAGTGCATAATGGGACTAATGGATTGGTTCGAGGCGAAAGCAAACCAGAAACTGCGAAAGTCGCAGATCAAAATCATTTACCAGAATACTCACGCCATTTCGTGGCTTTTGGCTCAATACGAAGATTATGCGAAGATGGGACATACTAACAGCAATGAAATGATTGAGTTGCTTGAGCTTTTTCGTGGATATACTGACGATTGCATAGTGAGGCTTTCGTGGCAGACATTTCTGCCTGAATCAGAGTCCCCAAACCTTCTTCAGGTGAATAATAGTCTGAAATTTTTATACGCGGGGTATTATGAAGGCATGAAAGTCTTTCGCACCCAGTTTGGCAAACCTATAGGCGACCTAATTGCTTTTGCTGATCGTTTCTCACCTTCTTGTGGGTGGAAAAGATTCTCGGATCGAGAGTGGGACGACGTCGTGCATGAAACTATAGCGCGGCTACCCAAACAAACCTAGTTTGGCTTGGTAGCTATCCGTAGGGTGCGCTTCAGCGCACCACCGCCCAGCGAAAGACCCCGCCCCATGCCCCTCCCCCGCTGGCTCCGCTTCCTCTCCATCCTCCCGCGCAAACTCTCACAAACCAGCACCTCCCCTCCCCCTCGTGAGGAGGGATGGGGAGGGGGGCTTGTCCAAACACCCCCCAGCCAAGTCCAACCACCCCCGACCCCCGACCCCTCCCCACGGGGGGGAGGGGAGGTGCTCCCAATTTCCCCCGACCATTCCCACCGCATCCATATCGCCGCCAACGACCCTGCGTTTGCGGCCAAACGCGAGGCAGCATTCGCTGTCATCTGCGCAGCTATCAACGACGCAGTCACCCCCGCAGGCTACACCCGCAAAGGCACCACATGGGCCCGCGAAACCCCGCGTGGTCGCTCCGCCATCAACCTGCAACGCAGCCGCTATGGCTTTGAGGCCAACCTAAATCTGCGGTTCCTGACACCTAACGGCGCTTACCCGACCACCGGCGTCTGGGCCGAAGATGACGACATCCGCGTAGCCCATTTCTATCTGCCGACTGAAGGCACCGGGCCGGAAAAAGGGGTGATCTATTACCTTGATGTGCACGAAGACGCATCAAGCCTGAACCAACTCGTCCACATTCTGAAAACCCGCGCGCTGCCCTGGCTGGACGCGCATCACACTGCACCCATTCACCCGCAAATCGAAGATTACTTGCCGCGCTAAACGCGCCTAAAGCGGCGCGGCAACAATCACCATCGCCGCCTCGCCAAATTTGGCAAAGATCATCATGAATAGCAAAACCGTCAGCCCGATCAGCAAAGATCGCTTCACGTAGTTGCGGGTTTTGCGCCCTTCCGGGACTTTAAGCCAAGGTTCCATGACACCCGTGATACACGACAATTCCTGCGAAACTGTGGCGGGCCGCTATTGCCCTGTCAACAACCCGTTTCCATGGTGGAAACCGCACATAGCCCCGCTTCCCCTTTCCGCCGCTTTGGGGTAAGCCGCAAAAGCATATTTTCGATAGGCCCATCCGATGAAATTCACCCTGTCTTGGCTCCACGATCACCTTGATACCAAGGCCAGCCTTGATCAGATCACCGAGACCCTCACCGATGTCGGGCACGAGGTTGAAGGTGTTGAAAACCTCGCCCAAGCCTTGGGCGCTTTCCGCATCTGCCGCGTGATCGAGGCTGGGCCCCACCCCAACGCTGACCGCCTGCGCCTGTGTCGGGTGGAAACCTGGCCAAACGGCCCGGGCAGCCCGTCTGAAGAGGTGCAGGTTGTCTGCGGCGCGCCCAATGCCCGCACCGGCCTGATCGGCGTGTTCGCCCCCGTCGGCACGCATGTGCCCGGCACTGGCGTCGATCTGAAACCCGGCGTTATTCGCGGCGTCGAATCGAACGGCATGCTCTGTTCCGAACAGGAACTGATGCTGTCCGATGATCACGACGGCATCATCGACCTGCCAGCCGATGCGCCCCTAGGCGTCAGGTTCATCGACTATCGCGGCCTGAATGACCCGATGATCTACGTCAAAATCACCCCCAACCGCCCCGATGCATTGGGAGTTCGCGGCATCGCCCGTGATCTTGCCGCGCGGGGCTTAGGCACTTTGAAGACGCTCAATACAACCCCGGTCAAAGGCCAATTCCCCAGCCCGATCACCGTTTCCATCGACGCCGACCTGAAATCCAAAGCCTGCCCCATTTTCGCTGGCCGCGTCATTCGCGGCGTCAAAAACAGCGCTTCCCCCGCATGGATGCAAGACCGGCTCAAGGCAATTGGCCTGCGCCCCATTTCGGCGCTCGTCGATATCACCAACTACTTCACCTTCGGTCTGAACCGCCCGCTGCACGTGTTCGACGCCGCCAAAGTGCATGGAAACCTGCGTATTCATGCGGCCATGGGTGGCGAAACCCTGCTGGCGCTTGATGGCAAAACCTACACGGCCCAACCCGGTCAACTGCTGATTTCCGATGACCACGGCCCGGAAAGCCTTGCCGGCATCATGGGCGGCGAAGCCTCTGGCTGCACGCCAGATACCACCGATGTTTTCCTCGAATCCGCCTATTGGGATCCGATCACCACCGCCACCACGGGTCGCGCGCTCAAAATCAATTCCGACGCCCGCTACCGCTTTGAACGCGGCATCGACCCAGCATTCACCCTACCGGGGCTAGAGGCGGCTACCCAGATGATCCTTGATCTCTGCGGAGGCACGCCCTCTGATATCACCTTCGATGGCGAAACCCCAAACACAACCCGCGCCTACCGTTTTGATCCCGCCCGCGTCGGCAGCCTCGTCGGCCTGAATATCCCCGAGGCGACGCAGCGCGAAACGCTAGCCGCCCTCGGCTTCACCCTGAACGGCAACATGGCCACGCCGCCCAGCTGGCGCCCCGATGTGCTGGGTGAGGCTGATCTTGTCGAAGAAATTGCCCGCATTGCATCCCTCGCCAAGCTGCAAGGCGCACCAATGCCGCGCGTCAACCCGGGCGTACCAAAGCCCATCCTGACGCCGCTGCAAACCCGCGAACGTACCGCGCGCCGCACGCTGGCGGCCTTGGGCTACAATGAATGCGTCACCTACAGCTTCATCGACGCTGCTGATGCCGCGATGTTCGGCGGTGGTAGCGACGCCGTGCGCGTCGACAATCCAATCAGCTCTGAAATGACCCATCTGCGCCCTGACCTGCTGCCGGGCCTGCTGCGCGCCGCCGCCCGCAACCAAGCCCGCGGCTATCTCGACATGGCGCTGTTCGAGGTTGGTCCCGCCTTCCAAGGCGGCGAACCCGGCGATCAACACCTGCAAGCCACCGGCCTGCTGATCGGTGCCAATGCCGCGCGTGATACCTTCGCGTCGCGCCGCCCGATCGACCTCTATGATGCCAAGGCCGACGTCGAAGCTGTGCTTGCCGCCATCGGCGCCCCCGCCCGCACCCAGATCACCCGCAAGGCCGCGGCATGGTTCCATCCGGGCCGCTCCGCCACCATGGGCCTTGGCCCCAACGCCATTGCCACCTACGGCGAAATTCACCCGCGCATTCTTGCGGCGATGGATATCAAAGGCCCTGCTGTAGCCTTCACCCTCCTGATCGCCAACGTGCCCCTGCCAAAGACCAAAACCCCGCTGAAACCGGCGCTGATCCTGCGCGATCTGCAAGGCGTCGACCGCGACTTCGCTTTCGTTGTGGATACCAATGTCGAGGCACTAACCCTCGTCAACGCCGCCCTCGGTGCCGACAAAACCCTCATCGAAACCGTCCGCGTGTTCGATCAATTCTCAGGCGACAAGGCCGAGGCGCAAATGGGCAAAGGCAAGAAATCCCTCGCCATCACCGTGCGCCTGCAACCGCAAGACAAAACCCTGACCGAAGCCGAGATCGAAGCGATCAGCGCCAAAATCATCGAAAAGGTCAGCAAAGCCACAGGCGGCGTGCTGCGCGGGTAAAAGGGCGTATGGGTTTGATTTGCACCTACGCATCCCCGGACTTGATCCGGGGCCTCGACATATCCACTCAGAAGGCCCCGGATCAAGTCCGGGGATGCGTGTCTCAAACTGGACGGAAAGTGGTTACCGTCCCTTACCGCCCCAGGTCCCCAACCACGCTATAAACCGCCTGAACCCGCCCTTCGCCCGGTCGCGCGCCGCATCCGCTGTGGCGTCCACATCATCCCAAGCCTCGCCAGCACTGGTCATCACCGGGTCAATCGCGCGTTCGCGAAACTGCAGCCACATCCGGCGCAGCATGAACAGCCCCAGCGCCAGCAGCGTCAGGATCACGATATTCACCCACGGCACAATCGACACGTCCGGCCCGGCCACCGGCTTGATCGCCACCGCATTGGGGTAGATCGAGATGAACGGGAACCGCCAGCCATAATGCGTCACCGAAAACCACTTCGGGGCCTCCTTGCTGGATTTGGCATTCGATGCTTCGGCCTGCAGGTTAGAGCTGTCATACTTGAAATAGGGCGGCCAAATCCAACCGGTGTCTTCATTGCGGTAAACAATCACGGTTTCCTCATCCGGAAAGATCGCCTCGATAAACCGGATGTCGCGGGTCGAGGTGGATTCAGCCGTGCCGGTATCCGGCGAGGCATAGAAAATCCAGTTCTCGCCAACCGTTGTCAGCCGGTTATACGACCCGGTGATGCGGACAATATCGTGCTGCGGCAGGGTATAGTGCAGAAACCCCGCCACCAGCAGGAACAGAGTGATCCGAAACCCCCATTTGATGTAACGCCACATGCCCCGACACTCCTATTGCCCAAAACTACTGGTAGTTCACCAGATACACCGTCGTCATCACAACCACCGCCGGAATAATATAGACCAACCAGATCAGCCGCCGCCGCAGCCCATGTTGATACTCGGCCATCCCCCCTGCGATATAGGCATCGCGGTCAGCAGTTGCAGCCCCCTCGCGCTCGGGATCGGTATCCCAGGCTTTTTCCAGCTTTTCTCGCCGCACCGACCGCGAATAGATCGACACCAGAATATACACCACCGACAGGGCGATAAACCCAAAGACCACAAGGCGAATGATCGCAATCAACGTCTTTCCTTTCGCAAACCACCCCAAGGGCCGACAAGCGCCCCCAGATCACGGGCGGGCTTTGGCTCCGGCCGCTCTGCCTCATCCATGCTCGGCTCCGGCCCAAACAACGCCGCCCGCGCGCCGTCCTTATCCACCTTGTATTCCCGTTCCAGAAAATCCGCCACATATCCGCGCTTGCGGTCTGACCACGTGGCATAGCTGGCGTAGAACAACTCCTTATGCAGGATAAACATCTGCCGCACATCCAGCGGCGACAGTTCCGCCAGCAGCATGTTCACCAAATCGCGGTCGGCATGCGCCTTTGCCCGCAGCGTATAGAAATACGCCGGATGCTCCGACGTAATCCGTGGCCAATCCCCGCCCCCTTCCACCCAGCGCAGCAAGGCCGCCAGCCCCAGAAACTCCTCCGGCAGACCCGATCCCAACCTGTGTGCGATCTTGCGCAAATCCACCCGGCTGGCCTGCCCCAGATCAAGGCCCAGCGTATCTGCCGCATCGACCAGAACGAAATCCATCTTCTGCCGCAGCACTGCCGCCGCATCCATGCCCCGCGCTTGCACGATGGGTTCAACCAGCTGATTAACCTCAAGAAATTCCGCTATATGGTTGCGCTGCGTCATATCCAGCACGGGCGATATCGGCACCGTGCCAAGACTGGCCCGCGGCAGCGTCGAGATTACCCCCGGCAGCCGCAAATTGCGGAACACATAAATCCCGCCAAACAGCGACGTCCAATAATTCGCCTGCTCAAACACCATCGTCGGCAGGGTGATCGGCACCCGCGTCACATCGCCGGTCTTTTTCGCCAGCCCGATCATTTCCGCAATCAGCACATCATCGCGCCAGCCATTCGGCTCGGTCCTGAACCGCTCAATCATCGCCGCCAGCTTCCCCGCATCGGCGACATGCCCGCCAATCGTATCCGCCTCCACCGTGATCTGCCGAATATCGAACAGCTTCGCCGCAGTTGACACCTCATAAACCGAGTTCTGCAACTCCCCCGCCACCGCATCCCGCGCCGTCAACGCGAACAACTGGCTCTCATTGGCCTCAATAAACTGCCGGATAATCCCGCGCGAAGTGGAAAACTTGATATTCAACAAAGGCGCCGACTTCTGCGCCGTGGTCAGCAAAATAAACTGCCGGTTGCAGCCATTCGGGTTCAGGTAAAGATCATCTTTCAGCTCATCGCCAATCTCCGGCGAGTAGCCCGAGATATCGATGTGAAAATCGGTCAACTTCGTCTGCTTGCCGGTCAAATGCTTCAACGCCCGGTTATACCGCTCAATGAGCGCAGGCGAGGACACCTCGATCAGATTGCCAAACATCAGCCCTTTTTCGATAAGGCGTTTCATTTCGGATTCGTTCGCAAAAAAATTGGCATTTTTCGCTCATCGGCGTTCCCGACAAAAATAGGGTCAATCCAATACATGCGCTCGGTGGCAAACCGGTCTGGAAAATGTCTGATTTTCAACAGCTCAAAGAAACTATCAAATACCTCTTGCATCCATGATGTTGCCTTGATCAACCAGTCAAGCCAAGCATCAACAACCGCATTTAGATCGTTATCATGCTCACTTGACCTATTGTGGCGTGAAAACCGACCCATAAACATAACCCTCTCACCCATTGGATAAAAAGAATTTCCGGTTTTTTCATGCATAAATATGTCGCGATTTGTGCCGCTGGACATATGCTTTATATTGCCCTTCGCAGCCGAAAACGAATAGTGATTGGTCGATTCGTGTCTAATATTTTGAGCAAATGCGAAGCCTTGGCCAGTTTTAAGTGCATCAAATTTCGCCAAACTCTCTGTCGCTAGCTGCAATAGAACTGGATCACTTGTCGTCTTCTTTTTGCCGCCATAAGTCAGGAAAACTGAAAATTCAAAAACTTTAGCAGACCAAACTCGCAAAATGGTGTTTCTTTGGATCGAAGCCATTTGATCAATAGCAGGCTCCCCAATCGACGAATGATTAGAAAGAAGAAACATTTTCATAAGGGCATTAACCTCACTTACGGCAAAGCTAAAGATTGCAAGAGACGCCTTTTGATCATCCGGAAGTATGCTCAAGTCTTTCCAACTGAGGTGAAATTCGGTGAGGTATTCAATAGCTTTATTCTCACTCACCCCTGCCCCTCCCCATACCTTCTCCGCGCTTCCTCCATCCGCCCCATATCCCGCACCAGCCCGTCAATCGCCACCTCGTCCGACTTGTCGGCATAGCGGAACTCCGAATCCGCGTAGCGGTTGATCTCCTGCACCACCATCTCCACCGTAATCGGCTGCGCCATGCCGCGGATCATCGCCAGCTTTTCGTCATAGGGCTTGAACAGGAACAGCTCAGGCGTCTCCATCCACTCATCCGGCAATTCGAAGTCCATCGCCCGCACTTTCACCGCGTCGGTGATGTTTTTCACCGCCCGTCCGGTAAAGCGCGCATCGGCCACCTGAATCGCCTTCAGATACGTCCCCAATTTCGCAATCGTATCCAAAGCGCCAATATCGGCAGACACCTGATCCCACACCTTGATCAAGCCATCCTCTTTCGGCTTCCCGTGCGACGCAAAACTGGTCGCCACCGCCTTCTTAATCTCCTGCGAGGCATACAACTCATGCTCCCCCAGCGGAATCGCGTGGTTCTTGCCCAACAACAGCGCCAGAATATCAATGTAATCGTCGCGCGAAATCGGCCCATCCACCAAAAACCGCGCCCCGGCCCGTTGGCGCAAGGCGTCATCCACATTCTCGGGATAATTCGAGAACATCCCGAACGTGCAATTCCCGCGCACCACGGTATTCGCGCCCGCAAAGGCCCCCATGAACACCGCCGTCACCTCTTGCTGCCCCGCCGAGGATTGCCGATCCCCCCGCTTGCCCGCCACCTGATCAATGTCGTCAATGGTGCCAAAGGCAATCACCGCCGGGTCCAGAATATTCTGCACAAACGCCTGCGCGTTCTGCCCGGATTTGCCCTGATAGCTGTCAATCTGATCAATCGAGAAATTCTGATAGCGAAACGGATAGCCCGCCGTCGTGCAATACTCGTTCAGCAACCCCGCCATCATCTGGATCAGCGTGGTTTTCCCGGTGCCCGGCTTGCCATCCCCCATGAAGGTAAAGATAAACCCGCCAAATTCGGCAAACGGGTTCAGCTTGCGATCAAAATCATAAGCCATCAGCATCTTCGCCAATCGCATCGCCTGATACTTGGCAATGTGGTTGCCGATCACTTCCGTCGGCTTCTTGAACGCCATCGTCAGCGCCGTGCCCTTGGAGGTGCGGGCAGGCTTGAACCCGGCCAGCGTCAGCTCGTCCGCCTCCACCCGCCACGACCCCGACGAAAACCCGCCCACACGCGGCGCAGTTTCAGCACGGCTGGCCACCCGCTTCATCAACGCCTCACAAAACGCCGCCACTGTCGCCACAAGGCGCGGCTCGTCGGTCGCCAGCACCGAGATATCCTGATCCAGCTCCCACAACACGCCCTGCAAGGCCAGCGGAGCATTATCCGTCAGCACTTCATCCACCGTGCCAACTTCAACCGTCACCGTGCCCAGATGCGGGGCCAATAAAAACGCCGTGGCATTGGCGAACACATGCAAGACAACCAGCGCCTCCGCCGCCAACAGCTCGGAAAACTCCGCCTTTTTCCCCTCCGGCAGACGCGCCTCAAGATTGGCCTTCTTCAACTCCACCAGCCCCGAGGTTTCCGAAAACGTCGCCCCCATCGCCAGCGCTATCGCCACACCCCTGCGCAAAGCGTGCAAAACCGCCGCCTGCACTGGCGACACCAAGCCGTCACCCGCCCCCTGCACCCGGTCGATCAGCCGCACCCCACCCGGCCGCGTCGTATTTTGCGTCACCAACCCCGGCGTGGTAGACCGAAACGCGCGCCGCACGCCAATGCCCGAAGACCGCTCCGGTGCCGCCACATCAACCGCCTTAGCCAGCCGCGGCGCATGATCAAACCCCGACAGCAGCGCCAACGCCGCCTCATATTGCGCGCGAATGGTCTCCTCGCGCAGCTCCATCGTGTCACGCGTGCCGGTCATCTGTACCTCTTAAAGCTTATCCGCAATCGGGCACTTCGCCAGATCACCCCCACACACCAACTTGCCCCCCGCCAAAGCCGCCTCGCGGTGCAGCGGGCTTGCGTCATGCGCGCACCAATTGACGACGATGCGCTTAGGCGGCATCTCGCGCCGATCAGACCGCATCACATGCGTGCGGATGGTCGTGGCCTCGGTCCGGTAGAATTGACATTTCGCCATTGGCGTTTCCCCTAGCGTGAACTGATGATGCGCCCGCCGCTGCCCACCACAAACTTCCGCACATCGCGAAAGCCGGGCGGGTTCAGCTCGGACAATGCCTGATAGGGCCGCTCGGGCAGAATGACCATGCGTTCTGTCGCAGTGGCCCCGGTATCCGCCCCCCGGCCGCCAAACGGGTCCAGCGCGAAAATCTGCCGCTCCACCGTTGAAAACCAGCCGTCCTTCACCTCTTCCACCCGGTCCGACAGCAAGTCCTCCACCGTCCAGACCAGCGCCCAATCTTCCCCCGCCGGGGCCATGGCATTGGCCAGCACGTCCGAAATTGGCCCCGATTGCAGCGTGAAGCTATGCGAATACATCGGCCCAAGGTGAATACGCCGCAGCCGCTTTGGGTGCAGATCGCTGAAATCCTTGTCAAACCCTTGGGCAATCGTCAGCAGCTTCAGCCCGCCCAAACTTTGCGCCATCAGATGCGCCTGCACCGCCGGCCAGCGCCGGTTGCTTTTCGGCAACGGGTCGGTGCCGCTATCATCCACATCCATCAGATAGACCACGGGCAGGTTGATCTGCGTATCATAAACCGCCCAATGCAGCAAAAACCGCCGCCGCCCGCCGCTCTCCGAAATCCACTGCGCTTCCGGGTCGTTCCTTGCCCAGAACAACCCGCCCGCCCGCAACGCCTCATAATACAGCCGCTGCGACAGCGAAAATTGCAGCTTGGTCGGTATCGCGAGGTCCCCCACGATTGACCGCACCATGCGGTCTTTCAACTCCGCCTCCGACGCCATCCCCGCCAGATGCTTTTCCGCCTGCAGCGCATCATTGGCCATCACCAGCAATTCCTGCGCTACCGGAAAGCCGCTTTCGTGCCGGTCAAACGTCGGATGCCCCGGCAGCGGCCCTTCCGCCTGCCCGGTCATCAGATACTTGTACGACAGCGCCCTAAACGTCGCCGCAATCTGGCCCACATACCCCCCGAGTATCCGCGCCTCAGTCCGGTTGATCTTGCCCTCAACCTCCAGTTCCGCCGCAACCTTCGGCAGATAGCCGGTAATCGTCTCAAACTTGGCAAAATACCGCCGCACGATGGCAGTATCGAGCAGTTCGGCATGGTCATCGGTGAGGGTGGTTTCAGGCATCCGTGCGCCGCCGCCTATAAATCTCTCGGATATGTCCCAAAATGCCGACCAAGATAAGCAGGCTTCCCACGATAATCATTGGAAAGCTTACAAAATAGGCGAACAAACCAAGGGCACCGCCGATCAGTTCCGATCCCGGAATTCCGCTTCCAATAAGCGCATTGGCGAAGACAGCCAAGCCAACAGCTACGGCACATAGTTTGAGTCCGTCAGCCGTGCGTTGCCAGAGGGTCATTCGCCCTTATTCCTGCCCATACTGGTTCTTGTCGTGCTTCTCGACAATCGCCGCAAACCGCCGCGCGAACCGCTCATCGGCCTTCGCCTTCTGCTCCAGTATCTTCCGCGCAAACACCATATGGCCTTCGTGGCTTTCCAGCATATCGGCCATCTTGTCATTGGTCGCCGCCCCAATCGCCGCCATTGCCGCCTGCGCCTCTTGGTCGGTTTTCACGCCAATCTCATTGATCCTATGCGCCACATCCTGCTGCTGCGCCGTCTTCAACGAACTGGTCAGCGCATCATACAAAACCACCCGCTGCTTGGTATCGGTCTGCAGCTTGTTGATCAGCACCATCTGCGTCGCCGCCTGATTTTGCAGCGAATCCATCCAGGTCTTGCCCTTCTCGATATACCGCTCCAGCGTCTGAGATTTCGCCAGCTTCACCTGTTCATCCTGCACCAGCGCATTGTAGCGCGTGTTCAGGCCTGCCAATTCAGACTCCAGCTTGGTCCGCGCCGCCGCGTCCTGCTCGACCGAGATCTTGTTCTCCAACTCGATAATCTTCGGGTCCATCGCGCCAATTTCCGCGCGTACACCTTCCAAGCCGCCAACCGTCGCCTCACGCTCGGTCAACGTCCCGGTCAAGTTCACCTCAACCTTGCCCTTCTGCTCGTTCAGCAAGTCCAACTGCCCCTGCAACAGCCGTACAATCACGTCCGACTTGGCAATCAAATCCTGCAACTTGTCGTCAATCGATGCCCCACGAAGCCGCTCCTGCCGCATGGATTCCGACTTCGCATCCGAAAATATCCCGATAAAACTTTCCATCCCGGTTTTCGAGCGCATCTCGTCGAAATCCTTGGAAAACCCCGCCGTCACATCGTCCAGACCCATGATCAGCTCGGCGATATTCGCGTTCATCAGATCGGTGTGCTTATGCACATCCTCCAGCGTGGCGTTTTCCACATCAATCGCCGCCTCGCCCGCTTCAATCTTGGCGCGCGCCTCTTCGATCCGCCCGGTAATCGCGGAAATTTTCGCCTGAGCCTCGGCAACCTGCGCTTGGCTGTCTTTGATCTGAGTTTCGAAATCGGCCATCGTACTCTCCGCTGTAAAATCTTTGGTCTAGAGTTGGGTAAAGTAATGGCAAATTACATCCCCCCCGTCATCCAAAAACGGTCATTCAAGAACGGCCACCCAAAAACTGTCGTTGCCGAACCTGCCATCTGGCGGCACTCTGTTCCCATGTCTGATGTCGCCCTCTTCGCCGCAGTCAAATCCCGCCGCGCCGGTCTGATCGGCCTCGCGCAAGATCTGATCCGCATCCCAACGCTCAACCCGCCCGGCCAGAATTACCGCCGCATCTGCGAGTATCTGGCCACAAGGCTCGCCGCGACGGGGTGGGAAATTGACTTCATCCGCGCCATCGGTGCCCCCGGCGACAGTGACGCCTACCCGCGCTGGAACTTGGTCGCGAGGTTCGACAGCGGCACCCCCGGCGATTGCGTGCATTTCAACAGCCACCATGATGTCGTCGAGGTTGGCCACGGCTGGACCCGCGATCCCTTCGGCGGTGAACTTGACGGCGATAAAATCTATGGTCGCGGTGCCTGCGACATGAAAGGTGGCCTCGCAGCCTCCATCATCGCCGCCGAAGCCTTCATCGCCACCACCCCCAATTTCAAAGGTTCAATCGAGCTTTCCGCCACCGCCGACGAAGAATCCGGCGGCTACGGCGGTGTCGCCTATCTTGCCGAACGCGGCTACTTCGCCCCCAACCGGGTGCAGCACGTCATTATCCCCGAACCCTTGCACAAAGACCGCATCTGCCTTGGCCATCGCGGCGTCTGGTGGGCCGAAATAGAAACCCACGGCCGCATCGCCCATGGATCGATGCCCTTCCTCGGTGACAGCGCCATCGGCCACATGGGGGCCGTCCTCGAGGAAATCGAACAGCGCCTAAAGCCGCTCCTCGCCGCCAAACGCACTGCCATGCCCGTGGTCCCCGAAGACGCCAGACAATCCACCCTCAACATCAACTCCATCCACGGCGGCCAGCCCGAACCCGGCCCCGGCGACACATCCCTGCCCACACCAGTCGTTGCCGACCGCTGCCGCATCGTCATCGACCGCCGCTTCCTGATTGAAGAAGACGTTGCCGTCGTGAAATCCGAAATCACCGATGTCCTTACCCGCGTCCAATCCCAGCGCCCCAATTTCTCCTATGAAATCCGTGATCTGTTCGAAGTGGCCCCGGTGATGACCGACAGAAACGCCCCCATCGTCCGCTCCACCGCTGCCGCCATCGAACGCGTGCTGGCCAAAACCGCCGAATATGTCGTCTCCCCCGGCACCTATGACCAGAAACACATCGACCGCATCGGACACCTGAAAAACTGCATCGCCTACGGCCCCGGTCTTTTGCACCTCGCCCACCAACCCGACGAATGGGTCAGCGTGCAAGACATGGAAGACAGCGCATGCGTCATGGCCCTCGTCCTGCAAGACCTTCTCACCTAACCATTCGCATTTGAACAAATATCCCGGGGTGTGGGGCAGCGCCCCGCTAAAAATTTTCGCACGAAAATTTTCCCCGCCCCCTCAAACCGCAATATTGTCGATCAACCGAACACCACCCAACCACGCCGCCGCCAGCATCCGCCGGGGCCGCCCAGGGTCGTCTGATGGCATCAGGGTGCCCGCGTCACGCAATTCGATGTATTCTACCCGCTCGAACCCCGCCGCCCGCACCGTCTCCGCCGCTTCCCGAATGGCCATGCGGTCCGATTGCCCAGCGCGAATATCTGCCACGGCGCGGCTCATAGCGGCAAACAGCACGGGCGCTTTTGCCCGTGCCTCGGCATCCAGCCGCACGTTGCGTGACGACATCGCCAGCCCATCCGCCTCGCGGATCGTCTCGCAGCCCACAATCCCGATCGGAATGTTCAAATCGCGCACCAACCGTGTCACCACCTGCAACTGCTGCCAGTCCTTCTGGCCAAAATACCCCCGGTCGGCCATGGTCATGCCGAACAGCTTGGTCACCACCGTCGCCACACCTTCAAAATGCCCCGGCCGCAGCGCCCCCTCCAACGGCTGTGTGACACCAGTGACAGTCACAGTCGTCGCAAAGCCATCCGGGTAAACCTCTTCCAGTGACGGCGCAAAGATCACATCCACCCCAACTGTCGCCAGCAAGGCCGCATCCGCCGCTTCCGTGCGCGGATACTTCTTCAAATCCTCGGGGTTATTGAACTGCAACGGGTTGACGAAAATCGTCACAATCGCCCGCTCACATTCCGCCTTCGCCGCTCGCGCCAGGCTTAGATGCCCGTCATGCAGCGCCCCCATGGTCGGCACCACGCCCACCAGTTCGCCCGCCGCTTTCCACCCCCGCACCAAGGCGCGCAGGTCCGCCACCGTCCGCAGGATCAAGGTCAAGGCGTTGCACCCTTCGCTACGACATCGGCAAAGCTGTGCTCCGGCCCCGGAAAACTCCGCGCCCGCACTTCGGCGGCATAGGCTGCAATCGCCGCATCGGCAGCGTCACCCAATTCACCGAACCGCTTGACGAACTTCGGGCGGAAGGCGGTGAAAATACCCAACATGTCATCCACCACCAAAATCTGCCCGTCACAGCCCACCCCCGCCCCAATTCCAATCGTCGGAATCGCGACAGCCTGCGTAATCCGCGCCGCCAGCCCCTCTGGCACCTTCTCCAGCACCACCGAAAACGCCCCCGCCGCCGCCACCGCCTCGGCCCCCGCCATCACGCGCGCTGCATCCTCATCGCGCCCCTGCACCTTATAGCCGCCCAGCGTGTTCACCGATTGCGGCGTCAGCCCAACATGCGCCATCACCGGTACGCCCCGCGCGGTCAGAAACGCGATCGTTTCCGCCATATGCTGGCCACCTTCCAGCTTGACCGCCACCGCCCCGGTTTCCGCCATCATCCGCGAGCAATTCCGAAAGGCCTGCTCCGGGCTTTCCTCATAACTGCCAAACGGCATGTCGATCACCACCATCGCCTTGGACGCTCCGCGCACCACGGCCTTGCCATGCAGGATCATCATCTCCATCGTCACACCCAGCGTCGACGGTAGCCCATGCAGCACCATCCCCACCGAATCGCCAACCAATGCGATGTCGCAATGCGCATCCACCAACCGCGCAATCGGCGTTGTATAGGCCGTCAGGCACACCAACGGCACGCCGCCTTTGCGGGCCAAAATATCGGCGGGCATCGTCTGGCGAATGGGGACAGAGGCGCTCATGTCATTCCCTAACTCAAAGAAAAGTAACCGAGTTGAACGCCGATCATATCGCCCCGCACCATGCCGCACCAGCACAAGTTTGTTTCTGCAATGCGGCGGCGCAACACTTCGGTTTTGGCCTTGATGACGTCACATCATCAGTGCTGAACGCTCACAGACCGGGCAAAGATCTCACAGTACCGCCGCAAAAATGCAGCGCGCTTCTTACGCGGTACCACGCATATTTGGACCAAAGTCAATTTCCGGCTCGGGTCATCATCATTTCGTGCACTGCCTGCATACCGCGCGCCGCCATGTCCGATACTTCGGCGGCATGGGTGTGCAGCGCGGCCACCACCTCCGGATCAGTTGCAGTTTGCAGCACAACTATGCCCTCGTCCGTCACCTCGATATCAGACGCGATCCCTTTCCCACGCGCAAAAAAGATGTCCAGCGTCGGGCTTTGAATAAAGATTTCCGGGTCATCGCCAGTCTCAACCCGCCCGATCATTCCAGTCACATGACTGACCAGACTTGCCATGACCTCCGGGTCAGAAGACCTCGTCACTGTGCGTATCCCGTTGGGAAGTTCTGTTACCTCGCGGGTCAAGGTTTCAAAATTGCGAAACATCACCGCAAGTTCGGCACTTTCCTCGGGCGTCGTATTGTTGCCTTGTAACCCGGGCATATTGGCCTCGTCATGCGCCATGCCGTTCTGGCCGTGCATATGCATGCCACCCCCATGGCCCATCATCTGCGCCAACGCGGTTCCGCGAAAATAGGCAAACGCGCCGCCCGCCACGACTGCGAAAAGTCCAACCGCAACAATCGCGGTGCGCCAATTGCCTGCCTTTGATTTAGCATTTCCCATTTTTAAAGCCCCCACCTGCCAAGCCAAGTCCCTAGCTGTCCTTTTACAAACACATGGCAGATCTCGCTGCATCGTCATATGATTTGAATCATGTCAAACACGCTCCATGCCCTTTTCTCCGGCGGCTCGACCAAGGTATTTGCAAAGGGTGAAACCCTTTTCCTGACCGATGCACCTGTCCAGTCAATGTTTCTTGTCGCCCACGGTCATGTTGATCTTGTCCGCCACACATTCTCGGGCGTGCGCGTCTTGATTCTGCAGGCCGGGCCGGGTGCAATTCTGGCCGAGGCTTCGGCTTATTCAGACATTTATCACTGCGATGGCATTTCCGCTGACCTGTCATCAGTACGGTCAATTTCTGTGCCTATATTTCGCGCGCGGCTTGACCAGGATGTTGCCTTGGCAAACAGTTGGGCCGCGCATCTTGCACATGGGCTGCAAAGTGCACGGCTGAATTCTGCAATCCGCACGATGCGAACTGTTGGTGAAAGGCTGGACGCGTGGCTTGCAGATGGCAAACCGTTGCCGCCCAAAGGCCAATGGCAGACATTGGCACAGACCCTCGGCGTGACCCGTGAAGCCCTGTATCGAGAATTGTCAAAGCGCCGCTAACGACGGCATTTCCGGCAAAGATCCGTCATGGATGCCAAGCAATAAACATCCATGAAATGCTGAAACTCACCCCGCAAAGGAACCGCTCCCATGCCCCATCTTCTTCCCATCACCCGCACTGGCACCACCCCCGAAATCACCCGTCCCGATCCGTCAAAACTCCTCTCCGGCGACCCCGTTCACACCACCTGGTCGATCGAAGAACGCGGCAACATTTTCGCTGGCCTCTGGCATTCCACGCCCGGCAAATGGCGCATCGCTTACGACGAATGGGAATATGTCCGCATCCTCGAAGGCGTCTCGGTGCTAACCGATGCCGAAGGCCATGCCACCACTTTGCACGCTGGTGACAGTTGGGTCATCCGCCCCGGATTTTCCGGCAGTTGGGAAGTGCTTGACGCAACGCTGAAGGATTACGTAATCGTTAGCTGATTGAAACGGGAAAACCGCCGTTTCGCCCAGGACTGTAGCCAATAAATTGGGGACTTGTATGAAAAATTTCGCTTTGGGTCTGGCACTTCTCATCGGGGCTGCACTACCAGCGGCGGCGCAAAATATCATCGCAGAAAATCCAGCCCAAATGGCCGACGCGCTGCGTAGCTTTGGCTACCGGGCAGAGTTGTTGAAAGATGACGGCGGTGATCCTAAAATTTCATCCTCCACCGGCGGTGCGAGTTTCTCGATTTTCTTCTATGGCTGCACCAACGGCCAAAACTGCGATGCCATCAGCTTTAGCGCCGCATTCGATCTGGATCCCGGCTCCACGCTAGAGCTGATGAATGCATGGAACCAGAAAAAGCGCTATACCAAAGCCTATCTCGATGAAGAGATTGACCCCCTTATCGAAATGGACGTGTTCCTTGGCAGCGGTGGTGTTTCAATTGATAACTTCCGCATCTGGGTCGACACTTGGGAACGCGCCTTGGGCGATTTCAAGCAGCATATCGATTTTTAACCACGCCTGCGTCGCCCGTTGTCAAAATCAGACGACCCCGATCTTATCTCCGAGGCGGTCTTATCCCTGAACTGGCTCGACCCCGGCCGCCGCATCCGCCTTGGCGCGCTTCTCAAGGGCCTTGTCCCTCGCCGCAATCGCATCCGGCGTCTCAGGCACCGCATTGCCGTTGGCATCGTCGATGTAGGGGCCTTCGATCGCCAGGCTTTCCTCAAACGACCGCACCCGCACCGAAGTTCCCGGGGGCACCCGGTTGTACAGATCAATGGCATCCTGGTTGAACAATCGGATGCAGCCCGCCGAACTGGCGCGCCCAATCGACCGATCATCGATTGTGCCGTGAATACGGAAATAGGTGTCCCGCCCGCCGCGATACAGATACAGCGCCCGCGCACCCAACGGGCTCTCCAGCCCACCCGGCACACCGCCCGCGTATTGCGCATACAGCTCCGGCTGGGTGCGGATCATGTTGCGTGTCGGCTGCCAGCCAGGCCATTGCTCCTTGCGGCCAATCACCCCGCCACCACTGAACTGACGGCCCTCACGCCCGACACCAATGGCGTAACGGATGGCCCGTCCACCGTCCTGCACCAGATACAGCCTGCGCGCGAATGTATCGACCACGATGGTGCCCGGCCCCTCCGGCCCGGCGTAATCAACTTCGGTGCGTGCATGGCCGTTATTCAGCAGGGACGCATCGACCGCTTCGATGAAAAACTCGCCGTCCTGCACCGCCGCATATTCGGATGGCGGGGCTTTCACCGCCGTCGTGGGCGCACCACAAGCAGCAAGAACCAAAACGGCAGCAAGACCGGAAAGTCGGGTGACGATATGCAGCACGGGCGCTCTCAACATAAAGGAAAATTCGCTGCAAGGATGCGCCATGCACCCGTTGCCGCGTCAAGCCCCATCGTTCGGATTCAAAAAGAAAACCGCGAGCGGTGGCTTGGTGGGGTCATGTTGTATCAGTTTTCTACTATTGCCGCAGCTTCTACCGCGTCCGCTTTAGACTTCCGCCCGATAGGCTCTGCCGGTCGTCTGATGCGGAAATGTGACAAATTCGCAGCCAAACAGACGCAAAAGCCCCAGTAAGCAGCCCACAGCCAGAATTCGCAGCGTCCAACGGCGATTTGGCAGACGCCCACCCCGGTCGAGTGTACAATGACTGGCATACTATCAAAGCAAAGGGCGAAACATGGATCTTACTGCAATTCTGATCATCGTTCTCATCGGGGCCGTGGCGGGCTGGCTGGCCGGGCTAATTGTAAAGGGCTTCGGCTTTGGACTTCTTGGCAACATCGTCGTTGGCATTGTCGGCGCTTTCGTCGCGGGCCTTCTATTCCCTAGGCTGGGGATCAATATCGGCAGCGGCATCGCCGGTTCCATCGTTCATGCCACCATCGGCGCAGTAATCTTGCTGTTCCTGATCCGGTTGATCAAACGCGCCTAGACTACAGAACGCGGGCAGGGGTGCGAGATCGCTCCCCTGCCCGACGCGGGGCTGCTACCCCACCACATTGAACCCCGGCCCATACGGATAGCCGGTGATGTTCTCGTTGCTGTCTTCCGTCACCACAAAAATATCATGTTCGCGGTATCCCCCCGCCCCCGGCTGCCCTTCCGGAATGGTCAGCATCGGCTCCATCGATATCACCATGCCGGCCTCCAGCACTGTGTCGATATCCTCGCGCAATTCCAGCCCCGCCTCGCGGCCATAGTAATGCGACAGGATGCCGAATGAATGCCCATAGCCAAACGTCCGGTATTGCAGCATCTGCCGTTCGGCCAGAAAATCGTTGATCAACCCGGTAATTTCCGAACAACTCCGCCCCGGTTTCAGCAGCGTCATGCCATATTCATGCGCCGCAATATTCGCCTCCCACACATGCAGGCTGGCACTATCCACTTCGCCCACAAACATGGTCCGCTCCAGCGCCGTGTAATAGCCGGAAATCATCGGAAAGCAGTTCAGGCTCAGAATGTCGCCCTGCTTCAACTTGCGGCTGGTCACCGGGTTATGCGCCCCATCGGTGTTGATCCCCGCTTGAAACCAAACCCAGGTATCGCGGTATTCCGCATCTGGAAACCGCTTGGCAATTTCCAGTTCCATCGCATCGCGGCCCGCCATCGCCACGTCAATCTCGCGCGCCCCAACCCGCACGGCGTCCTTGATGGCATAACCGCCCACATCCGCCACCTGCGCCCCTTGCTTGATCAACGCAATCTCGGCGGGTGATTTCGTCATCCGCTGCACCATCGTCGCCGGGGCAATATCCATCCCGCGCTTCGGCTGCACAAAGGCGTTGAACTTCTCCGCCCGCTCCATCGTCAGATGGTCGGCCTCCACCCCCACTTGCTTACCCACACCAGTAACAGACGCCACCGCCCGCCAGAAATTATCGCGCTTCCAATCGGTATAGGTGATGTTGTCGCCATGGCTACGCCGCCACGGCTGCCCGGCATCAATGCCCGCCGAAATTGTCACACATTCCGTAGCCGTCACAACACACCCATAGGGCCGCCCAAACGAGCAATACAGAAACCCCGTATAATACGCGACATTGTGCATCGACGTCAGCACAACCGCATCCAGCCCGTGCATCTCCATGATATCGCGCAAGCCTGCCACGCGATCCTCGTATTCCTCTATCGCAAACGGCAAAACCGCCTTGGTGCCATTGTGAAACCGATAGTGCTCCGGGCGATCAACGTTACGATTTGGCGTCATGTCAGACCTCATGGCTGGGGTCTGCAAATTGCCGGACCCCCAACGATCCCGGCGTACAGGACGAAAGCAGGGGCAATCCTGCAAGCAACGGAAAGCCATGCTTCCCTGCGGCGACGCTATCCGCCGCGGCCTGACCGCACCATGCCGACAGCGCCCCATTTTGGCAAGCACCAACACAATGTCGCTGCGTCACATAGCCCCGGCGGATCACCGCCACGCTGCCTTGAACAAAGCCGCTCAGTCCCCATCTAGGGACCAGCTTATTCATAAAGGAGACATCATGCGCTGCCCAGTAGACAACGAAACCCTCGTGATCGCCGACCGCGGCGGAGTAGAGATCGACTATTGCCCGAAATGCCGTGGCGTCTGGCTGGACCGTGGCGAGTTGGACAAGATCATCGACCGCGCTGCCAGTGCCGAACCGGCTGCGCCACCGCGCCCAACCTCACAACCCGTCTACCAACCCGAACCACCACGCGGTGCACCGCAAGCCTACCCCGAACCCGTACGCGGCCGCCGCGATGATGATGACGACGACGATTACCGTCGCGGCTACAAGAAAAAACGCCGCGAAAGCTTTCTGGGCGAGCTGTTCGACTTCTAACCCCACCCGCAGCCCCACCCGTAGGGTGCGCTTCAGCGCACCGCCCTAACAGCACGACCAAGCCCCCCCTCGCAAACCTGCAGCCTCCCTCCCCCTCGTGGGGAGGGTTGGGGAGGGGGGCAACCTCCAAAACCCACCCCGTCCCACAAAAAACACCTTGCCATCTGGCAAACAATCCCTTATACTATGCCATATGGAAAACAATCCCGCCCCCCTGAACCTCGCCTTCCACGCCCTCGCCGATCCAACCCGGCGTGCTGTGATCGCGCAGCTGATCACCGGCCCCGCGTCCATAACAGACCTCGCCGCCCCGTTTGACATGGGCCTGCCGTCATTCTTGAAACATATCAAAGTATTGCAAGACAGCGGCCTGATCAGCTCCGAAAAAATCGGTCGTGTGCGCACCTGCCACGTCATCCCGCAAAGACTGGCCGCAACCGAAAATTGGCTCAGCAACCAACGCGCCATCTGGCAGGGCCGAACAGACCGCCTAGCCACTTTTGTCGAAACACATCATCAGGACCGCTCAAAATGACCCTGGCCACCGAACTTACCATCTCCAAAATCATCAAAGCCCCGCGCGCCGCAGTCTGGCGCGCCTGGGCCGAACCACACCAATTCGAGAAGTGGTGGATACCCGAACCCATCAAATGCAAAGTCGTGCAAATGGACCTGCGCCCCGGCGGCGGTTTCGAAACCCTGATGAGCGAGAACGGCGGCCCGTTTCAACCGCATGTCGAAGGCTGTTTCCTTGACATCATCCCGCACCAAAAGATCGTCTTCACCACCGTCCTGAAACAGGGCTGGCACCCGATCAAGCCATGGCTGGCAATGACCGCAATCATCACCATGGCTGACGACGGCCTCCACACAAAGTATGTCGCCCGCGCCCTGCACCGCACCCCCGAGGAAAGCCAGAAGCACGATGAGATGGGGTTTTATGATGGCTGGGGCAGCGTCATCGACCAACTCGAAAAGCTGGCGAAGACGCTATGAGGCCTGCGCACCGCTCCTATCAGCCCACCCGCGTCCATGCGGCCGTCACTGTCGGCCAATGCACAAGATGCTCACCCTTCGCCGTAATCGCACGGATCTGATCCGGGAGCCGGGCGATCTCTTCTTCCGTGGCCAGCCCCATCTTCACGGCACCTGCCCCAAATCCAGCCACGGCTTTCGCCAACATCGAATCCGCGTGCGTAACCTCCAGAAAAGCTTGCGCATCGGTGCCATGTGGCATTGGCAGACCCGCCTCGCGGAACCATTCCCCCAAACGCACACCCGCATCAAGCGGCCGCCCAGCACCGGCAAGCGTGCCATTTAATATCTCAATCCCGCGCGCAAGCACTGGGTGAAACGGCGCAATCTGAAGGGTGCCCATCACATAATCCATCGCGACAAGCGTTCCACGCGGCTTTGTCAGTGCCGCCAACCGGCGTACCATTTTCACCGGATCATCCATGTGAAGCAGTAGAAACCGGCAGTACACCATGTCAAAAGGTGCGCCCGGCACTTCGGCACCATCCAGCAGATTGGCCGCGTAAAAGTGGAAATCTCCAGGTTCCTCTGACCGTATCTGCGCCAGCCCATAAGCGCCAACCTCAGCATCAATATCAACGCCAGTTACCGATCCCGTCGGTCCGACCCTTTTTGCCATCAGACGCATCACTTCGCCTGGGCCGCACCCCGCGTCAAGCACACTCATCCCTTGACCCAGACCAGCCTTCCCAAGCACTTGGTCCGTCAACGGCGACCAAACAGCCGCCTGCGCCCGCAACCTTTCGTATTCACTGGCAGTCCGTGCCAGAACATAACCATCGGCATTCGTATCGTTCGACATTTCAATGACTCCACTCTAAAATTGTGCGGCTTTATATGATGCTGCCTGTGCGTCTAAACCGCAGGGGCGATGCCCGATTTCCCTGTATTGGCGGACATCAAGACATATGTTACCCCTATCCCATGATCGTGCCAGTTATTTTACTACTGTTTTCACTGGCGGGTATTGCGGCCGCACTGACCCAGCCGGGGCTTTCCGACCTTATTTTGCTAGCCGCCCTCTGCGCCCTCGCCAGCCTGTTTCTTCTGGTTCGCGCCTACAGTCGCCGCGCCGAAGGCAGCAGCAAGCCCAAGCAGAAGATGATGGTAATCGACGGCTCAAACGTCATGCACTGGAAAGATGGCACGCCGCAAATCAACACCCTGCGCGAAGTGGTGCAGCATCTGACCTCGCTTGGCTACAACCCGGGCGTCGTCTTTGATGCAAATGCCGGTCATCTGATGACGGGCAAATATCAACATCACGGGGCGATGGGCAGGCTTCTTGGTTTGCCCGAAGAGCGTGTCATGGTAGTAAACAAGGGCAACCAAGCAGACCCTACCATTCTGGCCGCCGCCCGCCACCTTGGCGCGCGCATCGTCACCAACGACCGCTACAAAGACTGGGCAGATACTCACCCCGAGGTGCGCGAACCTGGACATCTGATTACGGGTCAGTTTCAGGACGGCAAGCTTTCACTCAATTTTGGCGAAAGCCCCAAATAGCGTCGTTTAGCAAAGGCCCATCATGACACAAAAAAACCCCGGCCAGTCCATTCTTGAAAATGCCTACAAACTGGCCACTCCTGACGATAATGCGGCCTATTACAACGCCTTCGCCGCCACCTACGACAGCGATTTCGTAGCGCAGATGGGCTATCAATACCCCAAAGCCATTGCCGAGGCGTATCGCAGTACAGCCACCCCCGAAGACATTCCGATAGCCGATATCGGCTGCGGAACTGGCATTGTCGCGGCGGAACTGGCGCTGCCAAATACCGCCATTGACGGCATTGATATTTCGCCTGAAATGTTGGCGGTCGCCCGGCAAAAATCGCTCTACCGCCGCCTGATGCAAGTTGATCTGACAGGCCCGCTGGACACAATCGCCAACACCTACGGCGCGGTGCTAAGTTCCGGAACCTTCACCCACGGCCACCTTGGCCCAGCACCTTTGCGCGGTCTGCTGGATATCGCCCGCGCCGGTGCCCTGTTCATCATCGGCGTCAACCAACAACACTTTGAAGCACAAAACTTCGCCAGCCTTTTGGATGCGTTGGTGGCAGATGGCGCGATAACCTCGGTCACCTTAGATGAAATCAAGGTCTATTCCAAAGACGGACACGACCATTCAAACGACCGCGCCTTCATACTGCAATACCGAAAAATCTAGCGGTGCAGGTGTGTTACGGTTGCTCGTAACACATTAAAAAGCAGTTAACAAAACTAATATTATGCATACATATCAATTACTTAAGCAAAGTAACACGCGTGTTACCATCGCTTCAAAGCCGCCTCATCATCCTCTTTCGCCGTGACCCAGGTTGCGCCATCCGGGCTCAATTCTTTCTTCCAAAACGGGGCCCTTGATTTCAGATAATCCATCAAGAAATCCGCCGCCTCAAAAGCATCCCCCCGATGAAGCGACGCCGTCGCGACCATCATAATCGCTTCCCCCACAGCCAGCTTTCCAAACCGATGAATGACCAAAACATCCATCAAAGCCCACCTCAACGAAGCCTGCTCCATAATCGCCGCAATCGCCTTTTCCGTCATCCCAGGATAATGTTCGATCATCATCCCATCAACCGATCCCGCATCCCCCCGAACCAGCCCCGTGAACGTAACAATCGCCCCCGCCCCGGCCGCCTTCGCGGTGAAATCGTTCGCCTCGAACCCCGGATCAAACGCCGCTTCGTGCACGATCAGCCGCATCCTACCCCCCCGTCATCGGCGGGAAGAACGCCACCTCACGCACGCCTTTCAGCGGCGCATCAAAGCTGGACAGTTCCTGATCCAGCGCGACCCTCAGGCTGGCAAGATCGGAAAATGCGACGGCATACCTTTCCTCCCGCCCGATCAGATCGGCAACCAACCCCGCCACGGTTTCGGCGTTGGTTTCCACCGTTTCGCGCGGCAGCCCAATCCTTTCGCGGACCCAAGCAAAGTAAAGCACGTCGATCATACCTCATCCCGCAGATAGGGGCGTGACTTGTTGAAGTAATCCCATCCCGTCACCGCTGTCAGCGCTGCGGCGATCCAGATCAGCACCAATCCGCCCAACGTGGCCCATGAAGAACAGCCGCGCGCGCCGCAGGATCGGATGGGGTCGGCAAGGCCTTTGCTGACCGCGACCGCGTATTGATCGGCGGTCATGCCCTGACGAGCGATGCCTTCGACATGTTCCAGCCCAGTTCCCAGAAACAGCACCGCGATGGCGACCATCTGGGCGGTGGTTTTCCATTTCGCCAGCTTTGTCACCTTCAGAAGCCCCGCTTTCGAGCCGAGGAATTCGCGCAGGCCGCCGACGAAAACTTCGCGGAACAAGATGACGGTGGTGGGCAGGATCAGCCAGGGGTTCATGCCGGAATAGCCGGTGATGATCAGCAGGGCGATCACGACCATGGCTTTGTCGGCGATTGGGTCCAGCATGGTGCCGAACTTGGATTCCTGTTTCCAGAGGCGGGCCAAGTAGCCGTCGAAATAGTCGGTGATCGCCGCCCCTATAAACAGGGTCAGGGCGAACCAGTCGGCTGAGGGGCGGTGAAAATAGAGGAACATCAAGGGGACGCCGGGGGCGGCGGCCAGCCTTATGACGGTCAGGATATTCGGGATCGTCCATTTCATGCAAAAGTGGTAACTGATGAGACGGTCGGGGGGAAGGGGTGTGTTACTGGGCGGGTAACACGCGTGTTACGTTATACAACATATTGATTTTAAACGATTTTTATATTATTGTTAAGAGTATTTTTAGGGTTTACGCCAGTAGCGGTTTGTTGGGCTCCGTGCGGCTTTGGTGATCTTGGGCGGAAAGCAGCACCGAGTCTGTGCCGGACAGTAAGAAGTGATCCCCGCAGTGGCACCACGCAACGGGCCGCTTAGTCGAACAGTGCAGTTTAAATCTATGGCGATTGTTGCAAAATCCCGATCAGTTTATCCCGCCGATTTGGTCTGTTTCTGATTCTTTTTAATCGCCCAGCTATTGCCACATCTGACCACATTTCTGCCCGGTTCTGGCGGCAAGTCGGAGTGGAAGTAGCAAGTGGGGCGAGTCGCGCATGGGCCTGATTGAACGTTCGGAAACAGCGCGTGCAAACAACATCACAACCCGTCAGGCACGGCTTGCCGAATGGCGCGCTTTGCCCCCCGTTTGCGTGATGGGCGAACACAATGCCGATGGTGTGGCGTGGCTGCGCCGCCAAAGCCCTGCGGAATGGCACGAACTGGTTAAGGGCTACACTTGGGATAGCGATGATCTGTCGCTGATGATCTGCATCGCCGACCAACCCAACACTGACCGGGCCACGATCCTTGCGATGCTGCTGGATCTGGACGTGACCTACTATGAAGGTCGCAAATCGCTTGGCGGTGACCCGCGCGCGGTGTTTCCAGAAATGACCGATCTGCTGGACCGCATCGAGGTTGGGTTCGCTCGCGGTTATTACCAAAGCGCCGAATTTGGCCTTGTGCGCGACCGGTCGCAGCTGGACCGCACGACCGGCTATCTGGCCAAGCTTGGCCGCACCCCAATCTGGGCCTTTCCAGACCGCACCTGGGCCGCGCTGAATGGCCGGGGCCACAAGCCGCGCTATGTCTATGACAGCCGCGACGACGCATTCCGCCTGCCATTTGAGCAATGGGCGCGGCAACGGGCTCATCCGAATTAGGCGAACGTCAGCCTTTTTCGCTGAAGTAGTCTGCGATGGTTTTCGCCATCGCCTCCGATATGCCTGCAACGGCCGTCAGATCGGTTAGTCCGGCGCGTGCCACCGCCTTGGCCGATCCGAAATGGGCCAGGAGCGCGCGTTTGCGGGTGGCGCCGATGCCGGGAATGTCATCCAGGGGGGTGGCGGATATGGCTTTTGACCGTTTGGCGCGGTGGGCGCCGATGGCCCAGCGGTGCGCCTCGTCGCGCAGGCGTTGCACGAAGTACAGGACGGGGTCGTTCATGCGCAGGGCAAAAACCGGCAGGCCGGGGCGGTGAAATTCTTCTTTGCCAGCGTCACGGTCAACGCCTTTGGCAACGCCGACCATAGCAATGTCATCGACGCCAAGATCAGCCATGATGCCCGCCACTGCCGACACTTGCCCGGCACCACCGTCGATCAGCAACAGGTCTGGCCAAGCATCGGATTTGCGATCGGGGTCTTCTTTCAGCAGGCGTTCAAAGCGGCGGGTCAGCACCTCTTTCATCATGCCGAAATCGTCGGAATTGGCCCCGGCGTCGGATTTGATGTTGAACTTGCGGTATTGCGATTTGAGGAACCCCTCGGCACCGGATACGATCATGCCGCCGACGGCATTGGTGCCTTGGATATGGCTGTTATCGTACACCTCGATCCGCTTTGGCGGCGCATCCAGATCGAAGGCTTCAGCGAGACCCAGCAGCAATTTGGTTTGCGTGCTGCTTTCGGCCATGCGGCGGGCCAGGCTTTCGCGCGCATTGCGGGCGGCGTTTTCGACCAGATTGGCCTTTTCGCCGCGCACAGGCACGCCGATGGTCACGCGCCTGCCAGCGCGGTCTGACAGCAGTTCGGTGACCAGATCGGGGTTATCGACGGGGTGGGATAGCAAAATCAGGCGGGGTGGTTCTTTATCGTCGTAGAACTGGGCGAGGAACGCCTCCATAATTTCGGGCGCTTCGGCACCTGCCCCGGTTTTGGGGTAAAAGTCGCGGTTTCCCCAAGATTGGTTGGACCGGATGAAGAACACCTGCACGCAAGCCTGCCCCTGATCCAGATGCAGGGCGACAACATCAGCTTCGGCCACGCCAGCGGGGTTAATGCCTTGAGTGGATTGTACTTGCGTCAGGGCTTTGATGCGATCGCGCAGGGCGGCGGCGCGTTCAAATTCCATCGCCTCTGATGCGTCATTCATCGACTTCGCAAGGTTGGATTGCACAGTCGTGGTTTTGCCTTCGAGAAACTTGGTGGCATCCCCAACGAGGGCGGCATAATCATCAGTGCTGACCTTGCCGACGCAGGGGGCGGCGCATCGTTTGATCTGATAGAGCAGGCAGGGCCGCGTGCGGCTATAGAAGGTGGCATCGGTGCAGGTGCGCAGCAAGAACACGCGCTGAAGCTGGTTGATGGTGCGGTTGACGGCCCCTGCCGAGGCGAACGGGCCAAAGTATGCGCCCTTTTCGGTTTTCTTACCGCGGTGTTTCTTGATCATCGGGAACGGGTGATCGGTGGGTAGCAGGATGTTGGGAAAGCTTTTGTCATCGCGCAGCAGCACGTTGTAGCGCGGTTTCAGCTGCTTGATCAGGTTCTGTTCCAGCAGCAGGGCTTCGGTTTCGGTGCGGGTGGTCAGAAACATCATCGTGGAGGTTTCGCGAATCATCCGCGCGATACGGCCAGAGTGGCCCGTGGGGCGGGCATAGCTTGAAACGCGAGCCTTCAGATTGCGCGCTTTGCCGACATACAGCACTTGCGCGCCTGCATCGAGCATGCGGTAAACCCCTGGAGAGCCGTCCAAAGTTTTCAGGTAGGCCTGAATGACGTCGTGCCCGGTGGCGGGATCTTTGGGGTTTTGATCTGTGTCCTGCACGTTTGAGATGCCTTACTGGATGTCGTCGATTCCCCGCCTTGGCTGCTATGATATTTAGCCGGGGGCAAGAGAAAAGCTGTCCACGGTTTCTGGGGATAACTCTGCGCAAAACATTCTGGGAGAGGGGATTTTTCCTTGTTTTTGGCCCCCTTCGACGATCTGCCTAATTTTTAGGCACTTTATTAAGATATTGATTTTATTGGAAAGAATATCATCCACACGGGAAAGGCCTGCATAATCAAAGGTTTCTATGACGAGATTGTAACGCCGATTGAGTAAGTGCACAACTTGGCCGGGTTAGGTTGTTTGGGGCTATTCCGGGCCTAGAACGTCCGGGGTTTTCCAGGCCAGATGCTGTCCGCCATCGACGCAGAGCAGTTGGCCGGTAACCGCGGGCGCATCAAGGAAAAAACCCAAGGCGGCAGTGATGTCGGCAGGGTCTGCGCCGCGCTGCAGGATGGTCGCGGCGCGCTGCCTTGTGAAGTGATCCAGCGACTGGCGGGTGCCCTGCAAGGTGGGGCCGGGACCGATGGCATTGACGCGGATATGCGGGGCAAGCGCTTGGGCGGTGGTTTGGGTCAGCGCCCACAAGGCCATTTTGGCCAGTGTGTAGGACATGAATTCGGGCGTTGGTTTGCGGACGCGCTGGTCGATCATGTTGAGGATCAGGGCTTGGGCTGTGGGTTCACTGTTGGCATCGGGTTCGGCTTGGGGGGCTTGGGCGGCGAAGACTTGAGTCAGGACGAACGGCGCGCGCAGGTTGCTTTCGATGTGACGGTCCCACGAGGTGCGGGTGGCGGTGGTGATGGTGTCATATTCAAAGATCGAGGCGTTGTTGATCAGGATGGTCAGCGGGCCGCCAAGGGCTTGGGTGGCGCGCGGGATCAGAGTGGCGGTTTCAGCCTCGACCAGCAGATCGGCTTGCAGGGCTACGGCGCGGCGGCCCAGGGCGGTGATTTCGGAAACCACCGCGTCGGCTTCGGGTTTTGATGACGCATAGTGCACGGCGATATCGTAGCCACGGCCCGCTAAGTACAGCGCCATTGCGCGGCCCAGCCGTGTGCCTGCGCCGGTGATCAAAGCGCGCATGGGTCAGCCCTCTTTGCTACAGATGCAATCGCCCTTGCCGATCAGGTGGCGGCCGCATTTGGGGCAGGTTTTGGGGCGCAGTTTTGATCGTTTGCCAAGCGGCCCCGGAAAGCGCAGGCGACCGAACAGGGCCAGCGCGCCCATCGCGATGAGGAACAGCAGGATGATTTTGGTCAGCATGTCATAACCCGTACCTTGACCAAAGCGCGCGGTCTTCGACACCAGACAGGGCGGCTTGCGTTACTTCAAGACCAAAGCGTTGCGCAAGGGATCGGCGCTGGCCGTAGGGCACCAACCGCACCTTATCGCCGTACAGCGCCTTCAGCTTTGGCACCAGATGGCCGATGCCGTCGGCCAGCCCCAGATCAACGCCGCCCTGGCCAACCCAGACATCGGCGTTGAACAGATCGGCGTCGGCCTTAAGACGTGCGCCACGCCGCGCCTTCACATGTTCGATAAACGCATTGTGGATCGGGGTTTGCAGGGCGCGCAGGCGTTCCACGTCTTCGGGTTTTTGCGGCAAAAACGGGTCGGCGAGGCTTTTCGATTTGCCCGCAGTGATGACGCGGCGTTCAACGCCCTGTTTGGCCATCAGTTCGGGGAAGCCGAAGCTGGCGAAAATGACACCGATGGAGCCGACAATGGATGAGTTATCGACCCAGATCTTATCGGCAGCACAGGCCAGCCAGTAGCCACCGGAAGCCGCGACATCTTCGACAAAGGCGTGCACCTCGATGCCCTTTTCATCGGCCAAGCGGCGGATGCGGGCGGCGATCAGCGATGATTGCACGGCAGAGCCGCCGGGTGAGTTGATCACCAGCGCCACAGCGGCAGGTTTGCCGCGTGAAAAGGCTTTTTCGATCAATGGGGCAAGCCCGACATCTGACAGACCAAGGCGCGCGGAGGCGGCGATGGTGCCTTGCAGTCGGATCACCGGCACAAGGGGCCGTTTTGTCAAGAAGGGGATGAAGCGTTTCATATGCACCGACTTAGGCCGCAAACCTGCGTTCAACAAGCCTTCGGTTGCCGCTGCGCGCATTTGCGGGCACAAGATTGCGATGATCGACAAGCTGGAAATGTTCATCGCCCTAGCAAATGAACGGCATTTTGGCCGGGCAGCGGATGTTTGCGGGGTAACGCAGCCAACACTTTCGTCGGCGATCAAGCAGTTGGAAGACCAGCTTGGCGTGCAATTGGTGTTTCGCGGATCGCGCTTTCAGGGGCTGACGCCCGAAGGCCTGCGCGTGCTGGATTGGGCGCGGCGCATTGCGGGCGATGCGCGCGCGCTGAAGGACGAAATGCGGGCGGTGCGGGCCGGGCTTTCGGGCAATCTGCGGTTGGGGGTTATTCCGACCGCCCTGCCGATGGTGGCTGATTTGACCGCACCGTTTATTGCGCGCCATCCGAATGTGCGGGTGACGGTTCTGTCGCGCACTAGCGCCGAGATTTTGGCGGGGATTGAACGGCTGGAATTGGACGCAGGCATTACCTATCTGGATAACGAGCCGCTGGGCCGGGTCACGACAGTGCCGCTTTATGCCGAGTTTTACCGGCTGCTGTGCTTGCCCGGATCGCCACTGTCTGACCGCAAGCAAGTGACCTGGGCCGAGTTGGGTGGACTGTCTTTGTGCCTGCTGACCAGCGATATGCAGAACCGGCGGATCGTCTCGCAGCACCTGACGGAAGCCGGGATTACCGTGCAGCCATCGGTCGAATCTAATTCGACCATCACCTTGATCGCGCATGTGATGTCGGGGCATTGGGCCAGTATTCTGCCGAAGAAGCTGGCCGATCTGTTTTCTGCTGGCGGGCAATTGTGCGCGATACCGATTGTGGCACCCGAGGCCGAACATCTGGTCGGCCTGATTGCAGCCCACCGTGAGCCGCACACGCCGATTTTGGCGGCGCTGCTGGATGCCGCGCGGCGGATGGCGGAAGTGAAGGCGAACTAGTTCTGACTTTGGGCCGATAAGTTTTCTTCTGACTTCGGGCCGAGACGGAAACTCTCCAGTGAAGAGTTTTCCGGGCCGTTGCCCATAAGGCGTGAGCCGTTGGGCAAGGGAGGTTGGGCAGTGTGCCGTGGTTGGTAAATCAGGGCGCGCTTGCCTGGGCTGGTGCGAGAATCGCGCCTGCCGGTGGCAGGCAGGCGCGGCCTGATTTGACGCGTGTCAAATCCGGCAAGAGGCGGTGACTTTCTGCGGCGTGCTTGGCTGGCGTATTGATAGCTTTTGTCTATCAATCAACGGCACATCACTATTGATTTGCCTATCAATCGGCGTAGAACAATTTCAGCCAACCAAAGGAAAGCCAGAATGCAGGGCAACGCCGCTCAACTTGCTCAGGTCGAAGATATTCTTGCGGCCCATTCCGGCATGGAAGGGCCGCTTTTGCCTATTCTTCACGCGCTGCAGGCAGAATTTGGCCATGTGCCGCAAGATGCGCTGCCGGTGATAGCGAAATCGCTGAACCTAAGCCGTGCCGAAGTGCATGGTGTGATGAGCTTTTACCATGATTTCCGCACAGAACCTGCGGGCCGCCACGTGGTGAAAATGTGCCGGGCAGAGGCCTGTCAGGCGATGGGCGCAGACCGGGTCGCGGCCCATGCGCAGGCGGCCTTGGGGGTGGATTGGCACGGCACTACGGCGGATGGTGCAGTGACGTTGGAGCCGATTTTCTGCCTTGGTCTGTGCGCTTGTGCCCCCGCCGCGATGGTGGATGGCAAGATTGTGGGTCGGGTCGATGAAGACCGTTTCGATGCGTTGATTGCAGGGGTGCGGGCATGAAGATTTACCTTCCCCTTGATGCGGCGGCGAAAGCACTGGGTGCCGATGATGTGGCGGCGGCGATTATGGCCGAGGCTGCACGGCGCGGTGTGGCAGTGGAATTGGTGCGCAACGGATCGCGCGGCATGGTCTGGCTGGAGCCGCTGGCCGAAGTGGTGACGCCTGCGGGCCGGATGGCGTTTGGGCCAATGACGCCGGCCGATGTAGCGGGGCTGTTTGGCGATCTGGCAGTGCACCCCAAGGCTTTGGGGTTGACCGATGATCTGCCGTGGATGCGTGGGCAAACCCGGCTGACGTTCGCGCGGGTCGGGGTGATTGATCCGCTGTCGGTGGCTGATTACCGCGATCATGGCGGGTTGGTTGGATTGCAGCGCGCGCTTGGCTTGGGGCCAGAGGCGGTTGTTACCGAAGTGACCGACAGTGGTTTGCGTGGGCGCGGCGGGGCGGGCTTTCCGACGGGCATCAAGTGGAAGACCGTGGCGGGGGCTAAGGCCGACCGGAAGTATATTGTCTGCAACGCCGATGAAGGCGATAGCGGCACCTTTGCCGACCGGATGCTGATGGAGGGTGATCCCTTTACATTGATTGAAGGGATGATCATCGCGGGCATCGCCGTAGGGGCGACCAAGGGATTTGTGTACATTCGTTCGGAATACCCAGACGCGATTGATGTGATGCAAAGGGCGGTTGTTCTGGCGCGGACTGCGGGCATTCTTGGCGGGTCTGTGATGGGCACGGTCTATGCCTTCGATATCGAAATTCGCGTCGGGGCTGGAGCCTATGTTTGTGGCGAGGAAACCTCGCTTTTGAACAGCCTCGAGGGCAAGCGCGGCGTGGTTCGGGCGAAGCCGCCATTGCCGGCGCTGGAGGGGTTTCTGGGCAAACCGACGGTGGTGAACAACGTGATTTCACTGGCAACCGTGCCGGTGATTTTGGAGCGTGGGGCGGCGTTTTACAAGAATTTTGGCATTGGCCGGTCGCGGGGTACGATACCTTTGCAGATCGCCGGCAACGTGGCGCGCGGGGGCCTTTATGAAGCGGCGTTCGGGCTGACGCTGGCGCAGATTATTGATGACATTGCGGGGGGTTGTGCGACAGGGCGGCCAGTGAAAGCGGTGCAGGTTGGTGGGCCTTTGGGGGCGTACTTCCCGCGCGCGATGTTCGATGTGCCGTTCGGGTACGAGGAATATGCGGGCAAGGACGGGCTGATTGGCCATGCCGGGATCGTGGTGTTTGATGACAGCGCGGATATGCTGAAACAGGCGCGGTTCGCGATGGAATTTTGCGCGATTGAAAGCTGTGGCAAATGCACGCCGTGCCGGATTGGGGCGGTGCGCGGGGTGGAAACGGTGGATCGGATCGCGCGCGGTGACATGGCTGCGATTCCGCTGCTGACGGATCTTTGCAACACGATGAAGGCGGGGTCGCTGTGCGCATTGGGGGGCTTTACGCCCTATCCGGTCATGTCGGCACTGACGCATTTTCCAGATGACTTTTCCCGTATGAAGGAAGCCGCCGAATGAAAGATTTCATCATCCCGGATCGTGATTTCGGAACGCCGGCAGCAAAAAGCAAACAAATGGTCACATTGACCATTGATGGTTTTGATATCACGGTGCCTGAAGGCACCTCGATCATGCGGGCGGCGGCGGAAGCGGGCATTCAGGTGCCTAAGCTGTGCGCGACCGACAGTGTTGATGCGTTCGGGTCGTGCCGGTTGTGTCTGGTGGAAATTGAAGGCCGGAATGGCACGCCATCAAGCTGCACAACGCCTGTAGCACCCGGGCTGAAGGTGCATACGCAGAACGCCAAGCTGAAACAGCTGCGGCGCGGGGTGATGGAGCTGTATATCAGCGATCACCCGCTGGATTGCCTGACCTGTTCGGCGAATGGCGATTGCGAATTGCAGGATATGGCAGGGGCCGTCGGTCTGCGCGATGTGCGGTATGAGGCGGTTGATACGCATTTCAAGGCGAAAGATTCCAGTGGCATCGTCAACAAGCAGTGGATGCCGAAAGACGATTCAAACCCCTATTTCACCTATGACCCGGCGAAATGCATTGTCTGCTCACGCTGCGTGCGCGCCTGTGAAGAGGTGCAGGGCACTTTTGCGCTGACCATCGAAGGGCGCGGGTTCGACAGCCGCGTGTCCTTCGGGATGAAGTCTGATACGGCGCTGGCATCGGACTGCGTGTCTTGTGGTGCTTGCGTGCAGGCTTGCCCGACCGCAACCTTGCAGGAAAAGTCGATCATCGAGATTGGTACGCCGTCGCATTCTGTGATCACAACTTGCGCTTATTGTGGGGTTGGTTGCAGTTTCAAGGCGGAAATGCGCGGCGATGAAGTGGTGCGGATGACGCCTTACAAGCACGGCAAGGCGAACCGGGGCCATTCCTGTGTTAAGGGGCGATTTGCCTACGGTTATGCTAGCCATATCGACCGCATCTTAAACCCGATGATCCGGGAAAACATCAATGATCCTTGGGAGGAAGTGTCCTGGCCCGAGGCGATGGCGTTTTCTGCGGCCAAGATGCGCGGCATTCAGGCAAAGTACGGGCGGCAATCGGTGGGTGTGATCACGTCAAGCCGTTGCACCAATGAAGAGGCGTATCTGGTTCAGAAACTGACCCGCGCTGTGTTTATGAACAACAACACTGACACTTGTGCGCGGGTGTGCCATTCGCCCACCGGCTATGGGCTGGGGGCGACGTTTGGCACCTCGGCGGGCACGCAGGACTTTGATTCTGTTGAATATACCGATGTGGTTATCGTCATTGGGGCAAACCCGACCGATGGCCACCCGGTGTTCGCATCGCGGCTTAAGAAGCGTCTGCGCCAAGGTGCCAAGCTGATCGTGATTGATCCGCGTCGGATTGATCTGGTCGATGGCCCGCATGTAAAGGCTTCGCACCATCTGCCCTTGCGGCCCGGCACCAACGTGGCCGTCGTAACCGCATTTGCGCATGTGATCGTGACCGAGGGCCTGTATGACGAGGCGTTCATCCGCGAGCGTTGTGATTGGGATGAATTCCAGGACTACGCCGAGTTTGTATCCGACATGCGCCACAGCCCGGAGTCTATGGAGCTGTTGACCGGCGTTAGAGCCGATGAATTGCGCGCTGCGGCGAGGCTGTTTGCCAAAGGTGGTAATGGTTCGATTTACTATGGGTTGGGTGTGACCGAACATAGCCAAGGCTCCACCACTGTTATCGCGATTGCCAACCTGGCCATGTTGACCGGTAATATCGGGCGGCCCGGCGTTGGGGTTAACCCCTTGCGTGGGCAGAATAATGTGCAGGGTTCATGCGATATGGGATCGTTCCCGCATGAATTGCCCGGCTACCGCCATGTCAGCAATGACGCGGTGCGCGACGTGTTTGAATCGATGTGGGGCGTGAAGATTGATAACGAGCCTGGCCTGCGCATTCCCAATATGTTGGATGCTGCGGTCGAAGGTACGTTCCGCGGGATTTACATCCAAGGCGAAGACATTCTGCAATCTGATCCCGATACCAAGCACGTGGCGGCGGGTCTTGCGGCGATGGATTGCGTTATCGTGCATGACCTGTTCCTGAACGAAACAGCCAACTACGCGCATGTGTTCCTGCCCGGATCGACGTTCCTTGAAAAGGACGGCACCTTTACCAACGCCGAACGCCGCATCAACCGCGTGCGCAAGGTGATGGCGCCGCGCAATGGCTATGCCGATTGGGAAGTAACGCAGTTGCTGGCCAATGCGTTTGGTGCCGGGTGGACATATACCCATCCGTCGCAAATCATGGATGAAATAGCGATCCTGACCCCGTCGTTTGCCGGTGTTTCCTATGAAAAGCTGGAGACCATGGGATCGGTGCAATGGCCGTGCAATGAAAAGGCCCCGGAAGGCACGCCTTTGATGCATATCGACGGTTTTGTGCGCGGCAAAGGCAAGTTCATCGTCACCGAATACGTGCCGACGGATGAAAAGACCGGGCCACGCTTCCCGCTTTTGCTAACAACCGGTAGGATACTGTCGCAATACAACGTCGGCGCGCAAACTCGGCGCACAGCGAATGTGGTTTGGCATGACGAAGACGTGCTGGAAATTCATCCGCATGATGCCGAAGTACGTGGCGTGAAAGACCGGGATTGGGTTCGTTTGGCTTCGCGTTCTGGCGATACTTCGCTTCGGGCGCAGATTACGGACCGGGTATCGCCCGGCGTGGTTTACACGACATTCCACCACCCGGATACGCAGGCCAATGTGATTACTACTGATTATTCAGATTGGGCGACCAACTGCCCCGAATACAAGGTGACAGCGGTGCAGGTTAGCCCGTCAAACGGCCCGACGGAATGGCAACAGGATTACAACGCACAGGCGGCATTGGCGCGCCGGATCTTGCCCGCGGCAGAGTGATGGAGGTTAGCCGCCTTTTACCTCGGCTGGCGTTCGGGCCGGGCGGGGTGGTGCCCGGACAACGGCGGTTGCCGTCTGAGGTGGCGGTTGCGCTGTCTTTCAACGGCACGACGCAGGCGGTGATGATGGCGACACCGGCGAATTTGGAAGATTTCGCGCTGGGGTTTGCGGCGACCGAACGCATTGCTGAACGGGCGGAGATTGACAGCATCGCTGTGGTGGAAACCATTGGCGGCATTGATGTGCAGGTTTGGCTGAAAGCCGAGGCCGAGGCGCGGCTTGCGACGCGGCGGCGCACCATGGCGGGGCCGGTTGGTTGCGGCCTGTGCGGCATTGATAGTCTGGCCGAGGCGACGCGGGTTTTGCCCCCGGTGCCTGCGTCGGATCTGGTGCTGACACCGGCGCAGATTTGCTTGGCGATGGCCGCACTGCCTGGTGCGCAGCCGCTGCATGATGCCACGCGCGCGGCCCATGCGGCGGGGTTCTGGACGCCCGAACAGGGCATGCTGGCGGTTTGCGAAGATGTGGGGCGGCATAATGCATTGGATAAGCTTGCCGGGGGGATGATCCGCATGGGGCGCGATTTCACTGACGGTGCGGTGGTGCTGACTTCACGGCTGTCGATTGATCTGGTGCAAAAATGTGCCGTGATGGGGGCACCCGCGATGATTGCGGTTTCGGCACCTACCACCGCCGCAGTTTCGCTGGCGGAAAGCTGCGGCATAACCCTGATTGCGCTTGCGCGTGCCGACCGGTTTGAGGCGTTCGCCCATGCCGACCGAATTTTGAAAGATGAGGCTGCCGATGTCGCCTGACAAACTGATCTATATGGCAAACCAGATCGCCACTTTCTTTGAATCGAAGCCGCACGCGGAAGGGGTGAAGGGCGTAGCCGATCACATCAATGCGTTCTGGGAACCCCGGATGCGGCGGCAGTTGTTTGCGTTGCTGGAAAGCGGCAGTGCGGAGTTTAAATCTTTGGTGGTTGAAGCGGCCCCGGCGATAAAGCGCCCGGTCGAAGCGGCTTGAACCCGTAAGCTGCGGCGAATCGGTGGCGGTGGCGGCTGTTGGATCAGGATCTGATTCGGATGCCATGGCTACGGCGGTTTGCCGCGTTTGAAATGCCACTGGTATTAAGATGAGGATTGGTTGGGAAGCCCTTGATTTCTGATGTTTCTGACGGGCACAGGGTTACGCGGCGTCAGTTGATTTTGCTGCGATGCAGCATGTTTGAGGATCAGCAGTCAAATTTCGCGGCGCGCCGCTTAGTTTTGGCACGCCCCGTAAGTAAGTGATTGTTTTTTCGGTATTAATCCGGGAATATCAACCCAGGGTTCTGTTGCGTGGCGATCTGTGCCGCCCCAGATTGCGAAATGTCGTCAGGCTGGCCAAGCACGCAATGCTGCCACCGCAAAGGCCAAATACGCCATAAATGATCAACGCAGAGCTAAGATCCAAGCCCATGGCGATTGCCAAAGTGGTGCCGAAAACTGCTGCCAAAAGTCCGGCGATCATGATCCCAACAGCCATTACATTTCCCCTTGTTTCGCAGGCTATTTTTATATGCCTGTCATTTATCCCACGTTCAATTTTGCACGTTTTGGAAACAATGCCAGAGAAATCTTTAATTTCCGTTTAAATAGGCGTAATTATGCAGACCGCGTTTTTTGGCGGCTTGACGCGCTTTTGACAAAATCGAAACAAAGGTTCAGTCAGCAAGAAGCCCGGCCAAGTAGCGACCGTAGTCGTTCTTGCGGAAAATCTCAGCCCGTTTGGCAAGGGCGGCATCGTCGATCCAGCCTTTGGAAAAGGCGATCTCGTCGGGACAACCAACCTGCAATCCCTGCCGCGCTTGCAGCGTTCGGACGAAGTTGCCGGCGTCTAGAAGGCTGCCGTGGGTGCCGGTATCCAGCCATGCAAAGCCACGGCCCATGCGTTCAACTTTCAGATTGCCGTCGGCGCGGTAAATTTCCAGAAGATCGGCAATCTCCAGCTCGCCGCGCGGTGACGGTTTGATGGTCCGGGCAAGGTCGGGGGCGCGGGCGTCAAGGTAGTAAAGCCCGGTGATGGCAAAGTTGGACGGCGGCTTTTCCGGTTTTTCGATGATGGCGCGCACATTGCCATCTTTGTCAAAATCGACCACGCCATAGCGTTCCGGGTCTGACACGCGGTAGCCGAACACCGTGCCGCCATGGGTCTGTGCATCAGCGGCGTCCAGCATTTCGGGCAGGCCGTGGCCGAAGAAAATGTTGTCGCCCAGAACCATCGCGGATGGAGCACCGGCCAGAAAATCCTCGGCCAGCAAGTAGGCTTGCGCCAAACCGTCAGGGGATGGCTGCACGATCCAAGTCAGGTTCAGCCCCCATTGTGACCCATCCCCCATCAGGCGCTGAAACTGCGGTTGGTCATCGGGAGTTGTGATCACAGCAATCTCGCGAATGCCGCCCAGCATCAGCACCGACAGTGGGTAATAGACCATCGGCTTGTCATAGATCGGCAGCAACTGCTTTGAGACACCCATGGTGATCGGCCACAAACGGGTGCCGGAACCGCCCGCGAGAATGATGCCTTTGCGTTTCATGCTGTCTCCAACTCGTTCAATATCTGGGTCAAACCGATGCGCCAATCGGGGCGGGCTATGCCGAAATCGCGCAAAAGAGTGCTGCAATCAAGGCGGGAATTTTGTGGGCGTTTTGCCGGGGTCGGATAGGCCGAGGATGGGATGTCGTTGATCTGGCACTGCAGGCCCGCGCCAGCCATGATGGCGCGGGCGAAATCGGCCCAGGATGCATCAGGTGCACCAGCGAAGTGATGCGTGCCACCCTTGTGTCCATCCAGCAAAGCGCGGGCCGCTGTGAACAGCGCATCGGCGATATCGGCGGCGGGGGTTGGGCCACCGATTTGATCAGCGACCACGTTCACGCTTTCACGTTCGCGCCCCAAACGGCGCATGGTTTTCACGAAGTTTGCGCCATGCGCCGATACGACCCACGACGTGCGCAAAATCAGATGCGCGCCGCCAGCCCTGCGCACGCCATGTTCGCCTGCGAGTTTCGATCTGCCATAGGCCCCCAAGGGTGCCGTCGGATGATCAGGGGCAAAGGGCGCGTCGCCCGCACCATCAAAGACGTAATCGGTTGATATGTGCAAAAACGGCACGCCATGTTTTGCAGCGGCGCGCGCCATTGCAGCGGGGGCAGCGCCGTTGACAACGGTTGCATCCGCCTCGTCAGTTTCGGCCTTATCAACCGCTGTCCACGCGGCAGCATTTATGACCGCATCAGCGTCGGACAACATTATTGCATCGGCGCAAACCGATGGGTCAGACAAATCCGCCCGGTGGCGGCCAAGGCTTTCAACCACAACGCCAGCAGGGGCACGGCGTATCAGTTCGCGGGCCACTTGGCCAGTTTGGCCGAACACCAGCAGCTTCATGCTTTCACACCCAACCGTGTACCCACGCCTGCGCGGGCCTGCAGCGGCTTCCACCACACCTCGTTATCCAGATACCAGCGGACGGTTTTGCGTAAGCCTTGTTCCAGCGTCACCGAGGGGCGCCAGCCAAGCTCGTCACGGATGCGGGTCGGGTCGATCGCGTAGCGGGCGTCGTGGCCGGGGCGGTCGGTGACATAGGTGATCAGGCGGTCATGCGGCGCGCCTTGGGGGTGCATTTCGTCCAGCAAACTGCAGATCATGCGCACGAGGTCGATATTGCGCGCTTCATTCTCGCCACCGATGTTGTAGCTGCGGCCCAGCGCGCCTTTTTCCAGCACGGTTAGCAGCGCATCGGCATGGTCTTCGACATACAGCCAATCGCGGACATTTTCGCCCTTGCCGTAGACGGGGATCGGTTTGCCAGCCAGCGCATTCAGGATCACCACGGGAACCAGCTTTTCCGGGAAATGGAACGGACCGTAGTTGTTAGAACAATTGGTCATTACCACGGGAAGGCCGTAGGTTTCGGCCCATGCACGCACCAAATGGTCAGACGCGGCTTTTGATGCCGAATAGGGGGAATTGGGCGCATAGGGCGTGTCTTCGGTGAACTGGCCAGTATCGCCGAGGGTGCCGAACACTTCGTCGGTGGAAATGTGGTGAAAGCGGAAGTCCGCAGGCTTGCCAGCGCGCTGCCAATAACTGCGGGCGGCCTCCAGCATGTTGAAGGTGCCGGTGATGTTTGTGTCGATGAAATCGGCGGGCCCGTCGATGGACCGGTCAACATGGCTTTCGGCGGCAAGGTGCATCACGGCTGTGGGGCGATGCAGATCGAAAATGCGGTCGAGCGAGGCGCGGTCGCGGATATCGGCCTGCTCAAAGCTGTAAAGGTTGGATTTGGCGGCGTCGGCGACGTTTTCCAGACAGGCTGCATAGGTAAGCGCATCAAGATTGATAACTTCGTGTCCGCGCGCCACGGCAAGGCGGACCACCGCAGAGCCGATGAAGCCTGCGCCACCTGTGATCAGAAGCTTCATTTGGCGCTCCAGTCAAATGGGGATGTGATGGCGGCGAATAGCGGGGCTGCGGCGTCTTTGGCCGATAGAATTGGCGTGCCGGTTAGGCCCCAATTGATGCCGATGGTCGGGTCATCCCAACGCACCGCGCCATCGCAATCGGGGGCATAAACGTCGGAGCATTTGTATTCCACCTCGGTATCGGGCAGGCGAGTGACAAAGCCGTGCAGAAAGCCCTTCGGCACCAACAGTTGGCGGCGGTTTTCCGGCGTCAGTTCAACCCCCGTCCACTGGCCAAACGTTGGTGATCCACGGCGGAAATCCACCGCCACGTCGAAAATCGCACCACGGGTGCAGCGCACCAGTTTGTCTTGGGCGTGAGGGGGCGATTGGTAGTGCAGGCCGCGCAATGTGCCGATTTGCGCTGACATCGAATGGTTGTCTTGCACGAAGTCAATCGACATCCCAAGGCTGGCCAAGCGCGGGCCATTCCATGTTTCGGAAAACCACCCACGATCATCGCCGAAACGTGGCGGGGTCAGGATCAGAACATCGGGTAGGCTGGTCTTGTCTATCTGCATCAGGAACTACTGCCTTGGAACTGGTAAGGTGTTTGGCCGCGCGTATAGCGCAAGACTATGGCCAGTCCCAGACGACTTTGCGACATTATTGCCATTGAGCAGGAAAGCCCGCACCGATGTGTCACAGTTGTGTGTCAGGGGTGACAGTGGTTTGGCGCGGCGCTATGCTGCCGCAAACGATCCGATCAACGGACAACAGGCGAGGCTAGGCAGGGTGACCAAGGGCGAGAGCTTTGCAGCGCGGCGGGTTCGGGCGTTGAACCGGCTGGAAAGCTGGCGGTCAGGATTGGCGCAGCCCGCGAAGGGATTTGTATCGCAACCGGAACCGCGCACCATCGGGCTGTTTGCCCGGGGCAAGCAGTTGATAGCAGGCAATGTGCTGTTGGCCGGGTTTCTGGTAGAGGCAAAGGATGCCGCGCTTTGGGATATGCCAGCACCCGATTTGGCATTTGAGGCGGAAGCACATGGGTTTGCCTGGCTGGATGATCTGGCGGCGGTGGGCAGTGGTGCGGCGCGGGTAAAGGCGCAGGATTGGACCTGGGGTTGGATTGACCGGTATGGCCGTGGGCGCGGCCCCGGCTGGACGCCGGATCTGACGGGGCGGCGGCTGATCCGGTGGATCAATCATGCGCTGCTGTTGCTGACGGCGCGTAGCCCGGACCAGTCTGAGGCATATTTCAGGGCATTGTCGCGGCAGACGGTGTTTCTATCGCGCCGCTGGAAAGCGGCCGAACCGGGATTGCCGAGGTTCGAGGCGTTGGCGGGGCTGATTTACGCCGGGCTGGCGCTGACGGGTATGGAAAGCCACGTAGAACCCGCAGTGGCCGCCCTTGCCCGTGAATGCGCGCGCGAGGTCGATGAACAGGGCGGTATTCCGACCCGCAACCCCGAGGAATTGCTGGAAGTTTTCACACTGCTGACATGGGCAGCGCAGGCGTTATCGGAAACCGGGCAACGGGTGCCGCCGGAACATCTGGCGGCGATTGAGCGAATTGCGCCAACGCTGCGGGCGCTGCGCCATGCCGATGGCGGGTTGGCGCGGTTTCATGGTGGCGGACGGGGGCTTGAGGGGCGGCTTGATCATGCGCTGGCCAGTTCAGGCATAAAGGCGCTGCCAAATCGCGGCTTGTCGATGGGTTTTGCCCGGCTGGCAACAGGGCGCACAACAGTAATCGTGGATGCAGCATCCCCCCCCAGTGGCAGGGCCAGCCGGTCTGCCCATGCCTCGACGCTGGCATTCGAGCTGACATCAGGGCGCAGACCGCTGATCGTGAATTGCGGTTCGGGCGCGCCATTTGGGCCGGAATGGCACCGCGCGGGGCGGGCGACGGCATCGCATTCGACGTTGGCGATTGATGGGTATTCGTCATCGCGGCTGGGGCCAAAGCTGGGCGGGCGCGAATTGATGGTTGATCTGGCGGATACTGACGCCGAACAGCGCGGCACCGGCACCGAAGGTAGCCATATTCATCTGGCGCATGAAGGCTGGTCGGCGACGCATGGTCTGACGCATAGCCGGTCTTTGATGTTGGCGGCGGACGGGCGGCGGTTGGCGGGCGAGGATGCGCTTATTGCGCAGGGCCCCGCTGCGGAAAGCCGCTTCGAGGCGATGTTGACGCGTACGGCGATGAACGGCGTGCATTTCGCGATCCGGTTTCATCTGCACCCGGATGTCGATGCGGCATTGGATTTGGGCGGCAAGGCAGTGTCGATGGCGCTGAAAAGCTCGGAAATATGGGTGTTTCGCTATGATGGCCCGGCGGATTTGACGCTGGAGGCCTCAGTCTATCTGGAAAAGGGTCGGCTTAAACCCCGCAGCGCCAAACAGATCGTTCTTTCTGGGCGGATGGTGACATATCAAACCCGGATCGGCTGGACCTTGGCCAAAGCACAGGATACTCCGCTTGCGATCCGCGATCTGGATCGGGACGACCCCACCGCCCCGCAGATTTAGACGCATCCCGCAGGAGAGACGCGATGACAAATCTTGTTCCCATCGGACGCGCGCTGATTTCAGTGTCGGACAAAACCGGCATGGTTGATCTGGCCCGCGCGCTGGCAGGGCACGGGGTAGAGCTGATTTCGACCGGCGGGTCGTCGCAAGCCTTGCGCAATGCGGGGTTGGTGGTGCGCGATGTGTCGGATGTGACAGGATTTCCCGAAATGATGGACGGGCGGGTGAAAACGCTGCACCCGAACGTGCATGGCGGTTTGCTGGCGCTGCGCGATGATGACGAACATCTGGTGGCAATGGCGGCGCATGGGATTGAACCGATTGATCTTTTGATATCAAATCTTTATCCGTTCGAGGCAACCGTGGCACGCGGTGGCAGCCCTGCCGATTGCATCGAGAACATTGATATCGGTGGGCCTGCGATGATTCGCGCCGCTGCCAAGAACCACCGCTTTGTAGCCGTGGTCACCGACCCCGAAGATTACGCAGCGCTGCTGGATCAATTGTCGGCGCATAGTGGTGCTACCGACCTTGGCTTTCGGCAGAAAATGGCACTGGCGGCGTATTCGCGCACGGCTGCCTATGATGTGGCAGTGTCGACCTGGATGGCGCAGGCGCTGCATGTGACCACACCAAAGCGGCGCAGTTTTTCGGGCAAGCTGGCACAAACCCTGCGTTATGGCGAGAATCCGCATCAAAAGGCGGCGTTCTATCTTGATGGATCGGCGCGTCCCGGCGTGGCAACTGCGCGGCAGTGGCAGGGCAAAGAGCTATCCTACAACAACATCAATGATACTGACGCAGCGTTTGAAATGGTGGCTGAATTTGTCATGGCCGACGGACCGGCCTGCGCCATTATCAAGCACGCCAACCCCTGTGGGGTGGCGCGTGGGGCGACCCTGCGCGACGCTTACGCGCGCGCCTACGATTGTGACCGCACATCGGCGTTTGGCGGGATTGTTGCTCTTAATCAAGTGCTTGATGGGGAAACGGCAGAAGAGATCGTGCAGATCTTTACCGAAGTGGTGATCGCCCCCGGTGCCGATGCCGACGCGATGAGTATTTTTGCAAAGAAAAAGAACTTGCGGCTGCTGACCACCAATAAGTTGCCAGACCCGCGCGCAGCTGGCTTGGCGTTTCGGCAAGTGGCGGGTGGCTTTCTGGTGCAAGACCGCGACGGCGCTGCCCTATCGGTGGCAGATCTGAAGGTGGTAACCAAACGCAGCCCAACCAAGGCCGAAATGGCCGATCTGCTTTTTGCCTGGACCGTTGCCAAGCACGTGAAATCGAACGCCATTATCTATGCCCGCGATGGCGCAACGGTGGGTATCGGTGCAGGCCAGATGAGCCGGATTGACAGCACTCGGATTGCCGCGCGCAAAAGCCTTGATATGGCCGAAGCTATGGGTTTGGCGGGCCCACTTAGCCACGGGTCAGTCGTTGCATCGGATGCGTTTTTTCCCTTCGCCGACGGGCTATTGGCGGCAGCCGAGGCTGGCGCCACCGCCATTATCCAACCCGGCGGGTCCATGCGCGATGACGAGGTGATAGCGGCGGCAGATGCAGCAGGCCTTGCGATGATCTTTACCGGCCAACGGCATTTCAGGCACTGATATGCGTATCGCTATCTGGACCACACTCGCCACCTTTGCGCTGGATCAAGCCAGCAAGCTGGGCGTGGTCTATGGCCTGCGGCTGATTGACAGGGGCGTGATCGACGTGATCCCGCCCTATCTGACCTTTCGGATGGCATGGAACACCGGCGTCAACTTTGGCCTATTTTCGCATGATGCCGACGTGATGCGGTGGGTGCTGATTGCGGTAGCGCTGGCAATATCTGTCTGGGTCTGGATATGGACGCAGCGCGACGGCGCATCAACGCCTGCGCAGGTTTCTGCCGGGCTGTTGATTGGTGGCGCGCTTGGCAACGTTGTAGACCGCTTGGCCTACGGTGCGGTGGCGGATTTTCTGAACATGTCCTGCTGCGGGATTGAAAATCCCTATGCGTTTAACGTGGCAGATATTGCTATCTTTGCCGGAGCGTTGGGTTTGGTGATCTTTACAGGGCGCAAGCCAGATGACCGCACAAAGCCCCGAAAGACCCCGTGACGGGGCGAAGTCTTTGCGTTAAAGACAGACGGAACGGGTAAGGGAGTTCGGGAATGCAGGCAAATCGAGGCGCATTGGCGGTCGCAATGGCGGCGGTGCTGGCGCTTGCGGCTTGTGGTGGGGACAAAACCCCCAACCTGATGAACCTGCGGTCATCCAGCAATGGACCCGATGAATTTGGCATTCTGCCAGCCAAGGCGCTTGAATTGCCCGAAGACCTGACCGCGCTGCCAGAACCAACGCTTGGCGGCGCCAACCGCACTGATCCAACCCCGATTGACGATGCGATTGTTGCCCTTGGCGGCTCGCCGCGTGCTGCCGGTGGTGTGCCTGCGGTTGACGGCGCATTGGTGCGTTATGGGGTACGCTATGGCACTGCTGCGGGTATTCGCGAAACGCTGGCTGCCGAAGATCTGGAATATCGTCGCAAGAATGACGGGCGGTTGTTGGAGCGTATTTTCAACGTGAACGTCTATTTCAAGGCCTACCGAAAGCAATCGCTGGATCAACAGGCCGAATTGCGTCGCTGGCGCAAGGGTGGCCGTCGCACGCCATCGGCGCCCCCCGCAAATCCGGGCGAAAAATAGTCACATCTGCGTGGTCGGCCTTGATTGCGCCACCGCGCCGCGTAGCTTCATCCTTAGATTTAGCGGGAGAGTTCCATGCCACGCCGCCTTGGCTACATTTGTGCCTTTGCCGTTCTGACATCACCTGCGCAGGCCGAAACGGTGACGTCTTTTCAGCTTGAAAATGGTCTTGATGTTGTTGTGATCGAAGATCATCGCGCCCCCGTTGTCACCCATATGGTGTGGTATCATGCGGGGTCTGCGGATGAGGCACCGGGCAGTTCGGGCATCGCGCATTTTCTGGAGCACCTGATGTTCAAGGGCACTGATGATGTTGGCCCCGGTGAATTTTCATCCATCGTCGAGGCGCAGGGTGGCAGTGACAACGCCTTTACGTCATGGGATTATACTGCGTATTTTCAACGGATTGCCGCTGATCGCCTTGATCTGATGATGAAGCTGGAGGCGGACCGCATGCGCGACCTGCGGCTTGCGGAACCCGATGTGCTGACTGAACGTGATGTCATTCTGGAAGAGCGTAATCAGCGTACCGATAGTGACCCCGGGGCCTTATTTGGCGAACAGATGCGGGCCGCACAGTTTCAAAACCTGCGCTACGGCATCCCGATTATCGGCTGGCGGCACGAGATGGAAACCCTGTCGCGGGATGATGCGCTGGCGTGGTACAGCCGCTATTACGCGCCGAATAATGCCGTGCTGGTGGTGGCGGGCGACGTGCTGCCGGATGACGTGCGCAAAATGGCGGAAACGCATTACGGTCCGTTGAAGCCGACCGTTGGCTTGATGCCGCGTGTGCGCCCGTCCGAACCGCCGCAGCTTGCCGAACGGCGCATTACATTCGCCGATGAACGCGTGTCAGAGCCGTACTTGATGCGCACCTATCTGGCCCCGGAACGCAATCCGGGGGATCAGGAAAAGGCGGCGGCGCTGACCATTCTGGCGGAACTGCTGGGGGGTAGTGGCACCACGTCGGTGCTGGCGCGGGCGCTGCAGTTTGATGCCAAAACGGCAGTTTATTCGTCGGCGTTCTATGATGGCAGCTCCATCGACAGTGCGACTTTCGGCTTTGTGATCGTGCCGCTGCCGGGGGTTACGCTGGAAGCCGCCGAAACTGCGATGGACGGGGTTATTGCCAAGTTCATGAAAGACGGGGTCGAGCCCGAGGCGTTTGCGCGGATCAAAACGCAGATCAAAGCGGCGAACATTTATGGTCGCGACAATGTCGATGGTCTGGCGCGCGACTATGGCGAAGGGCTGGCGATTGGTCTTAGCGTCGGCGATGTGAAAACCTGGCCCGACGTGCTGGCCGCAGTGACGCCCGAAGATGTGATGGCCGCGGCTGCCGAGGTGTTTGACAGGCGCCGGGCGGTGACAGGGTTCTTGGTCCAAGACACGGAGGCGGCACAATGATCCGGCTGGCACTGGCGCTAATCCTGTTGGCTTTTCCGCTGCATGCAGAAATGAAGATTGAACCTGTCACCTCACCCGGCGGGATCACGGCGTGGTTGGTGCAAGACAGCGGCATTCCGTTTACCGCGCTGGAAATTCAGTTTCGCGGTGGCACGTCGCTGGACGCGCCCGGCAAACGCGGTGCGGTCAATCTGATGACCGCGCTGATCGAAGAAGGCGCTGGCGATCTGGATGCGCAGAGTTTTGCCACCGCGCGCGACGCGCTGGCAGCCGAGTTCAGATTTCGCGCCAACGACGATTCGGTTGGCGTTTCGGCGCGGTTCCTAACCGAAAATCGCGCGGCGGCAGTGGCGCTTTTGCGGCAGGCGCTGGTGACGCCGCGGTTTGATGTCGATGCAGTGGAACGTGTGCGGGGACAGGTGCTGACCGGGCTGCGGTCTGATGAGAAAGACCCCGATACGCTGGCCGGTGATGCGTTCAATCTGATGGCGTTCGGGGATCACCCCTATGCCAGTTCCGGCGACGGCACGATTGACAGCGTTACCGCCCTGACCCGCGATGACATCGTCGCGGCGCATAAAGGCGCGCTGGCGCATGACCGAATTTATGTGGCGGTGGCGGGTGATATTTCGGCGGCCGATCTGGGGCTGTTGCTGGACGAATTGCTGGGGAATTTGCCGGCAACAGGCACGCCTTTGCCATCACGTGCGGACTGGAAACTGACCGGCGGCGTTACGGTGAAAGACTTTCCCACCCCGCAATCGACAGTGCTTTTTGGTCATCAGGGTATCGCCCGCGATGACTCCGATTTCTTTGCTGCCTACATCTTGAACGAGATTTTGGGCGGCGGACGTTTTGGCGCGCGGCTGATGACCGAAGTGCGCGAAAAGCGCGGCCTGACCTATGGCATTGGCACTTATCTGGCACCGATGGACCACGCTGAAATGATGGTCGGGCAGTTTGCATCGGCCAATGAAAAAGTTGGTGAGGCTATTCAGGTGGTGCGCGACGAGTGGGCCAAAATGGCCAAAGACGGTGTTACAGCAGAAGAACTGGCGGCGACGAAAACCTATCTGACCGGGTCTTACCCGCTGCGGTTCGACGGCAACGGCCCGATTTCGCAGATCTTGGTCGGCCTGCAAATGGAAGGGCTGCCGATTGATTACGCGGTCACCCGCAACGCCCAGATCGAAGCAGTCACGCTGGACGATATCAAGCGCGTGGCGGCTGGTTTGCTGCAACCCGAGGCGTTGCATTTTGTTGTCGTGGGGCAGCCGACGGATGTTGCGTCAACCAACTAGTAGAAAAACGCCGCGACGAAAGGGGCGCTTTGGGAACGGTTCTGGCCCTTGACCTTGTTCTTCGCGGTGCCGCTGCGGGCTTTGCGCTGTTGATTGCGGCCCTTGCGGTGTTGCGCGGATATCGCTACCCTGCATCGCTTTCACTGATTTTTCTTGGCCTTGGCATGGTCGCCTATGCGCTGTCCTCAACGCCGCAAGACGCCGGTTTTGCGCCTGCATTGCTGCTAGGGCTTGGCCTGCTATCTGCGATGAACCCTGCACTGTTGTGGTGGGCGGGGCTGGAGTTTCTGGAAGAAGCGCCGCCTTTTCGCCATTGGGTTCCGATGGCGTTGGCGCTGATGCTTGGACTAGGTGCGGCATCGCTTCGTTGGCCCGTGGCAGGGCTGCTGCGCGGTGTGGCGATGGCCGGGCTGTTCGGGCATCTGCTTTATATCGCGTGGCAAAGCGGGCCGGGTGATCTGGTTGAGGCGCGCCGCCAAATGCGCCGGGTGTTTCTGGGCCTTGGTGCAAGCTTTGGCCTTGTGGTTACACTGGTGGAAACCGGGCTGATCCGTCTGCCCGCCAGCTTTCCCGATCATCTGCTACAGGCCGTGGCCCTTGCCCTGCTGCTGGGCTGGTTTGCGATTTGGCTGGCATATCAAGGCCTAGTGATGCCGCAGGACCGTGCGCAAGACTCCACCTATGCCGCCCCGCTGACCCCGGCTGAACGGGCGGTGCTGGACCGTTTGCATGCTGCCATGACCGGGGGAGTCTGGGCCGAAGAAGGGCTGTCTATCGGCAGCCTTGCGACCCGGATTGACACGTCAGAGCATCGTCTGCGCCGGGTCATCAACCAGGGCCTTGGTTACCGCAATTTTGCACGCTTTATCAACGAACACCGCATCCACGCGGCGCAGGCCGTTTTGGCGGACCCTGCCCGCGCTGATGTGCCGGTTCTGACCATCGCTTATGACAGCGGCTTTGCCTCGCTTGGCCCGTTCAACCGCGCTTTTCGCGACATCACTGACCAAAGCCCTTCCGAATTTCGCAGCAAGGCCCTGTCGAAACCGCAACGCTGACGCCGTTTCCAGCAAAGACCCGCCTTTTTCGAAATCGGTGCGACTGCGTTCGTCAGCCTTTTCTAAACCGGACCTGCAACGTTCCGGCAAGGGAAAACCCGATGAATGATTTGATCACAGCAGTCCTGCAGCACTATCCGATGATCCTGACCGAAGATTTTTTCCGCTATGTTATCGGTGCAGGCGGCACTTACATTTTGGTCAACCTGATCTTCGCCCGACACTTTGCGACGCGGCAGGTGCGGACCACAGCGCGCCCCGGTTGGGCCCAGATGCGACGCGAAATTTTGGTCAGTCTGCGCACGGTTTTGGTATTTTCGATCTTTGGTCTTTGCATCGTTACTGGTGCCATACTGGGCGTTTTGCCGATCTATACCGATTTGGCCAGCCGGGGTATGGCGTGGTTCTTTCTGACGATTGTGATGATCATCATCGCGCATGATGCGTGGTTCTATTGGACCCACCGCCTTATGCACCACCCCCGCCTGTTTCGGCATTTCCACCGAATGCATCACCGGTCGCATAGCCCCACCACCTTTGCCGCCTATAGCTTCGATATGACGGAAGCGATGGTGCAGGCGGCGTTCCTGCCGCTGTTTCTGCTGCTGGTGCCAATGCACCCGTTGGCGATTTTTACCTTCACCGGCCATATGATGCTGCGCAATGCAATGGGGCATTCCGGGGCAGAGCTTTTCCCGGCACGCCGTGATGGCCGGCCGCTGTTTGGCTGCCTGACAACGGTTACGCATCACGACCTGCACCATCAGACGGCGCAATGGAATATGGGGCTGTACTTCACATGGTGGGACAAGATCTGCGGCACCGAACACCCGGATTATCTGCCGCGTTTTCGCGCGGCGATTGGCAAGGCGGCCCCACTGATGGGAGTGTTTTTGGCAGCGGCTTTCACCTTTGGCACGCCGTCGGTCGGGCAGGCGCAGATAACAGCGGGCAATTGGGCCAGCCGGGATTTGCAGTTTGTCGTGCGCCTTGGCCCGTGCCCGGATGATGCTGAACTGACTTGTGGGCAGACAGTTTTCCAACTGAATGGCAGCAGGGTTCTGGTTTTTCGCGGCAAAGTTCGGCCCTTGGGCGAGGGCAGAATTGTGCTGACAACCTGCGCAAAGCAGGGCTGTTCACAGCTAACTTTGTATTCCACCCGGTGGCTGGAAACCGTTGCAGCGCGATTCGTCATCGCCCCGTGACGACCTTTGCCATCGCTGGCAGAATCGGGGCAGTCATGCTAGCCGTAGTAGGATGAACGCTGAAAGCACCCATATACACGCAACTCGCCCGGTGATCCGGCAGCTGGATGAAGCTGCCGTAAACCGGATTGCGGCGGGTGAAGTGGTGGAACGTCCTGCCTCTGCAGTCAAGGAACTGGTCGAAAACGCGCTCGATGCCGGGGCTTTGCGCATTTCGGTCGATTACGCCGATGGTGGCAAAACCCTGATCCGCGTCACCGATGACGGCTGTGGCATGACGGCGGAAGATTTGCCATTGGCACTTGCCCGCCATGCGACGTCAAAAATCGACGGCTCCGATCTGTTGAACATCCGGTCATTCGGGTTTCGCGGCGAGGCGCTGCCGTCTTTGGGGGCTGTGGGCCGCCTGACCATCACTTCGCGCGCCCAAGGCTCTGATGGCGTTTCCCTGACAGTCGAAGGCGGCCGCATGGGCACAGTACGCCCTGCCGCCCTGACCCAAGGCACAGTGGTTGACCTGCGCGATCTGTTCTACGCCACCCCTGCCCGGCTGAAATTCATGCGCACTGACCGGGCCGAGGCGCAGGCGATCGGCGACGTGATCAAGCGGCTGGCGATGGCTGAGCCGCATGTCGGCTTCGCCCTGCGCGATGTATCCGGCGGTGGCGAAGGCCGTGTGGTGTTTCGCGCCGACCCGATGTCGGGCGATATGTTCGATGCGCTGCATGGCCGCCTGAGCCAAGTGTTGGGCGCGGAATTTGCCGAAAACGCCCTGCGCATTGATTCGCAAACCGATGGGCTGCACCTTGTCGGCTATGCCGCCCTGCCGACCTATTCGCGCGGATCATCCGCCGCGCAATTCCTGTTCGTCAACGGTCGCCCGGTGTTGGACCGGATGCTGTTTGGTGCGCTGCGTGCCGCCTATATGGATGTGCTGTCGCGCGACAGGCACCCGGCGGCGGTGCTGAACCTGATCTGCGATCCGGAACGGGTGGATGTGAATGTGCATCCGGCAAAATCCGAAGTGCGGTTTCGCGAACCTGCCGCCGCGCGCGGGTTAATCGTATCGGCGCTGCGCCATGCGCTGGCAGGGGCCGGGCACCGGGCATCGACCACTGTGGCCGGTGAAACCCTGCAGGCCTTCCGCCCGGAGCCGCGCATCTACCAGATGGACCGCGCTTCGCAGTCAACCCTCGCTCGTGCCTATCAATTCCAAGCCCCGGGTTTCGCCGAGGCACCGTCGGCCCGTTATGAACCCCCTGCGCCAACCGACGCCGAGGCCCTGCCTTTGGGGGCCGCCCGCGCGCAGGTGCATGAAAATTACATTATCGCGCAAACCGCGAATGGCATGGTGATCGTCGATCAGCACGCAGCGCATGAACGGCTGGTCTATGAACGCCTGAAAGCGCAGCGCGATGGCGCGGGCATTGCTTCGCAAGCGCTGCTGATCCCCGAAATCATCGACCTTTCGCCACTGGATGCCGCACGGATTCTGGATCTTGCGGGTGATCTGGCCGCTTTGGGTTTGGGGATCGAAGCCTTCGGCGGCTCTGCCATTGCCGTGCGCGAAACCCCGGCAATTTTGGGCCGGGTCGATGCCACTGCCTTGATCAAAGACATCCTCGATGACCTTGCCGATCTGGGCGATAGCAGCCGCCTGCAAGGCCGGATGGACGCGGTTTTGTCGCGCATGGCCTGCCATGGATCAGTCAGGTCCGGTCGCCAGATGCGCGCCGAAGAAATGAACGCCCTGCTGCGCGAAATGGAAGCAACGCCACTGTCTGGCCAATGCAACCACGGGCGGCCCACCTATGTAGAACTTAAACTGGCCGATATTGAACGGCTGTTCGGACGCAGATGATCACGCTTTTCGGCCAAACCTATGCCTGGAACGACCCCGAGATTTTGCTGATCAGCGGGGCGGCGTTGGTATTGGTGCTGCTGTTGGTGCTGATCTTGCGCGCGGCGGGACGGTCTTCGGCGATGGCAGCCCCTTTGATGAATGAACTGAGCTGGCTTGGCGACCGGGTGCAGTTGCTGGGCGAAGGGCAGGAACGTCTGACCGGCGGCCTTCACGCATGTGTCGGAAACGCAGGCGGTCAGCCAATCGGCCATGCTGCAGGTGATGGAACAGCGGCTTGCCGAAGTGCAGCGTGGCATGACGGAAAGCCTGACTGGCACATCGACCCGCACGGCACGCAGTCTGGGCGAACTGCAGCAGCGGTTGGAAACCATCGACAAGGCGCAGGCCAATATCGAAAAGCTGTCAGGCAACGTGCTGTCTTTGCAGGATATTCTGTCGAACAAACAAACCCGTGGCGCGTTTGGTGAAATTCAGCTGAATGACATTGTGCTGAAAGCCCTGCCGAAAGACAGCTACACGATGCAGGCGACACTGGGTAACGGCAAGCGCGCCGATTGCCTGATCCGCCTGCCCAACCCGCCGGGGCCGATTGTGATCGACAGCAAATTCCCGCTGGAGGCGTATGAGGCGTTGCGTCGCGCCGAAACCCCCTTGGCGCTGGCCGAGGCGGGGCGGATGTTTCGCACATCGGTGCGCGCGCATATCAAGGCGATTGCCGAGAAGTACATTGTTGAAGGCGAAACTGCCGATGGCGCGTTGATGTTTTTGCCCTCGGAAGCGGTCTATGCCGAACTGCATGCGAATTTCCCCGAATTGGTGCGCGAAGGCTTTGGCGTGAAGGTTTGGATCGTGTCGCCGACGACCTGCATGGCCACGCTGCACACCATGCGGGCGGTGCTGAAGGATGCGCGGATGCGCGAACAGGCGGGGGTGATCCGGTCCACCCTGCGCATGTTGCACCGCGATGTGGAATTGGTGGTGGAACGGGTGGATAAGCTGAACACCCATTTCAATCAGGCGCGGGCCGATCTGGACGGTATATCAACCGCCGCAGAACGGGCCGGGAAGCGTGCGGCACGATTGGACAATTTTGATTTCGAAGAACTGGAGGCGACACCAGTGGTGCCGGTCATCGGTGGGCAAGCTGCGGAATGATCCGGCACCTGACACTTACCGATTACACCACAATGCCTTGGGCTAACGGGCGTGGGCAGACGGTGGAGATGATCCGCGAGAATGGCCCCGATGGTGGGCTGCTGTGGCGGATATCCATGGCGTCGGTGGTGGAGGACGGGCCGTTTTCGATCTTTCCCGGGGTTCAGCGTAACTTGACCGTGATCTCTGGCCCCGGCTTTGATCTGCTGGGCGAAACCCGCATCACGGCGGCCCCACTGACCCCGGTGGCGTTTCCCGGTGACGTGCCGATTGCGGCAATGGGGGTCACAGCGCCGTCAGACGATTTCAACGTGATGACAGCGCGGGCATTGTCCTTGCCTGATGTACAAGTGCTGCACAGCGGGAGTATCGCACCGCCGACGCCCGGGCTTTTGGCGGTTTTCGCGCTGGAACCGGCAACGGTTTCAGGTTGCCCGCTTGGCAGGCACGACCTGATCATCACCGACGAAAAAGCCCACCTTGAAGGTGGGCTGTGCATCATCGTTGGCCTCAGCCTCTGATCAGATCCGGAACAGCGGCTGCAACATGCGCGGCACGAAACTGGTAAAGCGCAACGGCGCATCGGTGGCTGACAGGCAAATGCACGCCAATCCCGGCTCTGCCACTGGTGTGTGCTGCGTCTTCTCAGTCTCGACATCGACATCACCGCGGTTATAGCGCCCGCTGCCGTCACTGAACGCGCCTTGTAGAACCAGCGTCAATTCCATGCCGCGGTGGCCGTGATCGGGCATCGCCTGACCTGCCGGAATATGCAGCAGCCGCACGGATGCGCCTTTGGCGGTAGGCAAAATCGCCTGCCGTACGCCCATACCGATGGAACGCCATTTCACCGCGTTCAGATCACCGCCAACATATTCGGCCAGCGGGGTCGGAAAGACACCAACCGGGCGCGCACGTTCATCCGCGACCGGCTTTAGTGCCGCAATCAGTGCCAGCGTTGTGGCAAAGCTGGCATCAGAAACCGCCGCCGCATCCGCTGTTTCAACCAACACGCCGCCAACGGCATCGAACGCGCCAAGGGCCGCACGACACTCGTCACACATCGACAGGTGGGTTGCGACCACAAGGTTAAACGCCTCCGGCAACTGTCCTGCGGAATAGGCCATCAGCAACGTATCGGGAAGGTGGTGCTTAATCGTCATTTCAGCTCACGGCTTTCAAAGTCATGTCATATGGTGGCGCAAACGTTCCAGCGCCAATCTGATGCGGGATTTGATCGTGCCAAGTGGCAGACCGGTTTCAACGGCAATTTCGCTATGGGACAAATCGCCATAATATGCGCGTTCGATCAAAGCGCGTTGTTTGGCAGGCAATTGCGCCAGCGCCACGCCCAGCCGGTCGGTTTCCTGCTGCATTTCCATCGCTTCGGCCTGATCAACTTCGGCCTCCGGGCCCCAAGGCAGGTCTTCGGGTTCGGGGCGGCGCGATTTGCGCAGCGCATCTATGCGGCGGTTACGGGCAATGGTGAACACCCATGTTGCGACAGACGCGCGGCTAGGATCAAACAAATGCGATTTTTGCCAAAGTGTTGCCATCACATCTTGCGCGCATTCTTCGGCCAGAGCCGGGTTAGCACCAGATTTCATCAGGAACGCTTTGATGCGCGGTGCAAAATGCCGAAACAGGGTGGCAAATGCCGCTTTATCCTGCCGGTCGCGCACCGCAACCAGCAAATCCACCCAATCAACATCATCCTGATGCACGCTCACAAATGACCTTCCCCGATCTGACGGCAATGCCTTTGCAGCCGCAGCATAGCCACGCCCAACTGACCGCGCATCAACTTTTTCAAGGGTTTGTCCATCATACATCATGAAAGTTCTACGCAAGCTTCTGTTCGGTGGATCACTTTGGCGACAGTTGCACGAAAATAATTTCTTATCGTGATCCGCCACGCAAAATACCGCGTATGCAGATCAACAACGTGTTCCAGGGAGAGACGCCTAAATGCCATTTGAAACGCTAGGTTCCGTCTCACGGCGTATTGCCGTGATCGGGGGCGGAATATCGGGGATGGCCGCAGCGCATCTTCTGGCAACTGACAACGCGGTGGTTTTGTTTGAGGCTGAAGGCCGTCTCGGTGGCCACGCCCGCACTGTATTGGCGGGCAAGCGCGGCGATCAGCCAGTCGATACCGGGTTCATCGTCTACAACAAGGTCAACTATCCGCATCTGGTGCGGCTGTTCGAAAAGCTGTCGGTGCCAGTGGTGGAAAGCAACATGACCTTTGGCGCGTCTATCGCCGGTGGCAAGCTGGAATACGGGCTGCGCAACCTCGCCGCCGTGTTTGCCCAAAAGCGTCGCCTTGCCGACCCGCGGTTCTTGGGCATGTTGCGCGACGTGATGCGCTTTAATGGCCGCGCCGAACAGGCGGCGGGCAACCCCGGCCTGACCGTGGGCGAGTTGCTGCGCGATCTTGGCACTGGCGCGTGGTTTCGCGACTATTACATTCTGCCGTTGTCGGGTGCCATCTGGTCTACCCCAAGCCAAGGCATCCTCGATTTCCCAGCGCAATCTTTGATCCGGTTCATGAAGAACCACGCATTGCTTAGTATAACCGGCCAACATCAATGGTATACCGTCAAAGGCGGGTCGATCGAATACGTTCGACGGTTGCAAACAGCGCTGACGCAAGAAGGCGTTGATCTGCGGCTTGGCGCATCTGTTGCTGCCGTGCGCCGAGAAGGTATGGGCGTGGTGGTGCGCTGCACAGGCGGTGAATGGGAACCCTTTGATGAGGTAATCTTCGCCACCCACTCCGACGACGCGCTGCGGCTGTTGGCCGACCCCACACCGGATGAGACGCGCCTATTAGGTGCCGTGCGCTATCAGCCGAACGAGGCGGTTTTGCACGCCGATAGCAGCCTGATGCCAAAGCGTAAATCGGTCTGGTCAAGCTGGGTTTACACCGAACCCACAGGGCCACGGCCAGACCGGATTGATCTGACCTATTGGATGAATTCGCTGCAACCCATTCCGCATGACGACCCGCTGTTCGTCACGCTGAACAGCAACCGACCGATCAATGATAAGCTGATCCATGATGTGGTGACGTTTCGCCACCCAGTTTACGATCTGGCTGCGTTGTCGGCGCAAAGCAGCATTCGCGCGATGAACGGCACGCGCGGCACGTGGTTTTGCGGCGCGTGGATGCGCAATGGCTTTCACGAAGACGGCTTTGCTTCGGCGGTTGATGTCGTCGAGGCCCTGCGCGCCCAACAGACCGAGGTGAAACTGGTCGCATGACCCATGCCATAGACCATATCCGGGGTGAGACGTTTCATGGCCGTAAAGGGGCGGTGAAAAACCAGTTTCGCTATGGTGTGGATTATCTGCTGCTAGACCCCGAAACCGCCAAAGGCCCGCGTCTGTTTTCGCGCAATCGGCGCAATCTGACCTCGCTTTACGATGCCGATCATGGTGGCGCGCCGAAGCAGGGCACTGGCGTGCACTGGGTGCGTGATGTGCTGGCAAGCCACGGTTTGCCGGGGGCGGATCGTATCCTATTGCTGGCACAGCCGCGGGTGATGGGGCATGTGTTCAACCCGGTCAGCTTTTGGCTATGCCATGATGCGAGGGGGGCGTTGCGCGTGGTGATTGCCGAGGTGTCGAACACCTTTGGCGACCGGCACTCTTATCTGTGCCACCGCGATGATAACGGCACGATCACCCGCGAAGATACGCTGGTGGCGACCAAGATTTTCCACGTCTCGCCGTTTCAGCCGGTGGAAGGCGGCTACAAGTTTCGCTTCGATATCGGGCCAGACAAAATTGGCATCTGGATTGATTATTCCACTGGCGATGGCGGGCTTTATGCCACGCTGACCGGGCCGCGCAAACCACTGACCAATGCTGCGATCTTGATGGCCTGCCTGCGTCGCCCGTTTGGCTCGCGCCGGGTGCTGGCGCTGATCCACTGGCAGGCAGTCAAGCTGGCCATCAAGGGCGCGCGCTATCGCCCCCGGCCAGAACCGCCGGTGGATGAAATAACCTGATGGCCGCGATCAGCCCCATCCTTGTGCGTCGCACCGGGCTTTGGCATTGGGCGGCATTTGGGGCCATGCTCAGTGCCGCTGGCCTGCCGATCTATCTGCATGCGCCGAAGTTTTACGTGGATAGCTATGGGGTTAGCCTTGCCACGCTTGGCGCTGTTCTGGCAGCGCTGCGGTTGATCGACGTTGTGCAAGACCCGGTATTGGGGTGGCTGGCAGGGGTGACGCAGCGCTATCGCGGCGCGATGGTGCCGTTCGCGGCGGCCCTGATGGCGGCGGCGATGTTGGGGCTGTTCGCGATCCCCCCGCCGATTGCGCCGATCTGGTGGTTCGCGCTGACGCTGACTGCGCTGTTCACCGCGTTTTCCTACCTGACCATCGTTTTTTACGCCAATGGCGTAGCTAGAGCCGTGGATCTTGGCCCCGAAGGCCACCTGCGGCTTGCCGGGTGGCGCGAAACCGGTGGGTTGATCGGCGTGTGCGCCGCTGCCGTCGCCCCCACTGCCCTGACGCAAGCGATGCCCAACCCCTACACCGGCTTTGCGATTGGCTTCGCGGTGTTCGCGGTAGCCGCAGTTGCCCTCATGCGCCATGAATGGGTCGATACATCGCACGCCGCCCAAACCCCTAGCCTCGCCGGTTTCGCGATTGCCCTGCGCGATCGCCCTGCGCGCAATCTGCTGCTGGTGGCACTGTTCAACGGCGCACCGGTCGCGGTTACCTCCACCCTTTTCCTGTATTTCGTCGAAAGCCGCCTCGCCGCCCCCGGCTATGAAGGCGCGTTCCTGTTGCTGTTCTTCCTGTCCGCAGCTCTATCGTCCTTCACATGGTCCAGACTCGCTCAAACCTACGGCGCAAGGCGGGTGCTGCTGGCCGCCATGGCCCTGTCGATCATCACCTTCATCTTCGCCGCCACCCTTGGCGCTGGCGATCTGCTGGGTTTCGCCGCCATCTGCATTGCGTCCGGTGCCGCGCTTGGTGCCGATATGACCCTGCTGCCTGCCATCTTTGCCCGCCGCCTTGCCACCTTGGATACCAAAGGCAGCGAAGCTGTGGCTTTCGGCCTGTGGTCGTTCGTCTCGAAACTGTCTCTCGCCATCGCGGCGGGTACGCTGCTGCCAATCCTTGATGCGGCGGGCTTTCAGTCCGGCCAACCCAATGCTGAAACCGCGCTACACACCTTGACCATCCTCTACGCGCTGGTGCCCTGCGCGCTTAAGGTTGTCGCCATGGCCGTTCTGGCCCGAACCCCCACGTCCGAAAGTTGATCATGTCACCTGCATTTGGCCTTTTTCTTGGTATCGTGCTGACCCTTTTTCTGCTGGCAGGGCTGTCTCGCATCATCGGCTTTCGCACGCAAAAGCCCCGTGATTTCGCAGCATCCGGCCCGGCGTTTGATCTGCGCCAGCATCTCAAGGGCCCGATCCTGTGCGAAGGCGTGATTTATGGCCCGCTTGGCCGGGTATCGTCGCGCTTCGTGGCCGACATGCTGGGCACTTGGGATGGCAATACCGGGACGCTGGCCGAGACATTTCGCTATGACAGCGGGGCGGTGCAGGAACGATGTTGGACGCTGCGGGTTGATGACACAGGCACCATTCGCGCCGATGCGCCCGATCTGGTCGGCACTGGCCACGGCACGCAAAACGGGCCAGCGATACAAATGCGTTACCGGATCAAGCTGGATGCCTCGGCAGGCGGGCATGTGCTGGATGTGATAGACTGGATGTATCTTATGGAAAACGGCACCATCATGAACCGCAGCCAGTTTCGCAAATTCGGGTTTCCCGTGGCCGAACTGATCGCCACCATGCGAAAGGTATCGGCATGAGGGTTTGGCAAGGCAAACGCTATTGGCTGGTCGGCGCATCCGAAGGCTTGGGGCTGGCATTGGCCCAACAAATGAGCCGCGTTGGGGTTGATCTGATCCTATCTGCTCGGTCCGCAGACCGTTTGGCTGAAGCCGTCGCCACTCTTGCCCGCCCTGCCCGCGCCGTGGTCTGCGACGTTGCCGATACAGCGTCTGTGCGCAAAGCCGCCGCCGAGGTTGGCAACATTGACGGCGTTGTGTTCCTTGCGGGCGTCTATTGGCCCAACACCGCCCAGGGCTGGAACGCCGATGAGGTTGAGGCGATGTGCAACGTCAACCTGACCGGCTGCGCCCGCGTCATCGGTGCCGTTTTGCCCGGCCTGATAGCGCGCGGCACTGGCCATGTGGTCATCACCGGCAGCCTGTCCGGCTTTCGCGGCCTGCCCGGTGCCATCGGTTATTCGGCATCGAAAGCGGGCACCATGAGCCTTGCGGAATCGCTGTATGCCGACCTGCGCGGCAGCGGCATTACAGTGCAACTCGCCAACCCCGGCTTCATCAAAACCCGCCTTACGGCCAAAAACGATTTCACCATGCCGTTCATCATGGAGCCCGAAGCCGCAGCCCGCACCATGTTCGAACACATGGGCACAGACCGCTTCAAAGTTAGCTTCCCCACCGTCTTTTCCTGGATATTCCGGTTGTCGCAGTTTCTGCCCGATTGGGCTTACTACCGCCTGTTCGCGCCTATTTCGTCACGCAAACCATAAAGAACCCGTCCATCCCGCCCTTGTCCGCCCAATAATCCGGGCGCAGGCGCAAAGCCCCTTCCGGCGTGATCCACGCAGGATCAATAGCAACAATCGCAGGTGCGACGACCGTCAGCCCCGGATGCCGGACCAACGCCGAGCCGAGTTGATTTTCGCCTTCCTCTGCCAGCAGCGAACAGGTGCAATAGACCAACCGCCCGCCGGGCTTCAGCAATGCCAAAGCCCGATCAAACAACTTTGCCTGCAGGTCCATCAGCACTGGCAATTCGTCGCCATCTTTGACGAACGGCAAATCAGGATGCCGCCGAATGGTGCCGGTCGCCGAACAGGGCGCATCCAACAGCACGGCGTCAAAGCCGCCCTCGCTTTCCCAAACCAGCGCATCGCCAACCACCAGCTTTGCCGCCAAACCCGTGCGCGCCAGATTTTCTGCCACTACTGCCATGCGCGGGCCGGAAATATCCACCGCAGTCACATCAGCGCCCATCGCTGCCAGCTGCATCGTCTTGCCACCCGGCGCCGCGCACAGATCAAGCACCCGCTCCCCCGGCTTTGGTGCCAGCAACTGCACCGCCAACGCCGCCCCGGCATCTTGCACCCACCACTGACCATCCGCAAAACCCGGCAGATTAGACACCTGCCCCGGATCAACCAGCCGCAAAGACCCGGTCGGCAGCACCTCCGCCCCGGCAATGTCCGGCATAATCCCCGGCTTCAGCGTCAGGTCCAGCGGCGGCGTCTGCGCCTGCACCGCCTCAATCGCCGACACCACATCCCGGCCCAACCGCGCCACCAGCGGCTTGCGCAACCACATCGGCATGCGCTGTGGTGGCAATGCCGCAAAGGACGCATCCACCGCCGCAACCTTGCGCAGAACGGCGTTCACCAACCCAGTCATATGCCCGGTGCGATTGCCATGCCGCACAATATCAACCGCCGCATTCACCACGCCATGCGCAGCCCCACCCAACACCGCAATTTCCACCACGGCCACCCGCAGCGCATTGTGCACCAAGCTTGGCGGAGCTTTGCGCAGATGCGGTGCCAACACCCGGTCGGCCTGCTCCAAATGCCGCAATGTCACTGTGGCCAGCCGCTGCGCGCGGGCACGGTCTGATGGCCCAAGGCCCGCAATTGGCCCCGAAGGCACTGCCAGCGCCTCCGACAGCATTGCCCCATCGCCAAGCACAAGCTCCAGCAAACCCACCGCCGCTGCCCGTGCCGCCAGACCTTCCGCCGCCATAAACCACCCCTTCGCCGCTTGCCCCATCGCGGGATTGGCGTATATCACCACGCATCAAGGCACAAGGAAGCCCCCACATGGCAGACGAAAAGCCAGATCTCCCCGCTGCCGCCAAACGCGCATTGGCCGAGGCTGCGGCGCGCCGCAAACTGGCCGACGCCAGGCAAATGCCCGTTGAACTCGGTGGCCGCGATGGGCCGGAACCCGTGCGCTACGGCGATTGGGAAAAGAAGGGGCTGGCGATAGATTTCTAGCCGCCCCTCAGCGCAGCTTGAACGTCGCGGAATCGCCCGCCGCTAAATCCCCAAAACATCCATCATGTCATATTCGCCGGGCTTCATCCCCTGCCCCCACAGCGCCGCTCGCAATGCACCGCGCGCAAATATGCTGCGATCCGTCGCGATATGGCGCAGCACAATCCGTTCGCCCTCGGTGGCAAAGATGACGTCATGTTCGCCGACAATGTCGCCGCCGCGGATCGCTGCAAACCCAATGCTGCCCCGCGCCCGTGCCCGCGTGATGCCGTCGCGCCCTGAAACCTTCGCCTCGTTCAGTGATACACCCCGCCCGTCTGCCGCAGCCTGACCCAGCATCAGGGCCGTGCCGGACGGCGCGTCTACCTTCATGCGGTGGTGCGCCTCGACCACCTCGATATCCCAATCGGCATCCAAAGCTGCCGCCACCTTTTGTGTCAGCCGCACCAACAGGTTGACGCCCAAGCTCATGTTGCCCGCGCGCACAATCACCGCATGGTGCGCTGCCGCCGAAATACGCGCCAGATGCACCTCTTCCAGCCCGGTGGTGCCAATCACATGCACCGCCCGCGCCTGCGCCGCCAGCCCGGCAAATTCAACCGTTGCCGCCGGGGCAGTAAAATCAATCACCGCCTGCGCCTTCGCAAATGCCTCCAGCGGGTCATCGGTGGCCAGTATCCCCACTGGCGCGCCGCCCATCGCAACACCAACATCGCGCCCGATCCAATCGTGCCCGGCGCGTTCCACACAGCCCACCAGCCGCGCCTTGCCCGATGCCAAAACGGTCTGGATCAGCATCTGCCCCATTCGCCCCGACGCCCCTGTAATCACGATACCCGGCAAATCTGTCATCATAGCCCCCAACCTTTGCCCATTGCCTTTAGCGACTTTGGCGCTGCTGCGCAAAGCCCGCCGTTGCAGGCCGCGCCGAAAGTGCCTACATGGGCGGCATGGCACAGAACAAATCTTATCAGGGCGCAGGCCCCTCACAACGGCAGTTGCGCGTCGGCGAATTGATCCGCCGCACCCTGTCCGAAGTATTGACCCGGTCGGAAATCCACGATCCAGACCTTAACCGCATGTCGATCACCGTCGGCGAAGTGCGCTGTTCCAATGATCTAAAGGTTGCAACGGTGCATATCATGCCGCTGGGTGGCGAAAACGTCGAGGCCGCGATTGCCGCCCTGTCGCGCAACAAATACGAACTGCGCCGCCGTGTCGCCAAAGAGCTGACCTTGAAATATTCCCCCGATCTGCGCTTTCGCCCGGATGAAACCTTTGCCGCGCTGGACGAAACCCGCAGGCTTTTCTCAAACGCTACTGTTCAGCGAGACATAGCCGCAGGCGACGATGATGAGAGTGACGCCTAATACCTTGGTCTCCAAAATCTTGGCACTCTGCGGCCCGTTGATCGCTGCAGTGCTGGCATTTGCCCCGGCGCATGCCAGTGCAGACTGCCGCGACATAGCGTTTAGTGGCACTAACTATACTTTGTGCGATGTTGATCTGACCGATGATCTGCGGCTGTTTCATTCCGGCCCCGACGGCGTCTTCGGCAACTTTTCCGCTATCAATGATACCCTTGCGCCGACCGGTAAACGGCTTGGCTTTGCGATGAACGCGGGCATGTATCACCCTGATCGCGCGCCGGTTGGCCTGTTGGTGCAAGGCGGCAGGCCGCACAGCAAACTGATCACCACCGATGGGCCGGGCAATTTTGGTCTGCTGCCGAACGGCGTGTTTTGCGTGGGTGACAGCTTTGCCGTCATCGAAAGCCGCGCCTTTGCCAAAACCAAACCCGCCTGCACCTACGCCACCCAATCCGGCCCGATGCTGGTGATTGACGGCGCGCTGCATCCGAAATTCCTGCGCGCCTCGCCGTCGAAATTCATTCGCAACGGCGTTGGCGTTAGTGCCGATGGCAGCCATGCGGTCTTCGCAATTTCAAACGATCCGGTCAATTTCCACGCCTTCGCCCGGCTGTTTCGTGATGCGCTAAAGCTGCCGAATGCGCTGTATTTCGACGGCAAAATCTCACGCCTCTACGCCCCCGAACTTGGCCGCGATGATATTGGGTTCCCCATGGGGCCGATCATCGGCACCGTCGTTTCGAAAGGCTGATCCTATGGCACGCACAAAGAAAGGTCGCGCCATTTCGGGCTGGCTGGTGGTTGATAAACCCGCCGGCATCACCTCAACCGCGGTGGTCGGCAAAGTGCGTTGGGCGTTCAATGCGCAAAAGGCGGGCCATGCCGGTACGCTTGATCCGGCGGCAACCGGCGTTCTGGCAGTGGCCTTGGGCGAGGCGACAAAGACCGTGCCCTACATCACCGACGCTCTGAAATGCTATCGTTTCATGGTACGCTTTGGCGCCGCCACGGCTACCGATGATGCCGAAGGTTCGGTGATCGCGACGTCCGACCATCGCCCCGACGATGCGCAGATCGAGGTTGCGCTGGCGCAATTCCGCGGCGAGATTCTGCAAACCCCACCCCAGTTTTCTGCCGTGAAAATCGACGGCGAGCGCGCCTATGATCTGGCCCGGGACGGCGAAGTTGTCGATATCGCCGCCCGGCCTTTGTGGGTGGAAAGCCTGACAATGATCACCCGTCCCGACGCTGACCATGTCGAACTGGAAATGGTCTGTGGCAAAGGCGGCTACGTCCGCGCCATTGCCCGCGATCTGGGCGCATCGCTTGGCTGCCTTGGCCATGTTGCATGGCTGCGCCGAGTCTGGTCCGGCCCGTTTGATGCCAGCGATGGCATCAGCTTGGAAACCTTGGATGCGCTGGCGAAAACTGACGAACTGCTCACCTACCTGCGCCCGCTGGAACAGGGTCTGCACGATTTGCCCGAACTGCCCGCCACGCCCGAAGGGGCTGCACGGCTGCGAAACGGCAATCCCGGCATGGTCATCACCTCTTCCGCCGAATACGGCGACGAGGCTTGGGCCAGCTACCAAGGCCGCGCCGTTGCTGTCGGCATCTACAAAGCGGGCGAGTTGCACCCGTCCCGCGTGTTCAACCAAGACGCACCCGAATGATCACCAAGGCGCATCAAAAAGGCGATGCAGCCTCGGTTGCGGTCTATTCAGACTGCGAGGCCTACCGCTATGACCTGACCCGGATCTGGGATGCCTCCGGCCCCAAAGCGCTGTTCGTGATGCTAAACCCCTCAACCGCCACCGAATATCAAAACGATCCCACCGTCGAACGCTGCGAACGTCGCGCCCGCACGCTTGGTTACGGCGCGTTTCGGGTCGCCAACATCTTTGCCTACCGCGCCACTGATCCAAAAGTCATGCGCGCCATCGCCGATCCCGTCGGCCCCGCGAATGACGAAGCCATTGCGAATGGTGCTGTCTGGGCCGACCGTATCATCTGTGCCTGGGGCAGCCACGGCGCGCATCTGACCCGGGGCGCTGCAGTGGAAACCCTGCTGCGCGGCATCGCGAAACCACTATGGCATCTGGGCCTTACGCAAGCGGGCCAGCCGAAACATCCGTTGTATATCGGCTATGACCGCCAGCCGGAACTTTGGCGGCCATAAACCCCAATCCCGACCGTAAAGTGGTTTGCGTTAGATAACAGTCAAACACCCACTTCACCCTTCTGTCCTATCGCGCATTCCGAAAACCGTTTCACACTTTTCGGAATGCGCTTACGCCGCCTGCACCGGGGTCAGCAGGAAATCTTCTATCGTCATCCCCGCCCCTCCTTGCACCAGCGCCAAAGGCACGCCGTCCAGCACTACGATCACATCATCCGAATCCTCGGGCGTCTGCAGGCTTAGCTGCGGGTCTGGGTGCATCGTGGGGTCAAACACCACCACAATCGCATCTTCATCGGCATTGTAGTCGGCGATCTGGGCAATCGCATCGCCCGCCGCCATATCAGACAGCTCAAACCAATCGGCCCCTTCGCCGCCAGTCGCATAATCCCCATTGCCTACCGCCAGATAATCATCCCCCGCACCCCCATTCAGGAAATCCATTTCGGGAAACGCACCCAAGCCGTCATGCCCGCGCAGCACGTCCTTCCCCGGACCGCCATCCAGCGTATCACTGCCCGCCCCGCCAGTAAGCGTGTCATCATCAGCCCCACCGGCCAGCCAATCGGCCCCGTCCCCGCCAGCCAGCCGATCATCCCCTTCGCCACCGACCAGCGTATCGTCGCCCGCACCGCCATAAAGCCCGTCGCGCCCGGCATGACCCAACAGCGTGTCATCGCCGCGCCCACCAACCAGCACGTCATGGTCCGCCTCGCCTTCCAACACGTCGTCGCCCGCAGCCCCCTGCAGAGTATCCGAACCGGCCCCGCCATGCCCGACATCTGCCCCCGCGCCGCCCTTGATCAGATCATCACCATCGCGGCCCATCAACTGGTCATCGCCACCGGCACCAAACAGCGTGTCATCGCCGCCAAAACCCGCCAGAATGTCATCCTGCTTTCCAGCCACCAGCGCCAGATCAGGATCATCCGCCGGGTCTTCATCGTCCGAACTTGCCGCATAATCTGGGTCGTCCGGCCCCACGGCGCGCGCCGTCGCCGGTTCAGAATCGTCGCCCGCCCAATCCAGCATATCCGTGTTTGACTCGCCATCGGCAGGTGGCTCTGACGTATCCGGCGCATCATCCTCCGCCGCTGCGTCCGATTTTCCACCAAACCCGCCAATCATTGTGTCCGCGACGATACCCGCCAACAGCGCACCAAGAAGACCAAACAATCCAAGCACAAACAAATCCTCCGATGCGCCAGCAGACAGCATTAACCAAGAAACACTATAACCAATTGGGTTAACACGATATTTCATCAAACAGCATGGCACAAACTGACCAATTTCCCTAGCTCGCCCGTGATAATCAGCCCGGAAAAGCGCGTAAAATGAACATCAAATGGTAACGATTCGCCGCCCTAAGCCCCCCCGAATTGACACTTCCCTTTGTCGCGGATTTCCCCTATACGCCCGCATCCGCCATTGTGCGGACACCTCCAAGGGCCCTGCTGGACGACATCCCGGCCTGCGCCATAACCCTTTTCCAAGGAGAACCCGATGTCGATCACTGTTGAAGAAAAAGCCAAGCTGATCAAAGAATACGCGACAGCCGAACACGATACCGGCTCGCCGGAAGTGCAGGTTGCCATTCTGTCCTCGCGCATTGCCACGCTGACGGAACACTTCAAAAGCCACAAAAAGGATAACCATTCCCGCCGTGGTCTGTTGATGATGGTCGCCCAACGCCGCAAATTGCTGGACTATCTGAAAGGCAAAGACGACGCCCGCTACACCGCCCTGATCGGGCGTCTGGGCCTGCGCCGCTAAGCATAGTGTTTTGCGAATATCGAATGCCCGTGCCGAAAGGCGCGGGCATTTTTGCTTTTGGGGCAACGCCTGTTTGACGGTGTGGTAGCGTTAGTGCCGACGCCTAGCGCATCGTTCCGTCTGCCCCGAAATCATGCTATACTGGCGAAATTAGCTTCGGAGAAGAAGCAATGCGCCTTTTGTTGGCCTCGATCCTGTCGCTGTCACTTGCGTCACATGTCCAGGCTGACGTGTGTAAGATCGTCTGGCCCAACGCCGACATCCCGGTCCCAACGCTTGTCCGCGACTTTATCTTGTCTGAATGTTACCGTTACATGGGCACGACGGAAGAAAGCCTGGAAGACTGCGTTACCGCTGAATCCTACGGATATCGCGCCGTTGTAACGATCTTGACCGATGCACAGACCGGTGAAAAAGCAGCCGAGCGGTACAGGGCCTGCGCGGCCGGCCTTGGCGATTACGGTGGCCAATTCCATCGGCGAAAGGCCGAGTGCATTGGTGGAAGTCTGGGTTTGGTATGGCGTTTCGAGTTTACATCGCGGACGTAATCAAGTTTCGAGACAGGCAGTATCGCGATTGACGTCCATCCCGCGTGACAACGCAGCCTTGGACCGCAGGATCGATTGCTCTCAGCCACACTCCCCGCTTCCAATCCTCCCCGTTTTCCTGTATGCGCCCGCAATCTGCGATGTGAGGCCATGCCCCCGGCCACATGCGAAGGATAGGGGGGCGGCGGCAATGGGGCCGCCATTCAAGCGAGAGACATGGGCAAGGGGCCTGTGGATGCTCTCATATAGGAACCGATAGATGTTTAATGTGACCAAGAAATCAATCCAGTGGGGCGGCGAAACCCTCACACTGGAATCGGGCAAGATTGCCCGTCAGGCCGACGGCACCGTGATTGCCACTTTGGGCGATACTTCCGTCATGGCCAACGTGACGTTTGCCCGCAGTGCAAAACCGGGGCAGGATTTCTTCCCGCTGACCGTGCATTACCAAGAAAAGTATTATGCAGCCGGCAAAGTGCCCGGTGGCTTTTTCAAGCGCGAAGCACGCCCTTCAGAAAAAGAAACGCTGACTTCGCGCCTTATCGACCGTCCGTGCCGCCCGCTGTTCGTCGAAGGTTTCCGCAACGAAGTTCTGGTGATGGCAACGGTGCTGTCGCATGATCTGGTGAACGAACCCGATATTCTGGCGATGATCGCCGTGTCGGCAGCGCTGACCATTTCGGGCGTGCCTTTCATGGGCCCAATCGGTGCAGCCCGCGTTGGTTTCTCGAACGGCGAATACGTTCTGAACCCCTGCGTTGACGACATGCAAAAGCTGCGCAACAACCCCGATCAGCGCCTTGATCTGGTTATTGCCGGCACCAAAGACGCAGTGATGATGGTTGAATCCGAAGCGTATGAACTCACTGAAGTCCGAAATGCTGGGCGCGGTAAAGTTTGGCCACGACGCCATGCAGCCCGTCATCGACATGATCATGGACTTTGCCGAAGACTGCGCGAAAGAGCCGTTCGATTTCACCCCGCCGGATTATTCCAAGCTGTCTGCAACTGTCAAAAAAGCTGGCGAAAAGCAGATGCGCGCGGCCTTTGCGATCCGTGACAAGCAAGAACGCACCAATGCGATTGATGCAGCTTCCGCTGCCATCAAAGCGGCGCTTAGCGAAGACGATCTGGCCGATGCCAACCTCGGCTCGGCGATCAAGAAACTGGAATCGTCCATTCTGCGCGGCGACATCATCAATGGTGGCGCGCGTATTGACGGGCGCGATAACAAGACCGTCCGCCCGATCATCGGCGAAACCGGCATCCTGCCGCGCACCCATGGCTCGGCCCTGTTCACCCGCGGTGAAACGCAGGCACTGGTCGTGACCACGCTGGGCACTGGCGAAGATGAACAGATCATCGACGCCTTGCATGGCAACAGCCGTTCCAACTTCCTGCTGCACTACAACTTCCCGCCCTATTCGGTTGGCGAAGTTGGCCGTGTAGGCTCCCCCGGTCGTCGTGAAATCGGCCATGGCAAACTGGCATGGCGCGCGCTGCAAGCGGTTCTGCCTGCGGCAACTGATTTCCCCTACACCATTCGCGTGGTGTCCGAGATCACCGAAAGCAACGGCTCGTCTTCCATGGCTTCGGTCTGCGGTGGTTCGCTGTCGATGATGGACGCGGGTGTTCCGCTGAAATCCCCGGTGGCTGGTGTGGCGATGGGTCTGATCCTGGAAGATGACGGTCGTTTTGCCGTTCTGACCGACATTCTGGGCGATGAAGACCACCTTGGCGACATGGACTTCAAGGTTGCAGGCACTGCCAACGGCATCACCACGATGCAGATGGATATCAAGATTGCCGGCATTACGCCCGCGATTATGGAACAAGCCCTCGCCCAAGCCCGCGATGGCCGCCTGCATATCCTGGAAGAGATGAACAAAGCGCTGTCAGCCCCACAAGGCTTTAGCGAATACGCGCCAAAGATTGAAACCCTGCAAATCCCAACGGACAAAATCCGTGAAGTGATCGGCTCGGGCGGCAAGGTCATTCGCGAAATTGTCGAAGTGTCCGGTGCCAAGGTTGATATCAACGATGAAGGCGTCATCAAGATCGCGTCGAACAATGCCGACAACATCAAGAAGGCCTATGACATGATCTGGTCGATCGTGGCAGAGCCGGAAGAAGGCAAGGTTTACACCGGCCGCGTGGTAAAACTGGTCGATTTCGGCGCGTTCGTGAACTTCTTCGGCAAGCGTGACGGTCTGGTGCATGTGTCCCAGATTGCCAACAAGCGCCTGACGCACCCGAACGAATTCCTGAAAGAAGGCCAGGAAGTGAAGGTTAAACTTCTGGGCTTCGACGATCGCGGCAAGGTGCGCCTTGGCATGAAGATGGTCGATCAGGAAACCGGTGCGGAAATCGCGGAAACGGCTGAGGCTTAAGTCAGCCGTCGGACAAATAGATAAAGCCCCGGTGGAAACGCCGGGGCTTTTTTCATGCCGCGTGTTCGTGGCAGATCTGGCCCGCTTCTTGTTGCGTCAGCGACAGGTTCAACAGTGCGCAGCGCGCACCGTCTGGGCCGATTTGGTGATACCTGCACGTCGCACAAAGACCAAAGCTGCGCCCACCCCGCCCGGCGACCAGTGATCCCACAATCCTGCCCAAACCAGCGGTCAGCGCTATTCGTTCAGCATCTGGGATCGCGGCCAGAACACGATCCAACTCTCGCCTTGCCTCTGCGGTAGTGCGGCCTGCTGGCGTAAGCGACAAGCGTGTTACCCGGCCATCCTCGGGCGCTCGCGCTTCACTGACCAAGCCCTTTTGCACCAACGATTTTAGGGTTTGCGACATGGTTCCGCGGGTCGCTGCAAGATAATCGGCCACATGCGAAGGTTGCCGGGAAAAGCGGTTCGCGCGTGCAAGATATTCGATGGCGGCGCGTTGCACCGGATTAAGCCCACCAAGCCGCAAATCAGCCGATAGCAGGCGCAACAAGCGATCCAGAAGGTCGCGCAGGGGGGTAATGCTCGTCATCCCCAATAGATAGCGAGTCGCTATTTATCTTGCAATAGTGTCAATTCAATACTATCGAGTCGCTACCATTAACAAGGAGTGTCCAATGTCTCGCATCATTCCCCTATTTCTGGCTCTCGCTGCCCCGGCCTTAACCAACCCTGTCTTTGCTGGCCCAATCAGTTCTACCGCTGATCCGGCAAAGATGGCTTCGGTCGACATCCTAGCCGCCCGGATCGGCATCAAAGGCGAAACCGCAACCTTCCACATGACACTCGCCGGACCAGCCGGCGAAACCGACCTCACCCCGGCAGGAGCCCTTAACGGCGCCCCAGTTCACGCCTATGTTTGGCCCACATCGCTTGATCCGGTGGCCGTCGGGTTCGAGGCCGGAACTGGCATCCTGGCACTTGCTGCCACCCGGCATCCCGACTTTGACGATACCCCGCTTGCGGACGAAACCGGCGATGGCACCACGGATAACGACGGTGGCCTATGGCACAGCCACTGGGTTGTTCTAACCCCAACTGCTGCCTGCGGCGAAGGCGCGCTGGCTGTGCGCGACATTCCCGAAGGTGAAAAACCGCTTCTGCCCGCCACGTGGCCCGGCCTGCCCATTTTCATCGACAGCCCCGGCTATACACCAGCCTTGGCTGCCGACCAGATCGAGGTTTCGCTGCCAATCGCTGCCGTCGCTGGCCTTGCCGAAGCACAGTTCGATGGCGTCACAGCCGCTCTTCGCGTCAACGCCAATCTGCACGCGCCGCTCCTGTGCGTGACGGATGTATTCGATGTCGCATCGGGCAATCTTAGCTTGCCCGGCACAGTCGATTGACCGACCTGGCCCCGGATCACTCCGGGGTCTCCCCCCGCTATGCGACACATCACACAACTTGCCCTTCGCGCACGGCTGGCAGCTGTCACGCAATCGGGCTCCGGCCGCATGTAAACTCTGCGTGACATTATGGCACTTGTAGGGGCTTTTTTGCACCACTTGCCCAGTTGCATAAAGTTTCGCACTGGTCCAAATCACCGATCCGGGAAAACCCTTGCACGTCCAATCGTATAGGTTTCCGCAAATGCTGCCCTCACCCTATCTGTCACGCCGCCATTTCATCGGCTCCACCCTTGCCGCATCCGCGTTGCTTGCCGCGCCGGCAATGGCCAGCAAGCGCCCAAAAGACTGGACGCTGACCGAAGCACAGCTTCCAACCCAGGTGCGTATCAAGAACAAAATCGCGCCGGGTGAAATCCATGTCGATCCGAACACCTATTCGCTGTACTGGACGCTGCCGAAGGGCAAAGCGATCCGCTACACCGTGGGCGTCGGACGCGGCGATCTATATATTCCCGGCATTTTCAAAGTTGGGGCCAAGAAGGAATGGCCAAGCTGGACGCCGACCAAAGAAATGATCGCGCGCAGCCCCAGCCACTATGCCCAGTTTGCCGATGGCATGCCCGGCGGCCCAACCAACCCGCTTGGTGCCCGCGCGCTTTATCTGTTCGACGATGTGCGCGGCGATACCTTCCTGCGCATTCACGGCACACCAGAACCCTGGACGATCGGCTCTGCCGTCTCGAACGGTTGCGTGCGGTTGGTGAACGAACATGTAACGCTGCTTTACGACACGGTGCCAATGGGCAGCCGTGTCGTCCTATACGCCAAGAAATCGCAAGCCTGATCGCCGTTAATGCGGGGCACACCCAATATGCCCCACGCTGGCCGCCTTACTTCGGTGCCTTGGCATACCGCAGATATGGCAGCTTGATATCCAGCTTGCCAAACCGCGCCTCAGCGGCGGTATTGTCCAATGACAGCGCCACGATCACATCCTGCCCCGGCACCCAGTTTGCAGGCGTCGCAAGCGGCACACCGTCCGTGGCCTGCACGGCATCCAGCGCCCGCAAAATCTCGGCAAAGTTGCGACCGACTGTCATCGGATACGACATCGTCAGCTTCACCTTCTTGTCCGGCCCGACGATGAACACCGTGCGCACAGTTTGCGAATGTGCTGGCGTGCGGCCCTCTTCGGGCAAATAGTAATCTGCTGAAAGCATGTCAAAAGCCTTCGCCACCGTCAGCGAGGAATCATCAATGATCGGAAAATCGGCAGGCACGCCACCAAACGCTTCGATATCGCGCTTCCATTTTTCATGATCCGCGACCGAATCCACCGATACACCGATCACTTTCGTCTTTCGCTTGGCCCATTCTGGCGCAAGTTGTGCGACTGCGCCAAATTCTGTCGTGCAAACAGGGGTAAAGTCGCGCGGGTGCGAAAATATGATGGCATAATTGTCGCCCACCCAGTCATGAAACTTGATGGTCCCGGCAGTAAACTCCGCCGTAAAATCGGGGGCAGTATCGTTGATGCGGATCGACATGGTGTTCTCCGTCAGTTGAGTTTTCTCTGTTCCTAATCTAGTCCAATTAGAACGAAGTTTCATCCCCCACCGACCTGTCGCAAAAGATTAGAACAGCGTTCCCACATTGCGATCCAGACCAGCCGGTTTTCCCAAGCCAACCAAAAGACGCGCGACATCAATCGTCGGTTCCGGGCTTGCAGCGACTTGTCCCAAATGCCACCTTAAGCCTCGAACCCCGGAGGATCCGATGATCGACGCTCGTAAATTCTACATCAACGGCGCGTGGGTCGCCCCCGCCACACCGCGCGATTGCCCGGTGATCGACCCCTCCACCGAAGAGGCATGCGCCACCATCAGCCTGGGCGCGCAAGCCGATACCAACGCCGCCGTCGCCGCCGCCAAAGCCGCCTTTGCCACTTGGTCGGTCACCCCGCACGCCACCCGCCGCGCCTTTGTGGTCGGCATCCTCGCGCAATACGAAGCGCGCGTCGAAGATATGGCCCGCGCGATCAGCCTCGAAATGGGCGCGCCGATTGACATGAGCCGCGATAGCCAAGCCCCCTGCCTACCATGGCACCTGAAAAACTTCCTCACCGCATTCGATCGAATACAATGGATCAAGCCGCTGAACGCCAACACGCCGCATGACCGCATCGCGCTGGAACCGATCGGTGTCGTCGGCCTGATCACGCCGTGGAACTGGCCGATGAATCAGGTCACGCTGAAGGTGATCCCCGCCCTGCTGGCGGGCTGCACTTGCGTGCTGAAACCATCCGAAGAATCTCCGCTGTCATCACTGCTCTTCGCCGAATTTTGCCATGATGCGGGTCTGCCCCCCGGCGTGTTCAACCTCGTCAACGGTGATGGCCCCGGTGTCGGCAGCCAACTGTCCGCGCACCCGGATGTCGAGATGATCTCGTTCACCGGCTCCACCCGCGCCGGTCGGGCCATTTCCATCGCCGCCGCCCAAACGCTGAAGCGTGTGGCGCTGGAACTGGGTGGCAAAGGCGCCAACCTGATCTTCGCCGATGCCGATGACCGCGCCGTTGAACGCGGTGTGCGGCAGATGATGGATAACTCTGGCCAATCGTGCAACGCCCCGTCGCGGATGCTCGTTGAACGCCCCGTCTATAACCACGCCGTCGAAATCGCCGCAAAAGTCGCAAGCAGCATCAAAGTCGGCCCGGCATCGGAACCCGGCAATCACATTGGCCCCGTGGTCAACCAACGCCAGTGGGACCAGATCCAAGACTACATTCAGAAAGGCATCGACGAAGGCGCGCGCCTTGTCGCCGGTGGCTTGGGCCGCCCCGATGGCCTGAACCGCGGCTTCTACGTCAAACCCACGGTGTTCGCCGACGTCACCCCCGGCATGACGATCGAACGCGAAGAAATCTTCGGGCCGGTGCTGTCGATCATCCCCTTCGATACCGAAGCCGAGGCCGTGCGTATCGCCAATGATACGCCTTACGGCCTGACCAACTATGTGCAATCGCAGAGCGGCGCTCGCCGCAATCGCCTCGCCCGCCTGTTGCGGTCTGGCATGGTGCAGATGAACGGCAAATCGCGCAGCGCCGGTTCTCCCTTCGGCGGCATCAAAGCCTCGGGCCGGGCGCGCGAAGGCGGCCATTGGGGCATCGAGGAATTTCTGGAGGTCAAAGCAATCTCCGGTTGGGATAACGAACAGGATATGGCCGCCGAATGACCCGCCTCGCCGTTCTTGCTGATATCCATGGCAACGCTGATGCGCTGGCGGCAGTGCTGGTCGATATGCTTGATCATTCGCCCGATGCGGCGGTCAACCTGGGTGATTGCTTTTCCGGCCCGCTGGATGCCGCGCGCACGGCACATCTGCTGGCAGGTGCTAACCTGACAGCCTCGGTACGCGGCAATCATGATCGCTGGCTATCCGATCCCAACGCAATGGACGAATGGGACAAGCGCGCGCATCCGCAGCTGTCACCGGAAACGCTGGCTTGGCTCGCCGCGCTGCCTGCCACTGCCGTGGTCGACGACGCCTTCCTATGCCACGCCACACCGCAAGACGATCTGTCCTACTGGCTGGAGACTTACACACCCGATGGCACCGCCCGCCGTGCCCCGCTGGATAAGATCACCGCCCGCGCCAAGGGCATCCCGCAATCACTGATGCTGTGTGGCCATACGCATGTCGCCCGTGCCGTCCGGCTGGCCGATGGGCGTTTGGTGGTCAACCCCGGCTCGGTTGGCTGCCCCGGCTTCACCGACCATTCCGCCCCCTCGCCCCGCCACGTCTGCGCAGGCACACCCCATGCTGCCTATGCCATCGTCGACCGCGTCGGCTCCACATGGACAGTCAGCCACCGCCTCGTGCCCTATGACACAACATCCGCCGTCGCCCGCGCCCGCGCCGCAGGCTTCGCCGATTGGGAACAAGCATTGGGGACCGGCTGGGTTGGCTGAGGTACCTGTCTGTTGCGGGCCGAATAGGTAACTGTCCAGTGGACAGATACCCGGCCCGTTGCCTGTAGGCGCAAGCCGCAAGGCAAGGGAGGTTGAGCTTGGCATGGCATTGGTAAATCGGGACGCGCCTGCCTGGGCTGGAGCGAGAACCGCGCCTGCCGGGGGCAGGCAGGCGCGGCCCGATTTGACGCGTATCAAATCCGGCAAGAAAGTGCGCCATTTTGTCCAAAGCGAACAACCCGCAAGCTTCGCTCCACCCCTAACCCGCAAAAGCACCAAACCCTACTCCTACCCCCAATACGTGCGCCAATCGGTATGTACGGATGTCATACCGCAGGTGTACGCAAAACAGACCACCCGATGACGCTTCCAGACCCTGCTGCGTCGCCCCCAATCCTCACGCTTTGCACAGCACAACGGCTAGGCTATTCCTAACCCAGAGGGCGAAATGACCAGCCACCCAAACCTGATGAAACCCCTGCAATTGCGTGGCCACACCCTGCGTAACCGCGTGGTTTTCGGTGCCCATACCGCCAATATGGCCGAGGCTGGTCTTCCCGGCCCACGCTACGCCGCCTACCTGCTGGAACGCGCCGTTGGCGGCGCTGCAATGATCGTCGCCGAGCCGGTTCCGGTGCACCGAACAGGGGTGCTAACCCGCGGCAACTTCCTACATTCCGACGATTCAATTATCCTGCACTTTCAATCCCTTACCGCCCCCATCAAAGCCGCTGGCACAGTCATAATTCAACAGCTCTATCACGTCGGTGCGCACGGCGACTCCGACCTGTCGTTCGCGCCGCATTGGTCGCCCTCCGGTGGCCCCAGCTATCATGATAGTGACGGCTCTCACGCCATGACGGGTGGCGAAGTGGAGGAACTTCTCAATGCCCATGTCGCTGCCGCCATCCGCGCCAAAGCCTGCGGTTTTCAAGGGGTCGAGGTGTGGGCCGCCTACCATTCGCTGCTCGATCAATTCTGGACCCCATGGTCGAACCAGCGCACCGATCAATGGGGCGGCTCTCTGGAAAACCGCACACGGTTTTCCCGTAACCTTATTGAAAACATAAGACAATCCTGCGGCCCAGATTTCATCATCGGCCTCGCCATCAGCTATTCAACCGCCTATTCCGTTACACTTTCCGCCAAAGACCTCTGCGAAATCGTCGCACTGCACGATGCGTCAGGCGATGTGGATTATGTCACTGTCGGCTCCGGCAGCTATCTGGAATTCGAATCCATAATCCCGCCCTTCACCCATGCCGAAAAGCTGACAACACCGCTTACGTCGCAACTGAAAGCAATCGTTAAGCATGCCGTGATAACGTCAGAGGCGGGCATCAGAACGCCCGAAAACGCAGAAACCGTGCTTGGCGCGGGCGAGGCTGATCTTGTGTCCATCGTGCGCGGTCAAATCGCCGACCCGCATCTGGCGCGCAAAGCATTGGAAGGTCGCGCCGACGATGTCCGGGGCTGTATTTCGTGCAACCAGATGTGCTGGGGTCGGCGCAGCCGCGATTATTGGATTTCTTGCCTCATCAATCCGTCGGTGGGTCGCGAATGGGAATGGGGCGGTGATCGGTTCTCAGCTGCGCAAACCCCGCGTTCGGTTCTGGTCGTCGGCGCTGGCCCGGCGGGGCTAGAGGCCGCAAGAGTTGCCGCAGAACGTGGCCATGTGGTTGAAATTGTTGAGGCTTCTGGCCATATTGGCGGCCAGTTCCGCCTTGCTGGCCTGCAACCCCGCCGCGCGCAAATCCTTGATCTGCTGGATTGGTACGAACGTCAGTTCACCAAACTGGACGTTACCCTGCGCCTGAACAGCTATCTTGATGAACAAGAGGTTAACGCCCACCCTGCCGATACCGTGATCCTCGCTACCGGTTCCCTGCCCGACGAAACCCGCCGCCAACGCTGGCTCCCCTCAGAACCCCATCTACCGGGATTGGACCTCGGCAATGTCTGGTCCCCCGAAGACGTCCTGCGCCGCGAAGCCCGCCTCGGCTATGCCGTCGTGGTCTATGACGAAGGCGGCAACTGGCGCGGCGTCGGCACCGCCTGGCACTTGGCCGAACAGGGTAAACAGGTGATCATCGTCACCCCCGACCCCTACGTCGGCAAAGAAATCACCCGCACCGCCGCCGACGGCCCGGTGCGCCGAAGCTTGGGCAAGTTGGGGGTAAAAACCTATGTAGAACATTGCATTACCCGCTGGCACGGCAATGGCATAACCGTTCGATCCTTCCTCACGGGCGAGGAAACCACTCTACCCGCCTCAGCCTTGGTGATGGCAACAACCAACATCGCCTTCGATCCGTTCCCCGAAACTTTCCCCGGAAAATCCACCTACCGTATCGGCGATTGCGCCACCCCCCGCCTCGCCGCCTATGCGTTTCACGAAGGTCGAAAGGCCGCCCTAGACCTGTAGCTCAGAACGGACACGGCGCTGAAAAAGTCACCAAGTCCTTCGTCGCCGGGTGGTGCAACGTCAGACTTTCCGCATGCAGCATCAGCCGCGGAAACGCCAACGCCGCCCCTGTCGCATAAATCGGATCGCCCAAAATCGCGTGCCCCAATTCCAGCATATGCACCCGCAACTGATGGCTGCGCCCCGTCAACGGATGCAACCTCACACGGGTTGTCTCGCCCTCATACCCCAAAACCTGCCAGTCGGTCTGTGCCGCCCGGCCATTCTCATGGTCCACGTGCTGACGCGGCCGGTTCGGCCAATCGGTGCAAAGCGGCAAATCCACGCGACCGGCTTCAGGCATCAACCGCCCCCAAAGCCTTGCAACATAAGTCTTTTTCGCCCGTCTGTTTTCAAACTCCTGCCCCAAAAACCCTTGCGCCGCCTTGCTGCGGGCGAAGATCATCACGCCCGACGTGTCACAATCCAGCCGGTGCACCAGCAGCGTTTCGGGATAAGCCGCCCGCAACCGCAACTCCAGACAGTCGCGGCGCCCTTCCAATTTGCCCGGCACCGACAACAGCCCCGAGGGCTTGTTCAGCACCATGATCTGATCGTCCTGATGCAAAATCACCAAGGGGGTCATCGGCGGATCGTAGTGAAAGTCGATCATACGATCTGATGGCCCGCAGCAATCAGCGCGTCGTGCAAATGCCGGATATGCGCGGGCCCAACTTCGCAGCAACCGCCAACAATCGTCGCCCCCTGCGCCACCCAACCCATGGCAAATTCGGTGTATTTTTCAGGCGTCAGATCATGCCTGTGGGTCAGCTCGGAAACCGTTGCCGCATCCTTCAGGAAGTTCCCGGAAATATGCGTAAAACCATTGGCATAGGCCCCAAATGGCAAGCCAAATTTGGCCACTTCGGTCAGCGCCGCAGCCATCGCTTCGGGTACTGAACAGTTCACCAGAACCGCCGCAGGACGGTAGGCTTCGATGATAGGCCAAAGGTCTGCAATCGGCTCGTCCGACCTTAGCAAACGACCATCATGATCATTCACCGTCACCGACAACCACACCGGCTTGCCCGCCACTTGCGCCCCCTTCAAGGCACCCTCAGCCTGCAAAACCGACGCCATGGTTTCCAGCAAAATCAAATCGACCCGCGGGCCCAGCAATGCTGCAATCTCGGCATATTTGGGGGCCGCTTCATCCAAAGGCTGCGTCACTTCGGGGCGGTAGGACGCCACCAGCGGCCCCATCGACCCCGCGATCAGCCCTTTGCCATGTGCGGCCCGCGCCTCCGCCGCCTGCGACAGCGCGGTGCGGTGCAAGGTTTCAAACATGGCATCCAGATCAAACCGTTCCAGCCGATCATGGTGGATGGCGTAAGTATTCGTGGTGGCAATACTGGCCCCGGCAGCAAAGTAATCGGCGTGGATCGCGCGCACCATGTCGGGGTGATCCAGCATCACCCGCGTCGCCCAAAGCGGCGTCGGCGCATCGCCAGACCGCGCCACCAGTTCCTGCCCCATGCCGCCATCAAGTAGTGTGATTAGTGCCATTTGCCGCCCCAAGTTTCGGCCTGACCTTCGTTCGCCTGACGCCAAAGATCAAGGTACGCTTCACTGCCTAAGCAGCATTGCGAAACACATCCGCAAGGATTGCCGTCAGCCGCGCCTCATCTGTTTCGGTAAATGCCGCAGGCGTGTTGCTATCCAGATCCAGCACGCCCAAAAGCACGCCAGAGCCGTTCCACACTGGCAGCACCAGTTCCGATCTGGTGGTCGATGCACAGGCAATATGATCAGGAAAATCATCAACATCCGGCACGATCAACGCTTTTTCAGTGCGCGCCACGGCCCCGCAAACACCGCGCGAAAACGGGATGACAAGGCAGCCATGGCCGCCCTGATAGGGGCCGATCTTCAACAGTTCCGGGCCAACGACGCGGTAAAACCCAGTCCAATCCGACAAAGGATGGGTATTATGCACCTCACACACCACTGTGGCCATCAGCGCCACCGCGTCGGTTTCGCCGTGGCAAAGCGCTGCGATACTGGTCGCCAGTTCATCGTAATTCATCGCAATCAATACCCCAAAGCGCAGCCGTCTTTGCGCGGGTCGGATGCCCCCTGCAAAACGCCGCTGTCATCGATCAATATCGCCTGCGCGCCGCCAATCGGCTCGTCCGGTACCCGTACGGCATGGCCCATATCGGCCAACTCTGCGCGCACTTCGGTCGTATAACCCCGCTCCACCATCATGCCATCTACCGCCGAGAAAGATCTGGGCGCATCAATCGCAGCCTGCGGATGCAGCCCGAAATCGACCATGTTGGTCACAAACCGTGCATGGCCATTCGGTTGATAAGCCCCGCCCATCACCCCGAATGGCATGGTCACCTGGCCATTTTGGCGCAGCATACCGGGGATGATCGTGTGCATCGGGCGCTTGCCACCGGCGGCCTCGTTCGGATGACCTTTGGTCAGGGTGAACCCTGCCCCACGGTTGTGAAAGTTGATGCCAAACTTCGCGCTGGCAAGGCCCGCGCCAAAGCTATGGAACACCGAATAGATCAGCGAAACCGCCATGCGGTCTTTGTCGACCACAGTCAGATAAATGGTGTCGCGGTGCACGGCTTCGGTCAACGGGCCGGCTGCTTGCATCGCCTGAGCAGGGTTGATCAGGGCGGCCAGCTTGTGCGCTGTTTCAGGGGCCAGCATATGGGCAAGCCGGGTGGTATGATCTGCATCCGCCAAAAACCGATTACGGGCATCGTAGGCGAGTTTTGCCGCCTCAGCCTCGATATGGGCTCGCTGTGCGCCGTAGGGATCAAGCGTCGCCAGATCAAATTCGGCCAGAATGTTCAGCAAAAGGATGGCAGTGGCACCCTGGCTATTTGGCGGGTGCTCCAGCAGTTCGGTGCCTTTGTAAGTGCCGCTGACCGGTTCGGTATAGTCACAGGCGACGGCGGCAAAATCATCCATCTGGTGGCTGCCACCCAGCTTTCGCAGCGACGCAACCATATCTTCGGCCACCTCGCCCTCATAAAACCCGATCCGGCCCAGTTTTGCCACCTTGCGCAGCACTTCGGCCTGTTTCGGCGCGCGAAAAACTTGGCCGGGTGCAGGGGCGTGACCTTGCAGCAGGTAGAAAAGCCGCGCGTCGCCTTGCAAATCATTCGCCGCGTCGGCCCAGTCAGCGGCAGTGCGCGGGGCGACAGGCACGCCGTCTTCGGCATAGCGAATTGCTGGGGCAAGGGTTTGGGTCAGATCAAACCGGCCCCAATCGGCGGAAAGGCGGCAAAATGCATCTATCGCACCGGGCAAAGTTACCGCCTCCACCCCGTTCGTTGGAACCGCTTTTAGCCCCTTATCCCGCATAGCGCTGGCAGACAGCCCTTTCGGCGCACGGCCAGATCCGTTCAGTGCGATAACTCTTTCTTCACCAGCCGGCTTTAGAAGCACAAAGCAGTCACCACCGATGCCGGTCATTTGCGGTTCGCACAGCCCAAGCAGCACGGCACCGGAAATTGCCGCATCAACCGCATTGCCGCCAGCTTGCAGTGTATCAATCGCCACCTTCGCGGCCAGCGGATGTGACGTCGCGCACATGCCATTGCTGGCGAACACTGCAGATCTGCCGGGAAGCTGGAAATCACGCATCAAGTTGCCCCTTTATCCAAAGGCGAACGTAGGGCGCGGATCGGGGATTTGGAAGCACAGAGTATCTCGGCGCCACAATCTGGGTGGGGGCTACTTAAATCGCAGCGCCGAGAGAAGCTTTGTGCAGCTACAAGACTAATTTGCCTATCGGCTGCGGCTGTATTTAGCGAAAATCGCGACCATTCCGTGACTATTTGCACTACTTGGAAACAATCGCGGCAGCGAAGCCGTTACTGTTCGACATTCAACTGAAAACTCAGATGGTTACGGGCGCCAATCCGCTGATAAAGCAGCTTTTCGGTCAGTTGACGAATCAAGAACCAGCCAAACCCGCCTTCTGGCAGGGCTTGATCATCTGCAACACTCTGTGGCCGGCCTTCGGGCAGCGTGCAGTCCGGCATCGGCAGCCCGGCATCCAGGAGTTCACAGACCAACCGCCCAGGAAGCCACTGCAAACGCAGCTCTATCTGGCCATCGTCGCGGTCATAGGCATGCTCGACAATGTTGTTCAACGCCTCGGCAAGCACCAAATCGGCTGTGCCGCGCGCGTCTTCCGAAAGCCGCGTCATTGCAGGGTGCCCCATGATGTCACGCAGCGCATCGCGCACCGCGATTGGCGTGCGGGCGATTTGAACAACCGCTTGGGATGGGTCAGGCGGCGTTATGCAGGCCATCGGGAACGCTGTTGTGAATGGTAAAAACGGTATCCATGCGGGTCAGCCGGAAAACCTTGGCGACAGTGGGCGTAAGGGCTGCCAGTTCAAGACGCCGACCTGGTCCGAGCAGTTTCATAACCGCCACAACCGCCCCCAGACCCGAACTGTCCAGAAACGCCACGCGTGACAGATCCAGCATCACCCGCGGCTGGGGATTTTGGCAGATGACCCGCATCTGTTCCTTGAACTGAATTGCACCCGCAGCATCAATCCGGTCTTCCATCGCCCGCACGACCAATAGATCATCCGTAGCCTCTGTTCTCAGGTCCATGCCCATGCTCCGTTGGCTCTGCTCCAGCCACGGTACGAACAGAAAGTTAGCAAAAGGTAACCAAGAGCCAGGCCGTTCAGGATTAATTCAACTGAAACTGTAACGGGTAGCGACCATCTTCGAAATCGCCAAACAGGTCACCAAGATCGGGGTGATCCACCGGCCCGCCCAAATCGTCCGGCACAAGATTTTGCTCTGACACATAGGCCACGTAGTAGCTTTGATCATTTTCGGCCAGCAGATGGTAAAACGGCTGGTCACGGCGCGGGCGGCTGTCTTCGGGGATGGCGTCATACCAGGCTTCGGTGTTCGAGAACATTGCATCGACATCAAACACCACGCCACGGAACGGATGTTTCTTGTGACGCAGGATCTGACCCAAGTGATACTTGGCCGCCGTCTTGAACATAATAAAATACCCCTACAGCCTCCTTAATAATCCCTGTAGGCATTGCATGTCCACCTAACAGGTTAAGAAATAGGGAAACAGTCTGTGAACCTCATCACGACAGTCTTGCAGATTGTGGCCCCGGTCTGCGTCTTGTCCGGCATCGGATTTGCCTGGGCCAAGATGGGCTACGAATACCGGTTGGAGTTTGTAACGCGGCTGTCAATGACGTTGGGCGTGCCCTGTCTGATCTTCACCGCGCTTATGAAAACCGAGCTTGATCCGGCGGCGCTGACGTCGGTGTTTGTGGCATCGGTAGTGGCTTACGGTGCCTTGACGCTGATTTTCTGGGGTATCGTTGCCGGTTTTGGTCTGGATCGGCGTACGTGGCTTGCCCCGCTGATCTTTGGCAATACCGGCAATCTGGGCCTGCCGCTGGCGCTGTTTGCGTTCGGCGAGGCGGGGCTTGGTTTTGCCGTGGTAATCTTTGCCGTGATGGTGGTGTGGAGCTTTACGTTTGGCGTCTGGCTGGTGTCGGGCGGCGGGTCGCTTTTGCGGGTGATAAAGGAGCCGGCGATGGCGGCCACGCTGCTGGGTGCGCTGTTTCTGTGGCAGGGCTGGCAGACGCCGCTTTGGCTGACGAATTCGCTCGATCTGATCGGGCAAATGGCAATTCCGCTGATGCTGATCACGCTGGGGGTTGCGATCGCGCGCCTTGGCGTCGGGCAGTTTGGCCGGGCATTCTGGCTGTCGCTCGGGCGAGCCGCGATTTGTCTGTGCGTGGCGGTGGCAACGGGGTTGGTATTCGAGCTGCAACATGTAGCACTCGCGGTGCTGATCTTGCAAATCACCACCCCAGTGGCGGTGACATCCTATCTGCTGGCGGAAAAATATGGGGCAGATGCCGATGCGGTGGCCGGTCTAGTGATCGTGTCAACGGTGATGTCGATCATCACTCTTCCGCTCACTCTCGCTTTTCTGATCTGAAACTGGCGGCTTGGGCATTTCCTACGCGAGAGTTTTGCCGTATGGTTTTGGCAAAACAAAACGTACGAGGGGCAAATGAGCAGACTCTTCCGTGCGGCGATTCTATTGGCGTTCCTTACATCTTGTGGGGGTGGCAATTTTTCGGCGCCGCGCAATCTGGATAACGCCTGTGCGATCGTCGATGAGCGACCGCAGTATTTCAGCGCGATGCGCGATGCCGAACGCAAATGGGGCGTGCCGGTGCCAGTACTGATGGCCGTCATCCATCAGGAATCCAAGTTTGTCGGCAATGCCCGGACCCCGCACCGATTTGCGTTGGGGATCATTCCGATGGGGCGGCAGTCGTCGGCTTATGGCTATAGTCAGGCGTTGGACGGCACGTGGGATGAATACCGCGATGATCAGAACCGGCGCGGGGCGCGGCGAGACCGGATTGACGACGCAACCGATTTCATGGGCTGGTATATGACCCAGTCGCGAGAAAAGCTGGGGCTATCCTTGGCGGACGCGCAGGGCCAATATCTGGCCTACCATGAAGGGCGAACCGGGTATGCCCGGGGCAGCCACAATGACAAGCCTTGGCTGATCGAAGTTGCAGCGCGGGTCGGGTCGCGGGCGCAGACTTACAGCGATCAGCTGGTCAGCTGCCGGTAGATCACTTTCGTTTGTCGGCCTCGTTTGTGATGCTGAACAGGGACGGCGGGAAAGTGCCGCCCTTTTGCATGTTCCCCAGAATGACCGTGGTTTGATTGCCGACATCGTCGGTGATCACCCACTGGCGAAGTTCGACCGGGTTAGCGGTGAAGACGAGCTCGATTGAGCCGTATTCGGGGTTGTCCGGATCTTGGGCTTTCACGCGGGTGGAGGTGCCGTCTTCGGCGTGGCCAACCACCATTTTCGCGCGGCCCAGGTTGACGTTTTCCGCCAGGATCAGGTTCAGCGGGGTGCGTTTCAGGGGGTATTGTTCGGGGGGTTGGTTGGATTTCGCATCGAATATCGCAACCTGCCCGCCGCCGGCGAGGACGAGGGATTTGTCGGGCGGGGCGTATTCAAACCGGGCGCGGCCGGGGCGTTTGATGAACAGCTTGCCGGTCGCGATCGATCCGTCGGCGTTGACTTGAGTAAATTCCACCTCGGCGGTGGTGAGGCTGTTCAGATAGGCGGACAGGTCTTTGAGGGGGATTTTGTCGGCCATCGCCGGAAAAGCGAGACTGAGGATCAAAGTCGGGGCCAGCAGGGCGGATCTGATGTTCATGACTTGAATATAGCGATGCTTGATCGGGGTTGCATCCCCTTGATAATCACGATGCGGAGACTTGCCGAAGGTGTGTTACGAGGGGTGGTAACACGCGTGTTACGAGAGTTATGGCCTTGATATTGTTGGTGTTTGCTGTTTTCGGTAAGGAGTTGTTTAGGGTTTGGGTGGGGTGGTAACACGGGGTGTTTCATTGCCGGGAATAGACGTGCAATAGGCCGCATGGGCAGCGCCCGCCCTGCGTTTAGTTGGGTTTGGTAACGATGGGTCGGAAATTTGGTTGAGTGTTACCAAAATGTTTAGTTACAATGAGTTACCGCTGAGGACGTACGGTGGGTGCAACCCACTAAGGTTGCACGAGTGGGTTGCACCCAGCTTACGGCTCGCTAACTCGTTACGCCAATCGAGAAATCACTTCGCCGACTTCTTGATAGTTTCCACTACATGAGTGGACTTCTTCTGCTCAGCTTGCCTCACTGTCGTGAACTGGCCGGATTTGGCACTACGACCAATCTTGAAGCTATTCTTTGCCATTGGAGTCTCCATTGTCGGCTGTGTTAAACTGGTGGGCGATTAGCCGCCCACCAGCAGATTTAGAAAAAGCCTTACTCGGGTATGAGTATGGGCCAAGCGCGCAAACCGAACGCTTTCGCGAACAGTGTCTGGCCAGTTTTCGGACATTTCCGCCAAGTGCGGAAAATATACCTGAAACCTGGTGGAGCCGGGGGGAGTGAGTGTTTTCCCATGGCTACCTTTCCTTCGGCGGGGCGTATCTTGCGTAATCAAGAAGGTCGGACTATATTCTGTCTTGTAGGAGACTGAATTTCGGCCTTCTGATTGGCTCGGCATCGTCGAGCCCCTCATGCACGATGCTGAATTCGTTAGCGGGCTCGGGTGGCAACCTGAGCCTTCTTTCGTCATAGCGAACCCTTTTTCTTAAGGTCGCTTAGTCGATTGCTTGCCGCCTCCCATGACACCCCAAAACGCTCCACCAAGTCCGATGACTCGTCGCTACGGTAAAGATGCGATTGGGGCATAAGGAGCGTCGCGGCGAACCGATTAGCTTGCGGCTCCGCCAACATATATGCGGGCGTGCCGTCACGTCTGGATGCTCGTGCCATAGGCGCATTGCGATGCAGAAGCAGATGACCTAGTTCGTGAGCAAACGTAAATCGGGGGCGTTTGTCACCTGCGCAAGCCCTCTCGTAGACATCTTCTCGGAAGCGAATGAAAGAACCTTGAGGACAAGTAAGCCCTTCCGCCTTCCCCATTTCCTCACGAGTGCCGATCTGAAACTCCGATAGCCCCATCACATTGCAGAGCACATTTTCTACCACTCTTACCACGTCAAAATATGGTTGAGCTGACATTTTGAGTAATTCGCGCAGGCCGTCCGCTTGGTAGTCGACCTGGCTCCAGTTCATAGCGGGTACCAAATAATCTTCAGGGTCAGACATCTTTGCTCCCGCCCTTGTTAAGAATAGTAAATATCTGACTAAGCTCTTCCTCAGTCAGGGTGTTCATTCTCCGAGCCATCAGACCGAATGTGTCGCGTTGCAACTCAGTTTGACCCTCAAGCGTGAAGGCCTTGCGTGATCGGTCTGCAGCCTGTCTGATCCGATCCGCAGCACCCCCAGCAAGGCGATAAGCACGGATCACAAGTTCTTCAAAGTTGAGGGGGGGGCTTTTTTTCCCGGTCTCGACCGCTGAGATAAACGCGGAGGATTTGTCAATTCGTTCGGCCATGTCTAGCAAACGCTCATCCTCATCGATCCGCAACCGGCGCAGTTCCTTTCCAAGTTCAGTGGTTCCCATGGTGTTGTCTCCCATCACGATCCTCTAACTATAGCGTATACCCATAGGCTTTTCAACCCGATAGGTTAATTTTTTGTCGCGCTCAGTTAAACACTGTGCCCGGGGGGTTTTTTCAGGTTGCCCAACTGAGTCCTTGCATTCGGTTTCCAGAATTTGCGGATAGCACCATCGGCGGGTGAACCCGCGCTGTTCGCGCGGAACCTCCCACCCTACTTTGTTACATCGCTGCTATTGGAGTTGAATGCGTCGGGCTCTCAGCCACTATGTGCGCCGACGTCGCACCTTGGGGATGGGCCACTGATGACTGCAGCCATTGCTCTGCCGCGCCCTCTCAAAGGTGTTCTGCTGATCATCCTCGCGACGCTGGCGTTTGCTTCTGCTGATGTTCTGACCAAGCAGCTGGCGGCGGATCATCCGGTGCCGGTGGTGGTGGCGGTGCGGTATTTTGTGAATTTTGGGGTGTTGGGCGTGGTCTTGTACCCGCGGATGGGGGCTCGGCTTTGGCGGGTTAATCGGCAGGGGCTGGTGTTTGTGCGCGGCTTATGTCTGGCGTTGGCGTCTTTGACGATGGCGCTGGCCCTGCGGCTTATGCCGGTGGGGGAGACGGTGGCGATTTTGTATCTGTCGCCGTTTGCGGTGATGCTGTTGGCAGTGCCGTTGCTGGGCGAGCGGGTGCGGCCTTTAGCGTGGCTTTGGGCGGCGTTGGGGTTTGCCGGGGTGTTGTTGATCTTGCGGCCCGGGGGCGGGCTGGACCCGCTGGGCGTGGTGTTTGCACTGACGAATGCCGGGCTGGCGACGGCGTATCATCTGCTGACGCGCAAGCTGGCGAGTAGTGAAAGCACGGTGGCGATGCTGTTTCAGACGGCGATGGTCGGGTCGGTGTTCTTTTGCATCGGATCGCTGGGGTCACTGGGCGATCTGCAGATCGGGATGGTGGATTTTGGCTGGATGGCGCTACTGGGGCTGCTGGCGACGTTGGGGCATTTTCTGTTTACGGCCGCCTACCGCGAGGCTCCGGCATCAGTGCTGGCCCCGGTGAATTACCTGCATCTGGTGTGGGCGGCGGGGCTGGGCTGGGTGATTTTTGGCCATTTCCCGGATTGGGTCAGCCTGACCGGGATGGCGCTGGTTTGCGCATCGGGGGTGGCGATTGCTGTGGGCGCACGACGGGCGGGCCCGGTGGAGTGAACCTGTGCTACGGTGCGCCGGTTCACTCCAATTTGGCGCAGGCTTATAGCCTGCCGGTCAGTACCAGGATCAGGATGATGATCAGGACGACGCCGATGACGCCGACGCCGCCGTGGCCAAAGCCATAACCGTAGCCGCCGAACCTGCCGCTAAAGCCGCCCAGCAGAAAGATCACCAGCACGATGAGTAGAATGGTTCCCAAGGACATGTTTGCCTCCGTTTTGAAATGGGTGATCGGGGGCTATTTGCCCTTCAGGGCGTCCTTGATGCCGCCAACCGCGTTTTGGGCGGTTCCTACGATTTTGTCGGATTGGCCTTCGGCAGTCAGTTTGGCGTCGCCCAAGGCTTTGCCTACAGCGACTTTCACTTTGCCGGCTACAACTTTTGCCGATCCGGCGATGCGGTCTTTGTCCATGATAGCCCCCGTGTTGAATGCGTTCTGCCGCGGAATTGGCCGTTGTTTCGTGAGTGGTCTTTGCCGAGGCGTTTCGGTTGACTTGGTTCTTTAGGCGGCAGCGGTTGAGCGCTGTCTGATGATCAACGCGCGGCGGGCAGATGAGTTCCATCGGTAATCCACTGATGTAGACGGCCGGGGTTTCACTCACTCTGCGGCTGGCTGAGGCGCTTCGAGAAACTGCGGGGTCTGCGTTGGATCGTTATGTCGAATTTATGCCGTAAATATAGTGTTAGAACTGGCGATCATGGATGGTGCAGGGCGTAAGTGCCTTTGCGCACAAGATCAAAAAGAAAAGGAAGCAGGCAGATGTTCAAGTCACTTCTCGGCAAAATTCACGAACGACTTGTGTTCAACCGGCGTGTCAGCGTTCTGGTCAACCGGATCGGCGCGCTGGTGCCATCTGGCGGCAGAATGCTTGATGTCGGGACGGGTGATGGCCAAATCGCCAAGATGATCGGCGCCGAACAACAGGGGACGTCCGTGCGCGGGATCGACATCATGCTGCGCGGAAAGACACATATCCCGGTTGAGCTGTTCGATGGGCAGGTCATTCCTGTCGACGACAAGGGCGTGGATGTTGTGACGTTTGTTGATGTGTTGCACCACACGGACGACCCGAGCGTTCTGATCTCGGAAGCAGGGCGGGCTTGCAAGGAGTGTGTGATCATCAAAGATCACTTGTCGGAAACCAAGTTCGACCACTTTACCTTGCGCCTGATGGATTGGGTCGGCAATGCGCCGCACGGTGTTGTCCTGCCCTACAACTATGCGTCCCGCGCCGACTGGGAGCGATGGTTTGCCAAGGCTGGTCTGAAGGTTGATACCTTTCAGACCGATATTCCATTGTATCCATTCCCGCTGAACCTGATCTTTGGTCGTAAGCTGCATTTTGTGGCGCGCCTTACGCCCGCTGCCTGACGATCAGTCTGATCAACTGGTCTGGCTGCGGCGTGGGCGGGCCGGGTGGCAGGCGAGGCGACGACCGGGGGGGTTGGGGCTGGACGACCGCTTGAGTTTTGCCCGCTATAAGCTTGCTTTCACTATGAAGTAGGCCGAAAATTCCGTCTGTCTGCGGGGGTTTCACCCAGCCGAGCGCTGGCTACTTTTGCTTCCGGGGCCGATCAGGCGGTTTTCCAGTGGAAAGCTGCCCGGTCCGTTGCCTGAAGGCGCCAAGCCGTAGGGCAAGGGGGGTTGGGCTGGGTACCGTGGTTGGCAAATCGGGGCGCGGCTGCCTGGGCTGGTGTGGAACGCGCCTGCCGGGGATGATGAGGGGTAAGCAAAGGTCCAGTGGACCTTTGCCCCGAAGAACGCCAGCCCCGTGGGCTGGCTGGGTGGCAGGCGCGGCCCGATTTGACGCGTGTCAAATTGGGCAAGGGTGATAGGACCGCAGAGTGTTGGGGGCGGACTGCGTGGGTTTCACCCACCCGACTTTTGCTATTCAGAGTCCATTCTCGCAAGCCGCCATCCGATGAAGTTAGGCGAGGAGCAAGATTTGCAAGTAAATTTGAAACTCTTTTGCCTTCCCAGCTTCTCAAACAGCCCCAATGGAAATGAAGCGATACTACTGCAAACGGAGCATTCTACGTCTACCATACGAAATTCGAATCTAACAGCATCACCCTCAAAAACGGGGTCCCACGTGTGATCGCAGTCTGGGTCGGAGCAGTAAACAACCTTTCCCATCTTTAGCGAACTGCGGCTTCGCTTGTTTTTTCTACCGCATGCACAGTCGAAGGAAACAGTTTCATGTTTCACACCACTTGTTATCAACGTTCCGCTGGAAATTTGACGAATCTCATCAAGCGCTTCCATCACCTTCGGCTTTAGAGTTTCCAAACTGGCCTGGAGTAAGAGTGGCGCATCCTTAGAATTCGGAAGTCTTACATGCAAAAAGGAAGAAAGTGCCTGCCAAAGCCTACCAAGACGAATGGGGTTTAAAGCAGTCTGAGCACCCAGCTCATGAAAAGTCATTTCAGATAGCCCATTCCGACCTTCGACATCCGAAGTAGAGACAGGCTGTGTTGACACTGACATTGTGAATGCTTGAGCGATGCTTTCGTCGTGATTTTCAATCAGAAAATCAATTACTGCCTTTGGTTGCCATTTTCCGATTTCTTCCAACGAGATATAGTCGAAGGAAACGCGCAACCTGTCATAGCAAATGCTTTCGATAGCCTTGCGGCATTCCAAAGCCGCGAGAGTAAAACTGGGAATAGTTCCGTCGGCGACAAGTTTTTCTATCTCTGAAATGTGTCTTTGCAAACGTATCATTTGGAAGCCTCATTTTACGTGCGCAAAATTAAGCCTGAAGCGCCCCTTTTATAGTGCAGTCTCCGCCCTCAATGCTCCGGCAGCAAAATATCCCTCTTGCCCACATGGTTCGCCGTCGTGATCACGTGGTTTTCCTCCATCTGTTCCACCAGTTTCGCGGCTTTGTTGTAGCCGATGCCGAGTTTGCGCTGGATGTAGCTGGTGGAGCATTTGCGGTCTTTGGCGACGATGGCGACGGCTTGGTCGTAGAGGGTTTCGTCGGAGCCGTCGCCGCCGATGCCTAGGATCAGGTCTAGGTCGCCTTCTTTGTCGTCGTCGACGCCTTCAACCACGCCGGACATGTAGACAGGGGGGCCGTAGGATTTGAGGTGGTTGACGATTTCTTCGACTTCTTCATCGCTGACGAAAGGGCCGTGGATGCGGGTGATTTTGGCGCCGCCTGCCATGTAGAGCATGTCGCCCATGCCCAGAAGCTGCTCGGCGCCTTGTTCGCCGAGGATGGTGCGGCTGTCGATTTTGCTGGTGACCTGGAAGGAAATCCGGGTGGGGAAGTTGGCTTTGATGGTGCCGGTGATGACATCGACCGAGGGGCGCTGAGTGGCCATGATCAGGTGGATGCCAGAGGCGCGGGCCATTTGGGCGAGGCGCTGGATGCAGGCTTCGATTTCCTTGCCCGCAACCATCATCAGATCGGCCATCTCGTCGACCACCACCACGATATAGGGGATGGTGACGGGCTGGTATTCGTCGGTTTCGAACACTGGCTCGCCGGTGTCTTCGTCGAACCCGGTCTGGATGGTGCGTTTGAACATCTCGTCCTTGGCCAGCGCCTCGCGAACGCGGCCATTGTAGCCTTCGATGTTGCGGACGCCGAGTTTGGACATGCGGCGATAGCGGTCTTCCATCTCACCCACCACCCATTTCAGGGCGACGACGGCTTTTTTCGGGTCTGTGACCACGGGGGACAGCAGATGCGGGATGCCGTCGTAGACGGAGAGTTCCAGCATTTTCGGGTCGATCATGATCAGGCGGCATTCTTCGGGTGTCAGCTTGTACAAAAGCGACAGGATCATGGTGTTGATGGCGACGGATTTGCCGGAGCCGGTGGTGCCCGCGATCAGCAGGTGGGGCATTTTGGCGAGGTTGGCGACGATGGGTTCGCCGCCGATGTCTTTGCCAAGAGCGAGCGGCAGGCGCATGGTGCTGTCGCCGAAATCGCGGGCGGAGATAATCTCTCGCAGGACAACCTTTTCGCGGGTGGCGTTGGGGAGTTCGATGCCGATGACAGTGCGACCCGGCACGGTGGAGACGCGGGCAGATAGGGCCGACATTGACCGGGCGATATCATCGGCGAGGCCGATGACGCGGGATGCTTTGAGGCCGGGGGCGGGTTCAAGTTCGTACATGGTGACGACGGGGCCGGGGCGGACGGAGGTGATCTCGCCTTTCACGCCGTAATCATCCAGAACGGATTCGAGCATGCGGGCGTTTTGTTCGAGCGCCTCATCCGACAGGGTATGGCGAACGACGGTTGACGGGGCCGACAGCAGGTTCAGCGGCGGCAGATCGTAGGCCGGGGCCGGATCGTCAAAGCGCAGGCTGGGCTGGGCTTCGGCAACGGCTTGCCGCGAGGGTTGGGTCTTTTTCGCGCCGTGCTGCACCATGGCGCGGCGGTCGGGTGACATGGGGGTGTCTTGCACATAGCTGCTGAGACGCGCGTCAACGGCGGCGTCATCACCCCATTCGTCATCTGAGACATCGTCTTGCCAGACTTGCGGCGTGGCGAGGTGGCCAGCGATGGCGGAAACTTGTGGGGCGGTGGTGGCGCGCACGACAGGCGGCTCGCGGCGCAGCGGGGCGGGGGCATCGGTTTGGCCACGGGCGCGGATAACGTCGCTGATGCGGGTGCGGATGCGGTCTTCCGATGGCTGACCGGCGTGCAGGGCATGGGCGGACAGGGCGGGTTCCAGCAATTCGGGTTCGGGATCGGCGATGACGCGGCGCATCAGGCCGGGCATACGGGCGAGCAGGCCGGTTTTTTCGCGCGGGGCTGCGGGGGCGTCGGCATAGCGCGGATCGGCGCGCATGGCAGTGGGTTTGCCCCAATCGGCGGATTTGCGGCTGCCGGGCACATCGCCGCTGACGCGGGCGTCGCCATAGGCGGCTTCGGCCATGGCTTTGCGGTTGGCGCGGCGGTCAGCCAAGGCTTGGGCGGTGCGGGCGGCACCAGTGCCCATGCCTTCCATCGTTTTGGAATAGGTGACGATCAGGCCGACCCATAGGAAACGGCGGATGGCGCTGAGTTCTTGCAGGTTGAAGCCGGTGACGAACAGGGCCATGCCCAGAAGGGACACGCCGACGATCAGCGACATCATTTTCAGACCGAGGCCGGTTTGCACCGGGGCGAGGTTTAGCAGCGCGCCAAGGATGGTGTCACCGAACAGGCCACCGAGGCCGAAGGAATGCGCCCAATCTGTACCGGGGACGAGTGTGGCGGCATAGACGGACGCTAGGGCCACGGCGATGACAGCAAAGACGACGCGGCCAAGAGCGCGTTCAGCCCCGCGGTGCAGCACGAAACGCACGCCCCACGCGATAAGGATCATCGGGATCAGCCAAGCGCCTTTGCCGCCGATGATGATCAGCGTGGAGGCGACGGCGGCCCCAAAGCGGCCCATCATGTTTTGGGCTGGCTCGTCTGTGGCGACCATCCAACCGGGGTCTTCGGGGGAATAGCTGCCAAGCATCATGACGAAGATCAGCCCGGCGATGACAAGGCCGACACCCAGCAGTTCGCGCCCGCGTCGTTCCAGCATTGCCGATACGTTCTGATCCAAAAGCGGTTCACGCTGCCGTGACTGATAAGATGCCATTACGCCCGTCCCTAACCGTAGAGGCAGTCACGAAGCCGCAAGAGCCCGCGCTGCATTTCATCTTTTGGGGCCACAAGTGCGACCCGGATATAACCTTTGCCGGGGTTACCTGTGGCGGTATCCCGCGACAGATACGCACCCGGCAGCACTTTGACGCCCGTTTGCGTCCATAATTTGACGGTTGCTGTTTCGCCATCATCGACGGGCAACCACAGAAAGAAGCCGCCATCGGGGGCGGTGTAGCCTTGCATGCCGCCGAAGATGTCATCGGCCATGCGGAATTTTTCGTGGTAGAGCGCCTGGTTGGTTATGACATGCGCCTCGTCGCCCCACGCGGCGGCGGCGACCTTTTGCAAGGGCATCGGCAGTGGGGCACCGGCGAAGGTGCGAAGTTTGCGCATGGCGGCGATGCTTTGCGGGCCACCGGCGACAAAGCCTGACCGCAGACCGGGAAGGTTGGAGCGTTTGGATAAGGAGTGAAACGCCAGTACGCGTTCGGGATCGGTGCCCATTTCGGCGGCGACTTGCAGGATGCCAACCGGAGGAGCCTCGCGCCAGATTTCGGAATAGCATTCGTCGGCCATGATGCGGAAATCGTGCTTTTCCGCCAAAGTCAGCAAGGTGCGCCAATAGTCGCGGGAGGCGATAGCACCTTGGGGGTTGGCGGGAGAGCAGATGTAGACGACTGCCGTGCGATCCAGCAGGGCGGGATCGAGGCTGGTGAAATCGGGCAGATGGCCCGTGGCGGCGGTCGCGTTGACGTAGACGGGTTCGGCACCGACAGTCAGGGCGGCGACGGCGTAGACTTGGTAGAACGGGTTTGGCATCAGCACGACGGGCTGTTTGCCGTGCTTGGTTTCCGGGCACAGGGCGACGCAGGCGTTGAACAGGCCTTCGCGGGTGCCGTTCAGCGCCATGACGCGATCTTCGGCAAGCGTGACACCGTAGCGGCGGGTTAGCCACGCGGTGATAGCGGCCAGCAGTTCGGGCGTGCCTTCGTTGACGGGGTAGATGCCGAAGCCGGAGAGGTTTTCGGCGATTATTGGGCCAACGAAGTCTGGCATGGGGTGGCGTGGCTCGCCGATGGTCATCTGAATGACCTCACCGCCCTGCACATGCGCATCCAGCAGCGTCCGCAAACGCGGGAACGCATAGTCCGGCAGGTTCGAAAACCGCTCTGGAAACGCCATTAATGCCTCATGTTCCGGGGTCATCTCGCCCCGTTCGCCTTTACGTTATCGCCAGATTGGCCTGTGGTCCAGAAAAACGCTGGCAGGGCATGCGTTTGCCGGGCGAACCTGTGGCTTTTTCGCCGGGGTTTAACCCAGCGCGCGTTCTGCTGCCGAACCCAGCCGAAGCAAGCGCTCTTCTTGCCACGGTGCAGCCATCAGAGTGATGCCGCAGGACGGTTGCGAAGTGGGCAGGGTCAGGGCGCAAAGGCCGAACAGATTTGCTATGCGGGCATTTCGCAGGGCAAGCAGGTTTTCGGTGACGTAATAATTATCATCGGTCATCAAGCGGTTGGCGTCAGGCGGCAGAATGGGGGCTGTGGGCAGGATGACAGCATCATAGCCCGCGGTGCGTTTCAGCCACATGGCGCGAAGTTCCTCTAACCTGCGCCAGCCTGCAATGTAATCCGCCGCCCTGATGGTGCCGCCGATGCGGAAACGCTCTAATATGCGGGGGAACATCTTGTCGGGGTCAGCTTCGATAACCTTTGACCAGATGCCATAGGCATCGGCAGTGACAAGCGGGCCTGCGAGGGCTAGCGCCTCGGTCACTTCGGGGATGTTCCCACGCTCAACCTTCGCGCCCTTCAAGGTAAGCCTCTGAACAGCTTGATCAAAGCCCTTTGCCGGTGCATCGCGGATATCGTCAAGCGCGACGGTTTCCAGCAACAGCAGCCGAGTGCCTGTTAAGGTGCTGCCGCCCAGATCAGCAGTTTTGCCGCCTTCCAATGCAGCCAGCAGCAAGGCGCAATCTTCGACCGACCGGGCAATCGGGCCGACGGTATCGAAGCGTTCGAACAACGGCACCACACCGCGCAGCGAGAGGCGACCAAATGTGGTTTTGAGACCAACAAGATCGTTCCACGCCGCCGGAATGCGCACGGACCCGCCCGAGTCGCTTCCGATAGCCGCTGGGGCCAAACCGAAGGCGACCGAGGCGGCTGCACCGGAGGATGACCCGCCGGGGACGGCGTTGGGATCATTCACATTCGGTGGGGTGGCGGTGATGGGGTTCAGGCCGAGGCCGGAAAACGCCAGTTCGGACATGTGGGTTTTGCCCAAGCAGACAAGGCCCTGGGCGGTGGCGGTGGTCAGCACTTCGGCATCGCGAGCGGGGATGCGGTCTTTTAGCAGGGCGGAGCCAGCCTCGGTTGCGGCGCCGGAGGTATCGAACAGGTCTTTCCACGATAGCGGCACGCCGTCCAGCAGGCCGATCCGGTTGCCCAGTTTCGCCCGGCCCGCCGCAGCCATGGCCATTGACCGTGCCCGGCGCGGGGTGGTGCGGGTGTAGATGCGGCTGGCGTGCGGGTGGGCGGCGATGGCATCAAGATATGCTTCAGTCAGTTCAACCGCGTTGATCTTGCCTGCGCCGATGGCGCGGCCAAGATCGCCCGCCGTCATCCAAAGCCAGTTGTCCGCCATTTTCGCCCCCCGCGTTTGGTGGAAGGGTAGCGGCAAGGCGGCGCATGGACAATCCCAACTGCAGGCGCATAGTTGCGGGATGGAATATGATACGGACATCGTGATTGCAGGCGGCGGGCTGAACGGGCCTGCGTTGGCGCTGGCATTGGCGCAGGGCGGGTTTCGGGTGACGGTGGTTGATGCGCAGCCAGCGCGCGCCCGTGCCGAGGCGGGGTTTGATGGCCGTGCCTATGCGTTGGCGATTGCGTCGAAGCGGTTGCTGACGGTGCTAGGGATATGGGCCGAGGTGGCCGATAAGACCCAGCCGATTTTGCAGATCAAGGCCAGTGATGGGCGGGCGGGCATGGGGCCATCGCCGTTTTTCCTGACCTTTGATCATGCGGAGATTGAAGAAGGCCCGATGGGGTTCATGCTGGAAGACCGGCATTTGTATGCAGCGTTTCTGGCGGCGATGCAGGCGGATAAGCGGATCACGCTGCTGTCGGGGGAGAGCGTTGTGGCGCAGGAACCGGGGGCTGGTGGGATTAATGTGACTTTGGCGGCGGGGACGCAGATTTCGGCACGGGTGCTGATTGGGTGCGATGGGCGTGGGTCTGGTACTGCTTCGCGGGCGGGAATTACGCGGGTTGGCTGGGGCTATGGGCAGACGGCGCTGGTGACGGCGGTGGCGCATACGCTGCCGCATAACGGCATTGCGCATCAGTTCTTCATGCCAGCCGGGCCGTTGGCGATTTTGCCGCTGCATGGCGGGTATCATTCGTCGATTGTCTGGGCCGAGACAGAGGCGACTGCGGCGGCGATTCAGGCATTGCCGGACGCGGAATATCTGCAGGCTTTGCGGCCCCGATTTGGCGATTTTCTGGGTGAGATTACGCTGGCGGGGGATCGGTTTACCTATCCGTTGTCGTTAAGTCTGGCGCAAAGTTTTGTGGCCCCCCGGCTGGCGTTGGTGGGGGATGCAGCACACGGCGTGCATCCGATTGCCGGGCAAGGTTTGAACCTTGGGTTGCGTGATGTGGCGGCATTGGCGCAGGTGTTGATCGAAGCGTCGCGGCGGGGCGAGGATATAGGTGCTGCGGATGTGCTGGAACGGTATCAGCGCTGGCGGCGGTTTGACGCGACGGCTTTGGCGCTGGGTATGGACAGCGTCAATCGGCTGTTTTCCAACGACAATCCGGTGTTGCGGGCGGGGCGGGATTTAGGGTTGGGTCTGGTGAATGCTGTGCCCGGATTGCGGCGCATGTTCATTCGGCAGGCGGCAGGGCTGACCGGGGATCTGCCGAAGCTGTTGGCGGGGCAGCAGATTTAACTTTTTGTTTTGCCGCGCATTTTATCCGAAAACCGTTTCACACTTTTCAGAATGCGCATTAGTCGATCTGGCGCGCCTCGGACACCAGCATGATCGGGATGCCATCGCGAATGGGGAAGGCAAGGCCAGCGGCGCGGGATATCAGTTCCTGATGTTCGGCGTCATAGGACAGGACGGCTTGGGTCAACGGGCATACCAGTGCCTCCAGCATGTGGCGATCGGCGACCGTTCGGTCGGCAGTGGTTTTGCCAGTGTCATGCGGGTCTGTCATTGCATCGCCTCGCCATTTCCGCCGCCGCGCAGGGAAAATTCGAACAGAGTGACCAGCGTTTCGCGGCGGGTTTCCAACGACGGGGCTTCGAGCAGCGCCTGTTTATCTTCGGGGGCAAAGGGGCAGAGCATCGACAGCGAATTGATCAGCAATTCGGCGTCGGCCTCTTTCAGGCTGCCCCAATCGGTGGACAATTCCATCGCCTGAAAGTAGCGGCCAAGAATGGCAAGAAACGGCGCGCGGTCAAAACCCTTGTCATCTTCACAGGCGCCCAGATCGCGGGCGAAGGGCGCCCAATCGACAGTGCAGCGGCGGTAGGGGGTGAAGCCGTTGACCTCTTGCAAGACGCGGAAGCGCGATACGCCTGTGAGGGTGACCATATAGCGGCCATCTTCGGTTTCGGAAAAGCCGGTCAGACGACCAGCGCAGCCGATGGAATGCAGACGCTTTTCCGATGACCCCGGCACTTCGCGCGGCTGCACCATGCCGATCAGGCGGTGCTTGGTTTTCATGGCGTCTTCCAGCATTTGCAGATAGCGCGGCTCGAAGATGTGCAGCGGCAGTTTGGCACGGGGCAGCAGCAAAGCGCCCGGCAATGGGAAGACGGCAATGGTTTCGGGAAGATCGATGTTTTTCATGATATCCCTGATGTAGGTCGGTAGACGCCTCAGGCAAATATCATGGAGGAAAGTTTTCGGCGGCCTTTGAGAACAATCGGATCTTGCGGCTTTAGCGCTTCGAAAATGGTGAACAGCTGGGCCTTGGCCGCGCCATCATTCCACTCGCGGTCCCGGCGAAACAGATCGAGCAGCGCATCGACCGCCTCTTCGACCTTGCCTTCGGCGTACAAGGCAAGGGCCAGATCAAAGCGGGCTTGCAGGTTGTCGGGCTGTGCTTCGACGGCACTGCGCAATTCATTTTCGGGCCCGGCATTGGCGGCTTGACGGGCAAGCTCGATCTGGGCGCGGACGGCTTCGATTTCTTTGGTCTTGGCCATTTCGGGTGGGGCGGCATCGACAAGTGTCTGTGCCTGATCGACCTCGCCCATGGCCAGATGTGCGCGGGCCAGGCCACCATAGGCGGCGGCGTTGGTTGGGTCTTCACCTAGGATGGCGGCAAAGGTTTCGGCGGCATCGACGGCAGCGCCTTCATCCAGCATGGCCTCGGCGGCCTCAACCGCTTCCGCCAGGCCACCGTCACCGGCAAGGGCTGCGACGCGGTCGATGAAGGCTTTAATCTCTGATCCCGGAACGGCACCTTGAAAGCCATCGACCGGCTGGCCTTTCCAGAAGGCATAGACCGTCGGGATAGACTGGACGCGCAGTTGGGCGGCGATGCGCTGGTTCTGATCGACATCGACCTTGACCATGCGAACTTTGCCACCGGCAGCTTTAACGCCAGCCTCCAGCGCCGGGCCGAGGGTTTTGCACGGGCCGCACCACGGTGCCCAGAAATCAACGATCACTGGCACAGTCTGGCTTAGCTCGATGACGTCGGCCAAAAAGCTGGCTTCGGTGCCATCCTTGATCAAATCACCTGCGGGGACGGCAGTGTTTGCCGCAGCGTTGTTACCCAACCCGATCATCGCAACCCTCATCTGGCTTTGTTTCGCCTCTATATGAGGCTGCGGCGCGAAAAGGCCAAGAGGCAAGGCGTGCCTGTTGCGGTTTCGTTTCTACAAAAGTACCCCTGCCCGGCGGGCATTTAGCTTTTTCGGCCCCTGTCCGATAGTTGGGAGTACCGGAGCTGCCCGCCTACTGACGCTGCGTCACAAATCAAACGTGGCGAAGACGGGGGCGTGGTCGCTGGGTTGATCCCAGCCACGGCTGGCGCGCAGGATGCGGCTGCTGTGGCCAGCGGCGGCGATATCGGGCGTGGCCCAGATGTGATCGAGACGGCGGCCTTTGTCGGCAGTATCCCAATCGGGGGATCGGTAGGACCACCAGCTATATAGCAACCCGCTGGGGAGGTCTTTGCGGGTGATATCGACCCAAGCGCCTGCTTCCTGAGCGGCATTGAGATGGTCAACCTCGATCGGGGTGTGACTGACGATTTTCAGCAGTTGCTTGTGGTTCCAGACGTCATCTTCACGCGGGGCGATGTTCAGATCACCGACCAGAATGGCGCGATCCGGCTTTTCCCAGCGGCACCAATCGCGCAGGTCGGTTAGGAAATCCAGCTTTTGGCCGAACTTGTCGTTCAGCGTGCGGTCTGGAATATCGCCGCCGGCGGGGACGTAGCAGTTGTGAATGGTGATGCCGTTTTCGAGCCGCGCCGCGACATGCCGGGCATGACCCATCTTGGCAAAATCCCTGTCGCCGGCATCCATGATTGGCAGTTTCGAGATGATGGCGACGCCGTTGTAACCCTTTTGGCCGCGCGCCACCATGTAGCGATAGCCAAGCGCTTGAAATTGTTCGACCGGGATGTTTTCGACCGGGCTTTTGCATTCTTGCAGGCACAGGATATCGGGTGCCTCATCGGCCATCAGGCGGGCCACCAGACCTTCGCGCAAGCGCACCGAGTTGATGTTCCATGTGGCAAGAGTGAAAGGCATGGCGGGGCTTTCTGTGCAGTTAAGCGACATCAAAGCGGTTTGCGTTTGAGAAGAATCAAACCCCCGCTTTAACCTTTTCTTTTGTCGCGCATCTTTATCCGAAAACCGTTTCACACCTTTCGGAATGCGCTTTAGACCCCAGACTATGGAACAGTTTATGCCAAACGGAAAGCCATTGAGAGCGGTGTTTGCGGGAATTCCTGGCTGCTGACTTACCAAAAAAAGACCCGGCAGAGCGCCGGGCCAAGTCCAACAGGGAGGTAGGTTTTGTATAGCACAACCGGGGGCTGTTTGGTTGGATAAGTGAGTTTGCCCAAACATTCGGCGAAAACGTTGCGTTGACACCACAGTCGGGCGTCATGCAGGTTGGCGCGATGACAGCGACAGTGCTTTGGAAGAACCGAAATTACCGACTTATCTTTTCTGCCAGTGCCATCAGCAACCTTGGGGATGGAGTGTCGGCGCTTGCCTTGCCGTGGTTAGCCAAAAAAAAGGCCGGGCACGCGGCCCGGCCAGTCAACAGGGAGGGACCGTGCCATAACCCCGACACGGAAAGGGGACTGAGGATCGCCGTCAATTGGCGCTTGGGACGAGTATTACCGACCAATTCGGCAACACTAAGACGATTATGCGACCAATCTGTAGCCGCCGCTTTCGGTAACCAGCAGCCGCGCGTTTGAGGGATCAGGCTCGATCTTTTGACGCAGGCGGTAGATGTGGGTTTCCAGCGTGTGAGTGGTGACGCCAGCGTTATAGCCCCAGACCTCATGCAGCAGCACATCGCGGGCGACAACGCCTTGGGTCGCGCGGTAGAGGAACTTGAGGATATTGGTTTCCTTTTCCGTCAGGCGGATCTTCTTGTCTTTTTCGTCGACCAGCATTTTCTGGGCGGGTTTGAAGGTATAAGGGCCGAGCTGGAAGATCGCATCTTCGGATTGTTCGTGCTGGCGAAGTTGCGCGCGGATGCGGGCCAGAAGCACCGGAAACTTGAACGGCTTGGTGACATAATCATTGGCACCGGCATCAAGGCCAAGAATGGTATCGCTGTCGGTATCGTGCCCGGTCAGCATCAGGATCGGCGATTTGACGCCTTGCTTGCGCATGCGGCGGCATAATTCACGGCCATCGGTATCTGGCAGGCCAACATCAAGGATGATCAGGTCGTAATGCCCGGCCTTGGCCTTTTCCATGCCTTCAGCGCCAGTGCGGCCTTCGAACACATCAAAGTCTTCGGTCATCACCAATTGTTCGCTAAGCGCTTCGCGCAGATCATCGTCGTCATCGACGAGAAGGATTTTTCTAAGGGATGCCATGGTTGCCTCCGTTTCAATTGATAAACACATGCGCGCGGGTTGCGGTTTCGACAAGATATGCAACCAAACTTTCACGCGGTCGTGTGGATAAGCGGGGATATGTTTCAATTCTGATCAACTGGGCCTAGATATGGGTGCCAGGAGACCGGTTTATGACGCTTGCGCCGACGATCATTGAACGCATCACCCGCGCGCGGGGTGATTTGCGCATGGGTGTGCCGGTGATGCTGGTTGGTGATGCCATGGCCGCGATGGTGGTGGCGGTTGAGGCGCTGAATGCGCAGCGGCTGGCGGATTTGCGGCAGATTGGCGAGTTGCAGCTGGTGATAACGGCGCGGCGGGCGGAGACATTGAAGGCGCGGGCTTATGATGGCGATATTGCGCGCATCGCGGTGCCGGGCAGCGGCGATGTGGCTTGGCTGCGGGCAGTGGCGGACCCGGCGGATGATTTGCGCAGCCCGATGAAAGGGCCGTTCCGGTCTTTGCGCGAGGGCGCTGCCGATCTGCATCGGGCGGCGATCGGTTTGGTAAAATCGGCGCATTTGTTGCCAGCAGCACTTGTGGTGCCGGTGGCGGATGGGTTGGTTTTGGCGGCGCAGCATAACCTGACGCTGATCACGCTGGCGGATGCGGGGCCGGAATTGCTGCGCCCGTCGCCGCTGCATTCGGTGGCGTCGGCGCGGTTGCCGATGGTGGCATCCGATGCGGGGCGGGTGCATATCTTTCGGCCCGAAGATGGCAATGAAGACCATTATGCCATTGAAATCGGTCGGCCAGACCGAAGCCGCCCGGTGTTGGCCCGGCTGCATTCGGCGTGTTTTACCGGCGATGTGCTGGGCAGTTTGAAATGTGACTGTGGGCCGCAACTGCGCAGTGCTTTGGCACAGATGGGGGCGGAGGGTGCCGGAGTTCTGCTCTACTTAAATCAGGAAGGCCGGGGGATTGGGCTTGCTAACAAGATGCGGGCTTATTCGTTGCAGGATCAAGGGTTTGATACAGTTGAGGCGAACCATCGGCTGGGGTTCGAGGATGACGAGCGCGATTTTCGGATCGGCGCGGATATCTTACGCAAGATGGGGTTTGGGTCGGTGCGGTTGATGACCAATAACCCCAAGAAGCTGGCGATGATGGAGGGGTGCGGGTTGCATGTGGTGGAGCGCGTGCCGCTGCATGTGGGATTGACGCAGGAAAACGCCGGGTATCTGGCGACCAAGGCTGCCAAATCAGGGCATCTGCCGTGAAGGCTACGGATATTGTCGTCACCAAGTGGCGCGCGCAGTTCATGGGGCGGCGCTTTGCGTGTTCTGTCGGGCGTGGGGGCATCGTGCCCGCGCACATGAAACACGAAGGCGATGGCGGGACGCCAACGGGCACGCATAAGATTGTCGGCATGCTGTATCGTCCGGACCGTATTGCGCGAACGGCGCTGCCCGATTGGGCGGTTCCGATTGGGTTGGGCGATTTTTGGTCCGAAGACCCGGCTGATCCCGACTATAACCTGATGGTGCGCACACCACATCGGTTTGGCCACGAATGCCTGCGCCGCGCCGACCCGCTATACGATCTGATCCTGATCACCAACTGGAACTGGCCCTACGCCGTGCCCGGCAAGGGATCGGCGATATTCGTGCATCGGTGGCGCAGGCCGGGCTATCCGACTGCGGGCTGCGTAGGATTTGCGCCAGACAATCTGATCTGGATCGCGAACCGCATCCGGCACCAGACCCGTTTGATTGTGCGGGGCTAGAACCCTCTTTCCAAACCGCTTTGGACCCCGTAACCTTTGGCAGGATTGGGAGGATGCCATGGCCAAAACGCCGCTTCGCGCGGATGACGAGATTTTTGCATTGCGGCTGGAGCGGTCTGGCCCTGATCTGTGGCCAATGCTTGAGGCGCTTTACGGGGCGCTGCCGGAATATGATGGCTTCAAGCAGGCGTTGACCGAGGCGTTGCACGATGCTTGGGCAGCCCGGCCCGCCGATTTGAAGCGGCTTGATCTGAAGCGGGATCTGGAACCGGATTGGTTCTTGCGATCTGACATGGCGGGTTATGTGTTTTACATTGATCGCTTTGCCGGCACCCTGCATGATGTATTGAAAAAGCTGGATTATTTGCAAGATCTGGGCATCAATTACGTTCATTTCATGCCCTGTCTGCGCCCTCGTCCGGGCGATAGCGATGGCGGCTATTCGGTGATGGACTACCGCGCCATCAACCCGTCCTATGGCAGCATGGCGGACTTTGAACATGTGGCGACAGCGCTGCGCACGCGGGGCATCAGCCTTTGCATTGATCTGGTGCTGAACCACACCGCGAAGGAACATGAATGGGCGGTTAAGGCGGCAAAGGGGGATAAGGCGCATCAGGACTACTACCTGATGTATGACACGCCTGATCTGCCAAAGCGCTATGAACAGTCTCTGGTCGAGGTGTTTCCCGACAATGCGCCGGGCAATTTCACGCATTATCCGGATTTCGGCAAATGGGTCTGGACCACGTTCAACGAACATCAATGGGATTTGAACTGGGCCAATCCGCAGGTGTTTTTGGAAATCACCAAGATCATGCTGCATCTGGCCAACAAGGGCGTGGATGTACTGCGGCTGGATGCGGTGGCGTTCATGTGGAAACGGCTGGGCACGAGGTGCCAGTCAGAGCCGGAGGTGCATATGCTGTTGCAGGCCCTGCGCGCCTGTAGCCGGATTGCGGCACCGGCGGTGATCCATCTGGAAGAGGCAATTGTAGCGCCGCCGGAAATGCTGCCCTATCTGGGGCGCGGGCGGCATGATGGCAAGGAAGGCAATCTTGCCTATCACAACAGCCTGATGGTGCAGTTCTGGGGCGCACTTGCCACCCGTAGTACGGCGATGATGACGCATGTCTTGGCCAGCCATTTCCCGGATCGGCTGACCAATGCCACCTATGCCACCTATATTCGCTGCCATGACGATATCGGCTGGGCGATTACCGATGAAGATGCCCGCGACATGGGGATCAGCGGGGTGGCGCATCGCGGGTATTTGTCGGATTTCTATGAGGGGGATTTTCCGGGATCGTTCGCACAAGGCGCGCTGTTTCAGGTGAACAAGGCGACCGGGGACAAACGCATTTCGGGCAGCTTTGCGTCGCTTGCGGGGCTGGAAAAGGCGATGGCGGCAGGGGATGCCGGGGCGGTTGATCTGGCGGTGCAGCGGATCTTGATGGGCCATGCGCTGATTGCCGGGTATGGCGGTATCCCGTTGATTTATATGGGGGATGAGCTGGCGGCATTGAACGATTATGGCTATCTGGATGCGCCCGATCATGCGCATGACAGCAGGTGGGTGCATCGACCGCGGATGGATTGGGATGTTGCAGCGGCGCGGCACAGCGCGGATACACCCTCCGCGCGGGTGTTTCGCGGGGTGAAGCATATTCTGGCCCGCAGGCGTGCGACCCCTGCCCTACATGCGGCGTCACCGACGCGGGTTATTGGCACCGATCAGCCGGGGGTTTTTGCGGTTGCGCGGGATGCGCCGACGGGAACGGTGCTGTGTCTGTACAACTTTACCGAAGGCTGGGCGCATCTGACCGAGGCCTGGGTGCGGGCGCAGGGGGTGCGGCAGATGCATGACGCGCTGTCGGACAGTCCGGTTGCGGCACCGGGTGGGGTGATGGCGCTGCCCCCCTATGCGCGGGTTTGGCTGGTTTAGGGCAGGATGCCCCCCCATCCCCCAACCCCTGCCCACGTGGGGGGAGGGGAGGCGCTAGGTTTGTTGGGATCGGGATTTTTGGCGGGCGCTGCGCGCTCCCTCCCCCTTGTGGGGAGGGTTGGGGAGGGGGTTAGCTGTAAATCCTGTCGCCAAAGATGGCTGATCCGACGCGGATGTGGGTTGCGCCGGCGGCGATTGCTGCCTCGAAATCGCTGCTCATGCCCATGGACAGGCCAGTCAGGCCGTTGCGGGCGGCGATTTTGGCCAGCATGGCGAAATGCGGCGTGCTGTCGATGCCTTCGGGGGGTATGCACATCAGGCCAGTCAGTGTCAGGCCCATGGCGCGGCAGGAAGCGATGAAGGCATCGGCGTCATCGGGTAGAATGCCGGCTTTTTGCGGCTCGGCCCCGGTATTGACCTGCACGAACAATTCGGGGCTTTGGCCGCGGTCCTGGATCAGCCGTGCCAGCTTTTCGGCCAGCGATGGGCGGTCGATGGTGTGGATGGCATCGAAGATATCCAGCGCCAGCTTGGCTTTGTTGGTTTGCAACGGGCCGATCATGTGCAGCGACAGCGGGCCGAATTCTGCCCGCAGATCTGGCCATTTGGCGGCGGCTTCCTGCACGTAGTTTTCGCCGAAGATTCGATGGCCAGCTGCCAGCACGGCGCGAACGCGGTCCAGCGGTTGCACTTTGGAGACGGCGATCAGTTGCACCGAACCGGGCGCGCGGCCATGGGTGGCCATCGCAGCGGCGATGCGGGCGGTGATGGCGGACAGGGACATGATGCGAGGCTCCGGCATGGGTCGCCGCACTTGGCCATAGAGGGGTGCAAAAGAAAAGAGCGGCCCCGAAGGACCGCTCTTTCAGACGATATTCTGATCAGATCAGAATTCGAAGGTCATACCGATGTCGCCAACGGTCTCGCTGGTAACACCGTTGTCCAGGCTCAACACAGCGCCTTTGATCTTGGCGCCGCCGCCGAGATCATAGGATGCACCAAGACCAGCAACCGTATTGTTGGCTGTGAAGTCGGTGTAAACTGCGGTCAAGGTCAGAGCGTCAATGCCGTAATCAAGCGATACCGACCAAGCCATGTCGGAAGCAAGGCTGTCGTCTGCAACTTTAGCTTTGATAGTTGCCGAACCGAAGGTTGCCGAACCCAGCAAGGAGGTGCGGTTCGAAACGCCATCATCTTCGTAGCTGATCGCCACCGAGTAGCCGTCAGCTGCGTACTTTGCAGCAACGGAGAAATCGTCGGAACCAACTTGGCCTGCACCCAGACCAAAGGTCAGCGCGCCGGTGCTGTATTCGTAGTATACAGCGGTCTTTTCGTTGCCAAGGAAGCCGATTTCATGCAGGCCGTCGTTCGGGCCGTAGCCAACGCCGGAGGTTTGACCAACCAGCACGTCGCCAGCACCAGAAATGTCACCCATTTTCAGCGTGCCGAAAGCGCCGGAGATGAACACAACCGAGTCGCCATTAGCGGTGCCGCCGGTGCCGATCTGGTCGTTGCGCACTTCAGCGCCGAACGACAGGCCGCCATCGGTTTCGCCGGTCATTTTGAAGATAACACGAACACGCGACGAGTAGGCAAAGTCGGCGCCATCGTAAATAATACCCATACGTGCCGTACCGGACACGGCAACTTCTGCGGCTGCGAAGCCAGTCGACGCTGCCAGCAGGGTGGTAGCAAGAAGAATCTTTTTCATCGTTTTCCCTCGTTTTATCAAACGGTGACGCCAATTCAGGGGAATCCGAATTGGGTATGCCCCTATTTCGCCCCGAGTGGCCCGGTTTGCAACGCGACTCTGGCAATGCGTTGGAAAGTCCGCACGGATGATGCAGGGAAGCCACAGTGATTGGGCGGGTTGGGGAGGTTTATCGTGGGGAAACTCTACTCCTATATATAGGGGTGGTTTTTGCGGCATGGAAAAGCCTTGGCACGCCCCGGCGGGTCGGGTAGACAGACCCAAATAGTTTCGGGGGAACGGATGAGATTGCATCGCCTCGCACGCGCCACGGTGATGTGCTGCCTATCTGTGACATTGGTCGGCTGCGGTGGTGGCTTCGGGTCCGCAGATTCGGGGCTTTTTGGCCGCCGGAACAAGGAATTGAGCATTCCGTCAGAAGGCCAGCTTGATAGGCGCGCCGCCAACAGGGCGCAAACTGCGGCAAACGCCAGAGCCAATGGCGAAGACCAGCCGCGTTCGACCATCTTCGATCTGTTTTCTAACGCCGATGATCCGAACACCACGGTAGAGGTGAACAAGTACCTTTGGGTGGCAGCACAAGACGTGCTGAATTTCCTGCCCATCGAATCGGTTGATCCGTTTACCGGCGTGTTGGTAACGGGCTATGGCACGCCGCCCGGTGGTGGTCGTGCTTACCGCGCCACGGTGTATGTGCAAGACCCGGCGCTTGATGCGCGGTCTTTGAAGGTGGCGTTGCAATCGCGTGGCGGTGGGGCGGTTGCGCCCGAGACTGCGCGCGCCGTTGAAGATGCCATCCTGACCCGTGCGCGGCAGTTGCGCATTCAGGACAGCAAGCTGTAATCAGGCGCATTTGACCCGTAGCCGGGGCGCTGCCCTGGGGCACTGGGATATTCACGATCTTAAAAAGCCGTCTCTGGACCTATGCCCCTGCATCGGTGTAACTCCGCTTCGGATAATATGCAGAGGGCCAGACATGTCGCGTTATGAACCCGGGGAAATAGAGCCGAAATGGCAAGCCGCCTGGGATAAAGCCGGCACTTTTATGGCCAAGCGCGATGCGACGAAGCCGAAGTATTACGTGCTGGAGATGTTTCCATACCCATCAGGGCGCATCCACATGGGGCATGTGCGCAACTATACCATGGGCGATGTGGTGGCGCGGTATAAGGGGTGCCAAGGGTTTTCGGTGCTGCATCCGATGGGGTGGGATGCGTTCGGGATGCCCGCGGAAAACGCCGCGATGGAACGCGGGGGGCATCCGAAGGAATGGACCTACGGCAACATCGCGGAAATGCGCAAACAGATGAAGCCGCTGGGCCTGTCGATTGACTGGAGCCGCGAGTTTGCCACCTGTGACCCGGAGTATTACGGCCAACAGCAGAGCATGTTCATCGACATGATGGCGGCTGGGCTGGTGTACCGCAAGGCCGCCGTGGTGAACTGGGACCCGGTCGACATGACCGTTCTGGCCAATGAACAGGTGATTGACGGCAAGGGCTGGCGGTCCAACGCGCCAGTAGAACGGCGGGAACTGACGCAGTGGTTCTTCAAGATATCCGACTATTCGGCAGAATTGCTGTCGGCTTTGGATGGGTTGACCAACTGGCCCGACAAGGTGCGCCTGATGCAGGCGAACTGGATCGGCAAGTCGCGTGGCCTGCAGTTTGCGTTCACCACCACTGGCGCGCCGGATGGCTTTGACCGGCTGGAGGTTTATACGACACGGCCGGATACTTTGTTGGGGGCATCGTTTGCGGCGATTTCCCCCGATCATTCGCTGGCCAAGCATCTGGAACGGCACGACCCGGCGGTGGCCGAGTTTATTGCCGAGTGCCGTCGGGGCGGGACCACCGAAGAAGCAATCGAAAAGGCCGAAAAGCTGGGGTTTGATACCGGCATTCGGGTGCTGCATCCGTTTGATACCTCGGTCGAGTTGCCAGTTTACATCGCGAATTTCGTGCTGATGGACTATGGCACGGGCGCGATTTTCGGCTGCCCGGCGCATGACCAGCGGGATTTTGACTTTGCGTCGAAGTACGGGCTGCCAATTCCTGCCGTTTTTGTGGCGGTTGGTGCAGAAGATGGGCCGTTGACCGAAGCATTTACGCCGATGAAATCTGAACGCGTGCGCTATGTGCGTGGGTTTGCGGGTGATGAGGTTCAATCCGGCGATGCTGCCGTGACTGCCGCAATCGAATTTTGCGAAGCTAAAGGCGTTGGTCGCGGCGTTACCAACTACCGGCTGCGCGACTGGGGCATTTCGCGGCAACGCTATTGGGGCTGCCCTATCCCGGTGATCCATTGCGCCACCTGCGGCGTGGTGCCCGAGGCGAAGGCGAACCTGCCAGTCAAGTTGCCCGATGATGTGACGTTTGATATTCCCGGCAATCCGCTGGACCGACATCCGACCTGGCGCAATTGCACTTGCCCGAAATGCGGGGCGGATGCGCGGCGGGAAACCGACACGATGGATACGTTCGTCGATTCGTCCTGGTATTACGCGCGCTTCACCTCGCCGCATGCCAGCACGCCGACCAATGCGGAAGATGCGTCCTACTGGATGAACGTCGATCAGTATATCGGCGGTGTCGAGCATGCGATTTTGCATCTGCTTTACAGCCGCTTTTTCGCGCGGGCGATGCACAAGACCGGGCATCTGCCTGCAACGGCGATTGAGCCGTTCAATGCGTTGTTCACGCAAGGCATGGTGACGCATGAGATTTACCTGACCCGCGATGCAACTGGTCGGCCGATCTATCATCTGCCCGAAGAGGTAACAGATGGGAAGCTGGCGAATGGCGTGGCGGTGGATGTGATTCCGTCGGCCAAGATGTCAAAGTCAAAGAAGAACGTCGTCGATCCGATGAATATCATCGCCGCGTTCGGGGCAGATACCGCGCGTTGGTTCGTGCTGTCTGACAGCCCACCCGAGCGCGATGTTGAATGGACTGCATCGGGCGCCGAGGCCACCTATAAGCACCTTGCCCGGGTTTGGGCGCTATGTTCGCGGATTGGCGAAATGCCTGCCGATCATGTGGGTGTCGATGATGCCGATCTGGCACGGGCAACGGCGCGCGCTGTGCACGATGTAACCGTGGGCATTGAAAGCTTTACCTTCAACAAGGCCATCGCGAAGCTGTACGAATTCACCAACATCCTGTCTCGCGCCAATGGATCGACCACGGCGATGAAAGCCGGGATCCGTACGCTGGCACAGCTGATGTCGCCAATGACGCCGCATATTGCCGAATCGATCTGGGGTTATCAGGGCGGCACTGGTCTGGTGGCAAATGCGCCGTGGCCAAAGGCTGATGCGGCGCTGCTGGTGGATGATACCGTGATCTTGCCGATCCAGATTAACGGCAAGCGGCGGGCGGAAATCAGCGTGCCGAAAGATATGCCAGTGGCGGAGGTTGAATTGCTGGTGCTGGCGGATGAGACTGTGCGCAGGGTTTTGGGTGGGGTGCCGCCAAAGAAACTGATCGTTGTTCCGGGGCGGATTGTGAATGTCGTCATCTGATCGCCGCACCTTCTTGCTGCTGATGGCTGCCATGCCAGTGGCGGGCTGCGGCTTTGCACCGGCCTATGGCACCGGTGGTGCCGCTGCCGGGCTGCAAGGGCGGATTCGGGTAGATGACCCATCCGACAAGAACGGCTTCGATCTGGTGCAGCGGCTGGAAGAACGCCTTAGCCGCCCCGAAGCGCCGCGTTATGCGCTGTCGCACAGCATCACGACGCAAGCGATTGGGGTTGGCATTACACCCGAAGGGGCCATTACGCGCTATAATCTGACTGGGTCAGTTACCTGGGGTCTGACGGATACGACAACTGGTGTTCGCCTGACGGGCGGCAAAGTGAACAGCTTTACCTCCTATTCCGCCACGGGGTCTACGGTGGCCGGGCTGGCTGCCGAACAGGACGCGGCCCTACGCCTGATGCGGATTTTGGCGGATCAGATCGTGACGCGCCTGATTGCCACGTCGGGGCAGTGGGCAACGGCATGATTTTGCGCGGGGCCGAGGCGTCACGCTATTTTGCCAATCCTGATCCGTCGCGCGCTGGTCTGTTGATCTTTGGTGCCGATCCGATGCGGGTGGCGATGAAGCGGGCCGAGGTTATTGCAGCCCTGATCGGCCCGGAAGGTGAAGGCGAAATGCGCCTGACCCGCATTCCGGCCTCTGATGTGCGCAAAGACCCGGCGCTTCTGCTGGACGCATTGAAGGCGCAGGGCTTTTTCCCTGGCCCGCGCGTGGCCTTGCTGGAAGATGCCGCCGATGCGTTAACGCCGCTGGTGGAGGCGACACTGAAAGACTGGCGTCCCGGTGATGCACAACTGATCGTGACGGCGGGCGGGCTTACGGGCAAATCGACGCTGAAAAAGCTGTTCGAGACGCGGCCCGATGTCTACTGCGCCGGCCTCTATGACGATCCGCCAACGCGGGAGGAAATTGAGGCTTCTCTGAAAAAGGCGGGTCTTACGGCGATAGATCGCGATGCCATGACCGATTTGAATACGCTTGCACGGGCGATTGACCCCGGCGATTTTCGCCAGACTTTGGAAAAGATCGCGCTGTACAAATGGGGCGATCCTTCGCCGCTGACCCCTGCCGAAGTTGCCACCCTCGCGCCTGCAACGATCGAGGCGGAACTGGATGATCTGCTGAACGCCGTTGCCGACGGGCGTGGAGCGGCCATTGGCCCGCTTTTGCGCCGATTGGAAGGCCAGGGCGTTACCGCCGTTGGTCTGTGCATCGGGGCATTGCGCCATTTCCGCACACTGCATTCTGCGTCGGCTGATCCCGGCGGTGCTGCTGCTGGCCTTGCCCGCGCCCGCCCACCGGTCTTTGGCCCGCGCCGCGATATCATGCTGCGGCAAGCCGCTGGTTGGGGTCAGCGCGCCTTGGAACAAGCATTGGCGCTGCTGGTGGAAACCGATCTGACGCTGCGATCCACCTCGCGCGCGCCGACGATGGCGCTGATGGAACGGGCGCTGATCCGGCTTGCGATGATGCGAAGATAGACCGCCCGGAAGGACAAAACCGATGCAAGCCTACGCCGATCTGCACCATGCCTGCGCCGCCCTTGGCACTATTTTGTTTACCGTCACCGTGCTCGACCCCGCAAAAGATTTATGCTGGCGCGCCTATACTTCGCATCCGGCCGACTACCCGGTTCAGGGCACCAAAGCACTGACCCATGACGCGTGGCACGACCAAGTGATCACCCGGCGCGAAACCTTCGTTGCCAACACCCCCGCTGCGTTTGAAAAGGTGTTCTTCGATCATGCCCTGATCACGTCGCTTGGCCTCGGCTCTGCGGTGAACATCCCCGTCGCCAACGCATACGGCACAGTACTGGCGACCGTGAACCTGCTGGCCGAAGCGGGCCATTTCACCGATGCCAAACTTCTGAGCTATCAAGCGCTGGTGGCGGATCATCGGGCGGCGCTGCTTGCGGCCATCCAGACCAGTTGACAACCGCCGCGCCAGCCTGATCCTGCAGGCATGGCTTTCACCCTGCGCCAGTTGCAATTCTTCGTCGCGGCGGCCGAGCAAGGGTCGGTTTCCGGGGCTGCCCGGGCGCTGTCTATTTCGCAGTCGTCAGTTACCGAAGCCATCCGCGCGCTGGAGGATGATTTGGGCGTTACCCTGTTTGACCGTCAGGCGCGGGGGATAGAGATTACGCACAAGGGCTCCGCCTTCTTGCGCCATGCGCGCCAGATTTTGGCCGATGTTGCCACGGCGCGGACGACATTCAAGGATGATGCCGAAACCGCCACCGGAAAGCTGTCGCTTGGGGTGACCTCGCTGGTGGCGGGCTATGTGCTGTCGGACATCCTGTCGCGCTTTCGCCGCGCTTTCCCGCAGGTCGAGTTGAACGTCATCGAGGATAACGGCGAATACCTGCAGCATCTGCTGATCGGCGGCGAATTGGACGTGGCGGTTCTGTTAACGTCATCGGTCAAAGACAGAATGGCGCTGCATGTGGAAACGCTGCTGGTGTCACCGTATCGGCTGTGGCTACCGTTGGCGCATCCGCTGGCCCAGCAAGAGGCGATTGCGCTGGATGAATTGGCGGGTCAGCCGCTGATCCAGCTGATGGTGGACGAGATCGAGGAAAGCACCCGCAGCCTGATGGCGGCCTTGGCAGTAAAACCGCATATCGCGTTTCGCACGAGGTCAGTCGAGGCGGTTCGGTCCTTGGTGGCTACGGGGGCGGGTCTGGCGATTTTACCATCGTTGGTCTACCGGCCCTGGTCGCTGGAAGGCGACCGCATCGAAATTCGCGATGTGTCAGGCGATTTACCGTCTGTTCAAGTTGGGCTGGCGTGGCGACGCGGCGCGCCTTTGGCCCCGCCAGCGCTCAATTTTGTCCGTTCGGCGCAGTCGGCGATTTCGTCGCGTTGAAGCGGCTTCCTTTTCGCAAAAATACTCTTGCCTAAGTCCGACGGCGCAACACTCGCAATCCTTGGAAGCCATCGGAAAAACAGATACGACCCTTCTGCGTTTTGATATTGCGAAACTCCGGCACTCGCATACGCTACCTGTAAGTCCGGAAAACCGGCGGCCTCGCTATTGCGCGGGGCGTATTTCAGGGAGACGATTATGAAAACATTGAAACTGATGGGCACATCGGCGCTTGCTCTTGTGATCGGCCTATCCCCGTCACTGGCACAGATGACCGAGGTTGGTGCTTCGGAAGGTCAGGTCAATATTGTGGCTTGGGCGGGCTATATCGAACGCGGCGAAACCGACAAGGCATTTGACTGGGTGACCAAGTTCGAGGCGGACTCGGGTTGTAAGGTCAACGTCAAGACCGCCAATACATCGGACGAAATGGTCGCCCTGATGAACGAGGGTGGCTTTGATCTGGTCACCGCCTCGGGTGATGCCTCGCTGCGGCTGATCGCGGGCAAGCGCGTACAGCCAGTCAATGTTGATCTGATCCCGTCCTGGGCGACGGTCGATGACCGCCTGAAAGACGCGGCCTGGCATACCGTTGATGGCGTGCATTACGGTGTGCCCTACATGTCGGGTTCAAACGTGCTGCTTTATAACACCGAGGTTTTTGGTGACACGCCGCCAACCTCGTGGAGTGTCGTGTTTGAGGAGCAAACACTTCCCGACGGAAAATCCAACAAGGGCCGCGTTCAGGCCTATGATGGGCCAATTCACATCGCTGACGCAGCGCTTTATCTGATGACGCACAAGCCGGAACTTGGGATCACCAGCCCGTACGAACTGAACGAAGACCAATACAAAGCCGCCCTTGATCTGCTGCGCCAGCAACGCCAGTTGGTCGCGCGGTATTGGCATGATGCCTTCATCCAGATTGACGACTTTACGAATGAAGGTATTGCGGCTTCCGGCTCGTGGGAATTCATGGCAAATGTCTTGCAGGGGTCGGGCCAGAAAGTTGACTCCGTCATCCCGGTCGAAGGGGTCACTGGCTGGGCCGATACGTCGATGATTGCGGCAGATGCCACCAATCTGAACTGCGCCTACAAGTGGATCGAACATTCCCTATCGTCAAACCTGCAATCGGACCTTTCAGTTTGGTTCGGTGGCATCCCGGTTGTCCCGGCGGCCTGTTCGAACGCATCGGGCATGCAAACCCCTGAAGGATGCGTTGGCAACCAAAGCGAAAACTTCGACAAAATCCGGTTCTGGACCACGCCGACCAGCAAATGCGCCCAAGGCGAGTGCGTGCCCTACTATCGCTGGGTGTCCGATTACATCGGCGTTATTGGCGGGCGGTAACACCACGTCGTAGGGTGCGCATTCATTGCGCACCTTTTTCCCCTTGAACCGGTGCGGTGCGCAATGAATGCGCACCCTGCGGTTATTGCTGGACAATCTCATGACTCCCGCCGTCGAATTCCAAGCCGTTTCCCGCCATTTCGGCAGCGTACATGCCGTGGACGGCGTTGATCTGACCATTGCGGAAGGGTCGTTCTTTGCCATGCTGGGGCCGTCTGGGTCTGGCAAAACCACCTGCCTGCGGCTGATCTCGGGGTTTGAAAAACCAACGAGCGGCGTGATCCGCATCTTCAGCGACGATGTTTCAAACACCCCGCCGCATCTGCGCAACGTCAACACCGTGTTCCAGGATTACGCGCTGTTTCCGCATATGAACGTGCGCGATAACGTGGCCTACGGATTGATGGTCAAAGGCGTTTCGCGCAGCCAGCGTTATGCAAAAGCCGATGAAATGCTGGCTTTGGTCAAGCTTGATGATTACGGCAACCGCAAGCCATCGCAACTTTCCGGCGGGCAACGCCAGCGCGTCGCTTTGGCGCGGGCCTTGGTCAATGAACCCCGCGTTTTGTTGCTGGACGAACCGCTTGGCGCGCTGGATCTTAAACTGCGCGAGGCGATGCAGGACGAGTTGAAAACCCTGCAACAGCGGCTCGGTATCACCTTCGTTTTCGTCACCCATGATCAGGGTGAGGCGCTGTCGATGGCCGACAGCCTTGCTGTGTTCAATGACGGCAAGATCGCGCAAATCGGCACCCCGGCAGAGGTTTACGCCAAACCGCGCACAAGGTTTGTCGCCGATTTTGTCGGGTCATCGAACGTGCTGCCGCCGGAAGTAACCCGCAGCCTTGGCGGCCCGGCCCAGTGGTCCAGTCTGCGCCCCGAAGCTTTGCACATATCGGAAGCCGGTGGTGCGCTGTTATCGGGGCCCGTCACCGGCCTGCGTTATCTTGGTGCCGGCAGCCGCATTACCATCGCTGCCCCCGGTGGGGCCGAAGTGTCGGCGCTGATCCCGGCGGGCCAAGCGGTGCCAGAGGCTGGCCAGACGGTTGGCCTGACCTTTGATCCCGAAGCGCTGCATGTGATGGACGGTGCATGATGGGGCGTTGCGTCACTGATGGCGGAGTGACCCCCGCCCTACAAGAACAGTGCCCGCGGAACACCGCAGGGCGCGGTTTACCCCGCCGCGTCACCGGACCATGCCAATGACCGCCACCCCTGCCATCATGCCCGAACGCGGGCTGGCTGATCGGTTGACCGGCCTGTTCTGGCGCAGGCCGAACGTGTTGCTGGCGCTGCTGATCGCACCGCCGCTGTTGTGGCTGGGCATCGTCTATGTCGGGTCATTGGTCGCGCTGCTGCTGCAAAGCTTCTATTCCATCGACGAATTTTCCGGCCTCGTAGTGCCCGAATTCACCTTGAAAACCTATGCCGAACTGTTCCGGCCGCAAAACTTTGACATCATCTGGCGCACGCTTTTGATGTCTGCCGTGGTCACTCTTGCCTCCGCGATCATCGCGTTTCCGATCGCCTATTTCGCCGCCCGCTACGCCAAAGGCCGTTGGAAAGCGGTGTTTTATCTGGGCGTCATGCTGCCGCTTTGGTCCAGCTATCTGGTCAAGGTTTACGCGTGGAAACTGATCCTCGCCAAAGAGGGTATCATCACCTGGGCCGCCGAAAGCCTTGGCCTTGGGGCCGTGTTGAACGCCATTCTTGCCACCCCGGTGATTGGCGGCAATTCGCTGTCCACTTCGTACATCGGTACCTTCATCGTCTTCGTCTATGTCTGGCTGCCGTTCATGATATTGCCGATGCAGGCTTCGCTGGAACGGGTGCCCACCTCAATGCTGGAAGCCTCGGCAGACTTGGGTGCCACCCGCGCGCAGACCTTCCGCACAGTGGTTCTGCCCCTCGCCCTGCCCGGGGTTATCGCGGGGTCGATCTTCACCTTCTCGCTGACCATGGGCGATTACATCATCCCACAAATCGTAGGCACTTCCGCCCGTTTCATTGGCTTGGCCGTCTACCAGCAGCAAGGCACTGCGGGTAACTTGCCACTGGCCGCCGCCTTTGCCGTGGTGCCAATTGTCATCATGCTGGTCTATCTTAGTGCGGCCAAACGCGCGGGGGCCTTCGATGCCCTCTGAAACCCGCGCGCCCCTTGGCCTGAAAATCGGCGCTATCGCTGGCCTTTTATTTCTGCACCTGCCGATCGTGCTGATCTTCCTTTACGCCTTCACAACCGAGGAACGCAGCTATCAATTCCCGCCCCCCGGCCTGACCACAAAATGGTTCGCCGTGGCGTGGAACCGTGCTGATATCTGGCCGCCGATGGTGCTGTCATTGCAAGTGGCTGCCGTTTCCACAGCCCTCGCCTTGATCCTTGGCACCCTTGTATCCGCCGCCATGGCCCGGACCAAATTCTTTGGCCGCGAACAGATATCGCTGCTGATTATCCTGCCAATCGCCTTGCCCGGCGTCATCACCGGCATGTCGCTGCGGTCTGCCTTCTCGATCATGGATATCCCGTTTTCCACCCTGACCATCATCCTCGGGCACGCCACCTTCTGCATCGTCATCGTCTATAACAACGCCGTCGCCCGGTTTCGCCGGCTGTCGGGTGGCGTGATGGAGGCATCTGCCGATCTCGGCGCCAACGCCTTCCAGACGTTTCGCTATATCCTGCTGCCCAACCTTGGCTCGGCCCTGCTGGCAGGCGGCATGCTGGCCTTTGCGCTATCGTTCGACGAAGTGATCGTCACCACTTTCACCGCAGGCCAGCAATCGACCCTGCCGATCTGGATGCTGCAAGAGCTGGTGCGCCCGCGCCAACGCCCGGTCACCAATGTGGTGGCAATCGTGGTGTTCGCGGCCACCGTCATCCCTATTCTTATCGCCTATTACGTCACGCGCGGCGGGTCCGAAACCGCAGGCGCAGGTAAATAAACCGGAGGCCACAATGGACACCGCACATCCCAAAATCCTCACGTCCCTGCTGATCGGCTCCAAGTTCGAGGCAGGCCAAGAGGCGCGCGAGCAAATCCTAAATCCCCGCACTGGTGGGCTGATCCTTGAGGTGCCAGAGGCATCGAATGCCCAAGTAGACCGCGCGGTTGCCGCCGCCCGCAAGGCATTTGACGGCTGGTCACGCACCACACCGGCCGAGCGTTCCGCCGCATTGCTGCGCATTGCCGACCGGATCGAACGCGACGCGCATGATTTTGCGGCACTCGAGGCGTTGAATTGCGGCAAGCCGATCAATGCCGCCCTGAACGACGAAATCCCGGCCATCGTCGATTGTTACCGTTTTTTCGCAGGGGCCGTGCGCACTCAGCACGGCGCGTTGGCGGGGGAATATCTGGCAGGTCACACCTCGATGATCCGGCGTGATGCGGTGGGGGTGATCGCGTCGATCGCGCCGTGGAATTACCCGCTGATGATGATGGCGTGGAAGCTGTGCCCGGCGATTGGTGGTGGCAATACCGTGGTGTTCAAACCGTCGGAGCAAACGCCGCTGACCGCACTGAAGATGGCGCATATCTTGGCGGAAGAACTGCCTGAAGGGGTGGTTTCGGTGATTAGCGGGCGCGGCCAGACCGTTGGCAGCTATCTGATCAACCATCCCGGCGTCGATATGATCTCGCTGACGGGCGACGTGGCGACGGGCAAGAAAATGCTGGATGCCGCCGCGAAATCCGTGAAACGCACGCATCTGGAACTGGGCGGCAAGGCCCCGGTTATCGTGTTTGATGATGCCGATATTGCCGAAGTGGTCGACGGCCTGCGCGCCTTTGGCTTTTACAATGCAGGCCAAGATTGCACCGCCGCTTGCCGGATTTATGCCGGTAAAAAGGTCTATGATCGGTTGGTTGCCGACCTGACCTCCGCCGTGTCAACCATCCAACTGTCGAACGCCGATGACAGCACCAACGAAATCGGCCCGCTGATATCGCTCCGCCAGCGCGACCGTGTCGCCAGCTTCGTCAACCGCGCCCGCGATGTGCCGCATATCGAGATCACCACCGGCGGCGAGGTGATGACCGACGGCTTTTACTACCGCCCGACCGTCGTGGCGGGGGCAAAACAAGACGACGAGATTGTGCGGCGCGAAGTCTTCGGCCCCGTCGTGTCGATCACCCCCTTTACCGACGTCGACCAAGCCGTAACCTGGGCCAACGACAGCGACTACGGCCTAGCGTCATCAGTCTGGACCAAGGACGTAGGCCGCGCCATGAGCACCGCCAGCCGACTGCGCTACGGCTGCACCTGGGTGAACACGCATTTCATGCTGGTCAACGAAATGCCGCATGGCGGGTTGAAGCAATCGGGGTATGGCAAGGACATGAGCGCCTATGCGCTGGAGGATTACACGGTGGTTCGGCATGTGATGGTGAAGCATTGAGGGACAACAAGCGAACCCGCTAAGCGCCGCCGCGCTGGCTTCGACATCAAGCGTTATCCCAAGTCAATGAAACACTAAACGGCTCGCGATCTGCAGCCCTCTTGATGGCCTCGCTGGCAAGCACATCGCGCATGAATCGATCCAGACTTTCCGGGTTCGGACACCAAGCATTATGGCTGCCGATCACGGCCCAATCCGAATCTGGCTGGAAGCTATACGTAAGTTGAAGTTGCCAGATTTCCGGATCGTCGCTGGTATCGCCATAAGTCAGCTGCCGAGTCAGATTCAGATCAAACTTTGGCCCATTGCCGAAGTCAAAAGTTCCGTACTGGAACAGAAGCATGTCTCCGTCGTGCTCTAAGGGTGCCGCCTTGTCGCCCCGCATATCTCTATAGAACTGAGACATCAGGGTGAATCCTTCCGCAGGGCGGCTGTTTTCGAGGTCGTTGGGGAATAGCGACGTAAAAGATGCTTCCACATCGCCCCGCCCGACCATTCCTGACCCCGATTTGTAACCGAAGAGTCGGTACAGCGACCTTAGCTTAGACATGCCGCCTCCTGTTCAATGCGCCACTGAGTTCTGTCTATCAACGCAGCGGAAAAATAATACTGCCTCATACTATCGATTTTTGGCTTTCCCACTAGGTGCCACCGCGAACTCTGTCGGTACTAGCCACCCGCGGGCACACTGCCCCACATCTTACCAACCGGATTTCGACCAATTCCCCGCCAACGCAAAAAGGCGGGGGTTTCCCCCCGCCCTGCTTACTCGTCAGCTGCACATCACTCGTTACGAACTTCAGAAAATCAAACCGTCGTAGATGCCGTAAATGCCTTCGCGTGACCCTAGGCGGTTGCTGGCACCGATATCGCGGGCATAGGCTGCGACGGCGTTGTAGGTGCCGGGGCCGAACGACCCGTCGATGCTGGAATGGTAGTAGCCTTGGCGTGCCAGCTGGCGCTGAATGGCCAGACGTTCGCCGCGCGAATAGCTGTTAAAGGCCTGTGCTGCGACGGTGTTGTAGACGCTGGTGCGATACACCGGTTGTGGTTGGTACACCGGCTGCGGGTGAACATAGCGCGGCTGTACATGGCGTGGCGCCTGTTGGCGAAGCATACGGTCTTGGCGGATGAGGCCATTGATCACCAGCGCTGTTGCAGCACCGGCGATGAAATTACGCTCGTTCTTGCCAAGGGCGTGGGTCGGGGTCGCTGCGGTGATGGCAAGCGCAAATGCGGTGACCGAGGCGATGACGGTATTTTTGACAGCTGGCAGCATGTCGTGTCCTTTCGGGATGGTGGATGAGCAGATTGGCTCGTTTCGATGAAGCCAAATTGTGCCCAAGCCGCAAGTTATGCAAAATCAGCCGCTTGTTATGCGATAACAACTTTCTAACTATTTGATATATATGTGTATTAGTGAATTTTTGCGAAAATTCAGCCTATCCGTTTTGCCGCCCGCTGCCCCGCCCAGCGCCCTGTTGCCCATGCTCCGGTCAGCAGATAGCCCCCGGTTGGTGCCTCCCAATCCAGCATTTCGCCGCAGACAAACAGCCCGCGAATCGCCTTCAATTCTAGGTCGTCCGTCACTGCATCGCGTGTGATCCCACCCGCCACCGATATTGCCTCGTCGATCGGCCGCGGCCCCTGATGCGCCACAACCAGATGCTTGACTGCCTGCCCCAATGGCAGACCCCGGCCAAATTCCATCACCAGTGCCACCGCGACCGGCGGCAGGCCCAGCTTGCGCAAGCAGTTCGCGGCTGTTTCGCGTGGCCGCATCCTGGCAAGCCGCGCGTCCACTTCCGCCAGTGCCACATCGGGCATCAGATCCAGCGCCAGTTCCGCACCATCGCGCACAGCGCGCGACACCGCATAGATGCCGCCGCCTTCCAGTCCGCGGGCAGAGATTATAAATTCCCCCCGCTCGCGCTGCCCGCCTGCCATCAGGGCAACGCCCTTCACCGGCATCCCGAAGAACCGCGTCATATGGGCAGACCATGCCACACTGAACCCCATGTTCGCGGGCTTGAACGGAGCGATTTCAACGCCGCGGTCGCGCAACAGCGGCACCCATGCAGCATCAGATCCCAGCCGCGCCCAACTGGCGCCACCAAGCGCCAGCACTGTCACCGCTGGCTGCAAAACCTGCCGCCCCGAGGGTGTATCAAAGGCGAAACCATTCTCATCGAACCCAACCCAATGCCAGCGCGTGCGAATTTCCACCCCCGCCGCCGCCAATCGCCCCAACCAAGCCCGCAGCAAGGGCGAGGCTTTCATGGTTTTCGGAAACACCCGCCCCGATGACCCGGTAAACACCGGCTGACCCAAGCCAGCGCACCATTCCTGCACCTGATCCGGGCCAAACTCGGCCAGCATCGGGGCCAACCAATCACCGTCAAACCGCGCCTGAAACGCGGGCAGGACTTCGTTCTTGGTGACGTTAAGCCCCGATTTGCCCGCCATCAGGAACTTGCGCCCGACGGTTGGCTTGGCCTCTGCCACCACCACGCGGGCACCACTGCGTGCCAATTCCTCGGCCGCCATCAGGCCCGCAGGCCCGGCACCAATAACCAATGCAAAGCTCATGTCTGGACCAATGGCACACCACCCTTAATTTCCACCACCCGATGCGGATAGGGCATTTCTATCCCCTCGGCCTTCAGCGCATTCCAAATGGCAAACAGCACCGGGCTTGCATACTTGTGCCGCCCGTCATCGATACCGTTCACCCAATATTCCACTGCGAAATCGACGGCACTTTCGCCAAAGCCCTTCAATTCGCAATCCGGTCCATCGGGCGATTGCAGGATAAACGGCAGCGCCGCCACTGCCGCCTCGATAATCGGCGGTACGCGGTTGATGTCGGTGTCGTAGCTGACAGAAAACACCACTTCATACCGATTGGCGCTGCCTTGATCGGAATAATTCACCACCCGCGTCGTGATGAAATGTTCATTCGGCACGACAATCCAACGGCCATCAAAGGTTTCCAGAACGCAGGCGCGGGCGGTCATTTTAACGATGGTGCCCTTTTCGCCGCCATCCAGTTCGACATAATCGCCAACTGTCGTCTGGCCTTCCAGCAGCAGGATCATGCCGGAAATGAAGTTTGCGGCAATCTGCTGCAAACCTAGGCCAATCCCAACGCCCAGCGCGCCGCCCAAAACGGCAACCGCCGTCAGATCGATGCCCATGATCGACATCAGCAACAGAAACGCGGCACCAAAGATCGCAATCTCAACCAGCTTTGCCGCCAGCACGCGGGTAGCTGGGCGCAGAACCTCTTGCTTGGTGATGTAGTCCGCACTTTGCCGGTTCGACCAAGACCCAAGCCAGAACAGCAGCGACCCCGCAATCACCCCGCGTAGCAGCGCCAACACTGAAAACTTGATGTTGCCCAACGCGATAACCGTCTCGTCCAGCCGGGCGGTAACGTCATCCAGCAGGCCAAAGGCATACAGCACCGCCACCGGCATCAGCACATAGCGGCCAAGCAGGCGCAGGAACGGGTCGCCCAGCACATCGCGCACCAGAATGCGCGCGGCCAGCAGCAAGAACACCCGCTTGCCAAAGGCAATCACATCGCCCGACCCGAACATAGACCGCGTGATTGCTTCGCCTGCCGCCGTAAAGCCATACGCCAACACTGGCATCAGCAGCGGCAGCAGCATCAAGCCAAACCGCCGCACTTTATCCAGAATGCCGCCCGGCCCCGCAAGCGGCGTGATCAGGCGCGTCAGCCAAGGCCCAAGTTTGCGCGCCGCGAAAACCGCCGCCACAAACGCCAAAGCAAGCAACGTAAACTGCGACCACGCCGCCGGGCTCGCAATCCACGCCAGTGCGATATCGCGACCCTGTTCAATAAATCCAAGAACGCGCGCCGCCAGTTCCGATTGCTCTGCCACCCTGCGCCCCCTGTTGCCTGCTACTTGCGCCCGCCTACTGCCTGAGGTTGACTACGCCGTCACCCCCCTTGTGTCAAAGCTGGAAAAGCACCAATCGCATGACCACCGCACCAACCTGCCCGCTGTGCCTGCGCCCAATCCCCGAGGATGTGCCGCAAAGCCTGCACCACCTGATCCCCCGCGCCAAGGGCGGCAAGGGCAGTGCGACCGTTCTGTTGCATCACATCTGCCACAAGGAAATTCACGCAGCCCTGTCGGAAACCGATCTTGCCAGAAAGTTCAACACGGTGGCCGCATTACGCGAACACCCGCGGCTTGCCACGTTCCTGACCTGGGTCGCCAAACGCCCACCAGAGTTTCTGTCACGGGTGCAGAAGAGGGGGAAGTGATGGGGAGGTGGGCCAAGCGAAGGATATCTAGGGGCCTAGATACTTCTTAACTTTGCGTGGCGTGAATCGAGATAACAAGAGACCGTCTGAGATCCTCGTAAGGTCAGGTTCTTGAAACTTTTCTCTGGGTATGAAGCGACCGAGACGGATACCGGCCTCCACCGTGATAGCTCTCTCGATCTCGGAGAAGTTGTAGGCTACATAACTGTCATGGGTGATGAATGGGTGAGCGCCACTAGTGATGCGAACAGTGTCATCGCAACGAGCGTCCTTCCAAGTAGTAATATTCGCCAGTACAACTTTACCTGCATGGCAAGGTACGGTGCATACGACAAACAGGTGCATACCATTCGAGCCTGCGGGCATCAGAAAAGTATCACCACGCGCTAGTGGCAACGTTTTCTTGCATTTCGCTGAGAGCTAGGCGGAACTCACGATAAACTTCTGATCGCCTCGCGTACTTGTCGGCGTTTTCAACGCCCAAGAATCTTAATGTGCGCTCAAGTGGGATCGCTGCCGAACTGCCGTTAGGGTCTTCCCATTCAGGGCAGTTAGCATGCGTCCAATCGCGTATTGCGTATTTCCCCATTCCACCGAACTCACCCCAAACTTTTTCTAGGGTCTCAATCTCGGCGTCCGATAACTCATCAAAATCATCTTCGGTAAGCACGCGAGAAAGTCCAACGCGATAGCCCGCTTGATCCGAGATTAGGTCGCTCCACTCTTCGGATTCCACATTCCCGCTCATCACTTCGTAGGTCCGCGAATTGACAGGGCCGTGCGGCATCGAAACGTGCTTATCGTTAGTTATTGGGAATCCACATTCCGCCATAAACTGCCGGTCTGACAGGTAAATAAGCTTAACAAGCTTCAAAACAGGAATGCTACCACCCTGTTTCGCGCAGAAGAACGCGGCCACCTGCGCCGATTTTTTTGAATTAAACCAATCACTCATAGAGCTCAATATAGACTTTTCGCACCAAGAATCAATGCTTTAACTAGTTTATGGTTATCAATGGCTTACGTCGTCCACTGCCGATAGCACTTCCATGCGCGGCTAACCGGGCAAGCCATGACGTTCTGGACACACCATCGGCCAAAGCGCCGTTGCTCTCGCAGCGGTTATCTTTCATCCTTGCGGCTTGGTCTGTAAACACACGGCGGTACTGGGAGCCCCCCCTCACCCAATCAACCCAACTGCCCGCCTCACACCTTCATCGCGCAGCGATATCTCTTGCCCCAACCACGCGTCCGCCGCGTCGCTGCACATCCACAGCAGCGCGCGTGCGGGCCAGTCGGCGGGGATGTGTACGCTTGGGTCCAATTTGCTAACCGGGTTTACGCCACTGGCCTTGATCGTCACCTGCATGTCGGTCGCAACGGTGCCGGGCGACAGCCCCATGATGCGCAGGCCGTGCGCTGCTTCTTCAAGATGTGCGGCACGGGTCAGCATCGCCGCCCCGGCCTTGGAGGCGCAATAGGCACTCCACCCTTCCAGCGGTGAATGGGCAGCGCCTGATGAGACTGTCAATATTGTGCCGCCCCTCTGCGCCCGCATGATCGGGATAGCAGTGCTCATGCCGTAAAACACGCCCTTCAGATTGACATCAATCGCATGGCCCCAATCATCGGGTTTGGCATCGGCAATCCGGGCGATCGGGTCGATCACGCCGGCATTGTTGATCAACACATCCACCCGGCCCCAGCGCGTCATCACGGCCGCAATGGCCGCCGCCACCGACGCCGCATCCGCCACATCACAGGGCAGCGCCATCGCGTCCGCGCCCAGCTGCGTCGCCACTTCGCTGGCCTGCCCGCTTGACCTCGCCAACAACGCGACGCGGGCACCCGCGTTTGCAAACACACGCGCCGTTGCCGCACCTATGCCCCGGCTGGCACCCGTAATCACTACCACCTTGCCTTGCATGTTCGCCCCCTCCCGCCAACTTGCTGTCACCAAAGCGTGTCTCTATGCCGACCACCCCTGCAACAGAAGCACTTGACCCCCAGCCTTGGCCAAATCAGGATACGGCATCAAGCCCAGTATAAAGGTATCGTTATGAAAAAATGGCAATTGGCCGGAACAACGGCTGTTACAGCCCTGTTTGTTGGAATGAGCGCGGCATTTGCGCAGGTCACCCCAGAAGAGGTGTGGCAAAACTGGCAAGACATGAGCGCGTCTTACGGCCAAACAGTTCAATCAACCTCGGCCACCCGTGACGGCGATACTTTGCGCGTCGAAGGGGCTGCGATCACCATGGATGACGGGGCTGGTGGGCTGGTCGATGCGCAATTTGGCCAGATCAACTTTCGCGATCTTGGTGATGGCACAGTCGAAGTGACCATGGCCGAAAGCTACCCCATCACGCTGACGGTGCCGAAGACTGAAGATGGCTCTGGCCCAACCAATCTTAGCTTGCTGGTGTCTCAGCCGGGTTTGAAGATGATCGCGGGCGGCAGTGCCACCGAAACCAGTTATGCGGCAACCGCGCCGACGCTGAACGTCAAGATTGATGAAGTCGAAGGCGTCGATGCTGCCGCGGTTGATATGAATGTCGATATCACCGTTACGGGATTGGACGCCAAATATCTGGTCGCGGGCAGTGCCGATGCCAAATCCATCGACAGCACCTTTGGGGCGGCCTCGATGGCCATGGTTATCAAGGCGACAAATCCCGAAGACGCAAGCAACGTCGATATGACGGTGAACGTCGCAGATCTTTCCGGATCGACCAAGGGCACCTTCCTTGGCGTGGCGATGATGGAAAATATGGCTGAAGCGCTGAAAGCAGGCTTCAATGCCGAGGGCAGTTTTTCCTATGGTAAAACCACGTTCGACATGAACGTAACCGAGGCTAAGGGACCAACCAAAGTTACCGGCAGCGCCGACAGCGGCAATGTCACGTTTGCTTTGGACAAGACCCGCATGGCATACGGCATCGGCGGCAAAGGCATGGCGATGACTGTCAGCGGCCCTGAAATCCCGTTCCCCGAGGTGAAGGTCACCTATTCCGAGGCGCTGTTCAACCTGCTGATGCCTGTGTCAAAATCCGACGTGCCCGAAGATTTCGCTTTCACCACCAAGCTTGTTGATTTCGCGATCTCCGAAGATATCTGGGCGATGTTCGATCCGACCGGCAATCTGCCGCATGATCCGGCGACCGTGATCATTGATACCAAGGGCAAGGCTAGGCTGACTGTCGATATCACCGACACCAAGGCGACCGAGGCTTTGGGGGATGCCCCTCCCGGCGAGTTGCACGCGCTGGAGTTGACGGAACTGCGGGCCAGCATCGCCGGGGCCGAGCTGACAGGCACCGGCGCGCTGACTTTCGACAACACCGATCTGACCACGTTTCAGGGCATGCCTGTACCCACCGGCAAGATTGATCTGAAACTGGTCGGGGCCAACACCCTGCTGGATAAACTGATCGCGATGGGCCTTGTGCCCGAAGATCAGGCGATGGGATTTCGGATGATGTCGGGCATGTTTGCCACTGTGGGCGAAGGGCCAGACACCCTGACCTCGACGCTGGAGTTCAAGGACAAAGGCTTCTTCGCCAACGGCCAACGCCTGCAATAAGCACCTGCACCATAACGCAAGGGCCTCCGCACCGCCGGGGGCCCTTGTTTATTTTGGCCGTGCCAAGGCTTGCACCTAACCCTTTGCCGGACTACCTCGACAGCAGCATAGAAGGATCGTTCCCATGGCCGCCACCCTGCAACAGTTGACCGAAGCTTTGCTGGATGCCGCCCTGCGCGCCGGGGCCGAAGCTGCCGATGCTTTGGCCATGGATGGCGCCTCTATCGGCATTGATCTGCGGGCGGGCGCGTTGGAAAAGGCCGAACGTGCCGAAGGCATTGAAATGGGCCTGCGGGTGTTGATTGGTGGGCGGCAGGCCTGTGTTTCCGTATCCGAAACCTCGGCCGCCACCATTGCCGAAGTCGCCGAACGCGCTGTGGCAATGGCGCGCGAAGCCCCGGATGACCCCTATGTCGGCCTTGCCAGCACAGATCAGATTACCAAGGCCTGGGATCTTGCTGCACTGGATCTGACGGATGCCACACCCGAACCCAGCGCTGCCGCATTGGAAGACACGGCACGCCGCGCCGAAGCTGCCGCCATGGCCGCCCAAGGCATCACCCAAGTCGAAGCCTCTGCCAGCTATTGGCGCCGCGACATGCACTTGGCCGCCACCAACGGCTTTTCAGGTGGCTATGGCCGCACGGGCCATTCGGTATCTGCCGTTGCATTCACCGGCTCCGGCACAGGGATGGAACGGGATTGGGCCGCCGAAGGCCGCACTTACCTTGCCGAATTGCCCAGCGCCGAAGATATCGGCCAACTTGCCGCGACACGCGCCCTTGCACGCCTCGGCGCAACAAAACCCAAAACCGGCACCTATTCCGTGGTCTATGACGAACGCGTCGCCTCATCGTTGATCGGCCATCTGCTGTCGGCCATCAACGGCAACGCCATTGCGCGCGGGGCATCGTGGCTGCGCGACGCGATGGATGGCCAGGTGCTGCCCCCCGGCCTGTCGCTGATCGAAGACCCGCATCGCCCGCGCATCTCCGGCTCGCGCCCGTTTGATGCCGAAGGCCTGCCAACCACGCGGCGCACGATTGTGGATGCAGGCATCCTGCGGTCTTGGACGCTTGATCTGGCCACCGCCCGCAAACTGGGCCTCAGTTCCACTGGCAATGCCGCACGCGGGCCATCCTCACCACCATCGCCGTCCAACTCGAACATCGACCTCACTCAAGGCACCGCCAGCCGCGACGATCTGATCCGCGACATGGGCACCGGCCTGCTGATCACCTCGATGATCGGGTCCACCATCAACCCCACCACCGGCGACTATTCGCGTGGCGCGTCGGGGTTCTGGGTCGAGGGCGGGCAAATCCAATACCCAGTCAACGAATGCACCATCGCCGGAAACCTGCGCGATATGCTGAAACGCCTGATCCCCGCCAATGATGCCCGCGCGCATCTGTCCATGCGCGTGCCCAGCCTGTTGGTCGAGGGGATGATACTTGCAGGTGCATGATCTGGCCCTGCTGACCGATGCCGCCTTTGCCGCCGGTAAAATCGCGATGCGGTACTGGAAGAAAAGCCCGCAAGTCTGGGAAAAATCCGGCAGCGCGGGCCCGGTAACCGAGGCTGACTTGGCGGTGAATACCATGCTTGCAGACCGGCTTCGCAACGCCCGCCCCGATTACGGCTGGCTGTCGGAAGAAGATGAAGACACCACCGCCCGCCATTCCACTGCGCGTCAGTTCATCATCGATCCGATAGATGGCACCCGCGCGTTCATGGCGGGCGAGGAAGCCTTCGCACATTCGCTGGCAATCGCCGAAAATGGCGCAATTATCGCAGGCGTGGTCTACCTTCCCGCGCTTGACCGGATGTATAGCGCCACAGCGGATGGCGTCGCACTGAAGAACGGTGAGCCAATTCAAGCCAGCGCTCAGGATACAATCGAAAACGCAAAAGTGCTGACCACAGCACCAAACTTGGCACCAGACCTGTGGCCCGGCGGCGTGCCCCAGTTCAAGCGCAGCTTTCGTACGTCACTGGCGTATCGACTTTGCCTTGTCGCCGAAGGTCGGCACGACGGTATGCTGACGCTGCGCGATGCGTGGGAATGGGATATAGCGGCTGGCGCACTGATTGCCGCCCGTGCCGGGGCAACGGTTACTGACCGCCACAATCAACCCCTGTCTTTCAACACACCGGATGCAAAAAGGCCGGGGGTGCTGGCTGCAGCCCCCGGCCTTCATTCCGCCTTGATAGCACGGCTAAAGGGCTGATCAGCCCTTTTTCTTTGGTGGCACAAACCGCTTGCTGGTATCGGTCGCTGGTGCGCTGCGCGGCTTGGCAGACGCAGGCTTGCCCCCCGACGGCTTACTAAACGACTTACCCGCAGGCTTGCCTTCGCTTGAGTGCGACTTGAACCCTGCTGCCCGCGCAGGCCGTGCATCCGATGCCGCCCCACCGCCATGCGATTTGAACCCTGTAGACCGTGCTGGCCCAGCCCCCGCAGGCTTGCCGCCTGCCGCCCAACGCGGCTTGCCAGCAGCATCGCCGCCCGGGCCTGCATCGCGTTTCACATAAGGCTTCGCAGCCGCATCTTCACGCCGCGCATAGGGCTTCGCGCCATCCTCGCGCTTTACATAAGGCTTCGCCGCGCCTTCCTCTCGCCGCGCATAGGGCTTGGCGGAGTCTTCACGTTTGGCATAGGGCTTGGGCGACGCATCATCGCGCTTTACATAGGGCTTCGCCGCGTAATCATCCCGCTTGGCATAGGGCTTAGGCGCTGCTTCGGCTCGCGCCGCATAGGGCTTTTTCGCCGGGCCGTCGTCGCGCTTGGCATAAGGCTTGGCACCCGCATCGTCGCGCTTGGCATAGGGTTTGCGCGGGGCGTCTTCGCGTTTCACAAAGGGCTTGGCCTCTTGATCATCGCGCGGGGCCCATGGCTTGGCATGACCATCGGGTTCAGTATCTTCCACCAATCGCGGTGCCTTTGGCACATAAGCGGGCTTGTCGGCCCGTGGCGCGCGGGGGGCCTCATCCGCATCACGGCGTGGTGCCGGGCGCGCGGGTTTTGACGCTGGCCGTGCTGGCGCGCGTTCGGGCCGATCCATCGACGGCTCGCCTTCCATCCGCGTCATCACGACGCCCGCTTCCAGATCAAGAACCTTGCCAAACTTCGCAGCAACAGCCTTGCCAATCTGCACAAATGTTTCGTTTTCCTGCACCCGAATGGCACCGATTTCGTTCTTGGTGATGCTGCCTGCATCGCAAATCTTCGGCAGCAACCAACGCGCTTCGGCCCGACCGGCCCGACCAACCGACACGGTAAACCAGACGGACTCGCCAAATTCGCCGCGTTCACGCGCGGCAGGCGCTGCTGCGTTCAAATCTTGCAGCACTTCGGGCGCAGACCGCCCTTCGCGCCACAACCGCACAAATGCGGCGGCAGTTTGCGCTGGCCCAAACCGCTCCAGCACAATCGCCGCCATTGCTGCATCGTCGCCCACTTCCGCCGTCAACGCCGGATGGTCCAACAGACGCATATCGTCCTTGGCCGATACTTCCTCGGCCGACGGCGCTTTTGCCCATTCGGCCACAACTTTGGCCCCCTGCAGCAACCGCTGCGCCTTTTTGAATTCCGCAGGCGACACGATCAGCGCCGAAACGCCCTTCGATCCCGCCCGCCCAGTCCGACCCGACCGGTGCAGCAACGTCTCGGAATTGCTAGGCAAATCCGCATGGATCACCAAATCCAACCCCGGAAGGTCAATCCCGCGTGCCGCCACGTCCGTAGCAATGCAAACCCGCGCCCGACCATCGCGCAACGCCTGCAAGGCATGCGTGCGTTCTTGCTGCGACAACTCGCCCGACAAGGCCACCACTTGAAACCCACGGTTGCCCATGCGCGCCAACAGATGGTTCACCGCCACACGCGTCTTGCAAAACACAATCGCCGAGCGTGCCTCGTAGAACCGCAGCAGATTGAAAATCGCATGTTCACGGTCGCGCACGGTAACACTCAGCGCCCGGTATTCGATATCGACATGCTGACGCGCCTCGCCCGCTGTCTGAATGCGCAAGGCGTCGCGCTGGAAATCCTTGGCCAATTCGGCAATCGCTTTCGGCACCGTGGCCGAAAACATCAACGTGCGCCGGTCTTCGGGGGCTGCCTGCAGGATAAATTCCAGATCCTCGCGGAAGCCCAGATCCAGCATCTCATCCGCTTCATCCAAGACTGCGGCACGCAGGCCAGACAGATCCAACGACCGCCGCTCAATATGGTCGCGCAAACGCCCCGGCGTGCCGACAACAATATGCGCGCCCCGGTCCAGCGCCCGCTTTTCCGTGCGGTAATCCATGCCGCCAACACAAGTCGCAATCAACGCGCCAGATTCGGCGTAAAGCCAATCCAACTCGCGTGCCACCTGCAACGCCAGTTCCCGCGTTGGTGCCACGATCAGCGCCATCGGCACATCGGCAAACAACAGGCGCTCAGACCCGCGCAGCAATTCATCCGCAATGGCGATGCCAAAGGCCACCGTCTTGCCAGACCCGGTTTGCGCCGACACCAACAGATCGCGCCCCGACACATCGTCACCCAACATCGCGCTTTGCACAGGTGTCAGGGCCGAATAACCCTTAGCAACCAGCGCCGCAGCCAAAGGCGCGGCGATTCCAAATTCGTTCATCAATTTCAGCCCATATAGGGGGCGCATCTTGCGCCCAGTGGTGCCATGTTTGGCCGGCACCTCTTTCCCCTTTAGCGTCGTGGCCTCCCTGCCAGACACCCCGGAATCCTCGGGCCGTGGGCGTCCCATACAGGCAACCGGCCTTGCTGTATAGGGGCACGCGGCCTGTGGGCGAATTGCACCGATCCACTATGCGCAACAGAAACATCGCGTGATCTACCGCAGAAAACCGCATTTCCCTTTTTTGCGGCACGCTTTAGGGTGCGCGCAGCATATTCAAAAGGAATCTTCCGATATGGCCCAGCGCCTGCATCTTGTCTTTGGCGGTGAACTGGTTTCCCCCACCAAGAACGTGTTCAAAGACGTGTCCGCCCTGCATGTCGTCGGCCTGTTCCCCGACTATGCAACTGCCTTTGGCGCATGGAAGGCCGAAGCGCAGCGCACTGTCGATGATGCCCATACCCGTTATTTCATCGCCCACATTCACCGCCTGCGGGATGAGGCCAGCCCGTCGGCAGGCGCGGCCGAGTTCGGGGAATAGTCGGCTTATCCCGATGGCATACTCGCTTGGCCTGACGCTTTACAATCTGGCGAACCGGCGCGAAACAGCAGCCAAAGCGCCGCATCCGCCACGCCCGCCGGGCCGGCTGGTGTGGCTGCATGCGCCGGGGCCGGAATATGCGTCGCCGGTGCTGGAACTGGCGCATCGGCTGGTCGAGGATGACGGCTTTGGTGTGCTGATCACCTGTCCCGAAACTCTGACGCTGCCGCAAGGCGTGGTGCAGGATACGCCACCCGTCGATACGCCCGCTGATACAAAAGCGTTCTTGCACCATTGGCGGCCCGAACTTGCCATCCTTGCCGATGGTGAATTGCGCCCCGCCCTGCTGCACGAGGCGACCGAGCAGTCGATCCCAACCATCATGGTGCAGGGGCGCACGCCCTATCTGCTGCGTGAACGCGAAGGTTGGTATCCCGGCCTTGCCCGCAGCCTGTTACACCGCATCCCCCACATCCTGACGCTGGACGAATCCGCTGCCCGCGCCTTTCGTAAAGCCGGTGCCGCGCCGCGTGCCGTCGAAGTGGCGGGGCGCATGGAAGAACAAAGCGCCGTGCTGCCCTATACCGAAGCCGAACGCGCGTCCTTGGCCGAAGTGTTGGCAACCCGTCCAGTCTGGCTGGTTGCAGGCCTGACCGAAGCCGAGGAAGACGCGGTTATCGCCGCCCACCGTGCGGCTCTGCGTTTGGCCCATCGCCTGTTGCTGATTGTCGTGCCGCAAAGCCCCGGTCAAGCCGAAGCCTTGGCACAAAAGATGGAAACCGGCCCCGGTTGGAACGTCGCCCTGCGCAGTTCCGATCAGGAACCCCAACCCGAGGTCGAAGTTCTTATCGCCGATGGCCCCACCGAGCTGGGCCTTTGGTACCGCTTGGCCCCGATCACGTTTCTGGGCGGCAGCCTGCTGGGAACCGGCTGCATGCGTAACCCGATGGAGGGTGCCGCCCTTGGCTCCGCCCTGATCTGCGGGCCGCGCCCGGGCAACTTCGGCTCCGAATTTGGTCGCCTTAGCGCCGCCCGTGCCATGCGCGCCGTTGGTTCGGCGGGCGAAATGGCCGATGCTTTGTCCGAACTTCTGGCACCAGACCGCGCCGCACGGCTGGCAAGTTCCGCTTGGGCGGTCGCCTCCGACGGGGCCGAGGTTACCGATCGCGTGATATCCTTGATCCGCCGCATCATCGACGGCGATATCTGATGCGCCCGCCCGCCTTTTGGCACAGCCCACCCGAGCGGCCAACACTGCTGGCACGGGTGCTGTCACCGCTTGGCAATCTCTATGCCCACAGCACCGCCCGGCGTCTGCGCCGCCCCGGTTACCGCGCCAAAGTTCCGGTGATCTGCATCGGCAATCTGAACGCTGGCGGCACTGGCAAGACCCCCACCACCATCGCGCTACTGGAACGCCTCGCCCAGCGCGGCCATTCCAACGTTCACGTCGTCTCACGCGGCTACGGCGGGCAACTTTCCGGTCCCGTTCGGGTTGATCCGACGCTGCACTCCGCCGCAGATGTCGGCGATGAACCCCTGCTGCTTGCCGCCTTCGCCCCCACATGGGTGGCCAAGGACCGCGCCCTTGGCGTCATGGCGGCCGAGGCTGCGGGGGCGTCTGCCATCCTGCTGGATGATGGCTTTCAAAACCCATCCGTCGTAAAAGACTTGTCCATCATCACCGTCGATGCCCGCATCGGGTTCGGCAATGGCCGCTGCATCCCGGCGGGCCCCCTGCGCGAACCTGTGCAAACCGGCCTCGCCCGCGCCGACCTGCTGCTGTCCATTGGCCCTGCCCCTGATCAGGCGCTGTTCAAAAGCAATTGGGGCAGCAAACTCGCCGTGCCGCATCTACAAGGACACCTCGCCCCGCTGAAAATGGGCATGGATTGGCACGGCCAGCGCGTTCTGGCTTTTGCTGGCATCGGCCACCCCGAAAAGTTTTTCGCCACCCTGCGCGCCGAAGGTGCGGAAATTGCCGCCGCAGTGCCGCTGGATGATCACCAACCTCTGTCATCCGCGCTAATGCAACGGCTGGAAACGCAGGCCAAATCCCTGAACGCGCAGCTTGTCACCACTGAAAAAGACGCCATTCGTCTGCCGGAAAACTACCGCGCCTTGGTGCTAACCCTGCCGGTTCGCCTGCACCTGCAAGACTGGTCAGCGCTCGACACCGCCTTTTCTGGGCTCGGCCTGTAACGCAAAACTCGGCCTGTAACGCAAAAGGGGCAATCCGCAGATCGCCCCTTCGCCGCTCAAAATCAATCCAAGCTTACTTCGCCAATTCAGCGTCCAGAATAGCCTTCAACTCGTCATAGGGCATGTTCGAATGCTTGACGCCGTTCACGATCAAGGTCGGTGTGCCTTCCACCGCATCAGCTTCAGCATTGGTCTGGTAGGCCGTCACCATTGCCTGCGCCATATCGGCATTGTCCAGACAGGCCCCAATCGTCGCATCATCCAAACCCGCAGTCCGCCCGATTTTCTTCAGGTTTTCCACAACAACCGCCGGATCATCCGACCCCGCCCATTCCGATTGGGTCGACAGCAGAATATCGGAAATCCCGAAATACCGCATCTCGCCACCACAGCGCGCCACCATCGCGGCCCACAGGCCATAGCGATCAAAATAGACCTCGCGGTAGACAAACTTGATCTTGTTGGTGTCGATGTAATCCTTTTTCAATTGCTTGAAGACGTCGGCATGAAACTGTGCGCAATGCGGGCACGTAAAGCTGGCATATTCGGTTAGCGTCACTTTGGCGTCCTTGTTGCCAAGGATCATGTCCGGCACAACAATCGTCTCTGCCGCCGCCGGCGCGACAGCCGTTTCCGCATGCGCGCCTGATCCAAACCAGCCAAAACCGGTCGCCAAAACCACAGCCAGTGCCGCAAAGCCAAATCTTCTTGTCATATATCCGAACCTTCTCATGTTTTCGTTCGCGTTAGAACATTCTGCGCCAGCAAAGCAAGTGCATCGCGCAATCCGCTATCTTGCACGCCACCCGCCGTTTCGGCAGCCTTCGCCAAAACCGCCGGATCGGGCGCTGGTTTCACCTTTGCCGGGGCGGCGCGAAATTCTGCCTGCCCTTCGGCAAATCCCGTCGAAGCCGTCTGCGTCAAGGCAATGCGTGATATCGCGGCGTAGCCATAGCAGGCGTTGACCTTGGCCTTGATGGTATCTTTCTGCATCTCAACCATCGGTGCCACCGCGCCCGAGGTCAACAACGTCAGTGTCGCCCCCATGCCACCCTGTGCATACCCCACCTTAACCGGCCGCGTGCAGCCAGCCAGATCGTCGCCGACAATCTCGGCCCAATGCGTCAGCAACCGCGCCACGGCAAAACCGCGCTTTTCGCCAGCCGCACGAATAGGGTCACGCACCAGCCCCGCTGTAGGTTCAAATCCGCGCATCCGGCGAGTTGGGCTGGCAGAGGGTGCAGGTGGCCGCGGCATCTGTTCCTTTCAAGAACTTCCCCCTATGCATATCAGGTCCATAGGCCAGCATTCCAGTGCAATGGCCGATCCGGGGGAATAAAGATTGCGTGATGCTGACCTGTCAGACGTGTTGCTGCATTGGTACGATGCCAATGCCCGTGTGATGCCATGGCGGACCTCCCCTGCCGACAAGGCCGCTGGCATCCGCCCCGATCCCTACCGCGTCTGGCTGTCCGAGGTGATGTTGCAACAAACCACCATCGCCGCCGTGCGCGCCTATTTCCACCGCTTCACCACGCGCTGGCCAACGGTTCAAGCCCTCGCCGCTGCCCCCGATGCCGACGTCATGGGCGAATGGGCCGGGCTTGGCTACTATGCCCGTGCGCGCAACCTGCTGGCCTGCGCCCGCGCCGTTGTCGCCGATCATGGCGGCCATTTCCCGCAAACCTCAACCGTCCTGCGAACGCTGCCCGGCATCGGCCCCTATACCGCCGCCGCCATCGCATCGATCGCCTTCGACGAACCCGCCACGGTGGTCGACGGCAATGTCGAACGTGTCATGGCGCGGCTTTACAACCACCAAACCCCACTGCCCGCCGCCAAGCCTGCGCTCACAGCCCTCGCCGCCACCCTGACCCCGCAAGCCAGACCCGGCGACTACGCCCAAGCGGTGATGGATCTCGGCGCCACCATCTGCACCCCTCGCAACCCCGCTTGCGCCCTCTGCCCATGGATTGCCCCGTGCGAAGCCCGCGCGCAAGGCACCCAACCCGACCTGCCCCGCAAAACCGCCAAACCCACCAAACCCATCCGCACCGGTACGCTCTGGCTCGCCCGCCACGCTGACGGCGCATGGCTCATGGAAACAAGGCCTGACCGCGGGCTTCTAGGCGGCATGCTAGGCTTTCCCGGCAGCGATTGGGATGGCGCAGGCGGCCCCGCCCCCCTGCAAACCGACTGGCACCGCCTTGGCGAAGTGCGCCACACCTTCACCCACTTCCACCTGATTCTCGACGTGATGCTGGCCCAAACCGCCACGCCCGCCAATCGCGGCAGCTACGTCGCCCAATCAGCCTTCCGCCCGTCCGACCTGCCCACAGTCATGCGCAAAGCCTACGACCTCGCGTCAGCCCACCCTTTGCTTGCTTGAGCGGTCAGCCATTTGCGCTATCCTAGCCACTTAGCGAGGCCACACCATGCAACCCACTGCAACTATTCGACCAAACTTGGCCAACGCCCTGCCGTTCTGGGCCTCGCTTGGCATGGTCCCGATCAGCATCTTTGGCGCTTATGCCGGCGGCTGGGCCACACTCCTGCTGCCGATCTGCACCTGGGGCCTGTTCGGCGTTCTCGACGCGTTCATCGGCCAAACACGCGATAACGCCGATCCGCACACCCCTGACGCCGAACTTTATTGGTATCGCCTGATCACCCTGATCTGGTTTCCGGTCCAGACACTGCTACTGTTCGGCCTGATCTGGTACACCACCCACGCCACCCACCTTGGCACCCTCGAAAAGATCGGCATCTTCTTCGGCATGGGCGTCGTCTCCGGCACCATCGGCATCGTCTATGCCCATGAACTGATGCACCAAAAATCGAAACTGGAACGCTGGCTGGGCGACCTTCTGATGGCCTCCGTCCTCTATTCCCATTTCCGGTCCGAGCATCTGCGCGTGCATCACCTGCATGTCGGCACCCCGAAAGATGCCGTCACCGCCCGCTATAACGAAGGTTTCTACCGCTATTTCCCCCGCGTTCTGTGGCAATGCCTAGGCTCCGCGTGGCATGCCGAGGCTGCAATGCTCGCCCGCAAAAACTTAGCCCCAACTCACCCATCAAACCCATTCTGGCGCTATGTCGCCCTGCAAATCAGCATGCTGGCCGTCGCCTACGTCCTAGGCGGCTGGCAAGGCATCGCCCTGTTCGCCTTGCAAGCCTTCGGTGCCGTCTGGCAACTGGAGCTGGTCGATTACGTCGAACATTACGGCCTGACCCGCCGCCACCTGGGCGCTGGCAAATACGAACACGTCCTGCCCCGCCATTCCTGGAACGCCGCGCACAAAGCGTCGAATTGGTTGCTGATCAACCTGCAACGCCATTCCGACCACCATTACAAACCCGACCGCCGTTTCCCCCTGCTGCAAAGCCACGACGAAACCACCGCCCCGCAACTGCCCTACAGCTACCCCACCATGACCGCGCTGGCGATGGTGCCGCCGCTGTGGAAGCGGGTGATGAATGCCCGCGTGAGGGATTGGCGCAAGCAAAACTACCCCGATATCTCGGATTGGCAGGCGTATAATAAGGGGCAAAATCCGGTGGGCGGAGGCAACTAGGGCCGCCGGATTGCCAATCAGGTATTGGCCCACAGTCGTGGCAAACTCCGGTCCGTTTGGGTGCTTCTCCCTTCAAACAGCTATCGCAGGTCGTAAAAGACGGCCCGCGCCGATAGAGGGCGCATTTACGACGCCCTCAACCTGCCCTAATTGTCAGAACACCTGCTCAACCGGCAGCCCCAACGCGATACGACCGGTATATTCGGCCTGAGGCCCCTGTTGCATGGGGTGGAAGCGGGCACCTTGAAGGTCACGAAAGCGCCTCTCAAGCCCGGCGGCTCGGTAGAAAGACGCACCACCGGCTGCCTCTAGGGCCAGATCACCCACGGCGAGCGCGTGACGCGCAGCGAGGCTACGGCCCATCATGACGCGGTTAACTGTTTCCGCCGATGGCACATTCTCGGCCACCGTGGCCAGCATGCCGCCGAGCGCCAGTTGCGCACCCATAAGATCGGTGTCCATCCGCCCGACCAGATTGGTGGTGTGGGACGTCGGCTTACGACGGGCAAGATCAACGGCCACGTTGCGCGCACCCTCGGCGACACCGACATACACCGCGTAGATCAGCGGGAACGCAATGGTCGCAATGATATGGAACACTGGATGCCACATGCCCGCCCGACGGCGCAGCGCTACCGCACCATCCGGCACCACATGGCCATCGATTTCAACGTCATGCGAGCCTGATCCGCGCATGCCGAGCGTGTGCCAGGTGTCAAGGAGACGAACCTTCGGCGAGGTGAAGGGCACGCCGAAATGCAGCACTTCGTCCGGCGCGCCGTCGGTGCCCTTTAGAACGGCGCTGGTCATCAGCAGATCGCCCACCGGCGAGGCCGAGGAAAACACCTTGCGGGCATGGATGCTGTATCCGCCTTCCACCGGCCTGGCTTCGCCGCTGCCGCCGATCCAGTCTGCACCACCGGTCGAAACCAGAACAAGTCGCTCCGCCGCCACGCGCTTCAGAAGCGGCTCTACTGCGGAGACATTCTTGTGACGCCAGCGCCATGCGGGAATCGCAACCTGATGCGTGTGCATGGCAAGCGCCAGCGCCGTCGATCCGCAATGGCGCGCCAACGTACGCAGCATCAGGGCAAGCTCGTCTGGCTCTGCGCCGCCGCCGCCCAGTTCTGCGGGCACACCGGCTTCCAAGAATCCGGCTTCTTTAAGGTCGGCAAAATTCTCGGCCGCGAACGCGTCGGTCGCATCAAGCTGGGCGGCCCGCGTTGCAAAAATCTGGCCCAGAGCTTCTGCGCGGTCCGCAAGGCTGCCGGTTGCTGCAATGATTTCATGTTTGGTCATATCGATTCTCCTAAAACCTAGTTCCGACACTGTCGGCGCGGGGGGCGAATCGATAAAGTCCTGTAACTGTACTGGACCGAAGGCACTGCAGGGCGCACGATGACACTGCAAGGATCAGACTGGAGATAGATATGACAACGTCCTACAGTCAGTTTTGCCCCATTTCCATGGCAGCAGAGGTCGTGTGTTCGCGCTGGACCGTGTTGGTCATCCGAGAACTGCTTTGTGGGTCGACCCGTTTCAACGACCTCAGGCGCGGCGTTCCACGCATGTCGCCGACGCTTTTGTCCAAGCGTTTGAAAGAGCTGGAGACGTTGGGGGTGGTTCGGGTTGTGCCAGCCGCGCAGTCAGGCATCAACGAATACCACTTGACTGAGGCGGGCGAAGAATTGCGGCCACTTGTCATGGGGTTGGGTAACTGGGGTTATCGGTGGATGGAGGCAACACTGCCGCTGCGCAACCTCGATCCGACGCTTCTGATGTGGGACATGCACAGGGGCATTGATGCCGAGCCTTTTCCGGCGGGGCGATCCACGATCCAGTTCGTCTACCCCGAACTGCCGGAATCGCACCGTGATTATTGGCTGGTGATCGAAAACGGAACGGTCGACGTTTGCTGGGTTGACCCGGGGTATGAGATCGATCTGTGGGTCAGCAGCCCGCTTAAGGTGATGACAGCGGTGTGGATGGGTTATGCCAGCCTGATGGCCGAAATAAAGGCGGGCAGGATCGAACTGGACGGCGACCCGAAGCTGGCCCAAAGCATGCCAATCTGGCTCGGGCTAAGTGGATTCGCGAAAAACCGCGATGTGCCCGTCGATGCGCGCATGCCCGTGTTGTCCGAGTGAACCATGTGACAGCGCCATGCGGTCTTTGTGAAGTTTGCCCAAGCAAGATACCGGCCCGAAGGGCTGAATAGTAACAGGTCTGGCATTCGCGTCTCCGCCCGAAGGACAAATACCCATCCAACTCTGCTGACGGCGCAAGCCCCCCTTAAAATTCAGTTAACTTAAACCACACATCTCCACAATATCAACACCTTACACACCGCAACACGCGTGTTACCCGAACAAAAAGCCCCGTCCTGATAACAGGACGGGGCCGGCATATCTGGCGCTAAATCCGGTGGGGTGAACCCTATCTGCGCACCACATGGCTAGAGGGCGAAGTGGCCGAACCCTGTCCCCATGCCGCCCAGCCCCACAACAGCGCAACCCAAGACCCGCCCGATTGCCGCGCTGCTGCCAGAACTTCCTCATCACTCCAGTCTTCCGCGCCAACACCAGCCACAGATTTGTAGATCTTGCCCTGATCCATCGACAAAACGGAAAGCGTGTTAAGCATCTGATTTCTCCCTCGCACCACCATGGTGCCTTGAAGAAACCTTGCGCCAAACCCCGGCTTTGCGTCCTTTAAACCAGCCTTAAATCTTCCTAAATCTTCCAAAACCACCCTGGAGCCTGTCCGACAAAAGTGGAATCCGGTTTTGTCGTAAGACAGGCGAAAATCAAAGAATCCAGAGCGCGTCCGGCGCTTCGATCGGCGTCGGACAGGCCCTAGGCTTCCGGCATCCCCGCCATCCGCAGCCCATCGAAAATCGGCACCATCCGCTCGGGCTCGTAGGAAGGCTGCCCTGCTATGATACGCTGCACCGTGATGCCGGGGTTTAATTCCTTCAGGCGCGCCAAATAGGTCTGGGCGTCCTGCATACGGCCGAGTTGGGCGTATCCAGCAATTAGCATCCAATAAGTCGCATCAAAATTCTGGTTTATAGCCAGAGACTTAGCCGCAAAATCCAACGCTGTTTCATAGTCGCGGCTGACCATGTGGGCATGCGCCAGACCGCAAAGTGCAATATGCGCAAAAGGGTCGCGGGGGCTTAACCGGTTTGCGCGCAGAAAACAGTTCTTCGCCTCGTCAATGCTGCCGCAATGCAGATGGGCAACGCCTGCCGCTGTGACCACAATCAGGTTGTTTGGATTGGCCTCCAATGCCGAAAGCAGAATGGCGCGCCCCCAAGCATAGTCCTTGGCAACTTGCAGCAACGCCATCCCGCAATGCACCATTGCGGCGGCGTCCCCATTCGCCCGTTCCAGCCCCCTGCGGGCAACATCGACACACTGGTCAATATCACGCGGCCCCAACGTGGCCCAACCCATGGTCAGGCGATGCTCCAGCGCAAATGCTGCCAGCGCCAGCAGCCGGGCGTCCTCTGGCGCTGCCTTCAGACCCGCATCCAACAGCGTGCGCGCCGCAACATTGTCGCTTTCCCGCTCGGTCAGAATCAACGGCAGCGCCTGCAAATAGATATCGTAGGCCTCCATGCTGGCCGGTCGTTCCCGCCGCGCTCGCACCAGTTCTGCCGCCCTGATCTGCGGCGCAACCAACGAAACCACCGCTTCGGTGATCCGATCCTGAAAGTCGAAAACATCGCTTTCCGTGCCGTCGAAATGGTCCGACCACAGATGGGTACCACTTTCGGCCTCCACCAACTGTGCCGAAATGCGCAGCCTCTGCCCCGCCCGACGAACAGACCCGGTCAGCAAATAGCGCACGCCAAGATCGGAAGCGACCGCGGCAAGATCGCCTTCGCGGCCACGGTAGACAAAAGACGAATTGCGCGCGATCACCGCAAAATCGCGAAACCGGCCCAGCGCGGAAATGATCTGCTCTCCGATGCCGTCAGCGAAATAGTCGCCCTGCGCTGACCCACCCATATCGTGAAACGGCAGCACCGCGATGTTCGGGCGCACATGCGGGTCCACCTTTGTGGCTTGCGAGGCCATAACCAGCCGGTAGCCTTCACGCGGCACCGTCAGCACCCAATCGCGCCCGTCCCGGTCTGTCCCCATCGCGCGGCGCAGGGCGGCGATCTGCACCGTCAGATTGCCTTCTTCCACCACCGCCCCCGGCCAGACCCGGTCCATCAGGGCGGATTTGGGTACGACCACGCCATCCGCTTCCGCCAAGGCGGCCAGCAGAACCAATGCCCGATTTCCCAACTGCACCAGCGCACCGTCACGCAAAAGGCGGCCCGTGGCGGGCTCAAGGCGAAATGGGCCGAAAATGATTGGTGGGTTTTCCATAGGACCAGCCTACTGGCACCGTGTCACAAGACCAAAAGAATTCTAGAAATGGGATGGGCAAGCATGGGAGACAGTTAAAGCCCTTTCAAAATCATCAATGAATGTCAGTTATTACCATAATATCAAATACTTATATCCAGAAACACGCGTGTTACCCAACCCAAAGGGCTATCCTCAAACCTGACCGGGCCGATGGCGGATTCACAACTGAACACCATCTATCCGGACATAACTCCGCATGCTAAAATAAGTCGCTGCAATGGGGGAGTGAACGAAATGTCGTCAAATGACCTTACGATCCTAGTCGGCACCACTAAGGGTGCGTTTCTGGTTTCCGGCGGGGCTGATCGTGCTGGCTGGGCCGTAACCGGCCCGTTCTGCGACGGCTGGCCGATCAACCACATCGTCGGCGATCCTGCGACCGGCCATCTTTGGGCCGGCGGCGGCGGCGACTGGCATGGCGCTGGTATCTGGCGGTCAACGGACGGCGGCACCACTTGGGAAGTCGCCAAGCTGACCAAAGGCAAGCTTGATGAATGGGCCGCCAACGACGCAGACTTTGCCAAGATGATCGGCTGGACCGATGCGCCACTGCCATTCGCCGACAAATTCGCGCAGATCTGGTCGCTGGGTTATTCAGACGGCACGCTTTATGCGGGCACCAAACCGGCAAGCCTGTTGGCCAGCCACGATGGCGGCAAATCCTGGGAACAGGTTCAGGGCCTGACCGACCACCCGTCGGCAGGCAGTTGGAACCCCGGTGCCGCTGGTCTGGTTCTGCATACAATCGTCGCGGACCCGTTCAACAAGCAAAAGATGTGGGTCGGAATTTCGGCGGCAGGCGTTTTCGCAACCGAGGATGGCGGCAAAACATGGGAACGCCGCAATCGCCTGTCAAACGCCGAGGCTTGCGCCGATCATCCGCATCCGGCTGCCCCCCGTAACGGTGAAACCGGCCATTGTGTGCACAACATGATGCGCGCGCCGGGTACGGATGATGTGCTTTACCAGCAAAACCACCATGGCGTGTGGCGGTCCGCCGATGGTGGCCGCAGTTGGGATGACATCACCGAAGGCCTGCCCTCTACCTTCGGCTTTCCAATCCGCGTGCATCCGCGCGACCCGAACATCATCTGGACGCTGCCACTTAATGGCGACAGTGCCGGGCGTTATCCCCCCGATGCGGCGGCGGCGGTCTGGCGGTCCACCGACGGCGGTAACAGTTGGCAGGGCATGCGCAACGGCTTGCCGCAAACCGCCTGCTATTTCACGGTGCTGCGGCAAGCCATGGCGGGCGATAGGCGCGATCCGGCGGGCGTTTATTTCGGCACCAACAGCGGCTCGGTGTTCGCAAGCCTGGATGAAGGCGAAAACTGGGACGAAGTCGCGCGGCACCTGCCCACGATCCTTGCCGTCGAGGTGCTGGACCGGGGATAGCGCGCGTCAGATGTTCTCACGCGTGTAAATTTCGAACGGCAGAATGCTGGTGAAGCTGCCCCCCGGGGCGCGGTTCATTGCTGCACGGCACATGCCGTCGATCAGATGATGCGCAAGGCGTTGCAGCGGGTGGCAGATGGCCAGGGTCATGGTGCCGTCAAGCAGCGCACTGCGGGTAATGCCCATCAGTTCGTATCCGATCAACACGATCTTGCCCGCACGATTGTTGTTTCGCAGCGCTGCAATTGCGCCGCTGATGCCACCTCCGGCCACGTACAGTCCAGTCAGATCAGGATTGTCGTTCAAAAGGCGTTCGGTCATTTCTTCTGCCACGGCGGCGGATTCGAACGTGGTCAAAGGTTCTAGCAAAGTAAATGCTGGCGCATGCTCGCGCAGATAAGACCGGAACCCCGCCTCGTTCATTTCCTGATTGCGGTAGCGCGGGCTGCCCATCAAAATGCCGATCTCCCCCGGTGTTTTGCAGATATTCTGTATCGCCCAGCCCGCCGTGCGACCAACTTTCCAATTATCGAGGCCTACGTAATGCACCTGACCGGTCGCTGAAAGTTGCGAGATAAAGGCAAAAACCGGGATGCCGCGGCTTTGTAGCGTATCCACCGCCTGAATAATCAACGGGTGCACCGCCGTCGTGATACAGACAGAATCACAGACCTCTGCCAAGGCAAGCATCCGCGACGCAGTGTTTTGAGGTGCCAAGTCTTCCAAGAACTCGATTCGCACATCCACATCCGCACCGACCATGGCTGTCGCGGCTTCGCGGATGGCGGTCGCACAAATCTGGTAAAACGGTCGGTGCGGCTGCAGCAGAAGAAACCCGAAACGGTGTCGCGGACGGCTGGCGGCAACCCGGGCTTGAATGGCACCAAGACCATAAAACCCAATATTTTCAGCGGCTTCCTGCACGAGATCACGGGTCTTCTGCCGAACGCCATCGGTTCCCGCCAAGACGCGGTTTATGGTCGCGACCGATACGCCAGCAGCCTGCGCAAGGTCTTTGATCGTCGGACGGCGCATTCATGTCTCCTGATACGATATGTATCATTTTCCCTGCGTTATGATACGCATGATACAATCTTTTCTACAAAATACATCAAGACTTGATTTAAAGTCGATCAAATTTGCATTGTGCGTGGCAACGAGACGCAGAATTGGCCTTGGACGGCGGAACTGCGCGGGGGGCCACAGACCAAATTATAAAGGTGCTGACCTTGCGTCGGCGCAGGCGACCTTTTCGCGCCTAGCGAGCGAAAGGCCGGGCTTTCTTTGCCCAAATCAAAAGTGCTGGCACCCTTGACGCCAAACGGAGGACGGAATGGACGATCTGCAATTCGGTAGCCGGAACAAGCGCGGCGATTGGGCGCCGTCTGCCCCGATTACGGTTGCGCCGTTCTGGTATCGGCCGATCAGCCTTCTGAAAGTGCTGAAATGGGTGCCAGAATACATCTGGCCGTGGAACGCCTTCCATATGGCAACGGCGCTGCTGTACTGGTTTTACATCGTGCCAGATGTCGAGGTGATGAAGACCTTGTCGCTGGGTTGGGCGCTGTGGCTGTATTTCGTCAATGCCGCAGCGATCTTTGCTTTCTACGGGGCTATCGAGCTGTTCTGGTATGTGCGCCGCAAACAGGGCACGCGGTTCAAGTACAACGCAAAGTTTCCGGGCGATCAGCCGTCTGATGTGTTCTGGTTCAAAAGCCAGAACATCGACAATTTCCTGCGGTCGTTCTTTTTCAGCATTCCGCTGTGGACGCTGTGCGAAGTGCTGTTTTTGTGGGTGTTCGCAAATGGTTGGGTGCCGTGGCTGGCATGGGCCGATCACCCCGTCTATCTGGCGGCACTGGTGCTGGTGGCCCCGGCAATCCACGAGCTGCATTTCTTCTGCATCCACCGGCTGATCCATACACCGCTGCTGTACAAGTGGGTGCATTCGGTACACCACAACTCGATCAATCCTAGCCCGTGGTCGTCGCTGTCGATGCATCCGTTGGAAGGGTTTTTGTATCACGCGGTTGCCTTCTGGCACCTGATCATCCCGTCCAACCCGATCATCGCGATGTTTCAATTGCATCTTGCGGGCTTTGGCGCGGTCAACGGCCATATCGGCTTTGACAAGTTGGAAATTACCGAGGACGCGGCGCTCGATAGCCACGCCTATGCCCATTACCTGCACCACAAGTATTTCGAGGTGAACTACGGTGGTGATGGCCTGATCCCCTTGGATAAGTGGCTCGGCACTTGGCATGACGGCACTAAAGACGGTGATAGCCAGATGCAGGCCCGGTTCGAGAAGAAGAAGGCGCGCATGAACGCCAAGGCGGGCAATGCCTGACCCCAAATGAATACCGTCCCGACCCTCGGCGCGCTGCTGCCGGGGCCTCGGGCGGGAACGACGCGGGGCAATCGCCCTGCCACACGAACAGACCAGATTTTAACCCGTCAACCAGACGGACTCAGGGAGGAGAAGAGACGTGAAATTGGTGAAAACACTTGCCAAGGTATTGGCAACAACAGCACTGGTTGCCAGTGCTACGATGGCGATGGCCGCAGATATCGCGGTGATCGGCGGATCGAACGACGATGCGTTCTGGAACAAAATCAAGAAGGGGCTTGATGATGCGACCCCAGCCGTTGTCGCAAATGGCGGCACGGTCAATTACCTGCGCCTTGTGAACTACGACAACTTTGCCCCCGACGTGGTGCAGCTGATCCGCACTGCGATTTCGATGGAAGTGGATGGCTTGGTAATCCCGAACTGGGTGCCAGAAGCCGAAGATCCGGCGATCAAAGAGGCGATTGCTGCTGGCATCACGGTTATTCTGATGAACGCAGGCGGTGCCGATAAGGCGCGCGAGCTGGGTGCCATCAACTACATCGGCAACGAAGAATATCCCGCTGGCGTCGCCGGCGGCGAATACTTCGCGTCCCATGGCCAAAAGAACGTGCTCTGCGTCAACACACTGCCGGGTGCCACCAACACCGAAGCACGCTGCAAAGGCGTGGCTGATGCGATGGTTGCAGGCGGCGGGGCGTCAACCCAACTGCCGTTGCCGACCACCTCGTTTGGGGATGCAACTGCCGTGGCCGAAGCGATCAAGGCTGAACTGCTGAAAGATGAAACCATCGACGGGGTCATCACGATTTCCGCAGGCGACGCGGATTCCGCCGCCATCGGGATTGAACAGTCTGGCCGTGCGGCGGGCGTGTCATTGGCCTCGTTCGACATGAACGAAGCCAACCTCGCCCGTATCAATGCTGGCACGCAAACGTTCTGCATCGACCAGCAGCCCTACCTGCAGGGCTATCTGTCGGTGTCAGTTCTGGCCTCGGCGATCGACTTTGGTACTTCGCTGCCGACCTTCCCGATCCTGACAGGTCCGGGCATCGTCGATGCCTCGAACATCGATGCCACATTGGCCGGTGTGCAAAAGGGCGCGCGCTAACCACCTCGAAAACCTGGCCTGCCGACCCGTTTGGCAGGCCAGAATTTAAGTCGGACTCCGGGAATTTTTCCCGTTCACACCATCCTTTTCATCCCAGCGCGCGAGAGAGCCCATGAACAGCAATTCCTCCCTTGGTGGCCTGTTGCGTCGCCCCGAAGCCGGGGCCCTATTGGGCCTGGTAGCAGTCTTGATTTTCTTTGCCATTTTCGGCGGCGTGACCTTTCTGAAACCGGCGGGCATGTCCAGCTGGCTGAACGTGGCGGCAAACCTTGGGGTCATCGCCATTCCGGTCGGCCTTCTGATGATCGCGGGTGAGCTGGATATCTCAGTCGGCGCGATGGTGCCATTAGGTGCCATGACTGTTGCCGTGATCTCGGGCCATTACGGGTTGTCGATCTGGCTTGGCATTGCCGTGGCCTTGGGTTTTGGCGTGCTTGTCGGGCTGATCAACGGCTATATGGTGGTCCGCACCGCTGTGCCGTCGCTGATCGTAACCTTGGGCAGTCTTTTTGCCGTGCAGGGCGTCGTTCTGGGCCTGACTGTGCTGATCACCAAATCGACCAGCGTCGCCTTGGCCACCGAAGGCCCGGCCAAGGCAATCTTTGGTGATTTCGTCTTCGGCGGCCAACTGCAGGCCATGGTGTTCTGGTGGATCATCGTCACCGCCGTCTACGTCTACGTGGTTCATTTCTCGCGCTTCGGAAACTGGATTTTCGCCATGGGCGGCGACAAGGTTTCGGCCCGCAATGCCGGCATCCCGACCGAAAGGCTGACGATCACCCTGTTCGTGCTGTCCTCCACCTCGGCCGCCTTTGTGGGGATGTGTCAGGCCATCCTCTACAACTCGGCACAAGTCGCGGGTGGCCAAAGCTATATCTTCAACGCCATCATCTCGGTCGTCGTCGGCGGCGTGTTGCTGACTGGCGGCTTTGGGTCGGTGATCGGCATCTTCTTCGGCACCATCACGTTCGCGGTGGTGAACCAGGGCATCTATTACACCGACTTTGATCGGAACTGGTCATCCCTTATCATCGGCATCCTGCTGCTGGTCGCCGTTCTGATGAACAACACCTTCCGCAAAATGGCGCTGTCCTACACACCCAGGAAAGGGGGCAAATGATGGCCACCCCGATCCTTTCCCTGAAAGACGTCAGCAAAAGCTTTGGCCCCATCGACGTGCTGCATAACATTTCGCTGAACTTGCACGCTGGCGAGGTGCTGTGCCTGCTGGGCGATAACGGTGCCGGCAAATCCACCGTGATCCGGCTGCTGTCGGGCGTGCACAAACCCACCTCGGGCGTAATCGAGATGGACGGCAAGCCTGTCACCTTCGACAATCCGCGCCAAGCCTCGGACCATGGCATCGCCACTGTCCACCAGTTCGGCGGCACGTTTCCCCTGATGTCCATCGGGCGGTCGTTCTTTGTCGGTCGCGAGCCGACAAAATGGGTCGGGCCGCTCAAGGTGTACGACCGCAGACGCGCCAACGAAATCGCGGTCAAAGCGGTGCAGGATTTCGGCATCACCCGGATTGATGATGGCGACCGGCTGGTTGGCGGCCTGTCGGGCGGCGAACGGCAGGCGCTGGCCATCGCGCGCGCCGTGCACTTCGGTGCCCGCGTGCTGATCCTTGATGAACCGACCGCTGCACTTGGTGTGAAACAGGCAAGCCACGTCCTGCGCATCGTCAATGAGGCCAAGCGGCGCGGCTTGGCCGTTATCTTCATCACCCATCAGGTCATGCACGCCATGGCTGTGGGTGATCACTTTGCCGTTCTGATCCGTGGTGCCATCGCCGCAGACTTCCGCAAAGGCGAGAAATCGCGGGAAGAAATCACAGATCTGATGGCAGGCGGCGAGGCGATGGCCGAGCTGGAGGCCGCGATTGAAGGCCCCATGGCCGAAACTGGCGCCGAACACGCGCCGACCACATAGAACCGCCCCGGTTCCGCAGGGTAGCAGCCCAGTGGAGCCGTCCTGCCCGCCCGGTGAACGCTCCACGACACCGGGCGGGCAAACGCGGATAAGTCGGGCCGGAAGCCACTTTCCGGCCCGACTTATCGGACCTGATGATACTGACCTGATCAAAGACTTACCCGAGGCAAGACATGGCAAACTGGACCCGCGCCTGCGCGACCGAAGACATCGAGATTGAAGACGTAATCCGCTTTGATCATCAGGGCCGGACATTCGTGATCATCCGCAGCCCGGACGACCACTACTTTGCGATGGACGGCATCTGCAGCCATGAACACGTGCATCTGTGCGACGGGCTGGTGATGGATGACATCATCGAATGCCCAAAGCATAACGCGCATTTCAACTATCGCACCGGCGAGGCCACACGTGCGCCCGCCTGCATCAACCTGCGCACCTTCCCGGTAAAGATCGACGGCACCGAAGTTTACATAGAGATTTGACACATGACCCAATTCGCCCTTGCCGCCTGCGCCGAAATGATCTGGCGCGACCACCCCATCGAATGGCGCTGTGCCCGGCTCAAGGAAATGGGCTTTGGCGTTGGCCTATGGAACTGGCCCGCGCATGATCTGGCCAAACTCGAAGCAACTGGGGCAACCTTTACCATCATGAACGGTTACCTTGAAGGTCGCCTTGCCGACGATGCAGGTGCCGACATGCTGCTGGCCTCGGCGCGCGAGACGGTAAAGGTCGGCAAACGGCTTGGCGTGCACCGGCTGAACCTGCATGGCACAGGGCTGGGCGACGGCGGCATCCCGATCTGGCAAACGCAAGTTGTGACTGGTGCAATGTGGCTGAAAGCGCGCGACACGCTGCACCGCATCTGCGATTTGGCCGAAGGCGAAGGCGTGATCTTCACGCTTGAAAACCTGAACTTGCGCGATCACCCCGGCTGCCCGTTCAACTCCACAGCCGATGTGCTGGCGCTGGTATCCTCGGTCAACCGTCCGCAACTGCGCATCAACCTCGACCTTTACCACACCCAGATTGGCGAGGGCGACCTGATCCGCTGGTGCGAGGCTTGCTTGCCATGGATCGGCGAAGTGCAGGTTGCTGATAACCCCGGCAGGAACGAACCGGGGACGGGCGAGATCAATTATAATGGCGTTGCCAAAGCCCTGAAAGCCATGGGATACGCTGGTCCCGTAGGCCTCGAAAGTTTCGCCGCAGGCGATCCCGACGCCGCCCTTGCCGCCTTCCGCAACGCATTCACGGTGTAAACAAAATGGTCCACAAGAACACCCGTCCATCCGTCGCCGACATCCGTGCCATGAAGGCGCGCGGCCAGAAAATCAGCATGCTTTACGTCACCACGCTGGACGAGGCTGCTGCTGCTGATGCGGCGGGCATTCACATGCTGTCGATTGAAGCCCGATTTTTCAGCCCGGAGATGCGCGAGGCGGCCGGGCGTTGCTTTGTGCAAGTCGGTTTGCCCTTCGGTCAGTACGGCAACTATGTTACTGCTGAGGACTACCTGCGCGCTGCGTTCCACTACACGAAAATGGGTGGTGACAGCTTTTACTGTGCAGCATCCTTCGACATCCAAAAAGCGCTGTGCGACAACCATGTGCCCATCGTTGCCCATGTCGGCATGAACCCCAACATCGTCACCTGGACAGGTTGGCGTGCCGTCGGCAAAACCGCGACCGAGGCCCGCGCCGTCTGGGACCATGTGAAAAAGTTGGAAGCCATCGGTGCGTTCGGGGCCGAACTGGAAGTCGTGCCCGACCGGCTGGGCGAATTGATCAGCCGCAACACACCGCTGATCATGCTGGGCATGGGGGCTGGCCCCGGTGCCGATGCGCAATACCTTTTTGCCGAAGATGTGCTGGGCTGCACCGATGGCCACAAACCCCGCCACGCCAAGACCTACCGAAATTTCGCCGCAGAATACGCCCGCCTGCAGGCCGAACGCATTGCCGCTTTTCGTGAATACATCGCCGATGTAAACGCAGGCGCATACCCCGAACCGAAACATAACGTCGCCATGGCCGACGCCGAATTCAACGCATTCAAGGCCGATCTGGGCCTCTAACACCAAGGATATCATCATGCTGAACGTAGGACTTCTCGGCGCTGGCCGCATCGCAGGCGTACATGCCACGGCCATCACCACCAACCCCGGCAGCCGCCTGATCGCCGTGTCGGACATCAACGCCGATGCGGCTGGCAAGCTGGCCAGTGCCTACGGGGCCGAAGTGCGCACCACCGATGCCATCCTGAACGATCCCACCATCAACGCCGTCCTGATCGCCACCTCGACCGACACCCATTCCGACCTGATTGAACGCGCGACCGCTGCTGGCAAAGCCGTGCTGTGCGAAAAGCCGGTCGATCTGTCGCTTGCCCGCGCCCAAGCCTGCCAGAAAGTCGTCGCCAAAAACGGCCAACCCGTGATGATCGGCTTCAACCGCCGCTTCGATCCAAACTTCGCCGCCCTGAAAGCTGCACTGGACAAAGGCGAGATCGGCAAGCCCGAACTGCTGTCGATCACCTCGTTCGACCCCGCCCCGCCACCAGTCGCCTACATCAAAGTCTCGGGCGGCCTGTTCCGCGACATGATGATCCATGATTTTGACATGGCCAATTTCATCATGGGGGCGGCTCCACAAACAGTAACCGCCGTCGGCACCTCGATCGTCGATCCCGCCATCGGGCAGGCAGGCGATGTCGATACCGCCGTTGTCACCCTAACCTATGCCGACGGTCGCATCGCAGTCATCAAAAACTCCCGCCGCGCGGTTTACGGCTATGACCAGCGCGTAGAACTGCTTGGCTCCGAAGGGTTGCTGCAGGCACAGAATATGCTGGAAAACACCGTGGTGAAATCCACCACCGCCGGGGTGACAGGTGCCAAGCCCACCTACTTCTTCCTCGAACGCTACATGCCTGCCTACGCCGCCGAATGGGCCGCTTTCGTTGCTGCCGTCAACGCAGGCTCGGCCCTTCCCGTCACGCTGGCTGACGGTATCGCAGCCCTTGCAATGGCCGAAGCGGCAACGCTTTCAGCCAAATCCGGCGCGCCTGTCAAACTGGCGCAGGTTGGCGCGTAGCAGCCCCGATCTTTGCCATGGAACGACTCAGCTTCTGGTGGTATGATCTTGCTACGAAAAACAAATTCAGCGGCATGAATTGCCGCTGAACTTTACTTTGACCTGTTATTTTTAGGTCGGCACCTAGCCTGATATGGCATCGCCCAATTTCCAACGGGCCCTGCCATAAGCACTTGATTTAAAACCGCTACTACAATCGCTTCACCTGCGATTGACGATGGCTGCGCGGCTATTTTGCCGCAAACCTGCCAATTCATTTCAAACCCCGGAGTATTTAGAATGGCGACCACTGAACAAAAAAAGTCCTTGGAAACTCTAAAAGAAACCATGGCACTGAACGAGGCCGAAGGAACCCCGCTCTTCGTGCCCGATCTCAAAGCAATTGGTCTTGCCGCCGATACCCAACTGGAATCGGGGGCCGAAGCCGCCGTCCAGCCCATCACCTATGAAGAGGTGCTGGAATCCATCTGCGGTGTTGTCGACGACTCGCAAGAGGTCGAACAATATGACGGCACTCTCGGCGTCACCGTGGCCTTCGTGGCAGGTCGCCAATCCGCCGCAGCCCAGGTGCAATGGAACGATAACCTCGCCACCCTGTTCACCAACCCAGGCAACGTCAGTGGTCAGCGCTGGGGGTCCGGCACCATGATCGCCGACGATATTTTCCTGACCTGCGGGCATCTGTTCGATGATGTTGCAAGCACCTGGCAGATGCCACGGGACAACGGCACAGGCGCTATCATCGCCCCGGCGCAAAAGGCCCTCAACATGCGCCTGAACTTCAACTTTCAAGAAGACCCCGCTGGCACCATGCGCCCCGAACAAAGTTTCCCGATTACCCAGCTGATCGAATACCGCCTTGGCGGGATCGACATGGCGGTTTGCCGGATCGGCGGCAATCCCGGTGCCATCTTCGGGCGCACCCGCGTCTCGCTTGATGACGCCGCGCTGAATGACATGATCTGCATCATCGGCCATCCGGCGGGAATGCCCAAGCGCATCGAGGCTGGCCCGGCAACCGACCTGACGGGTGACGCCATCCGCTACAACGACATCGACACTTTGGGTGGCAATTCCGGCTCGGGCGTGTTGCACGCCAATTCCGATAGCGTCATCGGCGTTCACACCAATGGCGGCTGCAACGCGGCGGGCACTGGCAGCAATTCTGGCGTGCGCATCACGTCGATCCTGCGCGAATCGCCAACAGTGCGCAACATCGCCCATGCCGGGCGCTGGGTGGCGCGGCATGGGCTGTCGGGCGGTGATTATCAGGCGGTGTTTGACCAGTTGGTCGGCATTGGCTACCGCCCCCTTACGATCAACGCCGCCGGTGGCAATGACGCAAGCTATGCGGCCATTTTTGAACATCGCCCCGGCCCTGGATTGGTGGCGCGCCATGGCATCACCGGGCAGCAGTATCAGGCTGAATTTGACAACCTGGTACCGCAGGGTTTCCGCCCCACAGTCGTTAGTGGTGCTGGCGTTGGCGGCCAAGTGCTATACGCCGCGATCTTCGAACAGGTCGGTGGCGGTGCTATGGTCGCGCGGCACGGCATCAACGGCCAGCAATACCAAGCAGTGTTTGATGAACTGGTGCCGCAGGGCTTTCGGCCGAAATTCGTCAACGGCGCAACCGTCGGCAACGATATCGTCTATGCCACGGTGTTCGAACAAGACGGCGGCCCCGCCTTCATCGCCCGCCACGGCATGAACGCAGGCCAATACCAAGCGGCGTTCGACGACGCCATCGCCCAAGGGTTCCGCCCGGTTTGGGTCAGCGGCACCGGCCTGGGCAACGAAGTGATCTACGCCGCAATATTCGAACAACGCCCCGGTCCAGCATTGGTCGCTCGCCATGGCCTAAACTCGGCAGATTACCAAACAACCTTCGACCAACTGCTTGGCCAAGGCTTCCGCCCCGTCGTGGTCAGCGGCGCAAATGCCGGTGGCCAATTGCTCTACGCCGCCATCTGGGAACAGCGGTAGGTGCGGTAGGGCAGACGCGGCGGCAGCTTCGGTTGCCGCCACAATCCCCGCCACCTTGGGTGGCAAACGCCGTTCCAGTTGGATCAATTGATCATTGTGCTCAATCAAGGGCCGGGCATAGCAGTTTTGCAGTTGCGGGACTGGTCGCCGTTCTCATCCTGTCCCGCGACTGTCCTATTCGATCGGTATCATCAGATGGGCATAGGGAGTGCCCGCCCACATAACGTAAGGCTTCGAAGTATCTGGATTCGGGTCAGTCGGATACCCCGCCATCATGTCGACAGCGTTCATGATCATAACGTGACGTCCGGTAGTGATCCAGTTGTTGCCCTCTTTCGGCCCCGTGGCGTAGGGATCGGTGTTGCTGGCATCGGACCCGCCGGAAAGCATGTAGATGAATCCGACTTTGCCCTTGGGTGGTTCGGTCTTGTTGATCCAAGCCATTGCCCATTCCATTGCGTTCGCATCGCCGCACATCGGATCGGGCCCCGGCGTCGACGGCGTGTCGGGCATGCACCACCACCCGCTAGCGCCTTCGCGCAGTGTGGTCATCGCGCCAGCACTATCGAAACCATAAATGGTGGCCGCCGATCCGACAGCGGCGGGTGCCGCCGATTCTGCGCTGGCGATTATTTCCGCCTCGCTTTGACCAAAGGCCGGCGTTGTTGTCCACGCAATAGCCGCGGCTCCAGCCATCACGAAAGACACATATGTCTTCATGGTATGTCTCCCTTCTGGAAGTTCGAAATGGAGGTGACGTCAGCTGTCCCAAGCCTGAACGGTCGTCTGGCGGACGATGCCGCTCGGGCCAAGTTCAGCAGTATTGGATGCGACGACGCGGGTGCCATCAGCATATTGGCAGCGTTCGACGTAGGCCAGCGTCTTGCCATCGACGATGCCCGTGTCGATCGCGTGGATCATGTCGCGTCCGCAGACATCATCTAGAAACGCGGCGATGTCCCGTTTACCCTTGATAACCCGCGGTTTGCTGGGTGTATTAATGCTGTCGATAATTGTCAGTACTGCATTGTCGGCATAATAGGCCTGCAGGGCAGCGGAATCGCGGGATTCAACCGCACTTTTCAGCCCGGTGATTGTCAGATTGCTCTTTGTCATGATGGGTTCCTTTGCAATGATCAAAGGCCACTTGCTGAACCACAATGCCTGGCGAAATCGGCGTTACTTGCCAGACCGTCCGAGTATTACCTACTAGTAGGTAGAAGTCAATTGCCCTCTGCCCCAAACCGTGACATTTAGCGGCAAAGAGTTTCGGAGTATGTCTTGAACCAGAAATCCATCAAAGCTGACACGTCGCAGCAAATCCTCGATGTGGCTCAGGATCTGGTTCAGACTCGGGGCTACAACGCGTTCAGTTATGCCGACATCTCCAAGGTGCTAAAGGTCTCTAACGCCAGCCTGCACTATCATTTCCCCTCAAAGGCCGATTTGGGTAATTCTCTGATTGCGCGCTATGAAGACCGGTTTCTGCGGGCATTGAAGGCCATCGAAGCAGGCGGCGGTACGATGACCGACCGGTTCTGGGCTTTTGTCGGGATCTATGCCGACGTGCTAGCGGCCGATCACATGTGCCTCTGCGGCATGCTGGCCGCCGAATTTGAGACTCTGCCCCAGCCGATGCAGTCCGCGCTCGATCATTTCTTCGAGGCGACCGAAGTCTGGCTAGAGAGTGTTCTTGAACACGGACGGCGGAACGGCGAATTCAGTTTCGATGAAACGGCGCGCGAAGTCGCACAGTTTTCAATCGCGACGCTAGAGGGGGCAATGATATTGGCGCGGTCTCACGGTGCCCATGATCGTTTTCATATGGCTGCGAGACGGTTGATTACGGGACTCATGCGACCAGGTCTGGACGTGGCCTGAGTAAACCGACAGGTTGCTGGGGGTCGTTCTTGCGTGCGGCAATGTCGGCGTCGCGCACATCGCAACCATTCGGACTTAGCGCAGCATTCCATACATGGGCGCGAAACGAGCCATCTGTCTTTCAGCACGAACGACCAGACCTCAAACTCTCGTGTTACCACCCAAAACCGCCTTAAAATTCAGTTAACGAGAAACACACAATGCAACAATATCAATAACTTACCAATCGTAACACGCGTGTTACCCACGTGAAAAAGCCCCGCCCTGAAAACAGGGCGAGGCAGGTATATTCCGGGCGGGCCGGAATACAGGCGTCTTATTTCAGTATCGGATCAGTTTGGTCGGCCAGCCTGATCGGCCTCCATCTCGGCCCGGATTTGTTGGCGCAGGATATCAATCGGAACCATCTTCCCGTCCCGTTTGAAGTGCCAATAGGTCCACCCATTACAAGACGGCGCGCCTTCAAGATGCGCCCCCACCTGATGAATGGATCCCTTCACATCGTTCCCGATCAAGGTCCCATCCGCGCGGACCGTCACCTTGAAACGGTTGCCGATGGAAAACAGCGCCTCCCCCGGCCGCAGCATCCCTCTTTCCACAACCTGCCCGAACGGAACCCGTGGCTCGTTTCGTTTCGATCCGGTGATCTCCAAAGCCGACGCATCAAACTTCCGAACCCGGCTCAACCGATCCGCTGCGACCTTCCGATAGCTTTCCTCGCGTTCAATCCCGATAAAGTCCCGCCCCAACATCTTCGCCACCGCCCCCGTCGTGCCGGTCCCGAAAAACGGGTCCAGCACCACATCGCCCGGATTAGTCGTGGCAATCATCACCCGGTGCAGCAAACTTTCCGGCTTCTGCGTCGGATGCGCCTTATCCCCCGCCGCGTCTTTCAACCGTTCATGCCCGGTACAAATCGGCAGCACCCAATCCGACCGCATCTGAACGCCATCATTCAACGCCTTCAGCGCCTCATAATTGAAGGTGTATTTCGACGTCTCATCCCGCCCGGCCCAGATCAGCGTTTCATGCGCGTTGGTCAGGCGTTTGCCGCGAAAGTTCGGCATCGGGTTCGATTTCCGCCAGACCACATCATTCAGCAACCAGAACCCCTGATCCTGCAACGCCGCCCCGACGCGGAAAATGTTGTGATATGACCCGATCACCCAAATCGCACCATTCGGTTTCAACAGCCGTTTCGCCGCCGCCAGCCAGCCCGTGGTGAACCTATCGTAAGCCTCAAAACTGGTGAACTGATCCCAGTGATCATCCACTGCATCGACCAACGAATTATCTGGGCGGTGCAGATCGCCCTTCAGTTGCAGATTGTAGGGCGGGTCCGCAAAGATAAGATCAACCGACCCCGGGGCCAGGCTATTCATCACTTCGATACAGTCGCCGCCCAGAATCTGATTCAGCGGAAGCAAAGCCGCCTCTGCCGCTTTGGTCTTGGTTGTCATTTCTGCCCTATCTCCGGCTTTAGCGCCGACTTGTTATGGCAGAGGATGAGTCATCCATGATTCGCCGTCAAATTCTTTATTGAATCAAAGACTTACGAATTATGCTTGATACAACATGTTGTGGACCGGCCGAAAGGAACGCCTATGGTGAGGGGTCACCCCAAGACTTAGAAGTGCCTGCCGATGCAACGCAGTCGGGTAACCTGCGTTGGTTTCCCAGCCATAGCCGGGGTGCTGTTGCGCCAAATCCACCATGATCGCATCGCGCGCCACTTTGGCCACGATAGAGGCCGCCGCAATCGACAGACTGCGCATATCGCCTTTGACGATGGCTTGGCACCTGCATGGCATGCCAATCGGGATCATATTTCCATCGATCAGTGCAAAATCGGGCCGGGTTTGCAGACCTTGAATGGCACGAACCATGGCAAGATGGCTCGCCCGTAGAATGTTCAAGGTGTCTATCTCGGCCACGCTCGCGTGGGCAATACTGACGTCGGCCAGTTCAAACAACGCGGCAGACAACGCTATTCGCCGTGTTTCCGTCAAAACTTTGGAGTCGTTCAGGCCATCGGGAATCGCATCGGGGTTAAGCCAGACCGCCGCAGCCGTAACCGGCCCAGCAAGCGGGCCGCGGCCCACCTCATCCACCCCGACCACGCGAAGCGCGCCGGTGGTACGGGCAAGGGTTTCAAACTGGTAATCAGGGCTGCTGCGTTCGGGCATGTCGGCACCAAAGCCGATGCGACGCCAAAACGAAAGACCAAAAAGTCAGGGGTGGAAGCTGCTCACCCTTCCACCCCCAGGTGAGGCGCGGGCCCATGATGGGCGTCCGCACCTGGGACATCGGGCCTTAGCGTGCGCGGGTGTCGTACCCGGCGTCGCGCAGGCATTGTTCGGGATAAAAATTGTCGCTGCGCCCATAGACGCGAATTCTGGTCGCGCAGCCGGTTGGCAGATGATAGTTGAAGCCTTCTTCGCGCAGGCAGCGTTCGGCGAAACCGGTTACCGAGCCGTGTCCCGACCCAATTTCAATAGCGCAGATACCCGGCACAACCGGCAAGGTTACAGGCGCCGGCGCCCGGTGTTTGCGCTTGTTGTCTTTGACGGCCTTGCTGATGATCGCGACGGCGGCGATTGCGGCCAGTGCCTTTAGCAAATCATTGTTGTTACGATCAGCACGCGCTGGAACTGCTGATGCCGTGATCAAGGCAAGCGCCGTTGCGCCAGCAACCAACAACGACATAAAACGGCTACGGGTCGGCTTTTTTGCGTTTGGCGAAGTTGTGCGGCTGACATAGGCGGTTTCGGCAAGGGTCATGGATACAGTCATGGCGTGCTCCTGTCGGTTCGTGTTTTCATTGGTGGCTAGGGTTGAACGCCGTTGCCGAAACTGATGACCAAACCTTGGCTGCTCCACCGTCGGACAGGCAATATCAGAGACTTGATAGGCGATAACATCGGGCAGATCCGCCATTGTCATTGAATATCAACGCCCATCTGCGCAATATGCAGCCATCAGACAGGAGCCGAAAATGAAAGCCGCTTTCCTTGCCCCACTTGCCTTTGCCGTCATGGCCTCGTCACCCGTGTGGGCAGACTGCTACGCCGACTATAAGGCCAAGCAGGATAACCCCCTGCGGCTGCACTACGGTGTGGCCCAGGTGTCTGATGGCGCCTGTGATCCAGACGGTGCCGCACGCGAACTTGCGCCGCGTCTGGCCGATGCGGGCTTTACGCTGCTGCTTATTATGTCCACATTCGGGCCGGAAGGTCTGGATGAAAGGAAAGCGAGTGCCGGAGACAATTTCCTCCGCTACTGACAGTCTTCGCGCGGGCAACCGTGTGGTGGCAGGCGGTATTGCGGCAATCGTGCTAATCCTTCTTGGGGCGGCGATATTTCTGTTTGTGAACCTACCCGACGGCAACGCGTTTAATGCGCGGGTCGAACGGATTTTTGTGGAAAACAACGATCTGCGGACCGGTGCGGAAATCAAGCTTCTGGAAATCCTGGCGCAATCGGGCACCTCGTTTTCCGAAGTACTGAATAGCTACCGCAGCGTGATCTTCGTTTTGCTCGTGTTCTCGACGGCGCTTTTGCTGTCGGCGCTGGTTTTCTTGGTGACGATCATCACGCTGAACCGCCGGATTTCCGCGATCCAACGGTCGGGTATTCAAGTGGCTTCGATGCTGATCAGCCGGGAAAGCCGGGCGGTTTACATCAACGATATGGAATTCGCGCTGACCGAGGCGGCGCTGGAGACTTTGTCTGTGCTGGCCGAGGCGCGGATGGATGACGAAGTGATGACAGGTGCGCAAATCGAGGGCGTGATTTCGGGCCGCGACGCCGCCGATTGCGACGAGGCGGCAGGTGCCACGCGCATCAAGCGCCTGCGCGACGCATTGGGCAATCAGCTGGTCAGCGAACTGTTGGTGAAAACCATCGCCCGGCGCGGGTATGTGCTGGCGGTGGGCAAAGACGTGCTGCGGATGATCTAGGGTCAGACGGTCATTGTTGCAGCAACAGCGCGGCCCCAGCGGGCGTATTTGGTGGCGCGCAGATCGGCGTCCATCGCTGGCGTAAAACGGCGCTCTAGTGCCCAGTTTTTTGCGAACTCATCCGGGCCGGGGCAAATGTCTGCCTGCATGCCGGCAAGGAATGCGGCACCCAAAGCAGTGGTTTCGGTGACGACGGGGCGATCAACCGGCGCACCCAGAATGTCGGACAGAAACTGCATCGTCCAATCGGATGCCGTCATGCCGCCATCTACGCGCAGAATTCCGTCCCCTGCGGCCCCCCAATCGGCGCGCATCGCTTCCAGGAGATCGCGGGTTTGAAAGCCAACGCTTTCAAGCGCGGCGCGGGCAAGTTCGGCGGGGCCGGAATTGCGGGTAAGGCCGTAGACGGCGCCGCGGCAATCGGGCCGCCAATATGGCGCGCCAAGGCCGGTGAAGGCGGGCACCAGGACCAGATCTTGGGTTGGATCGGCGGTGTCAGCCAGCAGCTGAGTTTCCCGTGCTTCACGGATTATCTTCAGCCCATCCCGCAGCCATTGAACGACCGCACCAGCAATGAAGATGGACCCTTCCAGCGCGTAGGTGGGTTTGCCGTTCAGCTGGTAGGCAATCGTGGTCAGCAGGCGGTTTTTGGAAGCGACCATTTCGGTGCCGGTATTCAGCAGGGCGAAGCAGCCGGTGCCGTAGGTGGATTTCATCATGCCGGGTTGGAAACAAGCTTGGCCGACAGTGGCGGCTTGTTGGTCGCCGGCGACGCCGAGGATGGGGATTTCGCGGCCGAACAGATCGGCGCGGGTGGTGCCGAAATTAGCGGCGCAATCGCGGACTTCGGGGAGGAGCTGGAGGGGGATGTCGAGGAGGCCGCAGATTTCGGTGTCCCACGCGCCAGTCTTGATATTGTAGAGCATGGTTCGGGCGGCGTTGGTGGCGTCGGTGGCGTGGGTTTTGCCGTCGGTGAGTTTCCAGATCAGATAGCTGTCGACGGTTCCGAAGGCGAGTTCGCCGCGTTTGGCGCGATCTCGGGCGCCGGGGGTGTGGTCTAGGACCCACTTCAGTTTGGTGCCGGAGAAGTAGGGATCGAGAAGCAGGCCGGTGCGGGCGGTTATCATCGGTTCATGGCCGGCCTCTATCAGCGCGGCGCAGGTTCCGGAGGTGCGGCGATCTTGCCAGACGATGGCGTTGTAGAGGGGTTCGCCGGTTTTGCGATCCCAGACGAGGGTGGTTTCGCGTTGATTGGTGATGCCGATCGCGGCGATGTCGCGGGCTGTCAGGCCGGCCTTTTCAATCGCGGCGCGGGCGGTGTCGGCGACGGTGGCCCAGAGATCGAAGGGGTCGTGTTCGACCCAGCCGGAGGCGGGGTAATGTTGCTGAAATTCTTCTTGAGCGGAGGATTTCACGCGGAGGGAGGCATCGAAGATGATCGCGCGGGAAGAGGTGGTGCCTTGATCGATTGCTAGGACATGGGTCATTTTAGAGCAGGCTCCTGTCGCGATATCGGGGCGTAACACGCGTGTTACGAAAATCAACCCATTGTTTTAGTTACATATTCGTTTTTCTGTTAGGGAAATATTAACAGGTATCACACAGCTTGCATCATCCAGTCTTCGAGATCAGCAATTTGATCTTTGGTCATGCGCAGACCTAGCTTGCTGCGCCGCCAGACAACATCGGTGGCGTGACGGGCGTATTCGCGGGTCATCAGCCAGCGCACCTCTGCCTCGGTCAGCGTGGCACCGAAATCGCGGCCAAGGGCATCAATCGATGTAGCGGCGCCAAGAACTTGCGGGGCTTCGGAGCCGTAGGCGCGGATCAGGCGACCGGCCCAATAGTCAGTGAGGAACGGATAGGCGGACTTCAAGCGCGACGTCAGCAAGGCGACATCGCCGTGCGGGAAATCGCCGCCGGGGAGTGGCACGCGGGCAGTCCAGTCAGGTTTTGCCGTGGGGAAGTACGGCAGCAGTTTTGCCATCGCCCCTTCGGCCAAGCGACGATAGGTGGTGATTTTGCCGCCAAAGACGTTCAGCAGCGGCGCGCCGCCGGTATCCAGCGACAGCACATAGTCGCGCGTGGCCGCGGTCGCGGATTTTGCGCCGTCGTTATAGAGCGGGCGCACGCCGGAATAGGTCCAGACCACATCGGCGGGGGTGACGGGTTTGGCGAAGTACCTTGAGGCGAAGGCGCACAGGTAATCGCGTTCTTCGTCGGTGCAGACCGCCTCGGATGGTTTGCCTTTGTGATCTTGGTCGGTGGTGCCGATCAGGGTGAAATCCTGTTCATAGGGAATGGCAAAGATGATGCGGCCATCGGTCCCTTGAAAGAAGTAGCAGCGGTCGTGATCGTAAAGCTTTTTGGTAACGATATGGCTGCCGCGTACCAGCCGCACACCTTCTGATGACTTGATGCGGGCGACGTTGCGAATAACGTCTTCGATCCAAGGGCCACTGGCGTTAACAAGCGCGCGGGCGGCGTGGGTGGTTTGGCCGGAGGCGTTTTGGGTTGTGATTTGCCACAGATCGCCGACGCGGTCAGCGCTGACCACGCGGGTTTGCGTCAGGATTTTTGCGCCGCGCATTTCGGCGTCACGGGCGTTTAGGGCGACAAGGCGTGAATCCTCGACCCAGCAATCGGAGTATTCATACGCGCGTTGAAACTTGGGGTTCAGCGCCCTGCCTGCCGGATCGGTGCGCAAATCAAGCGTGCGGGTGGCGGGCAGGATTTTGCGACCGCCCAGCGTATCGTAAAGGAACAGGCCAAACCGGATGAGCCATGCCGGGCGGCGACCTTTCATCCATGGCATGAAAGTGGCTAGCAGTTTGCCAGTGGGCGTATCGCCTTCGAACCGCATGTCGGGGTGATAGGGCAGCACGAAACGCATCGGCCACGAGATATGCGGCATGGCGACCAGCAGAGTTTCACGTTCCTCCAGTGCTTTGCGCACGAGGCCAAATTCGAAATATTCGAGATAGCGCAGGCCGCCGTGAAATAGCTTGGTCGAGGCGGAAGATGTGGCCTGGGCCAAATCGCCTTGTTCGGCCAAGGTGACGGAAAGGCCACGCCCGACGGCATCTCGGGCAATGCCGCAGCCATTGATGCCGCCACCAATGACAAAAAGATCGACGGCGCCCGCGTCAGCCCGTGCCGTGTTCATGGCGTATTTTTCCCCGAGTCTTTCTACGCGAAATTCAGCCAATACTGGCGTTTTTTCTGAGTTTTTGTCAAAGTTATTTTCGCTTTTGCGCGAATTGTTTAGAAACGAACATTTACGCGGGAGTAGGCTTTGGATCAATGATGCGGTTAAGGTTCCGACCAGATGGGGGGCATAGAAGTGGCGCTTAGTTTTCGGCAGACCGAGATTTTAGAGATTGCGCGGACTGATGGCCGGGTGGTGGTGGAGACTTTGGCCGACCGCTTTGGTGTGACGCTGCAGACCATTCGGCGCGATCTGACGGAATTGGCCGATGCCGGGATGTTGGACCGGGTGCATGGCGGGGCGATGGTGCGCACCGGCGTCAGCAACATTGGGTATGAGGCGAGGCGACGAATGAATGACGCCAGCAAAGCCGCGATTGCGCGGGCTTGTGCGCAGATGATCCCGGATAATTCTTCGATGATTTTGAACATCGGCACGACGACCGAAGCTGTGGCGCGGGAGTTGTTGGGGCATCGGAACATAACGGTGGTCACCAACAACATGAATGTGGCGAACATTCTGGTGGCGAATGAAAGCTGTGATGTGATGGTGGCGGGGGGTGGATTGCGACGGTCGGACGGCGGGCTGGTTGGGGATTTGACGACCGAGTTTATTGCGCAGTTCAAGGTGGATTACGCGGTGATCGGGGCGTCAGCACTGGACCGGGACGGCGATCTGCTGGATTTCGATATGGCGGAAGTGCGGGTGTCGAAGGCGATTTTGCGGCAGGCGCGGCAGGTGTTTCTGGTGATGGACGCATCGAAGCTGGATCGGCCTGCGCCAGTGCGGTTATTCTCGTTGGCTGAGATCGATGCGGTATTTACGGATCGGGCGTTTCCGGCGGAATTGATGGCGAAGTGTGTGGAATGGCAGACAGTGGTGCATGTGGTGGGGTGATGTTTCGGGCCGATCTGGAAACTCTCCAGTGGAGAGTTTTCCGGGCCATTGCTTGGAGGCGCGAGCCGGAGAGCAAAGGGGGTTGGGCCGGGTGCCGTGGTTGGGAAATCAGGGCGCGCGTGCCTGGGTAGGTGCGGAACGCGCCTGCCGGGGGCAGGCAGGCGCGGCCTGATTTGACGCGTGTCAAATCCGGCAAGGAAGAAGGGCTAGAAAGCCCTTGTTGAAAGCCCCCTGAAACGGGCGTAAAAGGCCAAGCATGATACGCTTTTTCAACATGGATGATCACGCGCGGATGCCGTGGCGTTTTTATGGTGCGGCCCGGTCGGTACTGGCGCGCCTTTAGTCTGTTGCGACTGCGCGACCCTTTTTCAATCAGCTAGCACGGGATAGAGCCATGACCGCTCCGACGACGCTTTACGACAAAATCTGGAATGACCATGTGGTGCATGAGGCCGAGGATGGCACCTGCCTTTTGTACATCGACCGGCATCTGGTGCACGAAGTGACCAGCCCGCAGGCGTTTGAAGGCTTGCGGATGACCGGGCGCACAGTGCGGGCGCCGGAACGCACCATTGCTGTGCCCGACCATAACGTGCCGACGACGGCGGGCCGCGATGTGTTCATCGACAATGTGGAAAGCCGGATTCAAGTTGAGGCGCTGGACAAGAACGCGAAGGAGTTCGGTATTCATTACTATCCGGTGTCGGATGTGCGGCAGGGGATCGTGCATATCGTTGGGCCGGAACAGGGTTGGACTTTGCCGGGGATGACGGTGGTTTGTGGGGATAGCCATACGGCGACGCATGGGGCGTTTGGGGCTTTGGCGCATGGGATCGGCACCTCGGAGGTCGAACATGTGCTGGCGACGCAGACGCTGATCCAGCGCAAGGGCAAGAATATGAAGGTGGAGATCACCGGGTCTTTGCGGCCCGGGGTTACTGCGAAGGATATCACGCTGTCGGTGATTGGGGAAACCGGGACGGCGGGCGGCACCGGCTATGTCATTGAATATTGCGGGCAGGCTATTCGTGAGTTGTCGATGGAAGGCCGGATGACGGTCTGCAACATGGCGATCGAAGGCGGGGCGCGGGCCGGGCTGATTGCGCCGGACGAGAAGACGTTTGCCTATTGCATGGGACGGCCACACGCACCGAAAGGGGCGAAGTGGGAGGCGGCTTTGGCGTATTGGAAGACGCTGGTCACCGATGAAGGCGCGCATTTCGACAAGGTGGTGACCATTCGCGGTGAGGATATCGCGCCGGTGGTGACGTGGGGGACATCGCCCGAGGATGTTCTGCCGATTACCGGGGTGGTGCCAAGCCCGTCGGATTTCACCGGGGGCAAGATTGAAGCGGTGCAGCGCAGCTTGGATTATATGGGGCTAGTGCCGGGGCAGAAGCTGTCGGAGATTGTGATTGATACGGTGTTTATCGGGTCTTGCACCAATGGCCGGATCGAGGATCTGCGGGCGGCGGCCGGCATCTTGAAAGGCAAAAAGATCAAGGCGGGATTGCGCGCGATGGTTGTGCCGGGATCGGGGCTGGTGCGGGCGCAGGCGGAAGAGGAAGGGCTGGCGCAGATTTTCATCGACGCGGGGTTCGAATGGCGGCTGGCGGGATGTTCAATGTGTCTGGCGATGAATCCGGATCAGCTAAGCCCCGGAGAACGTTGTGCGGCGACGTCAAACCGGAACTTTGAGGGGCGTCAGGGGCGCGGGGGGCGGACACATTTGCTGTCGCCCGTGATGGCCGCGGCGGCGGCGATTACCGGCCATTTGACGGATGTTCGCGACTTCATGTGATTCGTTTTCGTGGGCAGGCCTGATTCGAATCGGGCCTGTCTACACACTTTTGGCGTGTGCGCTGTTTTTTGCCACACCTGTTGGTGGCGGAATTGTGGCGGGTTTGCGCTCCTATTGGTGCCATAAAGCCTCAATTGGCCCCAATTCGCCTTAGTTTTGCCTTAAGTATTGAGCTTCAAGCAAAAATTAGGTATTTACTCGCATGTGAGTTGTGTTGCGTTCCCGCTTGTGACCCTGGGACGATTAATGAGCAGCAGTTCGACCAAAAACGTGTCGGCTTCGGTCTTGGGTCAAATAGCAAGTTGGGGGCGTGTGCCGTGGGCGCGTAGCCCCAAACAATGCAAAGTGTACGGAGATGCCCATGTTTAATAAGTTCAATACCGTGTTTGCGCTTGCCGCCGCAGTGGCCATTGCCATTGGAAGCGCAAGCGCGTCGGACGCCGCTACCATTGATGTGGCGGGAGTAACTGGCAAATGGACGACGGTTGCACCTACCCCCCCGGGACTTAAAGGTCTTAACACCAGTTCAGTGAACTGGGGTATAGTTCACTCGACCAGCACGACAGGAAAGCAAAGCGGCTATTCCTTTGTTGGAGCAGCGAGTGGAACGCAAGAGTCTGGCGTAGATTTCAATCTTGGTACCTTCACACACAACAACTTTGTCATCAATGCGGGCACGTCTATCGAGTCTGCGCGGCTTGGTCTGGTTGTGAACTTGGTGATCGGTGGCGTAAGCCGAGCGATAAGCACCTCGTTCGGGTTCAAACATTGGGAAACCAATAACAATGGTGAAGGCAATGGCCGTTGTGCCAATGGTGCAGCCAATGGCAGCGGCGTAAACTCTGCCGGTTGCGCTGACCGTGTTACGGTCGTTGACAATAAGGATCAGCAAGAACGGTTCGAAATTGACGGCATCCTGTACATTCTGGAGATCACTGGCTTTACCCGGGCTGGGGCGTTGTTCTCTGAATTCTGGACGACGGAAAACGCAGCAAACTCGGCAATATTGCGGGCACGGTTTACGGCCGTTGGCACGGTGCCTGGTCCGAACCCAAATCCGACCCCATCACCAGTGCCGCTGCCTGCTGCGGCTTGGATGATGTTGACCGGGCTTGGTGCGCTTGTTGCGGCACGGGCGCGGCGCAAGGCCTGAGCGCTAAACACTAACTTTCAAAAAGGGGGCGTGGGAAACTGCGCCCTTTTCTTTTTTTTGGCGGCGTAGACTGCCGCCATGCGGTTGCAGCCACGGGCCCGGGGTCCTATGATCGCGCCAACTAGGAAAGGCCTGCCATGACACCGTTTACCAAACTTACTGGAATTGCCGCGCCGATGCAGTTGGTGAATATTGACACCGACATGATCATCCCGAAGCAGTTTCTAAAGACAATTCACCGTTCTGGCCTTGGCAAGAACCTGTTTGACGAAATGCGCTTTACCCAAGATGGCGTGGAAATTCCGGAATTTGTGCTGAACCAACCGGCGTATCGCAAAGCGGAAATTCTGGTGGCTGGCGATAACTTTGGCTGCGGATCATCACGTGAACACGCGCCTTGGGCGCTACTGGACTTTGGCATTCGCTGCGTGATTTCGACCAGTTTTGCCGACATCTTTTACAACAACTGCTTCAAGAATGGCATTCTGCCGATTGTGATGCCGCGCGATGTGGTTGATGCGTTGATGGCCGATGCGCAAAAGGGTGCGAATGCGCGGATGTCAGTTGATCTGGAAAACCAGACGGTGACGACATCTGATGGACAGTCGTTTGGATTTGAGATTGACCCGTTCCGCAAGCACTGTTTGATGAATGGACTTGATGATATTGGGCTGACGCTAGAAAAAGTTGCCGCAATTGATGTTTACGAAAAACAGGCAGCGACGATGCGGTCTTGGGTCTAAAAGACAAGTAAACACAACATGTTGTGCCGCCCCTTGGGGCGGCAATTTTTTTTCTTTTTGTTGATGCAATCCAGCGACACATTCTCCCCATAACCGCCACAAAGTTCCCGTCTTATGACCCGAGGATTGCGGTGCGACTCGAAAGAAGGCAGAATTTGGGCAAGATTGAGGCAATCCGCCATAAAGTGCGGGACAACGTTGGTCAAAGAGCGTGGCAAAGCACCGTGGCTGGCCATTTCGAGGGTGGGAAAGCAGTGGTTTCGCGGCTAACAGGTGCAGCTATGCGCGCTTTCCTGGTGATGGTGCTTGTTGCCACGCCGTCAGTGCTGTTGCCCGATGTTGGAACCGACACCAAGCAGATGGTTGCACTTGTGGCACTTTTTGCGGGCCTGCTGACATTCGTTGAATACAATACGACCTACCCAGGACTGATCGAGTTTCGCGACGCGCCGCCGTTTAACAGAGTTCGGTTTCTGATGCTGTTCGCGACGATTTTTACTCTTGGTGTGATTGAACGCGGCATTACCGACCCATCGACATTGACAGAATTGATGTCTGCGGTGGGCGGCTTGATTGGCGAGGCGATGGATTTTCCCTATAGTCCGGTGCGGCTTGCCACATTGATGATGACCAGCAGCGCATTGCCGGAACATGTGGTGATGGTGCGAACTGCGGCGGGCATGGCCTATTTGATCTCGTTGATTTCGCTGTCGGTTTTCGTGGTTTTGCTGAAAGCGGGCAGTTGGCCGAAGCGCGATGAGGCGTTCAACGTGTGGGTCAACCTGCCGACGTTTGATCCGACTGCTGGTGGCGATGTTGTTGACAGGCTTGACCGTGATGCGCGGATCAACATTGCCTTGGGGTTCTTGCTGCCATTCGTAATTCCTGCGGTGGTGAAAGCCGCGTCGGCAGGGTTTGAGCCGCTAACGCTGACTTCCCCGCAAACCCTGATCTGGACAATGGCAGCATGGGCATTTCTTCCGGCGTCTCTGTTCATGCGAGGGATCGCGATGGGGCGGATTGCCGATATGATCCGCGAAAAGCGGCGCGTAAGTGGTGTGGCCGGACGGCAGGAGTTTGCGCCGGCCTGATTGCGGCGCTTTGGCTTGGGGCATTTTCTGCCCGTGCCGACGCCTTGCGTATTGCGACCTATAACGTGGAGATGAACCGGGCTGGGCCGGGCTTATTGCTGCGCGATCTGCAGAAAGGTCAGGATCCGGCGATTGCGGCGGCGGTGCAAGTTATTGCGGCGCTTCGGGCGGATGTGCTGCTGCTGACCGGGTTTGATTATGACCTTGATCAGGTGGCCCTGACGGCGTTTGCCGATGCTTTGACGGCAGGAGGGGTGGTTTTCCCGTACCGTTTGTCTTTGCGACCGAATACCGGGTGGGGCAGCGGGCTTGATCTGGACGGTGACGGGCATTTGGGTGGGCCCGGAGATGCGCAAGGCTATGGGCGGTTTTCGGGCGAGGACGGCATGGCGGTGCTGTCAACCTTGCCGATAAGACTTGGCGAGGTGCGGGATTTTTCCGGGTTTCTGTGGCGGGACTTGCCGGGGGCGTTGCTGTTTGATGGAATGACACCTGAGGCTATGGTGGTGCAGCGATTGTCGACGACCGGACATTGGGATGTGCCGGTGGACCTGCCGGGGGGGGGTGTGCTGCACCTGCTGGCGTGGGCCGCGACGCCGCCGGTGTTTGATGGGGTGGAAGATCGAAACGGGCGGCGGAACCATGATGAGGCCGCGTTTTGGCGGGCCCTGCTGGATGGTGCGCTGCCGATGCCAGCACCTGTGCCGCCGTTTGTGGTGATTGGGGTGGGCAACCTTGATGCGAACGATGGCGATGGGATTGCGGCGGGGATGACGGGGCTGTTGCAGCATCCGGGGCTGCAGGACGTGGCGCCGCGCGGCACGGCGGGGCGGCTGGAGGCCGGGCACGTGGGGGATGCGGCGCTGGATACGGCGGATTTCAGTGCAAAGGGTGGGCCCGGCGGGCTGCGGGTGGATTATGTGCTGCCATCACGGGATATGGTCGTGGTGGGGGCGGGGGTTTTGTGGCCGGATGCGGGTGATGTGTTGGCAGGGGTGCTTGCTACGGCGTCACGGCATCGGCCGGTTTGGGTGGATGTGGCGCTGCCGTGAGGTACTCGGCTACTATCTGGCGCAGGGGCGTGGGTTGGAAGTTGGGCAGGAGGCGTTGCAGGGGTTCGGGGGACAGGCTGTAGGGCATGTCGTAGAGGTAGCGCATTTCCAGCAGTTCGCGGGCGAGTTCCCAGAATGGGGATAACAGGCGTAGCTGAAGCCAGTTGAAGCGCTTGATCTGGATGGGCTTGCCGGTTTGGGCGGTGATTTCGGCGGCGAGGTCAGTCATGCTTAGAGTCAGACCCGGCAGGGGGATGTCGGCGAAGGCGGGTAGGGTGGCGGGGATTTCGGCCAGAGCGACGGCGGCGCGAGCCATGTCGGGCAGGTAGGCGTAGGCAGTTTTTGCGCTTGGATTGCCGAACGAGGTGATGTGGCCTTTGGGAAGCGATTTCAGGACGATCATGTTCCAGACGGTGCGGGCACTTACGGTGGGGGCGATGAAATCGCCGGCGCGCAGGATGATGGTGCGGACGCCTTGGCTGGCGGCATTTGCGTAGGCGGCTTCCATAGTGGCGCGGATCCGGCCTTTGCGGGATTGCGGGTTGTGGGGGGTTTCCGGGCCCCATGGGCCGGGTTCGGTGCCGTAGACGTAGACGTTGCCTGCGACGATGACGGTGGCACCGCTGGCTTTGGCGGCGGCTAAGACTTCGGCGGTGATTTGCGGGATCAGTTGGGCCCAGTTGTGATAGTTGGGTGGGTTCAGGGCGTTGACGATCAGGTCGGCGCCCATTGCGGCCTTTGCCATGTCGGTGCCGCGCTGATAGCGGCGCACCGTCCAACCTGCGTCGGTGAATGCGGTTGCTGCGTGGCTGCCGAACAGGCCGGATGCGCCGAGGATGAGAGCTGTTTGTGGCATTTGAAGCCTCCATTTGATAGAGGCACGCTAGCAATTCAGATGTGAATTTCATATTGCGCAAAACCGAGGGGCGTCTATTCATTATTGAATGGATAAGTCGCCCGACTGGACGTTGCTACGATCTTTTCTTGCTGTCGCCGAGGCGGGGTCGCTTTCTGGTGCGGCGCGGTTTTTGGGGGCATCGCAGCCAACTTTGGGGCGGCATGTGCAAGATCTTGAGGTGGCATTGGAAGTAACGTTGTTTACCCGAGCGCCGCGTGGGCTGATGCTGACCCCGGCGGGGGAGGCGTTGTTGCCGGGGGCAAAGGCGATGCGGGCGGCGGCGGCGGAACTATCGCTGGTGGCGGCGGGCCGGTCGGAAAGCATGACGGGGCCAGTGCGGATTACGGCTAGCCGGGTTGTTGCCAGCCATATCTTGCCTGCGATCTTGGCCGACCTGCGGCAAGCCGAGCCGGGGATAACGATTGATCTGGTGCCAAGCGACCAGATTGAAAACCTGCTGTTCCGCGAGGCGGATATTGCCTTGCGCATGGTGCGGCCAACGCAGCTGGACATTGTTACGCGTCATCTGTGCGATCTGCCAATGGGGTTGTATGCGGCCCCCGCCTATCTGGACCGGCGCGGGCGGCCACAGGATTTGGCAGAGCTGCGCGCGCATGATTTTGTCGGGCTTGATCGCAGCGACCTGCATTTGAAACTGGTGCGCAGCCAAGGTATCGATATGACGCGCGAGGATTTTGCGCTGCGCTGTGATGACCAGTTGGTTTACATTGATCTGGTGCGGGCGGGCTGCGGCGTTGGTGCGATGCTGACCCGCGTTGGCGATGCCGATCCGGGGCTGGAGCGGCTTCCGGACCTTTACGCCCTGCCCGCCTTGCCGGTTTGGCTGGCAGCACCGCAGGCGCTGCACCTTAGCCCGCGCCTGCGCCGGGTTTTCGATTTTGTTGGCACAGCGATGAAAACCCTATCGCCCGCTTGACCCCGCCTTGGCCATTGGCTACGGCACCGATAAGTTTTCCCATATAGACCCTGAGGTGCATCTTGGCCAACCCATCCCTTCTTATCCTTGCCGGTGACGGCATCGGCCCCGAAGTTATGGCCGAGGTGAAACGCATCATCACATGGTTTGGCGACAAGCGCGGCGTGACATTTGATGTATCGGAAGATCTGGTTGGTGGCTGCGCCTATGATGCGCATGGCACGCCGCTGCACGATGACACGATGGCGAAAGCACAGGCCGTGGATGCGGTGCTGTTGGGTGCCGTTGGCGGGCCGAAATACGATGGGCTGGATTTCAGCGTGAAGCCGGAGCGCGGGTTGTTGCGGCTGCGCAAAGAGATGGATCTGTTCGCCAACCTGCGCCCGGCGCAGTGTTTTGACGCGCTGGCGGATTTTTCTTCGCTGAAGAAGGAAATCGTGGCGGGTCTGGACATCATGATCGTGCGCGAATTGACCAGCGGGGTTTACTTTGGTGAGCCACGCGGGATTTTCGATGATAACGAAGGCGGGCGTGTGGGCATCAATACGCAGCGCTATACCACAAATGAGATCCGGCGCGTGGCGCGGTCGGCGTTTGAGCTGGCGCGCAAGCGGAGCAACCGTGTGTGCTCGATGGAAAAGGCCAACGTTATGGAATCTGGTATTCTGTGGCGTGAAGAGGTGACTTGGGTGCATGAACATGAGTACCCCGATGTCGCCCTGTCGCACATGTATGCCGACAATGGCGCGATGCAGCTGGTCCGGAATCCCAAGCAGTTTGATGTGATTGTAACCGACAATCTGTTTGGCGATCTGCTGTCGGATGCTGCGGCGATGCTGACGGGTAGTTTGGGGATGTTGCCGTCGGCCAGTTTGGGCGTGCCAATGGCCAATGGTCGCCCGAAGGCGATGTATGAACCGGTGCACGGGTCTGCGCCGGACATCACCGGCAAGGGGTTGGCGAACCCGATTGCCTGCATCCTTAGCTTTGCAATGGCGCTGCGCTATTCGTTTGATATGGGCGACGAGGCAACGCGGGTTGAAAAGGCGATTGAAACCGTGCTGGCAAACGGTGCGAGGACTGCTGATTTGATGGGGCCAGACGGTGGCACGCCAATTTCAACGACCGGCATGGGTGACGCGATTTTGGCGGCGTTGGACGCAAGTCTTTAAGCAATCGCAGGGCTGACTGCGGGCCCGAACCCCTTCATTTCGGAGTTGAGCATGACACCGGAACCGTCGAACCTGCGGGGGGCATTGCTGGGGCTGGCGGCGATGGCGCTGTTTGCCTGTTCTGATATTGTGATCAAGTTTCTGGGGGGCAGTTACAGCCCCTTTCAGATTATATTTTTTGCGGGACTGATGACCTTTCCGCTTTTGGCGGTGCAGATTATTGCCGATCCCACGCCTGCCAACTTGCGGCCACGTCGGCCAAAGTTGATGCTGCTGCGCTGTGTTGTTGTGCTTTTTAACAGCATTCTTGGCACTTTTGCTTTCGCGACCCTGCCTTTGGCGCAGTGCTATGCAATTGTATTTACCATGCCAATCTTCATAACGCTGCTGTCTGTTCCGGTGCTTGGCGAAAGGATTGATCTATTGCGCGGGGTGGCGGTTCTGGCTGGGTTGGCGGGGGTGGTCATAGCCCTTGATCCCGGAACTGGGGTGTTGCAGTGGGGCCATGCGGCGGCATTGGGCAGCGCAATCTTGGGAGCTGGAAATTTTGTGATCATTCGCAAAACCGGCACGGATGAGCGGGCAATCGTTTTGATCCTTTTTCCGCTGATATTGCAGCTGGCCGTGGCGGCGATGGTTCTGCCGTTGGTGTATCAGCCGATGCCGCTGCGCGATCTGGCTTTGACGGGCTTGATGGCAACCGTATCTCTTATCGGCTATTTTCTGATCATTGCCGCCTATCGCCGTGCACCCGGTATTGTGGTGGCGCCGATGCAGTATTCGCAGATTATCTGGGCTGCGATCATGGGGGCGCTGCTGTTTGATGAACATATGAGTGCCCGGACGGTGCTGGGGACGGTGATTATCATCGCGGCGGGGATCATCATTGTAGCGCGGCAAGATCGGCTGGTTGGAATTTCGCGCTAGGGGGCCTGCAGGCGCTTGAACTTCGGTTGCCCAGAGCGCAGAAGGGCCGGGACTTTGCGTTACCGCTCACCGCCCGGACACACCCCTAATGCCAGTGCTGACTTCTACTGTTAAAGGTGCGCTGCTGTCGCTGGCGGCGTTTGGATTTTATGCCACCCATGATGTGGTGGTGAAGTTTCTGGGGGCGAGTTACAGTTCGTTCCAGATCATCTTTTTCTCGGGGTTGCTTGGGTTTCCGCTGGTCAGCATGATGTTGATGGCGGACCGGACGGATGGCAATCTGATACCGAGGCATCCGTGGTGGACGGCACTGCGGACGGTATCTGCCGTGGCGACCGGTGCGATGGGATTTTACGCGTTTTCCAAGCTGCCGCTGGCGCAATGTTACGCGATTTTCTTTGCGATGCCGATTTTGATTACCCTGCTGGCGATACCGATCTTGGGCGAGAGGGTTGGCCTGCGGCGGGGGATGGCGATTGTTGTGGGGTTGATCGGCGTGTTGATTGTGCTGCAGCCCGGCCAGGTAGAGCTGGAGCTGGGGCATCTGGCGGCGCTGGCGGCGGCGACCACGGGGGCGATGACATCGGTTATTGTGCGCAAGATCGGCAATGAAGAGCGGTCGGTTGTGCTGATGCTGTATCCGATGGTGGCGAGCTTTTTGTTGATGGGGCTGGCGATGCCGTTTGTCTATGTGCCGATGCCGTTGGGGCATTTGGTGCTGCTGGCGGTGATGGCGCTGCTGGGGCTGATCGGGTCGGCGCTGGTGATTGCGGCGTATCGGACGGCACCGGCAATTATCGTGGCACCGATGCAGTATTCGCAGATTATCTGGGCGGTGATCTATGGGTATATGTTCTTTGACGAGGGCGTTGATCTGTACACGGCCGTTGGCACGTCGGTCATTGTGGCGTCGGGCATTTACATCGTGCTGCGCGAGGGCACGCCGCGGGTTTCGGAAAACCGGCCAGTGCTGAATTCGCAATCGCGGCTGGATACTGGCACAGTGCCGCGCATCAGCCTGTGGTTGCGGCTGTTTGAGCGGCGCGATAGCCGCAGTTGATGGTCTTGCAAAAACTGGAGCAAGCGGTTAATTCACCGCATCAGTCGGAGCGTAGCGCAGCCTGGTAGCGCACCTGCTTCGGGAGCAGGGGGTCGGAGGTTCAAATCCTCTCGCTCCGACCAATTTTTGGGCCGACCATTTTTGGGGTCGACCAAATTCCCGGATTTTCCTGAGACGTCCGGATGCCTGCAGCGCGAGTATTTTTGCGAAAAAGAAGCCGCTAGATCAGTTTTTCGCAAATCGGGCGGGAAAACCGGTGCCCACTTTTCGCTGAGTTGCTTCAGCGGTTGCGCCAAGCTTTCGCGATGTAGGTCGCCGTCATCAGATCGAGGTGTGCGCCGCCGCCGTTTTTGGCGATGGTTATTTCGGCATCTGACTGCCGGGCGAAAAGTTTTGGGGAATCGTAGTAGTCGGCGATTACGTCGGCCTCGGTGATTGCGCCGGAGGCGATCGGGGCCATCAGCTCGCCGATGTGGTGGATGGTGGTAGCGCGGGCGTCGACGAAAACGCGGGCGCGGGCCATGGCGGTATCGTCGACTTCGCGCATTGTCGGGCCGTAAGCGCCGATGAGGTCAAGATGCTGGCCGGGTTGCAGCCAGTCGCCGTGGATCAGCGGGTCTGTCGCCATTGTGCAGGTGCAGATGATGTCGGCGGCGCGCACCGCCTGTTCCAGATTATCGGCCACCGGCAGGCCCAACGCTTCGGCGCTGGCGCGGCTGCGGCTCCATACTGTGAAGACGGCGTCGGGGAAGATGCTTGAATAGGCTTGCACCATGGACCGTGCGACATTGCCTGCGCCAACCAGCAGAATGTTGCTGGCGTTCTTGCGGGCCAGGCGTTTTGCGGCAAGCAGGCTGTCGCCGGCGGTTTTCCATTTGGTCACCAGATGGAAATCGACAATGGCGGTCAGCTCGCCCGTGGTGTCGCTGTAGAGGGTGACGGCGCCATTGATCGTGGGCTTTGCGGGCGCGTTGCCCGGAAAGAGAGTGGCCACCTTTACCAGTTGCCCCATGCCGTTGATCCAGGCAGTACGGTTCAGCAGTGCATTCGGGCCGTTGCGCAGCAAAACATCGCGGATATCAGCGCGGGGCAGGCGATGGCCCGCCTCTAGCGCATCTGTCAGGCCGGCCCATGATAGCAGTGCTTCGGCATCTTTTGGGACGATTTCGATGGTCATATTCCAGCCTCCGTTGGCGTGAGCAACCCTTCGGCGACCAGTCTTTGCGCCCAGCCTTGCCATGTTTCAAATTGATGCGTGCGCCAACCACGGCGGGCGGCGGCGGTGATGTTTTCGGCTTTGTCGTCGGCAAAGATCAGACTGTTCGGCGGCAGGCCGCAATCTGCTTCGACCATTTCGTAAATCCGGGGGTCAGGCTTGATGACGCCCATGCGACCGGAGACGTATTCGCGGTCAAATTCAGACAGGAAATCCAGTTTATCGCGCGCTTCGTCATACGAATAGCTGCCGAAGTTGGTGAGCGAGAATACTGGCACGCCTTTGGTACGCAGGGCACGCAACAGGGCGATGGAGCCCTCGATGCGGGGCGAGGCAAGTTCGATCCAGCGGTCATACCACATGCGGATTTCAGGGCCCCAGTGGGGGGTTCGGGTTGCCCAATCATAAATGGTTTCGCGGAACTGGCCGCCAGTATCGACGATATCGTTCATGGCGTGCAGGTCAACTTCGTCAAACAGCGCCTGTCTGCGGGTCTGGCCGATAACCCGGTCATAAAACGCCTCTGGTTGCCAGCGCGTCAGCACGTTGCCGATGTCAAATATCACCGCTTGGGGCTGCAACATCTACGTCTTTCCTCCGTATGGTTTCACGCCACAAGGTATAAAGACCGGCACCGCAGATAAGCGCAATACCTGCCCAGCCGGTCAGATCGGGCCAAGTGCCGAAGATGATCACGCCCCAGAAGATCGCCATCGGCATACCGACATATTCGAATGGGGCGACGAGCGATGCTTCGGTGGTGCGGTAGGCCTGGCTCATCATCAAGCCGCCGATCCCGACGGCAAGGCCAGTGGCGATGAAAGCCCACCAATCGTGCATCGGGGGCCAGACCCATTGGCGGAACAGAAAGGCGAGTGAGGCGTCGGATGAGCCCGCTAAGTGGCCGTCACCGACCCATAGACCCATGCAGGTGCTGACGACGATAAAGCCAATTTGAACGAAGAAATTCAGCGTCATGGCGCTTTCTGTTTCGCGCATGCGGCGGGTCATCATGTGGCTGGAGGCGTAGCAGAAGGCGGATATCAGCACGAGGATTGCGGCAGGTTGAATGACGCCGACGCCGGGCCGCAGCATTATGAGGACACCAAGCATACCAACGCCGACTGCTGCCCAGCGCCGGGGGCCGACAAGTTCGCCCATCACGACCGCCGACATCAGGGTGACGAACAGCGGCGCGACAAAGGCAGTGGCGACGGCATCGGCCAACGGCATGGCGGCGAGGCCGAGAAAATAAGTGACGTTCGACACCATGACGATGGACACGCGCAGTAGGTGCTCCTTGGGGCGTTTGGTCAGCAATTGGCGAAAGCCGGTGCCGGAATACCAGATGACGCCCAGGACCAGCGACATGCCAATGAAGGCGCGCAGCAGGATGACCTGATGCAGGGCGTAGTCGCCGGAAAGCGCCTTTATGGCGAGGTCATTCACGGACAACACGAGCGCGCCGCCGATTGCCAGAAGGATGCCGGTTAGCGGGGTTTTGGATGGATTGGCCATGCCTCGTGTTTCAACGGCGTGGGAGGTGAAATCTGTTCTGCCGACGACATCGGAGGCTATGATGGCAAGTGATTTTATGCGCGGGCGGCGCGGACCAGCTTTTCCAGCACTTCAAGGAACCGCGAACGGTCGGCCTTGGAGTAGGGTTTGCCGCCGCCCATGCGAAACGGGTCGGCTTCGCGCAGGTCGGCCATCAGATCGCGGGTGGCAAGGACATTGCCGATGTTGGCGCGGGTCAGTTCCTCGCCATTGTGTTTCAGCACGCGGGCACCGGCGGCGACGCATTTGGCGGCGAGGGGGATATCGCTGGTGACTACGACGTCGCGGGGGCCAGCGCGATCTGCGATCCATTTGTCAGCCTCGTCCGGGCCATCAGCGACGAAGATGCTTTCGACAAGCGGGTTGGCCGACGGGCGGATGCCGCCATTTGATACCAGAACCATACGCATCTGGTGGCGGGTGGCAACGCGTTCCGCCTCGGCCTTGACCGGGCAGGCGTCGGCATCAATGTAGATTGTGGGGTCAGCCATACAGCGCCTCGGAATGGAAGGTGATGTGATCTTCCATGAAGGTCGAGACGAAATAATAGCTGTGATCGTAGCCCTTTTGCATGCGGAAGGCGGCGTTTTGGCGGCGCGCCATGATGGCTTCGGCAAGCGCTTCGGGCTGCAGCAGATCAAGGAATTGATCGGCAGCGCCTTGGTCGATCAGCATCGGACCGTCGAAGCCGCGTTTCGTCATCAGCAGTGTGGCGTCGTGGGCGGCCCATTTGGCGTGGTCCTTGCCCAGATAGGCGGTGAATTGTTTGCGGCCCCAATCCGAGGTGCTGGGGTGGGCGATGGGGGCGAAGGCGGAGACGGAGCGGAAACGGCCCGGAAAGCTCATCGCGATGGTGAGGGCGCCGTGGCCGCCCATGGAATGGCCAGTGATGGATTGCGCCTCTTCCGCCAATGGGAAGGCTTTGAACAGGGTTTGCGGCAGTTCGTCGGTGACATAATCCCACATCTTGAAGTGCTTGGCCCAGGGGCTTTCGGTGGCGTTGACGTAAAAGCCAGCCCCTTGGCCCAGATCGAATGCAGGGTCGTCGGGCACGCCGGGGCCGCGCGGGCTGGTGTCGGGGAAGACGATGGCGACGCCGTGATCCGAGGCCCAGCGCTGCGCACCCGATTTGATCATGGCGTTTTCATGGGTGCAGCTGAGACCGGACAGAAACCAGATGACGGGGACTGCGCCCTCTTCGGCCTCTTCCGGCAGGAACAGGCCGAAGGTCATTTCGCCGCCGCAGACGCTGGAGGCGTGCGAATAGACGCCCTGCATGCCGCCAAAGGCCCGGTTTTCCGAAATTGTCTTCATCGTTAGCTCCTTCGTTCGTCATTGCAGGAACTTTGGCCGTGCAATTCCGTGCGGTATGATGTTGTCAGGACTGGAGGTGGGTAATCACCCCCTGCCCGGCCTATCTGGTCAGCGAAACACGCTCAATATCTGATCCAAAGGTTTTTTGCGTTTGGCAACGGCTGGGACAGTAGCATCAGGGGCGGGATAGCCGACTGGCAGGATCATCACGGGCTTTTCGGATGCGGGGCGGTTGCACATTTCTGCCAGTAATTTCATCGGGTTGGGGGTATGTTCAAGGCATACCAGACCTGCGTGATGCAGGGCGGTGATCAGCATGCCGGTGGCGATGCCGACGCTTTCGGGGACGTAGTAGTTTTTGTAACGGGTGCCGTCAGCAGTGATGCCGTAGCGTTGGGCGAAGACGACAATCAGCCATGGGGCGTCCGTCAGATGCGGTTTGCTGACGCCAGTGCCGATGGGTTCAAGCGCGGCCAGCCATTCATCGCCACCGCCGCCCTGGTAGAACGCGCGCTCTTCGTCTTCGGCGACGCCGCGGATGCGGGTCTTCATGGCGGGGTTGGCGATGGCGGCGAAGTGCCATGGCTGATGGTTGGCACCCGATGGGGCAGTACCCGCCGCCTGGATGCAGGCGGTTATGACGGCTTCGGGCACGGGGCGGGCGGAATACTGGCGCACGGAATGGCGCTTTTTCATGTAGTCGCGAAAGGCTTCGGCGGCTGTTTGGGCGGCAGCATCGGGCAGTTGCACACGGTCTGGCAAAGGGATCGGCTGATAGCTGACTTCGCCCTTGCGATACATGTTAGCCGCCCCCGATCAGTGCCCCTGCCGCAAAGACCAAAGCACCACCGAGCACGACCTGCAAGGCCGCACGCAGGAATGGAGTTTCCATGAAGCGGTTCTGTATCCAGGCGATGGCCCAGAGTTCGACGAACACAACCACCATAGCGATGCTGGTAGCGGTCCAGAAATCGGGGATAAGGTAGGGGAGCGCGTGGCCAAGGCCGCCGATTGTGGTCATTATGCCGGAGGCCAGACCGCGTTTCCACGGGCTGCCGCGGCCAGATAGAACGCCGTCATCATGGGCGGCTTCGGTGAAGCCCATCGAAATGCCTGCACCAACCGATGCGGCGGTGCCGACCAGAAACGTGGTCCAGGTGTCTTGTGTGGCGAAGGCGGTGGCGAAGATCGGGGCCAGTGTGGACACTGATCCATCCATCAGACCGGCGAGGCCGGGTTGCACCCAGGTCAGAATGAATTGCCGCTTGGCGCCTTTGTCTTCGGCGCTTTTAGCGTCTGGCCCCAGATGTTCGTCTATCAGGGCTTCGGCTTTGCGTTCATGCCCGGCCTCGGCTGCTGCCAGATCGCCCAGCAATTTACGCGTTGCGGCGTCTGTCGTGCGGGCTGCGGCGCGTTCATAGAACTTGCGCGCCTGATCTTCCATTGCGCTGGCTTCGGCGCGTATGCGGTCCAGCGACAGGTTTTCGACCAACCACACGGGGGACCGCGCGTAATACCCTGCCACATGTTCGCGGCGGATCAGCGGGATCACATCGCCGAAGCGTGTTTGGTGCAGATCTATCAACCGTTGGCGATGGCCGTCTTCTTCGACCGCCATGCCATTGAAGACGGCCGCGGAGGCCGGATAGTCGGCCAGCAGGCGCGCGCCGTAGCCGCGATAAATGCGGGCGTCATCCTCTTCCGACGAAATGGCAAGCGCCAGCACCTCTTGTTCGGACAGGTCGGAAAAACGGCGGCGGTTGCCGAAGCCAGGGATCATGGGGGCCTCCGAGATTGGAATGATTCTAATCTATGGGAATGGGGGAGAGAGGCAAGAGAGAGTTGGGTTCAGGGGTTAAGTCGACGAAGGCGCGGACTTGGGTTGTTTCGGATTTGGGTCTTTTACCATCAAGGCCTTTTCCGGCGAGCGCTTTGTCTCGAAGTATCCAGTGCCTTCTAGAAGAGCCTCAAGCGTTGAGTGACCGTAGTCGCTGGCAAGGAAGGTTTGATCTGTTCTACGAAGGTGAACGCCAATGAAGGCCGCCGTCCCCCAATTGCCCTCTAGTGTGGAAAAACAGAGTATGTCACGAACCTTTGGTATGATTTTGGTCGCAGGCCATACTTGGCCAGCCGAAGCAGCAGCTTGACGAAGTTCTATAAATGCTGTGCAGACCTCCCTGAATGCTCTGGGTGTTTTACCTTCCCCTATTCCTATCAATTCATGACCAAACTCGCGCAAATGCTCGGTTAAATAGCTAAAGTCGCCATCCGACGATGCTATGATCAAAGTATGAAAATGATCACGGAGCGCTAGACTACTTGCTTCGACGCACAAAAGCAGGTCAGCAGCATTTTTGCCGGGGCGGGTCGGCACCAGTTTAAAACCTTCTTGCTCCCATCCTGCGATATGTTCTGATTTTCCGTAAACGCGCCTAACTGTCGGAACACCAAATAGATTTGCTTCAGCGAGCAAGGTTTTTGCCCAAACAACTGATATATTTTCGCCGTCGACCAAAAGCGCCACCGGGTCGCGAGTCGTCTCCACAACATCAGTCTTTTTCAATATTCGGCCCCTTACAAATATTGCAAGAACACCCCAACATTGTGTCTCCGCTCGGTCAAGTCTATGGCCGTTTCTTGGCCCTTAGCCGTTCTCTCGCAGCACCGATCCCGCCAGATACAATGACCCGCAGATCAGCACGCGGGCGGCAGGGGTAACCTTTGCGATTGCGGCCAGCGCCTCGGCGACGGAGGGGGCAACCATGGCATCCATCCCTGCCGCAACCGCCGCATCGCGGGTGACTTCGGCGGGGAGGGTGTTCGCTTCGCCGGGGATCGAAACGGCCAGCAGGCTGGTGGCGTGCGGGGCCAAGGGGCGCAGATAGCCGCCAATATCTTTGGTGTTCAGCATGCCGCAGATCAAGTGCGTGGGGCGCTTGGGCATGCTGGCGAGCGTGGCGGCGATGGCTTGGCCGCCTGCTGGGTTATGGCCGCCGTCCAGCCACAGTTCCACGCCCGGCGCGCTGTCCACCAGCGGACCATGGCGCAGCCTTTGCATGCGGGCGGGCCAGTCGGCTTTGGTGACGGCGGCTTCCGGATTGCCCACCCCAAGATGGCGCAGGGCCATGATGGCGGCGCCGGCGTTTTCGATCTGGTGCGGGCCGGGCAGGTTGGGCAAGGGCAGATCAAGCAGGCCGTTATCATCCTGGAAGATCAGCCGACCGCGATCTTCAAAGGCGTGCCAGTGTTGGCCGTGGACCAGCACGGGGGCACCTAGGCGGGCGGCGCGGGCCTCGATGACTTCCAAGCCCTCGGGCTGCTGCGGGCCGACGATGCAAGGAACGCCGCGTTTGATGATCCCGGCCTTTTCACCGGCAATTTCAGCCAGGGTTTCACCCAGATATTGCTGATGGTCGATGCTGACCGGGGTGATGATGGTTAAGGCCGGGCGAACAACCACGTTGGTTGCATCGAGGCGACCGCCGAGGCCAACCTCGAGCAGCGTCCAATCGGCGGGGGTGCGGGCGAAGGCGAGGAAGGCGGCGCAGGTGGTGATTTCGAAGAAGGTGATCGCGTCGGGGCCGTTGGCGGTGACACATTCATCCAGCAGGTCGGCAAGGGCGGGTTCGGTGATCAACTCGCCAGCAAGACGGATGCGTTCGTGAAAACGGGCCAGATGTGGCGAGGTGTAGGCGTGGACCTTTGCACCATCGGCTTGCAGCCCGGCGCGGATCATCGCCTGAGTAGAGCCTTTGCCATTGGTGCCTGCGATATGGATCACTGGCGGCAGTTGGCTTTCGGGGTTGCCCAAAAGGCCAAGCAGGCGATGAACGCGGTCCAGCGTCAGGTCGATAATCTTTGGGTGCAGCGTCATCATGCGCTGCAAGATGGCGTCTGACGGTTGCGTCACGCCTTGGCGACCTTGGGCGCCGGTTCGGCTTCGATTGGGGCGGGCAGGTCGCCTTTGATGGCAGGTGGCATATCCATCAGCAGGCGGATCACGGTTATCAATTCATCGCGCATGGCTTTGCGGTGTGTCACCCGGTCCAGCATGCCATGATCCAGCAGGTATTCGGAGCGCTGAAAACCCTCGGGCAGCTTTTCGCGGATGGTCTGTTCGATGACACGGGTACCGGCAAAGGCTATCAGCGCGTTGGGTTCGGCAATTTGCACATCGCCCAGCATGGCATAAGACGCAGTGACGCCGCCGGTGGTTGGATGTGTGAGGACGACGATATAGGGCAGGCCCGCCTCTTTCAGCATCTGCACTGCAAGCGTGGTGCGGGGCATTTGCATCAGGCCAAGGATGCCTTCTTGCATGCGCGCGCCGCCTGCTGCCGAAAACAGCACCAGTGGCCGCTTCATTTTGACCGCTTGTTCAGCAGCCGCAAGGATGGCGTTGCCGACGTACATACCCATGGAGCCTGCCATAAAGCTGAAATCCTGAGCGGCGGCCACGATGGGGGTGCGGCCGATTTCGCCGATGGCAACCAACATCGCCTCTCGTTCGCCGGAGGCTTTTTGCGCGGCTTTCAGGCGGTCGGGGTATCTTTTCTGATCGCGGAAATGCAGTGGGTCGGTGACAGGGTCTGGCACCTTTACGTCGGTAAAAATGCCGCCGTCGAACAGCGCGTTAAACCGATCACGCGGGGTAATCGCCATGTGGTGATCGCAGTTGGAACAGACATTCAGGTTGTCGGCCAGTTCACGGTGAAACAACATCGTCCCGCATTCGGTGCATTTGGTCCACAGATTTTCCGGCACCTCGCGGCGCGAAAACAGCGAATTGATCTTGGGGCGGACGTAGTTCGAAATCCAGTTCATGCCGGTTGCCCTTTGCGCATGTCAGTTGGCCTTGCAGATAAGCCGCGCCTTCGGAAAAAGCAATGTAGGGCGTTTGATCTGTCGATTTCAATCGCATTTGGCACGCGGACCCGACGATATACTACGACGTAGTATTGGGGCTTATGCTGCGCGATCTTGCACAGGGATGTGGCACGGCGTCGAAAAGCTTGCGTCGCGCGGGTGAGAAGCCCGCTGGCCGTATCCGCGCAATTTTGGCGCAGGACAGGTAAGCGATCGCTAAGTTGGCGAGGAACTTCCCAGATCTGATCCGGCTTGGCAAAACAAGCGGGGCGGCGGCATATGCCACCTGCCCCGCTTGTATCTGGGTCACAGTTGATCAGCGCAGGCGCTTCAGAATATCCAAGCTGGGGTAGCCATCCGGTATGATGCCCCGCGATTTTTGAAACGCTTTCACCGCGGCAATGGTATTGGGGCCGATCTTGCCATCAACGCCGCCCGGATCGAAACCGGCCTTGGTCAGGCGTTCCTGCATCTCGATACGCTCTTCGGCGAACAGTGCGCGGTCTTCGCGAGGCCAACTTGCTTGAATGGCAGGCCCACCTTTGATGCGGTCGGCCAAGTGGCCTACGCCAATGACGTAGGCGTCGGCGGTGTTGTAGCGTTCAATCGCCTGGAAGTTGCTGAAGATCAGGAACACGGCACCGCGCGCACCAGCGGGCAGCAAAACCGACGCCGTGCCATGATCCGGCAGCGGGCCGCCATCAACCGTTGTTACGCCCAGCGCCTGCCAGTCGGCGACGGATTTCTTTACCCGCTCGCCACTGACGGAATAGTCGTAGCCCAGCGGCAGCTTTACCTCTAGCCCCCAAGGTTGGCCGGTTTTCCAGCCGGATTTGGCCAGATAGGCGGCAGTGGAGGCCAGCGCATCTGCGGGATCGTCGGACCAGATATCACGCTTGCCGTCGCCAGTGAAATCGACTGCGAAAGCCATATAGGATGTTGGGATAAACTGGGTGTGGCCCATTGCGCCAGCCCAACTGCCAGTCATCTTGGCGGGGGTAACATCGCCGTTTTGCAGGATTTTCAGGGCCGCCAGCAATTGCTGTTCGAAGAACGCTGTGCGGCGACTGTCGTAGGCAAGCGTGGCGAGGGATTCGATCAGCGGATAGTCACCGCGAAAGGTGCCATAGGCACTTTCCAAACCCCAGATGGCGGCGACGATTTCTTTTTCGACGCCGTAAGTCGCCTCGATCCGGGTTAGCAGAGGCAGGTTATCGCGCAGTGACTTCTTGCCGTTTTCGATGCGGCTGTCAGAGGCGGCGCTATCGAGATAATCCCAGATCGTTTTGGTGAATTCGCTTTGGTTCAGGTCTTTGGTGATGACATCGGCGTTGTAGGTGACGCCGCGAAAGGCGCTGTCGCAGGTTTGGGCGGTAATGCCGTTGGCCAGTGCGCGGGTGCGGAAAGCTGTGATCCAGGCTTCCAAGCCCGCGGTTGTGCCTGCGAGTTCGATCACTTCGGGGCCCTCTTGTGCAAACGGCGGCGAGTTTACTTGGCGATCTGGTGCTAATGGCCCGGCGGAGGTCGCACTTGCCAGTAGGAAAATTCCAACGGACTTGACCAAAACCTGCATGAAATCACCGCTCTTTTCTTGTCGTTACGCGCAGTCTAGCGGCAATGCGCGGTCTGGAAAAGCCGGGTGTGTGGCGTGTCGTCGAAGTGCCTGCGGCTACTTACGACGGCGGCTGACCTTGCGTTGTAGTTTTTCAGCCTTTGCGGCGGCCTGCCCCGGTCTGCGTGGCGACGACCGGCCCTTGCGGGGCTGGCCAGCGGGCATGGTCGCGCCTTCGATGCTAAGCAGGTCCAGCAGCAGGCCGCCGGTGACAGGAACCGCTTCGGCCAGCCGAACCACGACGCGCTGGCCGATGCCAATCAAGGTGCCGCTATCGGCCCCCATCAGGGTTTGGCTGTTCTGGTCATAATGGAAAAACTCACGGCCCACAGAGCGGATCGGGATCAGGCCATCGGCCCCAGTATCATCCAGCCGGACGAACAGGCCAAAGCGCTGGACGCCGGAAATGCGGCCCGTAAATTCGGCACCAACGCGGTTGGCTAGGAAGGCGGCCAAGTAGCGATCCGTGGTATCGCGTTCAGCGGTCATTGACCGGCGTTCAGTATCGGAAATCAGCTTGGCGGTTTCGGGCATCCGCTCAATATCGCCGGGCGACAAGCCGTCATCGCCCCACTTATGACCGGCGATCAGGGCGCGGTGCACGATCAGGTCGGAATAGCGGCGGATGGGCGAGGTGAAATGCGCGTAGGACCGCAGGGCCAAGCCGAAATGGCCAAAGTTTTCCGGGTGGTAATAGGCTTGGGTCATCGAGCGAAGCGTTGTGATGTTCATCAATTCGCCAAAATCGGTGTCCTTGGCCTGTTCCAGCAGGCGGTTCAGATGCGCTGTTTTCAGCACTTGGCCTTTGGCGAGAGTAAAGCCTGACGCCTCGGCCACATCGCGCAGGGCATCCAGCTTTTCAACGCTGGGTTCTTCGTGAACGCGGAACAACAGCGGGCTTTTCAGGCGGACCAACTCTTCGGCGGCAGCCACATTGGCGAGCACCATGAACTCTTCGATCAGGCGGTGCGCATCAAGGCGTTCGGGGAAGGCGACGGACAGCACGTTGCCATCGTCGTCGAGCACGATCTTGCGTTCAGGCAGATCAAGCTCCAACGGTTGACGTTGGGTGCGGGCGAGTTTCAGGGCGTTGTAGGCGACATAAAGGGGGGTGATGGTATCCAGCAGGGGCGCGGTCATGTCATCCGGGCGGCCATCAACGGCGTCTTGGACCTGCGCGTAATTCAGGCTGGCCTTCGACCGCATCAGGCCGCGCACGAAGCGGTGGCTAAGTTTGTGGCCATGCGCGTCGATAACCATTTGCACAGCCAGACAGGCACGATCCACATGTTCGTGCAGCGAACACAGATCACCCGACAGGATATCGGGCAGCATTGGCACCACGCGGTCGGGGAAATAGGTGGAATTGCCGCGATGGCGGGCTTCGGCATCAAGGGCGGAACCGGGGCGCACGTAGTTGGCGACATCGGCGATAGCCACCCACAGGATGTGACCGCCGGGGTTGGTAGCGTTGGGGTCTGGCATCGCGAACACTGCATCGTCGCGGTCGCGGGCATCAACCGGGTCGATGGTCAGCAGGGCGATATCGCGCAGGTCTTCGCGACCTTTCAGGGTAACCGGCTTGGCCGCTTCGGCCTCGCGGATCACGGCGTCGGGGAAATGGTCGGGGATGCCGTGTTGATGGATGGCGATTAAGCTGACCGCTTTGGCGCCAGACGGATCGCCCAGAATCGAGGTGATGCGGGCTTGCGGCAGGCCAAGGCGTTTGGGGCCGGTCTGTTCAGCCTCGACCAGTTCGCCGTCTTTGGCACCCAGCGTCAGTTCGCGGGCGACGCGCCATTCCTTGTCGGACCCCTTGTCGATGGGCAGGATGCGGCCGCCTTCGGACCCGGCACGGAAGATGCCAAGCACCTTTAGCGGGTTCGCGCCGATTTTGCGGATCAGCCGGGCCTCGTACATGTGATCTGGCGCGGTGACTTCGTTCAGGCGGGCCAAGATGCGGTCGCCCGCACCGAGGGCTTCGTCGCCTTTGCGGGCGATGAACAGAATGCGGGGAGCGGGGCCTTCGCCTTGCCATTCCATCGCTTGGGCGAACAGATCGCCTTCGGCGTCGGGTGGAAGAATGGTCAGGATTGATACCGGCGGCAGTTTGTCAGCCTCGCGGTAGCTGCGCCGCTTGCGCACCAAAGCGCCGTCGGATTCCAGTTCCTTCAACAGGCGTTTCAGCTCGATCTTGCCATCGCCTTTGATGCCAAACGCCTTGGCAATGTCGCGCTTGGCGACAAGGCCGGGATTATCGCTGATCCATTGGCGGATCTGGTCTTTTGAGGGGATCGGGTTCATTGCGATGCCCTAGCACGCGGGGGCGGTGCCGAAAAGCCCGGTCGCGTCCGGATGGGCATACAGGTTGCGAAATTTGCGGCGGCGCTTGCGGCTACAGATCAAGCACCATGTTGCGGTGCGGGATGCCGGCGTCCATGAAAACATCGCCGTAGGGGGTAAAGCCGAGGCGTTCGTAGAACGCCAGAGCGTGGGTTTGCGCGCCGAGTTTGACGTGCGCGATGCCCGGCATGGCGCGAAATTGATCGATGGCCGCCCGCATCAGGGCAACGCCAAAGCCAGTGCCACGCGCTTGTTGCAGCACGCAGACGCGGCCCACTTTGCCAGTGTCGCCAAGAGGCATCAGACGTGCGGTGCCGACCGGAACACCGTCCTGCTCCGCCAGTAGGTGGATGCATTGGTGATCAAGGCCGTCTTGTTCATCAGCTTCGGAAACGCCTTGTTCTTCGATGAACACAGTCCGGCGCAGGGCATGGCAGGTGGCTATATCGTCCGTGATCGAAATTTGCACCGTCATGCAAAATAGTCTCGCAGGATGCGACCATAGACAGCCTTCAGCTGATGGATTTGCCCAACCAACACCCGTTCATCGATCTGATGCATGGTTTTGCCGACCAGACCAAATTCGACCACTGGGCAGTGATCCTTGATAAACCGTGCGTCCGAGGTGCCGCCCGAAGTTGACAGCCCCGGCGTGACGCCAAGTTCGGCGGTGATAGCCCCAGCGATCAGGTCAGACAATTCGCCGGGTGGTGTAATGAAGCTTTCACCGGAAATGCTGACGCGCAGATCGAATGTGACGCCTGTCAAGGCTTCGACGCGGGTGGCCTCGGTCTGCAACCATTTGGTCAGGCTGGCACCGGAATGCGCATCGTTGAAGCGGATGTTCACGGTGGCAGTGGCTTTGGACGGGATCACGTTGTTGGCGGGATTGCCGCAATCGATGGTGGTGATGGCTAGAGTCGAAGCATCAAAATGTGCCGTGCCCTGATCCAGTTCGTGCGCATCCAGATGCCTTAGCAGTTGCACCAAAGCTGACAACGGGTTTTTCGCACGGTCCGGGTAGGCGGAATGACCCTGCACGCCATTGGCGGTGATCATGGCCGTCATGCTGCCGCGCCGCCCGATTTTCATCATCTCGCCCATGGTACTGGGGCACGTCGGCTCGCCGACCAAGCAATGGGTCATACGCTCACCGTTTGCTGCCATCCAGTCAAGCAAGGCTACGGTGCCATCTGTAGCCTCGGCTTCTTCATCGCCAGTGATCGCCAGAATTACTGCACCGTCAGGCGGGGTGGTTTGCACAAAATCCACTGCGGCGGCAGCAAAGGCGGCGACGCCCGATTTCATATCGGTAGCACCGCGACCGTAAAGCCAACCATCAACCATATCGCCGCCGAATGGATCATGCGACCATGCCGCCATATCGCCGACCGGCACTACATCGGTGTGTCCGTTGAAGCCGAAGCTTTTATTGGCGCCTTTGGCACCCCAGCGGGCGTAAAGATTGGCAATTCCGTTCCTGTCGACCCGCGTGCAGGCAAAGCCCGCACCCGATAACAGCCGTTCAAGCACATCCATCGCGCCGCCATCTGCGGGTGTCACCGATGCGCAGCGGATCAGATCGACGCAAAGCGCCACCGGATCAATCGGCTGGCCCTGCGTCATTGGAGAATTGCGCATTTTTGCACCCGTTGTTGGTTCTGATCTCAGGGATAGCCAGTCGCCCGCCCCACCGCAAGCCAGCAGCACTTGTGCAACAACTGTGGCAGCAAGGCCACCCCGTTGGTCGCAATGCAACTTTTGGCAGAGTGGCATGGTGACAAAGCCAGCGGTGGTTTCTATCGTAGCCTTAATAACAAGTCCTGAGGCAGGGCAAACATCGGGCCAACGTGCCCGTCAGAGCAGTCTGAAGATTATGAGAACCGGAATAATCCGGACCATTTTCGACGTTTGACCTGCACTCCAAAGGATGGAGAGCAGATCGTGGCAACAGGTGCCGAACTAACCTACCAAACCAACGCAACAGCGTTGCAGATGGCGAATGCGATTTTTGGGGATGGTGTTACCGTTACCGGTGCCAGCTATAGCGGGGCTAACGCGTCGAGCGCCATTTATTCGAACGGGCAATTGTCGCCGGGCGTGGTGCCATCAAACACTGGCGTGATCCTGTCTACCGGCAATGCCGTTGATTTTACCCAATCGAGCGGTGATCCGAACCGGTCTGCCGGCACATCAACCAACACAAGCGGCACCGACAACAACTCACTTTTCAACACATTGGCTGGGACCAACACGTTTGATGCGGCGTGGTTGAACGTTGATTTCATTCCGACGTCAAACATCATGACATTGCGGTTTGTATTGGCATCCGAGGAATACCCCGAGTATGCGGCGTCGCAGTTCAACGATGTGGTTGGCGTTTGGGTGAATGGCACGCTCGTGCCGATCGGCGTTGGCAATGGGCAGGCGGGTGTTACGAACATCAACGCTGTCAATCAGCCAAACTTGAATATCAATAACACCAACGATGCCTACAATACGGAAATGGACGGCTTCACCGTGACGCTGACGCTGAAGATGGTGGTCATTCCGGGGGTGGTGAATTCGATCCGCATCGGCATCGCCGATACATCGGATTCGTCGTATGACTCGAACCTGCTAATCGGCGGGGATTCTGCGCAGACAGTGATGGTTGCCCGAAACGACACGTCCGACATTTTTGCCGATGGGCAAACGGTGGTCAATGTTCTGGGTAATGACGTGCGTGTTTTGGGAAGCACTCTGACCATTACCCAGATCAACGGGATCAACGTAGTTGCGGGACAAACGATAACTCTGCCGACCGGGCAACAGGTTCGGTTGAACGCGGACGGCACGTTTACCATCACCGGCGATGGCAACGTTGAAACGGCGACGTTTACCTATACCGTCAGGGATAATCTTGGCCATACCGACACCGCGTTTGTGACGCTAAATTCGGTGCCGTGCTTTGTGGCTGGAACCCGGATTATGACGCCTTCAGGCGAAGTGGCGGTGGAAACGTTGCAGCCCGGCGATCTGGTTATGACCCAAGACGAGGGGCCGCAGCCGCTGCGCTGGATTGGCAGGCGTGAGGTGGCTGCGGTCGGTGATCATGCGCCGATATACATTGCTGAGGGCACGTTCGGGCCACATGGCACCCTGCTGCTGTCGCCGCAACACCGGGTGTTGATCTGCGATAGCTTGGCAGAGCTGCTGTTCGGCGAGGCGGAGGTGCTGGTTGCCGCCAAGGATTTGGTCAATGACCGTTCAGTGTGGGTGCAAACCGGTGGCACCGTCGACTATGTGCATCTGCTGTTTGATCGCCATCAAGTGGTGTTTGCCGAGGGCCTTGCAACTGAAAGCTTCCTTCCCGGACCGCAGACCACGAAAAGCTTTGATGCCCCCATTGTGGCAGAGCTATGCGCGATCTTCCCTGAACTGGATCTGGAAACTGGGCAAGGCTACAGCCCAGCCGCCCGCCGCACCCTGCGCGGGTATGAGGCGCAGGTGCTGCTTGCTACCGGTTTGGCGGCTTAGCTGTGACCGGGATGACAACCACTGGTGCGCATTGGATCGTGCTGTCGGATCATGCAGGGCCGATGAGCCCGGGCGGGATTGCCGATGTGGTGCAGCAGGGGTCGTTGGTGATTGAACTGACGCCGCCCAAAGACGAGGCGGCGGTGCTGCTGGATTACAAATCAGATGCGGGCTGGCAGCGTGCGTTGTCGATATTTCAGGACGCGACTGCCGGGGTCGTGCTTTTGCACCGGCAAGGGACGGCGGTGCAGCGGTATCACTTGCCGGGGCCATTGCCGCGCGATTGGGCGTTGGCGCGGCTGACCTATCAGTGGGACGGACCTGCGCGCGTGTGGTCGCTACGGTTCGAAGATGCTGGCGGTGCATGGGCGCTTCAGGCGCATGGCAGCAACCCGGTGCCGCTTGCCGGAACTGATCTTGTTGCGCTTTGTGCAGGATCGAATGCCGCGCGCCGCGATCCATCGGTGCAATGGTTTGGGGTCAGCGCTGATGCTGCCTTGCCCACACTCGCGGCATGGATCGGGCAGCGGACCCCGGTGGATACTGCGCGCGGGCCAGTGGCCGCTGAAAACCTGCGCATTGGTGATTTGATCGCGACGTTGGACAATGGTCATCAACCGCTGCGCGGTTTGCACCGTATGACGTTGGCAAACCGCGGCCGCTTTGCCCCGGTGCTGTTGCGTGCGCCGTACTTTGCCGCGCATGTCGACCTGCTGGTTTCGCAGGCGCAACTTACGTTGCTATCGGGCACGGCGGTGGAATACCTGTTTGGCGAAGACGCGGTGCTGGCCCCGGCCGGCGCATTGCGTGATGGCAATTCCGCGCTATTGGACAGTCGTCGACCGATAACGGCGGGTCTGTCGCTTGATCTCGGCAGCCAGGAAATTATTCTGGTTGACGGTTGCCCGCTGCTGTGCGGACCTGATGCCGCTGGCACCCTGCCCTACCGTCTTTTGCACGATTATGAGGCGCTGCCGCTGCAATCCCTGCTGGGTCGGGGCGTGCAGCGCAGCGCTGCTTGAGCGCCAATTTCAATCAAAAAACGGCGTCATCTGCGCGACGATGACCGAATTTTCCGCCAAGGCACGCCCCATCAAGGCACGCTCTTCGCCATCAATCTCTTCGCCCGCCGCCAGCCGTTCGTCCATCGTGCCATAGCCCGACACATCCAGCGGGGCCATGTCGGCTTGCTTCAAGATGGCCACGGTTTCGCGCACAGCCTCGTCTTCATCGACACCACTGGCATAGATCATCAGGGCGGCACCTGTTGCCTTGTCGGGCAGGCCGTCGCCCACCTTGCGACCGACTTCGACCAGCAGGGTAAACACCTGCTGCGGGCGCTTCACCTTTTCGGGTTTGGGTTTATCGTCATCCATGACTGATCCTTGTTCGGTGGCAACAGGGCCGAAAGGGCAACTGCCCTAACCCTTCATCGTCTTCAACAGGTTATCTGCCCCGCGCGCCAGAAGCCCGGCATCCGTGCCGCAAGCGACGAAACTAAAGCCTTCGTCCAGCAGTTTGCGCGCGAACGTAGCTTCGGTCACCAAAGTGCCGACCGGAATGCCGGCGGCGATCAGCTTGCGGGCAACGGGCATGATCAATGCCCAGACATCGGCGTGCATCACTTGGCCAAGCAGGCCCATATCGGCAGAAATATCAGCGGGGCCGAAGAACACCCCGTCAACGCCTTCGACCGCGCCGATTTGCTCGGCCAAGGCCACCGCTGCACGGGTTTCGACCTGCAACAGAATGGCGGTTTCATCTTCGGCCCGGGTAAAATAATCGGTAATGCGGCCGAATTTGTTGGCCCGCGTGGTGCCCGACACGCCACGCATGCCGCGTGGCGGATAACGCGTGCTGGCGACGGCTTTTGTCGCCTCTTCCACCGATTGCACCATCGGGAACAGCAACCCCGGCGCGCCGATGTCCAGCACCCGTTTGACCAGCACCGGGTCGTTCCATTCCGGGCGCACAAGGGCAGTGGTTTCATAGGCAGCGAACACCTGCAATTGCCCCATCACCATGGTCAGATCATTAGGCGAATGCTCCATGTCCAGCAGCGCCCAGTCGAACCCCGCTCCGGCCACCGCTTCGGCGGCAAACGGGCTGCACAGACTGATCCAGATACCGATCTGCGGCTTGCCAGCCCGGATCGCGGCCAGAAACGGATTCTGCGGCAGTTTCATATGATTGCCTTTTCCAGGAAGGGGCGGCCTTCGGTGATACGATCAAAGCCAAAGGGTGACAGATCAAGTGTGCGATAAGCGCCATAGGTTAGCCATTCGGCAGTGCCGCGCCCCATGGCGGGGGATTGCTGCAATCCATGGCCGGAAAAGCCATTGAGGAACAGGAAATTTGCAACCTGCGAATGCGGCCCGATGATGGCGTTTTGATCGAGCGTGTTGAAATCATAGTGGCCAACCCACTCGCGTTGCACCTTTATCGCCTCAAACTGCGGGATGCGGGTGGCGATGGTCGGCCAGATGTGATCCTGCCAGATGGAATGATCCATGTCGAAATCATCAGGATCAACGCTTGGGTCGTGGTCGGTATGTCCACCCGCCATATAGCTGATCTTGCCATCCTGGCGGAAATGCACGCCTGACGGGTCAATGGTTAGCGGCAAGTCGCGGTCAAGCGGCTGTTCGGCAGTGAAGACCCACGTGAAACGCTTGCGCGGCTCGATTGGAATATCGATGCCCGCCATGCGCGCCGTAGCTGCCCCGCGCGTGCCCGACGCATTGACGACCTGCCCGCAGGCGATAACCTCGCCCGATTTCAGCGTAATACTGTCTACGCGATCGCTCGCGGCGTTGCGATTGATGGCGATAACCTCGTTCGCGACATATTCGATCCCCCGTGCGCGGGCTTGGCGGCGGAACCAATCAAACATTGTGATGCCGTCGAAATACCCCTCATCAACCGTGTTGATCGACCCCAGCAGCAGGTCATCGACGCTGTAGAACGGATAGGCGGCCTTAATCTCATCAGCCGTCAACAGGCGGGTGGCGGCACCTGCCGCCATCTGGGCCGAATGACTGGCCCGCAATACGTCGGCAAAAGTGGGGGTATCAGCCAGATATAGATAGCCAAAGTTGTGGATCTTCAGCCGTGGCGCACCGCTGTCTTCGCCCATATAGCGCGGTAGATTCTGCACGAAGTCAGCCCCAAACTGCGAAATTTTTACGTTTAGGTCGCTGGAGAACTGCTGCCGAATGCAGGAATTGGTGTGCGAGGTGGCGGCAAACTCGTAACTTGGGTCGCGCTCCACCACCAAAACCGAGCCGGTGAAATCTGGATTGTCAGCCAGAAACCAAGCCGTCGAAGACCCCAACACGGCACCGCCAATGATGATCACATCGTAGGATGTCTGCTTCGGGGCGTCCTGTTTCAGTGTCGCAGGCATTCTGCCAAACTCTCCCTTATCCGCCGCAGCCAAGCCCAGCGCTCGCCGATGCAAGCGCCCTAAGCCGAGTGGTGAACGGTTTCAAGGCCATAGTTTAGCGCCTGATCGCACAAGACGGACGCCAGATTGCGACAGGCGGATGACCATCGTCGGTGCTACCGGGGAGCAGGGTCTGTCATAGGGATGGCGCTTCCCAATTGGCTGTGTATGGCCCGCCAAATCGGCGGAAGCTGCTGGGTCGCCAGTTCGGCCAAAAGGCATCGGCGACGTATTGGCGCGGCGCTAATGACAAAGCGAGCCCCTGGGCTCGCTTTGCGCAGTCTTTGCTCGACAGGTTTAACGGCACTCGGGATGTTCAATGATATCATGTGCGTCGTCGCAACCCGACCCACCCTTGATGCGTGGCTTGCGGCGCTTGTCGATGGTGCTGTCCGACGCCTGCTCGATCGCGTAGACACTGTCAGCCGCAACCCCAGCCTGCGCGGCGGCGCCCAGCGTAATTGCAAAAGCAACGGCGGTTGAGGTAAGGATCAGGGTTTTCATCAGGATCTCCTTTGCTGCTCTGATGATTTGATCCTACCCCTGACCGGACGCAGTATCAGGGGCCAAGGATCGCCAAATTTGGTGATTTGCCCCATATTGTGGCCTGAAATGGTTTCAACATGTTGTTAAAATGACATTAATTGCCTGTCCATAAGATGGCACTGGTGACCCAAAGTTTTGTCGATTAAATAGTCGCGGGTCGGCCTCACCTTGTGGATTATGATCCGTGACTATGAACTGATGCGGTGGCATGCCTCCCTCATCTTGGTTGCACCGAAACCAGTTTGGCACATTCGATGCCGTCGGGTGTGGGCATCCACCGCATCAGTTCAGTGGTGTTCGTCTGGCGCAGACGTGGCCGCAAACGGGCTCGTGGCAGCCGCACGCCGATGACCGTCCCGAAATCGACGATTATCAAACCCAAGGACTCTCGCTATGAGCGAGGGGCTACTCGTGGCGCAGGTCAGATGGCTTCGGCGATAGAAGGATAAAACTCGACCTCATGCTGATTTGCGAGGCGGGGCCCTTGAGGATGGCACAGCAGGAAGAAGCAGGCCTGGCTGCGGCCGGATCAGGCCCAACGCGGCGGCCGTTTGTTCAGAAATGCGTCGATGCCGTGCCGGGCCTCCTCGCCCTCCCAGACATCGGCAAGACGGCGAATGCTGTCGTCGATCACCCCTGCGTCGATGCGCGGACCGAGGCTACGGGCCAGCGCCTTCGCTGCGGCCACCGCCCTCGGCGCCACCGCAAGACAGGGAGCAACCTCGGTCTCGATTGCCGGAGCAAGATCGGGCAGGGTGACCACCCGCGCCACCAGCCCCAAGTCCCGCGCCTCGGCGGCGTCGAAGGTTCGCGCCGACATGAACACGCGCCGCGCCGCACCTTCGCCCATGCGCGCCACCACATAGGGGCCTATGGTGGCCGGAATCAGGCCGAGCCTCGTTTCCGTTAGGCCGAATTTCGTGTCGCTGGCCGCCACCACCACATCGCAGACGCAAGCCAGCCCGACCCCACCGCCTAAAGCGCTGCCATGGATCCGGCCGATCAATGGCACAGGCATTTCGTTCAGCGCTTTCAGCATCACCGCCAGTTTCGTCGCCTCCCGGATCCGGGTTTCGCGGTTCGCGTCGATCTGCGCTTTCATCCATTCCAGATCGGCACCAGCGCAGAATACATCGCCAGCCCCCGCCAAAACCACCGCGCGGGGTGCGTCCGCTGCGGCCATCGTCAGCGCAAACGCGGTCAGTTCGGCAATCATCTCGGCCGACAGGGCGTTGCGCCGTTCTGGGCGGTTCAGCGTTAGATAAGCTACGCCCCGTCGATCGACATGCAGGGAAAACGTCGCATAATTGGTCATTCCGGCCTCCGTAGCGCGCGGGCGAAATCGGCGGCCTTCGCCAACTTTGCGGCATCTATGCCTGTCGCCAAGTCCTTTTCCTGCATCAGGGCAACCACCGCTTCTGTTGGCACGTTGCCGGCTGCTCCCGGCGCGTAGGGGCATCCGCCCAACCCCGCCACTGCCGCGTCAAAGGCCCGCAGGCCATAGCTCAAAGCCGTCTCGATATTCTCCAGCGCCCGCCCGCGCGTATCGTGAAAGTGGCCCGCAAGCTGCCGTGCCGGAACGGCATCAAGCACCGCCTCTAACATCCTCGCCACTGTGTCCGGTGTGCCGTGCCCAATAGTATCGCCCAGCGAAATCTCGTAGCACCCAAGCCGAAATAGCGACTCTGCCACCCACGCAACTGTGCCGGGTGGTGTCGGTCCATCAAACGGGCAATCGGTCGCGCAGGAAACATAGCCGCGCACCTTGATGTTCTGGCGCTTTGCTGCCGCCATGACGGGGGCGAAGCGTTCGAAGCTCTCTAAAATCGAGCAATTGATATTGGCACGGCTGAAGCCTTCGGAAGCTGACGCAAAGACTGCCACCTCGTCCGCACCCGCGGCCAACGCCGCCTCGAAGCCCTGCAGGTTCGGGGTCAGTGCCGCATAGGACGTCCCCGGGTGGCGGTCTATTCCCGCCAAAACCTGCGCTGCATCGGCCAATTGTGGCACCCATTTCGGGCTGACAAAGCTGGTAACTTCTATCCGGGCAAAGCCACAGTCCGATAGCAGGTCGACCAGGCGGATCTTATCAGCCGTGGCAATCACTTGCTTTTCATTCTGCAGCCCGTCGCGTGGGCCCATTTCAACAATCGTCACCCTGTCAGTCATCGGCGGGGTCCAGTGCCAGCAACTTTGCTCCGTCCACCACTTGATCACCCGGTTGCACCAAAACCTCGGCCACAATGCCATCGCGCGGGGCTGTCAAGCTATGCTCCATCTTCATCGCCTCCAGCACCAACAGCATGTCACCCCTTGCCACTTTTTGTCCTGGCACCGCACCGACCAATTTCACCAGCCCCGGCATTGGCGCAAAGATGTTGTCGCCGCCAACCTCTGCTTCCGCGTTGTCCTCCAAAGCGTCGGGCAAGGTAAAGCGATGGCACCGACCCTGATCAAAGATCGTCAGGTTCGCCCCAATGTGCACCAGATCAACCACCATCCGGTGATCGCCACTTTGCAGACCATAGCGCGTGCCACCGCGATGGTTGATCTTGACCTGAACCGTTTCGCCCGCGATCTGTGCCTGCCACCCACCACGTTCCAGCGCGGTTACCTGCACTTGTATCGATTGCCCCGCTCGTCCCAGCGTCACGAACTGCCGTGCCTCCGACCAGTGCCGCCAGCACACCAACACCGACCAGGGGTCTGCAGCGTCGCGCGGGTTAAGCAACCCCAACCCAGCAATGGCAGCAAGTGCGATGACAGCCGAACTGGGGACGGGCAGCACAGTCAATCGCGCCAAATCACGGCCGATCAATCCAGTATCAACCTTGCCCTTCGCGAAATCCTCGTGCTGCGACAAGGTCGACAGAAACTCCAGGTTGGTGACAGTTCCAGCAGTATGGCAACCCGCCAAAGCCAGCGTCAGTTGGTTCAGCGCGGCCGCACGGTTGGGGCCGTGCACGATCAGCTTGGCAATCATCGGGTCATACCACGGGCCGATCACATCACCTTGTCGCACGCCGCTATCGATGCGCACCGGACCTCGTTGAAAGGCACTGCTTGCGGGAAAGGTCAGATGATCCAACCGCCCGATTGCTGGCAGAAACCCTTTCGGTACATCTTCGGCGTAGATTCGCGCCTCGAAGGCATGGCCGTTGATCCGCAGGTCGTCTTGCTTGAATGGAAGTGGTTCACGCGCCGCCACAAGCAGCTGCAGTTCAACAAAATCGAGCCCGGTAATCGCCTCGGAAACCGGGTGTTCTACTTGCAGCCGGGTGTTCATCTCCATAAACCAAAAACCGTCTTCACGCAGGCCATTGGTGCCGTCGGCAATAAACTCCACCGTGCCCGCACCGCAATAGCCGATGGCAAGTGCCGCCTCGACCGCAGCTTGCCCCATCGCCGCGCGCACTGCGTCAGTCATGCCGGGGGCTGGAGCTTCTTCGATCACCTTTTGATGACGCCGTTGCAACGAACAATCCCGCTCGAACAGATGCACCACGTTGCCATACGCATCGCCAAACACCTGAATTTCAATGTGACGTGGGTTGCTGACATAGCGTTCGATCAGCACGGCCGCATCGCCAAAACTAGCCAGCCCCTCACGTTGCGCACCGTCCAGGGCCGCCTGAAAATCCGGTGCCCGCTCGACCAGCCGCATTCCCTTGCCACCACCGCCCGCGCGCGCCTTGATCAGTACCGGATAGCCGATTATTTTCGCCTCGCGCGCCAGGTGCAATGTGTCCTGATCCGCCCCATGATAGCCCGGCACAACGGGCACGCCTGCCTTTACCATCAAAGCTTTGGCAGCGTCCTTCAGCCCCATCGCCCGAATAGCCTGCGCAGTCGGGCCAATGAACGTAAGCCCTGCCGCCTCCACCGCTTCAACAAACTCGGGGTTCTCCGACAGAAACCCGTAGCCGGGATGAATTGCCTGAGCTTCGGTCGCCAGCGCCGCCGCGATGATCCTGTCTTGGCGCAGATAGCTGTCCGCAACTGGGGGGGTGCCAATGTACACCGCTTCATCCGCCATTTCCACATGCTTGGCGGCTGCGTCGTCGTCCGAATAAACCGCCACCGTGCGAATACCTAATTTCCGCGCCGTCACGATAACGCGACACGCAATTTCCCCACGATTGGCGATCAGGATTTTCTGAAACAAAGCGCCCTCACATCCTGAACAGGCCAAAGCGGGTGTCTTCAATTGGTGCATTCAAGCTGGCTGACAAAGACAGCGCCAGCACCGCGCGGGTCTTGCGCGGGTCGATTATGCCGTCGTCCCACAGTCGCGCTGAGGCATAAAGCGGCTGCGATTGCTCTGCAAACATCGCGACCATCGGGCGCTTGAAATCAGCCTCTTCCTCGGACGACCACGCACCGCCACCGCGTTCAATCGCCTCGCGTTTGACCGTGGCCAGAACGCCCGCTGCCTGCTCGCCCCCCATCACCGAAATGCGGCTGTTGGGCCAGGTCCACAAAAAGCGCGGCGAATAGGCACGCCCGCACATCCCATAATTGCCCGCACCAAACGACCCGCCGACCAGCATCGTGATCTTTGGCACTTGTGTTGTCGCCACGGCAGTCACCAGCTTGGCACCATCTTTGGCAATACCGCCCGCCTCATACTTTTGCCCAACCATGAACCCAGTAATGTTTTGCAAGAACACCAGCGGGATTTTGCGCTGGCTGCACAGCTCCACGAAGTTCGCGCCTTTCTGGGCGCTTTCTGAAAACAGCACACCATTGTTGGCAATGATCCCGACCGGCATCCCCATCACATGCGCGAAACCACAGACAAGCGTCACACCAAACCGCGCTTTGAATTCATCAAAACGCGACCCGTCTACCACCCGCGCTATCACCTCACGGATGTCATAAGGCGTGCGCAGATCACCCGGCACCACGCCCAAGATTTCGTCGGGATCATACAGCGGTTCTTCCACTGGCTGCATGTGCAATGGGTTCACCTTGTTGCGGTTCAGGTTCGCAACAGCCTGGCGGGCCAATGCCAGCGCATGGGCATCGTCCCGCGCCAGATAGTCGGCAACCCCCGACAGCCGCGTATGCACATCGCCACCGCCCAAATCCTCGGCGCTAACCACCTCGCCGGTCGCGGCTTTCACCAACGGCGGCCCGGCAAGAAAGATGGTGCCTTGGTCTTTCACAATGATCGTCACATCCGACATAGCCGGAACATAGGCACCACCCGCAGTGCACGATCCCATCACCACCGCAATCTGGGGGATGTTCAGCGCCGACATATTCGCTTGATTATAGAATATCCGGCCAAAATGATCGCGGTCGGGAAACACTTCGTCTTGATTGGGCAGGTTCGCCCCGCCGCTATCCACAAGATACACGCAAGGCAGGCGGTTCTGCATCGCGATCTCCTGCGCGCGCAGATGCTTTTTCACCGTCATCGGGTAGTAGGTGCCGCCCTTTACCGTGGCATCGTTACAAACCACCATCACCTCCTGCCCGGACACTTTGCCGACACCTGTGATCAACCCAGCCGAACGGCACTCGCCGCCATAAAGCCCGTTCGCAGCAAATAACCCAACCTCCAAAAACGGCGAGCCGGGGTCCAGAAGCAGCATAACCCGGTCTCGTGGCAGCAGCTTTCCGCGCGATGTATGCCGGTCGTGTGCTTTGCTGCCACCCCCCGCCATCGAGGTCTCCGCCGCAGCCAATACCGGCTCCATCGCCGCCTTGTGCGCCGCCAGATTGGCGGCAAAGCTGGCCGAGCGCGGCGACAGATCGGATTTCAGAACACCCATTCTACGTCACCGCCCCCATCATTTCGCGACCGATCAGCATTCGGCGAATTTCGCTGGTGCCAGCGCCGATCTCCATCAGTTTGGCGTCGCGGAACATGCGGGAAACCGGGGTGTCGTTCATGAACCCCGCACCCCCCATCGCCTGCACTGCCTGATGGGCCACCACCATCGCCTCTTCGCTGGCGTAAAGCACACAAGCGGCGGCATCGGCGCGCGTGACCGAGCCCCGGTCACACGCGGCAGCTACGGCATAGATATAGGCGCGTGCGGTGTTCAGCTTGGTGTAGATGTCGGCGATCTTGCCCTGCATCAGCTGGAAATCTCCGATGCGTTGGCCAAACTGCTTGCGACTGGCAAGGTGGGGCATGATCTCATCCAGACAAGCCGCCATGATGCCGGTGCCGATGCCCGACAGCACCACCCGTTCATAATCCAGCCCCGACATCAGCACGCGGGTGCCACGGCCTTCGTCGCCTAACACATTTTCGAACGGCACTTCCACATCGTCAAAGATCAGCTCTGCTGTGTTCGATCCGCGCATTCCCAGCTTGTCAAAATGCAGGCTGGTGGAATATCCCGTCATGGACTTTTCCACTAGGAACGCCGTGATCCCCTTTGACCCCGCCGCAGGATCAGTCTTGGCATACACCACCAGCACATCGGCATCCGGGCCATTGGTGATCCAGTATTTCGTGCCATTCAGCAGGTAGTGGCCGTTGCGCTTTTCCGCGCGTAGCTTCATCGAAACCACGTCCGAGCCCGCCCCCGCCTCGCTCATCGCGAGGGCACCAACAGAATGACCGGACACCAGCGTGGGCAGGTAGGCGGCTTTCTGATCCGCCGTGCCATTCAGCTTAATCTGATTGACGCACAGGTTGGAATGCGCGCCGTAAGACAGGCTTATGCTGGCCGAGGCACGGGCAATTTCTTCCACCGCGACCACGTGCGCCAGATACCCCATATCCGCGCCACCATACTCCTCGGGCACCGTAATGCCCAACAGACCCAGATCGCCCATCTCGCGCCAAAGCGCATGTGGAAAGGTATTGCTGCGGTCCACCTCGGCGGCCATCGGCTTGACCTTGGTCTGCGCCCAGGAATGCACCATATCGCGCAGCGCGTCGATTTCCGCGCCTAACGGGAACTTCATCACTGCATGGAACATGTGCGCTTCTCCACTTTCATGCCGCAGCCCTGACGGCATCACTGTGCCGCAAACCCGCCCACAAGTATTTCCGCTTTTGCGCAGCCTCGGCCATCGCTTCGGCCTTGACCGGGCCGAAGCCCCGAATGTCGTCGGGCAAAGACAACAGCGCCAAAACCTGTGCTGCATTGCCATCCGTCAGCCCCGCCAGCACCAAACCCATGTCCGCTTCGTACTCGGCAATCAGCGCCCGTTCTGCCCGCCTCTCAGCGCTATGGCCAAACGGGTCAAAAGCAGTACCCCGCAAAGCCTTCATCTTGGTCAGCAGCCGGAAAACCGGCATCATCAGCCGGCCAAATTCGCGCTTTCTTGGCCGCCCGTTCGGCGCGCGTCCGGGCAAAAACGGTGGTGCCAGATTGAACGCCAACCGGTAGCTCCCAGAAAACTGCGCTGCGAGCGCCTTGGCAAACGCCGGGGCCGCATACAACCGCGCCACCTCGTATTCATCCTTATAGGCCAGTACCTTGGCATAATTCACCGCCACCGCCCGAACGATCTTTTCCGCCAGCAAAGCATCACCCAAACGCGCCACAGTTCTAACAACCCGATCCACCGCAACCTGATACCGCAAAGCAAGCCGCGCATCCTGATACGCGGCCAGATGCGCCGATCTATGCGCAATCACCTCCGCTACACTCATCGCCTCTTGGGTCAGAGTCACAGCAGGCACGGCAATCGCCGCCCGCAATGCCGCCGGATCATGCGCCAAAATCCGCCCCCAATCGAAAGCATCGCAATTTTCCTGCACGGCGATCCCGTTCATCGCGATGGCCCGCGCAATGGCATCCGCCCCGATCGGCACCAGCCCGATCTGCCACGCATAGCCCAGCATCATCATATTCGCGCCAATCTCATCACCCACCACGGCAACTGCAATTTCGCTGAAGTTGTGAAAGTGGTGTTTGCTGCGCACCGAAGCTGCCACAACACCCTCAACCGCCGCCTCTTGAAAATCGAAATTCCGCAGCCGCACGAAATCAGACACTGGCGTGACCTTGGCGTTCAAAACCGCCTCGGTCTGCGCCGGGTCGCATATCGCAATCGCCTCTTTCGACGCCGCCACCACCGAATCCACCGCCAAAATCAGGTCAGCCCCGCCATTGGCAATGCGCGGCGCGGTTGCTGGCCGATCTGCACTGGCGATGCGGATATGGCTAAGAACCGCACCGCCCTTTTGTGCCAGCCCGGCCATGTCCATGATCAAAGGCGCTTTGCGGTCCAGATGGGCTGCCATTCCCAACAGTGCGCCGATGGTCAAAACGCCAGTACCACCCACCCCGGCCACCGCAATATTCCAAGGCCGATCCAAGCTAAGGCCTGCGGGTTGCGGCAATGCCGAAACATCTGGTCGCTTCGCCACCCGCCGCGCCAATTTCGCACCGCGCAGCGTCACGAAAGATGGGCAAAAGCCCTTCAGGCAACTGAAGTCCTTGTTGCAGGCAGATTGGTTGATCGCCCGCTTGCGCCCCATCTCGGTTTCCAGCGGCTCCACCGCGATGCAGTTCGATTGCTGGGAACAATCGCCACACCCCTCGCAAACTGCCGGATTGATGAAGACCCGCATATCGGGATCGACCGCCAGCTTCGCCTTACGGCGACGGCGCAGCTCTGCCGCACAGGTTTGCACATATACGATGGCCGTGGTGCCAGACGCCTCGCGCAGTGTCAGCATCACCGCATCAATGTGGTCACGGTGGCGCACGGTTGTACCGGGTGCCAGATCGGAGGTGGGGTAAAGTTCGGGATGGTCCGACAACAGGTAAATCGGGCCCACGCCCTCATGATACAACTGATGGGTCAATTGCGCCGGCGTCAACTCTCCATCAATCGGCTGACCGCCAGTCATCGCGACGGCGTCGTTGTACAGCAGCTTGTAAGTGATGTTCGCCCCCGCCGCGACAGATTGGCGAATGGCCAGAATCCCGGCATGAAAATAGGTGCCGTCACCCATGTTGACGAAACGGTGCTTTTCGGTGGTGTAGCGGCTGATTGCCGCCCAAGGCACACCCTCGCCGCCCATATGGGTGAACGTCTCGGTCGATCGATCCATCCACTGCGCCATGTAATGACAGCCGATCCCTGCCATCGCCTTTGATCCCTCTGGCACTCTGGTCGAGGTGTTGTGAGGGCACCCTGCGCAGAAGTGTGGCAATCGGTTTACCGGGGCCAGATGTGTTGCCGCCTCCCGCTCCAGTCGTTCCAGACGATCAAGTTTTGCACTGATCCCCGCGCGCAGACCCTCAGGCAAGTTCAAATGAAGCACGCGGTCAGCAATGGCGCGGGCAACAACCGTAACCGACAGGCCCGCCGCGTGCGGCAGGAACGGATTGTCCTTTTCATCGAACTTGCCAACGATGCGAGGGCGTACATCGGCCCGCCAGTTGAACAACTGCTGCTTGATCTGGTTCTCGATGATCTCGCGGCGCTCCTCCACCACCAGCACTTCTGCCAGCCCTTCAGAAAAGCTACGGATACCATGTGGTTCCAGCGGCCACGGCATCCGCACCTTGAACAGGCGCAGGCCAATCGCCTTGGCCTCATCATGGCCAATGCCCAATTCCTGCAACGCCTGGCGCACATCTTCATAAGCCTTGCCCGAAGCTACGATGCCAAAGCGGGCACCCGGCGTATCCAGCGTGGTTTCGTTCACCCGGTTTGCGCGAGCAAAGGCGATGGCGGCATACCCTTTATACTCTTGCAACCGCTCGTCCTGCACCAACGGCGGATCGGGCCAGCGCAGGTTAAGCCCACTTGACGGCATGTCGAAATCATCCGGCAGCACAAACCGCCGCGCTTCTTGGGCAAGGTCAACCACCGTTGTGGTTTCGACGGTTTCCGAGATTACCTTGAAGCCAACCCAACAGCCGGAATAGCGGCTCATCGCAATTCCAAGCAGGCCGTACTCCAGAAACTCACGCATCGATGACGGGTACAGCATCGGGATTAAAGCCGACATAAAGGCATGATCGGACTGATGCGGGATCGACGAAGACTTGCAGGTGTGATCATCCCCCGCCACCGCCAGCACGCCACCATACGCAGATGTGCCCGCAGCATTGGCATGCTTCAACACATCGCCAGACCGATCCACCCCCGGCCCCTTACCGTACCACAAACCCAGCACGCCCTGCTTTGTCGCCCCGGCCGAAAGCCCAACCTGCTGCGTGCCCCAAATCGCCGTGGCCGCCAGATCTTCATTCAGCCCCGGCTGAAATGTAACCTCCAGCGGATCAAGATACTTGCGCGCCTTTATCAATTGCAGGTCGTAATTACCCAAAGGTGAGCCGCGATACCCCGAGATATACGCCGCAGTATTCAGTCCCGCCAAACGGTCGTGCCGCATCTGGGTCATCGGCAACCGCACCAGCGCCTGCGTTCCGGTCAAATAGACCCGGCCCTCGGTGGCAGTATATTTGTCGTCTAGCGTAACTGCGTTCATGGCGACCCCTACGGATGCGCGCCAGCAACCAAAGACGCCCTGTGCGGCATCAGCTTCAGCATACCAGAGACGATCGAAACGCGGTTACGAAATCGGACCGTCTGACCACCGCGAAAGCAAAAAGGTCACGCAGAATTGCCCACTCTGGCAAGCGCGTTGCACAATAGGGTGAAAGGCTGAAGCCCCTTTGCGCCAATCACACCGGAATGATCGTGGTGTTCTTTACCTTGAATAGCCCCTAGATTTGTAAACTCCTTGCTTGGTAATTTTGGAAGCAAGGAGGCCGATATGTCCGGCACGAAGTTTACAGACGAGTTCAAGCGCGACGCGGTCGCTCAGGTCGAGGATCGGGGTTGTCCGGTCCGCGAGATGGCCGAGCGGTTGGGGGGTCAGCACCAAGTCGATCTACACATGGCAGAAGCTGTTTTCGCGGCCGACGAAAGTGATCCAAGAGGTCGATGCGCAAGCTGATGAGATCCGACGCCTCAAGCGCGATTTGGCTCGAGTCACGGAGGAACGGGACATCCTAAAAAAGGCGACCGTATACTTCGCCAGGGAATCCCGGTGAGGTATGCGTTTATCGCCGAGAACCGACTTGTGTTTGCGGTCAGGGCCATGTGCCGGATGCTATCGGGGCATCCGAGCGGCTTCTATGCATGGCTACGTGAGCCATTTTGCCAGCGCGCGTTGGAGGATCAGCGACAAACAAAGCTGCTGAAGAAAGCCTGGACGGAAAGTGGTGAAGTCTATGGATACCGCAAGCTGCATGACGATCTGTGCGATCTGGGTGAAGACATCGGCCCCAATCGGGCTTGGCGCTTGGCCCCTTCTGGCGGGCATAAGGGCCCAGATCGGTTAAAAAGGAAGCCCGTCTCTTACGGTGGCAGCCCCGCCGTCGTGGCCAACAACACCTTGAACCGGGCGCTCGATGTCGATGCCCCCGACCAGTTCTGGGTCACAGACATCACCTACATCCGCACCATGAGGGGTTCCTATATCTTGCCGTCGTGATTGATCTGTTTTCTCGGCGGGTCATTGGATGGATGCAGGGGCGCACCTATGCCGATCCGCCGCTGCAAGCCCTGCTGATGGCCGTCTGGCGGCGCAAACCAAAGACCAAGGTCTATGTGCACTCCCGATCAGGATTCCCAATTCACCAGCTATGAGTGGCAGGAGTTCCTCGAACAACACAACCTGGCCCAAAGCATGAGCCGCCGCGGGAACTGCTGGGATAATGCCGTCGTCAAGACCTTCTTCAACCTGCTCAAACGCGAACGCATCGGGCGAAAGAAATACAAAACCCGCGAAGAACCCCGCCGCGACGTATTCGACTACATCGAGTTCTTCCACAAACCGCAGCGCAAACACGTTAGGAATGACGTGCTGTCAGCCTCCGTCACATGCGGCTTCAATGGGTTGCGCGTTTGAGCGAAGCGTGAAAGCTCCTGCCCTGAAACGCGAGCGATGGCGGCAGCTATCGGTGGGCCGGCGTGTTCACGATGGTTTCCTCCGAGTTTTGTCCTGTCCAGCACTGTATATGAATTAGGTGCATTAAGTGACAGCATGAAACCTTGACGGGAGTTCGCTGACAGGATGCTGCTCATGAAATTGAGCGGTCGCAGATCTCAGGTTTAACGTCAAAGCAAGGCCATTGATTTTGTTGAACTCGTCATCTCGCTTTCAAGGGCTAGGCGACACTCGGCTTTAGCTATGCGTCTCGGCGGAAAACCCCCGCGATTTGCAACCCGTAAGAGATTGTCCCATTTGATGCTTGCCGCCATGTCCTAAGGGACAGCGCACAAGCGCCCCGCAGCGATGTTTATCGGTTGCACAATAAACCATGCTAAGGTCTAGTCTTGCCCGCATGCTTTCGAAACTCCGGTGGTATCGGGACACAGCAAGCTGACATTCTGGTCACTATGGCTGTGTATCGCCCCGCAGCCACTGCCGAAACGGGTGATGCGTTCAAGAACTCGGCAAAACATGGACGTCATCCGGCCGCCAGTAGACATACAGCCCCTGACCGGGATTGCGTGGCAGATCGGCCAATTCCTCGTAACCGATCTGCACCCGCAGCTCTGAACCGTCAGCCGCCTCAAGATAGATCTTCGCCATCGCACCGGTGAATTCTTCGCCGACGACTTTAGCCTGCACCCAGTCGAATTCAGGGCCAGGTTCGCTGACACTGAGATACGAACGGGTGTCGAGTACGACCAGGGTGGCTGCGGTCTTTGGCGATGACGCCGACACGCCGCGCGGCAAGCGGTACTGCCCGGTTGAGGTGTTCACTTTGCCCTCTGCCGTAATTTGGCCCGCAAAGATGTTTGACGAGCCAAGGAATTCCGCCACGAACCGGGTGCGAGGGGCGCGGTAGATTTCCTGCGCCGAGCCGACCTGTTCGACAACACCCTTGCTCATGATCACCACACGATCAGCCATGGCGAAGGCTTCTGACTGACTGTGCGTGACATAGACGAAAGTGATGCCCAGCTCGCGCTGCAGGTTTTGCAGCACGGATTGCATCCGCACCTTCAGATGCGCATCCAACGCCGACAGAGGCTCGTCCAGTAGCAGGATCTCGGGCTCCACCACCAGCGAACGCGCCAACGCCACCCTCTGCCGCTGCCCCCCGGAAAGCTGCGAGATATTGCGGGTGGCGAATTCCGAAATCTGCATCCGCTCCAGCCAGTTCTCGGCTCGCTTGCGGCGTTCATTGGCACCAATGCCGCGCATCTTCAGCGCGAACTCGACGTTTTCGATCACATTCAGGAACGGGAACAGTGCCAGACTTTGCCAAACCATCGGGGTATCGCGCTGCCACGTCGGCAGATCGTTGATAGGCTTGCCGCCGAGCCGAATCTGACCCTCGCTAGGGGCTTCCAGCCCAGCCAGCATCCGCAGCGTTGTGGTCTTGCCACAGCCGCTGGACCCCATGATCGCCAGAAACTCTCCCTTGCGGATTTCAAGGTCAAGCTTCTGTACGGCGATGAAGCCGCCGAACCGCTTGATAACCCCATCGAATGTGACCAGTGCATTGCTTTGCATCGGAAGTCTCTCCTAGTCGTCCGACACGGCGTGCGCCTCTGCGGTGCGGCCGGTCAGCAAAAGTTGCGCGAGGATCACCAGCGTCATCGAGATGACGAAAACGAAGGTACCGATCGCATTGATACGCGGGCTGACCTGTCCTTGCAGGAAGCCGAGAACCTTAACGGGCAAGGTCTCATTCAGACCAGAGACGAACCAGGCCACGGCGAATTCGTCGAAAGACACTGCCATGGTGATGAACAACGCGCCAAAGATAGCGGGTGCTGTGAAGGGGATGATGACATGGCGCATCGCCGCCCATTCCGAGGCACCAAGGTTCCAGGCCGCAGCCTCAAGATCGGGGTCCATTTGGGACAAACGGAGCCGGATAATCGCCATTGCAAACGGAGCACAGATCACGATGTGAGCGATCATCACCGAGACTGATGTTCCGGACAGATTGATGCGGGACAGAAAGGCCAGCATCGCAAGACCCAGGATGACCACCGGTATGGTCGGCGGCAAAAGTGCCAGCGCCATGTAGGCCGATTTGCCGAAGAATTTGTAGCGAAAGTCGGTATAGGCTGCGCCGAACCCCAGTGCAGTCGATACCAGCGCCACGATGAAACCGACGAATATCGTATTGCGCAGACCTGCCCAGACCAGCGGATCAGCGGCGACCGCCCGGTACCATTCCGTCGAGAACGAACCAAGCGGGATCGAAGGGAAGCGGTCAGAATTGAACGAGAACACGAAGCTGGCGGCGATCGGAGCAAAGACGAAGGCAAAGCTGAGCACGATGTAAAGCCGCAGCCCGAACTCGACGAACCTGTTGCGGTTGAAATCGTTCATTTCGCGCGCCCCTTGTAGGCAAAGCTCACCGCGGCGAAGGCTACAGCCAGCAACGTTGCAATCATGGTCAGCGCGATCACTGCCGCGCGCGGCCATTGCTGGCCGGACTTGGTGGTATCGGTGATCAGGATCGACAAGGTGGTCGGATCGCCGCCACCTAGGTAGACCGGGCTGACGAAATCGCCAAAGCTGAGGATGAAACAAAACAGCGCCGCGATCACCAGACCGACCCGTGCTGACGGGATGACCACAGCAAACACCGTGCGGATACGGCCGCAACGCAGGTTGTGCGCCGCCTCGATCAGGGTGCGGTCGATGAACATCAGACTGAACAGTTGCAACAGCACCACGAGCGGGAAGCTGAGCGTCAGATAGCCGATCATCGTGGCAAAGACGGTGTTCAATAGCGGGAATGGCCCGAGGCCGATGGTTCCGAGCAAGCCATTGATGATGCCGTTGTCCGATAGAAAGATCTGCCAAGAATAGACCCGCACCAGATAGCTGGTGAAGAACGGGATCACCATCAGAAAGATCGCCCATTGCCGCAGCCTTGGCGAGAGCTTGAACGCAATGGCAAAGGAGCACGGGAAGGCAAGCACGCTGGTGATGATTGATGCGGCCGCCGCGAGGGCAACCGTGAGCCCATAAGACTGCCAGAATACCGAGCGACCATAGATCGTCACCCAGTTAGCGGTATTGAAATCCGCCTCCAACTTGAAATTCTTGACCGTCCAGAAGCTCAGGGCGATCAGAAAGACAAGTGGGGCAACGAAAAACAACAGCTGCCAGATCAGCAATGGCAACGAAAATGTCAGACCGTAAAGAGAGATTGATTTCCGCATCTTCGTCGGACTCCGGTTGATATTGCTGCGCTGCCAAGGTCCGAAACCAAGAAACGGAAGCGATGGCTGACCGGCGGCATGAATGCCGCCGGTCGATGGCTTTTCAAGCGCCTTTGTATTCGGACCAGAAATCGTTCCACTCTTCCAGGCTTTGCTGAATGGGAAGCTGGCGGTATTGGATACGCCCGCTACGAATCAGATCCATCGCGTTGGTCTGACCCAGCACCATGTTCTGGCGCTTTGCTTCTTCAGGGTTCTCAGCACCCAGAATCTCCCATCCCTTCTGGTTCGGGACCATTGCGGGGTAAGCCGCCATGTTCGCCGACTTTGCCTGGCCTTTGGCTGACGTGACGTACTGGATCCATTTCTTTGCAAGATCAGCCTTGGCCGAACCTTTGCCGATCGAGAAGGATTCCGTCCACTGCAGACCGCCTTCTTCCGGAATCACTGATTTCACCTTGGCGCCATTCTTTTCCAGAACCCCGGTGATCCAGTCGCCGATTCCGGCAAAGGCAAGCATCTGACCGCTTTCCAGCGACGAGAATGTGCCGCCGTAATCGAAGAACCCTCCAACCTGAGGACGCAGGCTCATGGTCTTGGCCTTCACCGCCTCCCAAGCGTTCGCATCGATATCGTAAGGCGACTTGTTGCCCGCAAGCAGGCTCATCTGGCCAAGGTTGGGCAGGTGCCAGTCGAAATGGCCAACCTTGCCGGTAAGCTTTTCGTTCCAGAACACGTTGTAGCTGGTGGCCTCGGCCTCGGTAAGGGCGTCGGTGTTGTAGGCCACGCCAAGGAAACCGAAGCGCGTGATCACCGAGTAAAGCTGGTCATCGGCCCAATGGCCTGGGAACTTCTGGAACTCCGGGAAGAATTCGTCAAAAGCATAGTCGGCAGGATCAAGCTGTTCAATATAACCTGCGGCGTTCAACTGCTGCACATACTCGGCGTCTGACAGGATCACGTCATAGGTGCCCGCGGGCGATTGCGAAATCAGCCCAAGCATGTTGTCGCCGCCGGTATAGTACTTCGGCACGAACTTGACATTGTTCTCCGCCTCGAATTCGGCAACCATGTCCGGCTCAGCATGGCCATACCATGCCAGCATCGTCAGCTCGACCGCTTGCGCATTGGCGCGTCTGCCCAGCATTGGCATCGCCAGCGCCGCAGCGCCAGTTGCAAGCAAGGTGCGGCGTGTGAAACCAGCACTCGGGCGGATAATTCCTGTCATCAGACTCTCCCATGTTTTCGCACCATTCCGGTGATCTGTGGGCGAACGCTAGGCTAGATCAATGGATTTACAAAATCGGTTTTTGAAATCCAGCGATTTGCTTGACAAATACTAGGCCCGCACTAGGAGGTCGCGGCGGGCTGGTCACCGGCACTGACGCTGTCCAGTCTGGCGACCAGTTCGCTGATCAATTTGATTCCCGCCGCCGTCTGACGCGGGTGCTTGTAGAACAGCCCAACGCGCAAGGTTTCGAGCGGCGGCATACCATCCGATTGGTCCAGAATTCGCATGCCTTTCAACAACGTCGGGCGGGTGAGCGCACTAACCCCCAACCCACTCAACACGGCATTCTGCAGACCCGATATTCCCGGCCCGGTGTAGACAAATCGCCAGCGCCGACCGACGGATTCCAAGGACTGGATCATCCGCGCCCGATAGTCGCAACCTTCCGGGTGGGCTGCCAGCGGAAGCGGGCGATCGGGATCGATCTCGAAAGAATCTGCCGCAACCCAGATCGGATGCTCAATCCATGAGCGTGACAGATAGGGCATGCGCGTCGCTGGCATCATGGCTACGATAATATCCAACTCGTCGGCGCTAAGTTGACGCAAGATCTCGCGACTCAGATCACAATGAATTTCCAGATTAACCTCGGGGTGGTTGCGGGTAAAATCGGTCAGGGCGTTTTGCAGGAAAGCCACTGCATAATCGCTCGGCAAACCGATGCGTAACACGCCTGTCATCACGCTGCGCCGGAAGTGGCTCATCGCTTCGTCATTGATCCGCACCACCTCGCGGGCATAAGCCAGCAGCACCTCACCGTCAGCGGTGGGCTGGATCGTTCTGCCTTTCTTGATCAGAAGGGCCGCCCCGACCAGTTCCTCCAACCGACCTATCTGCAGCGAGATCGCTGGCTGGCTGCGCCCCAGCATGGCACCGGCTTTGGAGTGGCCGCCAAGCTCCACGACCGACACAAAGGTGCGCAGAAGGTCAGTCTGAAGATTGGTGATTCCAGACATGTATTTGCCTTCTCAATCCAACTATCAGTACAATATATTTTTCTTATAGCCCTATCGCAATCTAATTTTAGCGCATCCCGGTACCCATTGAGAGCGAGACCTTCCATGCGCCCAAAGACCGCCTTTGCCTCCGAACTGACCTGGCCGCTTTATGATCAGGCGGTTCGGTCCGGCACCACGCCAATCCTGATCCCGCTTGGGTCGATGGAACAGCACGGCCACCACATGCCGATGCATGTCGATGTTTTGCTGCCCACCGAATTCGCCCGCCGCGCGGCTTTCGAAATCGGCGGTCTGGTCGCGCCCGCCTTCACCTATGGCTATAAGTCGCATCAGAAATCCGGTGGCGGCAACCACATGCCGGGCACCGCCAGCCTTGATGGTGCAACGCTGGTCGCAGCCCTGCGCGATGTGATCAAGGAATTCGCCCGCCACGGTGCGCGGCAAATCTGTCTGGTGAACGGCCATTTCGAAAACTCTTGGTTCATCATCGAGGCAATTGATCTTGCCCTGCGCGAATTGCGCTGGGACCGGATCGAGGATGTAAAGATCGTGGTGCTGTCCTATTGGGATTTTGTCGACAAGGAGACGATCACCCGGCTTTATCCGAGCGGGTTCCCCGGCTGGGATCTGGAACATGGTGGCGTGCTGGAAACCTCGCTGATGCTGGCGCTTTATCCCGAACTTGTCAGCTTGGAATGCGCGATTGACCACGCCCCAGCGGTCTTCCCGCCCTATGATGTCTATCCGGTCAAACCGGAATGGACCCCCGCAAGTGGCACTCTGTCCTCGCCCAAGGAAGCTTCGCCCGACAAGGGCGAAATCCTGCTGCAAGTCTGCAGCGCGGGGATTGCGGCCGCCCTTAAGCGGGAGTTCGGCAGCGCAGCCTGATCGATCCAGCGTTGACCATCCTTTGGAGTGTGAAAGGGCCGGTCCGCGGCCCTTTTTCGTGTGCCACAGTAGACCTGTGTGGCTTTCGCTCAAACGTGGGTAATGTTGTGGTCTGGCCCCAGCGGAAAATGGGTGATCGTTTCCGCCCCGGTTTCCGTAACAATCACCACATCGCATTCGCGGTAACCCCCTGCGCCGGGCATGCCCTCCGGCACCATCACCATCGGCTCCATCGAAATCACCATTCCGGGCCGCAGCTCGGCAGAGCTATCCTCGCGCAACGCCACTTCGAAATCACAGCCGAAGTAATGCGATTGCAGGCCCACCGTATGGCCATAGTCGTTGGACCGGTGTTCGAGCAGACCGTACTGCCCGTCAAGGTCGTTGAGTTCCCGCGCGATGTCGGCGCAAAGCGCGCCAGGTCGGATCAGTTCCAACCCGCGCCGATGCACAGCTAGGTTCTTTTGCCAGATGTTCAGATTTGCATCATTGGCTTGATCGCAAAACAGCGTGCGCTCCAGTGCGATGGAATAGCCAAAGAGCATCGGGACACAGCTCAACGACAAGATCTCGCCAGATTGTATCCGCTTGTCGGTGACTGGATTGTGGGCGCCATCGGTGTTGAGGCCAGATTGGAACCGGGTCCAACTGTCCATCAGCTCCATATTGGGAAAGGTCGCCGCAATGGCCCGATGCATCGTGGTGGTGCTGGCAATCGCGACCTCGAATTCCGGAACCCCCGATGCGATTGTCGCCACCGCTGCCTCGCCGCCCAGAGTGCAGATCTGGGCCCCGGCGCGAAGCAACTGCTGTTCCTCGGCGGATTTGATCGTCCGCATCCACATCGATGCCTGCCCGATATCAACGAATTCCACCCCTGGCAGCGCCGCTTCGAGCTGACGCAGGAAGTGCACTGAAACATGATCAAGCTCGATCCCCAGCCTCCGTACCCGTGGGGTCAACTGCCGCACCGCGCAGAAATAATTGTCTCGCCGCCTGTCAGTGTAGCTGATGTTGCTGCAAGCGCCCTGCCGCCACGGCTGCCCGCCATCGATGGCAGACGAGATCGTTGTGGCCGCAGTGTGGGTAATGACCATCCCATATTTCCGCCCGAAACCGCAGTAAAGCCAGCCAGAATAATAAGCGATACCTTGATGCGAGGTGAACAGCGCGGCATCGACATCATTCGCGGCCATCCACCGCAGGACGTCGTCCTGACGCCGCTGCATCTCTTGCTCCGAAAACGGCGGCGGGCACTTGTCACCATTGTGCCACTCCATGACGTGCAACATGTCATGGGTCATGCTGTCGGGTTCCTCTCGGCTTGTTCGAACATCAAGACCAAGATAGGCAGACCGACTGCAGCAGGGAAATTTGTTGAACCAATAGTTCTATTTGCGCCGTTTATTTGGGCAGCGCCAATCCACCACCACCGCCATGCCAGTGCTCCTTTTGTGCCGCCTCAACACTCGGGCAAATTGACGGCAAGCCCGCCCGTCGATGTTTCCTTGTATTTAACGTTCATGTCGATGCCCGTTTGGCGCATGGTTTCAATGCAATTGTCGAGCGGCATGAAATGAACGCCATTGCCGCGCAATGCCAAGCTGGCCGCCGACACTGCCTTGATTGCTCCCATGCCATTGCGCTCGATGCAGGGCACCTGAACCAAGCCGCCGGCCGGATCGCAGGTCATGCCAAGATGGTGTTCCAGCGCGATCTCGGCGGCGTTTTCCACCTGTGCGTTGCTGCCACCTAGGGCCGCACAAAGCCCCGCCGCCGCCATGGCCGAGGCAGACCCGACCTCGCCCTGACACCCAACCTCGGCCCCCGAGATTGAGGCGCGATGCTTGATCAACCCGCCGATCGCTGCCGCCACCAGCAGGAGGTCGCGCAGACCCTGTTCGGTGGCACCAACGCAGTGATCGCGATAATAGCGGATCACCGCAGGCACCACCCCCGCAGCCCCGTTTGTGGGTGATGTCACCACCCGGCCCCCTGCGGCGTTTTCCTCATTGACCGCCATCGCATAGACCGACAGCCAGTCATTGGCGACATGCGGTTGGCTGAGGTTGCGCCCCCGTTCGGCCAGCAGTTGCTCGTGGATCGCCTTTGCACGGCGACGCACCTTCAGTCCGCCGGGCAAAATGCCGTCCTGCCGCAGTCCCCTGTCAATGCATCCTGACATCGCAACCCAGATCCGGTCCAGCCTTGCATCCAGATCGGCAATCCCGCTGGCCTCTTCGTTGGCGCGTTTCATCGCCGCAATACTGAAGCCCGTCGCCTGCCCCATCGCAAGCATTTCCGCAGCCGACGCAAAGGGGTAAGGCTTCGCACCGCCAGAGGTTGGCTGCGCGGCTCCGCGATCCTGCATCAGTTCTTCAGCGGTTCGCACGAACCCGCCGCCAATCGAATAATAGGTTCGGGTCAGGTAGGGGTTTCCCCGACGGTCAAACGCCCGCAAGATCAACCCGTTGGCATGTCCGGGCAATGGCGCGCCATAGTCGAACACCAGATCGCGGTCAGGGGCGAAGGCCAATTCCCCAAGCCCCGGTGGACGGATGCGCCCGGTTGTGCGCACTTCGGCCTCCAGCGCTTCGGCTGCATCGGGATCAAGCGTGTCAGGGCGAAAGCCCATCAACCCCAGCACCACCGCGCGATCTGTGGCGTGGCCTTTTCCGGTGAAGGCAAGGCTGCCATGTAGGCTGGCACCTAGCTGCGCCAACGCGCCCGCACCGGGACTGCGTTCAGCCCCGCCCCGCAGATCATCCAGAAACCGCGCGGCGGCGGTCATTGGCCCCATCGTATGCGACGACGAGGGGCCGATACCAATCTTGAAGATATCGAAAGTCGACAGGAACATGACCTACGTGCCCACACCATAGATCGGATGGGCAGCACACAACGCGCGCACTTGCGTTAGCACTGCCGCCTCGGTGGCGGCATCGCCCTCTGGCCCGGCGTTGGCCAGCGCGGCCAGAACCTTTAGCACCAAGGCCCCGATCTGACGAAACTCTGCCACGTCGAAACCACGGGTCGTACCCGCCGAGGTTCCCAGCCGGACACCGCTGGTGACAAACGGTTTTTCCGGGTCGAACGGAATCGAATTCTTGTTGCAGGTCAGCCCGGCGCGTTCTAGCGCCCGTTCAGCATCGCGTCCGGTGACGCCAATGGGGCGAAGATCTACCAGCACCATATGGCAATCGGTACCACCCGACACAATCCCAAGACCACCCGCGATCAGCACGTCGGACATTGCGCGCGCATTGGCGATCACCTTTGCCGCATAGTCGCGGAACCCCGGTTGCAACGCTTCACCAAAGGCCACCGCCTTGGCGGCGATCACATGCATCAGGGGGCCGCCCTGATTGCCGGGAAAGACTGCCGAGTTGAATTTCTTCGCCAGTGCCTCGTCATTGGTCAGGATCATGCCGCCGCGTGGGCCGCGCAGGGTCTTGTGGGTGGTGGTGGTCACCACATGAGCATGCGGCAGCGGATCGAGGTAAAGCCCCGCTGCAATCAGACCGGCATAATGCGCCATATCGACCATCAGCCAGGCACCGATCTCGTCGGCGATGGCGCGGAACCCGGCAAAGTCGATGGCGCGCGGATAGGCCGATGCGCCTGCAACGATCAGCTTGGGCCGGGTTTCCAGTGCCACCTTGCGGACGTTTTCCATATCGATCAGCTGATTATCCGGGCGCACCTCATAGCTGACCACATCAAACCATTTGCCCGACATGGTGACCGGCGAGCCATGCGTCAAATGCCCGCCATGCGCCAGCGACAGGCCCATGATCCGGTCACCTGGCTGCAACAAGGCAAGAAACACCGCCTGATTGGCCTGAGCGCCGGAATGCGGCTGCACGTTCACAAATGCCGCCCCGAACAGTGCCTTGGCGCGGTCGATGGCAAGCTGTTCCACCACATCCACATGTTCGCAGCCGCCGTAATAGCGTTTGCCGGGATAGCCTTCGGCATATTTGTTAGTCAGAACCGAGCCTTGCGCCCGCAGCACATCCAACGAGACGATATTTTCCGAGGCAATCAGCTCGATCTGATTTTGCTGGCGGTCAAGTTCGTGGCCGATGGCGGCGGCAATCTCGGCATCGCCAATTGGCGGAAAGGTTTGATCGGTCATGGCGGTCTCCATTGGACAAGACGACAAGCCCGCCCCCGAAGGTTTCAGGGCGGTGGCGAAACAAGGGGCGGTTCAGACTAAAGCCCGATCGCTAGTTCGGTATTGGCGATGTCCAGCAACGCAGCGACATGCGGGACGAAACTGTTCCAGATGGTCAGGGTAAAGGCGTCATCGGCCTCCCGGATCAGCACCGCTTGCGCCACGTCAAAGATGGTGCGCGCGCCGGTGCCGGGGGCCATCAACGCCGGATCACGCGGGCTGGCCACTGACATCAGTTCCGCCGCCCTTGGTCCCGACAGGCGGAAGGTCACTTCACGATCCGAAATCTCGACCAGACTGTGCGGATGCGCCGCATAGATCGCCGCCAGTGCACTGCGGATATTGCCCGCTGCACTTGCTTCGTCATCCAATTGCCATTCGTCCGGGCCAAGACAGATCGCGCGGCGGTTGCCGGTGGTTGCAATCTGGCCGATCCGGTCGGGTAGCTCCAGACCAAGGGCTGCTGACACGACGGTGCGGTCTGCGGGTGCAAAGCGCAGGCTGAAACGGGCGGCCAGCGGCAGGCGGTCAATCTGAACCGGACCTTTGGCGGCAAGGCGGGAATGGGCGTTCATTGAGGCATCCTTTCCTTAAAGCTTCAGCCGGTCACCGGCGGGGTCGTAGAACACGCAGCCGGTGACTTTGGCGCTATGGGTATTGCCCGGCATCGGGATATGCAGCGTCTTGCCTTCCATCCCATGCCCGCCCTCAACCACCGCCATCGCTATCGACCGACCCAAAGCCTCGGACCAATACGACGAGGTGACATGACCGATCATCTTCATCGGCACCGCCTGTTTGGGGTCGAGCACGATCTGTGCGCCTTCCTCCAGCACGCATTTCGGATCGTTGGTCAGAAGGCCAACCAGCTGCTTGCGCCCCTCGGCCACGATGTCGGGCCGGGCCAGCGAGCGTTTGCCAACAAAATCGGGCTTGGCCTTGCCAATCGCCCAGCTGAGCCCTGCATCGGCTGGGGTCACAGTGCCATCGGTGTCCTGCCCGATGATGATGTAACCCTTTTCGGCGCGCAGAACGTGCATGGTTTCCGTGCCATAGGGGCAGATGTCGTATTTCTGCCCTTCGCGCATCAGGGTTTCCCACAGCTGGCGGCCATAGCGGGCGGGCACGTTGATCTCAAACCCCAACTCGCCGGTGAAACTGACCCGGAACAGGCGTGCGGGCAGACCTGCCACCGTGCATTCGGCGGCCGACATATGCGGGAATGCGGCGTCCGACAGATCCTGCCCCTGCACCAGCGGCTCCAGCAGCTTGCGGGCATTGGGGCCGTTCAGCGCCACCACTGCCCATTGTTCAGTGGTCGAGGTCAGCCATACTTTCAAGTCGGGCCATTCGGTCTGCAGATAGTCTTCCATCATGTTCAGCACCCGCGCGGCACCGCCGGTCGTGGTGGTGACGTGGAACAGATCCGGCGCCAGCCGCCCGATCACGCCATCATCGCGGATAAAGCCATCTTCACCCAAAAGCAGGCCATAGCGGCACTTGCCGGGGGCGAGTTTCGCCCATGGGTTGGTGTACATCCGCTCCATGAAAGTCACTGCATCGGGGCCTGCCACTTCGATCTTGCCCAAGGTCGAGGCATCAAAAATCCCCAGAGATGAACGCGTGGCGCGGCATTCGCGGGCAACGGCGGCGTGCATATCCTCGCCCGGTTGCGGGAAATACCAGGCGCGGCGCCACAGGGCGACAGGCTCGAACGCGGCGCCATTTTCGGCGGCCCAGGCGTCCATCGGGGTCTTGCGCGTCACGTCGAAATGGCTGCCCTTGTGGTAACCCGCCAGCGCACCGAAGGTGGTCGGCGTATAGGGTGGCCGGAAGGTGGTCAGCCCGACCTGAGGCACGTCGCGCCCCAGTGCATCAGCGGCGATCATCAGGCCGTTCATGTTCGACATCTTGCCCTGATCGGTCGCCATGCCATTGGTGGTGTACCGCTTCACATGTTCGATCGACCGCATCCCTTCGCGCACTGCCAGCCGGATATCCTTGGCCGTCACGTCGTTCTGGAAATCGATGAAGGCCCGTGCTTTGCCGGGGCTGCGATCAGTCGGCAGTTCCTTTTGCGTCACGCCCGAGCCTGTACGGTCCCGACCCACACGGAAGGTCGCTGCGGTGGCAGGACGACCGATGGCCGCTGTGGCCAGCGCCCCGGCCTTGCTGCCGTCGTCCAGTGCCGCAGCAATGCCCCAAAACCCACGTCCGGCCCCGGCAATCTGACATTCTTCGGTCTTGCGCGCAGGCAAGAACGTGCCGGTTCCAGCATCCCAATCCAATGTGCCCTTGGTGTGCGAGAAGAGGTGCAGCGATGGCGTCCAACCACCGCACATCAACAGCACGTCGCAGCGGATCGTGCGACCCGGACCGACCTGCCCCGCCTTCACGGCATTGACCCGGACCGAGTTGACACGCAACCGACCCGAAGTCGCGGTGACGGTATGGCCAACCAGCGTTTCGATCCCAAGGCTCATCGCCCGCTGCATCAGCGAGGCGGAAATATCCTTGCGGGTATCGGCAATCGCGGCCACCTTCACCCCGGCTTCTGCCAGATCAAAGGCCGTGAACCAAGCGCTGTCATGCGAGGTGACGATCACCGCGCGATGCCCGACCTTGACACCGAACCGGTCGAGATAGGTCTGCGCGGCCCCGGCCAGCATCACACCGGGCCGATCATTTCCGTCGAACACCAGCGGCTTTTCGATGGCCCCCTGTGCCAGCACCACTTGTCTGGCGCGCACCCGCCACAACCGTTCGCGCGGCGCGCCGTCAGGCGGGGTTTCCAGATGATCGGTCAGTTTCTGGCAAAGCCCGACCATATTTTGATGATAATAGCCGATCGCTGTCGTCCGGTTCATCAGACGCACATTTGGCAGCCCCTGCAATTCCTTTAGGGTGGCAGCCAGCCAGTCCCACGCAGCAGCACCTTCAATCTGGACCGACGGTTCTGACAGCAGCGCACCGCCCAGTTCTGCCTGTTCGTCCACCACGACAACATCGGCCCCAGAACGTGCCGCCGTCAGCGCGGCGGCCAGACCCGCTGGCCCCGCCCCAACGATCAGCACATCGCAGTGCAGATAGCGCGAGGCATAATGGTCGGGATCAGGTAGCGTCGGCGATTTACCAAGGCCGGCTGCGGCGCGGATAAATGGTTCGTAAACCTTATCCCAGAAGCTGCGCGGCCACATGAAGGTTTTGTAGTAAAAACCTGCGGAAAACAGCATGTAAAGTCGATCGTTGATCGCCCCCACATCAAAGCTCAGGCTCGGCCACTTGTTCTGACTTTCCGTCACCAGCCCCGGCCAGATTTCCTGGATGGTCGCACGGGTGTTCGGCTCGAACCGCCCAGGCCCCCGGCTGGTGCCGAGCAAGGCATTCGGTTCTTCTGACCCGGCGGTCACGATACCGCGCGGGCGGTGGTACTTGAACGACCGCCCGACCAGATGCACTCCATTTGCCAAAAGCGCAGAGGCCACGGTGTCGCCCAAGCGCCCTTCATAGAATTTGCCGTCAAAGGTGAAGCGGATGGGACGGGCATGGTCTACCCGGCCGCGACCAGAGATGCGAAGATCGCTCATGTTGCCACCCAGTTGAAATTGTTGAAGTTGATGTGCCGTCAGGCCGCCGGCCTGCATGCGAAGCGGGCTCATCCCTGCTTGTCCGTGAAGCGGCCCAGATCAGGGCGCGGCTCACCAGCCTTATAGGTCAGCTTGAACTTGTCGCTGACCGTATCGCGTACCGCGTTGAAGAAGCGTCCGCAGCCGTGGATATGGCGCCAGCGTTCGGCGTGCAGGCCGCGCGGGTTCGCGCGTATGAACAGGAAATCGCGCCATTCTTCGTCACTCATCGCCGCAGGGTCGGCGGGGCGGGGCATATGCGCCTCGCCGGCATAGGCGAATTCCAGTTCCGGCAGATTCTGGTCGCAGACCGGGCAATGGATCAAAAGCATGTCAGTCTCCTCAATGCGCGACGGCGGCGGCGGCGGCTTCGTCGATCAACCGCCCTGTGGTGAAACGCTCCAGCGTAAAGGGTGCGTTGATCGGGTGCGGCTCGTCCCTGGCCACCGTCCAGGCCAATAGATGCCCGGCCCCCGGCGTCGCCTTGAAGCCGCCAGTGCCCCAGCCGCAGTTGACGTAAAGCCCCTTCACCGGCAGCTTGCCCAGAATCGGCGAGCGGTCTGGTGTCACATCGACGATGCCGCCCCATTTGCGCAGCATCCGCATGCGGTTAAAGATCGGGAACACCTCGCAGATCGCGGCGACAGTATGCTCGATCAACGGCAACCCGCCGCGCTGTGAATAGCTGACATATTGATCGGTGCCCGAACCAATCACCAATTCGCCCTTGTCGGACTGGCTGATATAGGCGTGAACCGTGTTCGACATCACCACGCAGGGGAAGATCGGCTTGATCGGCTCTGATACCAATGCCTGCAGCGGATAACTTTCCAATGGCATCCGCAGCCCTGCCGATTGCATCACCACCGAGGTGTTGCCTGCCGCAGAAACCGCAACCTTCTTCGCGCGGATGAACCCCTTGTCGGTTTCCACCCCGGTCACAGCGCCATCAGGGCCGCGGCGGATCGCTGTCACAGCACAGTTCTGGATGATGTCCACCCCGCGCGCGGCCGCTGCCCGCGCATAACCCCACGCCACCGCATCATGCCGCGCCGTGCCCGCCCGCATCTGCAACGCCGCCCCAACAACCGGATACCGGGCATCTTTCGCGATGTTCAGCGGCGGGCAGAATGCCTTGGCCTCGGCGGGGGACAGCCAGCGGTTGTCGACGCCGTTCAGCCGGTTGGAATGGATGTGGCGCTGAAAGCTTTGAATGTCATGCGTATTATGGGCCAACATCATCACGCCACGCTTGGAAAACATGACGTTGTAGTTCAACTCCTGGCTCAGATTTTCCCACAGATCAACGGCGTGATCATACATCCGTGCGCTTTCGTCATAAAGATAGTTCGACCGGATGATGGTGGTATTGCGCCCGGTGTTGCCGCCCCCCAGCCAGCCCTTGTCGATCACCGCGACATTGGTGATCCCGTGTTCCCTGGCCAGATAGTAAGCGGCGGCCAGACCATGCCCGCCTGCACCCACGATGATCACGTCATATTCAGCTTTCGGCTGCGCCTCCGGCCATTGTTCGGGCCAGTGTTTGTGCCCGGTCAGGGCGTTTTTCAAAAGCGAGAAAGCTGAGAAATGGGTCATCTGGATGCCTCGGCGGTCAGGGCGGATGCGAGACTTGACCATTGCAGATATGGGGCTTACTTAACTGCATGATTGCGCCACAATGGCAGTATGATTGCGTCACCCCTGTTTTGATGGTGCAGACCATGACCACGCCCCAACCCCGCTTGCGCATCGGTTTCATTCTGGCCCGCCGCTTTACGTTGTGCGCCTTCGCGAATTTCGTTGATGTGCTGCGGCTTGCCGCCGACGAAGGCGACCGCTCGCGCCCTATCCTCTGCGGTTGGCGTGTGCTTTCGCCTACTTCGGACCCGGTGGAATCCAGTTGCGGGATAAAAATCCAGCCCGAAGAACGGCTCGGCGATCCGACGAGGTTCGACTATATCGTGGTCGTCGGTGGACTGATTGACGAGATCGAGAACCTGCATCCCGATCACGTCGCCTTCCTGCACCGCGCTGCTGCAGCCGGGGTGCCGCTGGCAGGTGTCTGCACTGGCGCATTCATTCTGCACCGCGCCGGGCTGATGCAGGGCTATAAGTGCTGCGTCAGCTGGTTCCACCACGACGATTTTCTTGAGGAGTTCGAAGGTATGCGCCCGGTGTCGGACCAGATTTTTATCGTTGACCGGGATCGGCTGTCTTGTTCGGGGGGTGCCAGTTCGGCCCATTTGGCCGCTTTTCTGGTTGATCGCCACATCGGGCGCGCGGCAGCCCGCAAAAGCCTTGCCATCATGATCTTTGACGAGGCGATGACAGCGGAACGCCCACAACCGGGCTTCCCGCTAGAACTGGCCACCCGCGATGATCTGATTCGTCGGGCCTTGCTGGCAATGCAGCAGACGCTGGATATGCCGCTGACTGTAACCGATCTGGCAGATCGCTTAAGTGTCAGCCGTCGCAAACTGGAGCGTCATTTCACCAAGGCGCTGGGGCTGACGCCGATGGAGGCGGGCATGAAGATCCGGCTAGCGCAGGCGCGTTTGCTCTTGGAGCGCGGGGATCGTTCAGTGACCCAAATCGCGGTGGAAACCGGATTTTGCGATGCTTCGCATCTGATCCGGCTGTTCCGCGCCGCTGAGGGCATGACGCCTGAGGTTTGGCGGAACGCCCGGCGTGCCGTCGATGGTTCTACAGTCCGCCCACTGGAGCAAGGCTGAACAAAAACGCCCCGCCATCGGGATTGGCGGAGCGTCTAGTCTGCTTGGGCCATGGCCTTATTTTTTGACGATCAAATGGTCGGGGCCGTAGGGGAAAGCCGTGATGTTGCGGTTGCCCTGGTTGTCACCCTCGGTGATCACAAGGATATCGTGTTCGCGGTACCCGCCGGCGCCCGGCAGATGGTTCGGAATGGTGATCATCGGCTCCATCGACACGACCATGCCCGGCTCCAAAACCGTGTCACAGTCTTCGCGCAGTTCCAGACCAGCCTCGCGACCGTAGTAGTGGCAAAGCACACCGAAGGAATGGCCATAGCCGAAGCTGCGGTATTGCAGCAGGTTTTCTGCGGCGTACATCTCGTTCAGCTCCTTGGCGATGTCGCTGCACTTGGCACCCGGCACCAACAATTCCTTGCCGCGGTCGTGCACAGCACAGTTGATGTTCCAAAGGCGAATATGCTCGTCTGTCGCCTCTTCGGCGAACAGCGTGCGCTCAAGCGCCACATAGTAACCCGCAACCATCGGGAAGCAGTTCAGCGACAGGATGTCGCCCTTTTCGATCTTGCGGCTGGTCACCGGGTTATGCGCGCCATCCGTGTTCAAACCCGACTGGAACCAGGTCCAAGTGTCTAGCAATTCGCCATGCGGCCAGGTCTTGGCAATCTCGCGCACCATGGCTCCGGTGGAATGCAGCGCGACCTCATGTTCTGGTACGCCCACAGCGATCGCCTCGACGCAGGCAGCGCCACCAAGATCGGCGATCCGAGTCATCTGGGTGATGTGGGCGATTTCCTCAGCCGATTTGATCATCCGCAGCCGCATTGCGGGTTGGGCGATATCGACGAACTCCATATTTGGGAATTCGGACTTCAGCAGGTTCAGGGTGTCGATGTTGATGTGGTCAAACTCGATCCCCAGTCGCTTCACGCCGCCGGTGAGTTTGCGAACGGCATGAAAATAATTGTCTTTCTGCCAGTCTGTATAGGTGACGTTGCCGCCAAAGGTCCGCCGCCAAGGCTGACCGCCGTCAATGCCCGCGCTGATCGAGGTGGCAATGGTGTGGTCGATCACCAAGCCGTAGCGGCGCCCGAAGTAGCAATACAGGAAATCGCCATAGTAGTTGATATTGTGATACGAGGTGAACAGCGCAGCGTCAATTCCAGACTGCGCCATAAGGCCCCGGATCGAGTCTTGGCGGCGTTGCATCTCTGTCGCTGAAAAGGTCGGCTTCACCTTTTCGCCGTTGTTGGTGTAATCCTGAAAGCGTTCACGTTCCATGGGCGGTTCTCCTGAGTGCAATAGACTAAGCTCCGGACGATGCCGGGATGGTCCCAAAATCGGGCCATAACGACCATCTGTCAAAAGACCGTTTCTCATGCTAAACATGAGAAAATCTCATAGCGCAGGATACTCAATGGCAGGCACTCCCATGGCGCAACTTCCCTTGAACGCCCTGCGCGTGTTCGAAGCTGTCGCCCGCTTGGGCAGCTTTATTGCCGCCGCTGATGCCTTGTTTGTTACGCAATCGGCTGTCAGCCATCAGATACGACACCTCGAAGACTGGCTTGGCGCGCCCTTGTTCGACAGACGTGCCGGTCGCCCCCGCCTCCTACCGCACGGAGAAGACCTTGCCCGGACGCTTGGCTTGTCGTTGTCGGAAATAGCAGTGGCCTGCGAGCGGGCCCGAGAAAGCCCTGCACCACAGCCCCTTGTGATTGCAGCCATTCCCTCGGTGGCAATCTGTTGGTTGATCCCCCGCCTGTCAGCATTTCGGGCCCGGTTTCCGGACATCGAAATCAGGGTGATCTATGCGATGCATGGACGGGACATCGATTTTCGGGATGTTCATCTTGCCTTTGTCTTCGCCGATAGCACGCCCACAAAAACCGGCGTGACAGCCAGGCCCTTTCTGCCTGGGGCAAGTGTTCCGGTGTGCAGCCCGGCACTGGTTGCCGGTCTGGGCGGTCAGGTTCTATCAGGCGCAACAATCCTGGCCGCAGGGCTGCTGCATGACACCGATGCGACGGGATGGCAGGCATGGTTGCACAAGGCGGCAGCCGATGTTCCGTCGCAACTGCCCGGCCCGGTGTTCGAGGACTTCAATCTGCTGCGCGCGGCCGCACTCTCTGGACAGGGTATTGCCCTCTGCCCGGTCGCCATGATTCATGATGATTTGAGTACGGGACGTCTGATCCAGCTTTCATCGATTACCGTGCTTGACCAGTTCAACTATTATCTGGTTTCAGGAAATCCTGCGGAACCGTCGATCAGGACCGCCATGGAGGCTTTCATGGATTGGGTGTTTACTGCACGCAATCTTCCAAGCGTATGACGGCGCTAGTTAATCTGGACAATGTTGAAAAGCGAAAAGAAGTTCCCGATTTTGCACCCCGCCGGATCCAACTGTCCAACGAAGAAATCAGCAAAATGCTGCACTTCCAAGGATCGAAATGGACCGCCACACAGATTGGTGGGCAATGAAGATATCGGCGAGCCCTACACTTCCTTGAAATTGCCGGTGGTCAAGCTGGCTCTGGGTCCGCCATCAGGTTGCCCGCCACGAGGTCCAGGAACGCCCGGGTCCTTCTCGCCAGCCTCCGCTGGCCAATGTAGACGGCGTGGATATCAAGTTGCGGGCCGCAGACCTGCGGCAGAACATGTTCAAGCCGCCCGTCATTGAGATCGGCCAACACCATGTAATCGGGGCAAAGCGCAATGCCCTCGCCCTCGACCGCCAGATCGCGAGCGAGGCGGGCGCTATTCACCAAGTATGGGCCAGAGACGGAGACTCGGTGCGGCGCTGCGCCTTCGGTCAGATGCCAGGCACCGTCGCCGCGCATGTTTGTGTCGCGGATGCAGATGTGGGTGGTGAGGTCGTCCAACAACTTTGGCCGACCGGCGCGTCCGAGATAGTCGGCTGAGGCCACCAGGAGCAGTCTTGTCTGTCCCAACTTGCGCGCGATCAGCGCCGAATTGTCCAGCCGTCCAATGCGGATGGCCACATCGATGCCTTCGGCGGCCAGATCGACGAATCGGTCCGACAGACGAAGGTCGATGACCAGATCGGGATGCGGGGCGCGGAAGCGGCGCATCAGCGGCAGCACCCGAAGCTCGCCGTAGGTAACCGGGGCCGAGACGCGCAGGGTTCCGGAAAGGCCGCGCCGCGCCTCACGCAGGTCGCCTATCATCTCGTCCATTTCGTTGAGCCAATCGGGCGCACGGGCCAGCAGTTGCTCGCCCGAAGCTGTCAAGCCAAGACGGCGGGTAGTGCGGTGGAGAAGCTGCGCGCCAAGCCGCGCCTCAAGTTCGGCCATGTATTTAGACGCCAGTTTGGGCGACATCCCCAGCCGCGCCGCAGCCCCCGAGAAGGAACCTGTTTCCACCGAGGCGACGAAGACCCGCATTCCGTCAACCAGATCCATCACCCTAACCTATTCAGAACAAATCTGCGAAAGTCATACCATACCTTCGCCATTTATGCCAGAGGTCGGTGGGTCCATATGTGTCTTGTCAGTCAACCCAGCGAATACCCGCTGCGACTGACAGACATAAAAGGAACTGACACATGTTGAAGAGCCTCAAGACGATGGTCCTGGCAGCCGTTGCCACCACGAGCCTTGCTTCGCTGGCAGTTGCAGACGATGCCGCCGACCTGCTGCGTTATCGTGATGCCGAGAAAATCGGCCTCCAACGCCTCGAAACCTTCGACACACTGGATTTCGAGGTGTTCACCAATCAGAAGTGGGACCGCTTCAACGAAAGCCACAGCGCCGACATCAAGGTCTACTGGCCCGACGGGCGCGTGACTGAAGGTCTCGATCCCCACATCGAAGATCTGAAGTACATGTTCTCTTTTGCGCCTGACACCCGGATTCTCGAGCATCCAATCAAGCTGCAAGACGGCGAATGGACCAGCGTCGTGGGCTACATGGAAGGCACGTTCTCGCAGCCCATGAAACTTCCCGACGGCACAGAAGTTGCGCCGACCGGAAAAACTTTCCGCATCCGCATGTCGACGGTCGGCCATTGGGGGCCGGAGGGCACGATGACGGAAGAGTACCTGTTCTGGGACAACCAGAGCTTCATGCAGCAGATCGGCCTCGGCAAGTAAGGCCCGGCAGACAACGTGGCGTCCATCAGGAGTTCTGCCGGTCGCCCCCCCACGCATCATCGCAATCAAGGAGACTTATCATGAACATTGCAATCATCGGAACCGGTGGCATCGGTGCAGGGCTGGCCTCGGTTCTGGCAAAGACCGCCCATGAGATCACCGTTGCCGACCGCAAGGGTGGCTCGGACGCGGCGGCGAAACTGGCCGGGCACGGGCTTTCCGTGCGGGCCGCAGAGGTTCGCCCTGCGGTTCAGGCCGCGGACGTTGTGATCTTGGCTGTGCCATACGGTGCGGCGGCAGGTCTGGCGGAAGTCGCCGATTTCTCGGGCAAGATCGTGGTCGATGTGACCAACCCGGTAACGGCCGATTTCTCTGGCCTGCAGGTTGGCCACGCGACTTCGGCCGCCGAAGAGATCGCCAAGGCCCTGCCGGGTGCCCGCGTCGTGAAGGCCTTTAACACGGTCTTCGCTCAGGTCTACGAGCAGGGCTTAACCTTCGGTGATACCCCAGTGCAAACCTTCGTCGCTGGTGATGATGCCGAAGCCAAGGTTGCCGTCATCGCGCTGGCTAAGGATGCAGGCTTTGACGCCCGCGATGCGGGCCCCCTGAAGAACGCCCGTTACATCGAGCCGCTCGCCTACCTCAACATCCAGTTCGGCTACATGCTGGGGCAAGGCACCCAGATCGCGCCCGTCTGGCTTTCCCGTTAACCTCATCCTGAAGGAATACAGAAATGATCGACCTCAAGACTGCCCCCCATGCCATCCTCGCGCTGCGCGTGACGACCGGTGCCCTGTTCCTGTTCCACGGCCTGGTGAAGCTGTTCGTGTTCACCCCCGCCGGAACTGCCGGCTATTTTGAAAGCATCGGCCTGCCGGGTGCCTTGGGCTACCTGACCATGCTGGTCGAGATCGCGGGCGGCCTTGCCCTGATCTTGGGCTTCAAGGCCCGGATCGTCTCGCTGGCGCTGGTGCCGGTGCTGCTGGGCGCAGCCTGGTTCGGCCATGGCAGCTCCGGCTTCAACTGGTCGAACCCGAATGGCGGCTGGGAATTCCCGCTGATGTGGGCCATCGTGCAAGCCGCCCTCGCCGCCCTTGGCGACGGCCCCTACGCGCTGTCCCCGTCAAAGCGCGCCTGAGCCCCGACAGTCGCCGCGCCGGTCCCCTGGCGCGGCCAACCCCACCGAAAGGAGATCCGAGATGTTGGTGAATGGCAAATGGACGGCAGACTGGCACCCGGTGCAGGCCAAGGATGGCGAAGGGCGCTTCATCCGCCAGCAATCCTCGTTCCGCAACTGGATCACCGCCGATGGCTCCGCCGGACCCACCGGCAAAGGTGGTTTCAAGGCCGAGGCCGGGCGCTACCGGCTTTATGTCGCGCTGATCTGCCCCTGGGCCTCGCGCACGCTGATCGCCCGCAAGCTGAAGGGGCTTGAAGACCTGATCCCCGTCACGGTCGTCAATCCCATGCTGACGCCTCAGGGCTGGGGCTTCGGCGGCTATCCCGGTGCTGACGCCGATCCGCTGCACGGGGCCGGACATCTGCATGAACTCTACACCCGCGCCGACGACGATTACTCCGGTCGCGCCACCGTGCCTGTCCTGTGGGACGAGGCGACCGACACCATGGTCAGCAACGAAAGCGCCGACATCGTGCGGATGTTCAACACCGCCTTTGCGGACCTGGTCCCCGGCAAGCCCGATCTTTACCCCGCGGACATCGCCGCCGCCATCGACGCACTGAACGCCGAGGTCTATGACCGGCTGAACAACGGCGTCTACAAGGCCGGGTTCGCCTCCTCGCAAGGCGCCTATGATGAGGCGGTAGCGGGCGTGTTCGCCATGCTTGAAGAATTGGAAGACCGTCTGACAGATGACTTCCTCTTCGGGACCCGCTTTACCGAGGCCGACATTCGCGTGTTCGTGACCCTGATCCGCTTCGATGCGGCCTACCATGGCCTGTTCAAGGCCAACCTGCGGCGAGTCGCCGATTACCCGCGCCTTGCGTCCTACATGGAACGCGTCCTGCGACTGCCCGGCGTGCGGGAAACCGTCAACCTCGACCACATCAAAGCCGGATATTACTCAATCAGGGCGCTAAACCCCACCGGGATCGTGCCCGTCGGCCCCGACCATGTGATCCAACTTCTGGAGTCCGTCAAATGACCCTGCCCAGCCTGTTCCTCGCCCATGGTGCCCCCGACCTCCCCTACTCTCACACGCCCGCACGGGCCTTCACCGAAAGCCTCGGCGCAAGCTACCCGGGCTTGCGCGCCATCCTCGTCATCTCCGCCCATTGGGAGGCGCGGCTGCCCACGATCGGCACTGCCCCCGCCCCCGAGACGATCTACGACTTCGGCGGCTTCGATGACCGGCTCTACAGCCTGACCTATCCCGCCCACACCTCCGCTTCGGTGATCGCCGAGGTGGCGCAGGCACTGGACGCCGCCGGTATTCCCCATGCGGAAGACCCGGCGCGTGGTTATGACCACGGCGTCTGGATCCCGTTGCTGCTGGCCTTTCCCAAGGCCGACGTGCTGGTGATTCAGCTGTCGCTGCGGCGCGGGGCTTCTGCGGCCGAGAACTATGCCATGGGCAAGGCGCTGGCCCCCCTGCGCGACAAGGGCGTGCTGATTGTCGGATCGGGCGCCACCGTGCACAACCTGCGTCTGATCGCCCGCGAAGGCACCCCCGCGCCGGACTGGGCGCGCGCTTTCGACGACTGGATCGTGTCGGGCGTCGAAGACGGTGATACCGAATGCTGCCCTTGGCATTGACCTGCTCTTCACGCCCGTCAGAAGCCCGCAGAGCAACGACATGTCCGAGGCCTTCGTCAAAACCCTGAAACGGGACTATGCTTCGACCGCCATCCTCCCAGACGCCGACACCATCCTGGCCTTGCTGCCGCACTGGATCGACGATTACTATGAGGTTCGTCCGCACTCCGGCCTCAAGTTCCGCTCACCACGCGAGTTCTTGCGCCTCAGTGCCTAAACCCAACCGCCGGCTGTCCGTTGAAACTCCCCCTCCACCCTTGACCAGCGCGGTAAGTCGTACGGGCGTCGGGAACTTTACATACCTGCAGTGATATGGTGACGATATCACTCCGTGTCCAAAGACTTCGTCTGTAACCCCGCTCTTGAGGGACTAATGACCTTTCTTGATCTTGGTCGCGATACCGCCATCTTCTATCAGTATGCAAAGCCCGCAGCGGGAAAGCCAACGTTCGTGTTCGTTAACTCGATGAGCGCCAGCACTGCGATGTGGGAAGCGGCGATCGCTCCCGCTCTGCGATCGGCAGGATATGGCACACTGAGCTTTGACTATCGCGGGCAGGGGCAGACCAAGTTCGGGACCCACGCGACGCTGGAACCCGCTGAAATCATCGGGGATGATGGCCGGGTTGTGGCCTATGCAGCCCCCGCCGCAGCCAATTCTCGTGGGTCTATCGATTGGCGGGCTCTTTGCCATGCGGGCCGTTCTGGGGTGTACCCCTGCGGTCGGAATGGTGCTGATCAACACCCTCCGCAAGCCTAGCGCCTTGGTGGGCTGGATCGTAGAGCTTGAAGGTCGCCTGATCGAAATAGGTGGGATGCCGTTGTTGATGGACGTTCTGCGCCCCATGCTCGCCGGTAAGGACGAGCTGGCCCTCCTGCGTCCAACCAGTCTTTCGGCCGATGGCTATACCCCATGGCCCAAGCATCATCCCCGACACCGATTGGGCGCCGACGTGTGTCTTGCCGACTGGAACATTCCTTACGAGCGGCTTGAGCTGCCCGTGTTGGTGCTCACCGGACTGCATGACCGCCTGTTCCGCGTTCAGACTGATGTCGATGAACTGGTTGGACGACTTCCCGATGCGACCGTTGTCGTCTTCGAGGATGTCGGCCACTCGCTGCACGAGGAGCGTACGGAGCGGTTCGTGGTTGAGATCTCGGCCTTTACCGACTCGATCGCCGGCGGCAGCGCGCGGACGGACGAGGTTAGCCCGCCGGCATGTGTGTCTCATGGCTGACGCCGGCAACGATTTGAAGTTGGCCTTCCTGGGTACCGGACTGATGGGTGGCCCCATGTGTTCGCACCTTTTGGCTGCGGGCCATCCGCACGCAGAGTGGAACCGCACGCGGTCCAAAACCGATTACCTTGCCGCCAAGGGCGGCAAAGTAATTGAGACTGCCGACGCCAGCGCCCTTGGTGCCGACATTATTTTTTTGATGCTCGAGAATGGCGCCGCGGTCGCGGAGTGCTTTTCAGTCAGGGCGTCGCAGCCGCAATGGCGCCAGGCTCCATCGTGGTTGATATGAGTTCGATTGCGCCGTCTTAGGCCCAATCGATCGCGGCGCGCCTCTTGAGCGTCGGCCTGAAATTTCCCGACGCCCCGGTGTCGGGTGGCGTGGCGGGAGCGCGCGAGGGGACGCTTTCGATCATGTTCGGAGGCGAGGCCAACATTGTCGAACAGGTGCGTCCATTTTTTGAAGCCATGGGGCGGCCGACTCATGTGGGGCCAAGCGGCACAGAGCAAGTATCCAAGCTGGCCAACCAGATGATCGTCGCCTCGACAATCGGCGCGGTGGCGAAGGCCCTGGTTTTTGCTGCTAGAGCCGGTGCCGACGCGGGACTGGTGCGCCAGGCCTTGCAAGGCGGGTTTGCCGATAGCCGCATTCTCGATCTGCACGGCGCGAGGATGATCGAGCGCACATTCGTTCCGAGCGGGGCGAACCACTAGCCAGATCAGGGGCCTCGAAAACGCCGTGCGGGCGGCAAGCGTGCAAGGCATGGAACTGCCCTTTGCCGACACGGCCCTGGATTTGTTCAGGCAATTGCTCGTTACCCATGGCGACATTGATCACTCAGGCGTTTGGCTTACCCTCAACGACCGATTTCCTGTGACAAAGCCGGCATAACAACTAGGCAGCGTTGGGGCTATCAGATGTAGCGCTGTTCCATCTCAAATCGATCAGCGCCTAAACGTGTTCACCGACCAAGCAATCCGACCTAGCTAAGCTGACGGACAGCTCGGTTGGTTGTCGATGGTGCCGACCCGGCCTAGACGTCATGTTCCTCGGCAATACGTCTATTATATATCGCATAATGAAGATTATGTCATTCTAAATCCATTCGCCGGGCAGGGATAGGCCGTTCTTCCGGCCATATCCCGTCTCGCGGGCCCGCCGCGGCCGGTTACAGCGACGCGCCTGCGCAGATCACGATGTGCTGGCCGGTGATGCTAGCGGCGGGCGGTGACAGTAGAAAGGCGACAAGTGCGGCGACCTCGGCAGGCTGCACCAGGCGGCCCATGGGCGGCAGTTTCGGCGGCACGGTCGCGCGGGCGGGGTCGCGTAGCATAGGCGTGTCGGTGGCGGCGGGGGCCACGACATTGACGGTAATGCCACGCGGGGCCAGTTCGGCGGCGATGGAGCGTGACAGCCCGATCAGCGCCGCCTTGGACGCAGCATAAAGGCTGCGTCCGGCGGCCCCGGCGGCGACACGGCTGCCAATCAGCACGATGCGCCCCCAACCGGGATTTGCGGGGCCAGCGCCTGAACCATCCGCGCGGCGGTATCGACATGCAGTTGCCACATCAGCGCCCCATCCGACAGATCCATGCTGTCATGGGGCCCTACGCGCAACAGGCCCGCGGCATGAACGGCCGCTGTCACCGGACCAACGGCGGCAAAGGCGCGGTCCGCGTCGGCCGTGTCGGACAGGTCGGCGGCAAGATGGGCAAAACAGGCGTGGTCCAGCGTCGGTGCGCTGCGGCTGATGCCGGTCACGTGCCAGCCCTGGGCCAGCAGGGCTTTGGTGATCGCCAGCCCGATGCCGGAACTGCAGCCGGTGACCAGCGCGCGGCTCATAGCGGGACTGGCAAGGCAATGCCAAGCGCCACTGCGGGGGCGGCGAGCGCAGACATGATAGTGGGGTAAAGCGGCACGCCATCCGTCAGCGCGGCACGCTTGCGGGCCAGCGCCGCCTCGCCCGGCAGGCGGACGGCGGGGCCACCGGGGCGCGGTTTCGCGGCGTGGCAGGCGTCGGCCAGCCAGCCGGTCTGGCGCAGAAACGCCGCGCTGCCGCCAAACGCCTCGGGGTCCCAGACCTGCACCGTAAAGGCGCAGTGGGTGCCCACCAGCCCATCGACGCGGCCAAGCCCGGCCAGGCCTTGCGTCAGCGCCTCGACGTGCAGGGCCATGCCATAGCCCTTTTGCCCATGATCCAGCCCGCCCGTCGGAAGCAGCGTACCCCCGCGCGACAGGGCGGCCGGGTCGCGGCTCGGCTGGCCATCGGCCTCGATCACCCAATCGGACGGATAGCTGCGTCCCTCGCGGATCAGCCGCTGCGCCATGTTGAAGGTAGTTATCGAGGCGGAAATGTCGACCAGGATCGGGCCGTCAGGCGTCGGAATGCCATGCGCGACCGGGTTCGGGGTCAGCACGGGCGTGATGCCGCCATAGGGTGCGACATGTGCCGCCGAAGGGGCAGAGGTAGCCAGCGACACCAGCATTCCCTGATCGGTGGCGCGGTGCAGATAGGCGGCCAGCGCCCCGATGTGATGGGAATCGCCCACCGCCACGGTGCAGGTGCCAAATTCCCGCGCCCGGGCAATCGCCAGGTTCATCGCCTGCACCACCAGCCATGCGCCGGGCAGACGGTTGCCGCGCCAGGCGACGGCGGCCGCCTTGTCGGCCAGCACGGTCGGTGTGCCGTCGAGGGTAACGGTCCCATCGGCGATGTGCTGCAGATACCAGGGGGCCAGCGCCAGCCCGTGCGTGTCATGGCCCATCATATCCGCCTCGACCAGATAGCGGGCGATTGGCGCGGCCAAGGCCGGGGTCAGGCCCGCCGCGGTGAACAGCGTCAGCGCAAAGTCCTGCAGGGCGGTCGCGCCATAGCGGGTCATGTTGCTGCCCCGATAACGGCGGCGATGCGGGCGATCTGGCTGTCGGTCAGCGGCCAGGCGGCCGGGGGGCGGGCCGGGCCGCAGTCGATGCCCTGCAGACGCAGCGCGGTTTTCACGCCCGACACATTGGCGCCGCCCAGTTCTTCTGCCCGCACCTCTTCAAACGGTTTCATCCCCTCGATCAGCGCGCGCGCCCCGGCAAAATCCTGCGCCTCCAGCGCCGCATGGATTGCCATCGACCGCTGCGGCCAGACGTTGATCAGGCCCGAGGTAAAACCCCGCGCACCGACGGCGCACAGCGCCGGGGCCCAGACCTCGGCCAGCCCGCCAACCCAGATCAGCCTTGGGTCGCTGGCCGCCATCGCCTCCACCAGTTTCTGCGGGTTGGGCGTGGCCCATTTCAGCCCCACCACCGAGGGGATTTCCGACAGCGCGGCAAAGGTGGCCGATCCGATGGCGTCGTTGCGGATGTATAGCACCACCGGCAGGCCATCGGCGGCATCCGCCACCCGGCGGGCATAGTCCACTACACCGCGCGGTGACACGAAGGGGTCGGGTGGCTGGTGCATCATGATCGCTGCACAGCCCGCCTTGGCCGAGGCGGCGGCGAGGCGACACGCCTCTTGCACCGACCGCCCTGCCCCGCCGACCAGCGGCGCGCGGCCCGCCACCAAATCGGCGGTCGCCGCGATCATCGACAGCGCCTCGTCCAACGTCAGGCTGTAGAATTCGCCGGTGTTGCCGTTCGATACCAGAATGTGCACCCCGGCCTGCACCGCCCGGTCGATCACCGGCAGCAGCCGTGCGGGTGCAATGCGATCCTGATCATCAAAGGGCGTCACCAGGATGCCCGAAATACCGGTGAGGGCGGAAAGAAATTGGTCATGGGCCATTGGCGGATCCTTTGATGCGTAGCTTGGCATACGCCGCGAAGGAACTTGCGTCCAATTCTTGTTCGGGTTGAATTGATACCCTGAAAGTATCAATTCCGAAATAAGTGGCGATCATAAGGTATCAATTTGCCAGCGCTTCGGTGATCAACCGGGCCACCCGCACCACCAGCGGGGCAGGGTCTTTTGGCCCCATCGCCAGATAGATATCGGACCGGAAACTGTCGGGCAGCGGCATCTCGCGCATCACCACATTGGCCATGACCAGTTGCATGTTCGACCTTGGCACCAGACCGACGCCTACCCCTGCATCGACCAGCGACAGGATCGTACGGCCCTGTGACACCGAAAAGACGATGCGCGGCGTGACGCCGACCGAATTCAGATAACCATGCAGCACTTCATACAGAAAGCCACCGCGTTCCGTGGAATATCCTATGAAATCAATATCCTCCAGATCTTCTATGACCAGATCCGGTTTGGTCGCCAAGGGATGATCGCGCGGGATGGCCAGCACGAAGGGCTCGCTCCACACCTTGCGCAGGATCAGGTTGGGCGTGCGACCGGGCAGTCGGGTCAGCCCGATTTCCAGACTTCCGGCCATCAGCCCCTCGACCTGTTCAAAGCTCATCATCTCCCGCAGGGTCAGCGACAGGCCCGGCATCTCTTCCCGCGCCCGCAGCACGATGCGCGGGATCACATCCAGCGTGGCCGAGGGTACGAACCCCAACACCAGCGAACCGCTTTCGCCGCGTTCGGTCTGGCGGGCAAACAGGGCGGCGGCTTCGGATCGTTTGAGGATGTCGATGGCGTCAAACAAGAACCGCTCGCCCGCCGCGGTCAGCCGGACCGAGCGGTTGGTGCGGTCGAACAGCCGCACCCCGATGGCATCTTCCAGAAGGTTGATGTGACGCGACAGCGGCGGCTGGGTGATGTTCAGCCGCCGAGCCGCCCGACGAAAGTTCAGCTCTTCCGCCACCGCCACGAAATAGCGCAACTGGTTCAACTCGAAAGGCCTGGACATCGGGTAGCCTTCCTTGGATTTGAGGTTGTAATAACACCAGCATAATGTAGATTTCGTTCGGAGACTAGGTTGTTGAAAACACTGGAACTGATAGGGTATCGTGCAGCGTATAACTTGTCACATTCTACGGCGGTGACTGTGCGTCTGGCGATCATTGCCGATGATCTGACCGGGGCACTGGATGCTGCTGCAGCCTTTGCCGGATCAGGGGCATGTGTGCGGGTCGCGGTGCGGCCCGGTGCCCTGTCTGCGGCGCTGCGCGGGGCGGATGTGGTGGCGGTGTCCACAAACTCGCGCGATCTGGGGCCAGAGGCGGCAGCGCAGGCGGTGGCCGGGGTGCTGGCCGGTTTGCCACCCGGTATCCGGCTGTTCAAGAAAGTTGATTCGCGGCTAAAAGGGCCGGTTGCGGCGGAACTTGCGGCCTTTGGCCCGGTGCCGCTGCTGATGGTGCCTGCCCTGCCTGAGTTTGGCCGTCTGGTACGCGACGGCGCGGTGATCGGGCATGGTGCGGCGCAGCCCATCGACGTAGCTGCGGTGCTGGGCGCGCTGCAGGCCGACGTGCCCGATGTCGAAACACCCGATCAGATGCGCGCCGTGGTTGCCGGAGCGGCAGAGGGGGCGCTGATCGTTGGCGCACGCGGGGCGGCGATTGCGCTGGCTGCGGTCATGGGGGTGCAGGGCGGTGTGCCGGCGTTTCCCGGCTTGCCGATGGTGATCGGGGTCGGCTCCACCGATCCGATCACGCTGGCGCAGGTCGCGCATCTGCGCGGTTGCTGTCCCGGCCTGCGTTATGTCGCGGCGCCGGACGGAGTGGCGCTGGCGGTGCCCGCGCCGGGGGTAACACTGGTGCAGGCGGTGCCGGGTGCCGGGGCGTCGGGGGCCGATGTGGCCCGGGCGCTGGCCGCCACGATTGAACCTCTGGCGCAGGGGGCGGCGATCCTGGTTCTGACCGGCGGGGCGACGGCCGAGGCCGTGCTGGACCGGCTGGGGATTGGGGTGCTGGACCTTCAGGGCGATCTGCTGCCGGGTCTGCCGCTGTCGCGGGCCGGGCATCGGCAGATCGTGACGAAATCGGGCGGTTTTGGCAGTGATACGACGCTGAGCCTGTTGGCCGAAGGCGCCGGTGCGGCATGACCCAAACGACAGCACGGCGCAAAAGTCTGGGTGAAATGGTGTTCGACCAGATGCTGCGGTCGATCAAATCCGGCACCTATGCGCCCGACGAACGCCTGCCCACCGAACATGATCTCGCCGCCGAATATCAGGTGTCGCGCCCCGTCGTGCGCGAGGCGTTGCGCAAGTTGCGCGATCAGGGGCTGATCTATTCGCGGCAGGGGTCGGGCAGTTTCGTGCGGCAGATGGGGCTGCGTCAGCCTCTGGGCTTTGGGGTGGTGGAAAACATCACCGGGCTGGCGCGCTGTTATGAATTCCGCCTGATGCTGGAACCGGCGGCGGCCGAGGCTGCATCGCTGCGCCATCGGCCCGAATCGCTGGCCCCGATCACCGACGCGCTTGCGGCCCTGCGCGATGCGACAGCCCGGCATCGGCACCGTGAGGATGCGGATTTCACCTTTCATCTGGCTATCGCCCGGGCCAGCGAGAACCAGTATGTGGTGACGGCGATAGAGGCGCTGGAAAGCCATATCGCTGTGGGTATGCAGTTTCACGGCCAGTCGCTGAAACTGTCGCCGGGCGGGCTGGAACGGGTCTATGCCGAGCACAAGGCCATTCACGACGCCATCCGCGACCGGGATGGCGTCGTGGCGCGCCAGCAGATGCACGATCACCTGACCCATTCGCGCGACCGGCTGTTTGACGGCGCGAAACCCGCCTAAAGGGCCGCGCGGTAGATCGCCGTCACCTGATCTACCGACATGGGGGCCGGGTTATTGTCCATCAGGCGGCGGATGGCATGGGCCTCGGCCGCCCATTCCGGCAGGTCACTGGCCATGGCGCCATGGGCCGAAAGGCGCATCTCGATCCCAAGCGACCGGCAGAAGCCGCCGGTCCGCTCTAGAACCACGGCGGGGTCGGCGCTGGCGGGCAGGCCAAGGGCCGCCATGACTTCGGCGGTCTTTTCGGGCCGCACCGGGGCGTTGAAGGCCAGCACATGCGGAAAGATCACCGCGTTGGCCAGACCATGCGGCAGCCCCAGCCTTGTGCCCAACGGATAGGCCAGCGCATGACCGGCGGCGGTGTTGACCGGGCCCAGACACAGCCCGCCATAATAGCTGGCCAGCATCATGCCCGCCCGCGCCTCGGCGTCCGATCCATCGGCCACGCAGCGCGGCAGATAGCGCCCGACAAGACCGAACCCCATCCGTGCATAGCCGTCAATCAGGTCATGCGCGCGGATGTTGGTGAAAGCCTCGACGCAATGCGCCATGGCATCGATGCCGGTGGCGGCGGTGACGGCGGCGGGCACGGTGAAGGTCAGTTCGGGGTCGAGGATCGCCAGATCGGCCAGCATATGCGGGCTTTCGACCGCCATCTTGGCCTTGGTCTGGCTGTTGGTGACCAAGGCGCGGATGCCCGCCTCGGATCCGGTGCCTGCGGTCGTCGCCACCTGCGCCAGGGCCGACAGGCGGCGCGCCACCTTGTTCGGCCCCACCACTTCGGCCAGCGCCTGCCCCCCATCCCAGAGGCAGGCGACCAGCTTGGCCACGTCCATGACCGACCCGCCCCCCACCCCCACCACCAGATCAGGCTTCAGGTCGCGCGCGATGGCCAAGGCGGCGGTCAGTGCCACATCATCAGGTTCGGGCGGCACATCGGTGAAGACGCGAGTGTCAGCGGGCAGCCCAAGCCGCGCCACCAGCCCCGCCGTATGCGGCGTGGCCAGCACCAGGACGCGCGAATATCCCGCGGCCCAATCCTCCAGCCGCGCCGCAGCGCCCGCGCCGATTTCCAGCCGCCTCGGTTGATGCAGAATGATGGCGCGCGCCATGCCTTGCGCTGTCGGGCCTTCCACGGTCATCTCAGCCCCCGAGTCGGGCCATTTCGGCCCAAACAGCGTTGCACTGGACCGTATTAAGTTCGACCAGCGGCGGGCGCAGCCGCAGCCAGCCCAGATTGCCGCGCGACCGGGCCAGCATCGCCTTGACGGTCGGCAGTTGCACATAGGAATTGGTCAGATTGCGCCAGGCGTTGATACGGTCCTGGGCGGCGGCCAGCTCGGCCGCCCGGGCCGGGTCGTTCCAGATGTCCCAGATGATCGCCAGATCCGCCGAGCGCAGGTTCGACGTGGCGGTGATGCAGCCCGCCCCACCCATCTGCAACAACGGCAACAACAACGGATCGGCCCCGGCCAGCACGCCAAGCGCGGGGAACCGTTCCACCATGATTTTCAGGTTGTCCTTGTCGCCGGAACTGTCCTTGATGCCCACGACCATCCCGGGGAATTCGGTCAGCAGACGTTCGATCAGGTTGTGGGTGATCGGCACCTGCGACACCTGCGGGATGTGATAGAGGATCACCCGCAGCCGGTCATCCGCCACGCGCTCGATCACCTGCGCGTAAAACCGGAACAGCCCCTCGTCGCTGGCACCCTTGTAGTAAAAGGGCGGCAGCAGGACACAGCCCTTGGCCCCAGACTGCACTGCGTGGCGGGTCAGGTCCACGGTCTCGGGCGTGTTGCAGGCCGAGGTACCGGGCAGCAGCTGATTGCCCCGGATGCCGGCAGCCAGCGCCGCCTCGACCAGCGACTTGCGTTCGGCGGCTGAAAAACTATTCGCCTCACCCGTGGTGCCAAGGATCGCAAGGCCATGCGCGCCTTCCTCCATGAGCGCCCGGAGATGCGCGGCGAACAGCGCCATGTCCGGTTTGCCGTCCGCGCCGATGGGCGTGGCCGCGGCGCAGTTCACGCCGCCAAATTCATGGGTCATTTCGCTCTCCCCGCGACCAGCCTGCGCGCATAGGCGATGGCGTAGTCCATGTTGATATGCTTGGCAATTCCCTTGCCTGCGATGTCGAAAGCAGTGCCGTGATCGACCGAGGTGCGGTCAATCGGCAGCCCGACCGACACGTTGACGCCCGTGTCAAACGCCACCAGCTTGACCGGGATATGGCCCTGATCGTGATACTGGGCCACCACCAGATCAAAGGCGCCGTTGTAGGCGCGGTAGAACAGCGTATCGGCGGAAATCGGGCCAAAGGCGTTGATCCCCTCGGCCTGCGCCTGCGCCACGGCGGGGGCGATCTGGGTGTCATCCTCGGTGCCGAACAATCCGCCCTCGCCGCAATGCGGGTTCAGCCCGGCCACCGCGATGCGGGGGCGGTCATAGCCGATGCGTTGCAGATGCGCGTGGCCCTGCCGTATGGTTTCCAGCACCCGTTCCGGCGTGATTCGGGTGATGGCGTCCTTCAGGCTGATATGGGTGGTGCAGTGGATCACCTTCAGCCGGTCCGAGGCCAGCAGCATCCAAGCCCTGCCCCCGGTCAGATGCGCCAGCATCCCGGTATGGCCGTCATAGTGGTGACCGGCGAGGTTCAGCGATTCCTTGTTGATCGGCGCGGTGACGATGCAGCCGATTTCACCCCGTTCGGCGGCCCGCACCGCCGCCTCGATGAAGCGGAAACTGGCATCGCCGCCGCGCGGATCCAGCTGACCCATGGGCAGCGGCCCACCCTCGATGGGCAGGTCGGTGACGGCCACGTCAACCCCCGGAACGATGGGGATTGCCAGTGTGGTGGCGATGGCCTGCAAGGTGGCGAGGTTGCCGAAGATGCGGGTCTGTGCCCGGTCTGCCGGGGACATTTCGGCGATGGATTTGAGGGTGACCTCCGGGCCGACCCCGGCCGGGTCGCCAAGCGTGATGCCGATCATTGGGGTGCTTTCAGCTGGTCGGCGGGCAACCGCAAATGTTTGATGGCCCGTCGGTGGAGGGTGTAGGCGATGTCGAGACTGCCATCGGAGGCCTGGTTCAGCACCGGATAAGACATCTCGAAATTCTTGCCGTCGAGCGAGTTGTTGGACAGGCAGGTGCCCGGGCCGTCTTGCAACAGGATCCGGTGCGGAAAACTGCGCCCCTCGTCGGTCGAAAGGGCCAACGTCATCGGCGCGCGGGGCACGCCCCAGATCGGGGTGCAGCCGCCCTGCGCCTCGGGCCGGTCGTCGTCGCCCAATTCGTCATACAGCGACAGGCGGCGGTCGGGGCTGAGGGCGGCATTGACCGGGTTGCAGACCATAGCCAGACGGCCATCGGTCAGCTGGATCACCCCAATCGAGGAATTGTTGTTCGGCACATCGGTCGGCTGCGGCACAGACCAGCTTTTGCCGCCATCGGCGCTGTCGGTGCGGTGCACGAAATCGGCCTGACGGCGGCGGTAGAAGGCGGCAAGCCGCCCTGCCCCCAGATCAACAATGGTCATGTGGACACAGCCGGTCGATCCCGGCACCGCCACCAGCCGCCAAGTCTGCCCCTGATCGGCGGAAATGGCGACCGAGGCGGTGTCATGCCGCCCGGTCCAGCGCGCGCCGGGCGCGTGGGTGCAATGAAAGAGTGGCAGCAGCCACGCCCCATCGGATCGCACATGCACCGCGCCACGCACGAAACTGCCGAGTGGCAGCGGCAGATCGACGGGCGGCCGGCCAATCTCGCGCATCCGCACCACGCAGCGGTCCTGATCGCCGCCGGGTTGCGCGGTATGGATCAGCAGGGTGCGTCCGTCCGGCGCGTGAAACTGCACCGGGTTCTGCTCAGACCGATCAGGATCATTGGTCAACCGTTCCACCGACCCCCAGACCGTGGCCCCCGGGGCGAGGCTGGATCGATAGATGCAGATGTCGGCCTTGCCTTCCAGACTGCCGCCGAACCACAGACAGTCCAGCCGTCCATCGGTGGCGCGCGACAGGAAGGCCGCATGATTCTGCACCATTGGCGAGGGCAACAAGGCTGCCATCCGACCCGAAGCGTCCTGCGTCATCACCCCTGTCGTGCCGGCGGCAATCTCGGCCGGGGTCGGCGGAAGAGGAGTCTGGAGATCGGGCATGGCACCGCCTGCTTCGGGGCTGAAATCAGCGATAAATTGGCCGGTATAACGATAGGTTGTCAAGTTGAAATGTTGTTTATTCTCTGATTATTTGGATAAAGATCTTCATTATATTATTGTTTTATAATGTATATTTTTTATTTGCTTTCTCTATTTTTCATTTTTTTCGGCAAAGAGTTGACAACACGACCTGTCCTGCGGGATTGTCTGCGCAAGTGCCGGACGCCCCGGCGCAAGGATGCCCGGATGCCTGACTTGCCCGACCCGTCCGCCGCCGACGCTGCCCGCGACAGGGCGGCACTGATCGGGGTCATGCTGATGCTGGCCGTCGCGGTGATCAATGCTGTCGATTCCGTCATCGTCCGGCTGCTGGCCAAGGAAGTGCACCCGTTCATCATCGCGCTGACCCGCACCAGCTTTGGCCTGCTGGCGATTCTGCCGTGGATCATCTCGCGCCCGGCCATGCTGCGCACCCAGTACCGGGTGATGCATGTGCTGCGTGCGGCGCTGAAGCTGGGCTCGCTGGTCGCCGGGTTCTTTGCGCTGGCCCTCGCCCCCTTGGCCGATGTGACGGCCATCGGGTTCGCCGCGCCGCTGTTCGTGACGGTCGGCGCCTGGTTCCTGCTGGGCGAAACGCCGCGTCCGGTGCGGATCATGGCGGTGTTGCTGGGGTTCGCGGGGGTTGTGGTGGTGCTGAAGCCTGACTGGGCGATGGGCATGGAAGCGGTGTCACCCGCGCTGACCATCGCGCTGCTGGCGGCGTTCCTGACTGCGATCATCCAACTGATGCTGAAGGTCATGTCACGCCGCGACGGCACCGATACGCTGGTTGCCTGGAACCTGGTCGTATCCGTGCCGCTGGCTTTGGTGCCGGCCTTGCTGGTCTGGCAGATGCCAAGTGCCTGGGCGTGGGGCCTCTTGGCCATTCAGGGTGTGCTAGGGGCGGTGAACCAGACGGCGGTGACGCGGGCCTTCCAGTTGGCAGATGCCAGCCTAGTGGCACCTATCGATTTCCTGCGCCTGCCCTTCGTCGCGATCCTGGCGTTTTCCCTGTTTGGCGAAGTGGCGGGTCTTTCGACCTGGATCGGGGCGGCGATCATCTTCGTTGCGTCGATGCTGATGATGGCCACCCGGCGCGGACCGCGGACCCCGCCCGAGGCATGATAGCCGCGGACGGGGCAACTGATAGTAAAATTGTATCATGGTGCACCAATACTCACTAGGGAACTGACAGCAGATGCACTAATATATCAGTAAGCGCCCTGATTTCGAGAAGGGAATCATGGCGAAATAGCGTGGCTAGGGCGGTGCAGCCTGCCCGGTCGCGAAACAACAAGCTGCAAGCTCATGGAGGAATGAATGCGACCAATCCACGCCCGGCTTCTTGCAAGCATCGCGGCAATTGCCGTTATGGCACCCGCTTTTGCAGCCGATACCGACATCATCATCGCCCTTAACGAGGAACTGGAGGTCGTCGAGCCCTGCATGGCCTCGCAGTCCAACATCGGTCGCGTGATCCTGCAGAACATCAGCGAAACGATGACCGAGCTTGACACGTCTAACGGCGCGCTCAAGGGCCGGCTGGCTGACAGCTGGGAGTCCGTCGATCGTGACACCTGGCGCTTCAAGCTGCGCGCCGGCGTGACCTTTTCGGACGGCACCACCTTTGGCGCCGAGGATGTGAAACATTCGATCGAGCGTACCCTGTCGCCCGACCTGACCTGCGAAATCGGCGCCAAGTTCTTTGGCGGCATGACCATCACCACCGAAGTGGTCGATGATCTGACTATCGACATCACCTCGGACCCGGCACAGCCGATCCTGCCGCTGCTGATGTCGACGCTGACCATCGTTCCGGCGGAAATCGCGATGGAATTCACCCGCGCGCCGGTTGGCACCGGTCCCTACACGCTTGCCGAATGGAATGCCGGTCAGTCGATCGTGTTGGCAGCCCGCGACGGCTATTGGGGCGAAAAGCCCGCTGTGACCAAGGCCACCTATGTCTTCCGCTCGGATGATGCGGTTCGCGCAGCGATGGTGACAACGAGCGAAGCGGATATCGTGCCGCTGATTAACCAGAACGATGCCACTAACACCGCGACCGACTTCAGCTATCCGAACTCGGAAACGACCTATCTGCGCGTTGACAACACCGTAGCCCCGCTGAACGACATCCGCATCCGCAAGGCCATGAACATGGCCGTGGACCGCGACGCGTTCCTTGGCTCACTAATCCCTGCGGATGCGATCAAGGCGACCCACATGGTTCCGCCCTCGACGCTCGGCTGGAACCCCGATCTGGCGCCGCTGGCCTATGACGTCGAAGGCGCCAAGGCACTGGTCGAAGAAGCCCGCGCCGCCGGCGTGCCGGTGGATACGGAAATCGAGATGGTCTGCCGCACCGGCAACTTCCCGAACGTTACCGAGGTTTGCGAGGCGCTGCAGCAGATGTTCGCCGATGTCGGTCTGAACGTGAAGCTGACGATGATGGAAGTCGCCGAATGGGTGCAGGTCTATTCCAAGCCCTTCGCCGAAGACCGCGGCCCGCGCATGGTCATGGCCATGCACGACAACAACCGCGGCGACCCGGTGTTCTCGATGTTCTTCAAATATGCCTGTGAAGGCGTCCAGTCGGGCATCTGCGATGCCGATCTCGACAAGATGCTGGCCGATGCCACCGCCGCCACCGGCGATGCCCGGGGTCCAGCATGGTCGCCTGTGTTTGCCAAGGTTCACAACGATATCGTGGCCGATGTGTTCCTGTTCCATATGGTCGGCTACAGCCGCGTGTCCGAGCGTCTGGACTTTACGCCCACCATCGCCACCAACAGCGAACTGCAACTGTCGCAAATCAAGTTCAAGTGAGCTAGGCTGACTGGAACGGCGGCGCACCACTACGCGCCGCCGTTTTTCTTTCGGGCCAAGGGTCCGCTCTACCGGGGGGAGATATGCGTAAATTTCTGGGCAAGCGGGCATTGGCAAGCGCCGTGTCCCTGCTGGTGCTGGTCGTGATGGTGTTCTTTCTGTCGCGGTTGACCGGCGATCCGACGCAGCTATACCTGCCGGTCGATGCCAGCCTTGAAGCGCGCGAGAATTTCCGCCGCCTGCACGGCCTGGATGCGCCCTTGCTGGTTCAGTTCGGCCGCTATGTCGCCGATCTGGCAGTGCTGGATTTCGGTGACAGCATCCGCAAGGCGCGTCCGGCGTTGGATGTGGTGCTGGAGGCCTTTGTCTGGACGCTGTATCTAGCGCTGATCACCATGGTTTTGGTGACCGCCGCCGCGATCGTCGTCGGCTCTCTCGCCGCATTCCGCGTTGGCGGGGTGTTTGACCGCGTTGCGACCTTCTTTTCCCTGATCGGCGCCTCGTCCCCCGATTTCTGGATTGCCATCGTCGCCATCGTGCTGTTTTCGGTCAACCTTGGCTGGTTGCCCACCTCGGGCACCGGGACGATCTGGCACTGGATCATGCCGATTTCGGTGCTGTTCATCCGGCCCTTCGGGTTGATCCTGCAAGTGGTGCGGGGCTCGATGATCAACGCGCTGTCTTCGGCCTATGTGAAAACCGCGCGGGCCAAGGGGGTGCGGCCCCGCCCGGTGATCTTTGTCCACGCGCTGCGCAACGGCATGTTGCCGGTGATCACCGTCATCGGCGATCAGGCGGCGGGGATACTGAACGGGGCGGTGGTGGTCGAGACGATCTTCGGCTTTCCCGGTGTCGGCAAGCTGATGATCGACAGCATCCTGCAACGCGATTTCGCGGTGGTGCTGGCGGCGATCATGGTGACGGCGCTTGCCATCTTTCTGATGAACCTCTTGATCGACATCGCCTATGCGGTGCTTGATCCGCGGATCAGGTATTGAACCGATGACCGACGCGCCCTCCCTTCCCCAGCCCGCTGAACGTTCAGGCTTTCGCGCGGTGATGTCGATGCTGTGGGCCGACAAATTCGCAAGCTTTGCGGCGCTGTTCCTGATCATCGTGTTCCTCTGCGCAGTGTTCGGCCCCTTGCTGCTCGACACAGTGGCGACCAAGCAGAACCTGCGCGGCCGCAATGCGCCGCCCTTCGACCTGTCCCGCGACTGGGTGTTCTTCTTTGGCGGCGACGCCCTGGGGCGGCCACTGCTGGCGCGGATCATTGTGGCGGCACAGAACACCATGATGGTGGCGGCGGGCGCGGTTACTGCATCGATGCTGATCGGGTCTTCCTTGGGCCTCGTCGCGGGCTATTCCCGGGGGCGGGCATCGCAGATCATTCCGCGGCTGGCGGATGTGATCATGTCGTTCCCGTCGCTCTTGCTGGCGGTGATCGTGCTTTACATGCTGGAGCCATCGGTGGCCAACATCATCCTTGTGCTGGCGATCACCCGCATCCCGGTCTACCTGCGTACCACCCGCGCCGAGGTGCTGGAGATCCGCGAGCGGATGTTCGTGCAGGCGGCGCAGGTCATGGGGGCGTCCGACACCCGGATCATCTTTCGCCACATCCTGCCCATCGTGCTGCCGACGCTTCTGACCATTGCCACGCTCGATTTCGCCTTCGTGATGCTGGCCGAAAGCAGCTTGTCGTTTCTGGGCATCGGCATTCAGGCACCGGAAATCACCTGGGGCCTGATGGTGTCGCAGGGGCGGCCCTACCTGACCAACGCCTGGTGGCTGTCGTTCTGGCCCGGCCTTGCGATCATCCTGACCACGCTGAGCCTGAACCTTCTGTCGAACTGGCTGCGCGTGGCACTGGACCCGCAACAACGCTGGCGGCTGGAAAACCGGAGCACGTCCAATGGCTGATCATCTGCTGGAGGTGCGCAACCTGTCCGTCACCTTTCACACCGTGCGCGGCCCGGTGCGGGCGGTGCGCAATGTGAGCTGGCACCTGAACCGGGGCGAGGTGCTGGCGATCCTGGGCGAAAGCGGTTCAGGCAAATCGGTGTCGGCCAGCGCCATCATGGACCTGATCGACTGCCCCCCCGGTGAGATCACCAACGGCGAACTGCTGTTCGAGGGGCGAGACCTTTTGAAGATGGGGGTCGAGGAACGGCGCGCGATCAACGGCAAGCGGATTGCCATGATCTTTCAGGACCCGCTCAGCCACCTGAACCCGGTCTACACGGTGGGCTGGCAGATCGAGGAGACCCTAGTGATCCACGGCACCTCGCGTGCCAAGGCCCGGGCTGAAACGCTGGCGCTGATGGCAAAGGTCGGTATCCCCAACCCGGCAGCCTCGGCCGGCAAGTATCCGCACCAGTTTTCCGGCGGCCAGCGGCAGCGGCTGATGATTGCCATGGCGCTGGCGCTGCGGCCCGACATCCTGATAGCCGACGAACCGACAACGGCGCTGGATGTGACCGTGCAGGCGCAGATCCTCTCACTGCTGGAAGTTCTGCAGCATGAAACCGGCATGGGGCTGTTGCTGATCACGCATGATCTGGGCGTGGTCGCCGAAGTGGCCGACCGGGTGGTCGTGATGAACGCGGGCGAGATCGTCGAACAGGGCACTGCGGCGCAGGTCTATGCCGATCCGCAGCACCCCTATACCAAACGGCTAATCGGCGCTGCGCCGGGCAAGGGCGCGATGGCCACGGTAAGCGCCAGTCAGGCCGTGCCGTTGCTGGCGGTCAGCGGGCTGTCGAAATCGTTCGGCGAGTTCATCGCGCTGCGCGACGCCAGATTCACGCTGGACGAGGGCGAGACGCTGGCGATTGTCGGCGAAAGCGGGTCAGGCAAATCGACGTTGGCGAAATGCCTGTTGCGGCTGGAAGAGCCGACGGCGGGCAAGGCTATCTACAAGGGCCGCGACCTGTTCACCCTGACGCCGCGCGAGCTGTACCGGATGCGGCGCGACATCCAGATGGTGTTTCAGGACCCGACGCAAAGCCTCAACCCCCGGATGTCGGTCTACGACCTGATCTCCGAAGCATGGGTCATTCATCCCGGCATTCTGCCGCGCCCAAAATGGCGGGCGCGCGTGGCTGAACTGCTGGATCAGGTCGGCCTGACGCCGGACCACATGCACCGCTATTCGCACCAGTTTTCCGGTGGCCAGCGGCAGCGCATCGCCATCGCCCGCGCGCTGGCGCTGGAACCGCGCATCATCGTGTGTGACGAGGCCGTGTCGGCGCTGGACGTGTCGATTCAGGCGCAGGTGATCGAGCTCTTGGACGGGCTGCGCAAAAGGCTCGGCCTGTCCTACATATTCATCGCGCATGACCTGCCGGTGGTGCGCGATTTCGCGGACCGAGTTATTGTGATGCAGGGGGGGCGGATTGTCGAACAGGGACCCGTCCGCCAGATCTTTGAAGCGCCAGCTGAAACCTATACACGCAATCTGCTTGCGGCCTCGCTTGACCCTGATCCGGTGGTGCAGGCGGCACGGCGCGACGCGCGGTTGAAGGAAAGCCTGACCACATGAAACCCGATGTTCTGGTGCTGTATCCCACGCTTGTCCCGCAATTGCAGGTGCTGGACCAGCTTTACACCCTGCACCGCTATGACCTTGCCGAAGGGCCCGCCAAGGCGGCGCTGCTGGAACGTGTCGGCTCCCTGTGCCGCGCTGCGGTCCTGAACGGCCACACCGCCCTGACGCGCGAGATGCTGGCGCATCTGCCCGCCTTGCAGGTGGTCGCCTGTTCGTCGGCCGGCTACGAATCCATCGACGTGGCGGCGCTGAACGAACGCGGCATCAAGCTGACCAACTCGTCGGATGCGCTGTCTGATGACGTGGCCGATACCGCGCTGCTGCTGCTGTTGGCGGCACGGCGGGGGTTGGTTGGCGGGCACCAGTATGTGACCTCGGGCGACTGGGGGCGCAAGGGCATGTTCCCTCTGCAATCGGCGGTGCGGGGCAAGCGGTTGGGCATCGTCGGCATGGGCAAGATCGGGCAGGCGATCATCACCCGGGCGCAGGCCGTGGGTCTGGAGATCAGCTATTTCAGCCGGACGGCCAAGCCCGGGGTGAACCTGCCGTTTCAGCCGGACCTGCACGCACTGGCAACATGGGCGGACATCCTGATTGTCATCGTGGCCGGTGGTGCCGGGACGATGAACCTGATCGACGCGCCGATCCTGCGGGCGCTGGGGCCGCAGGGCACGCTGGTCAACGTCAGCCGGGGGACCGTGGTGGATGAAACCGCGCTGATCGCAGCCCTGCAGGACGGTGGCCTTGGCTCGGCTGGTCTGGATGTCTACTGGAACGAACCCAACCCCGACCCGGTACTGACCGCGCTGGCCAATGTGACGCTGTATCCGCATCACGCCAGCGGCACGGTCGAGACCCGCGCGGCGATGGCTCAGACCGTCGTGGACAATCTGGCCGCCCATTTCGCCGGCAGGCCGCTGCCGAACGCGGTGAACTGACCCGCAATGCCGTTTGACCGGGTTCTTGGACAGGCGCTGATCGCGGTGATGGCGGTTGGGCTGGGATTGCTGGCCGGCGTGCCGCTGCGACCCTTGGGATGGGCGCTGGTGGCGGCGGTTGTGGTGGTGGCCGGGTTGACGCGGCGCCTGACGCTGCGCGAGGGGTATCTGTTGTCACTGGTGGCGGGGCTGAGCCTGCTGGTCTGGCTGCTGCATCCGGCGCAGGCGGCGGGGGTGCTGGCCGGGGCGCTGGATCAGGCCACTTACCTGATGTGTTTCATCCTGACCCTGGGGCTGTTGAACGAGGCGGCCTCCACCTCGCCCGCCGTGGCCGATGTCGGGCTGTATCTGACGCGGCAACCGCCCGCCCGGCGCTATGCGGTGCTGAACCTGGGCACGGCGGCGCTGGCGGTGATGTTCAACATCGGCACGATCAGCTTTCTGGTGCCGCTGGTGCAGCGCGGAATCGCGGCGCGGGGTGCGGATGACGGGCTAAACCCGGTGCGGCAGCGGCGGCAGATCTCGGCACTGATGCGCGGCTTTGCCTGGTCGGTGATCTGGTCGCCTACCGCGGTTGCGCTGGTGGTGGTGGCCGGATTGATTCCGGGGGTCGAACGGGGCCGCTGGATGGTGATCGGGTTTGCAGTGTTTGGCCTGATGCTGGTGGTGGGCGCTCTGGAGGACTGGCTGCGGTTCCGTCACCTGCGTGGACGCGGCGGGATTGTGGTCAGCCCGGTGCCCTGGGCTGCTGCCCTGCGGTTTGCGGCGGCCTGTGGCTGGCTGATGGGGATGACGGTGCTGATTGCCGAGCTGACCGGCGGCGGCATCATGACTGGGTTGCTGCTCAGCTGTCCGCTGATGCTGTTGGGCTGGCAGGGGGCGCAGACCCGTCTGGGGCCGGCCTTTGCCCATCGGCTGCGCCGAATCGTCGATCGCGTGCCCGAGGCGGCACCGGTGGCGGTGACGCTGGCCTCGTCCGGCTTTGTCGGGCGGGTGGCGGCCGATCTGGTGCAAGCCGAGGCGGTGGCCCGGGTGCTGGGGTTTGACCGGATGCCGGATTTCTTGCTGCTGTGGTTCATTCCCGTGGCGCTGGTGGCGTTCAGCCTGCTGGCGCTTAGCCCCATAATGATGGCGGTGTTCTTTGGCAGTCTGTTTGGCAGTCTGGCCGTGATGCCCGCCGATCCCACGCTGATTGCCTTTGCCATTTCCTGCGGATGGGCGCTGGCGATGACCTTTTCGCCCTTTGCCACGCCAGTGCTGATGGCGCAGCGCGCGGCGGGGATCGTGCCGCGCCAGTTGACGCTCGACTGGAACCTGACGTTCTCGCTGGTGGCGGCTGCGGCCCTGCTGCCGGTGTTTGTGGTGCTGACCGGCGGCCGCTAGGACTTGAAATAGGACGGATATTTGGCACGCAGCGCCTCGACCCGGCTGACCGTCTGGCTCAGATGGTCACGGATGGCGGTAAGGGCGGCGGCTTCGTCCTTTGCCTCGATCGCGGCGATGATGGCGCGGTGGCCGTCCAGAATGCGGCGGATCTTGCCTTCGTTCGGCAGGTCGAGCCTGCGAACCCGGTTCAGATGCCCCGACCGCGACCGCAGCAGCGCGTGCAGGCCCGGCTGGCCTGCGGCGGCCATCAACGTCTGGTGAAACACTTCGTCCAGTTCCTGAAACGCCGGCAGTTCCGCAAGACTGCCGGACAGTTCTTCTTGCAGAGTCAGGATCACCTTCAACCGCGACAGCGAGGTGGCATCACACTCATGCGACAGACGGCGCAGCACCTCGGTCTCGACGGCCAGCCGCAGGAAATGCGCCTCGTGCATCTTGGTGGTGTCGATGCGCGTCACCACGGTGCGCGATTGCGGATAGATATCGACCAACCCCTCGGCCTCCAGCTTTTGCAGGGCTTCGCGCAGGGGGGTCTGGCTGACGTCATAGTGCTGGGCCAGCTCAATACGGGACAGCACGGTTTCCGGCGGCAGGTCCAGGGTGATGATGCGCTGGCGCAGCGCGTCCAGCGTGCGCCCCGCCGCCGATTGCGACCCGGGTCCGCCAGCCAGACCGCCCAGAACCGTATACCGCGGTAACGCCGCTGCAATGCCCGACTGCATTCACGCCTCCCTGCCTTTGTCTGATCACATCACGGCAAAATCGCGGTTGCAACAACTGATAGCCTAATATATTAGTAGATATGAAGACTGCTCAGTCCACCACCGGCATCGGGCGGCGCGAAAATCGCGGAGGGGCAAGATGAAGGAATACAAGGTTCTGCGCTCGGCCCGCTGGATGGTGCCGGATGATCTGCGCAGCTTTGGCCACCGGTCGCGGACCATGCAGATGGGCTATGATCCGGTCGATTGGGAAGGTCGCCCGATCATTGCGGTGATCAACACCTGGTCCGAAGCGCAGCCCTGCCACATGCATTTCAAGGACCGGGTGGAATGGGTCAAGCGCGGCATCCTGCAACAAGGCGGTTTCCCGATGGAACTGCCGGCGCTGTCGCTGTCGGAAAACTATGTGAAACCGACGACCATGCTCTATCGCAACATGCTGGCGATGGAGACGGAGGAACTGCTGCGTTCGCATCCGGTTGACGGCGCGGTGCTGATGGGCGGCTGCGACAAGACCACGCCGGGTCTGGTGATGGGGGCGGTGTCGATGGGCCTACCCTTCGTATTCCTTCCCGCCGGGCCGATGCTGCGCGGCAACTACGCGGGCAAGGCCCTGGGGTCCGGCACCGACGGGTTCAAATACTGGGACGAACGCCGCGCCGGCACGATTTCCAAGGAAGAATGGGTCGGCATCGAGGGCGGCATCGCCCGCAGCTATGGCCATTGCATGACCATGGGCACCGCCAGCACGATGACCGCGATAGCCGAGGCGATGGGCCTGACGTTGCCCGGCGCCTCCTCGATCCCTGCCGCCGATGCCAACCATCAGCGCATGTCCACCCAATGCGGACGGCGGATTGTCGATATGGTGTGGGAAGACCTGACGCCGGGCAAGATCATCACCCCCGCCGCCGTGGAAAACGCGGTCAAGGTAGCGATGGCGACGGGCTGTTCCACCAATGCCATCATCCATCTGATTGCCATGGCCCGCCGCGCCGGGGTGCCGCTGAGCCTGGACGATCTGGACCGCATCGGCCGCACCACGCCGGTCATCGCCAATGTGCGGCCGTCGGGCACGGCCTATCTTATGGAGGATTTCTATTATGCGGGCGGTCTGCGCGCGCTGATGAAGGAACTGCTGGGGGTGCTGGACCCCTCTGCCATCACCGTCACCGGGCGGCCCTTGGTTGAGGGGTTGGAAACGGCCAAAAACTACAACCCCGACGTGATCCGCCCGCTGTCGAACCCGGTCTATCACGAAGGCTCGCTGGCCGTTCTGAAGGGCAATCTGTGCCCCGATGGCGCGGTGATCAAACCCGCCGCCTGCGATCCGAAATTCCATGTGCATTCCGGCCCGGCACTGGTGGCCGGCAGCTACCCCGAGCTGAAGAAGATCATCGACGACCCCGATTATCCGATGACGCCCGACACCGTGCTGGTCTTGCGCAATGCCGGGCCGCAGGGCGGGCCGGGGATGCCGGAATGGGGGATGATCCCGATGCCCAAGGCGCTGCTGAAGCTGGGCCTGCGCGACATGGTGCGCCTGTCGGATGCGCGGATGTCGGGCACCTCGTTTGGCGCATGCGTGCTGCATGTTGCCCCCGAGGCCTGGGTAGGCGGACCGCTTGCATTGCTGAAGACCGGCGATATCGTGGATCTGAACGTGCCCGAGCGCAGCCTGAACATGCGGGTGTCCGATGAGGAACTGGCGGCGCGGCGCGCGGCTTGGGTGGCGCCAGTCGCGCATTATGAACGCGGTTACGGCTTCATGTTCAACAAACATGTCGAGCAAGCCGATAAAGGCTGCGATTTTGATTTCCTGCGCGCCGATTTTGGCGGGCCAGCCCCAGAGCCGGTGATTTACTGATGAGCCTTGACCTTTCCCGCCGCCTGATCCCGTCCCGCCCGCCTTTGGCCGGTGCCCCGCGTGGGGCCGCCAGTCAGGATGCCATCGCTGGAATGCAGATCAGCCATATCATCATTCCGCTGCAAAACCCGCTGTCGGATGCCAAGGTGCTGACTGGGCGGCAATCGCCGCTGGCGGCAGTGGATATCCTCGCCGTCGAAATGGTCAGTGAGGCCGGGCATGTCGGCATGGGGTTTTCCTATACGCTGCGCGCCGGGGGTGCCGGAATGTACGCGCTGGCTTGCGAAATTGCGCCGCGCATCATGGGGCAAGACCCCAATGATATCGGCCGGCTGTGGGAACTGCTGCGCTGGCAGACCAATTCACTGGGTCGCGGCGGCATGTCCTATCAGACCATCGCCGCCTTTGACGTGGCGCTATGGGATATGAAGGCCCGCCGCGCCGCGCTACCTTTGGCAAAACTGCTGGGGGCGCACCGCGACACGCTGCGGATCTACAACTCCGAAGGCCAGTATCTGCAAGCCTCGATTGCCGAGATCAAGGCGGCGGCTGACCGTTCGCTGGCTCTGGGCATCGGCGGCATCAAGATGAAAGTTGGCCAGCCCGACGGGCAAGAAGACTTGCGCCGCATCAACGCCATGCGCACCCATCTGGCCGAGGATGTGGCGCTGATGATCGACGCCAACCAACAATGGGACCGCGCCTATGCTCTGCAATTCGGGCGGATCGTCGATGACATGGGGCTTGCCTTCATCGAGGAACCGCTGGATGCGCTGGATTTTGCCGGCCATGCCGCGCTTGCGTGTGACCTCGCCACCCCCATCGCCACTGGCGAAATGCTGACCTCGCCCGCCGAGGCCATCGGACTAGTGCAGGCGGGCGGCTGCGACATCAGCCAGGTCGATGCTCTGCGGATCGGCGGGATCACCCCCTTTCTGAAAGCCATGGCCGCCGCCGAGGAACACCGCGTCGCCATCGCCCCGCCTTGGGTGATGGAGATTCACGTCCACCTTGCCGCCGCCTTCCCCGAAGAGCCGTGGATCGAGCATTTCCACTGGCTTGAGGTGCTGTTCAACGAACGGCTTGATATTTCGAACGGCCGGGTGGCAGTGCCCTCGCGGCACGGTCTTGGCCTGTCGCTGTCGGATCAGGCGCGCGACTGGAGCCTGTCTACCCATGCCATCGGCACCCACGTTCCCGTCTGAGGAGGCATCATGAACCCCGATACGCATGCAAAGCTTATGGGCGTTTCAGTGGCCACGCTGGCCACAGCCCTGTTCAAACGCGGCTTGCGCAATCAGGTGTTGCAGGACGTCCGCCCTGTGGCGCGCAAGGGTCGTAACATGGTCGGCCCTGCGTTCACCCTGCGCTATATTCCGGCGCGCGAAGACCGCAACACGCTGGCTGAGTTCCGCAACCCGATGCATCCGCAGCGGCAGGCGGTTGAACAATGCCCGGTCGGCAGCATCCTGATGATGGACAGCCGCAAGGACGCCCGCGCGGCAAGTTCGGGCGATATCCTGATCACCCGCCTGATGGTGCGCGGCGGGGCGGGCGTCGTCACTGACGGCGGCTTTCGTGATTCTATGGTGATCGGCGCGCTGGATATCCCCGCCTATCATCAGCGTGCCTCTAGCCCCACCAACCTGACCCTGCATGAGGCGATTGAGATCAACGGCCCGATCGGCTGCGGCGATGTCGCGGTGTTTCCGGGCGATGTGGTGGTGGGCGACGATGATGCAGTCATCATCATCCCGGCAGGCATTGCCGACGACGTGGCGATGGAAGCTGTCGAGATGACCGCGTATGAGGATTTCGTGGTCGACCGGGTCAAATCCGGGGCCACGATCATTGGGCTTTATCCGCCCACCGACACGTCCAACCTTGCGCTGTTCGCCGACTGGCGCAGCGTCAACAATCGCTGAGGACACCATGGCTTATGCATTCCACGGCTGCCACCTGATCGCGGGTGCGCAGGTCGACGGCGACAGTCGGTTCACCAATGCCCGCACCGATGGCGGGGCTGACAGCTTTGCCGCTGGAACAGTTGATCTGGTCAGTACGGCCTGTGCCGCCGCCGAGGCGGCGTTTCCCGCTTATGCCGCCACGACGCGCGACCAGCGGGCAGCGCTGCTGGAGGCGATTGCCGATCAGATCGACCTGCGTGGCGCTGCTGTCACCGAAATCGGCGTGCTGGAAACTGGCCTGCCCGCCGGGCGGCTAGACGGCGAACGCGGACGCACCACCGGTCAGTTGCGGCTGTTCGCGTCGCATATCCGCGCCGGGGATTACCTCGATCGCCGGATCGACGTCGCCCTGCCTGACCGCAAGCCCCTGCCCCGCCCGGAAATCCGGATGATCCAGCGGCCTATCGGCCCTGTCGCGGTGTTCGGGGCCTCAAACTTTCCACTGGCGTTTTCCACAGCGGGCGGTGACACCGCCAGTGCGCTGGCCGCCGGTTGCTCGGTGGTGGTCAAAGGCCATTCGGCCCATCCCGGCACGTCCGAAATCGTCGGCGATGCGATTGTTGCTGCTGTGGCCGCTTGTGGCCTGCCAGCCGGGGTGTTCAGCCTGATCCAAGGCGGCAACCGCAAGGTCGGCGAGGCGCTGGTCTCTGATCCTCGCATCCAAGCCGTAGGATTTACCGGCTCGCTGACAGGGGGCCGGGCGCTGTTCAACCTCTGCGCGGCGCGGCGCGAACCGATCCCGTTCTTTGGTGAGCTGGGGTCGGTGAACCCGATGTTCCTGCTGCCCGAAGCCATTGGTGCGCGCGGAGGTCAGATTGCCGCAGGTTGGGCCGCCAGCCTGACCATGGGTGCGGGACAGTTCTGCACCAATCCCGGCATTGCTGTCGTGATTGACGGTGCCGGGGCCGATGCCTTTGCCTCGGCCGCCCATGCCGCGTTAGCCCCCATCGGGCCGCAAACCATGCTGACCGATGGTATGGCTGTGGCGTATCGTCAGGGGCGCGACCGAATTTCAGCGGGCGTCGGCGTGCGCGCAGTGCTAACCTCGACCTGCGATCTGCGGCAGGCAACGCCCTATTTGTTCGAAGTCTCAGGCGATGACTGGCTGGCCGATCATGCGCTGGCGGAAGAGGTGTTCGGCCCGCTGGGTCTGATCGTCCGGGTCCGCGATGCAGACCAATTGCGGCAAGTGGCCAACAGCCTGCAAGGACAATTGACCTGCACCCTGCATCTGGACGCGGGCGACACTGCCTTGGCGCAAAGCCTGATGCCCGTGCTGGAACGCAAGGCCGGGCGCATTCTTGCCAACGGCTTTCCAACTGGCGTCGAAGTGTCCGAGGCGATGGTGCATGGCGGACCCTACCCCGCCTCGACCAACTTTGGTGCCACGTCGGTCGGCACCCTGTCGATCCGGCGCTGGCTGCGGCCTGTGGCATTCCAAAACATGCCGATGGATCTGCTTCCATCCGATTTGATTTGAAAGGATACCTGACATGATCGCACCAAATGACCTTAAAGAACTGATCCGCAACGGGCTTTTGTCTTTCCCGGTCACGCCGTTCGACAAGGATGACCGATTTGACGCCAAAGCCCTGTCGGCGCATCTGGAATGGCTGTCGGCGTTTCCGGTGGCCGGGTTGATCGTGGCAGGTGGCACGGGCGAGATGTTCTCGCTGACGCCCGGCGAAATCGTCGAGGTGGTGAAAACCGCCAAGGCCGCGCAGCCAAACAGCCCGATCATCGCAGGCTGCGGCTATGGCACCAAACTGGCCTGCGAACTGGCGCAAGGCATCGAGGCGGCAGGGGGCGACGGCATTTTGCTGTTGCCACATTACCTGACCGAAGCACCGGCTGACGGGGTCGAAGCGCGCATTCGCGCCGTCTGCCGGTCCACCAAAATGGGCGTGATCGTTTACAACCGGGGCCAGTCGCGGGTGACGGCTGAAGCCCTCGAACGGCTGGCTGATGACTGCCCGAACCTGATCGGGTTCAAGGACGGTACGGGCGATATCGACATGGTGCGGCGGGTCACCCTGAAACTGGGGCACCGACTGTCCTACATTGGCGGCATGCCGACGCATGAGTTGTTTGCGCAGGCTTATCGCGGGGCGGGGATGCCGACCTATTCGTCGGCGGTGTTCAACTTTGTCCCGGAAACCGCGCTGAAGTTTCACGGCGCGTTTCTGGCGGGCGACGATGCAACTTGCGAGGCGCTGCTGCGCGATTTCTACTATCCCTTCGCCGCAATCCGCGACCGCAAGACCGGTTACGCTGTCTCGGCTGTCAAGGCCGGGGTACGACTTCGCGGCTTTGCGGCGGGTCCGGTGCGCAGCCCGTTGACCGACCTGACCGAAGAAGAAACGGCGATGATGGCGGCGCTGATCAAGGGACGCGGCTAAGCCATGGTGCGGGTGGCGGTGGTTGAGGCTTTCGATACCGCCATGCAGGCAGTAATCCGGGGCCATGTCGGCGACGGGCTGGATTTGGCTTTCACCGCCAGCAATTCCGATGCCGACCGGGCGCAGGCCTTGGCAAAGGCCGATTATGCCGTGGTGCGCGGGGTTCGGATGGCGCCAGCGCTGCTGGACGCGGCACCGCATTTGCGACTTTTGCATCAGTGGGGCACCGGCACCGATTACATGCCAGTCGCCGCCGCCCTTGCGCGCGGGGTGATGGTGGCGCGCAGCCCCGGGCGCAATGCGCCAACGATTGCTGATATGACGGTTGGGTTGATGTTGGCCTGCCTGCGGCGCATTCCCCAGTCCGACGCGCGGCTGCGGGCAGGCGGTTGGGCGGACGAGGCGCTGTGGACCACGGGACGCGATCTGACTGGCGCGCGGGTCGGGCTGATCGGCTATGGGGCGATCGCGCAACTGGTCGCGCGGCGGCTGGCGGGGTTTGACTGTGAGATCGGCTATACCCGGCCCTCCGGGCCATTGGCAGGGGTCGCGGGGTTTCGCGGACTGGACGATCTGCTGGAATGGGCCGACGTGATCAGCCTGCATCTGCCACTGACGCCCGACACGCGCGATCTGCTGTCCGCCGCACGGCTGGCGCAGATGCGCCCCGGCGCGGTGCTGATCAACACCGCGCGCGGCGGCATTGTCGATGAGGCGGCTTTGGCCGACTGTCTGCATGTGGGCCATATTGCGGCGGCGGGGATTGATGCGTTCGAGGCCGAACCGCTGGCCGCCGATGCCCCGATCCTGACCGCGCCGAACACTGTCCTTAGCCCCCATATCGCCGGCCGCACCCGCGACAACCTGCGCCGGATGGCGCAGCATTGGGCGGGCAACATCCGGACCCATGCCGCCGGGGGTCAGATCGACCCCGGCGATCTGGTTACCGCCTAGCCCCGCCCATAAAGTGGCATCGTGGTGGCCATCAAGGTCATAAAGGGCACGTTCGCTTCGGGCGGCAGGCTGGCCATATAGCTCACCGCCGACCCGACCTGATCGACCGAAATCCGGGGCTCGACCGCAAGGTTTCCATCCGCCTGCCGGGTGCCGGTCTGCATGTGGGTGGTCATCCCGGTCACTGCATTTCCAATATCAATTTGCCCACAGGCGATGCCAAAGGCCCGCCCGTCCAGCGTGATCGACTTGGTCAACCCGGTGATGGCGTGTTTGGTGGCCGTATAGGGTGCTGAATGCGCGCGCGGTGCGTGGGCCGAAACTGACCCGTTGTTGATGATGCGCCCGCCCTGCGGGTCCTGCGCCTTCATCTGCCTCATCGCGGCGCGGGCACACAGCATCGCGCCAAACAGGTTGACGTCAATGATCGACCGCAGGTCCGCCACTGCCACTTCGTCCAGCGCCACCTTAGGCACGTTAACTCCCGCATTGTTGAACAACAGATCCAGCCGCCCGAACCTTTCCGCAATCCCCGCGAACAAAGCATCAACCGAGGCCGCGTCGGTGACATCAGCGGCCATCGGCACCACAGATCCCGCAAGTGCCGCCGTTTCCTCCAGCGGAGCCTGCCTGCGGCCCGTCACCACGACAGTCCAGCCCGCCGCCGATAGGGCCAAAGCAACCGCCCTCCCCACCCCGCTGCCACCACCGGTGACAAGTGCAATTCGATTTTTTGTTTCCATGGCCCTGAGTCCGCTCCGAGTGGGGTTTGTGATAACCTTGCAATCATCCGCCGGGGGGTGCGCGTTCTGCCTGCTTGCCCTGCTGACTATAGAACATCCCGATGCAGGTGGATATGGAATGCTATTTATTTTTCAAGAATTTACGCGCCCACCCCCAGCCCTGCCGCCAAAGCCGTTTCGCGCATCTGGCTAAGCGTCTGGCGGGGGGGGGCAGCGCTTCGGGCGAGATCACGAGATCCAGCACGGCCCCGGTGCGCGAGGTTAGGGCGCGGGCGAAGGCGGCGGGGAAATCTTCGGTCCGCTTTACCCGTTCGGCGTGATAGCCGTAGGATTTTGCCAGCATCACGAAATCGGGGTTTTCCAGTGTCGTGCCTGATATCCGCGCCGGGTTATGGCGTTCCTGATGGGCGCGGATGGTTCCGTAGATGCCATTGTCCAGGATCAGCACGATCAGCTGCGCCCACGCCTGCATGGCGATGCCAAGCTCCTGACAGGTCATCTGGAAATCGCCGTCGTCAGCGAAACAGACAATAGTGCGATCTGGATGCGCCACCTTGGCCGCGACGGCGGCAGGCAGCCCATAGCCTATCGCCCCGGACTGCGGTGCCAGCAGACGCGCCTTCGGGCCGAACTTGAAGAACTTGTTTGGCCAGACGGCAAAGTTTCCCGCGCCATTGGTCAGGATGGCGTCCTCGGGCAGGATGTCGCGCAGATGCGCGGTGACAACCCCCATATCCACCGGCGAGGGCTGCGGCGGCAGATCAAAGCCTGCTTCCCATTCCGGCCGTGCCTGCGTCCGCCATGCGTCCCATGCGCCGCTAACCGGTCGCAGCGCCGCAGCAAAGGCGTTCGGCCCTGCGTCAATCCCAAGCGCCGGTTGGTAGATCTTGCCAATCTCGCAGTCGGACCCGTGGACATGGATCAGCGTCTGCGCGGGCACCGGCACGGTCAGCAGCGTGCAGGCATCGGTCGTCATCTCGCCAAACCGGACATTGATCGCCAGAATCACATCCGCCTCGCGGATCAGGTGTTTGACATGGGCCGGCATCCCCACCCCGCCTCACCTGCAAAGACCGGCGAGTGGTTGTCGAACTGGTCCTTAAAGCGGAAGGCGGTAATGACCGGAATGTCGGCGTCTTCGGCGAAACCCTGCGGCGCGACCGGCCCCGGTCCAGTTGCTGCCCCCGATCAGGATCAGCGGCTGCGCGGCGGCTTGCAGCTTGGCGAGCGTCGCATCCATCGCCGCCGGCTCGGGCGCTGGTTCGGCAATCCGAGCGGGGGCGGCATCGTTGAGGCTGGTCAGCATGTCTTCCGGCAGGGCGATCACCACCGGCCTTGGGCGCCCGGCGGTCGCCGTCACCCAGGGCCGGGCGAGGATTTCGGGAACGCGGTTCACATCGTCAATCTCGACCGCCCATTTGGCAACGCTGCCGAACATCGCGCCGTAGTCGATTTCCTGAAACGCCTCGCGCCCCTTCATGTCGGTGTCGACCTGCCCCACAAAGCACAGCATCGGCGCGGAATCCTGCATGGCGGTGTGAATGCCGATCGAGGCGTTGGTCACGCCCGGCCCGCGGGTGACAAAGCACAGACCGGGCGGTTCTGCCTGAATTTGTGTGGCACAACTATCCTGTGGCCTGGCAGATCAGGAGGGATAGTTATGAATACCAAGAAGCAATGGGCGGCTTGTAGCGAAGTGACGGTCCATCGCGTTGGCCTAACTGAGTCTGGCGGGTGGGTTGTGTCGGGCACGCTGGCTCCAAAAGGCATCTGCCCGGAATGTGGAATGTATTCGCGACGACGCCACGGGTGGCGGCATCGACGGCTTCAGTACTTCCCCGCTCACGGCGAAGCTGTCTGGGTGGAGCTGCGCGTTTGCCGCTGGCGATGTGCGTCCTCATGCTGCCGCTGCGGTACTTTCTCCGACCGGACGTCATTGGTTGCGATCTTCTACTCTCGCCGCACCTCGCGCTTGGCACAGATTGCCAGTCATCTGGGTCATGTTACGGGCGGGCGGCTGAGCGGCGCATGGTTGTCGACATCTTGGAGGATCGCAACGTGGAGAGCTGCACGGAATGGCTGCGCCGCCATCCCGACATTGCGATCATCAGCAGGGATCGTTGTGGTCTTTACGCACAGGCTGCCCGCCAAGGGGCGCCGCAAGCACTGCAAGTGACCGACCGGTTTCATCTTGTCCAAAATCTTCGCATGGCGATCGAAGAGCAGATGAACATGCACGGCCGTGCGACTGGCAGAGCACACCTGTCCGATGCTGACAACATCAGCACGGATTTTCACCTGCAGCGGTCACGCTTGGCGCATCGGAAGTCCCGCGAGGAGATCTTCACAACGATTCATGCGCTTCGAGAGAACGGTCTGTCTTGCAGCGAAATCGAACGGCAAACCGGATTCAGGCGCCGCAGTGTGGCAAGGTGGCTTGCGTTCAAGACGCCGCCTGACCGAAGGAGAGCGGCACTGACGCCGACATCGCCGTGGTACTTCGAAGAAGTCCTGGCCCAGTGCTGGAAAGACGGCAATCGACGCGGCAGGCAATTGTTTCACGAGGTCCAGCAGAAAGGCTATGACGGCAGTTACTCGCATCTCGAACGACTACTTGCTGGATGGCGCAGGGCTGAAAAGCAGGTGACGGGCGATCTGGCCACCAACCAGCCGGATCTCGCGCCAGTGAGGGACCCGCAAACTGGGCATGCCATATCTCCCGTCATCGCGGCGGCCCTGTGCATCAAACCCAAGGGATCACTGACCCCCGATCAGGCAAGAAAGGTTGATGCGTTGAAGACAGGATCACCCGCCTGCGCCTCAACGCGGAGCCTCGCGATGCGCTTCAACGGTATCCTGCGCGGCGGCCGGTCTGACCCGCTTGATGCGTGGATCGACAACGCCCTTGAGTCGACCTCACCCCCATCATGCGCTTTGCCCGAACGCTTTACCGAGACATCGAAGCTGTTCACAACGCCATCGAATAGCCCTGGAGCAACGGTCAGGCTGACGGCCAAATCAGCCGCCTGAAGACCCTCAAGCGGGCCATGTACGGCCGAGCCGGTCCGGAACTGCTCAGAGTACGGATACTGCCACTCCGCCACACTGATTGAGGCAGGCCCGATTTAATGGCAACGCGACACATGGACAAAGCTGAACGCGCCTGCGGGCATGTTACAGGCGGTGATGGCCGCAGTGATGGCCTGCGCCACGATCTCCCCCGTGCCGGGATGGGGGATAGCCCTTGACGACCACGGGGCAACCTGCGGCCAAGGCGCTGACGGTGTCGCCACCCGCAACCGAAAACGCCAGCGGAAAGTTTGAGGCACCGAACACCACAACCGGGCCGAGCGGGCGCTGGATCATCCGGATTTCCAGGCGCGGCAGCGGTTTGCGATCGGGCAAGGCGGCATCGGTGCGCAGATCGAGGTGGGCTTTTTCTCGGATATGCGATGCGAACAGGCGCAACTGGCCGGTGGTACGGCCCCGCTCGCCATCCAGCCGGGCGGTGGTCAGACCGGTTTCCGCGATGCCATATTCGGTGATCTCGACCCCGCGGGCGTCAACTTCAGTGGCGATCCGTTCAAGGACTACGGCGCGCTGTTCGCGGGTGGTGGCAGATTAGGCCGGGAAGGCGGACGCTGCGGCGCGGCAGGCAGCGTCAACAGGGGCGGCGGTGCCTGTCGAGAATGTGCGGGCGGGGCCTGTGGCGGGTGAGGATTGGAAGGTGGTTTCGCGCGTGACCCATTGGCCCGCGATAAGGTGATTTCCTGTAAGCATTGATGCGTCCTTTGGTGGGGAAGCACCGGGGGTTTCACACCCCCTGGACCCCCGTGGGATGTTTGTACCAAGATGAAGCCTAAAAGTGGAAGGCGTCTGTGATTTCCCGGCGGCCGAAGGTAAGGGTGTCGGCGACATGGGTCATCGGCGCGAGGTCAGCTTCCAAGGTCCCAGCGCTAACCAGTTCGGCCATGCGGGCGCAAAGCGCAGGGTATTCATCCATGATGGTGTTGGTCCCTTTGGCCGCCTGCCCACCGATTTCCAGCACATTGCGGCCCATGCGGAGGGCCATCGGGCCTGCGTTGGTATCAACCTTTATGTCCCAGGTTTGCGGGCCGGTTTGCCGCCAGTCGAAATCTGCAGTCACGCCACCCGAAAAGGTCAGCGCCGCCGCAATCGGAGTTTGGCGGTTGGCGGGGAAGGTCAGCGGGCGGCGGGCAGAATCTCGGTCAGGATCGACAGGGCGTTGATGCCGGGGTCGAACACCCCCATGCCGCCCGGTTCGAACACCCAATCCTGGCCGGGATGCCATTTGCGGACATCTTCTTTCCAGGTGATCTGAACGGCGACGATCTTGCGGTTTGCCAGCCACGCCTTCGCGCCCGCCACACCATGTGCCATTCGACTGTGCCATGTCGCGAACAGGGTAACGCCGTTGGCCTTTGCCAGTGCTTGCAATGCATGCACCTCGGCCAGCGTCTGGCCCGGCGGCTTTTCCAGCATCACATGGCGGCCGACGCGCAGGGCAGCTTCGGCATAAGCAAAACGCGGTTGCGGGGGCAGGCACAATGACACAACCGGAATATCGGGGCGGGCCTGCAGCATTTCACCGAAATTGGCGAAGGATTCTATACCGTCCACGCCGCCCGCGCGCGATACCGTTGCGGCCAGCTCCCAATCGGGCGAGGCCGCAAGGGCAGGCACATGCTGATCCCGCGCGATTTTGCCGATGCCGACGAGGGCTACTTTCATCAGTGCCAATCCTTCACTAGTGGGAGTCCTTGCCCACAGGAGCGCCACGGCAACCTTTCAGGAAATCGAGGTCAGCGCCAGTGTCGGCCCCCATCACATGGGCGTTGTGCAGGAAGGCATAACCGCTTTCCGGCGGTGCCGTGCGGGGCGTCCATTTGGCCAGACGGGCGGCCAGTTCTGCGTCGGAAATGTCCAGATGCAGGCGGCGGTTTGGCACGTCCAGTTCAATGAAATCGCCATTCTGCACCACCGCCAAAGGCCCGCCCGCAGCAGCTTCGGGTGAGGTGTGCAGCACCACGGTGCCATATGCGGTGCCCGACATGCGGGCATCGGAAATACGCACCATATCGGTAATGCCCTTGCGCAGAACCTTTGGCGGCAGCCCCATATTGCCCACTTCGGCCATTCCGGGATAGCCCTTTGGCCCGCAGTTTTTCAGAACCATGACGCAGGTTTCGTCAATATCCAAAGCCTCGTCGTTGATCTTGGCCTTGTAGTCGTCGATGTCCTCGAACACCACGGCGCGGCCGCGATGCACCAGCAAGGATGGCGTTGCGGCAGACGGTTTCAGCACCGCCCCTTTGGGGGCGAGATTGCCTTTCAGCACCACGACGCCGCCTGACTTTGCCAGGGCCTTGTCGGTGGGCAAGATCACATCTTCGTTGTGGTTGACCACATCCTTGACCTGATCCCACATGGTTTCACCGGACACGGTCAGCGCGTCTTTGTGCAGCAAGCCCGCCTCGCCCAGACGTTTGATCACCACGGGCAGGCCACCGGCGTAGAAAAACTCCTCCATCAAGTATTTTCCCGATGGCATCAGGTTGACGATTGTCGGCACGTCGCGACCGCAGCGATCCCAATCGTCCAGCGTCAGATCAATGCCAACGCGCCCGGCGATAGCCAGCAGATGGATCACTGCGTTGGTCGATCCGCCGATGGCACCATTGGTGCGGATCGCGTTTTCAAACGCCTCTTTCTTCAGAATGTCGGACGGTTTCAGATCATCCTTCACCATCTGCACGATGCGCCGCCCGGTCATCTGCGCCATCACCCGGCGGCGCGAATCCACTGCTGGGATGGCGGCATTGCCGGACAGGGCCATGCCCAAAGCCTCGGCCATGCTCGCCATGGTGCTGGCAGTGCCCATGGTGTTGCACGAACCTGGGCTACGCGACATGCTGGCCTCGGCTTCAAGGAATTCCTCTTTGGTCATGGTGCCAGCCTTCACCGCCTCAGAGAACTTCCACAGGTGCGTTCCAGAGCCGACCCGCTCATTCTTGTAATAGCCGTTCAGCATCGGCCCGCCAGTGACGATGATCGACGGCAAGTCGGTGCTGGCCGCCGCCATCAGCAGGCTTGGCGTGGTCTTATCGCAGCCGACCAGCAGCACACAGCCATCCATCGGCTGACCGCGCATTTGTTCTTCAACCGCCATCGCGGCCAGATTGCGGAACATCATTGCAGTCGGGCGGAAGGCGGATTCGCTGGTGGAAAATACCGGCACTTCCACAGGAAAACCGCCCGCCTCGTAGATGCCGTGCTTTACCCGTTGGGCGAGGTCGTTCAGATGGGCGTTGCAGGGCGTCAGTTCCGACCAGGTGTTCAGAATGCCAATCACCGGGCGGCCATCAAACAGATCCGGCGGGAAGCCTTGGTTCTTCATCCAGCCGCGGTGATAGATATTATCCTTCGACGTGCCACCAAACCAAGTTTGCGAGCGCAATTTGCGGGGCCATTTGGCGGGTTTGAAGGTCATCGGAACCTCATAATGCTGTGACCGTTACTGCATCCGTTTCGGCGGCGGCAATCGCCAGCGGGTTTTTCAGAGGCAGGCCAAAAGGGCCTGCTTCAATTTCAAAAACGTCGCCGGATTGCGGTTTGATGCCATCGGCAAAACTAAGTGTGGCAGTGCCGAACATATGCACATGCACGTCGCCCGGTTGGCGGAACAGCGCGTATTTGAAGTGGTGATGTTCAAGGTTGGCGAAGCTGTGCGACATGTTCGCCTCGCCCGACAGGAACGGCTTTTCCCAGATGATTTTGCCATCCCGGCGAATGCGGCTGGTGCCACGAATGTCGGTTGGCAGAGTGCCAACAAGAATTTCCGGGCCGAACGAGGCGGGGCGCAGTTTGGAATGGGCAAGGAATAGGTAGTTGATCCGTTCAGTCACATGATCGGAAAACTCGTTGGCCAAGGCCCAGCCGATGCGAAAGGGCTGACCATTCGGGCCAATGATGTAAACGCCAGCAATTTCAGGCTCTTCGCCGCCGTCCAGCGCAAAGCCGGGGGCGGTTAAGGCGGCACCGGACGCAACGGCCGTGTGGCCATTGCCCTTGTAAAACCACTCCGGTTGCACGCCGACCTTGCCCGGCGCAGGTCGCCCGCCGTCCAGCCCCATGCGGAACATTTTCATGCTGTCAGTCAAGGTGTCGGCCTGCAAAGTCGTGTGCATTGCGTCACGGGTGCTGGCCGAACCAAGATGCGTAAGGCCCGTGCCGGTCAGGTGCATATGCGACGGATCGGGGTGAGTTATGGGCAAAGTAAGGCGGCCTTCGGCAGCAAGACGCGGCAGATCAACCACATCCCCCAAGCCATGCGCTGCAATCACTGCGGCAAGGGACTGGCCCGCAGTAATCGCTTCAGACGCCAACGCGTAGGTGCTGGCGGCCCCTTTGACGACGGCCGCTTCTGATCCGTCACGCAGGACAACAGCGATGGTGCCATCCGCTTGGATGATCTGGGAAATCAGCATATACGCCTCATTTATTCTTGTTGTAGACGTCGAAGATGACGGCGGCCAGCAGGACCAAGCCCTTGATCACCTGTTGATAATCAATGCCAATGCCCAGAATGGACATGCCGTTGTTCATCAGGCCCATAATCAAGGCACCGACCACGACGCCCAGAATTTTGCCAACCCCGCCCGACATCGACGCCCCGCCGATGAACACGGCCGCGATCACGTCCAATTCAAACCCGCCGCCCGCTTTCGGGGTGGAAGAATTCAAGCGCGCCGCGACGATCATCCCCGCCAACGCCGCCAGAACGCCCATGTTGCAAAACGTCAGGAACACCAGCCGGTCGGTCTTGATCCCCGACAGCTTCGCGGCCTTTTCATTGCCGCCCAGCGCATAGATGCGCCGACCCGTCGTGGTATTTTCGGTGAAAAACGCATATAGCACGGTCAGGATCGACAGGATCACCACCACATTCGGCAGCCCCCGGTGCGACGCCAGCTTATAGCCCACAAACATCAAAGCCGCCGCGACGATGGCGTTGCGGATGGTGAAAATCACCATCGGTTCCGGCTCCATCCCGAATTCGGCATCCCGGTTGCGGGCACGCCAGCCAAGAAAGACAATCGCCAAAGCGGCAATTGCTGCCACGATCAGGGCGGTGATATTCGGCTTACCCTCCCCCACCAGATCGGGAATGAAACCGGTAGACAGCGACTGAAACGTTTTGGGGAACGGGCCGATATTCTGGCCATTCAGCAGCCACAGCGTCAACCCGCGAAACACCAGCATCCCCGCCAGTGTCACGATAAACGACGGAATCCGCCAATAGGCGATCCAATAGCCCTGCGCCGCCCCGATCAACAGGCCGACGCTCAGGCAAGCGGGCACAACTGCGATCACCGGCCAATCCAGATTGACCGTCAGCACCGCTGCCACCGCCCCGGTAAAGCCGACAACCGACCCGACTGACAGGTCGATATGCCCGGCGACGATGACCAACAGCATCCCCAGCGCCATGATGATGACGTAAGAGTTTTGCAGGAACAGGTTGGTGATGTTCTGCGCCGACAGGAAATCAACGTCCAGCACGACCCGCACGATGATGGTGAAGAACAGCACAATGGCGACCAGCGCCATCATCATGCCGTTTTCCCGCAAGTGGCCGCCCAGATGCGCCCCAAGACCCTTTTGTTCCGCCATCACGCAGCCTTTCCAGCTTTGTTGGACCCGGTGGTGGTTGGGTCATCACTTTTCAATATCAACGCCATGATACGTTCCTGACTGGCCTCCTCGCGGGACAATTCGCCCACGATGCGGCCTTCGTTCATCACATAAATCCGGTCGCACATGCCCAGCAGTTCGGGCATTTCCGAACTGATCATCACCACGCCCCGGCCTTGGGCGGCCAAATCGTTCATAATCGCATAGATCTCAAACTTGGCACCCACGTCGATGCCGCGCGTGGGTTCATCAAGGATGAGTACCTGTGGATCGGTGAACAGCCATTTTGACAGCACCACTTTTTGCTGATTACCGCCCGACAGGTTTACCACCTTTTGGAACACCCCGGGCGTACGGATGGTCATTGCGGTGCGATAGCCTTCGGCCACCTGTGTTTCGCGCCGCTTGTCCAGCACACCACGCGCCGACACGCCCATCAGGTTGGCCAACGTGATGTTGCGCACAATCGGTTCGTCCAGCACCAGCCCCAGCACCTTGCGGTCTTCGGTTACATAAGACAGCCCCGCCGCGACGGCTTTGGACACGGTGGAGGTATCAACCACCTTCCCGCCGATCTGCACCGTGCCGGAAATATTGGTGCCATAGCTTTTGCCAAACAGGCTCATCGCCAGTTCGGTGCGCCCTGCGCCCATAAGGCCCGCGATGCCGACAATCTCGCCCTTGCGGACGGTAAAGGCGGCGTCGCGGATCATCTGGCGGCCCTTTTGCTCGGGGTGCCAAACGTTCCAATCCGACACCTCCAGCAGCGTCTCGCCAATGTCCGGCACCCGGTCAGGATAGCGGTGCGCCATATCGCGGCCCACCATATCGCGGATGATGCGATCTTCGGAAATCTCGGCTTTGGTCAGCGTGGACACCGAAGCGCCATCGCGAATGATGGTGATACGGTCGGCCACGCGGTTGATTTCGTTCAGCTTATGGCTTATCAGAATGGATGTGATGCCCTGCGCCTTCAACTCCAGCAGCAAATCCAGCAGCTTCTGGCTGTCGTTTTCCTGTAAGGCAGCGGTGGGTTCATCCAGGATCAGCAGGCGCACGTCTTTGGCCAGCGCCTTGGCGATTTCGATCAGCTGTTGCTTGCCGACACCCAGCTTTTCCACCTTGGTCGACGGGGCCTCATACAGGCCCACCTTCGCCAACAATGCTTCGGTCTTTTGAAAGGTCTCAGGCCAGTTGATCACGCCGCCCTTTGCCACTTCGTTGCCCAGAAACAGATTCTCGGCAATCGACAACAAGGGCACCAGCGCAAGTTCTTGGTGAATGATAATGATGCCCTTCGCCTCGGAATCCGAGATAGAGCGGTTCATCAGGGTCGCCCCGTCGTATCGGATTTCTCCCTCATACGATCCATGCGGATAGATGCCCGAAAGCACCTTCATCAGGGTGGATTTGCCGGCCCCATTTTCACCGCAGATCGCGTGAATCTCGCCCGCTTCGACAGTTAAGTTCACGTTGTCCAACGCACGAACGCCGGGGAAGACCTTGCCAATTCCTCGCATTTCCAGAAGTGCCGTCATCGAATTCCCCCCGGAAAGAACCATGTCCGCCCCCAAAAAGCGAAGGGGGCGGACACGGGTGGCGTGGCTGATTACTTCAGCTGATCAGCGGTGTAATAGCCCGAGCCGACAAGAAGTTCCTCGTAGTTCGACACATTCACCGGCAGCGGCTCCAGCAGGTAGGACGGCACAACTTTGACGCCGTTGTCATAGGTTTTGGTGTCGTTGATTTCCGGCTCGGTGCCAGACACCAGCGCATCGACCATCTTCACGGTCACACCAGCCAGCGTGCGGGTGTCCTTGAAGATTGACGAATACTGCTCGCCCGCGATCATCGACTTGACCGACGGGATTTCGCAATCCTGACCGGTGACGATCGGCATCTTCAGATCCCCGGAGCCATAGCCCACGCCCTTGACCGACGATAGAATGCCGATCGACAGGCCGTCATAAGGCGACAGCGCGCCGTGCAGGGACTTTTCGCCGTAGTTGGCCGACAGCAGGTTGTCCATACGGGATTGGGCTACAGCGCCATCCCAACGCAGCGTGCCAACCACGTCCATGCCCATCTGGCCCGATGGCACCGCAATCGTGCCATCTGCGATCAGCGGATCAAGAACCGACATCGCGCCATTGTAGAAGAAGAAGGCGTTGTTGTCGTCCGGGCTACCGCCGAACAGTTCGACGTTCCAAGGCTTTTGATCCGGGAAACGCTCTTTCAGGCCTTCAACCAGCGAGGTCGCTTGCTGCACGCCGACTTTGAAATTGTCAAAGGTGGCATAGTAGTCAACCGAGCCGCTATCACGGATCAAGCGGTCATAGGCAATGACCTTGATGCCAGCGGCTGCAGCGTTGTCCAGCGCGTTCGACAGCGTCGTGCCGTCGATGGCGGCAATGACCAGAACCTTGACACCCTTGGTGATCATGTTCTCGATCTGGGCCAACTGGTTCGGGATGTCATCTTCTGCGTATTGCAGATCGGTGCCATAGCCAGCTTCGGTGAACTGCTTCACCATCGAGTCGCCGTCCGAAATCCAGCGCGCCGATGATTTGGTCGGCATCGAAATGCCGATGGTGCCTTTGTCTTGTGCAAAGGACGGAACTGCGACAGATGCCGTCGCAGCCGCTACAAGCGCCAAAAGCGCCCGACGTGTTAGTTGCATTGTAATCCTCCCAGAGACGCCCTTGGGCGCAAGTTGGCAAATCTTCCGACACAGGCGCTGTCCGCCTCTTCCTGCCGCGCGCAAAGGATTGCAGGTTCCATGTATATCCGTCAAATGATGTTATTGGATCAATACATATCGGAAATGTGATGTCTCAAGCCAGACAACCCGACGCGCTGCTGAGCCGGGGAATGAAACTAAGCCATTTGCGGATGATGGCGGCCTTTGCCGAATCCGGGCAGATCGGGGCGGCGGCGCAGGCCATGGGCATCACCCAGCCCGCCGCTTCGCGCCTGCTGTCCGAGGTAGAGCGAATCGTGGGCACGCCGGTGCACACCCGGTCAGGGCGTGGCGTCAGCCTGACAGCGGCGGGGATCATGCTGGCGCGACGGGCCGAACGGGTGCTGATGGAGATGCGCGACGCCGCGCGCGAGATGGCCGAGGCGGGGGGCGGGCAGGTTGGCACCGTCGGTATCGGGGCCGTAACCGCCCCGGCGCTTAACAATGTGCTGCCCGCATTGCGCACCGCGCGGTTGTCACATCCCGGCATTCTGACCGAGGTCGTCGTGGCCAGTTCCGAAGTTTTGTTCGAACAACTGCTGTCAGGCCGCATTGATTTCGCCATCGCCCGCATCCCCAACGGGGGCGACCCCGCCCAGATCGACGCGCGGATAATCGCGCCGGAACCTGTCGCCTTGATGGTGCGCAAGGACCACCGGCTTGCCAACGCGGTGCCTGCACGCAACGCTGATCTGTTGGATTTCGACTGGGTCATGCCGGGGAGCGACAGCCCCTTGGGTGCCGCTGTCTTGGCGCGACTGGCGGAACTGGGCTTGCCTGCGCCGCAGCAACGCCTGTCCACCGCGTCGTTTCTGCTGACATTGGCGCTGTTGCAACAATCGAATTCGATTGCCCCCTTGGCCCAAGCTGTGGCCGACCAATTTGCCAGCGGACCTGACGCCGCCTTTGCTATCGTCCGTGCGGATCTGGCGATCAGCGTTGCCCCTTATAGCCTGCTCACCCGGCGCGGGGTTTTTCTGCCCCCCGCCGCCCGCACCATCCTTGATCTGATCACGCAAGGCCTGTGACCCCATGCCGCTTAAGGGCCGCCTGATCACCAGCCCGTGCTGGCAACTTTCATCACTCGCGCCGCTGCCAAGCCGGGCGGAGAAGCTAGGGTTGCTAGGCTGATCACATTTAGCCTTGCAAAACCTCCACAGCATGGAATTTCACAAGGTATATATTAGTGCACAACCAACTAGATCGTGGTCTCGGCCCTCGATGAACAAGCGGTCGTCGTTCTCATGAGCCCACGGAAAATGGGAAAAACCAACCTCTCACTAGAGATCGTAGCTGTCGCTTCGCCCTTAAATGAGTTCTGCCTCAATCTGTGTGACGCAACTATCCTTTGAGGTGACAGATCAGGGGGGTTGGACCAGCACCGGTTTTGTTCCGGTCAGGTAATCATGTTAGGCGGCGCTTTGTTCGAAGGCCACGGGTGATTTCCAGCCGAGGGCTGAGTGTTTGCGGCGCGGGTTGTAGAAGCCGTTGATGTATTCGAAAAGGGCGACTTCGACCTGAAGACGGGTTTGCCAGTTTCTGCGCCAGACCAGTTCGGCTTTCAGCGACTTGAAGAAGCTTTCGATGGTGGAATTGTCGTAACAATTGCCTTTCCCGCTCATCGATACCTTGAACCCGTGCTGGCGCAGAAGCTTCTGATAGTCATGGGCACAGTATTGCGAGCCGCGATCCGTGTGATGAATACAGCCCCGTGGCGGTCTGCGCAGGGCAATTGCCATGTTTAGCGCCCTCAGGGCCAGATCCTGCTTCATGCGGTTGCTGATGGCCCAGCCGACCACACGCCTGGAGAAAAGATCAAGGATGACATCAAGATAGACCCAGCCTCCGCGCGTCCAGACATAGGTGATGTCGCCTGCCCACTTCTGGTTCGGCCCGCTCGCCGTGAAGTCTTGCCGCAAGAGATTTGGCGCGATGTTGAAAGCGTGGTCGCTGTCGGTGGTGCGCTTGAACTTCCGGCTGCGGATGACCCGAATGCCGTTCTGGCGCATCAGTCGGCCAACCCTGCGCTGGCCGACGCGCAGGCCCAGCTCGTTCAACTCCTCCGTCATGCGAGGCCTGCCGTAGTGCCCAAGCTCAGGCGGTGCTGGTCGCGAATATGGGCCAATAGCACCATGTCGCGCCGCGGCCGGTGCGACGGGGCCGGTGCTTCCAGGCATGGAGGCCACGCTCTGAAACGCCTATCAGGCGGCAGAGATGGACGTGGGTCAGGGTGCCGCGATACTCGGCAATATACTGAAACTTCGCGGTTTTTTAACCGCGAAGAACATTGCCGCCTTTTTACGCATTCCGATCCGGCCTCGCAATGGACGGGCGCGCGCGGCGGCCCTGCCAACTTTGCATATTCTGCGAACTATCTGATCGACACCGGCAACGGCGTCATCCTCGATGTCGAGGCCACCCGGTCGATCCGCTAGACCGAGTTCAGGGCCGTGCGGACCATGGTGGACCGAGTGAAAGAAACCTTCGATCTCACACCCGAACGGCTGATCGCCGACACAGTCTACGGCACACGCGAGATGCTCGACTGGCTCGACCGGCAACGCCGGGTCGCGCCGCATATCCCCGTGATCGACAAGTCTGGACGCAAGGATGGAACCTTCAAGCGGGCTGACTTTACTTGTGATGCCGAACGCGACGCCTATATTTGTTCGGGCGGTAACGAACTGAAGCAGTATCGTCGAGCGTTCACGACCCACGGTCGGGCGCGGACAAGGACGACACCATCCGCTATCGTGCCCGCAAGCCCGACTGCGATGCCTGCGCCCTGAAATCCCGTTGCCATCCCAAAGAGCCGCAGCGCAAGGTCACGAGGTCAATCTTTGAGCCCTCCCGAGACGTGGCCCGCGCCATCGCTCAAACCACGCAATACGCAATCTCGTGCAAGCTCAGGAAGAAGGTCGAGATGTTGTTCGCCCACCTCAAACGCATCCTTCGCCTCGGGCGGCTCTGATTGCGTGGCCCAAACGGCGCCCGCGACGAATTCCACCTCGCAGCCACCGCCCAGAACCTCAGAAAACTCGCCAAGCTGCTCCCGCTGGCGCAAAACGCCCACCGAGCGTGAGGAGGAAAACGACTGTCTCGATCTCAAGACGGTATCAGAGCGACAGAACCGAAGGCTTTTCAACGAAATAGAGCAATAGCAGAAACTCAAACTACAAAGCAGTCAGAAAACCTTGAGCACATCAGTTGGGGTCTGTTGCAACTCTTCGGTAGTTTGCTGTATAAACGTATCAATCATTACGCCAATTTTCCGAAGAAATGGTACCAGCCTGTGAAAGACAACTCGGCGCTTCGGCGTATCGATGGGGTGCGGCTGAGGCTGCGGTTGATCGAGACGGAGGATGCAGGGTACATCCATGGCCTACGCACCGAAGTACGGTACAATTTGCACCTTTCGGCAGTGACCGGTGGCGTGGCCGATCAGCGCAACTGGATCGAGCAATACAAACGCCGGGAAGTCGAGGGGCAGGAGTACTACTACGTCATCGAGCGGCGCTCCGATGCTCAACGTTGTGGCACCGTCCGACTTTACAACATCCAGCACGACCGATTCACATGGGGCAGTTGGATTTTGGATGAGAACAAGCCTGCCAAAGCGGCGCTGGAAAGCGCGGTATTGTCATTTGGTGCCGGGTTTGATGATCAGAATGTTTGCAAAGCACTGATTGATGTCCGGCACCTGAATACCCATGCAACGGCTTTCTACCGCCGTTTTGGTGCGACCGAGACGGGGCGCGACGCCGATAACGTTTATTTCGAACTTACCCGTGACAAGTTCATCGCTGATCGCGAGGGCTATCGCCAAATAATTGAGGCACAAGAATGACGCAGTCAAACTCCGGCATCGCGGGTAGTGTCCGCATGATCGATCTGCCACAGATTCATGATCCACGTGGCGATTTGACCTTTGTCGAAGGCGGCAACCATATCCCGTTTGATATCGCGCGGGTCTATTTCCTGTATAATGTGCCCGTTGATGCTGAACGGGGCGGCCATGCTCATAAGGAACTGGACCAAATAGTATTTGCCTTGTCGGGCAGCTTTAGGCTGAAAATTGATGATGGCCACAGAAAGACGGAATACTGGCTGCGCGACCCTCGCAGGGGTCTTTATATTAGCCGTCTGATCTGGCGTGAGATGGACAGCTTCAGCCAAGGGGCCGTCTGCATGGTGCTGGCATCGGAAAGATATCAAGAAAGCGACTACTACAGAAGCTACGATGAGTTCTTGGCCGAAGCACGGCGCGACAGGACTATTGAAGGCTGATGAGCGCCCGAGATGTATACCGCGTGATAAGGCGAAAAATCCGCAAGGTAAAATACGCGTGGCTAAACCAAAGGGCCGCGAATGGCAGTGAGTTTGCCAAGATCATGATCCATCGCAAGGGGCATCATCTGTGTGAACTCGGCCTTATTTCCGATGCAGCTGAGAGCACTTTCCCACTTGCCGGACCCTCGCCACAAACGCGCATACCTCCTGATTTTGGTACTGAAGACCTATCGCCAGAAACAAGCACGCATCCCGCCATCAACGCGTATCTGCTAAAAGACGCTATTGCGTCGGCCCAGACCAGCTTGATTGTTGCAAAAGATAAGTTACTGGTAACGCAGGAATTATTGGAGCAGCGTGGCCGAGTTGAAATAAACTCCGGGACGGTTGGGTACTACACAAAGCAATTTGCAATTCGCTATAGCCACAAGCGCGACCAACATGAGAATGCCATCCTGATCGGCGGAAACGGTGCATTCAACTGGTATCACTTTGTCATGGAAGTTGCCCCAAAGGCGTACTTAGCAGGTCGGCTTCCCGAGCAGTTCAAGGAGTTTCCGCTAATTGTGCCCAAGGTCGCCCAAACTGCCGGGCCCTTCGCCGATATCCTGGAGGCGCTACTGCCCGGCAGGCGCATTCTAAACGAAACAAGTGACTCCACATGTGTCCGAAACCTTGTTGTCTTCGACGAAGTCTCCTGCGGCCCGTTCAACCTTTATCCCGGGTTCTGGCCTAAAATGTCAGAGTATTCGCAACACGAAGCCATCCTTAAGGCGGTTATTGCACACCTACAGTCTGCATTCCTGCAACCGTCCTTGCCAGCGCGTGGTAACCGCCGCATTTTCATTGTGCGCCCGGATATACGCCGCAATTATAACCAGCAAGAGCTTGTTGAAATTGCAGGGCGATATGACTTCGAGCCCATCGCACCCGAGCAGTTTTCATTGCGTGAACAGGCGCAAATGTATGCCGATGCGTCGCATGTGGTGGGGGCATCCGGGGCGGCATGGACAAACATGATTTTTGCCCCACGGCCCTTCAAAGCCCTTACATGGATACTTCCGCACTATAAGCAATTCTGTTCATATTCCATGCTGGCACATCTTCTTGGGCATCAACTTCATTACCTGACGGCCGCACCGGAAAAAAAAGTGAACAGCACCGCAGACGCGTTCGTGGCATCTTACCGCGTCTCGCCACTTGAGTTTGAGGCCGCGCTGGAGCGGATAGTTGGAGAATCCTAAGATGATACCTTTCCTGGACCTTGGGGCACCCTACCGTGAACTCAGGGCAGAAATAGATGCTGCTGTCAGCCGGGTGTTGGAAAGCGGCTGGTATATTCTTGGCCCCGAGGTTGAGGCATTTGAAACAGAATGGGCAGACTACTGTGGTGCCAAGCACGCAGTTGGGCTGGCCAACGGGCTTGACGCGCTGTCTCTGGCGCTGCGTGCACTCGATATTGGCCCCGGCGACGAAGTCATTGTTCCGTCAAACACCTATATTGCAACGTGGCTTGCTGTGTCCGCTGTTGGTGCGCGCCCCGTTCCGGTGGAGCCGGACTTAGCCACGCATAACATTGATTCCGCCCGAATAGAGACTGCCATAACATCGCGCACCAAAGCGCTGCTGCCGGTCCATCTTTATGGGCAACCGGCCGATCTGGACCCCATACTGGCGCTTGCGGCGAAGCATGGGCTATCGGTCATTGAAGATGCAGCTCAGGCCCATGGTGCGCGCTACCGCGGGCGTCGTATCGGCGGACATGGCGATATCGTGTGCTGGAGTTTCTACCCCGGCAAAAATCTTGGTGCCATGGGCGATGCTGGAGCAATCACCACAAATCGCTCGGATCTGGCCGACAAGGTACGCGTGCTGCGGAACTACGGCAGCCGGGAAAAATATGTCAATGAAGTGCACGGCGTGAATTCACGGCTGGACCCGCTGCAGGCAGCCGTGCTGCGGGTGAAACTTGGCCATCTGGATGCGTGGACGGACCGGCGGCGCGTGATAGCAAGTGCTTACAGCAAGGCATTGGACGGTGTTGCCATGGTCTTGCCGCATGTGCCCGACTGGGCTGATCCGGTCTGGCACTTGTATGTCGTTCGATCGTCTGTTCGAAACCAATTGCAAGACCGCCTGACGGAAGCCGGCTTGGGTACCCTCATCCACTATCCGATTCCACCCCACATGCAGCAGGCGTATTCCGGTGCAGGAATTTCTCCTGACGCCCTGCCCCTGGCGCGTCGGCTTGCGTCAGAAGTGCTAAGTCTGCCGATTGGACCCCATTTGGCGATCAACGATGCTATGGCTGTTATCAGCGCAGTCAGGAGATCTGATAGTGCGACGGGCTGAAGCGGTTAAGCGACTCAGCTTGGTATGGCGACTTGGCCCGCCGGTCGACTTGGCAGGCCTGCTAGGCGACCAGATGCAAAGATGGCCTAAGCATGCTAATGAAGTCTTCGGATAAATTTTCTCCGGCGCCGCCGTTCAGACCGAACTGTACGCAACACGAGGATCGGATTTCTGACTATCTGTTTCAACAGTGCGCCAAGATCATCATGGTAATACGCCCAGCAAATCTTTGCACGGATATCGGCGCGGTCCAGTGCGGCCCAGACTGGTGAAGGCCGCGCCAAACCGAACGTCTGTACATCCTTGACCCGCTGTCGAAGGACAGCCTTCCAAGCAACAAGCCGACGGATCTGACTTGCCTGAAAGCCGGCCAGATCGGAAATAATTGCCCCGGAGCCTGATAGGCCATTACCAATGCGATATATGACCAATTCTTCTTCGATGACCTCAACTTTACCCTCAAGTGCCGCTCGGAAACCCAGCACAAGATCCTCGTAAGAACCCGGTTCCATGGGGCCGTATTTGCTGAACAAGTCTCTGTGCCAAGCCCCTGTTGCGCCCAGATAAAGCGCTTTCGATTGGGCAGCCTTTGCCGGATCGGCAGTATTATACAAAGTAGCCGCGCGATAATTGATCGGAACACCCTGTCCGGCCAGATCAATTCCACGCGCCAAGGAACACACCAGAAGAGGCCGCTTGGCATCAAAAGTGGCCATTATTAGCGCACTTCGGTGAGGCAAGGAAACATCATCACCCGCCGCAGCTATGATTACCTCCCCAGTGGTAAGTTCGTGAATACGCTCAATATGACGATCTAGGCCAAGGTTTCTTTCATTCTGGTTGAGAATTACACGATGAGAGCCTTTGTAGGATGCGACCGCTTCTTGAACGATCTGAAATGTTGCATCAGTGGAGCAATCGTCAGAGATGACTATTTCCATTGCTGGGCAGTTTTGAGCAAGGGCACCCGCGACCGCCTCAGATACTGTTTCGGCTTGATTATAAGTAAGTAGAACAAATGAATATGTTAGCCCCGTTTTTGTCATTTTTGTATTCCATTGCGACGATAGCGCTGGGCATATGTCTGGACGGCCCCTAGTGCGCAAGCCGAGATTCTGACGGCCTATGCGGAAAGCAGTAATGTCTGGACGTCCCCTGATGCACAAGCTGAGAATCTGAAGCGCCGATCATCAAGTCCATCAGCCCGACTTCTGAGGCAGGTCCAGCGGCCCGTTCCATCACCCCGATAACCGGCGGCGCAAACGACGCACCCTGCACCTCCAGAACGACAAGCTTACCCTTCCGCGCCAGCGTCCGCCACGAGGACAAGTGGTCCGCTTTAACCCCGTGCCGCTGGGCCACCTCGTTTACCGTGACTCCCCGAACCAACGTTTCGGTGACCGTCCGGCCCATGGTAATCCCCCCGAAAGTAAGGGGCTCCATAAGTAGAATTTTCTCGGCAAGATGAACGAGCAGCGCCGCTTTGTCGACGGAGCCGCTAGAAGTTCAGCAAGCCCTATGGCGCTCCCAATGTAACCTCCCATGTGAATCTCCACAACAGGTGGCATCGCAGCTTACCGAATTCAGCAGGAAGGTGGGGTCAGGACGGCGCTTACTGCGTTCCTAAGAGGGTCAAAAGAGAGTTTAGCCCTCCACACTTCTTGCCATAGTTGGTTATTCGCTGCCGTTCCGGATGCTGTAAGAAAGCTTTAGAATATAGCTCAGACGTTCAATGTTTGCCCTGCAGTCGACGCAAGAACGACCGGACTTGACGGCGTGCGGGCGTCCGGCGCCAAAATTTAACTCGTTGCGGGAATGCAATATTCGCTGTGTCCGACGGCTTGGTCAAAATTTCGTTAAAAAATGGCTCTAAAGCAAGATCACTTAGTCGAAACCTAGGATAGGGTTCGAACCGTGGGGAATCGAAATCTGAGTTCGTGAAGCGTCGAAGTGTTACCTTCGCGTCGTTGTGTAGATCAAAGTGTCTGCGCGCCGAGCGCGAGAGTTCCGACAGCCGTTGGGGGTCCATCGCTGTAAGCGTGGCGAAAATGTCTTCTGGCGTCGACCAACTTGGTTGATCAGGGTCCGAAAAGTCGCCTGCCTCGGGTAAACTGGGAAAACTTGCACGGTGGTTAAGGGTGGGAATGCCACAGCTCAACACTTCAATGCCAATGCGGGCCGAGCAAATCGGGAAGGGAGAGATAAAAACATCCACACCTTCATCGACGAGGCTTTGGCCGAAATCCGGTGCCCACGGAATATGTACGAAGCGTTCAACCGCTACACCGGACCCAGATAGGCGGTCTAGGAAGTTCTTCTTGGCTTCGTCAGATATTGGGCCGTAGTGGATATGACGCATGTTAATGCGCGACATCGCCTCCGCAAGGATGTCAAAATAGGAGTAGCGGTAGTCAGTTTCAACTTTATAGGATCGTGCAGCAGCGGAAGCCGTCGTAAGTGTTCCATTCCGCAATGGTTCATAAGGATTGGTGACGAAGCGAGCAGTAAAGAATGGGGCGAGTATAACCAAACGTGACGGGTCGATTTCTAGAGCCAACGCCGATGCCTGACTGTTGGTTTTAGTGATGATCCGGTCAATGCTGCTGCTGTGAATCCCAAGCGAGAGCCCATGATCGTAAACAAAATCGAAAAGAAGTTCGCGTGCCAACCCTTGCTGCATTACCGCTAACCCAACTACGTCATGGTGAGTAATAAAGGGATAAAGGCGATCTGGAGCGAGCCGCTCAATGATGGTAAGGGCTTCGCTTACGCAAGCCATAGAACCATGTGTATGATCGAGTTGGCAATACGAAATTGCTGGGTCTGCGAAATGAGTTTCGATTATCGCAATGTCGGTTTCGATCCGACCGATACTAATAATATCGATCTTCATGCCACAATCAACCAAGCTATGCACGATCTCCTTGATCTCGCGGAAGACACCTCCACCGTTGGGAACGAAGCCGGACACCAAAAGGACGACCCGGTTTCTATCGTAGATGCGATCCGCCTGGCAGAAACCCATGCGATGGAGCACCGCTCGACCAAGCGTCTCCATGGTTGTATCGACATCCGGAAGAGAATAAATGCCTTGGAAGGCGATGGGGCGCACGTCCGAGCGGAACACTTTCGCAGCGATTCTTTCGCATTCAAGAGCAATCGAATCGATTGAAACGTAACCAATCTCAGTTGAATCTGAGGTGGCTTCGTTGGGCCTTAGGTTTAGCCATTCAATTCGGCTTTCAAGGGCGCGAAACTCAGGGCTCTCCGAATCGATAATGACTAGGGCTTGCAAGTCTCGAAGAACCGCAGTGTTCAGGTCATCCTGCGCTTGACGGTCAAGACTTGACCAGATGCCCTTACCATGAATGTTGTAAACGCTCATAACCTGCTTTAAAATGTAGACAGACTTTCGCCAAGCGAAGGCGTGATAGAAAAATAACGCTGTGTCTCCGCGCATCGAATTGCGTTCGAAATATTCGGGCAAACCTTCCTTGACGCGTCGAAACAAGTAGCTTGATGTATGGCAGTAAAAGCCGTGTCGGTAACAGTCCTCGTAGGTGTACACTGTATCGGCTGCACATCCGGGAACAACTTTTCCATAGTTATCATCCCTAAGGAACAAGGTGTTGTGTGCTACTGCGAAACAGTCCGTGCGCGCCTGCAAAATATCTACCTGACGCTGCAGCTTGTCCCAATTAGAAAATATGTCATCTGCATCGAGAATATGAACATAAACTCCTCTCGCGAGGTTATACGCGCGCCGAACGGAGTATCCCTTCCCCATGTTCCGTTCGTTTCTCAGGACTTTGACGCGTGCGTCTCTCGCCGCATATGCGCAGGCTACCTCGTGCGTGCGATCTTGAGAGTGATCGTCGACTACAATGATTTCCAACGAAAACTTCGTCTTCTGGTAAAGAACGGACTCAAGTGCCGCGTAGATGCACTGGTCTTCATTGTACGCCGGGATAATCACTGAAACCAACGGACCCAAACACATCATGACTTTCCTTTGAGGCCTTACCACGCCTTGCGGAAAAGCAGAACGAAGTCGGAGTTTGGTGACACTTCAGAGTTTGGAAATAATAAGAGAAACCCCGGTACGATGTCAACGCTTGGTGCTGGGCAGACGTCCCGTGTTGGCGAAGTGCGGACGAGGTTGTTATGCAAGCGGTTCGACCTAAGTTGGCCCTAACACTCGCGCAAAGGAGTCAATATTCCGTACCGGTTGACACTATTGCAGCTGGTTCGGATGCCGGGCAGGTTGAATAGCCCCAAGTTTCCTAGACGCTTTGCAGCTTCAGTTTCTGCTGCTGTTCGAAGGCGATTGGTAATGTCCTTCGTCGAATGATTTGGAACTGCTGCGCTGTTTTTATTGAGTGGAGGGCGTGGGCACATCGGGTTAAGGCTATGCTGCTTGACGCTAATGGTGCAAGCAGCGGTTTTGGATGCAGGCGCGCGCCGTTTCATACGAGACGCATCAATGCATTGCGCGGCAAAGAACACAGTTGATCGATGCGCAGCGGGGCATCTGGTCGATTTTGGCCTCCTAGCTCTGAAGGCCCCCGGTGCATTCAGGCTTCTTCAAACGCTCCGCAGGGGTCTGGTGTTGATCTGCCTGCGCCCGTGCGCGAGATGGGGCATCTCTACCTGCAGCAAATCGAACATTTGACCGAAGTTATCTCGCGCCTAGCCAACAGACTTGAGGCTGCAACAAAGACGGATTGCGAGCTACGACGCCTGTGTACCGTGCTTGGCATCGGCCCGGTGACCGCGGGAGCAATCGGAGCTTTGCTCCCTATCTTGAGACCTTCGACAGTGGTCGGTACTTTGCCGTGAGGTTAGGTCTGGTCCCACGACTACACTCGACCGGCGGCGTGAGCAAGATGGGTCGATGTGACATCCGCAAGCAGCTGATCATCGGTGCCGTAAGCGTGATCCGCTGGGTTGTGTGCCGTGGCGGCAGCCCGCAGCCCCAATCGGTGGCTGGCCAACGTCGTTGCCCGTAAACTGCGCATGGTTGCGGCGGTCGCTTTGGCAAACAAGATGGCACGGACGGTTTGGGTTATGACGACGAAGGGGAAGACAATCGAATGGCGTCATCCTGCATGCACCCCTCCATGTCCGAGACGTTTCGCACCTGTCAGCGTGGCGAAACCTTGGATTGACATGGGCCTTCGGAATGGTCACCTGTCTACGTCAACTCGCACCGCGATCAACGGGACCGAAGAACCGATTGACACTGGGTGGGCAAAACAGCCATTTGGATCCGCAAGGAAAGTATGGAACCCCAAGTTGCAGAATGACCAGCCCCAAATGGCCTTCGCGTCAATAGTCGGAATGAACAGGACCAGCTTTCATGAACGATAAGCCACCGCGGCTTAACCTGATCGGGCGTATTTTTGGCGACAGTCTGTTGTGGCGGCTGCTACGCGAAAGCCTCCCCGAGCATAAGGGCAAATACGCCGCCGCAATCGTGGCCATGATCTTTGTCGCGGCGACAACAGCGTTGTCTGCCTGGGTCATGGGCGAAATCATTGATTCCATGACGGACAGCCAGAACCGGGGTCGCGTGTACTGGGTCGCCGGCGGCGTGGCGTTGATTTTCTTTGCCAAAGGCATTGCAAGTTTTGCCCAGACCGTCCTGATGGCTCGGGCTGGCAACCGCATTGTGGCGCAAAAGCAATCGCTGCTGTTCCATCGGCTGCTCGGGCAGGGCATCTCTTTTTTCAACACGACGGAGTCGTCTAATCTGCTGCTGCGGGTGACGCAAAGTGCGCAGATGTCCAGAGCCGTGATTGACACCATCGTGACCGGGTTCATCCGCGATCTTCTGACCTTGGTTGGCTTGGTCGCCGTCATGTTCTACCAGCAGCCCGTTCTGTCGCTGGTAAGCCTTGTGGTGGGTCCGGCGGCCATTCTCGCGGTGCGCCAGTTGCTGCTGCGTGTGCGCTCGGTGATGGCGCAGGAAATGGCGGGCCTGGCCGAGATCATCCGCGTCGTGCAGGAAACCTCGACTGGCGCGCGGGTGATCAAGGCATTCGCGCTGGAAGAACTGATGCAGCAGCGGATGGATAACGCAGTGCGCGACGTGGAAAAGCGGGCCAACAAGATGGTCCGGTTGGAATCCGCGACATCGCCATTGATGGACACGCTGACAGGGCTGGCCATTGCCGCCATCGTCGTGCTGAGCAGCGTGGAGTTGGGCGGCCAATCCGCCGGCACACCCGGCCAACTGATGTCCTTCGTCACCGCCTTCCTGATGGCCTACGAACCTGCAAAACGGCTGTCACGCATGCGCGTTTCCATCGAAGGCGGCATGGTCGGGGTTCGCATGATGTACGGGATGCTTGACCAACCCCAGACGCTGACGGCAGCCGAAGACGCGCGCCCGTTGCTTGATGGGCCGGGTGAGGTAAGACTGGAAAAGGTTGCCTTCGGCTACACCGGCGGCACTTCGGTCATCAAGAATTTGTCGCTGACCTTCGAAGCCGGAAAGACCACGGCACTGGTCGGCCCGTCAGGCGGCGGCAAATCGACGATCCTGAACCTCATCCTGCGCCTTTATGACCCGACGGAAGGCGCGGTCCTGATTGATGGTCAGGATATCCGGGGTGCGACATTCCAGTCATTGCGCCAAAGGATCGCCTTTGTGGGGCAAGACACTTTTCTGTTTTCGAACACGGTCATGGGCAATCTGCGGCTCGCCCGGCCCGACGCGACGGATGAAGAGGTGGTCGAGGCGGCGCGCGTTGCGCATGCGCATGATTTCATCACACAACTTCCGAAAGGCTACCTCACCCCCATCGGCGAGAACGGTGCCTTTTTGTCTGGCGGGCAGCGCCAGCGTCTGTCAATCGCCCGCGCCGTTCTGCGCCGCGCACCAATCCTGCTGTTGGACGAGGCCACCAGCGCCCTCGACAGCCAGTCCGAGACATTGGTCCGCGACGCCTTGGAACGCATCAGTAGTGGCGTGACCACCATCGTCATCGCGCACCGCCTGACAACCATCATGAACGCCGACAAGATTTGCTATCTGGAGAACGGAACCGTCATTGAGCAAGGCACGCTGACCGATCTTCTATCCAAAGGCGGGCATTTCAGCAAACTCTATCAGGCACAGTTTCGCGGCAAAGCGGATTGAAAGATCAGCAGTGTTTAGGGTTCACCGTCAGTGGCGAGGTTGAAGAGCACGAGGGCGGGATTTCCGTCGCTGATCTGTGCCGCAAGCACGGCGTCAGCGATGCGACCGTCTACAAGTGGAAGGCCAAATATGGCGGCATGGATGTCAGTGAGGCGAAGCGGCTGAAGGGCTTGGAGGGCGAGAATGCGCGTCTGAAACGTCTTTTGGCCGACGCGATACTCGACAATGCGGCGCTGAAGGATCTCTTGGGAAAAAAGTGGTGACGCCCGCCGGAAAGCGGCAAGCGGTCGCGCATCTGGTGGCTGGCCACGGGATGAGTGAGCGGCGGGCGTGTCGAGTGATTGATTGTTGCCGGATGACCATGCGCTACGAGGCTGTCCGGCAGGACGATCCCGTTTTGCGGGAGCGGCTGAAGGAACTGGCGCGGGTGCGTCGAAGGTTTGGCTCCCGGCGGCTGCATGTGTTCCTGCGGCGCGAGGGCCATGAGGTCAATCACAAGCGCCTGTTCCGCATCTACCGCGAGGAAAACCTAAATGTGCGCCGCCGGCGCGTCTTGCCTGGGACGGCAATCAGCACCTCGTGCCGGTGTTTGGAAATGTCGATGCCTACCAGAACACGGGCATCCGAAGTATGATCAACCTTGGCCATGGCCGGTCTCCTCTGTGGTGTGGTTCGCAAAACCACCATAGAGACCCGAGACCCGGTTATGGCCGCCAGCTGCGCGATTTAAGGGCTGCGCAGGCGGCCATAACCTTCAACGGCGCTTCATTCCCAACATGCTATGGGACCGAGTTCACTTCCAACGCGATCCTGACCTTCGCCAACGACCGCAAGATCGACTGGCATTACATCGCGCCGGGAAAGCCGACACAGAATGCCTTCATCGAAAGCTTCAGCGGCCGCCTACGGGACGAACTCCTGAACGAAACCCTGTTCCCGTCCCTGCACTATGCCCGCGCCACGCTGGCCGCCTGGCGCAAGGACTACAATACAGAACGACCCCACTCCCGCCTCGACTGGCAGACGCCCGCCGCGTTCGCCCAGACCTTCGCCCCGCAACGGGGCCCGACACTGCGCAACCCGCAAAGCTCCGCGCCAGCCCCCGTTGCCCAACCCGCCCAAACAGGCAAAACCGAAACCAGTAGGTAACCATCCGGCTTAGGCCATGGTTACGCGGCTTTGGCGGTTAGGTTGCGTTTCCAGTTCTAGGGTAGGAGATCGGGCAGCCGTGAGAGAGGCGTGTCGGGTAAGCGATGGGCCGAACGGCGCCCGGGGCGGCGGTCCGCTGATTGGTGGGGTGAAGTCGGCGGCATTCCCGGTTGGGATCGCTATCGGTGCAAGTTGGAACCCCGACCTCGCCGGCGAGATCGGCCGTGCCATCGGGCAAGAAGTCAAGACCAAGGGCGCGCATGTGTCGCTCGCCCCGACTGTCAATATCCAGCGCTCGGTCACCAACGGCCGCAACTTTGAGTGCTATTCCGAGGATCCGATCCTCACTGCGGTCCTTGCCCGTGAATACATCAAAGGTCTGCAAGGCGAGGGTGTCGCGGCCACGGTCAAACACTTCGTCGGCAATGAATCTGAAATTTGCCGGACGACGAACTCATCCAACATTGATGAGCGGCCACTGCGCGAGGTCTACCTTATTCCCTTTGAAGTTGCGGTCAAAGAAGCCGGAACATGGGGGATCATGTCATCCTACAACAAGCTGAATGGCACCTATACCGCTGAAAACCATTGGCTGTTGACCACGGTATTGCGCGAGGAATGGGGCTTTGACGGTCTTGTCATGTCGGACTGGTTCGGCAGCCGCTCGACCGAACCGACGATAGCGGCCGGGCTTGATCTGGAAATGCCAGGTCCAACCCGCGATCGCGGCGCCGCACTGGTTCAGGCCGTCCGCGATGGCCGTGTCAGTCCCGAAGCGGTGCGCGGTTGCGCCAGGAATGTGCTGCGCCTGAAGCAACGGACCAACAGTTTGGGCGATTTCAGCGCGGCCAACGAGGGCGCAGAGGATCGCCCTGAACATCGCGCGCTTATTCGTCGGGCTGGTGCAGAAGGCATGGTTCTGTTGAAGAATGACGGAACCTGTTGGGCGAGTCGATGATCAGCGTCTACGCGCTGGTCAGCCCAGAGTTTTTCGACAAGCTGATCGGCCATGCGCTGACGCAGGAGGCCTACAAGTTCTACTCCGCCACGGGCGCGCAGCCCTTGCGCCAGGATGTGCGGCGGTCCTTCCCCTTCGCGGGCATCCTGTTCGAGGAATACCGGGGCACCGTCACCCTCTCCACCGGCGTGGCAGAACGGCTGATCCCGGCTGGCGAGGGCATCGCGTTCCCGATCGGCACCATCGACACCTTCACCACCTACGGCGGCCCGGCCAACCAGATCAGCCTCGCCAACACCATCGGCCTGCCGCTCTATGCCCGCCAGCTGATGGACGATAAGGACCGCTGGATCAACATCCTGACCGAGGCGTCGATCCTGCCGGTGAACAAGCGGCCGCGCACCGCGATCCGCCTCTTCAGTTCCAACTGATCGGGACCAGAGGTATGAACGCCTTCGCCACCGCCATGAATGTGATCTTTGCGGACGCCAACATGGCGGTGGATGCCATCTGGTTCGTGGGCGGAACCGGCCCGGGCGTTGCCGTCCGGGTCATCCGCAAATCTCCGGACGAAGTCACGCCCTTCGGCGCTGGGCGCATCCTGTCAGAAATCACCATGCTGGATGCCCGTATCGTCGACATGCCGACCCCGGAGCCGGGCGATCTGATCCGGATCGGGCTGGAGGACTTCATCCTTCAAGGCGAACCCAAACTCGACCGCGAACGCCTGATCTGGACGCTGAACACGAGGAAGCCATGAAACTGAACATCCGCTTCAGCCCTGACCTCGTGGCCTTGATGCGCGCCGAGGTTGCGGCGGGCCAGAAAGCGGTGTCGACCACGATGACCGAAGCCGGTGCCAGTCTAAAATCCGCCTGGCGAGGGCAGATCACCGGCGCAGGCCTCGGCCAGCGGCTGGCCAACACCATTCGGTCGCAGACATATCCGAAGGGCCGCAATAGCCTGGACGCGGCCGCACTGGTCTGGTCAAACGCACCGGTTATCATTGGCGCGCACGACACTGGGCCATTGATCCGTTCGGGCAATGGTTTCTGGCTGACGATCCCGCTACCTGCCGCTGGCAAGGCGCTGGGCGGTAAGCGCATCACGCCGGGCATGTGGGAGCAAAAGACCGGGCTGCGCCTGCGCTTTGTCTATCGCAGCCGGGGCCCAAGCCTCCTTGTCGCCGATGCCGTTCGGCTGAACACGCGCGGTCAAGCGGCCGTCTCCAAGTCGAAAACCGGGCGCGGGCAGGTCACCGCGCCGATCTTCCTGCTGGTGCGGCAGGTCAAACTGCCCAAACGGCTGGATCTGATGCGAGATGCCGAACGGGCGCAGGCGGCCATTCCGGGCAGCATCGTGCGCAATTGGGTCGAGGACCATCTCTGATGCCCAGCAAACGCGAACTGGTACTGGCTGCTCTTCACGCGCGGTTGCAGATCCTTGCCGCCCCGGTGCTGCGCGGGGAAGTACTGCCCGAGCGCATTCCAACCACGGGCCTGATCATTTTGCGCGACGGCAAGCCGGGCGAGCCGGAGGTGACGTTGTCGCCGCTGACCTATTTCTACGAGCACCGGGCTGAACTGGAGGTGGTGATCCAAGCTGGCACTGGTCGCGACGCCCTGTTTGATTCGCTAACCGCGTCTATCGGCGCGGCGCTGGCCACCGATCGCTCGCTGGGAGGGTTGTGCGATTGGGTCGAGGCCGAAGCGCCCGAGCCGGTCGATCTGCCGATTGAAGGCGCAGCGACATTGAAGGCGGCTGTGATCGTCATCGTGCTTCACTACGCCACACCCGACCCACTCACCTGATTTCCCTCACAAAAGGACACTGACATGGCACGCGCACAAGGAGCGCGGGCGCAGATGGCGCTTGCGTTCGAGACAGTCTACGGCACCCCACCCGGGGCCGGATTTACCCAGATGCCCTTCATCACCAGCTCGTTGGCGGCAGAACAGCCGCTGCTGGCATCCGAGTTGCTGGGCTATGGCCGCGATCCCCGCGCGCCGTTGCTGGATGCAATCACCACAGATGGCGACGTCGAGGTGCCGATTGATGCAGCGGGCGTCGGCTTCTGGCTGAAGGCGGCATTCGGGGCACCGACGACGGCAGGCACAGTCGCGGCGACCGGCTCGATCACCTTTTCGGCCCAGCCCGCCGTCAACGCGACGGTCACGATCAACGGCACGGCCTTCACCTTCGTGGCCTCCGGGGCTGTCGGCAACCAGGTAAATATCGGGGCCAACCTGGCGGCGACCTTGACGGCACTTGCCGTAGTTTTGAATGCCAGCGTCGTCGCCGGAGTGGCGCTCGCGACCTACACCGGCACGGCAACCGCCCTGAACATCGCATTTGACGTGCTCGGCAGCACCGGGAACACCTTCACGCTGGCGGCGTCGATTGCCCCCGCCTCCAACGGCACGGTATCGGCCATGACCCTGACAGGCGGTTTGAACGCCCACACCTTCCTGTCGGGCAGTTGGACCCTGCCCAGCATGTCCGTCGAAGTCGCCATGCCCGAAGTGCCGCGCTTTGCCATGTATTCTGGCTGTGTGCTGGACTCGCTATCATGGCAAATGGAACGCTCGGGGTTGCTCGGTGCCAAAGCCATGCTTGTGGCGCAGGGCGAGACCATCGCGGGTGCGACAGCCGCCGGAACACTGGCCGGGATTGCCCTCAAACGGTTCGGCCATTTCAACGGGACAATCAAGCGTGACGGGGTGGCGCTGGGCAACATCGTCTCGGCCGATGTCACCTATGCCAACAATCTGGATCGGATCGAGACAATCCGCTCCGATGCCAAGATCGATGGTGCCGACCCGACGATCGCGGCGCTGACCGGCAAGATCGATGTGCGCTTTGCCGACACGACGCTCTTGACCCAAGCCATAAACGGCACGGCGGCAGCGCTGGAGTTTTCCTATGTTCTGCCGAGCGGCGAAAGCCTGACCCTCACTGCCCATGCGGTCTATCTGCCGCGCCCGCGCATCGAGATCAAAGGCCCAAAAGGCGTGCAAGCGTCCTTTGATTGGCAAGCCGCTCTGGCCACCAGCCCAGCGCGGATGTGCACGGTGGTGCTGGTCAACAACTTGGCAGGTTACCCATGATCCGGATCAATCTTTCGCCCGAGCCGCAATGGCTCGATCTCGGCCACGGCGTGCGGCTGCAGCTCCTGCCGCTGACCACGGCACTGATGGTCGCCACCCGCTCCGACCCTGCGGTGCAATCGCTGGACGCCGATTCTAGCAACGACAGTCGGGCGGCGGTGTTTGCCGCAGCCCTCGCCCGCCGCGCGGTCGTGGATTGGGAAGGTGTGGGCGACGAGAGCGGCACCGTCATCACAGTCAGCCCGGACGGCATCGACGCCCTGCTGTCGCTCTGGCCGATCTTCGAGGCGTTCAACTTGCTTTACGTAAGCCGCGGCATGCTGCTGGACGCGGAAAAAAACGGCTCTGCGCCCTCGCCGACTGGCACTTCAGCGGGGGCGACAGCTACTGCGAGGCCTGCCAAACGCAATGCCCGGACTGCCCAGCGCGGCTGAACCAGCCCCTCAGCCATGACGGCTGGCAGGTCTGGGATCTGGTTGGCCGTCTCGGCGGGCAGATGCGGGTGGCGGGCAAAGCCGTGCTCGGCTGGGACATGGGCGCGGCGCTGGCCCTCGCCCATGTGCTGGGCCTGAATCCAATGGTGGTGGCGGAACTGTTGCCAGAACTGGAGGCAGTGATGGTCCGCCGCATCAACGAAAAGATCGCAGCAGCAGACTGATGGCGTTCAGGCGCTGGCTTTGCCGATCAGGGTTACGCCGGGAAGTCCTTCAAAATGCGCATCGCAGGTCAGCAGAGTTGCGCCGCGCAAGTGGGCAGTTGCAAAGATGATGGCATCGGCGGTGGCAAGCTTGTGGGCGCGGCAAGCCTCCGCCGCCGCCAAGGCAATCTCGGTGTCCAGAGGGATGACCTGACAAACTTGGGTGAAGGCGATCACCTGATCCGCCTTGTCCTCACCAAGTTCGCGCGTCAGCCACTTCGCAAGCTCAAGCTGCACCATGGTCGGCACCAGCCAGTCGGATTGTTCAGGCATATGCCCGCTCAGCTTTTCACCGGTCGGTGAGCCTGTCAGCCATTCGATCCAGGCCGAGGTATCGACCAACACCATCAGAAACGGTCCGAGCGGTCACGGTAGTTGGTCGCTGATGCGCCGCGTGCGATGCCCATCAGCGCCTCGCGCTTCGGAATCGGGACCAGAAGAACGCCGCTTCCCTTGGGGATGAAGGCAAAGGTTAGCCCCGCCTCCCAATGCTGCGCCGACCGGATCGCCTTGGGAATCGAGATCTGGAACTTCGTAGACAGGATCGCGGTCTCGGACATGATCATACCCTTCGTTGATCGACCTGAGAAACGTAAGACAAACACGCCGGAAATTCAAGGGATCTGATCCATGGCTGAAAAACGCGTTTCCGTGCGGCTGGCTGCCGTCGGCGGCAAACAGGTGCGGGCAGAACTGGAAGGCGTCGGCGATGCCGGGGTCAAAGGCTTTGGCCGGATGTCCAAGGAAGCCGAGATTGCCAATGCCAGGCTGGCGGCATTTTCCACCCGGGTGAAAATCGCAGCGGCGGTTGCTGTCGCCGCTGCCGCCGCTGCTGGCATTGCAATGATCCGGTCGGGGCTGGAGACCATCGACGCGCAGGCCAATCTGGCGCAATCGCTCGGTACCACCACCCGCAGCATTCAGGTGCTGACCTTCGCAGGTGATCTGGCCGGAGTCTCGATGGACGAGATCGCGGCCGCCACCAAGAAACTGACCCTGAAGCTGTCGGACGCTGCGGGCGGAACCGGCACGGCGGTCGATGCTTTGCAACGGCTGCATCTGACGGCCACGGATTTGCAGGCCCTGCCGCTCGATGAGCGCATCGTGGCCATTCAGGATGCGCTGGCGAAATTCGTCCCGCCTGCCGAGCGGGCGGCTGTGGCTTCGGCGCTGTTCGGTGACAAAGCGGCCCTCGCCTTCAGCCGGATCGATTCTGCAACCCTGCGCCAAGCCTCGCAGGACATCACTGACTTTGGCGTGGCGGTGTCCGATCAGGGTGCCGATCAGATCCGAACCGCAGGCGATGCCATCGACCGGCTCGGCCTGGTCTGGCTCGGTCTGACCAACCAGTTGACGGTTGCCGTCGCCCCGGCACTGGAAACGGTGGCCAATGCACTGGCGGACGCCACCCGCGCGGGCGGGGTGTTTCAGACCAGCATCAGCTTTCTCGGGGACCATATCGGCGAGATTGCCAGCATCGCCGGGGCCTTCGCCACCTTCTTTGCTGGGCGCTTCATCATCGCGCTGGGCGCAGCGGCGCTTGGGGTCAGTGGCTTTTCCCTGTCCCTCACTGTCTTGAAAGGTGCCCTGATCCGCACCGGCATCGGCGCGCTGATCGTCGGCGCCGGGGAATTGGCCTATCAGTTCTCCAAGTTGGTCGAGGGCGCCGGTGGTTTTGGCGCGGCGTTGGGCTTGTTGTCCGATCTCGCCAGCGAGGTCTGGGACCGGATCGGACTGGGTGTCGATGCGGTGGTCGCCAGCCTGCGGGCCAGCTGGTCCGGGATCACCGCCACCGTGGCCGATGCCATGCAGGGCGCGCTGGAGGCGGTGGTCGGCTTCGGCAATTCGTCGGCTGGGGTATTCCAGGGAGCCTACGATGCCATGAAGGCAATCTGGGGAGCATTGCCTGCGGCCATCGGAGACTTCGCCTTCCAGGCCGCGAACGGGTTGATCAGCGGCGTCGAGGCGATGCTGAACGGTGTGGTCACCCGGATCAACACCTTTATCTCCGGCCTGAATGCGGCACTCGACCTGCTGCCGGACTGGGCCACTGGAGAGGGTGGCATCCAGATCGGCACGCTCGACCCGGTGACGCTGGGCCGGGTGGGCAATCCATTTGAGGGGGCGGCCACCGCAGCCGGTGCCGCCGCAGCGGATGCGTTTCAGTCGGCGATGGGCCAGACCTACCTTCAAACGCCCGACCTTGGGCTGGGCACCATGGCAGATGATGCACGCGCGCGGGCCGACGGCTATCGCGAGGCATCCGGCATGCTGAGCGATGCTGCCACCCGGCCGCTCGCAAGCTGGCAGGCGCTGCAAACCGCCATGACCACGGCCGGAACGGACGGTGCTGCAGCGCTGGATGCGGCCACGGTCGCGGCGGACGGAACCACCGACGCCCTCAACGACGCAGGCACTGCCGCAGGCGGGGCCGGTGCGGCAGGCAAAGCTGCCGGGGAAGCGGCTGCTTCTGGCGCAGATATCGCCGCAACCGGCTGGGCAGCAGTGACGGCGGCTTTGGCAGACTACGCCGCCAAGGCCCGAGATATTGGCGCCGATGTCGGCCAGGCGCTGGTTGGGGCGTTTCAGAGCGCCGAGGGCGCTGTGGGCAACTTCGTCAAAACCGGCAAGCTGAGTTTTGGCGATCTTGTGACCTCGATCTTGGCGGATCTTGCGAAACTTGCAGCGCGGAAGTTCATCCTTGGCCCGATTGCCTCTGCGCTTGACGGCGTGCTGGGTTCGTTGGGTGGTGGCGGGTTGTTTGCCGGAATCGGCGAGGCCGCTGTGCATCACGCGGGCGGCATCGTTGGCGGCACAGCTCCCATGCGCGCGGTTTCGGTCATGGCCTTCGCCGGGGCACCCCGCATGCATTCTGGCGGTTTTGCCGGTCTGCGGCCGGACGAAGTCCCCGCCATCCTGCAAAAAGGCGAGCGCGTGCTCTCGCGCCGGGAAACGGCGGGTTACAGCGCAGGTGGTAACGTCAGCATCACGATTCAGACCCGCGATGCCGAAAGCTTCCGTCAGTCGCGCACGCAAGTCGCATCGGACATCGCCCGCGCTGTGTCGCTGGGCCGGAGGGGTATGTGAGTGCGCCCCCGAAAGTGGGTACCGGTTTCGGGGACCAGAGCACGAACAACGGAGAGAATTAATGGCGTTTCACGAGATCAGGTTTCCCGACAACATCAGCCGGGGCGCGCGCGGCGGACCCGAACGACGGACGCAAGTGGTTGAATTGGCAAGCGGCGACGAGGAGCGAAACGCCAGCTGGGCCAACTCGCGGCGGCGCTATGATGTGGCTTACGGCATCCGCCGCGCTGATGATCTGGCAGCCGTGGTGGCTTTCTTCGAGGCGCGCAACGGGCGGCTCTTTGGCTTCCGATACAAGGACTGGGCGGATTACAAATCCAGCCTGCCATCGCAGGCAATCACCCCGATCGACCAGCAGATCGGCACCGGCACGGGTAGCCTGACGACCTTCCAGCTGGTCAAACGGTACACGTCAGGGGCGCAAACTTGGGTTAGGACCGTCGCGAAACCCGTCATTGGCACAGTTCGCGTCGCGCTGGGCACCGTGGAGCAATTCTCGGGTTGGTCTCTGGATGCCGCCACCGGCGTCGTCACCTTCACCACCGCCCCCGGCAGTGGGGTCATTGTCCGCGCAGGGTTCGAATTCGATGTGCCGGTGCGGTTTGATACCGACATGCTCGACGTAACGCTCGATATCGAACGGCTGGGGTCGATCACGTCCATCCCCCTTCTGGAGATCCGGCGATGAAAAGCCTTTCCCCTGCACTGCAAGCCCATCTGGACGATGGCACCACCACTTTGTCTTGGTGCTGGAAGATATCCCGCGCCGACGGCGTGACGCTGGGCTTCACCGACCATGATGCGGTGCTTACCTTCGATGGCACGGATTTCGAACCCGAAAGCGGATTTGCCGCGTCCGAAGTGCGCTCTGGCTCCGACCTCTCCGTCGATGCGCAGGATGCCGAGGGTGTGCTGACCTCTGATAGGATCACCGAAACCGACATTGTCGATGGCCGTTGGGACGCGGCGCAGGTCGAGCTTTGGCGGGTCAACTGGTCTGACACGAGCCAGCGGGTCTTGCTGCGGCGGGGTGCAGTGGGTCAAATCCGGCGCGGACGGATGGCCTTCGTGGCCGAAGTCCGCAGCCTTGCCCATGTGTTGGGCCAGACCGTGGGACGGACGTTTCAGGCCAGTTGCGACGCGGCGCTGGGCGATGCGCGCTGCGGCATCGATCTGGAAAATGCTGCCTTCAAAGGCAGTGGCGTGATCACCGACCTTCTGCGCGACCGGGCATTCATGGCCACCGGCCTCGCGGGATTCACTGCGGGCTGGTTCACGTCTGGCACCGTCGCTTGGACCAGTGGCGCAAATGCCGGGCGCATCACCGAAGTGCTGGCGCATGATCTGGCAGGCAGCATTGCCACGCTGACCCTGCTGGAAGCGCCGGTGCGTGCCATCGCGGAGGGCGACAGTTTCATCGCGCGGGCAGGCTGCGACAAGCGCATGGCGACCTGCGGTGTCAAATTCGCCAACGTGGCCAACTTTCGCGGCTTTCCAAACATCCCCGGCCAGGATGCCGTGCTGCGCTATGCCAGCCGGGGCGATGGCAATGAGGGGAATGTGTTGTGACAACTGTTGATCCCGATCACGTCGTCGCCACGGCCCGCCTCTGGCTCGGCACGCCGTATCATGATCAGGCCAGCCTGCGCGGTGTTGGCTGCGATTGCCTTGGTCTGGCGCGCGGTGTCTGGCGCGAGGTGGTCGGGGCGGAGTCCTTCCCGATCCCACCCTATAGTCGGGACTGGGGCGAGACCGGGCAGCACGAGGTGCTGGCGGAAGGCGCGCGACGTATGATGGCGGAGGTTTTTATAGTCGATGCCACACCCGGTGCCCTCGTCCTGTTCCGCATGGCCCCACGCGCCATTGCCAAGCATGTCGGCATTCTGACCGGTCCCGACAGCTTCATCCATTCCTACGAGCGCCTTGGTGTCGTCGAGGAAGTCCTGACCCCAACATGGCGGCGGCGCATCGCCTTCGCCTTCCTGTTCCCGCGCTCCAGCAGCATCTGAGAATTTCATCATGGCAACTCTTGTTCTCGGTGCCGTCGGCTCCGCGATTGGCGGCGCTTTCGGCGGTGCCATCCTCGGGTTTTCCGGCGCCGCCATCGGTGGTTTCATCGGATCCACCATTGGCTCGGTCGTCGACAACTGGATCGTGTCGTCTCTGGCACCCGCCCAGCGCATCGAGGGCGCAAGGCTCGACAGCCTGCGGATCACGTCCTCGACCGAAGGTGCCGTGATCCCACGGCTTTACGGCCGGATGCGGATTGGCGGCAACATCATCTGGGCCACGGATTTCCGCGAAGAAACCCGCAACACTAGTCAGGGCGGCGGCAAAGGTGGTGGTCTCACCAAGGTCACGACCACCGAATACCTCTACTTCGCCTCCTTCGCGGTTGCCCTCTGTGAAGGCCCGATCACCGGCATCGGCCGCATCTGGGCCGATGGCAAGGCGATGGATATGACCGGCGTCACCTGGCGCTGGTATCCGGGCGATGAAGTGCAGACCGCCGATCCGTTTATTTCGGCCAAGATGGGCGCCGCAAACACGCCCGCCTATCACGGCACTGCCTATGTGGTGCTGGAGGAGTTGGACCTCACGGCATTCGGCAACCGCCTGCCGCAGATTTCCTTCGAGGCATTCCGGCCGCTCGCTGATCCCGACACCGCCGAGGGGCTAGTCCGAGCCGTCACCCTGATCCCAGCTTCGGGTGAATTCGCTTACGCCACCGTCCCGGTCAAGAAATCTAGCGGGGCTGGCGGTGCCACCGTCGCCGAGAACCTGAACGCAATTCCTGAAACGCCAGACATCGTCGTGGCGCTGGACCGGCTGCAATCCATGGCACCGGCGGTCGAAAGTGTCAGCCTCGTCGTTGCGTGGTTCGGCGATGACCTGCGGGCGGGCAATTGCAAGGTCCGCCCCGGCGTCGAGGTTGCAGCCAAGACCACGACACCTTCCGCATGGGTGGTGAATGGGGTTTCCCGCGCCAATGCCTTTCTGGTCAGCCGCGATGTCGAGGACCGCCCGGTCTATGGCGGCACACCTACCGATTTCGCAGTGGTTCAAGCGATTCAGGAGATGAAGGCGCGCGGGTTGCGCGTCACCTTTTATCCGTTCCTGCTGCTCGATGTGCCGCCCGGCAATACCAAGCCGAACCCCTATTCCAACAATGCGGCCACCATCGGGCAGCCGACCTTCCCTTGGCGGGGACGGATCACTTGCTCCCCGGCGGCGGGCTACGTCGGATCGGTGGATAAGACTGGAACAGCCGCGTCGCAGGTGTCGGCATTGTTCGGCACGGCGACGCCCGCCAGTTTCAGTATTTCCGGGCAAACCGTCAGCTGGACTGGCCCGGTCGGCGAATGGAGCCTGCGCAGGATGATACTGCATTACGCGCATCTCTGCAAAGTGGCCGGGGGCGTGGATGCTTTCCTGATCGGCTCGGAAATGCCCGGCCTGACGACGATCCGCTCTGCCGCCAGCAGCTATCCCGCCGTCCAAGCCTTTCGCGATCTGGCAACGGCAGTGCGCTCGATCCTCGGCGCTGGCACCAAGATCGGCTATGCGGGCGACTGGGCGGAGTATTTTGGCCATCATCCTGCCGATGGGTCGGGCGAAGTGTTTTTCCACCTCGACCCGCTCTGGGCAGATGCGAATATCGATTTCATCGGCATCGATAACTACATGCCGCTTTCGGATTGGCGTGAAGGGTTTGAACATGCCGATGCGGAACTGGCGCCAGCAATCTATGACCGCGCCTACTTGCAATCGAACATCGCGGGTGGCGAGGGGTTTGACTGGTTTTATGCCAGCCCATCGGATCGTGCAGCGCAGATCAGAACCGCGATCACCGATGGCGCGGCGGGCAAACCTTGGGTGTTCCGCTTCAAGGATCTGCGCGCTTGGTGGTCCGAGCCGCATTTCAACCGCTCGGGCGGCGTGGAGAGCGTGACGCCAACGGCATGGGTGCCGCAGTCAAAGCCGATCTGGTTCACCGAACTTGGCTGCCCGGCCATCGACCGAGGCACCAACCAGCCGAACGTGTTTTTCGATCCGAAGTCGTCGGAAAGCTTCACGCCGTATTTCTCACGTGGCTGGCGGGATGATGCGATCCAGCGCGCCTATCTTGAGGCGACCTATCTGTTCTGGGGCGCGGCGGCCAACAACCCGACTTCCTCAGTCTACGGCAACCGCATGGTGCATGTGCCCGAATGCGCAGCTTGGACATGGGATGCCCGCCCCTATCCGTTCTTTCCGGAATTGATCGGGGTCTGGACCGATGGCCCAAACTGGCGACTGGGCCACTGGCTGACTGGACGGCTGGGAGCGATATCGCTGGCCGCCCTCGTCCGCCACCTCTGCTTGCGCGCGGGGCTGCCTGAAGACCGCATCGACGTCTCCGGCCTTTGGGGCGCGGTCGAGGGCTATGTCATCTCGGCGCTGGAAGCCCCGCGCGCCTCGATCAGCACCTTGGCGCGGCACTTCGGCTTTGATGCCGCCGAAAGCGAAGGCCGCATCCGGTTCCTGATGCGTGGCCGGGTCGCAATCGGCACGGTCACGCCTGATGCGATGGTCGCCCCTGCCTCCGCGCGCGGCGACGTCATGGAACTGACCCGGGCGCAGGAGTCCGAGCTGCCGCAGGCCCTGAAATGGCAGATGGCCCGCGCCGACGAGGACTATGACGCCGCCCAAGTCGAAGCGCGGCGGATCACGGTGGAAACCTCGCGCATAGCTTCTGAAGCATTCCCGATGGCCGTGCCGCCCGAAGAGGCCGAGCGCCGCTGCCGCCGTGCCTTGATGGAAGCGTGGGTTGGCCGGGAAAGTGCTGTGTTCAAATTGCCCCCATCCCGGCTGGCGCTGGATCCCTGTGATGTGATCCTCCTGGATCATGATGGCCGCCTGACCGAACTGCGGCTGGTGTCGATTGCGGATTCCGAAGCCCGTGGCATCGACGCTGTGCGGCAGGATCGTGCGGTTTATGACCTGCCACCCGGCGATCCGCGCCCGGCCTCCCTGTCAACACCGACCATACTAAGCCAACCAGATGTCGTCCTGATAGACTTGCCACAGCTGAGCGAAGACCAACCGGCGCACCGTCCCTTTGCTGCGGCCCATGCTACGCCATGGCCGGGCGAGATGGCCGTGTTCCGCAGTGCCGCAACCGATGGTTTTGGGCTGCTGACAATCCTTGGCACCCGCGCCCGGATGGGAGTTCTCGCGGCAGATTTCTATGCCGGGCCAGTGTCGCGCTTTGATCTCGGCAATGCGCTGGTGATCGATCTGTTCTCGGGAACCTTGGAAAGCGTCACCGACATCACCCTGCTGGGCGGGGCCAATGCGCTGGCCGTGGAGACAGCCCCCGGCCAATGGGAAATCGTCCAGGCGGGGTCAGCCGAGCTGATCGCAGCGGGAAGATATCGCCTGACCCGGTTGCTGCGCGGCCAGCGGGGTACGGAAAACGCGGTTGTCAGTATCGTGCCGACCGGCTCGCGCGTCGTGGTGCTCGACCCCGCTGTGGCACCCTTGCCCATCAGCGAGGCTGATCTGGGCTTGCCATGGAATTGGCGCATCGGCCCGGCGTCACGCCCCGTTGGCGATGAAACCTATGTCGCCACTAACTTCACACCCGAAGGTGCCGGGCTGCGGCCGTTCTCGGTCGTGCATGCCGAACAACCTTGGCGCACGGCGCGGAGCCCCGGTGATCTGACGATCCGCTGGACACGCCGGTCGCGGTCACTCGCTGCCGACACCTGGGGCGTGGGCGATGTGCCACTGGCGGAAGTCGCCGAAGCCTACGAGGTGGAAATCCGCAACGGCGTCACAGTCAAACGCACGCTGACAGCCAGCACAACGAGTGCGCTCTACACAGCCGCCCAGCAGATCACCGATTGGGGAGCGACGCTGGCCCCCGGCAACAGCCTCGACATCCGCATCTATCAGCTCTCCGCCCTGATCGGCCGGGGCACGCCACGCTCTGTCACCCTCACATTCTGAAAGCGCCCCCATGTCCGACATCACCACCCACTTGCTGTTGCCTTACATCCTGGCATCGCAGGCCCAAAAGCACGTCACCCACAACGAGGCGTTGCGGCTGCTCGATGCCATGGTCCAGCTGTCCGTGCTGGACCAAAACCGAACGGCCCCGCCCCTATCGCCGGTGGACGGCGACCGGCACATCGTGGCCCCGGCAGCGACAGGGGTATGGGCGGGATGGGATCTGAATGTAGCTTTCTGGGTCGACGGTGTCTGGATGCGTCTGGTGCCGCGGCCCGGCTGGACAGCCTGGAGCATTGCCGACGCGGCCCACACCGTCTGGAACGGCACGGGTTGGGTGACTGTAGGTGGATCGGGCGGATCGGGCGGCGTGTCCTTCTCAGATGCCGTGTTTGAGGTCTACGACGATGGCGATCCGACGAAAAAGGCGATGTTCAACCTATCGGGCATCAGCGCAGCCACCACCCGGACCTTTTCGTTGCCGAACACCTCCAGCGAATTGGCGATCCTCGCAGGCATGCAGACCTTTTCTGGCGACAAGACCTTCTCCGGCACTCTAACAGCATCCGGGACGGTCACGATATCCAGTGCTGCGGCCACCATCGGCACATCAACAGAAACCGCCACTTATGGCATGGGCACTGGCGCCACGACGACCGGCGTGACCAAAACCGTGAACCTCGGCACCGACGGTGCGTCCGGATCGACCACGGTCGTGAACATCGGGTCGGCGACGCCCGGGGCTGGCGGCACAACCGTGATTAATACGCCGACGGTGACCTTTGCCAATGCCGTCACTCAGGTCGGCATGCCACAAGCCAATCTCACCGCGCAGCTGCTGGGGCTTGGTGGGGCCACGGCTGATGCCACCAACCGGCTGAGCGTCAATACGCCAAACGTGCTTTTGAACAACGCGGGCGCATCCATCGATGTGACGGTGAACAAGAACGCCTCCATCAACGATGCCTCTTTCAGCTTCAAGACCGGCTTCTCGGTGCGGGCGCTGTTTGGCACGCTGGGCAGCGATGATTTCACCCTGAAAGTCAGCCCGGACGGCAGCAGCTTTATTGATGCGCTGGTCGCGGATCGCAATACCGGCCGAGTCAGGTTTCCGATGGGGGTCGCGCTGACTGGCCTTGCCGCCGATCCCGTGTCCCCGGCCGACGGCTGGCTTTGGCACAATGCCACTACCGGGCAGTTGCGCACGCGGCTGGGTGGCATGACACGTATTCTGGCCGATCAGGATGTGCCTTGGCTGACGCCGGTGGTGGGCGACTATGCCCTAACCACGACAGGCGCGGGCGGCGGGGCCACAGGTGTCTTGGCCGGGGCCGCAGGACGGATCGACCTGTTCCCCTTCATCCCGCGCGATGACATCACCATCGACCGGCTGTCGGTGAACGTCACCACTTTGATCGCCGCAGCGCTGGGCAAGATCGTGGTCTACAGCGCCGATGCAACTGGTCGACCGGCTTCCTTGCTTCTGGAAACCGGCGATCTCGACTTCGCGACTGTCGGCGTCAAGCCTGCCACGGCAGCGATCACCGTGCGACGTGGCATCACCTACTGGCTGGGCATCCGACACTCATCCACCGCGACCTTGTCGGCTTGGGCTTCTACCGCCACGCCCGATCTGAACGGCGGTGCGCCGGTCACCACGGCCCGCAAAGTGCTGCGCCGGACATTGGCGTACGCAACTGCCGCGCCAGGCGCGTGGGGATATCTTGCATCTGAAACCAATGCCGGGCCAGGCACGGCGATCTGGCTGCGAGCGGCATGACGGCTTCAGCACAAAAACCAACGCAGGAAATTCAGAAGTGACGAAAACCATGATCGAAAACAATGAACGCGGCATCACAATCAACAAGGCGTTGGCCTGGACCATGTTGGTCTCGGTCACTGGCCTGATCTGGTGGGGCGGCGGGACTTTGGCCTCACTGCAAGGTGCCGCCGACCGACTGACCTCCGCGCTGACCGAAACTCGCGAAATGATCGTGGCCGAGCGGGCGAATTCCGCGCAATTGGAAGCCCGCGTCCGCGTGCTGGAAAACAGCGCCACAAGGCAGGACGTGCGTTTTGATGCGCTGTCGGTCTCGATCAACGAGTTGAAACAACAGGCCCGCGAAACCAACGCTCTGCTGCGGGAACTGGCGCAACGCCCATAATCAAACCCACCACCCACCGACCGTCCCCGACCCGCCCACACGGCGGGTTTTTTGTTGCCCGAGGTTGGGCAGAAAGAGCCATCCAATGACTACAGACCCCACCGATGCCATCCGCCAGATCCAGAGCGGGTTGGACAAGCTCGGCCACACCCCCGGCACCATCGATGGTCGCTGGGGCGTCCGGACCGTCCGTGCCTTGCGGCAGCTAATCGCCGCCAATGGTCAACCGGCCTCACTGTCACCGCAGGGGCCCTTGCCGTGGATCAACGAGGCGAAAAGCGCGCTGGGCCGCAATGAGGCCCGCGACCGGTCCTGGCTGATGGACTGGCTGAAGCGCGACGGCCGCAGTTTGGGCGATCCGTCCAAAAGCCCTTGGTGCGGCGATTTCGTGGAAACTTGCATCCGAATGGGCCTGCCGGATGAACCCCTGCTCGGTGCGCTGGGCACCAATCCTTACTGGGCCCGCAACTGGCTGCTGTTCGGGCAGGACACCAAGCCGGTCACCGGCGCAGCGCTGATCTTTGAACGTGGATCCGGCGGCCATGTGGGCTTCGCTGTTGGCCAGGACGACACGCATTTCTTCGTCCTCGGCGGCAATCAATCCGACGCCGTCACCATCGCCCGCATTGCCAAGTCACGCCTGCTCGGCGCGCGCTGGCCAACCACCTACCCGCCCCGCCTCCAACGCCTGCCGACTATGAAGCCGGGCGAATTCCTAGCAACCACCAATGAAATCTGAACTGGAGAAAACCATGCTGAAACCTGCAATCCTCGCCCTCATCCGGCAAATCCTGACGGTCGCTGGCACCGCGCTCGTCGCAAAGGGCTATGTCCAGGCCTCCGATATCGAACCGGTCATCGGCGCGCTGCTGACCATCGGGTCGGTGATCTGGTCGGTTGCCGATAAGCGCGGGAGGTAATGCTACTGGGGTCGATGAAAACAGAAGGCACGTTCAACGCGGCCCCATCCAGTGCGGACTCTCCTAGTGTGTCATTTTGGAGCGGCCAGCGGAATGCGCCCTTTCGGAATCGAAATGCCTTTCGGCTCAGGACATTTTCATAGTAACGTTCGTTCAAAACAGGAGAGGCGTCGTGTCGAGCACTAAGCAAATTCTGGCAATGCTTAGAAGTCGCGCCGAAGGCGACGACGACATGTTCTTTTCGATTGCCCTGCAGGTTGCCGCCTCTGAAGCACGCCAAGGTCACAAGAGCACAGCCGAAGAAATACGTGCGGAAATCGAGCGCGCAAGGGCCAAAAGGCCACGAGGTGAGTCGGTTCCCATCGCGTTCGGCGCGCCGCGCGGCAACCTAGAAGGCCTTTTAGAGCTTCGCGAGCCACGCTACCGGTTAAAAGACGTGGTGCTGAATGAGCGCCTCGTGCTGCGCCTGAACGACGTTCTGCTTCAGCAACGGAAGCGCGACTGGCTTCGCGAACATGGAAAAGTGCCGAGTCGTCGCCTTTTGTTTGTTGGCCCTCCTGGCTCTGGCAAGACAATGTCGGCGGAAGCATTTGCAGGAGAACTGCATCTGCCCTTATTCGTCATTCGCCTCGAGGGCCTCATCACCCGTTTTATGGGGGACACTGCCGCAAAACTTCGCTTGGTGTTCGACGAGACGGCCAAGCGACGGGGCGTATATCTGTTCGATGAATTTGATGCCATGGGCGGACATCGCACATCAACGAACGACGTTGCTGAGATGCGGCGCGTGTTGAATTCTTTCTTGCAATTCATGGAAGAGGACAATGCAACCGATAGCGTAATAATATGCGCAACGAACCACCCTTCGCTATTGGATCGCGCTTTGCTTCGCCGCTATGATCAGGTGCTTGAATTTGATGTGCCGACGGCAGAGCAGATAAAAGAGATAGTCTTGATGAATCTTCGCCCGATGAAGGCCCCAAGACTTGCATGGAGCAAAATCGTTGAGACTGCCCAAGGCCTGAGTCAGTCAGAACTTGTCCGCGCCGTCGATGACGCGGTTAAAAGCGCCATTCTTGACGAGCGCAACGCCGTGTCAACTGACGATCTTCTCGTGCGCCTTAGCGAAAGAAGTGAAATGCGCAACGCCTTCCTAGACGTTGCGAAATCTTAACGCATGGCGACACGCTTCACTCTCCCACACATCGACATTTCTGCATTCGTAACTTCTGTCGACTATTCCGGTCAGGGCGGCGGCGGTTCAAGTGCGGCTCGAATACGACAAGAGCACGGATCGCGCTTGCTCAATGAATTGAATGCTGCGTTCGAAGCTGCTGACGCTGCCCGAGTGCTGGACGATCGCCTGCCGCCACCGAAGGGCAGCTACGTTGAAGTCGAACTTCGGCGAGGACCGATCCCAGATGGGCTGGACCGCAAGACGCAGGGCATAAAGCCCACAGCAGTACAGGATAGCGCCGACAGGCGTCTTGTTGCGCTTTTTGTGCCAGATCATGCCCGTGTTGCATTAACGGCTATCCTTGAGGATTATCGCGCTGGCCAGCTAACGCCAAAAGGGCAGCAACCACCTAATGCCGCAACGGTTGCACCCATTGAGGCATTTCGTCGTGCTCGCCTGGAAACGCTTTGGACAGATGATGTCGCAGCCCTTCCGGTAGACCCTCACCATCAAATGTGGTGGGCGGTGTGGACCGAACGTGGTAACGAAGGCGCGCTGGAGGATGTCTGTGAACGGCTGGGATTGCGGCCTGCCGACAAAGATCGCCGTCTGTACTTTCCTGAAGTGGCGGTAGTTCCAGTCTGGGCAACACGCGCCGCTATCGAACTTATGATGTTTGCGACGGGTGTTATCGGTGAGCTGCGGCGCGCCACCGATAACCCAGTCTTCTTCATGGAACATGTGCGCGAAACGCAGCACGAATGGTCAGATGATCTCGCCAACCGCATCGAATGGCCTGGTGCGGAAGTACCTGCGGTCTGTCTGCTCGACACAGGCGTGAATCGGGGACATGCCCTCTTAGAACCGGCGATCTCCCCCGTTGACCTTCATGCATATGACACCGAATGGGGAACCGACGATCACGACAGCCACGGGACAGCAATGGCAGGAATCGCCCTGCACGGTGATTTGGTTGCCCAACTGGCAGACACAGAAGTTCGGACTCTGAGACATCGCCTAGAGTCCGTAAAACTCATCCCGCCTCATGGAGCTGACGCGAATAACCCGAACTCTTATGGTTCGATCACTCAGGCCGCTGTCGCACTTCCAGAGATCACGGCACCTGAACGCTTTCGCATCTATTGCATGGCGATAACGAACGAAGGTGTATCCGGTGCTCACCCGTCGACATGGAGTGCAGCGATTGATCAGGCGGCTGCGGGAACTATGGTCGGCGACGACGACGACGCGCCGCAGCGCCTTTTCGTGCTTTCAACTGGCAACACCTTGCCCGTTATGCGCATGGCGGAATGGGCAGGCCAAGATGCATATCCAGCGGAAGACCCATCGCAAGCTTGGAACGCACTTACAGTCGGCGGATATACAGATTTTTCGACGGTGACCGATCCGGGTTACGAGGACTGGAGTCCTCTGGCGGAAGTTGGGGGACTCAGTCCACACAGCAGAACTTCAGTCGGCTGGCTGCCCGGACGGTCCCCGTTCAAGCCGGAGAGTACTTGAAGCAGGAAATCGTGCAGTCAGCCCCGGGCGCAACGACATTCTCACTGTGGATTCGCTTTGCTTGCTAAGTACTGGGCGGGATGTCGGCCGCCTCCCTCTCGTGCCTTTCGATGCAACCAGCGCTGCAACGGCTCAAGGTGCACGAATTGCGGCGCGTATTGCTGCTGATCACCCGGAATATTGGCCTGAGATGATCAGAGCCCTCATGGTCCACAGCGGCGAATACACGGAACATATGCGTTCGGCTTTCGATGCCCAACCAGGCTTGCGGGAACGTTACGCGTTGGTGCGCCGTTTTGGCTACGGTGTTCCTGACTTCGAACGTGCAACTGCGTCGGCGCGGGATCAGGTTGCGCTTGTTGCGCAGTCCGAGATCCAGCCGTTTCGGATGCAAGGAACACGCAAATTCAACGAATGCCACTATTACCAGCTCCCGCTCCCGATGGCCGTCCTTGAGCAGTTGGGCAACGAGCTGATCGACCTTAAGGTGACATTGTCTTACTTTGTCGACCCAAACCCCGGGTTTTCGGCAAACGTCGACCCTCAACGATATCAGTCTTTTGGTCTTCGGTTTGATCTGCGGCGAAAGGGCGAAACGGTCGACTCGTTCAAGCGGCGTGTGAATGCCTCGGAGCGTGATGACCCACGCATTGGTGGTGCTGCGCATCCAGACGACAGTCGTTGGCTGCTCGGTCCCGACAGCATCTCAGCTGGATCTCTGCACTGCGATACCTGGAGCGGACCGGCAATTGACCTGCTGGGGCGAGACCGGCTGTGCATCAAGCCGGTCGGTGGCTGGTGGCGTGACCGCGCGCGACCAGCGGTCGTAAACCGGATGGCCCGTTATGCGCTGGTTGTCACCCTGAAGGGACGCCGCATTGACATCGACCTTCACACTCCGATCAGCATCGCCGTTCAACCTCCGGTCGAGATCGAATTGCCCTTAGAAATCTAAGGTTACACCTGCCGATGGTACCAAGAGGTTTGACCCAGTGAACCCAACATCGCGATGCACACCGCGGGGAACTCGTCAAACGTTGACCAGGCGTTGACAAGAATTTGGAATGACAAAAGCCGAGCGTTTTGCTCGGCTTTGAAGTCTTTGATAAGACGTAGAATTTTGGTTGCGGGAACAGGATTTGAACCTGTGACCTTCAGGTTATGAGCCTGACGAGCTACCGGGCTGCTCCATCCCGCGACACTTCTTTTTTTGCACTACCGCTTCGCTACTTGAGTGCGTTTTGGCGTGCGTGCTTCACGCGTTGTGCGTGGGTATATGATCATCGTTTATGAGAGAATTTGCGTTTCTTACTAGGTTTGGCGGTGACCTACTCTCCCACACCTTAAGATGCAGTACCATTGGCGCGACGGCACTTAACGGCCGAGATCGGGACGGGATCGGGTGTTTTGCTCGCGCTATGACCACCAAACCGAGAAAGAAACGCACAACATCAGTTTTGTTTGCAGGGGGGCTGCGGACAAAATCCGAAGCCTCACTGCGGGACGTTGTGGGGGTGGTTCAGATCCATGCTGGTCTGATCACATGCTCACAACTCTGTTCCAAGTCTATGCTGATCGTGTTTGCACACATATCAGCGGTGCTTTTGACATTTTTCGCAGATGAGCGAAGGGGTCTTGATGGACATCGCGTCCATCGGGATAAACCTTGCTGTTTCTGGATCAAATCAAGCCTATCGGGCAATTAGTACCAGTCAGCTGAAAGCGTTACCGCTCTTACACCTCTGGCCTATCGACGTGGTGGTCTTCCACGGCCCTCAGGGAGACCTTGTTTTGAAGGGGGCTTCCCGCTTAGATGCCTTCAGCGGTTATCCTGTCCGAACATAGCTACCCAGCACTACCGTTGGCACGATAACTGGTCCACCAGTGGTTCGTTCACCCCGGTCCTCTCGTACTAGGGGCAACTCTTCTCAAGTCTCCTACACCCACGGCAGATAGGGACCGAACTGTCTCACGACGTTCTAAACCCAGCTCACGTACCTCTTTAAATGGCGAACAGCCATACCCTTGGGACCTGCTCCAGCCCCAGGATGAGATGAGCCGACATCGAGGTGCCAAACGATGCCGTCGATATGGACTCTTGGGCATCATCAGCCTGTTATCCCCAGCGTACCTTTTATCCGTTGAGCGATGGCCCTCCCACTTGGGACCACCGGATCACTATGACCGACTTTCGTCTCTGCTCGACTTGTCAGTCTTGCAGTCAGGCAGGCTTCTGCCATTGCACTCAACGACCGATTTCCGACCGGTCTGAGCCTACCTTCGCGCGCCTCCGTTACAATTTGGGAGGCGACCGCCCCAGTCAAACTCCCCACCACGCAGGGTCCCGGATCCAGATAATGGACCGCGGTTAGATATCAGAAGTGCAAAGGGTGGTATCTCAAGGATGGCTCCACGAAGACTGGCGTCCCCGCTTCAATGCCTACCACCTATCCTGCACATCGCAATCCTGATACCAGTGCGAAGCTAGAGTAAAGGTGCATGGGGTCTTTCCGTCTAACCGCGGGAAGTGTGCATCTTGACACACAGTTCAATTTCGCTGAGTCCACATCAGAGACAGCGGGGAGATCGTTACGCCATTCGTGCAGGTCGGAACTTACCCGACAAGGAATTTCGCTACCTTAGGACCGTTATAGTTACGGCCGCCGTTTACTGGGGCTTCAGTTCAGAGCTTGCACCCCTCCCTTTAACCTTCCAGCACCGGGCAGGCGTCAGACCCTATACGTCGCCTTACGGCTTCGCAGAGCCCTGTGTTTTAAGTAAACAGTCGCCACCCCCTAGTTTGTGCCCCCAACATCTACTTGCGTAAACGTTGGGCCTCCTTCTCGCGAACTTACGGAGGCATTTTGCCGAGTTCCTTTGATGTGGTTCTCTCAAGCGCCTTGGTATACTCTACCAGTCCACCTGTGTCGGTTTAGGGTACGGTCTGATGGAGGGCTATTTCCAGGGACCTCTGAACGGCCCACCCAATCCGATAAGGGCAGACAATCTTTGAGATCCGTCACTTCCTCCTGGCCCACGAATATTAACGTGGTTCCCATCGACTACGCCTTTCGGCCTCGCCTTAGGGGCCGGCTTACCCTGCTCAGATTAGCTTTAAGCAGGAACCCTTGGACTTACGGCGAGAGGGTCTCTCACCCTCTTTATCGCTACTCATGTCAACATTCTCGCTTCTGATCTCTCCACCGGATGCCTTACAGCCCGGCTTCACAGAAAGAAGATTGTGTAGGTTATGTTTTGCGCTCCCCTCTTGCCCGTCGACCCCCATTGCATCGCTGCAACAGACATCTGTCGGCTCCTTGGCCCGCTCCAAACATATATACACAACGTTCTATATCACAGAACGCTCCGCTACCACGTGCATTGCTGCACATCCTGAGCTTCGGCTCATGGCTTGAGCCCCGTTACATCTTCGCCGCAGGACAGCTTATCTAGACCAGTGAGCTGTTACGCTATCTTTAAAGGATGGCTGCTTCTAAGCCAACCTCCTGGTTGTTTTGGCCGTCCCACATGCTTTCCCACTTAGCCATGAATTAGGGGCCTTAGCTGCAGGTCAGGGTTGTTTCCCTCTTCACAACGGACGTTAGCACCCGCTGTGTGTCTCCCGGATAGTACTCATCGGTATTCGGAGTTTGCTTAGGCTCAGTAAGGCTGTGGGCCCCCATCACCCATGCAGTGCTCTACCCCCGATGGTATTCGTCCGAGGCGCTACCTAAATAGCTTTCGCGGAGAACCAGCTATCTCCAGGTTTGATTGGCCTTTCACCCCTAGCCACACGTCATCCAGACCCTTTTCAACGGGTGTTGGTTCGGACCTCCAG